>NZ_UFQQ01000008.1 GCF_900218015.1 Rhodopseudomonas pentothenatexigens | reverse complement strand
ACCGGCGCCCCGTCCCGGATGGCCGTCCGGGACGGGGCATTCCCCGAAGGGAATGATGAAGGATAGCAGATCGCGCTAATACAAGGAGCCCGGCGCAGCCGGGCGTCTCGAAGGATGCGGAGCCGCATCGCCTGCGTCGCATGGTTCGAGACGGCGCTTCGCGCCTCCTCACCATGAGGTTCTGCCTGTGATGAGCATCCCGGAGCGCGGTTGCGATTCTGTCAAAACAGAGCTGTCTTAGACGCGCCGTCCTCAATCACCCGCGATCTCGCTGCTCGCCATGATGAGCAACACCCGGAGCGGCGCTTTGCGCCTTCTGGGCATACGCTCCGCGACCTAGCAACCCAGCAGTCCCATGCGCCGGGCACTGGATTGCTTCGCCTCGTTCGCAACGACGCGGTGAAGGCGGGCTCGAGTTGCGACAGAGTCTCGCTTAGCTCCCCCCAGCCGGTATCAGTTTGTTTCGTTTCTAACAGCCGCCCCCTGGGATGTCGTCCGCTCGGCCGCGATGTCGGATTCTAAACATGTGCGTACATTCTACCCGAGCATTGTACATCTCCGCGAATTCATTCGGTTTTTCGTCTCCGGCGAGGCTTGGCACGGTCGTTGCAAAACAGGGATCAGCAAGGCGAGGGATGGTTGGCCGAGCAGTGACTGCGAAGGGCAACGTCCGCATCTGAGCCGTGCGACGGTTTTGAACGGAAGAAGGCTGCGCCTCGGCGCAAATCGATCAAACGGCATTAGGTCAACGGAGAGAAAACATGGCACTTCGGCAAATCGCATTCTACGGCAAGGGCGGCATCGGCAAGTCGACCACCTCGCAGAACACGCTCGCGGCGCTGGTCGAGATGGGGCAGAAGATCCTGATCGTCGGCTGCGACCCCAAGGCGGACTCCACCCGCCTGATCCTCAACACCAAGATGCAGGACACCGTGCTCAGCCTCGCCGCTGAAGCCGGTTCGGTGGAAGACCTCGAACTCGAAGACGTGATGAAGATCGGCTACAAGGGCATCAAGTGCACCGAAGCCGGTGGTCCGGAACCGGGCGTCGGCTGCGCCGGCCGCGGCGTCATCACCGCGATCAACTTCCTCGAAGAGAACGGCGCCTATGAAGATGTCGACTACGTCTCCTACGACGTGCTCGGCGACGTGGTGTGCGGCGGCTTCGCGATGCCGATCCGCGAGAACAAGGCGCAGGAAATCTACATCGTCATGTCGGGCGAGATGATGGCGCTGTACGCCGCCAACAACATCTCCAAGGGCATTCTGAAGTACGCCTCGTCGGGCGGCGTCCGCCTCGGCGGCCTGATCTGCAACGAGCGCCAGACGGACCGCGAGCTCGACCTCGCCGAAGCGCTGGCCAAGAAGCTGAACTCGAAGCTGATCCACTTCGTGCCGCGCGACAACATCGTGCAGCACGCCGAGCTCCGCCGCCAGACCGTGATCCAGTACGCGCCGGACAGCCAGCAGGCGAAGGAATATCGGGAACTGGCCAACAAGGTGCACGCCAACTGCGGCAACGGCACCATCCCGACTCCGATCACCATGGAAGAGCTCGAAGAGATGCTGCTCGACTTCGGCATCATGAAGACCGAGGAGCAGCAGCTCGCCGAACTCGCCGCCAAGGAAGCCGCCAAGGCGGCCGCCGCGTCCGCCTGATCGCATCAGCCAGGCCGGTCGCCCAGCGCGGCCGGCCGCCATCCCGGCGGCCCCAGACACGAGGAACAATCGATGAGCACCGCAGTCGCAGAATCCCCCGCGGACATCAAGGAACGTAACAAGAAGCTGATCGGCGAAGTCCTGGAGGCCTATCCGGACAAGTCGGCCAAGCGTCGCGCCAAGCATCTCAACACGTACGACGCCGAGAAGGCGGAGTGCTCGGTCAAGTCCAATATCAAGTCGATCCCGGGCGTGATGACGATCCGCGGTTGCGCCTACGCCGGCTCGAAGGGCGTGGTGTGGGGTCCGATCAAGGACATGGTCCACATCAGCCACGGCCCGGTCGGCTGCGGCCAATACTCGTGGGGCTCGCGCCGCAACTATTACAAGGGCACCACCGGCGTCGACACCTTCGGCACGATGCAGTTCACCTCCGACTTCCAGGAGAAGGACATCGTCTTCGGCGGCGACAAGAAGCTCGGCAAGATCATCGACGAGATCCAGGAGCTGTTCCCGCTGTCCAAGGGCATCTCGGTGCAGTCGGAATGCCCGATCGGTCTGATCGGTGACGACATCGAGGCGGTCTCCAAGGCCAAGTCGAAGCAGTATGACGGCAAGCCGATCATCCCGGTGCGCTGCGAGGGCTTCCGCGGCGTGTCGCAGTCGCTCGGCCACCACATCGCCAACGACGTGATCCGTGACTGGGTGTTCGACAAGGCCGGCGAGAAGAACGCGGGTTTCCAGTCGACCCCCTACGACGTCGCGATCATCGGCGACTACAACATCGGCGGCGACGCCTGGGCCTCGCGCATCCTGCTCGAGGAAATGGGCCTCCGCGTGATCGCGCAGTGGTCCGGCGACGGCACCATCGCCGAGCTGGAGAACACCCCGAAGGCGAAGCTGAACATCCTGCACTGCTACCGCTCGATGAACTACATCACGCGGCACATGGAAGAGAAGTTCGGGATTCCGTGGGTGGAATACAACTTCTTCGGCCCGTCCAAGATCGAGGCGAGCTTGCGCGAGATCGCGTCCAAGTTCGACGACAAGATCAAGGAAGGCGCCGAGCGCGTCATCGCCAAGTACAAGCCGCAGATGGAGGCGGTGATCGCCAAATATCGCCCGCGCCTCGAAGGCAAGAAGGTGATGCTCTATGTCGGCGGTCTGCGTCCGCGCCACGTCATCGGCGCCTACGAAGACCTCGGCATGGAAGTGGTCGGCACCGGCTACGAGTTCGCCCATAACGACGACTATCAGCGCACCACCCATTACGTGAAGGACGGCACGCTGATCTACGACGACGTCACCGGCTACGAATTCGAGAAGTTCGTCGAGAAGGTGCAGCCCGACCTGGTCGGCTCCGGCGTCAAGGAAAAATACATCTTCCAGAAGATGGGCGTTCCGTTCCGGCAGATGCATTCCTGGGACTATTCAGGCCCCTATCATGGCTACGACGGGTTCGGCATCTTCGCCCGCGACATGGACATCGCCATCAATGCCCCGGTCTGGAAACTGACCAAGGCACCTTGGAGCTGAGCTGAACCTTCACACCGGCGCTTCCGGCGCCAGCCGCCGGAAGCGCCGCGACACCGAATTCTTGGGAAAGACATCACCATGACCGAGACCGCAGAGAAGATCCGCGATCACTTCGACCTCTTCCGTGAGCCCCAGTACGAAGAGTTGATGGAGAACAAGCGGAAGAATTTCGAGAATTATGTTGGCGAAGCCGAGGTCGCGCGCGTCTCGGACTGGACCAAGACCAAGGAATATCAGGACAAGAACTTCGCCCGCGAAGCTCTCGTCATCAACCCGGCCAAGGCCTGCCAGCCGCTCGGCGCAGTGTTCGCAGCGGTCGGCTTCGAAAAGACGCTGCCGTTCGTGCACGGTTCGCAGGGCTGCGTCGCCTATTATCGCAGCCACTTCACCCGGCACTTCAAGGAGCCGACCTCCTGCGTGTCGTCGTCGATGACCGAAGACGCCGCGGTGTTCGGCGGCCTCAACAACATGATCGACGGCCTGGCCAACGCCTATGCGCTGTACAAGCCGAAGATGATTGCGGTCTCGACCACCTGCATGGCGGAAGTCATCGGTGACGACCTCAATGCGTTCATCAAGAACGCCAAGGAGAAGGGCTCGGTCCCGACGGACTTCGACGTCACCTACGCCCACACCCCGGCGTTCGTCGGCAGCCACATCACCGGCTACGACAACACCATGAAGGGCGTGGTCGAACACTTCTGGGACGGCAAGTCCGGCACCGCGCCGAAGCTCGAGCGCAAGCCCAACGAGTCGATCAACTTCCTCGGCGGCTTCGACGGCTACACCGTCGGTAACCTCCGCGAAATCAAGCGCATCTTCGACACCATGGGCGTCGAATACACCATCTTCGGTGACAACAGCGACGTCTGGGACACCCCGGCCGACGGCGAGTTCCGGATGTACGACGGCGGCACCACGCTGGAGCAGGCCGCCAACGCCATCCACGCCAAGGCGACGATCTCGATGCAGGAGTTCTGCACCGAGAAGACCCTGGCGACGATCGCCGACCATGGCCAGGAAGTGGTCGCGTTCAATCACCCGGTCGGCGTCACCGGCACCGACCGCTTCCTGCAGGCGGTGTCGCGCATCACCGGCAAGGCGATCCCGGAAGCGCTGACCAAGGAGCGTGGCCGACTCGTCGACGCCATCGCCGACTCGGCCGCCCACATCCACGGCAAGAAGTTCGCAATCTATGGCGATCCGGACCTGTGCTACGGCCTCGCCGAATTCATCCTGGAACTCGGCGGCGAACCCACCCACATCCTGGCGACCAACGGCAACAAGACCTGGGAAGCCAAGGTGCAGGCGCTTCTCGATAGCTCGCCGTTCGGCGCCGGCTGCAAGGTCTACGCCGGCAAGGATCTCTGGCATCTGCGCTCGCTGCTGTTCACCGAACCGGTCGACTTCATGATCGGCAACACCTACGGCAAGTATCTCGAGCGCGACACCGGCACCCCGCTGATCCGTCTCGGCTTCCCGATCTTCGATCGCCATCACCATCACCGTGCGCCGGTGTGGGGCTATCAGGGGTCGATGAACGTCCTGGTCAAGATCCTCGACAAGATCTTCGACGAGATGGACAAGTCGACCAACGTCTCCGGCAAGACCGACATCAGTTTCGACATCATCCGCTGATGCCGAAGCTTCGGACCACCTGACTGTCAGGAGCGCCGCATGACCAGACTCGCAGACAAGATTCAAGAGGTCTTCAACGAGCCTGGTTGTGCGGCCAATCAGGCCAAGTCCGACAAGCAACGCAAGAAAGGCTGCAGCAAACCACTGCAGCCGGGGGGCGCAGCCGGCGGCTGCGCCTTCGACGGCGCCAAGATCGCGCTGCAGCCGATCGTCGACGTCGCGCATCTGGTGCACGGCCCGATCGCCTGCGAAGGCTCGTCCTGGGATAACCGCGGCACCAAGTCGTCCGGCTCGAAGCTGTATCGCACTGGCTTCACCACCGACATGGGCGAGAACGACGTCATTTTTGGCGGCGAGAAGCGGCTGTTCCGGTCGATCAAGGAAATCATCGAGAAGTACGATCCGCCCGCAGTCTTCGTGTATCAGACCTGCGTGCCGGCGATGATGGGGGACGACATCGTCGCCGTCTGCAAGGTGGCGGCCGAGAGGTTCGGCAAGCCCTGCATTCCGATCATCTCGCCCGGTTTCGTCGGCCCGAAGAACCTCGGCAACAAGCTCGCCGGCGAGGCGATGCTCGATTACGTGATCGGCACCCAGGAGCCGGAATTCACCACTCCCTACGACATCAACATCATCGGCGAATACAACGTCGCGGGCGAATTGTGGCAGGTCAAGCCGCTGCTCGACGAGCTCGGCATCCGCATCCTGTCCTGCCTGTCGGGCGATGCGCGCTATCACGAAGTTGCGCAGTCGCACCGCGCCCGCGCCGCCATGATGGTGTGCTCGACCGCGATGATCAACGTCGCGCGCAAGATGGAAGAGCGCTACGGCATCCCGTATTTCGAAGGCTCGTTCTACGGCATCAGCGACACCTCCGAATCGCTGCGTCAGATCGCCCGGCTGCTGATCGCCCGCGGCGCGCCCGACGAGCTGATGGCCCGTACCGAAGCTCTGATCGCACGCGAAGAGGCCAAGGCGTGGGCGGCGATCAAGGCTTACACCCCGCGGCTTGAAGGCAAGAAGGTGCTGCTGATCACCGGCGGCGTGAAGTCGTGGTCGGTGGTGGCGGCGCTGCAGGAGGCCGGGCTGACGATCGTCGGCACCAGCGTCAAGAAGTCGACCAAGGAAGACAAGGCGCGGCTCAAGGAGATGAGCCCGGACGTCCACCAGATCGACGATCTGCGCCCGCGCGAAATGTACAAGATGCTGAAAGAGGCGCAGGCCGACATCATGCTGTCGGGCGGGCGCTCGCAATTCGTCGCGCTGAAGGCGCGGATGCCCTGGATGGATATCAACCAGGAGCGGACCTACGCGTATTGCGGCTATGTCGGCATCGTCGAGATGGTCCGGCAGATCGACAAGTCGCTGTCCAATCCGATCTGGGCTCAGGTGCGTAGCGCCCCGCCGTGGGACGAGGTGACCTGGGAACAGCGCGCCGATGCCGCCAACGCTGCCGACGATCGCCAGCGCGCGATCTTCGGACGCTCGGCCCAGGTGGCGTGAGGAGGCCGCGATGGCACAGATCGTCACCTCGACCAAGTCCTGCACCGTCAATCCGCTCCGGATGAGTCAGCCGCTCGGCGCGGCACTGGCCTTGATGGGCCTTCGCAACTGCATGCCGCTGCTGCACGGCTCTCAGGGCTGCACCTCGTTCGGCCTGGTGCTTTTCGTCCGGCACTTTCGCGAACAGATCCCGCTGCAGACCACCGCGATGAGCGAAGTCGCCACCGTGCTCGGCGGGTTCGAGAATGTCGAGCAGGCGATCGTCAACATCGTCGGCCGCACCAAGCCCGACGTGATCGGGATCTGCACCACCGGCGTCACCGAGATCAAAGGCGACGATCTCGACGGCTACATCAGGGACGTGCGCAAGAAGCATCCGGAACTCGCGCATGTCGCGTTGGTGCCGGTGTCGACGCCGGACTTCAAGGGCGCGTTCGAAGACGGCTTTGCCGCGACGGTGACGCGGATCGTCGAGTACCTGGTCGAGGCGCCGGCAGAAGGCGCCACGCCGGATGCCGGCAAGATCAACGTGCTGGCCGGCAGTCACCTGACGCCGGGCGACATCGATGAATTGCGCGATATCATCGAAGCCTTCGGCCTGACGCCGACCTTCTTGCCGGACATTTCCGGCTCGCTCGACGGCCACGTACCGGACGACTTCACCCCGACCACCCATGGTGGCGTCTCGGTCGCCGACGTCGCCGCGATGGGCGGTGCAGGCCACACGTTGGCGCTCGGCGAGCAGATGCGCAAAGCGGCAGTCGCGCTCGAAGCCAAGGCCGGCGTGCCGTTCACGCTGCTGGCGCGGGTCACAGGACTTGTCGCCGCCGATGAACTGATGGCGACGCTGGCCAGGATCAGCGGCCGTCCGGTGCCGCAGAAGTATCGCCGGCAGCGCAGCCAGCTGGTCGACGCCATGCTCGACGGTCACTTCTATTTCGGCGGCAAGAATGTCGCGATCGGTGCCGAGCCGGACATGCTGCTGAATATCGGCGGCTGGCTCGCCGACATGGGCTGCACCGTCAGCGCCGCGGTGACCACCACCACCTCGCCGGTCCTGGCGCGGGTGCCGGCCGACGAGGTGCTGATCGGTGACCTCGAAGATCTCGAATGCCGCGCCGAGGACTGCGACCTGCTGGTGACGCACTCGCACGGTCGGCAGGCCGCAGAACGGCTCGGCGTGCCGCTGTTCCGGATGGGCCTGCCGATGTTCGACCGGCTCGGCGCCGCGCACCAGGTCGCGGTCGGCTATCGCGGCACCCGCGATCTGATCTTCGCGATCGGCAATTTGTTCATCGCCAACATCAAGGAGCCGGACGTGAACAGCTGGCGGAGTGCCTCTGCTCGTCCGGATCAGACCGATGCGCCGGCTACGGCTCATTAGCAACGACGATCGTCAAGCGAAGGAGAGCGCCGATGTACAACCCAGGAGAACCGGCATGAAAGTCGCCTTCGCCACTCAGGATCTTGCGCGCGTCGACGCGCATTTCGGCTGGGCCCGGAACATCGCGATCTACGAAGTCACCGCCGACGATTATCGCTTCGTCGAAGCGGTCCAGTTCGCCGAGGAAAAGGAAGACGGCAACGAGGACAAGCTGGTCGCCAAGATCGAGGCGATCCGCGACTGCGCCATCATGTACTGCACGGCGATCGGCGGCTCCGGCGCGGCGCGTGTCGTCGCCGCTCAGGTGCATCCGCTGAAGCTGGCGCAGCCGGAGCTGATCACGGATCTGATCACCAAGCTGCAGGGCGTGCTGCGCGGCGTGCCGCCGCCGTGGCTGCGTAAGGCGCTGATGAAGGGTGAAGAGCGCACCTTCGATTTTGCCGACGAGGCCTGACATGACCGACACCACCACTGCTTCCGACGCCGCGCTCGACTCGCTGTTCGTCAAGGAATTGGTCAAGCAGCTCCGCGCCCAGGACACCCACGGTGTCTGGGAGGGCAAGACCGATCTCAAACTGCTGGAGCCGTTCATCGTCGACAAGGCCAAGCGCCGCGAGATCCCGATCATGGGCGATCCGGATCCCGAGACGTTGTGGCGGCTCGAGCTGTTCTACAACGCGGTCGCTTTGTCGATCGAGCGCGAGACCAAGGTCATGGTGTCGCCGATGATGAAGATGCACCACGAGGGCTTCGGCCGACTGATCCTCAGTGCCGGCCGGCTGATCGTCATCAACAAGCACATGCGCGACGTCCATCGCTTCGGCTTCGACAACCTCGGCAAGCTGGCCGAGGAGGGCGACAAGTTGGTCGCCGCGGGCGTGCAGATGATCCTGAAATATCCCGATGTCGCCAATCTCTGAACCGGAGCGAACGCAGCATGTCCGAGATCGAAACGCTGAAGGCCGAGATCAAGAAGCTGTCCGCCCGCGCGACCACGATGAAAATGAATCTGCATGACCTGTCCGAGGAGCTGCCGATCAATTGGCAGACCATCATGACGGTGGCGCAGGAAACCCAGGATGCCTACGCGGCCCTTGAAGCCGCGCGGAAGGCTTTGAAGGAGCTGGAAGCGAAAGCCGCCTGAACGCGGTCGGCTGCTTCAGCCCGAACGGCGCGGCCGCGAGCCGTGCGAGGAGCGAGCAATGGCGATCTTTTCCACCCGCGACGGTCAGCCGTGGGAACCGACTTATCTCACCGCGATCGACGACAAGAAGTGCATCGGCTGCGGCCGCTGCCACAAGGTCTGCTCGCGCGACGTGATGCATCTGATGGGCGTCAACGAGGACGGCGAACTGGTCGCCTGTACGCTCGACGATGACGATGACGACGAGGAATTCGTCCGCAAGGTGATGGTGCTCGACGCGGCCGGCAATTGCATCGGCTGCTCGGCGTGTGTCCGGGTCTGTCCGAAGGCGTGCCAGACCCACGTCAAGGCCAGCGAACTCGGGCTCTAAACAAGGGAGCGACGGGCATGCTCGGCGCGGCGGGAATCCAGACGGCAGGGGCGGCGGCGCTGCCGCTGCGCGTGACGGCGTCGAGCTTCGCGTCCTCTCCGGCGGTGGTGTACCGGGCCTTGACCGGCTGCACCCCGGCCGAAGCCCAGATCGATGACGATCGGGCATTCGATCGTCACGTGCTGGCGTCGATCCTGTCGGTTGCGGTCACCGAACCCGGCTCGATCACGGAGTCCAGCGGTCTGACGGCCGACGATTTCGCGGCGCTGATCGTCGGCTGGTTCCCGCATGTCTCGGTCCTGTTGTCAGTGCTGGCGGTCGGCGAGCACGACGGGGACGAGGAAGCCGCGATGGTCTGCGATCTGCTGCTCAAGCATCGCTCGACCTCTGGCGACGTCGGTCGCTGGCTCGCCGCGATGGTGGCGCGCCGGGCAATGCAGCCGGAGCATCTGTGGGAAGATCTCGGCCTGCGCAGCCGCGCCGAGTTGAGCCGGCTGCTGATGCGGCATTTCGAGCCGCTGGCCCGCGACAACACCCGCAACATGCGCTGGAAGCGGTTCTTCTACCGCAAGCTCTGCGAAGACGATGGTATGGTGATGTGTAGCACCCCGGTCTGCTCGCAGTGCGGCGACTTCGCCGAGTGCTTCGGTGAAGAGAGCGGCGAAAGCCGGATGGCGATCCGCCGCCGTGAGGTCGACCTGCGGGGGACCGGCGCGGCTTGACGGAGTGACGCTGCTCTTCACCCCCCCGGAGGGGGGGCGCTCGCGCAGCGAGCCGGGTGGGGTGGCGGAGAGTTCATCCGCCGTGCCCGCAGCTCCCCCCCAAGCCCGTCACGCACTCCGCTTCGCGGCCTGCGTGCCAACCCTCCCCCTCCAGGGGAGGGTGAAGGGGGCGCGGTGCTTGCGGCCTTGAGATGAATAGCTGCGAGCGATTGTTGGAAACCGTCGGCTTCACGACCATGTCGGACCTCCGACATTGTCGTGTGCTGATAATCTTGCACGAAATCAGTAGCTTGTCGTTCGCGCCCGTGCTGGCACAGCGGTTGCACCAGTTCATGTCGGACCCAACCGATGGAGGCCGACCATGATCATTCTCACCGAACAAGCCGGGACCGCCGTGAAGGCCGCGATGTCGCGCGCCGGCAAGCTCGAAGCCGGGCTGCGCGTCATGGTCGAGGCGGGCGGCTGCGCCGGCTACAAATACCTGATCGGTCTCGACGCCGAGCCGCGGGTTGACGACGCGGTGGTCGAAGCCGGTGGCGTCAAAGTGTTCATCGATCCCGACTCGCAGCCGCTGCTGTCCGGCATGACGATCGACTTCGTCGAAAGCCTGGAGGGCTCGGGCTTCACCTTCGACAATCCCAATGCCGGCACCAAGTGCGGTTGCGGCAAGTCGTTCGGTTAAGCGCAACGCCAGCTACGGGAGCGGGCCATGCTCAGCCTCGGCAAGTTCGACCATCACTTCTCCACCTCCGCAAATGCCGGTCCGTTGCCGCAGGCCAACGCGGTCGGACGCTTCGGCAGCATCGGCTGGGGTGATGCCGTCAAGCTGATGCTGAAGGTCGAACCCGACGACGGGCGGATCGCACAGGCTCGCTTTCAGGCGTTCGGCTGCAGCTCGGCGATCGCCGCTTCGGCGGCGCTGACCGACATGATCACGGGCAAAACCATCGACGAAGCCAGCGGCATCAGCGCCGCGGCGATTGCCGACTATCTGGGCGATCTGCCGCGCGAGCGGATGTATTGCGCGGTGATGACTTTCGAGGCCCTGCAGCAGGCGATCGGGTCATATCGTGGCAAGGCAGCGGTGAGCGAGGCGGATGCGCCGCCGGCCTGCAAATGCCTCGGCGTCGGCCAGATGATGATCGAGCGCACCATCCGCTTCAACCGGCTGACCAGCCTCGACGACGTGACCGCCTACACCAAGGCCGCGGGCAGCTGCAGCACCTGTTTCAAGCAGATCGAATCCCTGCTGGCGCGTGTGAACGCCGAGATGGTCGAGGACGGCCTGATCCCGGCCGAAGACGCCTACCGGATCGGCTCCGCGACACCGCGCGCCACCGAGTTGAAGCCGCATGGCGCGCCGCCGCCGGGCGCCAATATTTTCGCCGCCAAGACGACGCCCGCGCATCTGCGCCCGATCGCCAAGGCCACGCCGCCGCGTCCGGCAACTCCGCCGGCGGGACTGGTGGATGCGCCGCCGCAGGAGATGCTGATTGCCGCCGCGGTCGAGGAACTGCGCCCGCTACTGCAGCGCGACGGCGGTGACTGCGAATTCGTCAGCCTGGACGGCAACATCGTCTATGTCCGGTTGTCCGGCAATTGCGTCGGCTGTCAGCTTTCGTCGGTGACGCTGTCGGGCGTTCAGGCCAAGCTCAGCGAAAAGTTCGGCCGGCCGCTCCGCGTGGTGCCGGTGTCATGAACGAGCAGGCAGACATCGTTTATCTCGACGCCAATGCCACGACGCGGACCGATCCGCGCGTCGTCGAAGCGATGCTGCCGTACTTCTCGCTGTATTACGGCAACCCGTCGTCCAAATACGCGCTCGGCGGCCATGCAGCGCTCGCCGTCAAGCGCGCCCGCGAACGGGTTCAGGCGCTGCTCGGCGCCGCGCAGCCGCACGAGCTGATCTTCACCTCGGGCGGTACCGAGAGCAACAATGCCGCGATCCTCTCCGCGCTGGAAGCGGCGCCGCGCCGGCGCGAAGTGATCATCTCGGCGGTGGAACATCCGGCGGTGCTGTCGCTGTGCGCCTGGCTAGAAAAGAACAAGGGCATCCGCGTCCATCTGATCCCAGTCGATCGCCAGGGCCGGCTCGACATCGTCGCGTATCGCGAGGCGCTGTCGGATCGGGTCGCGATCGCCTCGATCATGTGGGCCAACAACGAGACCGGCGTGATCCAGCCGGTGGCCGATCTTGCCGAACTCGCCAAGGAGGTCGGCGCGCTGTTCCACACCGACGCGGTGCAGGCTGTCGGCAAGTGCCCGATCGACCTGCAGTCCACCATGATCGACATGCTGTCGCTGTCCGCACACAAGCTGCACGGACCGAAGGGCGTCGGCGCGCTGTATGTCCGCAGCGGCCTCCGCTTCAAGCCGCAGATCAAGGGCGGCCAGCAGGAGCGCGGCCGTCGCGCCGGCACTGAGAACGTGCCGGGCATCGTCGGCCTCGGCATCGCGGCGGAACTTGCCGCCGCCGCGATGGCCGACGAGGACATCCGCGTGCGCGGGCTTCGCGACCGGCTCGAACGCGGGATCCTGGAGCGGGTCGATCACTGCGTCGCCGTCGGCGCACGCGCCGAGCGGCTGCCCAACACATCGAACCTCGCGTTCTCGTTCATCGACAGCGAGGCGATCATCACCCTGCTGGACCGTTCTGGCATCGCCGCGTCGATGGGCTCGGCCTGCGCGACCGGCTCGTTCGAGCCGTCGCATGTGCTGATGGCGATGAAGGTCGCCGAGGACGCGGTCCGCGGCGGCGTCCGGTTTTCGCTGTCACGCGACAACACCGATGCCGACATCGACCGAGCCCTCGAAGTCGTTCCCGCCATCGTCGCAAAGCTGCGGGCGATCTCACCGTTTGGGGCCGACGATGCTCCGCGGGCGGTCGGGCGTTCGTCAGGAAGTGCGCAAGGAACGCCCCATGTCTGAGATCAAGTCTGAGATCGTCCGGCCGGATCAGTCATGCGGTTTCCAGTCCGCGCCGATCGTGCTCAACGACACCACGTTGCGCGACGGCGAACAGGCGCCGGGAGTTGCGTTCACCACCGCTGAAAAGGTCGCGATCGCGCGCGCGCTGGCGCGGGCCGGCGTGCCGGAAATCGAGGCGGGAACGCCGGCGATGGGTGCCGACGAGATCTCCGCGATTCGCGCTATCGTCGAAGCCGGGCTGCCGCTGACCACCATCGCGTGGTGCCGGATGCGCACCGAAGACGTCGATGCCGCGCTGAAGGCCGGCGTCTCGATGGTCAACGTCTCGGTGCCGGTGTCGGACGTACAGATTGCCGCCAAGCTCGGCGGCAAGCGGTCGAATGCGATCGAGACCGTCAAGCGCGTGGTCGGTTATGCCCGGGACTGCGGCCTCGATGTCGCGGTCGGCGGCGAGGATTCGTCGCGGGCCGATCCCGAATTCCTCGCCGAGGTGATCGCCACCGCAAAGGCGTCCGGTGCGCGCCGGTTTCGGATCGCCGATACACTGAGCGTGCTCGACCCGTTCTCCAGCCATGCGCTGCTGGCGACGCTTCGCGCCTCGACCGACCTCGAGCTGGAATTCCATGGCCACGACGATCTCGGCCTCGCCACCGCCAACACCCTGGCGGCGTTGCGCGCCGGCGCCAGCCACGCCTCGGTGACGGTGATCGGTCTTGGTGAGCGTGCCGGAAACGCGCCGCTCGAAGAAGTGGCGGTGGCGCTCAAGCAGCTCTATGGCCGCGACACCGGCATCGTGCTGTCGGAGCTTGGTAACGTCGCCGACCTGGTCGCGACCGCGGCGGCTCGCACCATCCCGCTCAACAAGGCGATCGTCGGCGAACACGTCTTCACCCATGAATCGGGGATACACGTCGACGGCCTGCTCAAGGATCAGCGCACCTACCAGTCGCTCGATCCGAACTTGTTTGGGCGCTCGAACCGCATCGTCATCGGCAAGCATTCCGGGCTGTCGGCGATTACGTCGTCGCTCGCCAAGCTGGATCTGCCGGCGACCGCGGACGAGGCTCAGGGAATTCTAGCCCAGGTCCGCCGTTATGCAGTCACCCACAAGGGCCCGGTCGGCAACGAGACACTGATCGCGATCTGGCGCGAAGTCCGCGAGCGGCCGCTCACCAACTGCGCCTAAGCGGCGACAACAGACCCAAGGAGATCGAGATGAGCGCATCTGCCGTCACCGACCCCGCCGACATCGTCGCCCGGCTGCAGCGCGCCGGCTCGGCCGAGGAGTTCTTCGAGCTGCTCGGCGTGGAATACGATCCGAAGCTGCTCAACGTGGCGCGACTGCACATTCTTCGGCGCATGGGGCAGTATTTGGCCGGCGAAGATCTCGAGCATCTGCCGGGCGACGAAGCCGCGGCGCGCTGCAAGGCGGTGCTGGAGCGGGCCTATGCCGACTTCGTCGCGTCCTCGCCGCTCGATCAGCGGGTGTTCAAGGTGCTGAAGGACGCGGTGGCACCGAAGGCGCCGAAGCGTCCGGCCTTCGTCCCGCTCGACGCACTGAAATAACCACGCGATCTCTTCGCCATCGCCGGCCCGTCGCTCTCGCGGCGGGCCGCTTTGCTGCGGCCGGCTGCTGCGCTTTCTCACATCCACGTTGTGTTCGTCGCGCGATTTCACGCGCCCGTGAAATGTCTGGTCGGTCACGCCGCTGTCGCCTTCCCGACAAGTGTCGCGGTTGTCGGATTGCAACCCTCGGAAGCGCCGGTAACAATCCCAGTCCCTCACAGCAAGTGATTGGTTTGCCGCGATATTCTCTGCGCCGGAAAAGTTGGTACGAGGCTTGCTCATAAGTCTCCGTCGTCAAGCTTCTGTCAGCAAGCGCGGAGCCACTCCATGCATATCGTCGTCTGTATCAAGCAGGTTCCGGACTCGGCCCAAATCCGCGTGCATCCGGTCACCAATACGATCATGCGCCAGGGCGTGCCGACGATCATCAATCCCTACGATCTGTTCGCGCTCGAAGAGGCGCTGCGGCTGCGCGACAATTTCGGCGGCGAAGTCACCGTGCTGACGATGGGGCCGCCGACTGCCGAGGACTCCCTGCGCAAGGCGCTCACCATCGGCGCCAACCGCGCCGTGCTGCTGACCGACCGCTTCTTCGCCGGCTCCGACACGCTGGCGACCAGCTACGCGCTCGCCGCCGCGATCCGCAAGATCGGCTCCACCTTCGGCGCCGTCGACGTGGTGTTCACCGGCAAGCAGACGATCGACGGCGACACCGCCCAGGTCGGCCCCGGCATCTGCAAACGGCTCGACTACCTGCAGCTCACCTACGTCTCGAAGGTGTCTTCGCTCGACCTCGAAGGCCGCACCATCGAAGTCGAGCGCCGCTCCGAAGGCGGCGTCCAGGTGCTGCGCAGCAATCTGCCGTGCCTGATCACCATGCTGGAAGGCACCAATCAGGTGCGTCGCGGCTCGATGATCAATGCGCTCAACGCCGCCCGCGCCGAAGTGGTGAAGTGGAGCGCGCAGGATGCCGGCGTCGAGGACATCCAGAAGTGCGGCCTGCGCGGTTCGCCGACGGTGGTGAAGCGCGTGTTTGCGCCAACTCCGCGCGCCGAGAAGGCCAAGGTCGTCGAGGCCGCCGGCCAGCCGCCGGCCGAGGCGCTGATCGATGAAATCTTCAAGCTCCGGCCCAAGCTCGAGAACGAAATGTTCGAGCTGGCGCGCGGATTCTGACAACCCGAACAGAGAGCCGCTTCGATGAGCCAGCCCGCCAAGCCTGCCCCGCAGCCCGCCGGACGCGCCGCCGCCAAGAAGGAGCTGCCGGAGCATTTCAAAGCCTATAAGCACGTCTGGGTGTTTATCGAGCAGGAGCGTGGTCACGTTCACCCCGTATCCTGGGAGCTGATGGGCTCCGGCCGCCGCCTCGCCGACAAGCTCGGCGTCGAGCTCGCCGCGGTGGTGATCGGCCCGACCGGCGACGCCACCAAGGCCGCGGTCGCCGAGTCGTTCTGCTACGGCGCAGACCTCGCTTACGTCGTCGCCGACGACGTGCTGACCGACTATCGCAACGAGTCCTACACCAAGGCGCTGACCGACCTGGTCAACACCCACAAGCCGGAGATCCTGCTGCTCGGCGCCACCACGCTCGGCCGCGACCTCGCCGGCGCGGTGGCGACCACGCTGCTCACCGGCCTGACCGCCGACTGCACCGAGCTCGAGGTCGATGCCGACAATTCGCTCGCCGCGACCCGCCCGACCTTCGGCGGCTCGCTGCTCTGCACGATCTACACGCTCAACTTCCGGCCGCAGATGGCGACCGTGCGACCGCGGGTGATGTCGATGCCCGAACGGGTCGAAAAGCCGGTCGGCCGCGTCATCGAATTCCCGCTCGGCTTGGTCGAAGCCGATATCGTCACCAAGATCCTGGCCTTCGTACCGGATCGCGACAAGGCGACCTCGAACCTCGCTTACGCCGACGTCGTCGTCGCCGGCGGGCTCGGTCTGGCATCGCCCGAGAACTTCCAGCTGGTCCGCCAGCTCGCCGGCGTACTCGGCGCCGAATACGGCTGCTCGCGGCCACTGGTGCAGAAGGGCTGGGTCTCTGCCGATCGCCAGATCGGCCAGACCGGCAAGACCATCCGGCCGAAGCTGTACATCGCCGCCGGCATCTCCGGCGCGATCCAGCACCGCGTCGGCGTCGACGGCTCCGACCTGATCGTCGCGATCAACACCGACAAGAACGCGCCGATCTTCGATTTCGCCCATCTCGCCCTCGTCACCGATGCGATCCGCCTGCTGCCGGCGCTCACCGAAGCGTTTCGCAAGCGGCTGTCGCCGCACACCCGCGACCGGATCGCGAGCTAAAGGAGGCTGCCATGATCGAAGAACGTTTCGACGCCATCGTCGTCGGGGCCGGCATGGCCGGCAACGCCGCCGCGTTGACCATGGCCAAGCGCGGCATGAAGGTGCTGCAGATCGAGCGCGGCGAATATCCGGGCTCGAAGAACGTGCAGGGCGCGATTCTCTACGCCGATATGCTGGAGAAGCTGGTGCCCGACTTCCGCGAGGATGCGCCGCTGGAGCGTCATCTCGTCGAGCAGCGGTTCTGGATGATGGACGGCAAGTCGCACACCGGCCTGCATCATCGCTCCGAAGACTTCAACGAAGAGAAGCCGAACCGCTACACCATCATCCGTGCACAGTTCGACAAATGGCTGTCGAGCAAGGCGCAGGAGGCCGGCGCGATCGTGCTGTGCGAGACCACCGTCAAGGAACTGGTGCAGGACGCCTACGGCAAGGTGATCGGCGTGATCACAGACCGTGAAGGGGGCCAGGTGCATGCCGATGTCGTGGTGCTGGCCGAAGGCGTCAACGGCCTGCTCGGCACCAAGGCCGAGCTGCGCGAGCGGCCGACGCCCGAGAACGTCGCACTGGCCGTCAAGGAAATGCACTTCCTGCCGCGCGAGACCATCGAAACCCGCTTCAACCTGAAGGGTGACGAGGGCGTGGTGATCGAGGCCGCCGGCACCATCTCGGCCGGCATGACCGGCATGGGCTTCATCTACACCAACAAGGAGTCGATCTCGATCGGTATCGGCTGTCTGGTGTCTGACTTCCAGAAGACCGGAGAGACCCCGTACGACCTGCTCGAGCGCTTCAAGAAGCATCCGTCGGTGGCGCCGTTGATCGAGGGCTCCGAAGTCAAGGAATACGCCGGCCACCTGATCCCGGAAGGCGGCTACAAGGCGATCCCGCAGCTCTACGGCGACGGCTGGGTGGTGGTCGGCGACGCCGCGCAGCTCAACAACGCGATGCATCGCGAGGGCTCGAATCTGGCGATGACCTCGGGCCGGATCGCCGCCGAGGCGATCTTCCAGGTGAAGTCGCGCAAGGATCCGATGACCAAGGAGAACCTCGCGCTCTACAAGAAGATGCTCGACGACTCCTTCGTCATCAAAGATCTCAAGAAGTACAAGGATATGCCGGCGCTGCTGCACATCCAGTCGCAGAATTTCTTCCTGACCTATCCGCAGCTCGTCAACAAGGCGCTGCAGAACTTCGTGCGGGTCGACGGTACGCCGAAGATCGAGAAGGAGAAGACCACGATCAAGTCGTTCGTGGCGGCGCGGTCGTGGGGCGGATTGTTCGGCGACGCGCTCCGCTTCGCGCGGGCGTGGCGATAAATCAGCGAGATTCGAGAGAGCGGAGAACGGACAATGACAACGGAAGCCCCGGTTCGTGTCGAAGACAAGCTGTATCAGAACCGCTATCTGGTCGACGTCGGCAACGCCCACATCAAGGTCAAGCCCCACACCAAGCCATCGCCGCAGCTGTTGGCGCTGCTGAAGATCTGCCCGGCGCACTGCTACGAGCTGAACAGCAACGGCCAGGTCGAAGTGACGCCCGACGGCTGCGTCGAATGCGGCACCTGCCGGGTGCTGGCCGAAGGCGGTGGCGACATCGAGTGGAGCTACCCGCGCGGCGGCTACGGCGTGCTGTTCAAATTCGGCTGAGCATCGCGCCTGCGACGGCGGGGCGTGCGGGCAGGAGAGGCTCGCGCCTCCGAAGCTCTTCGCTTCGGCCATGGTTTGTCACTGGCACATTACACGATGCCCGGGCTGCTCCCGGGCATTGATGTTTCTGGACTAGTCCTGCTGTTGTGGCTGTGTCTGCTCGCAGCGCGTGCAACCTCATAGTGCGAAGAGGCGCGTAGCGCCGTCTCGAACCATGTGCCACAGTTGATGCGATGAAGCGCGACAGATAGAGACCGGAAACACCTGGGCAACCGAACCGCCTCGATCATGAGGCTGCCGAGGACCTCCCGGTCTGCTGTCGCCTCAAGCGGCCGAGTTGAACACGTGCTGTGGGCTCACCGGGCTGCGCCGGAGGCCGAAACCGCGGCGGGCCAGCCATTGCTGGATGCGTGGCGAGTCCAGCGAGGCCTCTTCGGCGAGGCCGCTGGTGAAGCAGCGCCAGCTCGCCAGATGCCGCTCGGGTACGCCGGCGATCACCGGAATTCCCTGATCGACCGCATCGCTGATGACGTCGCTGAGGCCGCCGCCTTCGGCCTCGAGCTGGCCGAATTTGTTGACGATCAGCAGCTCAGGCGCGTTGCGGAACGACGCTGCGATCAGCGCGGCGGCTTCCTGCACGGCTTCCGGATCGACCCGGCAGCCGTGTGGCTGCTTGCCGCGGTCTTCCGCGAGCTGAAGGATGAAGTGGGAGGACAGCTCCTCGACCTCCATGTCGCAGCGTGGGGTGCCGTCGTCGGCCGCGGCCTGATATGGCACCAGCCCCGTGACCATCACCCGGGCGTCGCGCAGCCTGCGGCCGAGATCGGACATCAGCCTGCAAGCGGCCGCGCCGTCGGTGTACACGATCGCGAGAATCGAAGGTCGTCCTGACCTGCCGTGAGAAGAGTCCATCGCGTCTGCTTTGCCCCACATGCGACTTTCGCCTTAGGACATGCCAGAACCCGCAAATTGCTTCTTTGCGTCAAATCAATCCGACTTCAGTAGGGCTGGCGAACGAAGACGGCGGATCGCCGCGCGATCCGCCGTCTGATTTGGGCGGCCTTGCGCCGCGGCGATGGTGATCGGTCAGTTGGCGCCGAGCAGCGACTGCGCCGGCCGATTGGCGGAGGGCAGCAGCAGCGACCGCAGCTTCGCGAACGCCCGCACCGCAAGCCCGACCAGGCGCGGCTGGGTGCGGCGGCAGAACGCAATCTTGCGGATGTGGCCTTCGACATGCCAGCGCGCACTGGCACCGTCCTTGAAGAAGATCACGTCACCGGGACCGTAACGCTTGGCCGGCATGCCCGCGCTCTCGATCACCACCGAGCCTTCGAGAATGCAGATCGTCTCGTCGATGTCGTAGTGCCACTCGAACTTGCCTTCGGTGCACTGCCAGATGATCGTCGACGCCATGCCGTCGGCGCTGCGCGACAGCGTGCAGTTGGTGGCGACCGGATTGCCTTCGATGATCCACGACGGCTCGATCGGCGCCGGCTTCAATTCGACGTCGGTGCGCGAGGTGACGATCAGGTCGTTTGGCATCATGGCGTCTCCTGCTGATTGTTCGTTGGGTTGCGATGCTGGTCGCATCGGGGATTAGTTCAGAAAATCGAGTGCTAAGCGGCTTTGGCATGCTGCCGGCGTAGCACGAGCTGCGCGACGGTTGCTGCCGAGGTGAAATTCTCCGGCGTGATGTCCGACTGCGGCAGCGTCATGTCGAATTCGGATTCGACCGCCAGCATCAGGTTGACCATCTCCATCGAGGTCAGCCCTGCATCGGCGAACGTCGTATCGCGCTGTATGCCGCCGGCCAGCCCGTTCTGTGCCAGGATCGACTCCACCAGAGCGATGATCTTGCTCTCCAGTACAGTCGATGATCCAGCCTGCATGACGCGATCTCCATGATGTGTTCGATGTCTACGGTGCGCGTGCGGATGCTCGAATTCACACGCACGGCTCGCAATGTTGCGATGATGTAATCGCAACTGCCTCGCGGAAACAATCCTCGCGCGCTTGTCGACATATTCATTCGAATTTTAACGCTAACGCGAATCCCGAAAATCTTCGCGATCGGAGCAAACTCCGATTAACCCTCAATTCGAATCCAAATTGATTCACTTTGAATTCGCCTCGACGCGTTGGGGATCGATCCATAACTTGCTACCAGCCGCGATCGACACTTAGGCGCAGCCGACAGACGCCGGGTCGCGAACGAACACAGCGCAACGTCCGCATCAGGGAGCTCACGACGCCATGGCGATCATCACCGACAACGCGGTCCGCGACTTCGCGCGTCAGCCCGCCAACGACAAGTTCGGCACGGAGGCGATGCCCCTGATGCAACGCGTGGTGCAGGTCGCGGCGATCGCCGCCGCTCATGCGGAAGCGGTCGATCGCGAGTCGCGCTTTCCCAAGGCTGCGATCGACGCGGCGCGAGAGCATGGTCTGCTTGGTGCGCAGATCCCGATCGAGTTCGGCGGCGAGAGCGCCTCGATCCACGACATCGCCGAGATGTGTTACGCGCTGGGACGCGCCTGCGCTTCGACCGCGATGATCGTGGCGATGCACCAGACCAAGGTGGCCTGTCTGGTGCGGCACGGCCGCGGCAGCGCCTGGCACGAGCAATTGATGCGACGGATCGCGGCCGAGCAGATGCTGCTGGCGTCGTCGACCACCGAGGGCAACAACGGCGGCAACATTCGCGCCAGCGCAGCGGCGATCGAGCGGACCGAGACCGGCATCACGCTGCTGCGCGACGCGACCGTCATCTCCTATGGCGCCGAAGCCGATGGCGTGATGACTATCGCCCGCCGAGCGGATGACGCGGCGGCGTCGGATCAGGTTCTGGTGGTGTTTACCAAGGACGACTACACGTTGAAGCAGACGCTGGGCTGGGAGACGCTCGGCATGCGCGGCACCTGCAGCACCGGCTTCGAGTTGAGGGCGAGCGGCCGCGCCGAGCAGGTGTTTACCGAACCCTATGATCGCATTCACGCCCAGACCATGACGCCGGTGGCGCATCTGAGCTGGTCGTCGGCCTGGGCTGGCATCGCCGCCGCCGCGGTGGAGCGGGCGCAGGCGTTCGTGCGCAAGGCGGCGCGCGGCGCCGGCGGGCAGTTGCCGCCGGGCGCAGCGCATTTCACCAGCGCCAAGCGCTCGCTGACCAAGCTCCGGGCGATGATCGCCACGCAGCTCGACGCCTACACGGCGCATGAATTCGACGAACGCGCACTGACGTCGCTCGATTTCCAATCGTCGATCAACCTGCTCAAGGTCGAAGCCTCCGAACTCGCCGTCGACACGGTGATGAGCGCACTGCGGGCCTGCGGCCTGTCCGGCTATCGCAACGACGGCGACTTCACGCTCGGTCGCCACCTGCGCGACGTGCTGTCGGCACCGCTGATGATCAACAACGACCGAATCCTCGCCAATATCGGCACCGCGAACCTGATGAGCCCGGTGCCGGCGAGCCTGCGCGACTAATCGACGTCAATCGTCAACGAGGAGGCCGCTTCATGAATATGGCTATCCGCACCCCGCGGGCTGGGGCCGCGCTGCAGCCGGTCGATCCGCTCGACCATCTGGCCGAACACTTGTTCCACAAGCTCGGCGCCGACGGCGTCTATGCGCGCACTGCGCTGTACGAAAACGTGGTCGAGAAGCTGGCGGCGCTGATCTCGCGGCATCGCGAGGACGGCACCGAAGTGATGCGGTTTCCGCCGGTGATGAGCCGGAGCCAGCTCGAGAAGTCGGGCTATCTAAAGAGCTTCCCGAATCTGCTCGGCTGCGTCTGCGGCCTGCACGGCAACGAGCAGGAGATCAACGCGGCGGTCAGCCGGTTCGACGCGGGGGGCGACTGGACGACGTCGCTGTCGCCGGCAGATCTGGTGCTGTCCCCGGCGGCCTGCTACCCGGTATATCCGATCGCGGCCAGCCGCGGCCCGCTGCCGGCAGGCGGCGCGCGTTTCGATGTCGCCGCTGATTGCTTCCGCCGCGAACCGTCCAAGCATCTCGATCGGCTGCAATCCTTCAGGATGCGTGAATATGTCTGCATCGGCGCGCCCCAGGACGTCGCCGACTTCCGTGAACGCTGGATGGTGAAGGCACAGGCGATCGCCCGCGATCTCGGGCTGAAGTTCCGGATCGAGACCGCATCCGATCCGTTCTTTGGTCGCGTCGGCCAGATCAAGGCGATCAGCCAGCAACAGCAGGCGCTGAAATTCGAACTGCTGGTCCCGCTACGCTCGGAAGAGCAGCCGACCGCCTGCATGAGCTTCAATTATCACCGCGAGCACTTCGGCGTCACCTGGGGCATCGAGGACGCGGCCGGCAATCCGGCCCACACCGGCTGCGTCGCCTTCGGCATGGACCGCCTCGCCGTGGCGCTGTTCGCGACCCACGGCATTGACACCGGCGCGTGGCCGGCGAGCGTGCGGGACGTGCTGTCGCTCGACTGAAGTACTCTCCATTCCATTCCGGAGCGCGTGTAGCGCGCGCCCCGGAATGACGAGAGGTTGGCAATTCCGGCGACCTACGCTGTGTTCCCGGCGTCGATGGTTTGAACCGTGCCGGTGATGTTGCGGCCGCCGTCGCCGAGCAGAAATTCGACCATGCGGGCGACGTCGTCCGCCTCCGCCAAGCGCCGTAGCGCGCTGCGGCCGGCGATCTTCTGGCGGCCTTCGCCAGCGAGGCCGGCGGTCAGGTCGGTGTCGATGAAGCCGGGTGCGATGGCGTTGACGGTGATGCCGAGCCGGCCGACCTCGCGTGCCAGCGAGCGGGTGAAGCCGATCGCCGCCGCCTTGGTGGCGCCGTACACCGACAGGCCGTTATAGCCGGTCGAGCCGATAATCGACGACATGTTGATCACGCGCCCGGCGCCATCGGCCATCATCTGCCGCACGATATACTTGGTCAGCACGATCGGCGAGGTGACGTTGATCCGCAGTAGCGTTTCGATTTGGCTGTTGTGCATGGTGGCGAGCACGCCCTCGGTGCCGATGCCGGCGTTGTTGACGAGGCCGTAGATCTTGCCGAAATCCTGGCGCAGCGACTTGGCGAAGCCGGCGAGACCATCGATGTCGCCGAGATCGTAGGCCTTGAACGCGATCGAGCCCGGCCCTTGTGAAACTTCGGCGATCGCCGCGGTCAGTTCCTCGCTCTCGCGCCGCGCCACCGCGATCACGCCGTAGCCGGCAGCGGCAAGGCGCCGCGCGATCGCAAGACCGATGCCGCGGCTGCCGCCGGTCACCACCACCCTATGCATGGCGGGCCAGCTTCCCCGAGGCGGTGACGTCAAGCTGTTGCACGAAGCGGATCGCCGCTGGAACTTTGTGCGGCGGCAGCGCAGCGCGGCAATTGGCGAGAATCGCCTCGCGGATCGCGCCGGTGCGTCCCGCATCGGCGACACTGGCGAGCACCGCTTCGGCGACCACCAGGGCGCCGGTGATCGGACTGCGGCGCGAGCGCACCCGCGACATCCGCACGGAGGGATGCTGATTGATCACGGCTTCGACCTCTTCGGGGTGCACTTTGAGGCCACCGACATTGATCACGCCGTCGCGCCGGCCGACAAAATAATAACGATCGCCGCGGAGCTCGACCATGTCGCCGGTGTCGACGAAGCCGTCGGCGTCGGTCAGCGCTGGCGCGATACGTCCGACATAGCTGTGCGCGGTGCGGTTCGATTTGATGCGCAGCGAGCCGTCGACCACTTTCATGGTGATGCCGGCGGCGTTGCCGACCAGCGACGCGGGAAAGCCTTCGCGGCCGTCGTCGACCGCAAAGCCGACGCCGGCTTCGGTCGATGCGTAGGCATGGCCGATCGAGGCGAGTGGGAAGGCGTGACGCAAACCGTCGAGCACGGCTTGATCGGCGATTTCGCCGGACAGCCGGACGTAGTTCGGGCGGAAGCTGCCGATCGCAGGGTTCATGAGCGCCTTGCGCCAATGCGACGGTGTGCCGGAGATGTGCGTGACGCCGCGCGCGGCGAGGCGCGCCAGATGATCACCGATCGCTTCGCCGGGTGCGGACAGCACCAGCGAGCCGCCGCCGAGCACGGCGCGGAGGAAAATCTGCAGGCCGCCGTAGCGGCGGATATCGTAGAACGTCGCCCAGACCGGGTGTGCGTCCTTCGCGACGGTGTCGCCGACGATCGCGCCGGTCAGCGCCGCCAACGTGTGCGCGACGATCTTCGGCCGGCCGGTGGTGCCGGAGGTCAGCATCAGCCATGAGGTCGCATGCGTGATCGCGACCGGGGCCGCGGGATGCAGCGGCAGGCCCGCTGTGACGATGGTGTCGAGTCCGAGGTCGCGCCAACGCTCTGGCGCGTCGGTGACGATCGCGTCGATCTCCGCGTCTGCGATCAGATCGGCCGCGTAGTTCATTTCGACGTCGGGCGGGCAGAGCAGCATCCGCCGCGCCACGCCGTCGAGCTCGATCATCGCGATTCCGGTGACGAACTGCGTCGACAGCGACAGCAGCACCGAGCGTCCGGCGAGTTCGGAGAGCTCGATACGGAGGCAGCTCGCATGTGCGATGTCGGCGAACGCGACCTCGTCGGTTACGTCCGAGAGGGTTCGGGCGTCCGGTCCGTTTGTGAGATAGTGGCGCAGCGCGACGATCTCACGCGGGGACATTCTCATAGGCTCCGATGAAGTCGCCCAGCGTCTCCGGAAAGAAAGCGTCGTCGGCGGTGCTGAACGGGTCGATGCCGAGTTCGTCCTCGAGGCGGGCCACCAGCACGGCGAAGCCGAGCGAGTCGAAGCCGGACTGATGCAACACCAGATCGTCGGTGAGCTCGGGAGTCTTGAAGCCCTGTTCCTCAGCAACTTGTCGCATGGCCGAGACGATTGTTAACCGTACAGACATCGATACTTCGCCTTTCTGCTCGTTCCGTGAGACAAGGAGCATATGGCGCAAATTCGAAACAAATCCATGCGCTTCACTTGCAATTCGGGCCGCTTGGTAAATGGCTTTGGAAGCCCGCAAGGTGCGTTGCCGTGAGATCGGCAACGCCGACATCGACGCCGTATCGGACCTGCTGACGCGCGGCTTTCCCGGCCGCCGCCGCGACTACTGGTTGCGCGGTCTGCACCGTCACGGTGCGCGCGACCTTCCGGAAGGCTGCCCGCGTTACGGCTATCTGCTGGAGAGCGCCGGCCGTCCCGTCGGTGCGTTGCTGTTGCTGTATTCGGCACGCCGTCCCGGACCTGAACAGATCCTGCGTTGCAACGTCTCGAGCTGGTACGTCGAGCCCCAGTTTCGTAACTACGCCACATTGCTGACCTCGATGGCGCAGAAGAACAAGCAGGTCACCTACGTCAACATTTCGCCCGCCGAAAACACCTGGCCGATCGTCGAAGCGCTCGGCTTCAAGCGCTACTGCAACGGCATGTTCTTCGCGCTGCCGCTGCTGTCGCGCGCAGAGAAGGGCGCCCGCATCGAAGTGGTGACCCGGGCCACCCGCGCCGTCGCGGGACTGAGCGATGCCGAGTGCGAATTGCTCCGCAGCCATGCGGATTACGGATGCCTGGCCTTCGCGGTTCATCTGCGTGATCGCACGATGCCGTTCCTGTTCGTCCCGAAGCGGGTGAAGCACGGCCGTTTCCCGTTCCCGGCGATGCAACTGGTGTACTGCCGCGACGTCGCCGAATTCGTCCGCTGCGCCGGCCCGCTCGGCCGGGCGCTGCTTCGGCGTGGTCGGCCGCTGGTGATCGTCGATGCTCTGGGGCCGATCGAAGGGCTGACCGGATTCTATGTCGATTCGCGCGGCCGCAAATACTACAGGGGGCCGAATCCCCCGCGACTCGCCGACCTCACCGAGACCGAGCTGGTGCTGTTCGGGCCGTGAGCGGCCACGGGCGGCGAAACGCGCCCGCTCAACTGTGCGCAAATTCCCAATACAGCTCTCGGGCCCTGGAGTAGAACGGGCCAGGCTGCAGCGCGCGGTCGTCGATCCGGGTGATCGGCTGCACCTTGGCGAAGTTGCCGCTGGCGAAGATCTCGTCGGCCGTTTCGAAGTCGCGGTAGGTCAGCGAAGTCTCGATCACCGTGACGCCGTCGCCGCGCAGCAGCGCGATCACCCTCTGCCGGGTGACGCCGCTCAGAAACGTCCCGTTCGGCGCCGGCGTATAGACCACGCCGTGCTTGGCCATGAAGATGTTGGCATTGCCGAGCTCGGCGACGTGGCCGAGCATGTCGCGCAACAGGCAGTTGTCGAAGCCTCGGCTCTTGGCCTCCATCATCGCGCGGGAATTGTTCGGATACAGGCAGCCCGCCTTGGCTTCCACCGGGGCGGATTCCGCGGTCGGGCGTCGGAACGGCGACAGCGTGATCGACAGGCCCGTCGGCTTCGGCATCGGCGCTTCGTAGATGCATAGGCACCAATGGGTGGTGTCCGGATCGAACAGCACGCCGCCGCCGATCCCGTTCTGCGCCCAATACATCGGCCGGATGTAGAGCTCCGCGTCGGCGGCGAACCGCTTCAGGCCGTCCTGCACCAGGCCGTGCCAAGTCGCCCCGTCCACCAGCGCCTTCAGCTTGAAGTTGGTCGCCGACCAGTTGATCCGCGCCAGATGCCGGTCCAGATCCGGCGTCACGCCCTCGAACGCGCGGGCACCGTCGAACACCATCGAGCCGAGCCAGGCGGCGTGGGTGCGCGGCCCCATGATCGGCACGTTGCCGTCGTGCCAAGCGCCTTCGAAGAAGGTCCAGGTTCGCGAGTAGTGGATCGGTGCGGCAGTGGCCATCATCGTCAGGTCCATCACAGTCTGAATGCGCCGCGGGCGATGCGGCCGAACATGTCGTCGTCGAGCACCACGTAGCGTCCCGCAGCGGAATCGGCGACATAGAGCGGGTCGCTGACGATCCGCGGGTCGAAGCCGTCGCCGATCAGCGTCTGCTTGGCCTGCTTGAAGGTGCCGGTGAGATCGAGCGCCGGCCGCAGCCGCAGGAACAGCGGCCGCGCATAGGTCGGCAGCCGCTCGGCGAGATGGCGATACAGTGCGGCGAGATCGAATCCGTCGCCCGTCACCAGCGCCGCCATCCCGGCACGGCCGTCGTGGTGTGGAACGCTGACGCCATGGACGCAGGCGTCGATCACGCCGGGGCAGGCAGTGAGCGCGTCGGCGACCTCGCTCGCCGCGACGTTCTCGCCCTTCCAGCGAAAGGTGTCGCCGATCCGGTCGACGAAGCGGAAGAAGCCCTTGGCGTCCTGCAGCATCAGGTCGCCGGTGCGGAACCAAGCGTCGCCCGGCGCGAACACGTCGCGCAGGATCTTACGCTCGCTGTCGCGGTCATTGGTGTAGCCTTCGAATCGGCCGCCGCCACGCTCGGCTTCGCCGATCCGGCCGATCGCTTCGCCGGCCTCGCCGCGTGCGCAGCGGATGCAGCGGCCCTGGTCGTCGCGGACCGGCAGCCCGGTATCGAAATCGAACCTCACCAGCGCGGCCGGGAAGCGGTGCGCCAGAAACGACGGCAGGCGTCCGATGGCGCCGGGCTCGCCCTCGACGTTGTAGAGCGAGAAATTGCCTTCGGTGGAGGCGTAGAATTCGAGGATGCGCGGGATCGCGAACCGGGCCTGAAACACTTCCCAGACGTCGCCGCGCAGGCCGTTGCCGCAGGCGAGCCGGAGACGATGCCGCGTTTCGTTCGGTACGCTCGGCGCCTGCACCAGATAGCGGCACAGCTCGCCGATATATTGAAACAGCGTGCAGTCGAACCGAACGATATCGTCCCAGAATCGTCGCGCGGAAAATTTCTCGGCGATCACCACCGAACCGCCGGCCATCAGCAGGCTGCCGGTCGCGACCACGCCGCCGACGCTGTGATAGATCGGCAGGCTATCGTAAATGCGGTCTTCCGGCGTCGCTCCGGTGAGGCCGGCGAACCAACCGGCCCAGCTCATCACCCGGCGATGACTGACCCGCGCAGCCTTCGGCAGGCCGGTGGTGCCCGAGGTGTAGATCAGCAGCGCAGTATCATCGATCGTGACGGTGGGACGTTCGTCGGCCGTCATCGGACTATCCGTGATCGCCGCCAGCGCGGCGGAGAGGCTGAAATCGGTGGCATCGTCGCCGTGCCGCCACAGCCGTGGCGCAGATGCCAAATGCGGTTTCGCGCTGTCGTAAGCGCCGCCCAGCTCATTCGCCACGATGATGTGGCCGGGCGCGGCGACATCGACGCAATGCGCCAGCGAGGCGCCGGTGAGCTGGGCGTTGAGCAGCGCCACCACGCCGCCGACCTTGGTGATGCCGAGCCAGATCGCCAGATAGTCGGCGCGGTTCGGCATCAGCAGTGCGACGGTGACGCCCTTGCCGATGCCGTGGGCGAGTGCCCAGCGGGCGTAGCGATCGATTTGCCGCGCCAGTTCGAAATAGTTGTATTGCTCTTGATCGGAAAGCAGCGCGGGCGCCTCCGGCGTGCGTGACGCCCAATCGGCGACGGCGTCACACAGAAGGCGCGTGGGCTCACGCTCGATCCGCGCGGTGATCTCGATCGCGCTCAGCCAGCTCTTGGCGGCCGACGGGCGCGCGGTCGCGACGTCAGGAGAGCGGATAGCAGTGGCTGCATGCGCAGTCATCGGCGCCGGTTCCGAAAGTTCGAGACGAGTTTGAGCGCAATTGTAGGCGAATGCGGTTGGGGATTCGTTGCAAATGCCTCGACGAAGCGAGCTTAAGGTAAACAAATCCAGATTGATTCAAATTGTACTCAAATCGGTGAGGGAAATTAGGGTTAGTTTGTCGTCATCTTTGAAATGTGTTGTCGGCTAATGCGGCGCGTTCTAGCAAAGACCAGACGCGGAGCTCTGTGTGTCGAGGTGCAGCCGCGGCGAAGGGAGGACAGCTCATGCGTAAAGAGACGCTTGCCATCCACGCCGGCTACGAGCCCGATCCGACAACCCATGCGGTTGCGGTGCCGATCTATCAGACTGCGTCCTACGCATTCGACAGCGCCGATCACGGCGCGGCTCTGTTCAATCTGGAGACCGAAGGCTATCGATACTCGCGGATCGCAAATCCGACCACCAGTGTGCTGGAAAAGCGCCTCGCCGAGCTGGAAGGCGGCGTCGGCGCCCTGGCTGTGGCGAGCGGCCAGGCGGCGCTGCATTTCGCCTTCGTCAATCTCGCCGATCACGGCGGCAACATCGTCACGGTGCCGCAGCTCTACGGCACCACCCACACCCTGCTGTCGCACATCCTGCCGCGGCAGGGCATCACCGGCCGCTTCGCTGCCAGCGACAAGCCCGACGACATCGCCAGGCTGATCGACGACGACACCCGCGCGGTGTTCTGCGAGACCATCGGCAATCCCGCCGGCAACGTCTGCGACATTGAGGCGATCGCTGACGTGGCGCATCGTGCCGGCGTGCCGCTGATCGTCGACAACACCGTGGCGACGCCGATCCTGCTCAAACCGATCGACTACGGCGCGGACGTCGTAGTGCATTCGCTCACCAAGTTTCTCGGCGGCCACGGCACCACGCTCGGCGGTGCCATCGTCGACAGCGGCCGGTTTGATTGGGCCAGGCAGCCCGAGCGGTTTCCGGCATTCAATCAGCCGGACCACTCCTATCACGGCATGATCTATGCCGAGCGATTCGGTCCGACCGCTTACGTCGAGCGCGCGCGCTCGATCTATCAGCGCACCATGGGGTCGGTGTTGTCGCCGTTCAACGCCTTCCTGCTGCTGCAGGGGATCGAGACGGTGGCGCTGCGGATGGAGCGCCACGTCGAGAATGCTCGCAAGGTCGCCGAATTCCTGCGCGACGATCCGCGCGTCGGCTGGGTCAACTACACCGGATTTCCGGACAGCCCGTACTATCCGCTCGTCCAGAAGTATCTCGATGGCCGTGCGTCGTCGCTGTTCACCTTCGGCATCAAGGGCGGAATGGAATCCGGCAAGGCGTTTTACGATTCACTCAAGCTGATCACCCGGCTGGTGAATATCGGCGACGCCAAATCGCTCGCCTGCCATCCGGCCTCGACCACGCATCGCCAGATGTCGGCCGAGCAGCAGCGCCAGGCGGGGGTACTGCCGGAGACGATCCGGCTGTCGATCGGCATCGAGCACATCTCAGATATCATCGAGGATCTCGATCAGGCGTTGGCGCGGGCCTGCGGGGCGCAGCCGCGGCTTGCCGCGGCCGAGTAAGCGACGCGCATGACCCTGCTGTTCGACAGTGCCGATCCGATCGTCAGCCCGGCCCTGGTTCCGGATGGCGCCGGCGACGGGCGCGGCAGGCGAGGATATTGCGATCGCCGCAAGCCGATCGAGATCGGGTTGGTCAACAACATGGGCGACGCGGCGCTGCGCGCGACCGAGCGGCAATTCGCAAGGTTGCTGCGCGACGGCGCCGGCACCCGGCGGGTCCGGCTGCATTGCTTTGCGCTGCGCTCGGTGCCGCGCTCGGCGACTGCGCGCCACCGCATCGACAGTCTGTATTCCGACATCGCCGATCTCGGCCGCGTGCGGCTCGACGGCCTGATCGTCACCGGCGCCGAGCCGCGTACACCGGCGCTGCGGGACGAGCCGTATTGGGACGAGTTTCGCCGTCTGGTGGATAGGGCCGAAGCGAGCACCCGCTCGACGATCTGGTCGTGCCTTGCGGCTCATGCCGCGGTGCTGCACCTCGACGGCATCGAACGGCGCCGGCTGCCGCAGAAGTGCTCCGGCGTCTACACCTCCGAGGGCTTGCGCGACGATGCGCTGCTGACCGATTTGCCGGCGACCGTTGCGGTGTCGCATTCCCGGCTGAACGATCTCGACGGGGACCAGTTGACCGCCGCCGGTTACGACGTGCTGATGCAGGCTGCGGGAGCCGGTGTCGACGTGTTCGCGCGGTGTGATCGCAGCCGCATGGTGTTCTTCCAGGGTCATCCGGAATACGACGCGACGACGCTGCAGCGCGAATTCCTGCGGGATCTCGGCCGCTATCTTGCCGGCGAACGCGACGATTGTCCGGCACCACCGGAAAACTATTTCTGCGCCCGGACTGAAATGCGGCTCGCCGCGTTTTGCGATCGTGCGCGGGCGGATCGGCGGACGGAGCTGATTGCGGAGCTGCCGCCGCTGGAGCCGCGGCCGGGGCTCGCCGCTGCACTGGACGCGTCCGCTGCGGCGCTGTTCCGGAACTGGCTGTCGCTGCTCGCGACCGCAGCCTGATCTCAGTCTCGATCGACATCGAGGAATCGCAATCCGGAGGCGATGTCGCCGGACGGGCGAGGCTACGGTCAGCGTAGTCTATTCTGCCGGCTGGGACAGTCGGCGCAGTCGCCATCCGTTCAGAAGTCGCAGCACCGAGCCGTCGATCCCGGCAAGGTGTATCGACGCACTGCGCATCAGCAGCGCCAGTGCGATGAACGAGATCGCGGTCGCCGCCACCGCACCGGAGATCCCGAACAGCGGGATCAGCACGAAGAATCCGACCGCACGCATCAGCACCGTGCCTCCGATGATCGCCATATAGCGACCTTCGTGTCCGGTCAGCATCAGGATCGAGCCGCACGGACCCGCCGCGGCGACCGCTGCGGTGCCTGCAGTCAGGATCGCCAGCGCGCCGTAATAGGGCACATAATCGGCATTGAAGAGATATAGAATCCAGTGGCCGCCGCCGAGCACCACCATCAGGCCGCCGGCGACGATCGCCAGCGTCACCAGCGCCACCGAGTCGAGCAGCCCGTCGAGTTCGCGGTGCTGCCGGCTGTAATACAGATGCGGAAAATGCCGGGTCGAAAAGATATACACCGCGCCGGTCGCCATCGCGAAGGCGTTGGCGATCCGGGTGGTGACGAAGTACGCGCCGGCCACGGTCGGGCTCATCAGATATCCGATGATCACGACGTCGGCGTATTGATTGGCGGCTTCCAGGCTGCTGGAAACCCACAGCTTGGCCGATCGCGCGCTCCAGGTGCGCAGTTCGAAGGCCGGGCGCGAGCGGCCGATCTGCGGGAACTGGGCGCGAACCCGTCGCCGCAGCAGTGTCATCTGCACCATCACGGTGACGCAGGAAGCCGCCGCCATCGTCAGGAAGATCGTGTAGATCTGAATGGTCGCGCCGACCGCAAGGCAGCCGAACAGGTACAGGATCGGACAGGTGGCGACCAGGAGGTAGGTCAGGCCGTCACTGACGCCGACGCCGACCGCACCGCGGGTGACGTGCGCCGACGTCAGCATCAGCGCGAAGCAGACGAGGTGCAGCGTCGCCGACAGCGCCAGCAGTGTGTCGTGCTCGGCCGACAGCCAGACGAAGAACGGCAGACCGACCAGGATGCCGCCTGCAAGACAGGCGAGCGCGGTGAAAGCCATCGCGCCCTTCAGCTTCGCCTCGTCGCCGGCGTTGCTGTATTCACTCCACGACCGCATGATGAAGATCTGCTGGCCGAAGGTCGCGACCACGCTCAGCAGGCCGGCGGCGCTGAACAGCATCGAATAGGTGCCGAAGTCGTGGCCGTTGAGGGTCCGCGCGGCCAGAGTGACCAGGCCGAGATTGACGATCGTGATCACGACGCGCAGCGCGAATGCGCCGGTCATGGCGCGGATCCCTGCGTTGTTGCGCAGGTCGATCAGTCTGTCGAGCGTGGCACTGAATTTCAAAGTCATCAACCTCGCCCGACCGATGGGCTTGCGGATTTTCGAGAAGGAGCGCGATCTGGGAACCACCGGTCGGCGACCGGGTTCACCACGTCGACATTCCCGCCGCTACCATCCTGGCGCACTGTGGCAACTTATCGTATTTGAACGATCAGCGAGCGACTGCCGTTCGATATTCGTCAAGGACGGTAAAGATGCTCGCGGACCCGACCGAAGCGGGGGCGCTTTGGCATTAACCATCAGCTCACCAGCGCGGATATCGGATCGTGAACACTCGTATCGTCGAACTTGAAACATTGCTTCGGTTTGCTGCGTGGGGGTGCCTCGCGGTCATCGCCTTCGCGACCCTCAGCCCGATCGGACTGCGGCCGACCACGGGGCTGTCGCCCTCGATCGAACGGTTCGTGGCATTCGCTCTGGTCGGTGCATTGTTCGCTTCGGCTTATTCGCGTTACATCCTGTTCGCCGCCGCCGTCGTGATCGGCGCAGCGGTGCTGTTCGAACTGCTGCAGGTGCTGGAGCCGTCCCGGCACGGCCGGCTGTTCGACGCCAGCGTCAAGCTCGCCGGCGGCACGGCGGGTCTCGCCGTCGGATCGATCGTCGGCCGATGGCTGCGCCGAGGCTGACGTCGGCACCGGCGACCCTTCAGCGCGCTTCGACAGCGACCGGGTCGTTCGCCCGCGCGACCGTTCGCAGGCCGGCCAGCTTGGGCTGGATGATACTGCCGTCGATCAACTCCAGGCGGCCGCAGCGATTGAGCGTGTGCAGCTTGCGGCCCGGCCATCGGGGGCCTGGCTCGACGATGTGGCGCACGGTCTGGGCGAAGCTTGTCGGAGACAGATCGGTGATCTCGGCAAGCCCCAGCGCGCTGCCGTAGCCCCGCGTGCAGTCCTGCACCGGCCGCCATAGCCGCCCGCCGCGCCGAACGAAATGCCCTGCCGGACGCGCGCTGGCGCGGTCGACCAGCGCCGGCCGAAGCGCGTGCGGGCGCCACGGTCCGAACAGGTCGTCTGCGACGAAGATCGACAGCGTGTCGGAATAGCCGCCGTCGCCGTCATCGTCTCGGGTGGCGCCGAACAGATAGTACTGGCCGTCGTGTTGCGTGATGGTTGCGTCGGCCAGCTCGACGCCCGACACTAGCGTTGCGTGCCGTTGCCAGCGGTCGGGAAAGCCGACGCAGCGATAGATCGCGACGTCCTTCTGCGTGCTGCTCTCCGGGATCATCCAGATCGCGTCGCCGTGCACGATCAGGAACGGATAGGAGAGGTGCCACGGTTCTTCGAGCACCGGGATGGCTTCGCCGATGGGACCGTGGTCGCCGAACTCCACCGCCGAGATCGTCCCCTTGCCGACGTGGTGATCGAGATCTTCGAAGAACACAAAGGTTCGGCCCTTCCACGTCACCGCGAATGGATCGGCGTAGAATCGGTGACCCGGGCTCGGCAATGCCTGCCAGCCCGGTCCGGACAGATCGGCGGAACCCCAGATCCCGGCGTCCCCGGTATGGCGCCAGCCGATGCGCCAGTGCGGCGCATAGCAACACATCCGGTAGATCGCTTTGGCGAGCGACATTGTGAGGTTGCGGGCGACGAAACCCGCGGCGGAGTGCGCGTGGCCGAGATTGGCGCCGACGCGGCCGATGGTCTGCGGTCGCGGGCCGGACTCCAGAACGCCCTTCAGCAGCGTCGCGGTGCGAGCCATCGTGGCGCCGAGCGCGCCGCCGAGCCCGCTGGCATTTTCACCGGAAGGCTGACCAGACCACATCACCGCGCCACCGACCTCGTCGCGTATCTCGATCACCGGAAGATCGCCAGCGAGGATCGCTGCGAGTGCGGCGTTCTCACCGGCGTGACCGTCGAACAGCGGACGCAGGTACAGCCGGGCCGCGCAGTCGGCCTCTGGCGCTGCCGTCGTAAAATCGATCACCACGTCGGGCGCGCCGTGCGAGCCGTATGCGTCCTTCAGCAATGCCGGATCGGTGTCGCCGCCGCAACGGCGGCCGCGCCGCAGCAGCATTCGCTCCAGATCAAGCAGCGCCTCGAGTCCGGCCGGGCGTTCCGCCGCATCGTCGACCCAGGAGACCTGAATGGTGCAATTGTCGTTCGTCAAAACACCGATCGCGTGCCGTATCCACGACCGTGGGCGTTGCCTGTCGAAACGAAGCTCAACAATCATTCGTCGATCCGTCGGAGAATACGCGCCTATATCGCCTGTTCGAGAATGCGGACGTATTCATCGACCATGGCCTCGACAGAGTATCTGGTCTTCAAGCCTTCGCCACTGCGCTGAAGTCGCACCCTGAGCTCAGGGTCGTCGAGTACGGCGGCGACAGCGGCGCCGAGCGCCTCGGCGTTCGCAGCGTCGACGATCAGCGCTGCCGGTTCGCCATGATACGACAGCACCTCGCGCAGCACTGGCAGATCGTTGGCGACGACCGGAACCCCGGCATGCGCAGCTTCGACGGCCGCGAGCCCGAAAGTCTCGGCGAGCGAGGGAAACACGAAGACGTCGAGACAGGCGAGAAAGTCGGCGACCTGATCCGGCGTGATCTCGCCGATCAAGAACAGGCGGTCTGCGACGCCGAGCTGCTCGGCGAGCTTGCGCAGCCGCGCCTCGTCCGGCCCGTGGCCGGCCAGAGCCAGCCGCCAGGTGGGATGCGCCGGCAGGACGCGGATAGCGGCATCGAGCTGCTTCAGCGGATGCAGCCGTGCGGCGGTGCCGAGTACGATTTCGTCGACGGGCAGCCCGAACCGGCGGCGGGCCTCGGTCTTGGACAGCGTCGAATGCTTCTGGTCGAAGCCGTGTGGAACATGAGTGAGGTGTTTGCGGTAGGATTCCGGATAGCGCGAATAGTCGCGCATCATCTCGTCGGAATTCACCGTGATGGTGTGGAAGATGCCGAGCCGGCCCATCATCAGGTCGAGTTTCTGCAGCCAGCCCGGCATCGTCAGCCGCGCCGAAACCTGATTCGCGATCACCGGCGCCGGGCTCACCAGCCGCGCGATCGCACCGCCGATGGCGTTGCCGTAATGCTGAAATGTCAGGATCGCATCCGGACGCGTGGCGCGGATACGGCGGCCGAGCGACACCAGGAAGCGCAGAAACGACATCGGATCGCCCGGTCGACGCGGTGCGCAATAGGTCGTATTCGCCGGCTCGTCGAAGCCACGCGACTGCCGGAAGAAGAACAGGTTGTGGACCTCGTAGCCGCGTGCGGCCAGTCCGGCGCCGACGAGACGCGAAATCTCCTGAGCGCCGGCGTTCTCGGCTTGGGTCTGGATCAGCAGAACGCGGCGGCGCGTCGGAATCGCCGAGGATCTCGTGGCCGCCGCACGCGCGTGCGCGCGGGGAGCGCGTGCGTCGGCCGTCAATGCGGGCTCGGCCAGGGTGATTTGATCGTTCACGTGCCTCGTCTCCTCGCCTCGTGCGCGTGCCTCCCGCCTCAGCCGTGGCAGGTCCGGTGGTTAACGAAAGGTGCACGTTCCGGCTGTGTAGTTGTACACGCCCGCGGCTGCGCTTGGACAATTTCGTTGTGGTGCGGTTAATTGGTGCAGAACGCACGGAGCAAGTCGATCGGACCGAATTGGCGGCCGGGTTCCTTAACCATCTGGTCATCAACGATGTGGCCGCTCCCAAGTAACCACGGATTAACCGTAGATATTTACTTTGCTGGAGTGGAAAGACGGGCGGTTCGTGTGGAGTGTGCGTATGTCGGGTAGCCAACCAGGCGGAGACAAGGCGGTCCCTGCCACGCGTCCGACGGCGGACATCTGGGAGAACCCGGACCAGCTTCCGACCGGCCGCAGCGGTCTGATCAAGGCCAGGCTGTCGCCCGCTGTCGTGTCCAAATTTCTCCGCGGCAATCTCAAGCGGATTGCCATTCTGGCCGGCGCGTTGTTCGTGCTCGGCATGGTCGTCCTGTGGCTGCTGCCGGTGCGCTATGCGGCGACCGCCCTGGTGATCGTCGATCCGCGCGAGCAGCGTGTCACCACCGATCAGGAGGTTTTGCCGGGCATCGGCCAGGACGCCGCCGCGCTGCAGAGTCTGATCGAGATCGCCAAGTCGGACGGTTTCCTTCGGCCGCTGGTCGAGAAGCTGAAAGTCGCCGAGGATCGCGAGATCGCCGGCAACGAGACCGATCCCGCACGCGTGCTGGACCGGTTTCGCAAACATCTCGAGATTTCGCGGCGCGGCCTGACTTACGTGATCGAGATGACGTTCGTCGCCAAGGACCCGCAGCGCGCGGCGTACTACGCCAATGCGGTGGCGGAGGCGTTCGTCGCCAACCAGACCAGCGGTCGCACCATCGCGGCCGACGAGGCGGCGGCCTGGCTGAACAACCGGCTGAAAACGCTGAACGAGAAGCTGCGGGCGTCGGAAGACGCGGTGGCGGCGTTCAAGACGCAGTATCGTATCGTGGATGCCGGCCGCGAAAGTACGACCCGCCAGCTTCGCGTCACCGAATTGACCCAGCAGGTCTCTGCGGCGCGGCTGCGCACCGAAGAAGCCAAGAACCGCTACGAGCAGGCACAACGCGATCTGAAGTCCGACGTCGACGGATCGACCGGCTCGAAGTCGGATCTCGTCAGCGTGCTGCGGACCCAGCGGACCCAACTCAACGACCAGATCGCGCAGAAGCGCGCAGTGCTCGGCGATCGGCATCCGGACTTGGTGATGGCGTACAATCAGCTTGCCGAGCTCAACCGCCAGATCGAAACCGAGCGCAAGCGCAACATCGCCAGCGCAAAGTCGGATTACCAGGCGATGCTCGACCAGCAGAAGGCGCTTGAGCAGCAGTTGAAATCGCTCGAGAGCGAGATGCTCGGCGACGATCAGGCGGCCGTGAAGCTGAAGGAGCTGCAGCGCGAGGCCAACGCCAACCGAGTGATCTACGAGCAGTTCCTGGAGCGCTACAATGCCACCAACCAGCAGCGCCTGCTGCAGGCGAGTCAGACCAAGGTGGCGTCGTTCGCGACACCACCGACCCGGCCGACCCGGCCGCCTTTGCTGGTGCTGATCGCCGCCATCGCGGTGGCTTCCGTGCTCGGCGCGATCGCCATCACCGCGATCCTGTCCTCGATGTCGACCCAGCCGGCGACGGCCGACGATGTCAGTCCGCCGGACGATGCGAACGCAGCGGCGCAGGCTGAAACCGCACCGACACCCGCAGTCGCGCCTTCGCCGGCAGGCGATACAAAGCGTGGCGCGGACGACGCCGATCTTCCGATCGTGGCGCGGATTCCCGACCTCGGCGGAGTTCGCACGCTCGGCGGCAAGCTGGCGATGCTGGGCGGCGAACGGCGGCTCGATCACTACGTGGTCGGGGTGCTCGATGCGATCGGCGTCAAGCCGTCGCAGCGCGGCAAGGTCGTTCTGGTGACGTCGGTCGATCCCGGTGCGGGCAAAAGCTCGGTTGCCCGCGCGCTGAACGCGATCGCGGTCGATCGAGGTCTGCTCAGCGTGGTGATCGAGGTCGCCGGGCAGTCGCGGACATCACCGGCGGGCCGCGCCGAGCCCAATGCCGGAGCGCAGGTCCGGGTGCTGAAGACGACGATTCCGTCGGTGGTCCGACTGATTGGACCCGCGCCGGATGCATCGGCGCAGAGCGACGTCCGCAGCGAGTTCGATCTGATCCTGATCGACGCCCCCGCGCTGGCCGAACAGCCGGAGGTCGCGGCCATCACCGCGCACACCGATCTCAGCCTGCTGGTGGTCGATCGCACCGTCACCGAGCCCGGGGCCGCGCTGGAGGCGCAGGCGCTGTTGTCGCGCCGCGGCCGGGCACCGGTCGGCGTCATCGTCAACAGGGCGAACCCCCACCGGCCTCCTGCGGCGACGAGTGCCGCACGGCTGGCGAGTTGATCGGCGTCCGCCGCGTGGCCGCCGCCGGCGCGGTCGCTCGTGCCATCATCTTCATGATGACGCTCGTCTGGGCGGCACAAGCCGGTGCGCAGAGCCGTTGCAGCGGGCCGACCTCCGGCGTTCCTGAGCAGACAATCGCTGCGCTGGCACGCGGCATCAACGTTTCGAACTGGACCGAGAATGCACGCCTGCAGGGACCGCGTCCGGAACTGCTGCGCATAGTGCGGAGCGCGGGCTTCACCCACATCCGACTTCCCGTCGCCGGTGACCTGGTGATGCATGCGTTCAGTCCGCAGGTGACAGTCGAGCGACAGCTTGCCGGCGTCGATGCGGCGCTGACCGAACTGATCGGCCTCGGCTTCCACGTCTCTGTCGATCTCCACCCTGGCGAGGGTTTCGGCCGGCTGCACCGCGACGACCCGAAATCCTCGATGGCCGCAATGATCGACGCTTGGAGTGGTCTCGCAAGGGTGATCCGCAAGCATCCGGTCGAGCGGGTGTTCGCCGAGCTGTTGAACGAGCCGGATGTCGCGCCGGACCGCTGGCAGAGCGAAGTCGAACAACTCGCTGCCTTTGTGCGGGGGCAGTTGCCACAGACCACGCTGATCGTCGGGCCCACCTATTGGCAGCGCGCCGACTCGCTGCCGCAGTTCAGGCCACTCGCCGATCGCAACGTCGTCTATGCGCTGCACTTCTACGATCCGATGGTGTTCACCCATCAGGGCCATTGGGATCCGGCCAATCCGCTCAGCCGGATTCACGACCTGCCGTTCCCGCTGGTTGCGGACGATCCGGCGGTGGTGCGGTTGCGTAGCGAGCTGATCGCGCGTGGCGACACCCAGGCGCTGCAGGCGTTCGACAAGGCGATCGCACAGTCCGGTTCGGCGAGCTACGTGGCGCGCCAACTGGTCCCGGCCGTCGCCTGGCAGGAACGCTACGCGCGGCCGCTGATCATCAACGAGTTCGGCGTATTCAAACAGGCGGCGCCACGCGACAGCCGACTGCGCTGGCTGGAGTCGGTGGTGGATTCGGCCGAAGCCAATTGCTGGGGCTGGACTTATTGGGAGCTGGATCAGGGGTTCGGTCTGACCGATCCGCGCACCGGCAGGTTGGATGCCGATGTGATCGACGCGTTGATGCACCCGCGTTGAACGGGCAAGGCGACGTCAGCGCGACCGCGTCAGCAGCAGATACATCGCGTACGGGTTGGTCTTCAGATAGCGCACGCCGAGGCGGCGCGGCTCCAGCGCCATGCGCCACAGCCATTCCAATCCGACCCGCTGCATCCATTGCGGCGCGCGCGGCTTCGAACCCGACAGGAAGTCGAACAAACCGCCCGAGGTCTTGATCACGCCGATCGTGGTCAGGCGATGACGGTTGCGGACGACGAAAGCCTGCTCGCGCGGAACGCCCATCGACACCCACAGGATGTCCGGCGCCAGCGCGCCGATCTCGCGGCACACCGCGACCTCCTCGGCCTCGTCGGCGAAGTAACCGTGGCGATGCCCGACCAGACGCAATCCCGGATAACGACGCTGCACGCGCTCGACAGCAAGCCGGTTGGACGCCTCGTTGGCGCCGAGCATGTACATCGTCGCGCCGCGTCTGCATGCCTGGCGCGCGACTTCGTGGAACAGATCGGTGGTGGCGACGCGCTCGGGCAGCGACTGGCCGCAGCGGAAGCGCGAGACGAACACCAGCGGCATCCCATCGGCGTGAATCGCGTCGGCTTCCATCACCAGTTCGCGTTCGGTCTCGTCGACCGCGCAACGGTAGGTCACTTCCCCATTTGCCGAGGTCATGTAGGCGGGGTAGCGCCACAACCCGCGGCGCCGCAGTGCCTCGTCGACCATCACCCGTGCGGTCTCGGCCTGATCGCTGACCACGATCGGCAGGCCGCCGAGCAGCACGCGCGGCCACTGTCCGAACCGCTCGCGACGGCGGTCGCCGGAGACGCGGCGTTCGCCGTGCGGCAGATGCCGGTCGAACGGAATCCAAAACGCAGCCTTCCTGCGATCCGACTCGCGCCGATCGGCGCCCGTCGTCGCAGCCGGCGTGTCGCCGCTATTTTGCGCGTTGGACATTCCACTTCCTCGCGACCATCGGTCGATCGACGTTGCGGCAGAACAATCGATCAATTGAGCAATGGAAGCAACCTTTGGCGAACTTCCTCCGTGCAACAAGGTAAAGTGGTTAAGGCGCCATCGCCGCGACCGCGGAAAGGCGGCGGTAGCTGTCCAGCAAACGATCGCCGCTGTGCCGATTTGGCGCGCCGTGCCGAGCTGAGACAGTGCCGGCCAAGGTGACCGTCAGCCGAGCCGACGTTCCCAGTCGAGCGCGTGACGTACGATGGTCTTGAGATCGTCGTAACGCGGCGTCCAGCCGAGCATGGTGCGGGCACGCCGATTGGCGGCAACCAGCGCCGCCGGGTCGCCGGCGCGGCGCCCCTCGATCCGGACGTCGAAGTCGGTGCCCGACACACGCTTCACCACCTCGATCACATCGAGCACGGAGTAACCGCTCGCATAACCGATGTTGCAGGTGAGGCTGGGCTTGCCCGCGCGCAGATAGTGAAGTGCGTCGAGATGCGCCTGCGCAAGGTCGGACACGTGCACGTAGTCGCGGATACACGAGCCGTCGGAGGTCGGGTAGTCGGTGCCGTAGACGTCGAGCCCCGGCCGCTTGCCGAGCGCCGCCTGCACCGCCAGCTTGATCAGATGAGTGGCGTTCGGCGTCGATTGTCCGGTGCGGCCCTGCGGGTCGGCACCGGCGACGTTGAAGTAGCGCAGCGCCGCGTAACTGAACGGATACGCCTGCGCCACGTCTGCTAACATCCATTCGACCATCAGCTTGGAGCGGCCGTAAGGGTTGATCGGCCGGGTCGGATCGTCCTCCTCGACCGGCGTACGGTCGGGTTCGCCGTATACGGCGGCGGTCGACGAGAACACCACGTGCGGCACGCCGCGCTTGATCGCGCAGTCGAGCAGCGTACGCGCGTTGGCGGTGTTGTTGCCGTAGTAGGCGAGCGGCTTGGCGACCGATTCCGGCACCACGATGCTGGCGGCGAAGTGGATGATCGCCTCGATTGGATGCGCATCCATGATCCGGCCGACGAACTCGGCGTCGCCGACATTGCCCTCGAACAGCGGCACCTCGGCGGGCACCACGGCACGCGAGCCGGTGGAGAGATTGTCGATCACCAGCGGGCGCTCGCCGGCGCCGAGCAGGGCCAGGGTCATGTGGCTGCCGATGTAGCCGGCGCCGCCGGTGACGAGGATGTGACGTTTGTCCATGCGGCGTTCGATCGGTTCCGAGGAGCGAGCGTGGCGGTCAGCCGATGCCGGGCGCGTCGGGCTGGCGAATTCGCAGCCGTGTGCTGGCGATCGCCAGGCTCCAGGTCAAGCCCAGTAGCATGAAATAATGCCGCCAGTGGTCGGTGTCGATGATGAAGCTCTCCAGCAGCGTCACCACCATCGCGGTCACCACCACGATGGTGATCCGCTGCCACGGCGTGCGCACGAAGACGTGTCGTAGACCATAGGCCGCGGTCACGAACACCAGAGCGGGATACAATGTGCCGCTGATCCAGCCGCCGGACATGAAGGCGTTGAGAAACGAATTGTGGGTGTCTTCCGGGAAGAACCGTCGGAATTGCAGCGGACCGATTCCGGTCGGATAGTCCAAGGCCATCGCGGCGCCGAGCAGATGTCGCCCGAACCGGCCGAACCTGCCGCTGTCGTAGGGCTGCGCCAGGCTGGCGCGTTCCTTGAACAGCGCGTCGATCTGGTCGAACGACAGCAGTACCGCGATCGTCGCGCCGAGCACGCCGAGCGCGAGCGCAGCGAGAACGACGATCCGCAGCCGCCGCTGCTGCGTCGGTGCGGTGATGAACATCAGCGCCACGGTCAGCAGCGAGGCGCCGGCCAGCATGCCCCAGGCGGCGCGCGAGAACGCCAGGAAGATCGCCAGCGAGATGATGCCGAACGCGGCGCCGTTGCGCATCATGCGCCAGAACGAGCCTTCGATCGCCCGCTGCAGGCTGTAGATCGCCGGAAAGATCAGGAACGCGCCGAGCACGTTCGGATCCTTGAAAGTGCCACGGGCGCGGCCGGCGTAGGTGAGCAGGTCCTGGCCGCCCGGCAGCAGGTTGAAGTAGCCGGCGATGCCGGCCAAGGATGCGATGATGCCGCCAATCAGGTAGCCGTTGGCGATCGCTTCGGCGCGCTGCTGAGTGTCCTGGAGGCACACCATAGCGAAGAACACGGCGGTCACCGCCATATACCAGGATGTCAGGATCCAATTCAGGATGACGGGGTCGTTCATCAATTCGACCGCACCGATGCTGTAGCCCAGCTCGATTCCCAGAAGCAGGCCGATCGGCACGATCAGTGCCGGAGCCATGAGCAGGCCGCCGGTGACGGCGAACACCGCCAGCGCCAGCACGATGACGATCTCATAGGGGCTTGGCTCGATGAACACGATCGCGCCGCTGGCCCCGACCAGCCACAGCAGGCCGAGCTGCAGCGCCTTGAGGCGGGGGGCATGGCTCGATTGGATGCCGGCGGACGGCGCGAAGGCAAAGTCGGTCATCGGTTCAACCTTGCGTCGTCCGGTCTGGAAAGGTCCCGTTAACCTTTGCCGCTGGCAGCGGTCCGCCGCTTCTGGCCCAACACCCGGCGGGCGCGGTCCGCGCCTGGGCCGACTATGAAGCCGCGGAATTAACGACGACTTATCGCTGGGGCGCTGCCGATCGGCGACACGCGACGCGCGATTGTCTGACAGTTCGGCACGGAGCAGGATCGGACTTCGGCGGTGACGAAACGGCGACGGTTCCAACGTCCGGTGTTGCGCTGTCCCTGCGGCGCACGGGCGCCGGCTTGCAAATCGCAGGGCCGGCCCCGATATTTCCGGTCGCACGCGGTGTTGCGCAATAGGAGACGCCGGATGCCTTCGCTCCCCGAATGGAACGTCCCGGCCGCGATCCGGCCACGCTCGGCCGATTTCGGCTTCGATCTCGATCGCGCGCTGTCGGCGGTGGTCGGGTTGCACGCGATCATTCCAGCCGACGCCTATACGGCCGGCACGCTCGGCACCGAGCGCGCCGGCAACGGCGTGCTGATCGACGATGGCCTGGTGCTGACGATCGGCTATCTGATCACCGAAGCCGAAACCGTGTGGCTGCATCTCGGGGACGGCCGTGTCGTCGAGGGCCACGCTCTCGGCTTCGATCCGGAGAGCGGCTTCGGCCTGGTGCAGGCGCTTGGCCCGATCGACCTGCCGCCGCTGCCGCTCGGTCGTTCCGCTCTCGCCAGAGCCGGGGATCGCGTCATCATCGGCGGCGTCGGCGGCCGCACCCGCTCGGTCGCCGGCCGCATCGCCGCGCGTCAGGAATTCGCCGGCTATTGGGAATACCTGCTCGACGACGCGATTTTCACCGAGCCGTCGCATCCGAATTGGGGTGGCACCGCGCTGCTGTCCGCGACCGGTGAACTGATCGGCGTTGGCTCACTGCAAATCGAGCGCAGCGGCTCGAATGATCATTACAATATGAGCGTGCCGATCGACCTGCTGCCGCCGGTTCTCGACGACATGCGCAAGTTCGGTCGTCCCAACAAGCCAGTGCGGCCGTGGCTCGGGCTGTATTCCACCGAGATCGAGGACAAGGTCGTGGTCGTCGGTATCGCCCCGAAGGGACCGGCGGCACGGGCGGAGCTGAAGACCGGCGACGTCATCCTTGCGGTCGCTGGCGACAAGGTGAAATGCGAGGCCGAGTTCTATCGCAAGGTCTGGTCGCTCGGCTCCGCCGGCGTCGAGGTGCCGCTGACGCTGTTCAGCGGCGGCGCGACTTTCGACGTCGTGCTGCATTCCTCCGACCGCGCCAAGTTTCTCAAGGCACCGCGGCTGCATTGAGCGAGCAGGCCTGCACGTTGGGCAGGCGTGTCAGATGGACAGGCGTGTCATCAGTCTCCATCAACGTCATTGCCGGACTTGATCCGGCAATCCATCGTCTTCGCAAAGTCGTAGCAAGCCCGCTTCGCGCGCGATGGATACGCGGATCAAGCCCTCGTATGACGTTCATCTCGGGCAACGCTTGTGCTCTGCGCACCCGCGCCTCGCGCCGTTACTTCCCCGGAATCTTGTCGTCGATACCCTTGACGTAGAAGTTCATGCCGCGGATCTGGCCGTCGTCGAGCTGGTCACCGCCCTTGCACTCGACCTCCTTGCCGTCCTGATCGAGGATCGGGCAGGCGAACGGCTTGATGGTGCCGGCGATGATGCCAGCCTCGGTGTCGGCGGCGAGCTGCTTCACGTCGCCTGGCATATTGGTGTAGGGCGCCATCTGGATCATCTTGTCCTTGAGGCCCTCCCAGACATCCTGGGACGCCCAGCTGCCGTCGATCACCGCCTTGACGCGTGAGACGTAGTACGGTGTCCAGTTGTTGACGATCGCGGTAAGCTGCGCCTTGGGACCGAATTTGATCATGTCGGAATCCTGCCCGAAGGCGCGGATGCCGCGCTCGTTGGCGATCTGCATCGCCGCGGCGCTGTCGGTGTTCTGCATGATGACGTCGACGCCCTGGTCGATCAGCGCCTTGGCGGCGTCGGCTTCCTTGCCGGGATTGAACCAGGAGTTGACCCAGACGATCTTGACCTTGATGTCCGGGTTGATCTTCTGCGCCGCCAGCATCGTGGCGTTGATGCCTGAGATCACTTCCGGCACCGGGAACGAGCCGATATAGCCGAGCACGCCCTTCTTGGACATTTTCGCCGCGATCGTACCCTGCACATAGCGGCCTTCGTAGAACCGACCGGAATAGGTCGCGACGTTGGCCTCGCGCTTGTAGCCGGTGGCGTGCTCGAACTTCACGTCGGGATACTTCTTGGCGACCTTGATCACCGAATCCATGTAGCCGAACGAGGTGGCGAAAATCAGCTTGTTGCCGGCGCGGGCGAGCTGTTCGATCGAGCGCTCGGCGTCCGGGCCTTCGCCGACCTTTTCGAGGAACGTGGTCTCGACCCGATCGCCGAACTCCTTGACGATCGCCTGCCGCGCCTGGTCGTGCTGATAGGACCAGCCGAAATCGCCGACCAGCCCGACATAGACGAAGCCGATCTTCAGCTTGCCCGGCTTGGTGTCCGGCTTGTCCTGGGCGGCCGCCTGCGACAGACCGGCGCAGCTCGCCGTCAGCACCAGCGCCGCCGTCATGATCGCCTTGTTCATCCCGATTCTCCGCTTCACCGTCGGGGACCGTCGTGTTTCCGAGCCCCGCGCCCCGGCCGCGCGACTCTCGTGGATAGCGTCTATCGCTCCGGCACGAACGTTGTTCCGAGCGCCGCCGGCGCCACCGAGCCGCCGCGGCGGACCCGCGAGATCAGCACCAACACCAGCACCGTGGCAAGATAGGGCAGCGCAGACATCAATTGCGACGGCAACCCGAGCCCGAACGCCTGGACGTGAAGTTGCAGGATCGAGACCGCACCGAACAGCGCTGCGCCGGCCACCAGCCGGCCCGGCCGCCACGAGGCGAACACCACCAGCGCCAGCGCGATCCAGCCGCGGCCCGCTGTCATGCCGGGCGCGTAGAACGGCGTATAGGCCAGCGTCAGATACGCGCCGGCGAGCCCGGCACAGCCGCCGCCGAACAGCACCGCGAGTGTCCGGATCGCGGCGACGTTGTAGCCGAGCGCATGCGCCGAAGCCGGATCATCGCCGACCGCGCGCAGGATCAGCCCGGTCCTGCTGCGGGCGAGCAAAAAGGCGATTGTAGTGATCAGCCCGACCGCCAGATAGACCAGGGCGTCCTGGCCGAACAGCAGCTTGCCGATCAGCGGCAGGTCCGTGAGCCACGGCAGCCATAGATGCGGCGCAGCCGCGATGCGCTCTCCGACGAATGGCGCGCCGATCAGTCCCGCGAGGCCGGTGCCGAGGATCGTCAGCGCCAGGCCGGCGGCGACCTGATTGATTGCCAGCCCGATCGTCCCCATCGCGAACAGCGCCGCGAGCGCTACGCCGGCTGTGATCCCGCACACCGCGCCGATCGCAGTCGAGCCGGTCGCCCAGGCACCGGCGAAGCCGCACACCGCGCCGATCAGCATCATGCCTTCGACGCCGAGATTGAGCACCCCGGCGCGCTCGGCAACGAGCTCGCCGCTCGCGGCGAGCAACAGCGGCGTCGACGCGGTGACGATCGACAGCAGAATCGCTTCAACGAGGCCCATGGGGCGCCTTTCGTTGCGGCGTGCGCCAACGGATCCGGTACAGAATCAGCGAGTCGCAGGCGAGCACGTAGAACAGCAGGATGCCCTGGATCACGCCGGTCATGTCCTGCGGCAGTTTGAGCGCAATCTGCGCCTGCTCGCCGCCGATGAAGGTCAAGGCGAGGAACAGGCCGCTGGCGAGAATGCCCAGCGGATTGAGGCGGCCGAGAAACGCCACGATGATCGCGGTGAAGCCGTAGCCCGGCGAGATGTCCGGCTGCAGATGGCCGATCGGGCCGGCGACCTCGAGGATACCGGCGAGGCCGGCCAGGGCGCCGGAGATCGCAAACGTCGTCAGCACCAGGCGGTCGGCATTGAAGCCGGCGAACCGCGCCGCGCGTGGGGCAGTGCCGACCACGCGAATTTCGAAGCCTTTCAGGGTGCGGCCGAGCAGCACGGCTGCCGCCGCGACCGCGACCAGCGTCAGGATCAGGCCGGCGTGGACGCGGCTGCCGCCGATCAGCAGCGGCAGCGTCGCGGCGGGATCGAACTCGGCGGTGGTTGGAAAGTTGAAGCCGGCGGGGTCGCGCCACGGCCCACGCACCAGATAATCGAGCAGCAGGCCGGCGACATAGACCAGCATCAGGCTGATCAGGATCTCCGACGCGCCAAACCTCACCTTGCACAGCGCCGGGATCAGGGCGTAGCCGGCACCGGCGAGCGCTCCCGTCAGCAGCATCGCCGGCAGCAGCCAGGGTCCGGGATCAGTCCCGTGCGTCATCACCGCCAGTGCGCTGCCGGCGATCGCGCCGACCAGCAATTGGCCTTCGGCACCGATGTTCCAGGCATTGGCGCGGTAGCACAGCGCCAGCCCGACCGCGATCATCACCAGCGGCGAAGCCTTGACCGCGATCTCCTGAAGCGAATAGCCGTCGGTCAGCGGCGTGATGAAATACACTGTCAGCGCCGCGGCCGGGTTCTTGCCGAGCGCGGAGAAGATGATCGTCAGCGTCAGCAGCGTCAACGCGATCGCCAGAAGCGGCGACAGCAGCGCGATCGCCACCGATCGCTCGCTGCGCCTCTCAAGCACCAGCGGCATCGCGTGCCTCCGTCCGCGGCCAGCCGGAGCCACCCATCAACAGCCCGAGCTGATCGCGGCCGATCTCGCTGATGGCGCGCGGCGGCGATAGCCGGCCGTGAAACATCACCCCGATGCGATCGGCGATCTCGATCAACTCGTCGAGATCTTGGCTGATCACCAGCACCGCGGCGCCGCGCGCTGCGAGATCGAGTAGTGCCTGGCGGATCGCGCTGGCCGCGCCAGCGTCCAGTCCCCAGCTCGGCTGATCGACGATCAGCAGCTTCGGCTGCCGCAGGATCTCGCGGCCCAGGATGAACTTCTGCAGATTGCCGCCGGACAGCCGCGCCGCCTCCGGATCGCGGCCGGGTTTGCGCACGTCGAAGGCTTCGCTGACGCGGTCGACCAGTGCCTGCGTGGCCCGGCGATCGATCAGCCCGAACCGCACCAGGCCGCCGGTCGCATGGCCGGTCAGCAGCGCGTTGGCGGAGAGCGGCATCGTCGGCACCGTGGCATGGCCGAGCCGCTGTTCCGGCACGAACGCGACGCCGAGCCGCCGCCGCTGGTTGATCGACAGTCCGCCGGCGACTTCGCCGACCATCGTGATGGCGTCCGCCCGTTCGATCGGCGTCTCGCCGGACAGCGCCGAGAACAGTTCGTCCTGACCGTTGCCGGCAACTCCTGCGATGCCGACGATCTCGCCGCTACGGACATCGAAGCAAAGATCGCGCAGCGCCACGCCGTGCGGATCGTCGGGCCGCAGCGTCAGATCGCTGACTCTCAGCGATGGGTCGCCGATCGGATGACGGGCCTGCTTTGGTGTCGCCACGTCGCTGCCGACCATCATCCGCGCCATCGAGGCGGCGCTTTCTTGGCGCGGATCGCAGCGGCCGACGACGCGGCCGCCGCGCAGGATGGTGGCCGTGCCGGCGAGCCGCTTCACCTCGTCGAGCTTGTGCGAGATGTACAGCAGCGCCCGGCCGTCGGCCTTCAGGCGTTCCAACACGTCGAACAGCCGGTCGGCTTCGGCCGGCGTCAGCACGGCGGTCGGCTCGTCGAGGATCAGAAGCTGCGGGTCTTGCAGCAGCGCGCGGACGATCTCGATCCGCTGCCGCTCGCCGACCGACAGCCGCCATACCTCGCGCTTGGGATCGAGCGGCAGGCCGTAGCGCTGCGCGATCTGACCCAGCTCCGCCGCCAGCTTGCCGACCGAGACCCGGCGATCGAGCCCGAGCGCGACGTTCTCGGCGACCGTGAGATTGTCGAACAGCGCGAAATGCTGCGACACCGCCGCAATGCCGCGCGCCCGCGCCTCCGCCGGACCTGAAAAAATGAGGCGGGCGCCGCGCCAGGTCATCTCACCTTCGTCCGGCTGCAAGAGGCCGGTGATCAGCTTCACCAGGGTCGATTTGCCGGCGCCGTTCTCGCCGAGCAGCGCGTGAATCTCGCCGCCGGCAACATCGAGATCGATCTCCTCGTTGGCAGTGAAGCCGCCGAATCGCTTGGACAGCCTGCGGCCCCGAAACAGTGGCACCGGCCGAGTCGGCAGAGCGGGATCAGATAGCGAGACCATGCACCATCACATCGCGGAGGGGTAATTCGGTAAGCAACAAAAGCCGTCACAGCGCGCCCATGACGCGATAATGTAGTGCAAATCCGCTGCGGCGGCGATCCGTCATCGGTTCGTCGACTGCGCCGGATAGGTCGTCTTCTGTACCTTGGAAAACCGTCATGGCTGTCCGTCTGATCATCGCTTGGGTGCTGCTCGCCGTCGTCGTGGCGTGGGGCGCGTGGTTCGTCGTGCGTGCGTCGCGCCGGGCGCTGTGGGTCAGGGTGGCGATCGCCTCGATCGTCCTGGTCGGATGCGCAGCCTCGTTCTGGATGTTCGGTGACCATCTCGACAAGACGTTGGGAGCAGTGATCGGTTATTTCCTGCTGTGGGGTTCGGTTTTTGTGTTGTCGGGCGCCTGCGCTGGTGTGATCGTCGGCACGGTGATCGCCCTCTCGCTGGGATAATGAACCGGCTCACCGGGAAGTTATGAAACCGGTCGCCTTGAAGAGTGTTCTCTCCGCTCGCGTGCTGGCCGATGTCCGATTCACACAGCATTTTTCCATCGTCCGTTCTCCGGAGGCCTGACATGACCATTCGCTACGCTGCACCTTTCGCCGCTGCACTCGCATGCACGGTGCTCGCTCCGACGGTGGGCAACGCCGCTGGTGCCTTCGACGGCCTTGCCGGCTATTGGTCAGGCTCCGGACGCGTGCAGATGTCGGACGGCTCGGCCGAGCGGATTCGCTGCCGTGCCTCCTATGCGGTCGGCGGCGGTGGCCGTCTGATGCAGCAGAAGCTGACCTGCGCCAGCGACAGCTACAAGTTCGACATTTCGAGTAACGTCGAAGAAACCGGTGGTCGCATTTCCGGCACCTGGAGCGAGGCCACGCGCAACGTCACCGGCAGCGTCTCGGGCACGGTCCGCGGTGGAGGCATCTCGGCTCAGGTGGCGGGACCGGGCTTCAATGCCTCGTTGTCGGTCGCGACCCGCGGCGCGTCGCAATCGGTCACGATCGTGCCGCAAGGCAATGACGTGCGGCAGATTGCGGTCTCGATGAAGCGCCGCTGAGCGAACCGAAGGCGGCGTGTGCCAGCGCATGCGCCGTCAGCCTCGCGTGTGATCTGTCGGACAGAAGCGAAGTCATCGTCGCTCTCTCAGCGTCTCTCCGCACAAGTCTCCCGTCGCTTGCTCGCGTGCGTGTGATAGCAGCTTGCCGAAGATTAATATCCGGAACAGCTCGCCGTAAGGTCGCCCTCCTATATTCGGTCGCATCGCTCACGATCGATCAGATGGAGACCATGTCATGGAAGGCGACCACTTCGACCACCTATCAGTTCAAAACGATGCTCACATCCGAAAAGTGTTGAGGCCGCGGCGGCTTTCGCTGCTGGCCTCCGTTGCGGGCTTGAGCATGGTGGTGGCGCTCGGCGGTGCCGGCTTTCTCAGCCGCGAGATGCCGTCGCTGACTTCGCCGGCCTACGCGGCCGAGGCCGGCAAACCTGCGCCCGCCGGATTCGGCGACCTGGTCGAGAGGGTGAAGCCGGCGGTGATTTCGGTGCGGGTCAAGATCGACGATGACCGCCAGGTCACGCCGCTGGTGCGCGACGATGGTGACGGTGACCAGATGCAGTTGCCGCCGGGTTTCCAGCAGTTCGAGCGCCAGTTCGGCTTCCGCAGTCCCGACGGCATGCCGAAGCGGCATCAGATGATCACCGGCGAAGGCTCCGGCTTCTTCATCACCGCCGACGGCTATGCGGTCACCAATAATCACGTGGTCGATCACGCCAAGTCGGTGCAGGTGACGACCGATGACGGCACCGTCTACACCGCCAAGGTCGTCGGCACCGATCCCAAGACCGACCTGGCGCTGATCAAGGTCGACGGCAAGACCGATTTCCCGCACGTCAATTTTGCCGAGGCGCCGGCGCGAGTCGGCGATTGGGTGATCGCGGTCGGCAATCCGTTCGGTCTCGGCGGCACGGTGACGGCCGGCATCGTCTCGGCGCGCGGCCGTGATATCGGCTCGGGCCCGTATGACGACTACGTGCAGATCGACGCACCGATCAACAAGGGCAATTCCGGCGGCCCCGCGTTCGACACCAACGGCAACGTCATCGGCGTCAACACCGCGATCTATTCGCCGTCCGGCGGTTCGGTCGGCATCGGCTTCGACATCCCGGCGGGGACGGCCAAGCTGGTGGTGGCTCAGCTCAAGGACAAGGGCTACGTCACCCGCGGCTGGCTCGGCGTGCAGGTGCAGCCGGTGACCGCCGAGATCGCCGACAGCCTCGGCATGAAGCAGGCCCGCGGCGCACTGGTCGACAGTCCGCAGGACGGCAGCCCGGCCGCGAAGGCGGGGATCAAGGCCGGCGACGTGATCACCGCGGTCGACGGCAGGGAGGTCAAGGATTCCCGTGCGCTGGCGCGCACCATCAGCACGCTGGCGCCGGGCTCTTCGGTGAAGCTCGACGTGCTGCACAACGGCCAGTCCAAGACCATCGATCTGACGCTCGCCGAAATGCCGGGTGATCGCCACAAGGTCGCGGACAATGGCGGCGGCGATCGCGACGCCGGCCGACCCTATCTCGGCCTGCGGGTCGCGCCGGCGAGCGAAGTCGACGGTGCCGGCCGGAATGGTGTCGTGGTCACGGGCGTCGATCCGAGCGGACCCGCCGCCGACAAAGGGTTGCGCACCGGCGATGTCATCCTCGACGTCGGCGGCAAGGCGGTGGCCAACACCGGCGACGTCCGCAGCGCGCTGGCGGCAGCCAGCAAGGACGGCAAGAAGAGCGTGCTGATCCGGGTGAAGACCGCAGACGCGGCGGCGCGCTTCATCGCGGTGCCGATCGCCAAGGGCTGAGCGAACGGCCCATCCCGAACCCGTTGAATGAGGGGCGGCTCCGCGTCGGCCCTCATTCGTTTGCGCCTTTGCTGCGAGACGCCTGACCGAGATTTCACCTTCGGCAGAGCAACCTGGAATGCTGCCCCCGCGTTGTCGGCATAAATCGCATGTGTCCAATAGCAAAGGGAATCCTGATGACCAGGCGCGACGTCATCGAAACCGTCGTGGTGACCGGTGCCAGTGCGGGCGTCGGCCGGGCGATCGCTGTGGCGTTCGGTCGTCGCGGCTGCAAAGTCGGCCTGATCGCTCGCGGGCGCGAGGGACTGGAGAGCACAATGCGCGAGATCATCCGCCTCGGCGGCGAGGCGCTGGTGATCGAGGCCGACGTCGGCGACGCGGAAGCGATGATGGTCGCTGCGGACCAAGTCGAAGCCGAGCTCGGGCCGATCGACCTGTGGGTCAACAACGCCATGGTCACGGTCTACGGCGCGAGCGTCGACATTTCCCCGGAAGAATTCCACCAGGTCACCCGAGTCAGTTACCTCGGCCAGGTGCACGGTACGCTGGCAGCGCTGCGCCAGATGCGGCCGCGCAACCGCGGCGCGATCATCTCGATCGGCTCGGCGCTGGCGTATCGTTCGATCCCGTTCCAGGCACCGTATTGCGCCGCCAAGGCCGCGACCCGCGGCTTCATCGATTCGCTGCGCAGCGAACTGATGGCCGAGCACAGCGCGATCACCCTCACCATGGTGCATCTGCCGGCGGTGAACACCCCACAGTTCGATTGGGCGCGTAACAAGTTCGACCGCAAGGCGGCGCCGGTGCCGCCGATCTATCAGCCGGAAGCAATCGCTGCGGCGGTGATACGCGCCGCCGAGCGCGCGCCGCGCGAATACTGGGTCGGCGCCTCGGCGGTGAAGGCGATCCTGGGGCAGATGCTGATGCCTCCGGTAGTGGACCGGATCCTGGCCCGGGCCGGCGTCGACAACGAGACCAGCGACGAGCCGGAAGCGCCGCACCGCCCCGACAATCTGTTCGACGCCGGGCGCGGTGATCCCGGCGCCCACGGACGCTTCGACCGGCTTTCCTCCACCTCCGCGTTTCCATTCAACCCGGACCTGCTGCGGGCCGGCGTTGCGGTCGGCGCGGTGGCGGCTGGGTTGGCGTTGTTGTTTGCCGCGGTGCGAACGGAGCATGGGCGTCAGCGCGCGCCCAGGCCTCTCTCCCCGCCGCGTTAGTCGTTCCTGTTCCGCGACGGGAACCTTTGCGGCCGTCTCGGTTTACGTTTGGAGCCCCCCGCCTTCGCCTCGCCGCCCTCGAGAGCGTGCGGAGGCCCAGCGAGGAATTGGATTGACCGCACGCCTTCGCAAACTGATCGACGATCTCGCCGAATCGTTCTGGCTGCTCCCGGCGCTGCTGGTGGCGTTCGGCGTGATCTCGGCCTGGGCACTGGTGGCGGTCGACCGCGAGGGCATCGTCCCTGATTGGGCGGAGGAGTGGCTGTACAACGGCGGCGCGACCGGGGCGCGGACCCTGCTCGGAGCCGTCGCCTCCTCGACCATCGGCGTCGCCGGCACGGTGTTCTCGATCACCATCGCGGCGCTGTCGCTGGCGGCAGGGCAGATGGGACCGAGGCTGCTGCGCAACTTCACCCGCGATCGCGGCAACCAGATCACGCTCGGCGTCTTTCTCGGTACCTTTTGCTATGCGCTGGTGGTGCTGCGCAGCGTCCGACTGCCCGACGAGGGCGCCTTCATCCCGCATCTCGCGGTCAGCGTCGGCATCGCGCTCGCCTTCGTCTGCGTCGCCACCCTGGTGTATTTCGTCGGCCACATGTCGGGCCGGATCAACGTCGACACCGTGATCGGCCTAGTCAGCGAGGATGTTCGCGACGTGATGCGGACGCTCGCCACCGATGACCGGCAGCCGGCGGCGCCGCCCCCCGCGTTCTGGCGCGGCGCGGAGCCGATCGCGGACGATCGCCGCGGCTATCTGCATCAGCTCGACGAAAACGGGCTGGCGACATGGGCGTGCGAACACGACACCGCGATCAAGATGCTGGTGAGGCCCGGCGACTACGTTTTCCCCGGCGCGCCGATCGCGATGATCAAACCGCTCCGCGACGGCGCGGCCGAAGCGATTCGCAACGCGACCGCGCTGAGTCCGCAGCGCTCCACCTCGACAGATCTGCTGTTCGCAGTCCGGCAACTCGTCGAGGTCGGGGTGCGGGCGCTGTCGCCCGGCATCAACGACCCGCACACTGCAATCAGCGTGCTCGACCGGCTGGGCTCGGCGTTGTGCGAGATGAAGCCGCTGCGGCTGCAGACCGGGGTGTCGATCAAGGACGACCGCACGGTGCTGGTGGTGCCGCATGTCCGCTACGACGAGCTGGTCGGCGCGATGTTTCACATGATCCGCCAGAACGCCGCCGGCAAGCCGTCCGTGCTGATCCGGATGATGGAAGTGATGACCTGGGTGGTGAGCTGCGAGCGGGATCCGGCGCGGATGGAAGCGGTGCGCAAGCATGCCGACTTGGTGATGCGCGATGCCGAACGTGACGTGGCATCACCGAGCGACCTCAGCGACATCCGAGTCCGCCACCGCGCTTTCGCCGATATGATCGCCGGAGGGCCCGACGGCACGCTCGATGCGATTTAGCGCGCACCCCCGGCGAGGTCGAAGATTCGCTGGCGGCGACGAGACGCCGCGGCGTCGATCAGCATCCGCGCCGCCCAGCGATACACGTTCCATTCCCGGATCTGCTGGCGCATCGCCCGCATCCGTTCCTGCTGCTCGCGATCCGGCATCCGCAGCGCGGTGTCGAGCGCAGTGGCCATTTCGTGCAGATGATACGGGTTGACGATCAGCGCCGCGGCAAGTTCACGCGAGGCGCCGGTGAAGCTCGACAGCACCAGCACGCCTCGCTCGTCGTCGCGCGCAGCCGCGAATTCCTTCGCGACCAGATTCATGCCGTCGTGCAGGCTGGAGACGACGCAGCAATCGGCGGCGCGAAACAGCTTGAACACTTCGGCGGCGCCGTGGTGGCGGATCAGCAGCCGGATCGGCGTGTAGTCCGCCGAGCCGTGGCGCGCGTTGATTTCGTCGGCGAGCGCCACCGCGTCGTCCTGCAGCGACGAATAGCTCGACAGCTTGCTGCGGGTTGGCGCCGCCACCTGCACGAACACCAGTCGACCCTTCCAGTCCGGCTGGCGGGTCAACAGGTCGTCGACCGCGCGCATCCGGTCGAGAATGCCTTTGGTGTAGTCGAACCGCTCGATGCCGACTGCGATCCGGGTGTCCGGTGCAAGGCCGAGCGCCGCGCGCACCTCGGCGCGGCAGACCTCGACCGGCGGCTGGCCTTCGAGCGCCGCCGGCGGCCATTCGATCGAGATCGGATAGGCGCGCACCATGGTCTCGTGGCCGCCCAGCGTGACGGTGGCGTGCTCGCGGTCGATCCGGCTCTCGATGAAGCGGTCGACGGTTTCGAAGAAATTGTTGCAGTGGAACTGGGTGTGGAAGCCGAGGATGGTCGAGCCGAGCATGCCGTCGATGATCTGTTCCTTCCAAGGACAGATGCTGAAGGTCTCGGCATTCGGCCACGGAATGTGCCAGAAGGTGATGATCGTCGCCTTCGGCAGCTTGTTGCGGATCATCCGCGGCGCCAGTGCAAAATGATAGTCCTGGACCAGGACGATCGGGTCGTCGGTCTTCGCCTCCTGCACCACGGCATCGGCGAAACGTTCGTTGATCGCCTGATACAGCCGCCAGTCGTTCTCGCGGAAGGTCGGGCGCACGAACGCAATGTGGCACAGCGGCCAGAGCCCTTCGTTGGCGAAGCCGTAGTAGAAGCCTTCCTGCTCCTCGTCGCTGATCCAGATCCGCCGCAGGCTGTAGGCGGGACGATCCGGCGGCACGTCGATCCGGTCGTGACGGTCGACCGTCTCGCGGTCGGCGCTGCCGCTGCCGTGCGCGATCCAGGTGCCGCCGCAGGCACGGATCACCGGCTCCAGCGCCGACACCAGGCCGCTCGCGGGCACCTGCACCGAGACGGTGTCGCCGTCGCGGTTGTGGATATAGGGCTCGCGGTTGGAGACGATCAGCACCTCCGCTTCGGGCAGCGAGTCGCGCAACAATTGCTGCAGCGTGGTCGGCGACCATTCGATCTGCGTGGCATTGATCGCGCTGCGGCCAACCTCGACTTCGCTGAGCAGCTTCTTGATCTGCACGTCGATCGCGCTCTGATCGCGCGTCGCCGCGAGCGAGCTGGTACCGGTGCGGACGTCCTCGACGGCGCGGCGTAGCGACTCCATCCAGCCGCGCAGCGTCACGAATACGAAGATCATCGCGCCGCCGGCCATCGCCACGGCGACGCCGAACAGCACCGCGATGATGAACGCGCGGGCCTCCCCGGAGCGTTTGTCGATGAAGCTGAGATCGTGCAGGATCACCAGATAGGATCTGGTGGTGCCGGACGACACGGGAAACGCGCCGACCATGATGCGGTGGCCGTCGATCGCGATCGTCGAAAAACTCTCGGCGTCGGAGCGCGCGACCTTCTCACAGGAGAACGCCGCCGGCATCATCTTGGTCGGTGCGATCAGCCCGCCCTGAGGCGCGCACAGGCCGACCGCAAGAATGCGTTGATCGAGCGCGATGGCGCTGAACAGCAGTGAGAGCTGCACGTTGTCGCCATCGGCCATCGCGGCCACGATCTGGCTCTGTACCGCATTGTACACCAGCCTCGACCGTGCCTCGACGTCGTTGCGGGACCACTGCTCGATCAGTCGTTTCGAGAACGGGGCGATCGCGAGCCCGAGCATCACGGTCACGGCGATTCCGAGTCCGAGATATTTCAGGGCGGTCTTGGTACGCTGCATCTGCGGCCGATCTCCCTTCGCGGTCCGCAGGCTGTTTACACCACCGCGCACGGGGCGTCAGGCCGTTTCTACAAGGCTTGGGGAAACTGTGAGTTGCGCCCGGGCTGGAATTCGGCCAAGCGCCGCTTCATTCCGCGGCGTGCTGCGGCATGGCGCTGATCTTGACGCCGGCGTCGGCCGCGCGAATCGCCACCGGCTTCGTCTCCACTACCTGCTGCCGGCTCCGCGGCAGAGCGCGCGCCATTTCCTCGCGCACGAATGCGATCAGTTGCTCGCGAACCGCACAGCGCAAGTCCCACAGAGTGGCGGCCGAGCCTGCGCTCACCAGTGCGCGCAGTTCGATCGACCGCTCGGTCGCGTCGGTCACCTGGAGATTCACCACTTTCTTGTCCCACAGCGGATGAGACTCGACGATCTCGTTGAGCTTCGTTCTGATCCGGCCGACGTCAGCCGAATAGTCGACGTTGAAAGTGACGGCGCCGATCAGCGCCGCGCTGTCGCGCGTCCAGTTCTGGAACGGCTTCTCGATGAAGTAGCTGAGCGGAATCACCATCCGCCGCCAGTCCCACAGCTTGACAACCACATAGGTCGAGGTGATCTCTTCGACCGTGCCGTATTCCCCCTCGACGATCACCACGTCCTGCAGCCGGATCGGCTGGGTCAGCGCAATCTGGATGCCGGCGATCATGCTCGACAGCAGCGGTCGCGCGGCGAGGCCGATCGCGAGGCCGGCGACGCCGGCAGATGCGAACAGGCTGACTCCGTATTGTCGCACCGATTCGAATGTCATCAGCGCCGCCGCAATGCCGACCACCGTGATCAACGTCGCGGCTGCCCGTTTCAGGATGCGGATCTGCGTTACCTGCTTGCGGGCGAGGAAATCGTCGGTGGATTCTTTGTGGAATCGGCGCAGATACACCGCGCCGAAGATGTCGGTCATCCGGGTCGCGATCCAGGTCAGCAACGCGATCACCGTGATCTGAAGAATCCGGATCAGCGTTTGCGCGAGATCGGCTTCGAGCGGCATCAGCCGCAGCACGGCCACGGCGACGAACAGCGTCACTGCGAGGGCGGAGGGACCGCGGGATTTCTGCAGGATCAGCAGCCATGCGAATCGCTTGGCACGTTTCAGCCGGCGTTCGAACAGCGAATACATCAGCCGATGCAGCAACAGCGCGACGAACGCAGCGGCTGCGACAATCAGCGTCACCGTCAGCCATGCCGGCATCAAGCTGAATTGTGCGGTGAGATCGGCGATCACGCGTTCGAACAAGGGTGGACCTCGCTGATTGACGACGGGCTGCGCGCCAGGCGCATCAATCTTGATGCCTTGCGGTAGAGGTTGGTTCCCGACGGATGTGAGCGGCAGTCCGAGGGCGCCGCAATTATTGTGTTTGGGAACCCGGAAGCGTGCGCTGGCCGACCGAGCACCGCGTCGCACCCCGAGACACGGAACGGTCGATGGTATCGCCCGTTGTCGCAGCGGACCGTCTGCCGGCGCGAGTCTGCGCGGACGAGGTCGAGTGCTAACGACAACAGGGAGAATGTCGATGAAGATTTCGCGTATGCTACCCGCAGCCGCGTTGGTGATGGGTTCGCTGGCGGTGGCATCCGCTCCGGCGGCTGCTGCTCCGATGATGTCGGGTGCGGCCACGCATCAAACGACGTCCGCCGCGCAACAGGTGCAGTGGCGGCATCACGGTTGGCACGGCCACCGCGGCTGGGGTCACCGTGGCTGGGGACATCGCGGTGGATATTACCGCCACGGCGGCTATGGCTGGGGTCCTGCGATCGGCGGCCTCGCGGCCGGGGCGATCATCGGCGGCGCGATCGCCAACAGCCAGGCGCAGGCGCGCGGCGCAGACGCCGACGCGTACTGCTCGCAGCGGTTCAAGTCCTATGATCCGTCGTCCGGCACGTATCTGGGCTACGACGGTCAGCGGCACCCCTGCCCGTAACTAGCAATCCACGACTCGACGATATGAACGAGCCGCGCGGAACCCCCGCGCGGCTCTTTTGTGTAGGTCTGCCACAGTACAATGCCGGGCGGCGCAGCGGAGGAACGGCGCATGACGAGGGGCGTTGCTCGGTTCATTCGGTGAAACCAGGAGCGCGCGCCATGACCGACCGCATTGATCGCCGCCGTCACGGCGCAGGTGTCTGGTTCGTAGCCGCGCTCGGCGTGCTGTTCTTCTTGTGCGGAGCGGTGCTCGCCGTTGGCGGCGTCTGGCTGGCGGCGCTAGGCGGTTCTCTTTACTACGTCGTTGCCGGCATCGGACTGCTCGCCACCGCGATCCTGCTGTGGATGCGGAGAGCCGAGGCGTTGTATCTGTACGGCGTTGTGGTGGCCGGCACCGTCGCCTGGGCCTTGTGGGAAGTCGGGCCGAACGGCTGGGCCCTGGTGCCGCGGCTGGTCGGGCCGCTGGTGCTGTTGGTCCTCGTCGTCGCCGCGACGCCGTGGCTGGCGCCGTTCCGCCATCGGCCCGGCACCGCGTTGGGCTGGGCGACCGCCTGCATTGTCATCATTGCGGCGGGAGCGGGGGCGATCGCGCTGATCAGCCAGCCGAGCACCGCTGCCCTGGCGACGATCGCGCCGCCTTCGGGCAGCATGGCGGATCCATCGCGGATTCACACCGGCGCTGACTGGCCGGCCTACGGCGGCAGCTACGCGGCGCGACGCTATTCGCCGCTCGACCAGATCAAGCCCGGCAACGTCGCCGAACTGCGCAAGGTCTGGACCTACCATACCGGCGATCTGCCGAGCGAGGCCGCCAAGGGGACGTACGGCGCAGAGACCACCCCGCTGAAGATCGGCGAAACGCTGTATTTGTGCACGCCGAAGAACATCATGATCGCGCTTGACGCGGCGAGCGGCAAGGAGCGCTGGCGCTACGATCCGGAGGTGTCCGACAAGTACATCCCGTACACCGCGGCATGCCGCGGCGTCGTCTACTACACCGTTCCCGACGCCGACCCGCAGTCGGCCTGCGCCACGCGGATCATCGAGGGTACGCTCGATGCGCGCCTGATCGCCGTCGACGCCCGCAGCGGCGAGCCGTGCGCCGATTTCGGCCGCAACGGCGCCGTCGACACCGCGGTGGGCATCGGCCAGAACGTCCCCGGGATGTATTCGATCACCTCGCCGCCGACGGTCGTGCGCGGCGTGGTGGTTGTCGGTCATCAGGTGCTCGACGGGCAGAAGCGCGATGCGCCGTCCGGGGTGATTCTCGGCTACGACGCCGTCACCGGCGAGCTGCGCTGGGCCTGGGATATGGTGAAGCCGGAGCTCACTGGGCTGCCGCCGCCGGGCGAGACCTTCACCCGCGGCACCCCGAACATGTGGACCATCGCCTCGGGCGACGAGCAGCTCGGGCTGGTGTATCTGCCGCTCGGCGTCTCCGCGGTGGACTATTGGAGCAGCACCCGCACTGAACGCGGCAAGGAGTTTGCGACCTCGCTGGTCGCCCTCGACGTCACCACCGGCAAGCCGGCGTGGCACTTCCAGACGGTGCGCAACGACGTCTGGGACTACGATCTCGGCTCGCAGGCGACGCTGGTGGATTTTCCGGGGCCGAACGGATCGGTGCCGGCGCTGATCCTGCCGAGCAAACGCGGGGATCTGTTCGTGCTCGATCGTCGCACCGGCACGCCGCTGACCGGTGTCGAGGAGCGCAAGGTGCCGCAGGGCGGGGTCGAGCCCGAACAGCGCGCCAAGACGCAGCCGTTCTCGCTCTACGCCACGCTGCAGAAACCCGATCTGGTCGAAGCCGACATGTGGGGCATGTCGCCGATCGATCAGATGGTATGCCGCATCCAATTCCGGATGGCGAGCTACGAGGGCATCTTCACGCCGCCGACCACCGATCGGCACTGGATCGAATATCCCGGCTACAATGGCGGCTCCGATTGGGGCGGCATCGCGGTCGATCCGACTCGCGGCCTGATCGTCGCCAACTACAACGACATGCCGAACTACAACAGGCTGGTCCCGCGCGCCGAGGCGGACCGCCGCGGTTGGGCGCCGCGCAACCAGGCGCGCGGCGAGATCGGCGGCGCGGAGGGCGCGGGCGATCCGCAGGCCGGCACGCCGTTCGCCATCAATGTCAACGCCGGCTGGCGTCTGCCCGGCACCGGGTTGCTGTGCAAGCAGCCGCCGTATGGGGGCCTGCGCGCAATCGATCTGAGGAGCGGCGAGACGGTCTGGGACCGGCCACTCGGTCAAGCCCGCACCAATGGGCCGTTCGGCATTCCGTCGATGCTGCCGCTGACCATCGGCACGCCGAACAATGGCGGTCCGGTGGTGACCGCCGGCGGACTGATCTTCATCGCCGCGACGACCGACAATCTGATCCGCGCCGTCGATCTGGCGACCGGCAAGACGGTGTGGACGGACGTGCTGCCGGCCGGCGGCCAGGCGACGCCGATGACCTACGAGGTCGCCGGCAAGCAGTACCTGGCGATCATGGCCGGCGGGCATCACTTCATGGAGACTCCGATCGGTGACGAGCTGGTCGTCTATGCCCTGCCGGACTCCGCCGTCGCCTCGCGCTGAGCCCGAGTCACTTCGGCGACGGCTTCGGCTGCCCGACGCCGAGGCGGCGCGCAACCCAGCCGAGGCTGAGCCCCTGCACCACGATGGTGAACAACGCCACCGTATAGGTCGCCGCGGCGAGCGCAGATCTGTGCTCGTTATCCGAGATCGCCAGTACCAGCGCCACCGAGATGCCGCCGCACACGCCGCCCCAGGTCAGGATCGTCACCGTGCCGCGTTCGAAGTGATAGCGGAGACTCAGTAGCCCGATCGGCGCCGCGACCGAGATCAGCCGCGCCATCATCACGATCGGGATCGCCGCCAGCGCCAGCGGCGCCAGCGTCGGATCGAAGCTCAGCACCAGCACCTCGATGCCGATCAGGAGAAACAGCACCGAGTTCAGGATCTCGTCGATCAGCGTCCAGAACCCGAACAGATAGCGCCGGGTCTGCTCGCTCATCGCCAGCTTGGCGCCGCGATTTCCGATCAGCACGCCGGACACCACCACCGCGATCGGACCGCTGACGTGCAGGCGCAGCGCAAGCGCGTAGGTCCCGGTCGCCAGCGCGATCGAGATCAGGACCTCGATCGGATAGTCGTCGATCGCCCGCATGGCCCGGTAGGCGACGTAACCCGTGACCAGTCCGAGCAGTGCGCCGCCGCCGGCTTCCACCACGAACAGCTCGCCGAAATGCACCAGTTCGAACTCGCCGCTTGCAGTCGTCGCGGCGGTCAGCAGCAGCGTGAACAGCACCACACCGACGCCGTCGTTGAACAGCGATTCGCCGGAGATATCCATCTCCAGCGTTTCCGGGATGCTGATCGTCTTCAGCGTCGACAGCACCGCGATCGGGTCGGTCGGGCTGATCAGCGCGCCGAACACCAGCGCCCAGGCGAACGGCATCGGCACGTCGAACAGGCGGGCGGCGTACCAGAAGCCGGCGGCGATCAGGACGGTGGAGATGAAGACGCCCACCGTCGCCATGGTGGCGACGATCCATTTGCGCGCCCTCAGCCGCGACAGGTCGATCTGCAGCGCGCCGGCGAACAGCAGGAAGCCGAGCATGCCGTTGAGCGGCGTCTCGGAAAAGTCGATCCGCCGCAGCAGGTCGGAAATCTCGTGGAAGATCGGCGAGTTCGGAAACAGCAGTTCGAAACCGACCAGCACCAGCGACGCCGCCAGCGCCATGATCAACAGGCCGATTTGGTTGGGCAGGCCGAACAACACGTGGTTGAGCCAGGCGAACGCCGCCGTCAGCGCCAGCAAGACCGCGACGATTTCGAACAGAGATAGCATCGCAGCTCCAATTGCGCCTTGTGCCCCTGTGTAACGCCATCGCCAGGATTTGCGACGACAAATTCGTAGTCTGGACCGCGTTCCCGAATTCGAGGTCCCCGGATGGGAACAAGCCGTGGCCTGCGTCGTCATCCCGGCGCACCGGCGATGCCGACGGCGAGAGGGAAGGACAGCGGCATGTCGCACGCGTCGTCGAAGAAGGTGATCTACGCTGCGCTCGGCGGCAATCTGGCGATCGCGGTCACCAAGATGGCCGCGGCGGCCTGGACCGGCAGCTCCGCCATGCTCAGCGAGGGCGTGCACTCGCTGGTGGATACCGGCAACGAAGTGTTGTTGCTGTACGGATTGCGCCGGGCGGAGAAGCCGGCCGACGCCGCTCACCCGCTCGGTCACGGGCGCGAGCTGTATTTCTGGAGCTTCATCGTGGCGCTGCTGATCTTTTCGATCGGCGCCGGCGTGTCGTTCTACGAGGGCGTGATTCACGTTCTCAATCCGACGCCGATCACCGACGTTCGGATCAGCTATATCGTACTCGGTCTTGCCTTCGTTTTCGAACTCGGCTCCTGGTACGTGGCTTGGAAGGGATTCCGCGCGGTCGCTCCGGCGCTCGGTTACGTCCCGGATGCCGGCTACATCGAGGCGGCGACCCGCAGCAAGGATCCGACCTCGTTCATGGTGCTGTTCGAGGACAGCGCCGCGCTGATCGGCATCGTAATCGCGCTGGTCGGCACCGCCGCCGCCGACTGGCTGCAGATGCCGGTGCTCGACGGCGTCGCCTCGATCGCGATCGGGCTGCTGCTCGGGCTGACCGGCGCGTTTCTGGCGCGCGAGAGCAAGGGGCTGCTGATGGGCGAGGCCGCCGATCCGGCGCTGCGGGACCGCATCCTGCAGATCGCCCGCAGCCACGGCCGCATCGTCGGCGCAGAACCGCTGTTCACGGTGCATCTCGCGCCGTGGCAGGTGGTCGTGGCGCTGACGTTGGATTTCCCGGACGACAGCCGCGCGGCCGACATCGAGCGCAGCTTCGCCTCGCTGGAGGCCGAGATCAAACGCAGCTGTCCGCAAGTGGTCGGCGTATTCATCCGACCGCAATTGCAGCGCTAGCTGGAAGCGATCAGTCCACGGCGTCGTCGTCGAGGCTGCGACGGCCGGTTCTGAAATACACCACTGCCGCGATCATCACCGCGAAAGTCGCGGTCCAGACGATCCGCGAGCCGTAGCGGTCGTGCGGACCGGAGATGATGCCGCAGACCAGCGCGTTGCCGAACAGCGCCAGCGCCACGGTGCCGGCGAGCAGCGTCACGTCGTCGAGGCGGCGCTGCCACGCCGCACGGCCGAGGATCGCCAGCAGCAGCAGCATCGATCCCAGCGCCACCGGGACGTGCACCAGATTGACCGCGTCGAAATTGATATCCCAATGCTGCTGCTTGGCGGCGCGCATCGCCTTGCTCTGCTCGGGCAGGTAACGCTCGATGATGCCGTAGGTGTGCGGCAGCCAGCCGTTGGTGCCTTCACCGGTGGCGACGTGCACGAGCTGGTCCCAGGTCGCCTTGGCGGCAGCCCTGGCCTGCATCCAGGGATAGGCGGTTAACGCCTGGCGCGAGATGAACTCCATCTCGTTGCTCATGCCCTCGAAGCGGCCGAGCTTGTCGAACATATTGTTGCCGCCCCACAGGAAGTCGTCACCGGTCGGCGGCAGCTCGTCCTTGTAGGGGCACAGTTTGAGCTGTTGCCGCGGGCAGTGATCGTCGAGGTAGCGCTTGACGATGCCATCCTGAAGCATCCGGCCGAACGCCACTCCGGAGCCGCCCGGGGTCCAGGTCAGCTTGCCGGACAGCGCGTAATTGCAGGCGAATACCAGCAACGCACTGACCACCAGCGCCGCGCTGGCCTGAGCGAGGCCGGCGGCGCTGACGCGGCCGCGCAGCCAGGGCAGCAGCAGCCAGCCGGCGCCGCAGACCCCGCCGAGTACCGCGAGGGTGGCGCTGTGGGTCGAGGCCGCGAACGCCGTGAAGGCGAACAGCAGGACCTTCTCCAGCGTGGTGGTCCGGTCGCGGTGAGCGATCAGCAGGAACAGCGACAGCAGCGACAGGCCGGCGAAGATATCGGTGAGCAGCATGCTGGTGATCCACGGCAGCGCCGTGGTGGCGATCAGGCCGACGCCGATCGCCGCAAGCCGAAACGGTCCGGTAATACCGAAAACCCGCAGCGTCAGTTGCATGATCCACAGCGTGGCGATCGCCTGGAAGGCCAGGTTGAGCCAGAACTGGGTCTGCTCGCCGAAATGCAGGTAGATGCCGTAGGAGGTCGCCCGGTTGATGACCAGATAGCCCTCGTACCAGCGGGCGAGGTAGCCGCCGGTGTCGTATTGCAGCAGCGGATAGCCGTTCCAGATCGCCGGCGCCAGCAGCAGCAGCGGCAGCACGAACAGCGCCAGCCGCGCCGCATTGCTCCGGCGCGCCTGCGCCGTGAGGACCTTACCGGGAATAGACGTTTCCATCTCGACCGCTCTTGTCAGCGCTGTGGACCGTGAGGCGTGGAGGGGCCGTCAATCCGGCATCCCACAGCGTCCGCGGCGGCCCGCACCATATTGATTTCCTTAGACTACACAAGCGCTTCGGGGCTTTACGAGACCGTCGGCCGGCGCAGATGAAGTACAAATGAGGTTGCTTTATGTCGGCGGTGCACCTTGCGGCCTCCCTGGTACACCGGCTGCAACCTTAAGGAACTGATGATGAACGAAGCATGACTGACCGAGCGCTCGGAGACCCGGTGGTCGCAGCCTCGCCGGGATGGTTATAATCGGCGGCCCGGCGCGCCCCTCGGCGGCCGGCGGCCGGCAGCCGTCCGCCCGACGCCTCGAAAGGATAGGAATGAAGATCAAGACCAAGCAATTCCGGGTCGAGGAGGGCGCCAGTGTCGACCTCGGCAAATGGCCGACCGAGGTCGAGCCGTTCTACGAATCCAAGGAGCACTATCATGAAATGCTCCGCAACCAGGTCGAGCGGCTGAGCGATCTGCAGCAACTGCTCTACGCCAGCAACCGGCACGCCATCCTGCTGATCTTTCAGGCGATGGACGCCGCCGGCAAGGACGGGGTGATCCGGCACGTGATGTCCGGGGTCAATCCGCAGGGTTGCCAGGTGTTCAGCTTCAAGCACCCGAGCGCGACCGAGCTGCAGCACGACTTCCTGTGGCGCACCACCCGCGACCTGCCCGAGCGCGGTCGGATCGGCATCTTCAACCGCTCGTATTACGAGGAGGTGCTGATCGTCCGGGTCCATCCGAACATCCTGCAGAGCGAGGCAGTGCCAAACGGCGCGAGCTTCGGCAAGACGTTCTGGCACAAGCGCTATCGTTCGATCCGTAACCTCGAACAGCACCTGCACGCCAACGGCACCCGGATCGTGAAGTTCTTCCTGCACCTGTCCAAGGAGGAGCAACGCAAGCGCTTCCTGGCGCGGATCGACGAGCCGGAGAAAAACTGGAAGTTCAGTGCCGCCGACCTCGAGGAGCGCAAATACTGGGATGACTACATGGAGGCCTATGCGAAGTGCCTGAGCGAGACTTCCAGCGAGGATTCGCCGTGGTACGCCGTTCCGGCCGACGACAAGGAGAACGCCCGGCTGATCGTCTCGCAGGTGATCGTGGAAACCATGGAATCGCTCAAAATGAGCTATCCGGAAACCACGCTCGCACGGCGCAAAGAGCTGCTGCGATTGCGGCGGCAACTGCTGAAGTGAGGCGTGCGCGCCGAGCCGCGTCGGCGTTTGGTCGCATCCGCCCGTCATTGTGATGACACGGTGATGAGGGTACGGAGAGCGAATGAACCTGCAGGGTAAGAAAGGCCTGATCGTCGGCATCGCCAACGATCAGAGTATCGCGTTCGGCTGCGCGCGCGCGTTTCGCGACGCCGGCGCCGACCTCGCCGTCACCTATCTCAACGACAAAGCCGCCCCTCACGTCGCTCCGCTCGCCGAGCAGCTCGGCTGTCCGATCGTGGTGCCGTGCGACGTGCGCGAGCCTGGTCAGCTCGAGGCGGTGTTCGAGCGGATCGCCGCGCAATGGGGGCGGCTCGACTTCCTGCTGCACTCGATCGCGTTTGCGCCGAAGGAGGATCTGCATGGCCGCGTGGTCGATTGCTCGCGGGCCGGCTTCGCGATGGCGATGGATGTGTCGTGCCATTCCTTCATCCGGATGGCGAAGCTGGCCGAGCCGCTGATGCCGGACGGCGGCTGCCTGCTCACCGTGTCCTTCTACGGCTCGGAGAAAGTGGTCGAAGACTACAATCTGATGGGGCCGGTGAAGGCGGCGCTGGAAAGCTCGGTGCGCTACATGGCGGCCGAACTGGCGCCGAAACGGATCCGCGTCCACGCGCTGTCGCCGGGGCCGCTGAAGACCCGGGCCGCCTCCGGCATCGCCCGGTTCGACGAACTCCTGGAGCGCACGCGCGCCCGGCTGCCGGCGCATCAGCTCGTCAGCATCGAGGACGTGGGCGCGGTCGCCGCGTTTCTGGTCGGTGACGCCGCGCGGTCGCTCACCGGAAATATCGAATACATCGACGCCGGCTATCATGTGATCGGCTGATCGGCCGCCCCGGCTGGAGAGTGTGATGGAGCAGATTCAGAACCGTACCTTCGACGAGATCGAGGTCGGTGACAGTGCCAGCCTGGTGCGGACGCTGACCTACCGCGACATCGAGCTGTTCGCGGTGATGTCGGGCGACGTCAATCCGATGCATGTCGACGCCGCCTTCGCCAAGAGCGACCACTTCCACCAGGTGGTGGCGCACGGCATGTGGGGCGGATCGCTGATCTCGACGCTGCTCGGCACCCAGTTGCCCGGTCCCGGCACGATCTATCTCGACCAGTCGCTGCGTTTCGTCAAACCGGTGCTGCTCGGTGACACCGTCACCGTCACGGTGAAGGTCAACGAGAAGAACGCGGCGAAGAAGCGGCTGCTGCTCGATTGCCGCGCCACCAATCAGCGCGGCGAGGAGGTGATCACCGGCCTCGCCGAGGTGATCGCGCCGGTCGAGAAGATCTCGCGGCCGCGGGTGCTGCTGCCGGAAATCGACCTCAATCGCACCGCGCAGCGTTATGAACGGCTGATCGAAATGACCCGCGGGCTGGAGCCGATCCGCACCGCGGTGGTGCATCCGGTCGACACCGCCTCGCTGCTGGGTGCGGTCGAGGCGGCGCGCGAGGGGCTGATCGTTCCGGTGCTGGTCGGGCCGGAGGCCAAGATCCGCGCGGCTGCGGCACAGGCCGACATCGATCTGTCGTCGCATCGCATCGTCGCGGTCGAGCACAGCGAGGCGGCCGCGGCCGCCGCGGTGGCGATGGCGCGGTCCGGCGAGGTCGAGGCGCTGATGAAGGGCGCGTTGCACACCGACGAGCTGATGCATGCGGTGGTCGACGGCGCCCGCGGCCTGCGCACCGCGCGGCGGATCAGCCACGTCTACGCGATCGACGCGCCGGACTATCCGCGCGCGCTGCTGGTCACCGACGCCGCGATCAACATCTATCCGACGCTCGCCGACAAGCGCGACATCATCCAGAACGCGATCGATCTGGCGCATGCGCTGGGCATCGCCGAGCCGCGGGTGGCGATCCTGTCGGCGGTCGAGACCGTCACCGAGAGCATCCGCTCGACGCTCGACGCCGCCGCGCTGTGCAAGATGGCCGAGCGCGGCCAGATCAAAGGCGGCATCCTCGACGGGCCGCTGGCGTTCGACAACGCGGTGTCGGAGGAGGCGGCCAAGACCAAGGGCATCGTCTCGCTGGTCGCCGGCCGTGCCGATATTTTCGTGGTGCCGGATCTCGAGGCGGGTAACATGCTGGCCAAGCAGCTCGAATATCTGGCGCACGCCCGCGTCGCGGGGATCGTACTCGGGGCGCGGGTGCCGATCATCCTCACCAGCCGGGCCGACAAGACGCTGGCGCGGCTCGGCTCCTGCGCCATCGCGCTGCTGCTCGCCCGGCACAAGACCGCGGCGCTGCCGAGCCTGTCCGGAGGTGCCGCTTGAGCGATGTCCTGCTGGTCCTGAACGCCGGCTCTTCGAGCATCAAATTCGCGTTGTACGAAGCCCACGCCGAGCCGACCGCCGAGCACCTGATCTGCGAGGGCGGCATCGGCAGCCTCGGCCATCGGCCGCATTTCAAGGTGGTGAACAGCGACGGCCAGACGCGGCACGACGTCTATCTGGCCGAGGGCACCAGCCACGACGACGCCATGACGGCGCTGATCGACTGGGTCGAAACGGCGTTTCCCGATCAGCACCTCGCCGCGGTCGGCCATCGCGTGGTTCACGGCGGATCGCTGTTCGACGGCCCGGTGCACGTCACGCCGGAGGTGATCGCTCAGCTCCGCGGTTTCGACAGGCTGGCGCCGCTGCATCAGCCGCACAACGTCGCAGCGATCGAAGTGCTGGCGCGACTGCATCCGAACCTGGCGCAGGTCGCCTGTTTCGACACCGCCTTCCATCATCACCTGCCGGAGCTCGCCACCGCGTTCGCGCTGCCGCGCTGCCTGACCGAGCAGGGTGTTCGCCGCTACGGCTTTCACGGCCTGTCCTACGAATACATCGCCGGCCGATTGCCGGCGGTCGCCGGGCAGGCGGTTGCCGACGGCCGGGTGGTGGTCGCGCATCTCGGTGCCGGTGCCAGCATGTGCGCGATGCAGCGATGCCGGAGCGTCGCCACCACAATGGGATTCACCGCGCTCGACGGCCTGATGATGGGCAGCCGCTGCGGCGAGCTCGATCCCGGCGTGGTGCTGTATCTGCTCGAAGAGAAAGGCATGGCGGCGCGCGAGATCGAAGACCTGCTGTATCGCAGGTCCGGCCTGCTCGGCGTCTCGGGGATCAGCGACGATATGCGCACGCTACTCGCGAGCGACGATCCCAGGGCGTGCGAGGCGGTCGAACTGTTCGTGTATCGGGTCGCACGCGAGCTCGGTTCGCTGGCGGCGTCGCTCGGTGGGCTCGACGCGCTGGTGTTCACCGGCGGCATCGGCGAGCACGCCGCCGAAATCCGCCGACGGGTGTGCGAGCAGGCGGTCTGGCTCGGAGTCGCGCTCGATGACGAGGCCAACACCCGCCTGTCCGGCGCGGGGCGGATCACCCAGCCGGACAGCAAGGTCTCGGCCTGGGCGATCCCGACCGACGAGGATCTGATGATCGCCCGTCACGTCTGGCGACTCGCCGACGGCGGACGCTGATCAGGCGACGTCGGCGTTGATCGCGCGTATCGGTGCGGCGGGCCCGCCGTGTTCCGAGATCGCGGCGAGCTCCGGCGCCAGCGGCGCGTCGTCGGCGCAGGCCGAGATCTCGCGTACCCGGCTCGGCCGGTTACGCTTCACCGCATACAGCGCCTCGTCGGCCTTGCGCAGTAATTCGTCGAGCGTGACGCCGTCGGTCGGTGCCAGCGCGCTGCCGAAGCTGGCGCCGAGCATCACCGCCTCGCCGGCGATCGCATAGGGCTCCGACAGCGCCGCGACGATCCGGCGTCCGAGGTCGTCGGCTTCCGCCTCATCTGACACGTTGGCCTGCACCACGACGAATTCGTCGCCGCCGATCCGGGCCGCGAGGTCCTCGTCGTCGAGTAGTTCGGTCATGCGTCCGGCAACGATCCGCAAGATCTCGTCGCCTGCGGCATGGCCGAACCGGTCGTTGGCCTCCTTGAAGAAATCGAGATCGAGGCTGATCACGGCGAAGCCTTCGCCGTGGCGGGCCAGCCGCTTGGCGAGCTCGTTGAAATGCTCGACCAGATGCCGCCGGTTCGGCAGATTGGTCAGCGCGTCGGCTCGCGCCAGCCGCGTCGCTTCGGCGCGTAGCGTCAATTGCTCGGCGGTGGTGGCGTGGATGTAGTCGATCAGTTCGAGGCCGCCCAACGCGAAGATCACGAACAGCAGCGCCTGGGCTGTGTGCAGCAGATCGAAATTCCACAGCGCAGCCGCGATCGCCGGTGTCACCGAGACCACCAGCGAAGTCTGCACGATCCACGGCCGGATCGAGAACCGCGTGGTGGTGCCGGCGCAATAGCCGAACACCAGTCCCCCGGCGATCATGTGCGCGGCGAGGTCGGGCAGCAGGAAGCAGCGCGTCGCAAAGGCGCCGACGCAGACCCCGGTCGAGATCACTCCGGCGGCGAGCCGGCGCTCCCACTGTTTCGCTGTTCCGACATCGAGCGGACGCCGCGCCACGGCACGGTCGAACGCGAAGCACAGCGCCAGCCGGGCGAGCGTCACCGCCATGCCGGTGACGCTGATCACCACCATCACCACGTCGCGGGTCTGCCAGGCGACGGCGAGGCCGGTGATCAGCATCGCGCTGCCGACAACCACGATCGGCCAGCGTGCGGTGTACAGCAACCGAACGAATTCGATGTAGACGGCGTTCGCGATCTTGCTGTTCGCGGTCATCGGAGGGTGTCGATCTCGCAGCAGTGTGCCGCATGAGGCGACAAGCCCCGCTGCGACAGCGCGACACCTATTCCCGCAATCCTGAATCCAGGATGAAACCTGTTCCGCTAGGCGAAGCTTGGTGAATCGGCGCTTAATCGCAGAGACGGGGACGACGAATTCTCGAGACGCCGGCGGCGGTTCAGTCCGCTGTGCCGGAGCGCAGCTTGAAGTGGCCGTAGCACGATGCGATCGGCTCGGCCGGATCGCGCTGATACGCCTGCGCTTCGAACGCCACCACGCGGCGGCCCTGTTTGACGATCGAGACCTTGGCGAAGGTGTCGAGCGGCCGGCCGGAGCGCAAGTAGTTCACCGTCAGCCCGATCGGCTTCGGTGCGGTGGCGAGGTCCATCTCGCGCCGCACGCTGACGATCGCCGCGGTCTCGAGGAATGCGCCGATCACGCCGCCGTGCAGCGCGGGGAGGATCGGGTTGCCGACCAGCTTCGGATCGTACGGCATCATCGCCTGCGCGTCGTCGCCGACCCGGATGCCGAGAAAGCGCGGATACGGGCTGATCGCCAGCGGGCCGCCGGCTTCGTCCGGCACCACCAGCGGCGGCAGCGAGTCGAACGTCACCTTCGGCGTCTGTCGCAGCATGTCGGTGCGATTGGCGCCGACCATGAACATCGCGGTCGCGGTGGCGATCGGGACGTCTTCGGCGTCCTGATAGGCGGTGGCGCGCACGAACGCGATCGAGCGGGTGATGTGATAGCAATGCGCGTGCGCCCGCATCACCTGTCCGGGCGTCGCCGGCCGCAGGTAATCGATCCGCAGGTCGAGCGTGGCGATCGCGGCGGTCCCGGGCAGTGCGAGCTGCGCCGCCATGCCGCAGCTCTCGTCGAGCATCGTCGTGACGACCCCGCCGTGGATCACCCCGGTCGAGACGTCGCCGACGAACACCGGGTGATAGGGCAGGCTGCTCCACGCCTCCGCCGGCGCATAGCGGTCGAGCTGCAGGCCGATGATGGCGCCATGAATCGAGCGGCGGCTCTGGATCATCCGCGCCTTGTCGTCGAACGACAGCGCCGGATCGGGGATCGATTGATCTGACATGGGATCGGTATCTAGCAAGCGCCTGCGAAGCCGCAAAGCGCTTCGGCGTCCCGGTCGATGGGGGGCAGCCCTGCTGCGCCGGGCTATGCGGCGCGCACCTGGCGGAGGAATTTCGCCACTTCGGTCTTCAGCCGGTTGCTGTCCTCGGACAGAGAATGCGCCGACGCCAGCACCTTGCTGGAGGCGTGCTCGGTATCGGTGGCGCCGCGCTGCACCTCGTCGACATTGGCGGTGACCTGTTCGGTGCCGAGCGCCGCCTGATGGACGTTGCGGGAGATTTCCTGCGTGGCGACGCCTTGCTGCTCGACCGCGGAAGCGATGGTCGCGGAGATTTCCGACAGACGGTCGATGGTCTGGCCGATGGTGGCGATCGACCCCACCGACTCGCCGGTCGCGGCCTGGATGCTGCCGACATATTGGGCGATCTCGCCGGTGGCCTTGGCGGTCTGCTCGGCCAGCGCCTTGACCTCGGCGGCCACAACGGCGAATCCGCGGCCCGCCTCGCCGGCCCGTGCCGCCTCGATCGTGGCGTTGAGCGCCAGCAGGTTGGTCTGCGAGGCGATGCTGTTGATCAGTTCGACCACGTTTTCGATCTGCGCCGCCGCGCGCGACAATTCGCCGACATGGGCGTTGGTGGTTTCGGCCTGGCTCACCGCTTCGTGGGCGATCCGTGCGGATTCATGGACCTGACGGCCGATCTCCTGCACCGACGCGGTCATTTGTTCGGTCGCGGTCGCCACCGAATGGACGTTGGCCGAAGCCTGTTCGGAGGCGGCGGCGACCGTGGTGGCGATACCGAGCGATCGATCGGCGGTGGAGGCGAGGCCGGCGGCGGCCGCTTCGAGTTCGCCGGCCGCCGACGACACGGTCTCGACGATGCGGCCGACCGCGGCTTCGAACTCTTCGGCGAGCGCGTGCATCTCGTGGCGGCGCTGCGCCGCCTGGCGCTGTGCCTGGGCGGCCTGCTCGCCGCGCAGCCGCTCGGTCTCGATCATGCTTTCGCGGAACACGCCGACCGCCTCGGCCATCTCGCCGACTTCGTCGTTGCGCTTGCGGGTCGGCAGCGCCACCGTCAGATCGCCGCCGGCCAGCGCGCGCATCACCTTCGACAGCGCCAGGATCGGGCCGGAGACGCCGTGCGCGATGAAAAAGCCGGCGATCGCCGCCACCACCAATGCGATCACCGACACCACCGCGGCCAGCAGATAGGCGCTGGTGCTGGCGGCCGCGTAGTCGCTGTTGTCCATCGCGATCTCGATTGCGCCGACCGGTTGTCCGGAGAAATCCTTCACCGGCCCGATCATCATCGCCAGCGGCTTGCCGGTCGCGTCGCTACCCTGGCGGGTGACGATCGTGCCGGTCGCAGCCTGCTGCAGCTCGCCGGGCGAGAAGAAGCTGTTGCTCAGGCCGGTGCCGACCGGCTGTCCGACGGTGCCGTCGGGCTTGCGCGGATGCAGCGTGACGTCGACGCCGCGCTCGGCCTTGATCTCGGCGAAGAACGGCTTGCCGAAGCTGAGTCCGAATTCGACCGTGCCGGCGTGCTTGCCCTCGAACGCCACCGGCACCACGCCGCGCACGCCGAGACCGGCGACGCCGGATTCCAGTCCGACGATCGGCTGGCTTCGGCGGTTGGCGTCGACCACGGTTTTGCGGAACCCGGACAGATCGTCGCCGAACTTCTTCGGCTGATGCAGGCGAGCGAACGAGGTCGCCGGCGGGACGTGGAATTGGAACTGGTCGACGCCGTATTGCGACTGCAGGAAGGCGAAGCCGGGCTCGAACAGCTTGAACAGCGCCTCGCGGTCGCCCTTCGCCAGCGCCGCCTGGGCCACCGGCATCGACGCCACCACCGCGCTCATCGCCGCTGCCTGCTGCGATTCCTGCGCCAACCGCGAGATCACCGCGTCGTAATGGCCGCGCAATTCTCGATCGTCCGCCCGGCGGATGACGTCGTCGATGGTGTGGACCAGGCCGACCAGCAGCACTGCGGCGGTGAGGACCGAGGCGCCGATCAGAGCGAGGGTGATGCGGGTGCGCAAACGCATGGTCGAGGGTCCGGTCAATGGATCCCGGCGGCACGTGCGCCCGCTACCGGCTCCGCCGCGACGGATGCAGATGCGGGACGACGGAGGCCGGCGATCGGATCGAGGATCAGAAACGAGGGGCGGCCGTCGCCGGCCGCGCGACGCGGTGGGGTTGGATTGCCGCGACGGCGAGCGACGGAGCGCAGCTCCGGCCCGCCGCGAGTGGCCTCGGCGGGCGGGGCGCAGTCGATGCGTCTTTGCATCTCGCGGTCTCCGGCTTTCCGAAGATTTTCGCAAAGAGAATCGAATCAAGACTAGCGAAGGGTGTTCGACGACAGGTTAATTTCGGCGCCCGTACAAATACGAGTCGCGCCGGGGCGACCGGCGTGGCAACCAGAGGGTGGACGAGGATTTCCGGACATGCGTCGACTGATCGTGACAGTGCTGGGGCTGGTGATGATGGTGTCGCCGGCGCTTGCCGCCGAGGCGGTGGTGAAGGATGGCGATACCCTGCAGCTCGGCGACAAGACCTTCCGGCTGGAGGGGATCGACGCGCCGGAGCTCGATCAGCGCTGCGTCAGCCAATTCGCCGATCCTTCGGCTTGCGGGCTCGAGGCCCGTGACGCGCTGGTCAGACTGATCGGCGGCCGCAGCGTCACCTGCCGCGATCTCGGGCCCGACCCGGTGTTCAAGGGCCGCCGGCTGGGCACCTGTGCGATCGCCGGCGACACCGAGAGCCTCAGCCGCCGCCTGGTGCAGGATGGCTTCGCCCTCAACGCGGCCAGCGGCGGCAAGGACCGGTTCGCGGGCGACGAGACCAGGGCGCGGGACGAACGCAAGGGATTGTGGCAGGGCTGCTTCGTCGCCCCCATCGATTTCCGACGCTGGGACAAGGCCGCGACACTGCGCGGCGCCGCCTGCCGCGACGACAAGCATGCCGAACTGGTCGAAGTAATGTTTCCCGACACCCCGGCGATGCTGCAGGGCTGCACCATCAAGGGCAAGCTCGCCAAGCGGGCCCGCATCACCGGCAATGTCGGCGTATACCAGATCCGCGGCTGCCCGAGCTATGCCAGCCTGACTAAGCCGAACCGCTGGTTCTGCTCGGAGGACGACGCCCGCGCCGCCGGCTTCCGCAAAGCCTACAACTGCCGGATCAAGGCGGCGCCGTAACTCAGCGCGCGCCGCTGCCGCGGCTGGTTTCGATCAGCTTGACCACCACGGTCAGCGCCAGATTGGTCGGCGTCGGCACGCCGTGCGCGGCGCCGAGCCGCGCCACGGTGCCGTTGAGAAAATCGATCTCGGTCGGCTTGCCGCGCGCCAGGTCCTGTGCGGTCGACGATTTCTGGCTCGGCATCGCCCCCGGCAGCGCCAACGCCTTGGCCATCGCGTCGTCCGGAATGCCGACGCCGCAGGCGCGCGCCACCGCGATGCATTCGTCGATCACGTTGCGGACGACCTGCTCGGTGCCGTCGACCGCGAGCAGTGCGCCATAGGGCAGATCGGCGACGGCCGACAGCGCATTGTAGGCGCAGTTCAGCATCAGCTTCGACCACAGCGCCTGATCGATGTCGGCCGCGACCGTGGTCGGGATCTTCGCCGCGCTGAGCGCCGAGGCGATCGCATCGCTCTGCGCCGAGGCGCCGATCAGCAACTCGCCGCGGCCGTGATGCCGGACATGGCCAGGTCCCGCCATCTCGGTGCCGACATACACCACCGAAGCGATCACCGGATGGCCGATCGCGGCCTGCAGCCGGGACGCGTTGTCGACGCCGTTCTGCAGGCTGAGGATCACGCTGTCCGGCTTCAACCGAGGCTGCAGCGCGCGGCCCGCGCTCTCGGTGTCGGCCGATTTGACGCACAACAGCACCAGATCGGGCGGCGCGATGGCGCCGGGTTCGGTGACGGCGCGCACCGGGATGGGCTGGATGCCGTCCTTGGTGTCGAGCAGCAGGCCGTTCGCCTCGATCGCATCGACATGGGTCTGCCGCCCGATCAGCGTCACGTCGTGGCCGGCCAGCGACAGCAATCCGCCGAAATAGCACCCGACCGCGCCGGCCCCCATCACCGCCACTTGCATTCCGTTCTCCCTTCCCGTGCGCCAAGCAATGCGCAATGATTCCTTTTTAAGGTCGGCGTTCGGCCGATGAAACCGGGAGTGGCGTGCGTGCACATCGATTTGAACCCCAAGCTCGACTTTCGCGACGTGCTGATCCGGCCCAAGCGCTCGGTGCTGTCGTCGCGGTTCGAAGCCAACATCACCCGCAGCTTCCGCTTCCGCCATTCCAGCCGCGCCTGGACAGGATTTCCGCTGATCGCCTCCAACATGGACACCATCGGTACGCTGGAGATGGCGAAGGCTTTCAAGCCGTTCGGCGCGTTGGTCGCCCTGCACAAGTTCCATCATCCCGACCGGCTGGCGGAGTATCTCGCCGGCGACGAGGACCCCAACGTGTTCGTCACCGTCGGCACCGGCTCGGCCGATTGGGACCGGCTCGCAGCGGTGAAGGCCAAGGTCAAGGTGCCGATGCTGAACATCGACGTCGCCAACGGCTACACCGAGGCGTTCGTGCGCGCGGTGGCCAAGCTGCGCGAGGAAAATCCGGACGCGATCATCATGGCCGGCACCGTCGTCACCGCCGAGATGACCGAGGCGCTGGTGATCGCCGGCGCCGATATCGTCCGAGTAGGCATCGGCTCCGGCTCGGTGTGTACCACGCGCGATCTCACCGGCGTCGGCTATCCGCAGCTCTCCGCGGTGATCGAATGCGCCGACGCGGCGCACGGGCTGAAAGGCCACGTCTGCTCGGACGGCGGCTGTGTCGTCCCCGGCGATCTCGCCAAGGCGTATGGCGGCGGCGCCGACTTCGTGATGCTCGGCGGCATGCTGGCGGGCCACGACGAATGCGGCGGCGAATTGAAGTACGCCGATCAGGACGGGCAGAAAACCCCGACCAGCATGGTGTTCTACGGCATGTCGTCGGAGACCGCGATGAACAAGTATCACGGCGGCGTGGCCGATTATCGCGCGGCCGAAGGCAAGACCGTCGAGGTGCCGTATCGCGGCGACGTCCGCGCCACGGTCGAGAAGATCTCCGGTGGCCTGCGCTCGGCGATGACCTACATCGGCGCCGAAAACCTGAAGGAGATCCCGAAGCGGACGACGTTCATCCTGGTGAACGCCCAGCGCAATACGGTGTTCGACCGCTGAGCGTCGTCGCGGGCATCAGCGCGCGAGCCGGCCGAGGATGGTCTCGGCCGCGCGCAGATGCGGCCGGTCGATCATGCGGCCGTCGAGCCGCAGCACGCCGGCATCGGGATTGGCCGCGAACGCGGCGACGACTTTTCCCGCCCACGCGCGCTCCTCGGCGGTCGGCGTAAACGCGGCGTTGACGATCTCGACCTGCTTAGGGTGGATCAGCGCCTTGGCGCCGAAGCCGTCGCGCCGCGCGGCGCGTGTGTCCTGCTCCAGCCCGGCGAGATCGTCGATGTCGGTGTAGACCGCGTCGATCGCGGTGACGCCCGCCGCGGCGGCGCCCATCAGGCACAGGTCGCGCGCCAGCCGATACGGACTGTGCAGCGCGCCGCCACCGCGGTTCTCGCTGGCGCCGAGCGATGCGGCGAGATCTTCCGCGCCCCACATCAGTCCCTCGAGCCGCGGCGAGCAATCCTGATAGCTGGCGAGGCCGAAGATCGCGCCGGCGGTTTCGGTCGCTACCACCACGATCCGGGTTGTGCCCGCCGCAAGCCCGGCCGCGGCTTCGAACGCATCGAGCCACAGCCCCAATCGGCGTACATCCTCGCCGCCGCGCGACTTCGGCAGCACGACGCCGTCCGGCGCCGCCGGCATCACCGCCGCGAGATCGCCGAGGGTGCGGTCGCTGTCGAGCGCGTTGACGCGGACGTAGCGCCGCTGCGCAGTGCGCGGCGCCTGCAGCATCGTGCGCGTCAGCGCGCGAGCCTCGTCCTTCTTCTCGGGCGCGACCGAGTCTTCCAGGTCGAGGATCAGCGCGTCGGCCGCGCCCTGCGCCGCTTTGTCGAATTTGCGCGGGCTGTCGCCCGGAACGAACAACATCGAACGCATCGGGCGTGCTCCGCGATTCCGGCGCATCGCATTGCGGATGCGATTGTTGACAGTGGATTCGACCTATAGGAACGTTTTGCCGCACAAACAACAATGATGGCGCCCTTCCGGAAGGCGCCGCTCCAGGTAACGCCGTTCCGTGCGACGGAATCTGTCGTCGCGCATTCGCTGAACGGCTCTGTCGGCACTCAAGGACATCACCTCACCATGGACTTCGCCCTCACCGATCAGCAGGAAGCCATCCGCGACGCCATCGCCAAGATCTGCGCCGGCTTCGACGACGCCTATTGGCTGAAGAAAGATCGCGAGGGCGGCTTCCCCCACGACTTCCACAAGGCGCTGGCTGATGCCGGCTGGCTCGGCATCTGCGTGCCGGAAGCCTATGGCGGCTCCGGCCTCGGTATCACCGAGGCCGCGATCATGATGCGCACGATCGCCGAATCCGGCGCCGGCATGTCGGGCGCCTCGGCGGTGCATATCAACGTGTTCGGGCTCAATCCGGTGGTGGTGTTCGGCACCGAGGAGCAGCGCCGGCGCATGCTGCCGCCGATGGTCGAGGGCCGCGACAAGGCCTGCTTCGCCGTGACCGAGCCGAACACCGGCCTCAACACCACGCAACTCAAGACCCGTGCGGTGCGGAAGGGCGACCGCTACGTCGTCAACGGCCAGAAGGTGTGGATCTCGACCGCGCAGGTCGCGAACAAGATTTTGCTACTGGCGCGCACCACGCCGCTGGAGGAGGTGAAGTCACCGACCCACGGCCTCAGCCTGTTCTATGCGGATCTCGATCGCACCAGGATCAAGGTGCACGAGATCGAGAAGATGGGCCGCAAGATCGTCGACTCCAACGAATTGTTCTTCGAGGATTTCGAGATCCCGGTCGAGGACCGGATCGGCGAGGAAGGCAAGGGCTTCCACTACATCCTCGAAGGCATGAACCCGGAGCGCATCCTGATCGCCGCCGAAGCGGTCGGGCTCGGCAAGCTGGCGCTGTCGCGCGCGGCCGACTACGCCAAGACCCGGATCGTGTTCAACCGCCCGATCGGGCAGAACCAGGGGATTCAGCATCCGCTCGCCAAGAACTGGGTCGAACTGGAAGCGGCGTGGCTGATGGTGATGTCGGCGGCGTGGCAATACGATCAGGGCATGGCGTGCGGCGCCGCCGCCAACGCGGCGAAGTATCTGGCCGGCGAGGCGGGCTTTTCGGCCTGCGAGCAGGCGGTGATGACCCATGGCGGCTTCGGCTACGCCAAGGAGTATCACGTCGAGCGCTACTTGCGCGAAGTGATGATCCCGCGCATCGCGCCGGTCAGCCCGCAACTCGCGCTCAGCTTCATCGCCGAGAAAGTGCTCGGGCTGGCGAAGTCGTACTGATCCGATCAGGCCAGAGGCGGCGCCAGCCGTGCCGACTGGCTGCTGCGGAGTTCCCTGCACGATTCGCGAGAGGACGCGCAGGTTCGGTGAGGGGCGGGGGCCAATGCGCTGGTGCTGCCGGACAGGATTGAACTGTCGACCTCTCCCTTACCAAAAGTGTGCTCCGATTTCGACGGGGTCGCCGCAAATTCGCGCCAGCCGCAAGAAGCCTCGATAAATCGACGTTTTTGTGCGAAACTTGACGACACAACTACGCACCGTTTCGCACCTCCGTGCTTCCGCGGTGCTTCCGGACTGGAGCGGCGGCCATGGCCAACCGAGTGAACTTGACCGAAGAACGGATTCGGACGCTGCAGCCGCCGGCCAAGGGCGAGGTGGTGCTTTGGGACGCGGACGTTGGCGGCTTTGGCGTTCGATGCTGGCCGTCCGGCAAGAAGAATTACTTCCTGTTCTACCGAGCCGGCAGCGGCCGGGAGGCGCCGCAACGCCGCCTGTACCTTGGCGAGTGTGGTTCACTCCGCCTGGCTGACGCGCGCACCGCGGCGCGGCGCTACCTTGGCCAAATCGCGGCCGGCGGTGATCCGCAGGCAGAGCGCAAAGAGATTCGCCAACGGGAGGCGGCGCGGCTCGACGTGGCAATTGACGCCTACGAGAAGCACCTGACCGGGCGCGGCGTGGTGAACGCGAAAACGATCGTTGCCACGCTGCGGCGCGAACTGCTGAAGCCACTCGGCAAGGTCGACGCGCAAACCATCACCCGTCAAACCATCGTTGACCGCGTCGCGAAGCTTGAGACTCAGAAGAAGCCCGGCGCCGCCCAGGATCTGCGCGCCAAGGCAACCACGTTTCTCAACTGGATGGTCAACGCTGGGCTGCTGAGCTCTAACCCGCTCGCCGGCTGGCGTCGAGATCGGCGGACACGGGCACAACGCACCGCCCAAACCGGCCGGCGGCTTGAGCCTGATGAGATCAAGGCTATCTGGCGCGGCTGCAGCAACGTGGCAGCGCCGTACGGCGACTATGTTCGCGTGCTCCTGCTGCTTGGCCAGCGAAGGAAGGAAACCGCATTCATGCGGCGCGCCGACGTGGACCTCGGGGCTGGCGTCTGGACCATCCCGGAAACGAGCACAAAGAACGGCCGGGTGCATCGCGTGCCGCTGCCGCCGCTCGCTCTGGCCATCATCAAAAGGCAGCCGAAATTCGCTGGCAGCCCCTATGTGTTCGCAGGCGCTGGCGGTGCTGCCATGACGGGATGGTCGAAGCGCCACCCGAAGTTGGTGGAAGCCTGCGGCGTTGCGTTCACGCTCCACGATTGCCGGCGCACGTTTCGGTCGGGACTGACCGCGCTGCACGTTGACCGTGACTTGGCCGAACTGATGATCAACCACGTAGGCGAGGAACTGATCGAAACCTACGACCGTGAACCGCGATGGCGGGAGCGGCTGCAAGCCGCGGCGTTGTGGGAAACGTATGTTGAGACGGTAATAGCTGAAGGCGGAGCCGTGCGAGAATTAACGGCAAAGGCGATGTAACAATTCGTGAAGTAAGTATGTTTGAGGTGTCTATACCCCGCTAAGCGGGCTGGTGGCGGCGGCTTGCCTATTGTCGCTAAACTCGACAAACGCGACATGCCTTAAATTGACAAGGGGAGACACGATTTGCCGCGAGTCCTATTCTCTCGCCAGAAACTAGCTGGCGAAAGGGATCGCAGTGGACACGACGTCTTCAAATCCAGAGGCCCGGTCTGAAGCCTCGCTCTCAGATCGCTTCACGCTTGGAAAAGTGGCGCGTCTCGATCCGGAAACCCTCCTGGTAGAAGCCGAGGTTGCCGAGGTCTTGCGCGTCAGCGTGCGGACTTTGCAGCGCTGGAGATCCACTGGTGAGGGGCCGCGCGTCAGCAAGATCGGGCCTCGCCGCATCTCGTACACGGCTGCGGCTGTGCTCGCCTACGCGGGCGTGTCCCAGCCCGCCGCTGCCGCCTAAGCGCCGCCGAACTTCGCCGCACGGCACCGATCCACCGCGCGGCGTCTTCCCCGAGGGTCGTGACTACGGGGGCACACTGGAGCGGCTGTCGGGGGGCACCGCTCCGTCTAAAGACAAACCCGCCGGCGCGAGGGGAGCGTCGGCGGGTCAGTTTGAAGTAACCGAAAAATGCACGAGAACGATACCACGCCGAGCGGCACAGATCAATCGTCGGAGCCGAACGAAACCCTTCAATTCGAAAGCCTTTTCACCAACAGAGCCGCAGCGGCGTCACGGGATGCGGCACGCGCCAAAGAGCCTGTCGCCCTGCACTCCCACATCAACCCTGCGATTCACACCCTTTCGCTGTTCGTCTCCCCGGGGCTTCAACTATCCAGCGATCAACTATTGTGGGTCGACCTCCACGCGCGCTGCATCGGCGATCCGCGCTGCGCCTTCCATCTGGTCGATGTGGAGATCAGCACCTTACCCACCGGCTGTTACGCGGCGGCCGAAGGACTTCCCGAGGACTACCACGCCGCCACACTGCAAAAGCTGCTGTGCATGTCACACAGCGTCGTGATCGCCGTCACCGGTGAAGACGGCGTCGAACCGCGGCTTCCAATCCTGCCGGTGCAACTGACGATTCGTTGCCGGGAGGATCAAGTCGCGGCCTGGCTCGACTACGTCAACCGCCGCCGGCGAGCTAACCAGCCAGTCGCTGTGATCCGCGCTCCGAAGGAGGGGGCCGCGGGATGAGCGAGGCTCAACTGATCACAGCGGCCGACGGCCTCGTCGCGCTGCAAGCGGCCGACGGCGCAGTTTGGCTCAACGCGGCGTTTCGAGCCGACGGCGACAGCTCACACGAGGCCACCGCGCGCCATTTGCTCGGCAGGCCGGGCGGCATTGCCCGGCCTGACTTCATCGAACAGTGCGGTTTTGCAACTTTAGTCAGGTGGCATCTTCCCTGGTGTTCTCCGGCCGAAGCGAAAGCCGCCACCGAGGCAATCAAGCGCGAGGTGCAGCGGCTGGCCGTCATCAAGGACGACATCGCCGATGTGACCGATCTCGCCGGATATACCGCCGCCCGCCAGTGGCAGGTCGACCGGGTGCTGTACGATAGCGCCAAGGGGGTTGTGTCGCCGGCTGTAGCCGGTGCTGCGCTCCTCGGAATTTCGCCCGCCGCAAGCAAGCGGGATCAAGCCGTCGCGCTGGCGGCAAAGGGCTTCGACGTCTTCCCGGCCGCCATGAATGGCAAAGAGCCTGCTATCCGAGGCGCGAACTGGCGTAAGCTTGCGTCGTCCGACCCGCAGCGCGTCGCCGAGATGTGGACCGACCCGGCGTTCGATTCCGAGATCGACTACAACATTGGGATTGCACCACGAGCCGATCTGCTCGTCGTGGACATCGACTGCAGGCAGGGGAAGCAGGGTTTCGAGACGCTACGGCTGCTCGAAGCGCTGTATGACGAGCTCCCGCCAACATACACCGTCCGGTCGGCCAGTGGTGGCGAACACCGCTACTACCGCGTGGACGGGATCAGCGACGACTTTCCGAAGGTACTCGGCACGGACATCGACCTGAAAGGCCTGGGCGGCTACGTCGTGGCGCCAGGCTCGACGATCGACGGCGCTGCCTACACCGTGTTGAACGATGCGCCAATCGCGGATCTGCCGACGTGGGTCGTCGACCACACGGGGGCCGGGACTGGATCGCATCGGCGGCGCAACAGGGCTCGCGCCGCGGCTGACGGCAAGTTCGGATGTCTGCTGACAGAGCTTGACCATCCGGACGACACCGCCCGCGCAATTCAGTACCTGACGACCGAGGCGCCTCAGACCGGGAGCTACGTCGTCGCCACTGCAATCCACGACTTCGGCATCTCGCAGGAGAAGTGCGTCGAGCTGATGGCTGCGCATTGGCCGCACGCCGCGACGAAATCCGCCGAGGAGCTGGAGGAAAAGGTCGAGCACGCCTACACCTACGCGCAGAACCCGCTCGGCACCCGCTCGACACAGCTAGCGGGCGTCGAGTTCGACGATCAGACCGCTCATATCGTCGATCGACCACCTCCGGAGCGCCGCAAAGCCGACCCGGAAGGCTCCAACGGAGGCGCCGCCGCGCAACGCTTCCACGTGCGCAACATCACCTCTCCCGGCTGGACAACCCGCCAAAACTACATGGTGCGGGGCCTGCTGAACTACGGGATGACGGCCATGATGAGCGGCCCATCGAACGCCGGCAAATCCCCGCTGGCGTTGGATCTTGCGGCCCACGTCGCGGTTGGCAAGGAATGGCAAGGCCGAAAGGTCAAGCGGTCCTACGTGCTGCACTGCTCGACGGAGGGTTTCACCGGGTTGTCGAACCGAATGGAGGCGCTGCGCCGAGAACACTTCTCCGGCGCCGCGGAGGGCGTGCCGTTCGAGTTCGTCGCGGGAAGCCTTGACCTCCGAACATCCGCCAGAGACGCAAACGCGATCGTCGAGGCGGTAATAGCCGGTGCGGAACGGTTCGGAGTGCCGGCCGGGCTGGTCGTCATCGACACGCTTTCGCACGCGCTCGGCGGCGGTGACGAATCGAACCCGGAACACGTCCGCGCTGTGCTGAAGAATTGCGCCATGATCACGCGGAAGACCGGCGCAACGGTCCTGCTGTTGCACCATCCGACCAAGGACGCGTCATCCGACTATCGCGGCTCGTCGATCATGCTCAATGACATCGACCTTCTCATCAAAGTCGACATCGACCAGAAGACGAAGCTGCGCACCGTCACCACGCCGCGCGTCAAGGAGTATGCGGAGATCGAGCGGCTGGCATTCCGTATCAAGGTCGTCGAGCTCGGAAAGGACGCTGAGGGCGATGCGATCACCTCGGTCGTGGTCGATTGGGTCGACCGCGCGGAGGCGGAGTTCAAGGTCGAGCTCACCCCCGCACAGGAAGAAGCGCTGGCGGCGTTGGACGCGGTCCTCGCTGGAAAGAGCACGGCCGACCCGAATGTAAAAGCGACAATAGCGACATTCGGCGAGTGGGCGGGCCAGCTCCAGGCCATCCGATCCGCCCGTGGCAGCGTAAGCGGCGCGAAACAGGCTCTGGACCGCTCGTTGCAGCCATTGATCGACAGCGGCGTGGTCACAAAAACCGCGAACGGCCAATACGTTAGGTTATCACCATGAGGGCAGGTCCGCTTTGGTCCGGTGTTGGTCCGGTCCGGTCCGGTGCTCCAGGGCTGTGTTTGGTCCGGTTGGTCCGCATGACTATACATGCGGACCACCGGACCAGCCGGCGACTTGAGGTGTTTCGGGGAAACCGCACTCAAGATCAAAACCGACATCCCCACCGTGGGCGATCCACAGCTGGCGGTTTCGCCACCGCTGCCTGGACCGCGGCAGGCCAGCGCCCCGCGGGCTCGCGACCCGGGGGTGCGCTGTGAGCAACCGAAAGCATCCCGCATGGAGCTACGACATTGGCCATCGCTTCCGGATCGGCCAGCAGACCTACACCGTCACCCGTCGGGTGTTCACCGAGCGCAACGACTCGGACAATCCGCTGCTCGGCTGCACGTCGTACTGCGCGGACTGCGGCGCGCGGTTCGAAACCGTCGCCTCCCGCTGGCGGATCCACTCGCGCCAAGGGATTACTCGCCGGTGTGAGCAGCACCGCCGCCCCGGAGCCCCGGCCACATGGTTTGCGCCGACTGACAAGTCGCCTGCGGCCAAGCGGTGGCGGGCGAAGGCCGCGAAGGCGGAGGCTAAGCGCCGCGCCAAGGCCAAGGAGCGGGAGCGCGCAGCCGCCGAGGCGAAGGGCGCAAGGGCCGAGAAGCGCGCCACCGCGAAGCGCAGCCGGGAGGTGCTGAAGCCGGCCAGCCGGCCGCGCGCGTTGCGGGAGCGGCGCGAGGCCAAGGCAGCGGCCGAGCGTGCCGCGCGGGTCCAGGCGGAGCGCAGGGCGAAAGCCAGAGCAGAGCGGGAGGCCAAAGCAGCAGCGAACGCGAAGGCCGCGGGGGAGCGCCGCGCGGCGCGGGCGGCCGCGAGGGCGGAAAAGGCCGCCGCGCTGGCTGCCGCCGCTGAGGCCCGCAAGGCGAGGCGATCGCAGAAGCGGGAGCCTGAGGTCCTGTCACCGCGGGACAAGGCGTTCCGGCCTGAGTTTCGAGACCTGACACCCGAGCAGTCGCGGCAGCTGGCAGCAGCACGGCTTGAGGATGTGCCGGCATTGCTCGACGCCATGGCCAAAGACCGGCGATCGAGCTCCGCCCCCATTCTGGCCCGAACCGGCAAGGTTGGGCAGCCCCGCCAGGCCGGCAGCCGGACCGCTGGGTTCGTTTTTCGACCCCCTGCCGCGGCACGTGGACGTCCCACCCCCGAAAAACTCCTCCACGGGCCTCCTATTGGGTCGGGCTCTCACCGGCGGGTGTGCGAAGCAGCCACACCTTCGTACCTCGACTAACTGATAGCCCCGCAGCGTCGCTGCCGATCCGCCTAGAACGCCGGGCGCATCACGCGCTCGGCGCAGGGCTTGCTATCACCGCCGTTCATCGACACCATCCGACGATCTCAAGGCGCTACCCGGCCGAGCTCGGCGCCGCGCTCCTGTGATCTTCGGATGCAGGATCGCGATCGTCGGATGCTCGGGCAGAGGTCCCGGGACTAAACAGCCTGCAACGATGCCCGGGCTGAACCCGGGCATGACGAGTGCAGAGCACCGAGGGGGCAGCGCGGTTAGGGTGTTTTGTACCGATCGGTACAAACATCAAGTCGCACGCCTCAAGTTTCACTGTACCCCGCGAACGACGGACATTTTTCCCCATATTTCCCGTTCGTAACCGCGTGACATTTCGCAACACCCAAAGCCGACAAAAGCGACACAGAAATACGCCCCGTCAGAGCCGCCAAGCTTCGCCGACATCAATTCGCTACGCCTGAAAAGCCGACAAAGTACGCGCTAATCAAGATTGACGAGCGGTAACAGGTGCCCCAGTGGAGCGGCCTTGAAAGCGAGGGCCAATGACTGACGAGTGGTTGAAAGTGAGCGATTTGGCCGAGGAGTTCGGTGTCGACGGGAACACTGTCCGCCGTTGGATGCGGTCGAAGGGGCTGCGGGCCGCATTCCTCACGCTTGGCGGCCATGCGCGGTTCTCGCGAGCCGATGTCGATCGGTTCAAGCTCGCAAATGTCGCGCGCCATCTCGGTCAACTGCCCGACCGACCCCGCCGGCGCGAAACGGTCGAGCAGCGGATCGCCGCCTTCCTTGCCCGGATCCAGATCGAGCACGGCAGCCAAGCGTTCACGCCGCCGACGAACAAGCGATACGACCAAGACCACCGCTACCGCGATGCGAAGGCTCACCGAGCGCTGGACGAAGCGACCGCTAATGACGTGGCGAATGTCAGGGAAGCCGCAGTGCGGCACCTCACCGGCCGGTCGCGCCAAGAGCTGGCCGAGGAAATCCAGCTGAGCGGAGCGGAAGCGGTCGCAGCGCGCACGCCGCTGACCACTGCGACTCTACTGGCGGTCTGTCGTGATTGCGGCGTTGCCGTCGCGGCGAACTCGGCGGGCGGCTGGAAGTCATCCCGGCATTGTCCCTAAGTTGCCGACGGCGCCACTTGCACGCGGCGGTAAACTGAGTCCAAACTGCTGCCAATTGCAGGGGGCAACAGGTATGCGTCAATTCATTCCCGCGGTGCTTTGCGCCGCACTGGCTGGCTGCGTCAGCGCCGGCGAAACGGTTTCGCTGAAGGCATCAAATCCGAACCAGCAATCGCTGATGCGGGACGGTCAGCCAGCGCTGGTGTCGCGCCAGAAGAACTCCTTGGTGCTCGTGAGGCCCGCGTCACGGCAGATCCAGGCCAACGGCCGCCCCGTCTTCGTGGTCGGCATCAACAACCTGAGCCGGGCGCCGATCGATTTCCGCGTCTCCCAGGTCGAAGCCAACCAGCGCGTCGCCGGCGGCGAGTACCCGATGCAAGTCGTCACCTTCGAGATGCTGCAGCAGGAAGAGAAGAACCGGCAAGTTGCGGCGGCGATCCTTGTCGGTGTCGCTGGCGCCGCGAATGCCTACAGCGCGTCACAAGCTGGGTACGGGAGCTACACGACGCCGAGCGGTCGCACCGGCACGTTCTACAGCCCGACGGCCGCTGTCATCGCGCAGAATAACGCCGCCGTCCAGAACGAGGCGATGATCGCCGGCACCATCGAGCAAGGGCAGCGCAATATGGCCCAGCTTGAGCGGGCGGTCATCAAGGACAACACGCTGTTGCCCGGCGAGTGGTACGGCGGGCAGCTCCACCTCGCGCCGCCTGTCACGCCGGACAGCGGAGCGAAGAACTACACGATCGTCATCACCGTGGGGAGCGACCGGCACGTGGTCGACGTTTCCCAAGGTGCGGCCGGATCGATCTGAGCCGTGAGAGCGGGGCTGCCGCGAGTCGCCGGCACCTGGCTCGTCCTCGCAAGCATGGTGGCGGCGGCGCCGGCGACCGCCGACTGCGGCGATCGGGGCGGGCCCGGTTATCGTGGGCCGAGCGGCAAATGCGTCGGCTGGGCCGAATTCGGCCGCGTCTGCGGCACGCCGCCAGAGAAGCGATGCGTCGCCGAGAACGTCCAAACCGGCGGCCGCGGTTCGAAGACCGCCGATGAAGGGGCGCACAAATGATGCGGACGATCCTGGCGCTGGTAGGTGCGTTATTCGTCGGCGCGGCCGCGGCTGAGCCGATCGACGCCTCCCGCATTCGGGTGATCGACGGCGACACCATCCGCATCGATGGCACGAAGCCCGACCACCGCCTCGTCGGCTTCAACGCACCAGAGACGCGGCGGGCAAAGAGCGAGAAGGAGCGCAAGCTCGGCGGCCGCGCCGCCGCCAGGCTGCGCGAGATCATCCGCGGCGGGAAGCTCGACTACGCCATCGTGCCGTGCTCCTGCCGGCCGGGCACCGAGGGCACGATGGCGTGCAACTTCGGCCGGCGCTGTGGAGTGCTGAAGGCCGATGGCGTGGACGTGGGGAGGGTACTGATCCGGGAGCGGTTGGCGGTGCCGTTCGTGTGCGGTCCGACGAGCTGCCCGAAGATGCGGGCGCCGTGGCGTTAGCCCTGAACTCGGAACGCAAAGCCCACACTAACGTTGTTCAAGGTCGCGATAAACGGTGCTGACATTCTGCTAGTTGCATTTTTGCCACACTTGTAAAACAGATGTTAACGCGATTCGACGCACCCTTCAGTCGCACGTCCCGTGGTGATATGGCCTTAGGCCCGGGGGATTTCAGATGAATGAATTACTAATCATTTTCGGGGTGGCTGGAAGCGTTGTCGCTGCAGTCGCGGGCGGAATTTCCATCGGGTCCCGATATGTGGACGCCAAGCTGCGCTATGAGCACAAAGACGTTAGATTGGACCAGCCGATTCTCGCTCCGTCATCACTGCGTGGCAAGCTTGGAAGCGATCGCGTCGCCTAAGGGTGACGCTTGCTGAAGTTAATACGCAAAATCAAGTCAGCTGCAGGCGTTGCTCTCTCCGACGGTCTCGGCGAAGCGTGGAAGTACGTTCGCGCCTTCCTGCTCGCGGCACTTAGTGTCTACGCCCTCGCGATTGTTAGAAACGTCTACGGCCTCGATCACACCCCGGATTGGGATGAAGCAAGAAGTCTGCTTATAAAGTCGCTTGTCGACCTGCCGACGCTCGTCGACCAGTGGGTCGTTTCTCCCTCATACTCACTCATAGTCCAGCGGCCTCTTATTACAGCCGCTGTACTGATTCTCAGTGGCGCTACGGTTGTACTTGGCGTTTTGCTGGTTCGAGCTAATAACGTTCTGAATCGGCAAAGTGAGGTGCTGAAGAATGCCGATGCAAACGATGCGCTTGTGCGGCAGGCTGGCATCATTGGTCGATATCCGCATGCAAAACAAAGCGAGGACGGTGCCCCGTGGCGATCGCTTTGTGATGATATTTTGTGCCCAGAGAATAAGTATCTCTATATCTTAGGTGCAAATGGCGTCGATACGTTCGGCGGGCCGGGAGCGCCGCTGTATGATGTCTTAAAGAGCTTCCGAGGGACCGTAAATGTCATCCTATGTAAGCCGGGCACGACTCCGATGAAGAGGCGGGCGGCGGCGGTAGGGACAAACGCTGCTGATTACAAAAAAGCCATTTCTACCTCGGTGCGTCGGTTGAAGGAGCTTCGGAAAGCTGGTCATTCCATAGAGGTCCGCTATTATGACGGCAAGCCGAATTGGAAGTTGATGATCACCAACTCGACGCTTTGGGTGCAGTACTATCTACCAAGTGGACCGCACGTTGATGAAACGCCGGTTTGGCTCTTGGAGAGCACCAGTAATCACGACGGTCTCTACCATCTGTTTCACATGGAATTCGAGCGAATCTGGGAGCGGTGTGCTGCGTCCCGCGTAGATTTGGGACGATGAGCAACCTACCTAGAAGGTGCGTCGTCCTTCCGCTCCCCGCGCGCCACGATCTTCAATACGCCATCCGGTAGCGGACGCTGCAGCGCTGCCGCCTCACTCCACGGCGCGCGCATCCAGGTGTCGAATTCCTCCGGCGTAGTGACGATCACCGGCATTGCCTTCGGGTGGATCGGCGCCACGACGTCGTTCGGCTCGGTTGTCAGGAAGCCGTAGAGCAGGTGCCGGCCTTCGACCGGGTTGGCCTTCGTGCCGCGGGTGCCGGTCCATTCGGTCCAGATCCCCGCGAAGGCGAGCAGCGGCCGGCCGTCGTCGAGCGCGAACCACGTCGGCGTCTTCTTCGGCTTGGTGTCGGCGTATTCACAGAATGAGGTGAACGGCACCAGACAGCGCGCTTCCGGCTTCAGCCACCGCCGCCAGTGCGGTGACTTGGTGTTGCGAATGTTCGTCACCGGCGCGCCGCCGAACTGCGGCGGCCCGGGCATGCCCCACCGCATCATGGCGAGCTCGCGCCCGGCCCCATCGGCGCGCACCACCGGCGCCAAGCCGTCCGGAAACACTGCCGGCAGTGGCGGCAGGTTCCCGGCGGTGTCGCTCATCACCCCGAACAGCCGGCGTATTGCGTCCTGATTCTTGGTGATGCTGTAGAGGTTGCACATTGGGCGCGCGAACTCCCGTCCGAGCTACTTCTTCGGAGCAGCAGGCTTCCACGTCCCATCCCGAATGGCCAGCATCACGGTCGCGATGGGCAGCAGGATTCGGTCCGCCTTCGACACGGCCAGGGTCTCCGCCGCGTCCCAATCGATTATCACCTGACCATCCGGCCTGATCTCGTAGAGAACGCCCGAACCGTCGGGTTCCGCGTGAACCTTGACCGTCTGCACGCGCTTCGGTTCCTGTGCAGATGCCAGGCTCGGCGCCGCCAGCGCCAGCACGACGAGCAGGTGATTCCCGAGCGCCCGTCGACGCCGCCCCGATCCTGGTGACATTTGGTGTCCCTCCTACCTGTTCAACACCAAAAGCTAGTGGCATTGCGGAGCCCATCCAACCCGGCAAAATAGTGGGATGGGGACCAAATCGCGCGAGGTCATTTTTGGCGGCCGGCTCCGTTTCTGGACGGCGCGCGTCGAGAGCACGCGCGAGGAAGCTCGCGCCGCGATCAAAAAGGCGCATCGCGCTCTTGCCGAGGAGTGGTCGGTCCGCATGGAAGGGTTCGGCGGGCCGGCGCAGCCGTCGCCGACGATCGCGCAGTGCATCAGCGGCGGCCTTGGCTGGCTGGAGGTTGAGTGCATGCGCTGCAAGACGCGCGGCAGCCTGCCTCTCCAGCACATCCGGCGGCCGCAGGACACACCCGTGTGGAAGCTGGAGGCGTCACTGCGATGCAGATCCTGCGCGACCCGGCGTTACCGTCCGCCCGTACGGCTGGTGAAGCTGACGCAGGCGCGCGAGGTCAATCCGTATCCTTGGGATCGGCCAGGGAACGAGAGGTGAGAGTTCCAGCTGTCTGAAGTGCTTCGATCCGCTGATCCTGCTGCCCGATGCCGGAGAGCTAACCACGCTGCACGAGGCCGCGGCCTACATCGAAACCTTACCTAGGCCCGGTGAAGCGGCGGCGCGCCGCTGAAATCCCCGAGCGCTTACCGCCGCCGTCCTCCCGTCTCCCCGCAAGCTGCGGACGCTGCCATCCGGCAGCTCATTGCAGCGAAGGGGATTTCAGCCATGACCGATTCAGATCGACTTGCCGCCCTGCTGGAGCACATCGCCGCAGCGATCGCACTCGCTGACGAACTCGGACTGGCCCACCTTCGATTCCTGCTTGCAATGGCAGTGATCGAAGCTAACGACTGCGCCTGACACGCGACGGCCCCGCAGCTCAGAACGAGCGGCGGGGCCGGACGGCAAAGGGAGGCCTTACCTGAGCGTGGCCTCCGTTCTCGGCTACTTCATTGGAAGTGGTAGTTGATGCCGCCCTTGACCGTGTGCGTCGTAGCACCGAGGTCGACACCACCCGCGACGACGCCCGTCAGATACGTCGAAGTGCCGTAGTCGGCGTACATATACTCGCCTTTGACCGACCAGTTCGGCGCGAACATGTACTCAACACCAGCGCCGACCGTCCAGCCAGACAGCACCTTGCTCTCGGTGTAGTTCAGCCCCAAGACCGTCAGGGAAATGCGATTGTCGGCCCAGGCGTAGCCGCCCTTAGCATAGAACAGGGCCGGCCCGGTTGTGAAACCGATGCGACCCGTGACGCTGCCGAACGACCGGACCTTATCTTCAAGAGACACCGGGAAGATCCCGATAAAGCCCGTCTCGCTGTACTTGATGTCGGATCCGGCGGCGTCGACTTCGAGACCCCAAACCCATTGGCTGCCCGGAGCCTGCCAATTATAGCCGATCTGGCCGCCCCCAAAGCCCCCCTGCAGGTCGCTGCTGGAGGTCGTCAGGCCTCCGACGCTGACGCGATCGGACCAACCGTAGCCGCCCATTACACCGGCGTAGAAGCCCGACCAATTGTAGCCGACCACCGCCGGCGCGATCGGCGCTTTCGTGTAGGGACGCGCGGCCAAGTCGGCGGCTTGCGCCGATGCAACGTTCAAGGCAGCGAAGGCAACGCCTGCCATCAGGATTTTCCGCATGTCGTGTACTCCCCAGCAGAGAAAATCGAATGCGGCCAGTCAAATCCCGAGCAAGCACGAGAGCAATAGAGGTTGCGGGAAACTACAACTTTTACGGGATTGCTGTGTCTTTTCCGCACCACCTCTGATGGAATATATTACCGGAAACAACCGTCTCGACGCGATCAGCAGTCCATGGTTGAGTGGCGCGAGCAGCTTAACGTTCTAGAGGGTGCCATGAAGCGCATTGTGATCGCCATCGTAGCAGTCCTGTCTCTGACCGGCGCGGCTCAAGCCCAGTACGGGTATGGTTCTAACCCGCGCAGCCACAGTGTCGATGGCCATTTCAGAAGCGATGGAACGTACGTCCGGCCCCACAGCGCGACGAACCCGAATGACACGCAGAGGGATAACTACTCAAGCCGCGGCAACTATAACCCCAACACCGGAGCGTATGGCACCCGGACGCCACGGTATTAGTCGCCGCTCTCCCGAGCGCCCTGAGCCGCGGCTTCGAGCCGCCGCAGGTCGATGTTGTACTCCGGCACGTTCGGGTTCTTGATCGGGCGCTCCAGCAAGTAAGCCGCCACATCAGGATTGAACCACGCTAGGCGCACGATCTCGTCGGCGCCCTGCTTGTTGGTCGGCAGCAGCTCAAGGAACAGCTTGAAACGCTTCACCAAGCCACCTCCGGCGAGATCGCCTTTCACGTGGCGGATGGCAAGCTGAACCCACTGCGACACGTTCCATTTGTCGGCGGTGTCCGACCCGACTGTGGCGCGCTTCTCCGCCTCCTTGAAATACTCCAGCAGCTTGTGGCCTTGCCGCAGCGTATTCATTTCCTCGGGCGTGAACGTCTTAGCCAGCAGCGCCTCGTTGTCCTGGAACTCCCGCGCCAGCCGCGCGAACTGCACCTCGGGGGTCTCGCCGACCATCTTCGAACCGCGGACCTTGTCGGTCAGCACCTCAGCAACGGCGGCCTTCCAACCACGCTTTGCCTGCGCGTCGTTCTTCACGAGCGCACTGATCTCGTCGAGCCGCTTCTCGGACCCGTAGCGGCCGCCGAGCAGGGACTTGGCCACGTCGCGCGGATCTTCCCGCAGAAGCGTGCCGATGGCCGAGCGATCGACCTCCAATTCCGTTGCACGGCGCGCGGCGCGGGCCTCGTCGAGTGCATTGCGCGCCTCGATGCTGAGCGCCTGGCCGCGGCGCGCAGTCTGCACGTATCCGTCAAACTCGGTGCGCAGCGCCGGGAATTGATGCAGCACGTCGGCGTTATTGCGCTCCCATGCCGCGGCGCGTGCCGGGTGCAGGGTGCCGTCCGGGTTCATCGCCGACATGGCGAAATCCGAGCGCATGTAGTCGCGAACCGCCGATTGCCCAGCTTGCGCGTTCGGTGCGCCGGCCAGTACGCGCTGAAGCGTCTGCGCCTTCTCCGGAGACGACAGGAAGCGGCCAGCGGTCTCGCTCGGCGGCGTGCTGCCGCGGTTCGGCATACCGTCGGTGTTGCCGCTGCGGTCGAGCTCTTGCGTGAACCTCGCCATCTCGTCGGCTTGGTTCGGCCGCCACCGGTCGGCGAACTGGCGGTAGTTGGCGTTGGCCTCGGCGTAGCCCGGCGCCACTTCGATGGCGCGATTCACCGCGCCGCCAAGGTTCCGCAGGCTGTCGGCCAAATCGAAATTGCCCGTCACCTGCGCGCGCTGCTGCGCCGCGCCGATGTATTTGCGCAGGTCCGCCAGATCGGCACCCGTGGCAGTACCGGCGCCACCGACGTTGACCTCCTGACGAACCGGGCGGCCATCGGCGCCGAGAATGTTAGTGTCGCGCATCTCGATGCGAGGCCGCAGCGCTTCGAGGCGCTGCATCAGATCCTCCGGGACCTGATTGTCGGGCCGCAGCATGTTGTTCTGCGCGCGCACACGATCGATTGCGGTGAACACCTCGTCCGCGGGCAATTGCTCCGCGCGGCCGGGCGACGTTTCGAACTGCCGGTTCTTCTCGGCACGCGCCGGCACGTAGCCTTCGTCGACAACCGCGCGGTCCAGCCGTTGGCTGGCGCCGGCCCGCGCTCCTGCGTTGGCCACGACGCCGAACTCGGCCCCCTGGTGCTGGCGCGCCTGATCCAAGGCGCTGAGCGCACTTGCCCGTTCGTCGACCGCGGCGTTGGCGCCCTGCAGCCGCTCGTCACGCGCTTCCGCTGCGCGCCGGAAGACGCTGCCGAGATCGGCCTCGGGATCGCGCAGGCTGTTGACGCGCCCGGCGGCGGTTTCCTTCACTCGCTGGTCGCGCTCGATGAAGTCCGGGGCGTTCTTCGAGCGGGCCGCACCCTCCTGCGAAATCAAGCCAGGGTCGCGCGACAGCAACCCGGCTGTCGGAATCTGCGACGGCAGCAACGCCGCTTCGCCGGGGCGCTGCGGATTCGTGAACTCGGCGGCGTTCTCGCGGATGTCCTGCGCCACGGCGCGCGGCGCGCCGGTGGTCTGGTTCTGCAGCGTGGCTGCGGCGCGATCGATCTCCGGCTCCTTGTAAGGTGTCTTCGCGATGGGGTTGAGCGGGATTTCCGGCGTCGAGCCGAACGAACGAGCGGCGATATTTCGGAACATGCCGCCCAAGCCTTCGGCGCTGCTGAGTGCAGCGGTCGCGCCGACACCGCCGATGAGCGGAGCGGCGAGCGTGGCGACCGTATTGGCGATTTGGCCAGTGGTGGTCGCCGGCTCCTTCGGTAGATACTCCTCGGCCGCGGTCACGCCGACGCCCGCACCGGCGCCACCGACCGCGTCGCCGCCGACCGTGCGCGCAGGCGCAGCCATATAGGGCCGCGACAGCCGGTCGAGGATGCGTGCGCCGGCCGTCTCCGACGGCATCACCGCGGCCGCAACCGTCGGAGCCCGCATGGCCAGCGCGGTGCCGCCGCCAACGCCCTGCGTGCCGAAACGGTTGATGTTGTAGCCGAGCTTCTCCCCCGGCGACATCTCGCTCTCCGGTATCGAGTACGGAGCCAGCACCTTCTCGGCCATTCTCGACGCCGGGACCGCGTAGGGGATGTCGGTGCCGAACGCCTTGTTCGTCAGAGCCGTCACGCCATTCTGCGCACCCGCCGCAAGGTCGAATGGCATCAGCGCCAGGTCTCGCACACCGGCGCCGACGCCCTGCGCGCCGACGGCGATCGCGTGGCGGTTGTTCCAGAGCGACGAGATGGCGGAGGACGCAAGCGCCACCGGGTCGATCGCCTCGCGCACTTTCTGCAGCGTGGTTCGATTATCCGGCTGCGGCTGCGCGAACGGGTCGTGATCCACCGGGATCAGCTTCGGACCGCGATTGTTGGCCGGGATGAGGTCGTCGAACATGCCAGGGCGGCCGCCGGTGGGGGCCGCCTGCTGCGGCTGCGGAATCAGGTCATCGAACATGCCGGGCCGCGCGCCATTGGCCACCGGCGCATCCTCCGGATGATTCTGCAGCGGAGCCATGTTGTAGCCCGGCGGCAACGGATCGAGCGTGTAGCCCGGCGGCAGCGGCGGGATTACTTGCTGCGGCGGCGGATCGAGCGTGTACCCGGGAGGCAGCGGCGGGATAACCTGCGGCATCGCCACCGAGGCGCCCGGCATCTGAATCATATCGAGCCGCGCCGGCCGCTCGGCTTCAGCCAGTTGAAGCGGCGGCGCGTCTCGGAATCGGTCCCACGGATCGAGTGGCAGAGTTTCCAGACTGCGAGGGTCGAAGGCCACACGGGCGGGAATGGGCTGCGCATTGTAACTCGACATGTAGCCTCCTGTGATCAGACCGCCTCCGCCGACTTGATCTCGACTACGTCCCACTCGGTCACACGGTACCGGAAGTGCTCGACGACGCTGCCGTCGGGCAACAGCGCCTTAAGCTTCGACGCGTCGGCCAGCTTCTCCCACTTCTTGGGGAAGTACGCGACGACCGAGCCGTCATCGAGCCGGTGAAGCTTCCCCGCCGTCAGGTCCGTCGTTACGTCTGGCAGATAGTGCCACAGTGGTTTCATGATCAGTGAGCCTTCACGATGAAGTTGACACCGCGGACCGGCGGAACGACGTTGAGCGGGGTACTGGTGCCGCCTTGCGGAGATCCGGTGAATGTCGACGTAACGGTGCCTGAAACAGTCCACCCACCCGTGCCAAGCGAGGTGTCGCCGGGGCTCGGCGTGAAAGAACGGAAGTCCGCGCCAATTTGAGTTTGCGTCGTATATCGGGAGTAGCTGACGGAGCCCGAGAACGACGACGCCACCGAACCACTCGGCGTGTACGGCGGCAGGTTGTCTGTGATCAGCGTTTTGGTCGCGGATCCGGCCGCCGCGCCGAGGCTGACGCCGCCGGGAATGACCGAACCGCCGACGTCAACACCGACCAGCGCCTGCCCGGCCGGGTTGGCGATGGTGAACGTGGTCGAGCCATCACCGACGCCGTACCAGCTGTTGCCGCCGGCGGCGATCTCCGCCGCCGCCAGCGCCCACAGCGCCGGATAATCGGCGCGCAGATACGTGCCGCCGGCCAAAACGAAACCGGCGGGGACATTCGCGGCGGAGCCGGTGAACGAGAAGACGGTGCCGGCCGGGATGACTAGATCGCGCCACGCGGTACCTGTAGCGCGGTCAGCCGTCAGCGTCCCGGTCGCGACCTTGTTGTTCGTGACCGCGCCGGTGGCGAGCTTCGGCGTGGTGATGGCGAGATCGGCGATTTTCTGCGTGAGAACGGCGGAATCGGCCAGCTTTGCATCGGTCACGCTGCCGTCGTCGAGCGCGGCCGCGACGCTCAGATCCGCGATCATGTCCCATTTGGTCGCGTCGAAAGACGCGCCGGACGTGTGATCGACCAGCGCGACGTAGAACTTGCCGCCGTTGAACACGGTGTCGTAGTTGGCCGTGTAGACGGTGGATGGCTGCCACGTCGTCGGGCTCTTGAACCCGACCGTGAGGCTGGAATCGAGCTGCGCGCGGCCGACGCTGTTCCTCGCCAGCGAGCCGTCGTCGGCCTGAATACGCTTCAGGTTGGCCTGAGTCTCGTCGAGCGAGACCTTGATCGCGACGAACTCGGCGTCGAGGCTGCCGCCGTTCTGCTGCTTGTTCGGAAACTGCGCGCTGAACTGCGCGAAGCTCGTCTGCCGGTCGTAGGGGGTTGGTTGCGCCATCGATAGAGCAAACTTGCTAAGCTACCGAGCTGCGGATCCGAGACGCGGAGTGCAAGCTGTCGGTCGCAAGGTTGCCGGCGGCGGGACGGCTAGGCGCCAAAAACGGTGTTGATAGTATCGCGTTTTGTCGACTTGGTCTAGCGACAAAGCCGTTGTGGAGCGGCCACATTTGCGATTTCGGCTGAATGGGAGTAGTTGGAATTTCCCCTTGCAAAAGCCTAGGAGCTCAGTCCATGGCAACGTTAGTGATTTTGCTGGCTATCGCTGCGCACTTCGTTGCGACGACACTTCTGCTACTTGCTCTGCATCACGTGATCACGTGGACAACGTTGGCCGCCATCGGCGGCGGCGTCGCTGTCTCAATCTACATTGGCATCATGGTCGTAGGTTGGTCCCTTGAGCGCCAAGAGACGCGCGAACGTCAAGCGGCGGCTCGGGCCAAGTGGGCGCGGCTGCCGCAGGAGTTCGACGAATGGTTTGAAACGACGAAGGCTGATCGCTGGCGGCGCGAGCACCCCGGTGTTCCACCAGAGCCGCCACGCGGCAGCCCCAACGGACTTCGGGGAAGCGAGGCCGCTGTTCAACACGAGGCTTGGCTGGAGTGGCGATCGAAGTATGGCCACCTCGCGGCGGATAATTGAACCCGAGGCATTTTCGCCCTTCCCAATTAGTAGAAGCAGGTTGACGCCTTCGGACAACAAGCGGCCGGAGCCCCCCCGAGGGGTGGATACCCGGGTGGGGGTGGGGTCGGCCTTCCACGCTTCACCGTCGCCCCGCTTCACCGCTCGACCGCCACCCTGCTTCCCAGCGATCGAGCGCCTGCGGCTGGGCTCCTGGCGCCGAGATCCACCGTCGCTCGGCTGCACGGTTGCGGGCGCAGCGCGCCTGCGATCGATGCCGCAACGCAAAGCGGCCGCAGAGCCCGAGCCCTGCGGCCGTTGCTACCGTTGCTGCGGGTTACGCGGCGAGAAGCAGATCGGTGCCGCGGCGGATGTTGGTTTCGATCCGGACCAGCGCCAGAAGGTCGACCGTATCGCCGGCGCGGAAGTCCGCCAGCATGTTGCGGTGCTGCTCCGCCGCCCGGGCGATGCCCTCCGCGGTGGTCGGAACGGCCCGGGTCATCGCGTCGAATGCGCGGCGGAATGCGTTGTCGCTCTTGGCGGCGTCCATTCGGCCGAAGGCGGCCAGGACAGCGTCGGCGTTGCGGGAAGCGCGGCGGGTGTTAGTTTGGCTGGTCATCGGTAGAGCCCTCATTCTCTGCTGGTGGAAGGGCCGGGTTCGGGGTTGCCGCCCCGACTCGGCCCGCGTCGCTATTGACACCCTGAGTATCATAAATTTATACTTGAAGTGTCAATAGAGGATTTGCCTAAAATGAAGCTCACAAGCGAAATGATCCGAGCGGCCCGCGCACTGCTGCGCTGGGAGCAAGCCGATTTGGCCGCAGAGGCCGGCGTGTCTCTGCCAACGGTCAAGCGCATCGAGAAAGAGCCCGGCCCGATACCTGGCCGGAACGCCACGGCGCAGGCGATCGAAACCGCGTTCGCCGACGCAGGGATCGAGTTCACCTACGATCGGGGCGAAGGCGTCACGAAGCTAAGAGCGGGCGCCGTAGGGCAGGTATCAGGTTGATGGTCGAAGACCCGCATTTGTGCGGCGTGCTTCCGCGGTGCTTCCGGCTCGGAAAGCAGCGTTTCATTGATCTGGCTTAAGTGCTTGATTTTCAATGGTGCTGCCGGACAGGATTGAACTGTCGACCTCTCCCTTACCAAGGGAGTGCTCTACCACTGAGCTACGGCAGCATCGACCGGGCGGGGAATCAGCCAGTGGGGCTCCCGCGCGGCGCGGCCGTTCCTTGCCACAGGGCATCCGCGGGCGCAAGCGGATCACGACGGCCGATCGGGAAAATCCCCGGTCCGCGGCGCGAAGCGGTCGCATCCACAGGTCGGCGACGAGTGGAGGGGCGGCTGGGCGCCGGTGTCAGCCAAAGGCGTCGGTGCGCTTCAACTGCATCAGCTGCGGGCCGATGCGGCGGCCGATCTCCTCGCCGAGCGCCGACAGCGCCCGCAGCGGGCGGATCAGCACTTCGAATTCGACGATCTCGCCGTTCTGGTTGAATCGCATCAGGTCGACGCCCTTGAGGTCCCAGCCCTCGATCGCCCCGCTGAATTCCAGCGCAACCTCGAGCGGGCTGCCGAGGTAGGTCCGGCGGTACTGGAACCGGCGGAAGATCCCGGCCACCGTGGTCAGAACCAGAATCGTCGCCTCCGGGCCGTGGATGGTCGACTGCACTACCGGCGAATGCAGCGCCACGGTCTCGGCGAGCAAAGGGCGCATCCGGTCGCGATCCTGGCTGACGAACACCTCGTGCCACACCGCCAGGGTTCGCTGCGGCCCCGGGGCCAATGCCGAAGGAAACGCCGTCATCTTCGCTCCCGCTCGCGATGTCGTGCCGAAACCATTATGTCGTGCCTCGACACCGACAGTTCAGCGGTATTCGCCATGGTCGAGATCGACAATTCGTCGCCCCCGCGCCGCCCCAGCCGCGATCAACGGCTGGCCGAAGCGCTGCGCGCCAACCTGAAGCGCCGCAAGGCACAGGTCCGGGGTCGCGCCACGGCTGAGCCGGATGGAATTGACAGAAACGTGCAAGACGGCGCCGCGCCTGGCGGTCATCCTGTGCCCGGCCAAGACGGCGGCAATGGTGCGTGACGCCGGATCAACCAAACCGGAGGCGATCGATGGCGGCCGATTCAGGCACGGCGGATCAGGCCGCGAGCGCCCCGGGCGGGCGGCTCCTGCCCCGTCATGATCAGACCTTCCCGGTGTTGTCGGCAGCCGAGATCGAGCGAATCCGCCGGTTCGGCGAGGTCCGGCGCTATGCCGACGGCGCGCGGCTGTTCGAGACCGGGCAGCCGGGACCCGGGATGTTCGTGGTGCTGTCCGGCCACGTTGCGGTCAGCCAGCGCGACGGGCTCGGCCACGTCACCCCGGTGGCCGAGCAGGGGCCCGGGCAGTTTCTGGCCGAGATCGGCCAATTGTCCGGCCGGGTCGCGCTGGTCGACGGCATCGCCGAGGGCGAGGTCGAATGCCTGCTGATCCCGCCGGAGCGACTGCGCGGCCTGCTGGTCGCCGAGGCCGATCTCGGCGAGCGGATCATGCGGGCGCTGATCCTGCGCCGGGTCAATCTGATCCAGGGCGGCGTCGGCGGTCCGGTGCTGATCGGCTTGGTCACTGCCTCGGACGCGGTGCGGCTGATGGGCTTTCTCACCCGCAACGGCTGGCCTCACCATCTGCTCGACCCTGCGACCGACCACGACGCCGCCGAGCTGGTGGCGCGCTATTCGCCGGCCCCGCGCGATCTGCCGCTGGTGGTGACGCCGGATGGCACAGTGCTGCGCAACCCCAGCGAATCCGAGCTGGCGCGGGCGATGGGCATGAACGGCCACGTCGATCGCTCCAAACTGTACGATGTCGCGATCGTCGGTTGCGGCCCGGCGGGGCTGTCGACCGCGGTGTATGCGGCGTCGGAAGGCCTCGCTGTCGCGGTGTGCGATCAGCGCGCGTTCGGCGGCCAGGCCGGTGCCAGCGCGCGGATCGAGAACTATCTCGGCTTCCCGACCGGCATCTCCGGCATGGCGCTGACCGCGCGCGCCTACAATCAGGCGCAGAAGTTCGGCGCCGACATCCTGATTCCCACGGAAGTGAAGTCGCTGGTCTGCGGCTGCGACGACGGCCAATTCAAGCTGACACTCGACGACGGCGGCGAACTGCGGGCTCGGGCCATCGTGGTCGCCAGCGGCGCGCGCTATCGCCGGCCGCAGATCGAGCGGCTCGCCGAATTCGAAGGACGGGGCGTGTATTACTGGGCCTCGCCGATCGAAGCGCGGCTGTGCAGGCAGCAGGACATTATCCTGGTCGGCGGCGGCAATTCGGCCGGGCAGGCGGCGGTGTTCCTGTCGGGTCACGCGGAGCGGGTCCACATGGTGGTCCGCGGCGGCGGGCTTGCCGCCAGCATGTCGCGCTACCTGATCGAGCGGATCGAATCGACGCCGAACATCGAGCTGGTGTTCAACACCGAGGTGGTGGCGCTGGACGGTTCGGCCGATCGCGGCCTCGAGCGGGCGACGCTGCGCAGCCGGCTGTCAGGCGAGGATCGGACCATGGCGGTCAGCAATGTGTTCTTGTTCGTCGGGGCCGATCCGGCGACCGGCTGGCTCGAAGGCTGCGGCGTCGCGCTCGATCGCGCCGGCTTCGTGGTCACCGGGGCGCGGCCTGCCGATGACGGCCAGCGGCCGACGCAGGCGCTGGAGACCTCGGTGCCGGGCGTGTTCGCGGTCGGCGACGTCCGCTCCGGCTCGGTCAAGCGGGTCGGCGGCGCGATCGGCGAGGGAGCCCAGGTGGTCGCCGCGTTGCACGGCTATCTGGCCGTCTGACGCCGCAAAAAAGAGCCCCGGCCGAAACCGGGGCTCTGCTGTCGTGGGCCGACGTGCCTCAGCGGCCGACGCTGCCGCTCGGCGCACCGGTGCTGTTGCTGCCGCCGCGGGTACCCATGCCCTGGTTCGCGGACGGGGCCGGATCATTGGCGCCGTTCATACGCTTGCCGCCCATGCCGGTGGTGGTGCCGGGCGCCATCGTGCCGGTATGCGGCGCGCCGTTTCCGACGTTCTGCGATCCCATCGCATTGCCGCGGGAATCGGTTTGGCTCTGAGCCGCGGCGGCCATCGTGGTGGCGAGCAGCGCAGCAGCGGCGACACCGGTCATTCGGGTCAGTCGGGATTTCATGGGACCTCCATTGATGAAAGGGTGCTTTCGCACCAGTGAGCCTCCAACCAGCGCCCGACGCCGCCGTTCCGGTGTTGCGCGGCAAATGCGATAACTTCAGCAGTCGCCAGGTATCAATTCGTGATCTGCGGGCGCCACTCCGGCGCGCCGCGCTGCGTTCCGGACCCGCTGCGGGTCAGGAACGACATACGTCACAATGGGTTGTTTCGGCAGATCACAACAGGAGCATGCAATGCTATCGATTTTGAAGAGCGTCACGGCCCCGCGGCTTGCCGCGCTCGCGGGCGCTGCGGTCGTGGCGACGGTCGGATTGTTCGCCGGCAGCCCGGCCGAGGCGCGCACCTATGCGTACTGCCTGACCTCGCCGGGCTACGGCTACCCTGGCGATTGCAGCTATGCGTCGTACCGGCAGTGCCGCACCGCGGCGTCCGGCCGGCTCGCCGATTGCATCGTCAATCCGCGTGCCGCGTTCCGCGAGCCGCGGCACCGCGACTACCGCACCTACGGCCAAGGCTGGTAAGCCGGTTTTTGGCCGATTCGGCGCGCCGGCGGACGTCACGATCGCCCGCCGGCGTCGTCGCCCATGAAATCGCCTCAAATTCCACGCTTTTGCCACGGGCGGCGCTCCTGCCGTATAATTCCACGGCAAATCAGCGGGAATCGGCATGGATCGCATCAGGATCATCGGCGGCAACGAGCTGCGGGGCACCATCCCGATTTCGGGAGCCAAAAACGCGGCCCTGCCCCTGATGATTGCGGCGCTGCTGACCGACGAGACTCTGATCCTCGACAACGTGCCGCGGCTCGCCGATGTTGCGCTTCTGCAGCGGATCCTCGGCAATCACGGCGTCGACATCATGTCGGCCGGCAAGCGTCCGGGCGACCACGAATATCAGGGCCAGACCCTGCACATCTCCGCAAAGACCATCGTCGATACCACCGCTCCCTACGAGCTTGTGTCGAAGATGCGCGCCAGCTTCTGGGTGATTGCGCCCCTGATCGCGCGGATGCACGAAGCCAAGGTGTCGCTGCCCGGCGGCTGCGCCATCGGCACCCGGCCGGTCGACCTGTTGATCATGGCGCTGGAAAGGCTCGGTGCCGAGATCACGATCGACGGCGGCTATGTTATCGCCAAGGCGCCTGGTGGGCTGAAGGGCGCCACCATCGCGTTTCCCAAGGTCACGGTCAGCGGCACCCACGTCGCGCTGATGGCGGCGACGCTGGCCAGGGGCACCACCATCATCGACAACGCCGCCTGCGAGCCGGAGATCGTCGACGTCGCCGATTGCCTCAACAAGATGGGCGCCAAGATCACGGGCGCCGGTACCCCGCGCATCACCATCGAGGGCGTCGCCAAGCTGCACGGCGCCCGCCACACCGTGCTACCGGACCGGATCGAGACCGGCACCTATGCGATGGCTGTGGCGATGGCCGGCGGCGAGGTTCAGCTCTCGGGCGCCCGCCCCGAACTGCTGCAAGCCGCGCTCGACGTGCTGACCGCAGCCGGCGCCACCATCACGGTCAACAACGACGGCATCAAGATCGCGCGCAACGGCGCCGGCATCAGCCCGGTGACCGTCACCACCGCACCGTTCCCCGGCTTTCCGACCGATCTGCAGGCGCAGCTGATGGCGCTGATGACCCGCGCCAAGGGCGCCTCGCACATCACCGAGACGATTTTCGAAAACCGCTTCATGCACGTCCAGGAACTGGCACGGTTCGGCGCCAAGATTTCGCTCGACGGCGAGACCGCGACCATCGACGGCGTGTCCAAGCTGCGCGGCGCGCCGGTGATGGCGACCGATCTGCGCGCCTCGGTGTCGCTGGTGATCGCGGCGCTCGCCGCCGAAGGCGAAACCATGGTCAACCGCATCTACCATCTCGACCGCGGCTTCGAGCGGCTCGAGGAGAAGCTGTCGGCCTGCGGCGCCAATATCGAGCGCATCAGCGGCTGATGCCGCGAAGGGGCCGGCCGTGGGTGATCTGAAACTGCTCGCCTTCGATCCCGACGATCTCGCGGTGATCTCCGCGCACGTCCAGGACGCCCGGGTCGAGATCGGCGATATCGTCTGGCGCCAGGCCGAGAAGCGCCTGGTGGTCGGGTTGCACCGGCTCGATTGGGAGCAGACCCTGTCGGGCGAGCCGGTGCCCGGCCGGCTGATCGCGGCGCTGCGGTTCGAGCGGGTACTGGCCTGCAAATCGCGCGCGATCGACATGGCTGCCCGGAGCGAGGCGCTGGAGCTGATCGGGCTCGAATTCAATCCCGCCCCGGAGCCGCCGGGTGGCAGCGTCGTGCTGATGTTTTCCCGCGGCGGCATGTTGCGGCTCGATGTCGAATGTCTCGAATGCGCGCTGACCGATCTCGGTCCCGACCCGATCGGTGACGATGCCGGTGCGCCGCCGGACGCTCTGGGAGGGCTCGGCTGAACCGGCGGACGCGCCGCGGCGGCTGCCGAAACTGCGCGGCTTATGAGGGTTGACGGCGGTAAGTCGCCGCGCCATTGAGCAGAGGCCGCCCTGCCGCAGATGTCTGCCGGATCAAATCGACATGCCCATTCGCCTGGATAACGCCACCACCGATTTCGCGTCCAAGTTCAAAGCCTTCCTGGCGATGAAGCGGGAGGTGGCGGCGGATATCGAGACCGCTACGCGGGCGATCGTCGATGACGTCGCGCAACGTGGCGACGCTGCGCTGCTCGAAGCCACCGAGAAGTTCGACCGGCTGACGCTGGATGCCGCCGGGATGCGGATCGGCGAGGCCGAGGTCGAGGACGCCGTCAAGGCGTGCGATCCGGCGACCATCGAGGCGCTGAAGCTGGCGCGTGACCGCATCGAGTTCTTCCACCGGCGGCAATTGCCGAAGGACGATCGCTTCACCGATCCGCTCGGCGTCGAGCTCGGCTGGCGCTGGAGCGCGATCGAGGCAGTCGGCCTGTACGTGCCTGGCGGTACCGCGGCCTATCCATCGTCGGTGCTGATGAATGCGATTCCGGCCAAGGTCGCCGGCGTCGAGCGCGTGGTGATGGTGGTGCCGTCGCCGGGCGGCACCCTCAATCCGCTGGTGCTGGCGGCAGCGCAGCTCGGCGGCGCCACCGAGATCTACCGCATCGGCGGCGCCCAGGCGGTGGCGGCGCTGGCCTACGGGACTGCGACGATCCAGCCGGTCGCCAAGATCGTCGGCCCCGGCAACGCCTACGTCGCCGCCGCCAAACGGCTGGTGTTCGGCCGTGTCGGCATCGACATGATCGCCGGCCCGTCGGAAGTCGTGGTGGTCGCCGACAAGACCGCCAATCCGGACTGGATCGCCGCCGATCTGCTGGCCCAGGCCGAGCACGACGCCAACGCGCAGTCGATTCTGATCACCGACAGCGCGGTGCTCGCCGCCGATGTCGAACGCGCGGTGGCGTCGCAGCTCATCACGCTGTCGCGCGCCAAGATCGCGCGCGCCTCGTGGGACGAGTTCGGTGCCATCATCAAGGTCGCCAGGCTCGACGATGCGGTGGCGCTCGCCAATGCAATCGCGGCCGAGCATCTCGAGATCATGACCGCCGATCCGGAAGCGTTCGCCGCCAAGGTCCGCAATGCCGGCGCGATCTTCCTCGGCGGCCACACCCCGGAAGCGATCGGCGACTATGTCGGCGGCTCCAACCACGTATTGCCGACCGCGCGGTCGGCGCGGTTCTCGTCCGGGCTCGGCGTGCTCGACTTCATGAAGCGCACCTCGATCCTGAAATGCGGCCCCGAGCAGCTCGCCGCGCTCGGCCCGGCCGCGATGGCGCTCGGCAACGCCGAAGGATTGGACGCGCATGCGCGATCGGTGGGACTGCGTCTGAACCAGCGATGAGCAATCCGGAACCAGACGATTCCAACAATCGCATCGTCGCGGTGACGCTCGACGAGGAATCGATCGGGCGTTCGGGACCGGACATCGAGCACGAGCGCGCGATCGCGATCTACGATCTGGTCGAGAAGAATCTGTTCGCGCCGGAGGGCGCGGGCGAGGGGCCGTTCACGCTGCACATCGGCATCACCGGCAACCGGCTGATGTTCGACATCCGCCGCGAAGACGGCGCGCCGGTGATCACGCATCTGCTGTCGCTGACGCCGTTCCGCCGCATCGTGAAGGACTACTTCATGATCTGCGACAGCTACTATCAGGCGATCCGGACCGCCACGCCCGACAAGATCGAAGCCATCGACATGGGCCGCCGCGGCATCCACGACGAAGGCTCGCGCACGCTGCAGGAGCGGCTGGCCGGCAAGGTGCGGATCGATTTCGAGACCGCGCGCCGGCTGTTCACCCTGATCTCCGTGCTGCACTGGAAGGGCTGACGATGCGCGGCGCGCGCAGGGCAACCTGGCGTGGGCCGAGCGGCGGCGGACGATGGTGATGACGCCGCCGTCGCGGACCGGCCTGCCGCACGCGGTGCTGTTCGCCTGCGGCATGAACAGCGTGCGCTCGCCGATGGCGGAGGCGATGCTGCGCGGCATCGCGCCGCGCACGATGTATGTGCGCTCCGCCGGCGTGAAGACTCACGAACTCGATCCATTCACCGTGGCGGTGATGGCCGAGCGCGGCCTCGACATCTCCAAGCACAAGCCGACCACCTTCGAACAGCTCGACGATTACGAAGGCCTGAATTTCGACCTGATCGTCACGCTGTCGCCGGAAGCGCATCACAAGGCGTTGGAACTGACCCGCACCCACGCGATCGATGTCGAATACTGGCCGACCTACGACCCCACCGGGACCGAAGGCAACCGCGAGCAGAAACTCGCCGCCTACCGCGAAGTCGCCGACTCCCTGATGCAACGCATCTACAAACGCTTCGGCCGCCACAGCGGGGGGAACGAGTAGTTGTGAGCCGGTGATCTGTTCCGGTCAAACGTTCCTCGCCTTGCGCTGTTTCGCACTGAGCATGGATTAACCACGCCTTTTCACGTCTGTCATTCCGGGGCGCGCCGCCAGGCGCGAACCCGGAATCCCGAGCTTGTGGATCACGGCCTCCTGCACATCGAGCTTCCGGGTTCGCTCGCTGCGCGAGCGCCCCGGAAAGACGTTCCGCGGCGGAGGGGCGCAAGCATGCAAGGAGAAGATCGCCCATGTCGCAGGCCGCGGCTCCATGCTTTGGCCGCTCGCTCGGCATCTGCTATCCATCAAGCGTGAGTACACGTTCGGAAATCGCAATGATCACGCGACTTGCTGTTTCGGGCTACCGATCGCTGCGCGACGTGCGGCTGTCGCTCGGGCCGCTCAATGTCGTCACCGGGGCGAACGGAACCGGCAAGTCGAGCCTGTATCGCGCGTTGCGGCTGCTCGCCGAGATCGCGCAGGGGCGGGTCATTCAATCGCTGGCCGGCGAGGGTGGCTTGCCGTCGACGCTGTGGGCCGGGCCCGAGACGCTGTCGCGCACGATGAAGCGCGGCGTTCATCCGGTGCAGGGCACGACGCGCAGCAACCGCATCGCGCTCAAGCTCGGTTTCGCCGGTCCGGATTACGGCTACGCGATAGATCTCGGCCTGCCGCCGCCGCCGGATGGGCCGCGCGCGTCGAGGTTCACGCGTGATCCGGAGATCAAGGTCGAGAGCGTGTGGGCCGGCGAACTGCTCGGCCGCGCCAACGCGTTTGCCGAACGGCGCGGACCGTTCGTGCGGGTGCGCGATGACGGCGGCCAGTGGCGCGAGGTGTATCGGTCGCTGAGCCCCGCCGACAGCATAATGACCCACGGCGCGGATCCGCGCGAAGCGCTCGAACTGTTGCTGCTGCGCGACCGGATGCGGGACTGGCGGTTCTATGATCAGCTCCGCACCGATCGCGACGCCCCGGCGCGGCGGCCGCAGATCGGCACCCGCACGCCGGTGCTCGGTGGCGACGGTGCCGATCTGGCCGCGGCGATTCAGACCATTCTGGAGATCGGCGATCACGAGGCGCTCGCGGCCACCATCGACGATGCCTTTCCGCGCGCGCGCCTGGAGGTGTCCGAGGCCGACGGTTATTTTGAACTGGCGATGGAGCAGCACGGCCTGCTACGGCCGCTAAAAGCCGCAGAGTTGTCCGACGGCACGCTGCGCTATCTGCTGCTGGTCGCCGCGTTACTGTCGCCGCGGCCGCCTGAGCTGATGATCCTCAACGAGCCCGAATCCAGCCTGCACCCCGATCTGCTTGCGCCGCTTGCCCGGCTGATCGCAGCAGCCGCGACACGCTCGCAGATCGTCGTGGTGTCGCATGCCGACGGACTGGTATCTGCGCTGCGCCGCGAGGCCGACAGTCGCGAGATTGTCCTCGAGAAAGAGCTGAGCGAGACGCTGGTCCGCGACGGCGAGCGCCCGTCCTGGAACTGGCCGGCGCGTTGACTGTCCTGCTCTGTGCCCGGGCCTGTTGTCCCGGCACGCGCCTTCCGATAGGTTCCGCGCGCTCTCCCGCCACCCGCCCGAATCAAAGTTCCGCATGCTCGGCCGTCCCAAACTCGTTCTCGCCTCCGGCTCGCCGCGACGGCTCGCGCTGCTCAACCAGGCCGGGATCGAGCCTGACGCGCTGCGGCCGGCGGATGTCGACGAGACGCCGAAGCGCGGCGAGCTGCCGCGCGCCTGCGCCAACCGGCTGGCGCGCGCCAAGGCCGAGGCGGCGCTGCAATCGATCCAGCTCGACGACGACCTGCGCGGCTCGTATCTGCTCGCCGCCGACACCGTGGTGGCGGTCGGCCGCCGTATCCTGCCGAAGGCCGAGCTGATCGACGAAGCCTCGCAGTGCCTGCGGCTGCTGTCGGGCCGCAATCACCGCGTCTATACCGCCGTCTGCCTGGTCACGCCGAAGGAGGCGTTCCGCCAGCGCCTGGTCGAAACCCGGGTCCGGTTCAAGCGGCTGTCGGAGGAGGACATCTCCGGCTACGTCGGTTCCGGCGAATGGCGCGGCAAGGCCGGCGGCTACGCGGTGCAGGGCATCGCCGGCTCGTTCGTGGTCAAGCTGGTCGGCTCCTACACCAATGTGGTCGGGCTGCCGCTGTACGAGACGATTTCGCTGCTCGGCGGCGAGGGCTTCCCGATCCGCCATGGCTGGCTCAATGCCGGCTGATACGGCGCAGCCGAAGCGGAATGGCGCCAAACCCTGCCCGGTGTGCGGCAAGCCGGCGACCGCCGCATCGCACCCGTTCTGCAGCGAGCGCTGCCGCGACGTCGACCTCAATCGCTGGCTGTCCGGCGCCTATGCCATTCCCGGCCGGCCCGCCGACGACGAAGACGATTGAGCCGCGATTCCGGCCGGAGCCTGGGACGATCCGGTGAAATTTTCCCCGGCAAAACCCCGTCCCGACGGGTGGACAGCGCCGCCGTGTCTGACTATAACCCGGCGCTCCCCCGGCTTCGCGCCGGTCGGACGACGCCCAGGTAGCTCAGTTGGTAGAGCATGCGACTGAAAATCGCAGTGTCGGTGGTTCGATCCCGCCCCTGGGCACCATCTCTCCTGTAAGCCTCGACTCGCCCGCACAGACCTCCGCCGGTCCGTTTGCTTGCATTGGCCTTGCGCCGGATGATACCGCTGAGACGAGCGCGCGGAGCGTGAATTTATGTGGCTTCGCGCGGGTCGCTGTGTGCCGTCGGTGGACGGCGGTTCCGTTGTGCATCCTTGATGTCATCGAGCGAACGATCCGACAGCCGTGCAGCGCCGCTCCCCGTCGTGACCGCGGCGGTGCCGCGCCGTCAGTGGCTCCACGATCTGTTGAAGGCCGCCGGCCTGCGGTTCGACGATCCGGCGGAAGAGCGCCGCTTCGTCGACAGCTACGTCCGGTCCCAGATCGGCTGGACCCAGGCGGCGATGCTGCTCGGCGCGCTGACCTATGCGGGCTACACTTTCTGGGACTGGATGCTGTACCCGGAGGTCGTGCCGATCACGCTGGCGATCCGCGGCGGCACGGCGGTGTTGGTGCTGTTGCCGCTGACGCTGCTGCTCGGGGCGGTGCGGCGCTGGGCCGAGACCATCCTGCTGCTGTACTGCGTGATCCCGGGCTGCGTGCTGCCGTCGGTGTATCTGGTGCTGCCGTCCGGCTTCACCTACGCCTCCGCCGGGATGATCATCGTCATCCTGTTCGTCTCGACCATGCTGCCGCTGCGGATCGGCTCGCTGCTGGTGTTCTGCGTGACGACCTGGCTGGCCTTCGCCTTCGCGGAGCGGTTGGCGCCGGAAATGTCGCCCGGGCTCGGCTTCATCAATCACTTCCTGATCGGCAATTCCTATCTGCTGTCGCTGTACGCGATCGGCGCCCGCGAACATCGGGCGCGCCGGCAGTTCGCTACCACCGAGGCGCTGCAGCGCGAGACCGCGCGGTCGGAAGCATCGCTGCGTGAGCTCCGTGCCACCCAGGCGCATCTGGTGCAGGCCGAGAAGCTGGCGGCGCTGGGGCAACTCGTCGCCGGCATCGGCCACGAGGTCAGCACGCCGATCGGGCTGGCGCTGACGACCTCGACCGCGATGCAGGCCGATGTCCGTGGCCTCACCCGCGCCCTCGACGGCGGCGCGGTGCGGCGCTCCGATCTGACCCGCGGCATCGGCCGGCTCGACGAAGGACTGCAAATGACGCAGCAGAACCTGCTGCGCGCCTCCGAGATGATCCACGCCTTCAAGCAGGTCGCGGTCGATCAGGCCAACGAGCAGCGTGAGGGGTTCGAGCTGCGCGGCTGGCTGTCCGCCAGCTTCGACAAACTGAGGCCGCTGCTGTCGCGCCGCGGCCTCACGGTCGAGCTGAACGTGCCGGAAGGGATCACCTTGATCAGCCGCCCCGGCGCGCTCGGTCAGGTGCTCGGCATCCTCGCCTTCAACGCGGCGATCCACGCTTACCCGGGCGATGCCGAGGGCGTGCTGCACGTCGAGGCCGCGCGGATCGCGCCGGACCGGGTCCGGATCACGCTGGCCGACGACGGCGTCGGCATCCCGGCCGATCTCGCCGAACGGATCTTCGAGCCGTTCTTCACGACCAAACGCGACGGCGGCAGCATCGGCCTCGGTCTGCACATCGCCTTCAACCTCGTGGCCTCGACGCTCGGCGGCACGATCGAACTGATCGGCCGCGAGCGCGGCGCCGCGTTTCAGATTGATCTGCCGACCACGTCGCCCTCATGATGAGCCACTTCGCACGCACCGCATAGCAGGACTCGTTCCGAAAGACGGCGCGTGGCGACGAGTTGAAGCGCGCCGATGGATTGCGCGATGAGCGTGTACGGCCGGGATGCAGGACCTCAGGACGCGCTACAACGGCCCGCTCGTGGTTGCGCGCGACCTGATGGAGATCACGCTGCAATCAGCGCGTCTCAGTCGGCCGGCGGCGGGCGACAACGTCCGCCCTCAGCTCCGGAGTGGATGACGTTTCGCTCCGTGCAGACGGCTGCCTTCGCTCGTAGCGTTACCAGTTGCGCTGGTTTCGCGAACTGCAGCAATCTGACACCGTCACAGCCGATCCTTGTTCCGCGTCGCGGCGCTCACGGTCCTAACGCCAGCCGAGAGGTGGTGATGGAGGTGCTGGTCGTCGACGACGAGCCGGCGGTGCGCACGGTGCTGACCCTGGTGCTGGGCAAGGCCGGGCATCAGGTGACGGTATGCGACAGCGGGGCTGCGGCGCTCGATTGGCTGTCTCGCAGCGATCCGGCGCTGGCGCTGATCGATCTCAGCCTGCCCAAGGTTCAGGACATGAGCGTGCTGGCGGCGGTGCGGGCGGCGCGGCCGGCGCTGCCGATCATCGTGATCAGCGGCAGCCTGCCGGAATTCGATGCGACGATGCTGGAGCGCGAGGGCATGACGGTTCAGAACGGCGTGTATTGCCTGGCCAAGCCGTTCACCGCCAAACAATTGCAAACGCTGATGGAGGCCGCGCTGGCGCGGGGCGGCCCGGCTTCCGAATGAGCGGCTGTCTATTCCTGCACGACGTCGTCGCAGGCGGAGCAGCGAAACACGGTGCGTGCGGGATGCTGCGGCCGGCGCGGCAAGCGGCCGATCAGCTTCATTTCGCCGCCGCACTTCGAGCAGCGACGCTGGGCAGAATGGTCGTATTCGATCTCTGACATTGGGGTGCTTGATGATGATTGTAAAGTTTGCTTTACACCTTGCCCAAGTCATTGTCAGGCCCGTTTTGTGTTCATTTTTTGGACGCTGCGAACAGTCCGAGAGTGGATAGGTTTTATGATACCATCTGCGCTGATATTCGACGTCGACGGTACCCTGGCTGAAACCGAAGAGCTCCACCGTCAGGCCTTCAACGCCACCTTCGCGGCCGAGCAACTGCCGTGGCATTGGGACGAGCCGCTATATCGCAGGCTGCTCGACGTCACCGGCGGCAAGGAGCGGATCGCGCACTTTCTGAAGTCTGGTCCGGACGGCGCGGAGCGCGTGGCCGACCGGATACCCGACCTGCACCGGGCCAAGACCGACCGCTACACCGCGCTGGTCGCCGCCGGCACGGCGCTGCGCCCGGGCGTGGCGCGGCTGATCCGTGAGGCGAAAGCGGCGGGCGTGAAGCTCGGCATCGCCACCACCACCAGCCTGCCGAATGTCGAGGCGTTGCTGCAGTCTTCGCTTGGGCCGGACGCGATGGCGCTGTTCGATGCGGTCGGCGCCGGCGACGTGGTCCCCGCCAAGAAGCCTGCGCCCGACATCTACCTCTACGTGCTCGACGCGCTGAAGCTGCCGGCCGCCGCGTGCGTCGCGTTCGAGGATTCCACCAACGGCGTGCGCGCCGCGCGCGCCGCCGGGCTGCCCACCATCGTCACGCCGGGACTCTATACCGAGGGCGACGATTTCCCCGGTGCGCTGGCGGTGCTCAGCGATCTCGGCGAGCCGGACGCGCCGTATCGGCATCTTGCCGGCGCCGGCGCGGGCGATGCCCTGGTGACGCTGGCCGCGCTGGCGCGGTGGTGCCGCGCGGCCTGAGACGCGGAGCTGCCGTCAGCGTGGCCGCACGATCTTGAACACGCCGTGGGCGAGGATGATGCAGCGGCGGTCGACGCTGACTTCGGTCGAGGTGAAGATCAGGCTGCGCGTCGATCGCACCACCCGCGGCCGCGAGATCAGCACCTCGCCGATCTCGGCGGCGTCGACGAAATGCGTGTCCATCTGCACCGTGGCGAGATGCGGCGCGCCGGACTGATCGCGCGCCGCGATGCCTGAGGTGCGGTCCGCCAGCGTCATCATCAGCCCGCCCTGCACCATGCCGCGCTTGTTGCGGTGCTTGGCCGCGGTCGCGATCGCGTATTCGTGGGTGCCGTCGACGCAGCGGTGCCACAGCGGCCCGACCAGATCGATGAAGCCGTCGTCGTGGATCACGCTCCAGCCGTCGGCCTTCATGCTGCGGGCGGTGGTGGTCTCGGTCATCGATCGGCTCTCCGTCGCCGCATGGCCCATCTTTTTGCGGCGCGGCGACGGTTTCCTCGGTCAGGCGCGCAGTGTAGTCAAGACGGATGAGCCACGCGCACGACGCCGCCACCCGAGCCCTGATCGCCGCGCGCTGCGCGGATTTTCCGCGTCACGACCATGGGCTGACGCCGTCCGGATTGAAGCGCGCCGCGGTGGCGATCGCGGTGGTCGCGGCGGACGACGGCCGCGCCGCTTTCCTGCTGACACGGCGCTCGCCGCGGCTGCGCTCCCATGCCTATCAATGGGCGCTGCCCGGCGGCCGCTGCGACGACGGCGAGACCGCGCCCGAAACCGCGCTGCGGGAATTGCACGAGGAGCTCGGCCTCGCGCTGCGCGCCGGCGACGTGCTCGGTATCCTCGACGACTATCCGACCCGCTCCGGCTATCTGGTGACGCCGGTGGTGGCGTGGGCCGCCTCAGCGGGGCCGCTGGCGCCGAATCCGGACGAAGTCGCCTCGGTGCATCATGTCGGGCTCGGCGAGATTGCGCCGCCGGATGCGTTCGACTTCACCTCGATTCCGGAGAGCGACCGCCGCGTGGTTCGGTTCCGCTACGACGGCGACTTCATCCACGCTCCGACCGCGGCGCTGATCTATCAGTTTCGCGAAGTGCTGGCCGGCCGCGTCACCCGCGTCGCCGAGCTGGAGCAGCCGGTGTTCGCCTGGAAGTAAGCCGCGCGGCTTCTCGAAGAGGCCTCGTGCGAACAAATAATCGCCGGGTTCACAGCTTGTGCTGGCGCGGTGCAAACAATGGGGAAACGGTTCATTCACCCTATCGGGCGAGGATGCGGCATGGCTCATTCGATCATCCATCTCGCCCGGCTCGCGCCGGTCGCGCTGCTCGCTTTCGGATCCCACGCGCTCGCCCAGACCGCGGCGCCGCTGCCGTCGTCGGTGGCGAACGCGATGGCTCAGGCCGCCTCGCCGCAGGCGATCGCCGAATATCGCTACCGGCTGCAGCAGTATCAGGCCGCCCGCGCCGAATTCGAGCGCGACGCCGGCGCCTATTGGGACGCCATCGCCGAGCGGCGCCGCATCCGCAACGCCAAGCGCCGCACCGGCGAGCAGATCACGATGGACGACTACGTGCTGGTGCAGCCGCCAGTCTATACCGGACCGAAGCGGCCGATCGATCCGGAGCCGTCGACCGAACCGCCGCGCGAGCGCAAGTCGCTTCCCGTGGTCGCCGACTTCGTGCGCGCCGCCGCCCAGTACTATCAGTTCACGCCGCAGCGTCCGTCGAGCGAGGCCGAATTCAAGCGCGCCTACGCGCGTGCCGCGCGCGAGGCGGGGCTGACCCGCGATCAGGCGGTGCGGGTCTATGCGTTCGAGACCGGCGGTAACGGCGAGCACGACCTGCAGTCGGGGCTCAGCAAAACGCGGCCAGGTTCGCGCGCGATCTCGACCGCGATCGGCTACAATCAGCTGCTCACCACCAACACCTTGGTGTTGCTGGCCGAGCAGGGCAACCAGATCCTCAAATCGCTGAACGACAAGGCCGCGACGCTGTCGGGCCCGCGGCGTCATGCGCTCGACCGCAAGATCGCAGTGGTGAAGCGGATGGTGGCGTTCGCGCGCTCGATCCCGGGCACCTGGAGCGAGCACGAAAAGCTCGGCCGCACGCCGCAAGGCTGGGGCGTGCATGCGCTGGTGCTGGACGTCGACGTCGGTCCGCTGCTGCAGACGCACAAACTCTTGACCTCGGTGGTGTTCGCGCAGCGCAAGGGCTATCGCGAGCGGCTCACCGCCGCCGAACTGGAGATGATGAATCTCACCGGCGACAGCACCGGACTCGACATGGTGACGATGCCGCAGGCGATGCGCGAAGTGGTGCCGACCGCGAACTTTTTCCAGCGCTCCGGCTACGAGCGCAATCCGGTGGCGATCCGCCACAATACGGTGGCGAAGCTGCTCGCCGTCACCGATGCGCGGATGGACGCCAACAGCAACAATCCGGGCGCGCGCGAACTGTTCGCCGCGTTCGAGACCAGCGCGCAGCGCTGACGCGGTCGGCGTGCGGCGCTACTGATCGGCGCCGAACTTGAAGTGACCGTCGCCTTCGAGGAACGGGCCGGGACGCATGTAGAGTTGGCCGTTGGCCCCGAGGAAGAACAGCGTCTCGCGCGGCACTTTCTTGGCGCCCTTGAACAGCTCCTTGGCGTTGTTGGTCCCCATCCGGTACGTCATCGTCTTGCCGTCGCGGGTATAGCCGTAGCCGATGTCGGTCGACAGCATCCACGGCTCGCCGGTGTCGGCGCGGGCGGCCGCTGTCAGCGCCGCGAACGTCGCGGCCGTGATCAACAAAGTGAGTCGAGAAGCGAACATCGTGGGGTCTCCGACACGAGGCGCGACGGCCGTGAATCCCGGGATATTCATCGCCGTACCACACGACATGCCGACTTGAACAAATCACGAACGCTGTTCCTGCGTCAAGATTGCCTGATCCGGATGTCGGTGGCATGTCACCGCCGCGTCGAACGACTTTGTGATTTTATGCAAACTAGTGCGTCGCTATGGTCCGCTCGCGCCGAGTCGCCGGGCACGGCGCAACACCGCAGCGGGAGGACAGTGATGCACGGACGGGCGAGGCAGGGCCGCTGGATCGGCGCAGGGCTGATCGCCACAATGGCGCTTGCGGCCGCGGTGCCGGCTGCGGCCGACGAGTACCGGCTGAGCAACAACCGGCACATCGCATGCAGCCGCGGGCTGAGCCCCGGCAAGCTCGTCACCGCGACCTGCCGCTCCTATGCGTATCTGTTCAACGCCAAGACCTCCGAACACTATCGATGCGTCGTCAGCCTGGCGATGACGCGCGACAACAAGGAAGTGATCAACGTTCAGACCGACGGCGGCTGTTTCCGTCGCCCGCGGATCTTCGATGCCGACGGCGATTATCAGTTCGACGGCGCCGAGACCGAGCCGGCCAACACCAATGCGTTCTTCGGCGCCGGCGGCTACGTGGTGTGGGCCGCCGACACCAAGCAACGCAGGGTGCGCGGCTGCGTCACCATCGCGTCCGGCCTCGGCGACGACGTCTCCAAATGCGTCGAGATGACGTTCGACTAGGGCAATGCTGTCCTGATGGAGTCTGGGCGGGCGCTCCGGCGTTCACACCAGGCCCAATAATCGAGCACCAAATATGAATGCTGGCGGGGGAAAGGTGAGGCGGCTGATCGGGTAGAGCAGCCGTTCGATGGCCGGTTCACCCAGTTGCTTGCTCAGGTCCCAATTTGAAGTGGTGCTTCCATTTTGCGCAGCAATGCAATGGCCGATAGCGCGGTGATCATTCCAGTCTTTGGATTTTCCGAGGGCACGTTCTCGATGGTCATCGAGAAACGTGCCGAGTCAGCGTCTACTTCGATCCGGTGGGTATTGCGGGTGACGCTTGGATCGGCCCAGATTTCCACCATCGTGCGATCAGGACCGATCCCGGCCAGCGACAGCGCCACCGCGACGTTCAGGTTCGCCGGAAATCCTTTGCCGGCCTGACGGGCTGTGCCTTCGAACAGCTTCAGCGGCGCGTCGACCCGGTCGAGGTCGATGCCGTTGTCGATAACGAACGGCGCGCCGCGGAAGCCGTCGACCGGCTTGCGGGTGATCATGCGCACCGAGTGGATGGTACCGACCGCCGCAGCGGTGACGGCGTCGAGGCCGATCAGCGCGCCGGTCGGCACGATGATCTGGCCGCCATTGGCCTTGGCGATGTCGATCAGGTCCGGGTTGTCGAGCAGCGCGGCGGCGCTCATCACGATCGCGCTCTTGCCGCGGCTGACGAATGGCTCGACAATTTCACGTAGCAGCCGGCTCGGTGCGGCCTCGATCACCAGGTCGGCCTCCTCCCACAGCCGGTCGAGCGTCCGCACCCGCGGCAGCGTCTGCAGCGACTGCAGGAAACCGCGGTGTTTGGCCGGGTCGGCGGAGGCGACTGCCTCAAGCGCCATGCCGTCGACGCCGCCGCGGTCGAGTTCGCGCGCGATCGCCTTGCCGATCGCGCCGAGCCCGGCAATGGCGACACGCCGCCGCGGACGAGGCTGAGTGGTCACGCGGCTCTCCCTAAACCACCCGCTCGCGATGCACGCAGCGGCAGTCCATCTCGTAATCGAGGCCTTCGACCGGCGGGCGGTTGAAGTGCCAGGTCAGGCCGTGGCGGAACACGCCGCGCCTGCCGAGCTCGCTCTCCAGGAACGGGTGGATGTCGTGCACGGTGTAGAGCTGCGCGCCGGTGATGTCGGCCCAGGTGCCGCCGAACGCGCTCATCCGCCGCTCCATCTCGCCGAGCACGAACTGCGCCTTTTTCTGCAGGCCGGCCGCGCTGGTGTCGCCGAGCGCCACGGTGTGGTCGCGATAGTTGCCCTTGCCCTCGGGCGCCTCGCCGCTGCCGGCGATGACGAAGGACTTCGGCGCATTGTCGGCCGGCACCGTGTAGGAGAACGCGTAGAAGCTCGGCTCCGCCGGCGGATCGATCGCCGGGCACACGTTGCTGCGCGCGATCGGGTTGACGCGATCCTGCATGATTCCCCAGTCCATCAGCGTCTTGATGTAGATCTCGTTGAAAGCGACGAAGCCCTCTTCGGTGAACGGCGCGGGCGAGCGCAATTCGCAGGCGCCGAACGCGGTCAGCGGCCGGCCGGCCTCTTTCAGGATCTCGGCGATCTTCGCAAAGCCCTGCTTGAGCGGCACCGGATTGGCGAAGCGCACGCGCTCGATCGCGAAGCCCGGCAGCGCGGCGATGCCGCAGGAATACTGGAAAACGCCCGGCATGTAGCGATAGCCGCTGTTCGGGGCTTCGACGGTCTCGATCATGATTCCTCTTTCGATCAGGCAGTGAAACTTTGGATTGTCATTCCTGCAGCACGCCCAGATAGGCGTCGCGGACGATCGGATCGGCGAGCAGCTCCTCGCCGGAGCCCTCGCGGACGATGCGGCCCATATCCATCACGAAGGCACGGTCGCACAGATCGAGCGCGATGGTGACGTCCTGCTCGACCAGCAGGATCGAGGTGCCGTCCTTGTTGAGCGCGCGCAGCGCATCGACCAGCTGCTCGACCAAAAGCGGCGACAGGCCGAGCGAGAGTTCGTCGATCATCAGCAGCAGGGGCGCGCTCATCAGGCCGCGGCCGATCGCGCACATCTGCTGCTCGCCGCCGGACAGCGTCGCGGCCTGCTGATTGCGGCGCTCGCGCAACTTCGGGAACGTGGTGTAGACCTGATCGAGGTCGCGCCTGATCGCGGCGCGGCTCGCGCTGCGCAGATACGCGCCCATCAGCAAATTCTCTTCGACGCTCATCGCGCCGAACAGCCGCCTTCCTTCCGGCACGTGGACGATGCCGTGTGACAGGATCTCGGCGGCGCTGCGGCCGGCGAGGTCGTGGCCCTCGGAGCGATAAACGCCGCCGCGCACTGCGACGAGGCCGGACAGCGTCCGCATCAGCGTGGTCTTGCCGGCGCCGTTGGAGCCGATCAGCGCGGTGATCTCGCCGCGGCGCACCGCGAGGTCGACGCCCCACAGCACCTGGATCTCGCCGTAGCCGGCATCGAGTCCCCTGGCTTCGAGGATGAGGTTCTCAGCCATGGCGGGCCGCCCGTTGCGCGTATTGCTGGCCGAGATAAGCCTCGACCACGGCCGGATTGCTGATCACCTCGCGCGGCGGGCCGTCGGCGATCGGGTGGCCGTTGTGCAGCACGACGATGCGGGTGCAGACGTTCAGCACCACCTTCATCAGATGCTCGATCATCACGATGGTGATGCCGCCGGCCGCGAGCTGGTGGATCAGTTTAGTCGCGCGCTCGACCTCGGCGCTGTTGAGGCCGGCATTGACCTCGTCGAGGAACAGCAGCTTCGGCTCCATCGCCAGCGCCTTGGCGAGCTCGAGCCGCTTGCGCATCGCCAGCGTCAGCGTCGCGGCGGGCTGCTCGGCCTGCGCCTCGAGGCCGACGAAGGCGAGATGCTCGCGCGCGGCCTCGCGGGCCGATTTCAGGCTGGCGCCGGGCTGCGAGAACAGCGCCGCGGCGGCGACGTTGTCGAGCGCGGAGAACTCGGCGAACGGCTGCACGATCTGGAAGGTGCGCGACAGGCCGAGCCGGGCGGCCTGGTAGGTCTTGATCCGGGTGATGTCCTTGCCGTCGAACACGACGCTGCCGGTGTTGGCCGGGGTGACGCCGCAGATGGTGTTGACCAGCGTGGTTTTGCCGGCGCCGTTCGGCCCGATCAGGCCGAGCACTTCGCCGCGCGCGACCGACAAATTGACGTCGCGCAGCGCCTGCAGGCCGGAGAAGCGGCGCGACACGCCGGTGAGGCGGAGCAACTCAGACATGCTTGGCCCTCCGCCACAGACGATCGGCGCGCAGCGAGGTCAGGCCGTGCGGCAGGAACAGCAGCAGCAGCACGATCAGCACGCCGAGCACGCCGGTGTGGATGTGGGTGTAGTTGCGCCACACCAGTTCCTCGAGGCCGAGATACAGGAACGCGCCGCAGGCGACGCCGAGCGGCGAGCCGAGACCGCCCATCAGCGCCATCACGATCGGCTTCACCGAGTAGAGAATGTCAAACACGTCCGACGGGTCGATATAGTGCACCCAGGCGGCGTAGATGCCGCCGGCTACCGCGACGAAGCAGGCCGACAGGCCGAACGCGGCGGCCTTGGCGAGCGTGGTGTTGAGGCCGACCATGCTGGAGGCGGTCTCGTTCTGCCGGATGCAGTTGAGCGCAAAGCCGAGCTTGGAATTGGCGACCGCGATCACCATCAGGGCGGTCAGCAGCATCACGCCCCACATGGTGTAGAAGTAATAGGTCGCCTCCGCCATCACGCCGGCGCCGGAAGCGAGCGGGATGTTCAGCCCCATGCCGCCGCCGGTGAGGTCGGTGGCGTTGTTGACCAGTTCGCGCAGCACCTCGGCGAGCGACAGGCTGGCGATCGCGAAATAATGCCCGCGCAGCCGCAGCAGGATGGCGCCGAGCAGGCCGGCGGCGAGCAGCGCCAGCACGCCGGACACGATCAGCGCTAGGCTCATCGGCATGCCCTTGCCCATCAGCACGCCGGTGCAATAGGCCCCGAAGCCGAAGAACGCCGCGGTGGCGAACGACGGATAGCCGGCGAAGCCGCCGACGATGTTCCACGACAGCGCCATCACCGCATACATGCAGGCAATGGTGCCGAGCCGCAGCGCATAGGCGCCGCCGAACAGCGGCAGCGCCGCCACGCAGGCGATCAGGATCAGGAGGGCGACGTGGCTGCGGGTCATTCGAAGCCCTTTCGGCCGAGCAGGCCCTGCGGGCGCAGCACCAGGAAGATGATCAGCAGCAGGAACGACAGCGTGGTGGCGTGCGCCGGGCCCAAATAGGTGGCGCCGACGCTCTCGACCAGCGCCAGCAGCAGCCCGCCCGCCAGCGCGCCCGAGACGCTGCCGAGGCCGCCGAGCACGCAGACCACGAAGGCCTTGCCGAGGAAGGTGGACGAGGTCAGCGGCGAGATCGGGAAGATCAGCGCCATCAGCACGCCGGCGCAGCCGGCCAGCGCGGCGCCGAGCCCGAACGCGACCGCGTAGATCGACGGCACGTGCACGCCCATCAGCACCGCAGCATCACGATCGAGCCGCACCGCCACGATGGCGCGGCCGACCTTGGAGCGGCGCAGCAGCAGATAGAGCAGGCCAGTGAGCGCCAGCGCGGTCGCTGTGGCGATCAGGCGGTCCACCGGAACCACCACGCCGCCGAACGCCAGCGAGCCGAGCGGCGGGCTCAGGATCAGCTTGCGATAGTCGGCGGTGAAGAAATAGATCATCGCGTTGTTCAGGATCAGGTCGAGCCCGAAGGTCAGCGTCAGGGTCACCAGCACCGGCGCGGTAATCACCCGGTTGAGGATCAGCCGCTGGATGACGTAGCCGAACGCGAAGAACAGCGGCGCCGCGATGAAGATCGCGTACCACGGCGACAGATGCAGCGACTGGTACAGCATGAACGCCAGATAGCCGCCGAGCACGATGAACGAGCCGTGGATCAGGTTGATGACGTTGAGCACGCCCCACACCAGCGAAAATCCGATCGCGATGCAGGCATACAGGCTGCCCAGCACCAGCGCGTTGATCAGGATCTGGAGGGCTTGCATGAGCGCGATTTCACTTGGGTAAGAGACGACGAACGTCGAGGCGCAGCTTCAGCTTGTCGAACGAAGCTTTTGCCCCGTCATTGCGAGCGTAGCGAAGCAATCCAGGGGGCCCATGCGTGGCATGGATTGCTTCGTCGCTGCGCTCCTCGCAATGACGGGGAGAGGCCGTGAGCGGACCCAGCGACGCCTACTCGACGCCGATCTTGAGGTCGCCCTGCTTGATCGCCTGCGGGAACAGCACCACCGGCTTGCCGCCCTGGATCTGGAAGACCGGCGGATCGAGCGAGTTGATCTGGCCGTTGGCGCCGAACTTCACCGGGCCGAAGAAGGTGACGACGTCCAGTTTGGCGAGTTCGTCGCGGACCTTGTCACGGTCGGTCGAGCCGGCCTTCTCGATGGCGATCTGGAACAGCGCGCCGCACAGCGCCGCCGAGGCGTGCGCGTAGTCCGGCTCGCTGTTGTACTTCTCCTTGAACAGCTTCACGAAGTTCGCGGTCGATCCGAAAATGTCCTTGCCGTCGTATTGCGAGGCCGGGTGCCACCAGGCGGCGGACGAGACGTTCTCGGCGCCCTTGCCGAGCGCGTCGATGAACTCCTGATAGGCCGGGCCGGCGATCATCGACACCACCGGCGCCTTGATCTGCTGGTCGGCCATCTGCTTGCGCACCAAGAGCAGGTCGTTGGTGTAGCCGGTGACGAAGATCCACTGCGGCGCCAGCGCCTTGATCGACGACAGCGTCGCCGAATGGTCGAGCGTGCCGATCGCGTATTTCTCGAAATACGCCACTTCGAAGCCGGCGGCCTTGGCGGACTTCTCCATCTCCTGCGCGATAGCCAGCGGGAACAAATCGTTGCGGGCGAGGATCGCGATCTTCTTCACCTCCGGCACCTTGGCCTTGATCATCTCGGTCAGCGGCGTCGTCAGCGTGTCGTTCGGCGTGAAGGTGCCGAACAGATACTTGTAGCCCTGGTCGTAGACCTGGACCGACGACGCGGTCGCCGCCAGGGTCGGCACCTTGTACTTCTCGGAGACGGTGGAGGCTGCCTTGGCGGCGCCGGAGCCGAACGGTCCGAACAGGAAGTTGACGTTGTTCTGCGTGATCAGCTGCTCGCTCGCCTGCACGGCGCGCGGCGTGTTCGACTGATAGTCGGTGTAGACGATCTCGACTTTATACTTCTTGCCGCCGACCGAGATGCCGCCGGCCTTGTTGGCCTGTTCGGCCCACAGATTGTAGCCCTGCTGCTGCTTGATGGCTTCCGGCGCCAGCGGTCCGGTGATCGGCAGCGGCGCGCCGATCTTGATGACGTCGTCCGCCGAGGCGGGGCTGGCTTGTCCGGCGTATCCGAGCGCGAGCGCACCGAGCGGGACGCAGAGGAGGCGAACGCAGCGAGCAATCCACGAGTGGTGCATGTTGTTGTTTCTCCTTGGCGGCTTCGTTGGGACGATCCTGCCAAACGATGAATTCGAATAAAAGCATTGAAATTCGAGGTGTCGGATCGAATAATTCGAACGATGGACGGCCGCTGCCGCGGTTCTGGGCAGTGTCCGCCGGAGGACCTGCCGATGATCGAATCCGCCGCGATCCGCTATTTCCGCGAGGTGACAGAAGCCGGCTCGATCAAGCAGGCCGCCGCGGCGCTGCGGATCGCGCCGAGCGCAATCAGCCGTCAGGTCCAGGCGATCGAAGAGGAACTGTCGGTCAAGCTGTTCGACCGCGGTGCCCGCGGCATGGTGCTCACCGATGCCGGGCGGCTGCTGTATCGCTATGCAGTCGACAACCGCAGCCAGCTCGACGGCATCCGCGCCAAGGTGCAGGAATTCGAGACCATGCGCCGCGGCCAGATCAAGTTCGCGACCGTGGAGGGCATGCTCTCGAACTTCCTGTCGAATTTTCTGATCGGGCTGTCGCGCGACTACCCGGGGATCTCGGTGTCGACAACTGTGATGGGGTCGCGTGCGGTCGCCGAGATGGTGGGCCGCAACGAGGTCGATCTCGGCTTGGTATTCGGCCGGGCGCCGCGTCGTGACCTGATCGAGCTGGCACGGATGCGGCAGTCGCTGTGCCTGATCGTGTCGCCGCGCCATCCGCTGGCAGACCGACGCAGCTGCGCCGTCAAGGAACTCGCCGGCCTTCGGACGGTGATGCCCGATCCGTCGTTCGGCATCCGGCAGGAGATCGACCGCGCCTGCGCCAACGCCAAGGTGAGGCTCGAGATCTGCAGCGAGACGAATTCGCTGGCGTTCGCGCAGATGATGGCCTCGCGCACCGATCTGGCGACGTTCCTGCCGCGCGACACTGCGATGCCGGCTATCGAGGCGGGTCGGCTGGTCGCAGTGCCGCTGCGGGACAAACGGCTGGAAGCGACCCAGGTGACGCTGGTGCGGCTCGCGTCTCGCAACATGTCGCCGTCATGCCGAATGGTCGCCGACCTGCTCGTCGCGCGGATGAAGGCACGGATGGACTGAAGATCCGGTGAGCTCTGGGGCTCATAAATCAATCATGCATCGCCACCGGCCTTGCATGCGCCGCGCGGGCGAATTTCTTCAGGCCCATCGGCTTGCCGAACAGATAGCCCTGCACCCGGTCGAAGCCGAGTTCGTGCGCGGTCTGGAAATCGGCGCGGGTCTCGACGCCCGTCGCGGTGCAGCGCGCGCCGTAGTCGCCGGCGAGTTCGACGATCCGCTTGCACACCGTGCGTTTGAGGCGGTCGTCGGCACAGCCGGTGACGAACGAGCGGTCGACCTTGAGCTCGACGAACGGAAACGTATCGAGATGCATCAGCGCCGGCCAGTCGGCCCCGACCTTATCGATCGCGATCGCGACGTTGCGCAGCCGCAGCCGGCGACCGATCTCGGTGATGTCGGCGAGGTGATCGACGATGTCGGCGGCGTCGACTTCGACGATCAGGCCGCCGAACGCCGGATGCTGCGGAATCCAACCGGCGAGGTCGTCGAGTGCGTTGTCGTTGCCGACGAAGCTCACCGGCAGGTTGATCGACAGATCGACCGGACCCTGATGGTCGAGCAGATAGTGCCAGTCGGAAATCGCGCGCTTCACCACGAATTCAGACAGCGCGCGGAAATGCGGGTCGTTGCCGTCGGGCAGGAACGCCGAGGGTGACACCACGCCCCAGTTCGGATGCCGCATCCGCAGTAGCGCCTCGGCGCCCTGCGGCGTCAGCGAATGCGCGTCGACGCAGCGCTGGTACCACAGCTCCAGCCAGCCCGCCTTCAGCGCCTCGGCGACGTCGATCTCCGGCTCCGGCGCCGGCTCCTGCGGCAGCAGCGGCGCCAGACTGGCGCCGAGGCTGCGCGTGCTGAACGGCGTCGCCAGCACCGGCAGCATCTGCAATCCGCGGGCGGCGCCGTGCTGCCGGATCGCATCCGACATGATGGATTCGCGCGGCGCGATCGTCAGAACCCTGCCGGTGAAGCCGGCTGCCACCAGCACGTCGACGATCGCCTCGGCCTCGACGCCGTCGATGGTCGAGCCGATCACCAGAACATCCGGCTGATGCTCCGCAAGCCGTGCCGGCAGTTCGGTCGCGCCGCCGCATTCGGCGGTGATGAAGCGGAATTCCTCGAGCGCGTCGGCCAGGAAAGCCCGCAGATGCGGCTTGCGATCGACGATGCACGCGCGCGGCGCCACCTTGCGGCGGCCGAAACCGCCTGCAGGTGCGCACGCTTCCGCTTTCGTCGTTGCTCTCATTGTCCATCCCCCCGGAAATAAGCGCCAAACTTTAGGGGTTGGAGAGAGTTCAAAATGTGGAATTAAACCGAAACCCACACTAAGTCCCGGGTAGGGTTAAACCGATGCCTCTGATTCAAATACGATCTTTTCAAACCCGCATGATCTGATGGGTTTAGGTGCCACGCAGCCGTCACGGCCCGAATTGGCGTGGTGACCTTTCGATGATCAATCCTGCACACCTCGACGCGGATCGGTACGACTAAAGCGGAGAGATGCCCGCGGTCTTCGCCACTTTTTCCCACTTGCCGATCTCGGCCAGGACATGGCGCTGCATGTCGTCGGGCGAACCGCCGCCGGGCTCGGCGCCGATCTCGCGGAGCTTCGCCATTCCGGCATCGCTGCCGAGGGAGGCGGCGACCGTGGTGTTCAGGCTGGTGATGATCTCCGGCGGCGTGGCGCGCGGCGCGCCGATCGTGAACCACGAGGCGGTATCGTAGCCCGGCAGGCCGGATTCGGCGATGGTCGGCAGATGCCGCATCGAAGCCCAGCGCTGCGCCGTCGTCACCGCCAGCGCGCGGATCGCGCCCTGCTCGATATGCGGCTTCGAGGACGGCAGATTGTCGATGGTGAGATGCACCCGTCCCTCGGCGAGATCGTGCAGCATCGGCGCCGATCCCTTGAACGGCAGCGGCGTGATTTCGATTCCGGTCATGGTCCTGAACAGCTCGGTCGACAGATGGCCGGTCGAGCCGAGCGCCGAGACGCCGTACACCAGTTCGCGCGGGCGCCGCCGCGCGTAGTCGATCAGCTCGGCGACGCTGGTCACCGGCAGCGTCTTGGTTACCGACAGCAAATTGGGCACGCGGGCGATCACGATCACCGGCGCGAGATCGGCGACAGGATCGTAGCCCATGCTGCGGTAGACGAGGCGGTTGGTGGCGTGGATGCCGGGCGTGCCGACGATGAAGGTGTAGCCGTCCGGTGCCGCGCGGGCGACGAAGGACGCGGCGATGTTGCCGCTCGCGCCGCCCTTGTTGACGATCACGAACTGCTGTCCGTAGTGCTTGGTCAGGTCGTCGGCGATCAGACGCGCCAGCATGTCTGTGGTACCGCCGGCCGCGAACGGCACCACCAGCGTCACCGGCCGGTTCGGCCAATCAGCCGCCCGGGCGCCGCGCGCCAGCAGCGGCAGCGCGGCGGCCGCCGCGGCTCCGCGCAACAGACTACGCCGCGTGATGCGCCATCGCGAATGGACGAACTCGGTCATCGTTGCTCATCGAACGTCATCCGGCGCTGCCGGGCAGCGCAGCCGGTCTGGACGAGCGGCCAGCATGATCCTATGCGCGCGATTCGGCGAGGACCAGCATCGGCGTCGCGCACAGTGCTACGTCGTCTGATTGTCGTTAGCGAGTGATGAGTCCGGGGCGGCCGGCTTCGACCGTGAGCGTACGCACCGTCTGCACCGTCTGCACTGTCTGCACCGTCTGTCCGGGTAACGAAATGCTGTCGATGCCGCGAAACTCCGCCTGCCAGTTTGGCGGCGTCACGGTGTGCCGGGTGTAGCCGCGCTGATCGCTGAAAAACTTCAAGTGCGGATTGTTGCGGTGCATCGCGGCGAGCGCCGCGTCGGTCGGCGGCGCGCCGCCGGGCGACGAGATCGAGGTCGACAAGAATTCCACGCCGACGCAAGGCGACGCGGGATCGCGCCAGTCGCGGTGCAGTTCCAACGCCAACGCCCGGTGCAGGTCGCCGCTCAGCACCACCGCGTTGTCGGCCTTGGCTTCGCGCAGCATCGCGATCACCCGGTCGCGCGCCGCGGTGGCGCCGCTCCAGGTGTCGACGTCGGCGACCGGGGCCCCGGTGTCTTCGATTCCGGGAAAGCCCCGCCAGTCGAACGGCGCGAACAGCACCTGCTGCGCCAGCACCCGCCAGGTGGCGTCGCCGCCTTTCAGCCTTGCGGCGAGCCATTGCTCCTGCGCCGCGCCCAGCATGGTGCGGCCCGGCCCGTCGGCCTCGGCGCAGCCCGGCAGGAAGCCGTCACCGCAGGGCTGGCGCGAGCGATATTGCCGGGTGTCGAGCACCGCGAGGTCGGCCAGCGTGCCGAACCGGAATCCGCGATAGGCGGTCACGTCGGGTCCGCGCGGGCGCTGCGCGCGCCGCACCGGCATGTGCTCGTACCACGCCTGCAGCGCCATCGCCCGGCGGACCAGGAACGCTTCCGGCGGAGTCTGCTTTGGATCGCTGTCGCTCGCCCAGTTGTTGGCGATCTCGTGGTCGTCGAAGCTGACCAGGAACGGGCAGGAGGCGTGAGCGGCCTTCAGATCGGCATCGGACTTGTACAGCGCGTAGCGGCGGCGGTAGTCGGTCAGCGTGTAGCAGGTCGGAAAGTCCTTCGACATCGTTCGCGGCCAGGGCGCGCCGTTCTTGTCGGTGGCCGCAAAGCCGTATTCGTAGATGTAGTCGCCGTAGTGGAACACGAAGTCGAGCTGATCCTCGGCGATCGCGCGCCACGCCGAATAGTAGCCGCCCTCCCAGCGCTGGCACCCGGCTGCGGCAAAGCGGAGCTGCTGCAGCGTCGCGTCCGGTGCCGGCAAGGTGCGGGCGCGGCCGATCGGGCTGTCGGCGCCGCCGGCGCGAAAACGGTAGAAGTAATCGCGTCCCGGCGCCAGTCCCTCGACCTCAACGTGCACCGAATGCGCCAGTTCGAGATACGCGATGCTGCGTTCGGTGCGCAGGATGCGATGCATCGCCGCATCGTCGGCGATCTCGACCGTCACCTCGACCGGCTGGGCGCTCATCCCGCCGCGGGCTTTCAGCGGTTCCGGCGCCAGCCGGGTCCACAGCACGAAGCCGTCCGGTGCCGGATCGCCGGAGGCGACGCCGAGCGTGAACGGGTCGGAGCGGAACGATACTGGTACAGCCGCCTCGGCTCCGCTTGGAACCAGGCCGATCATGCCGGCTCCGAGCGCGCCCCGCAGCAGCGTACGGCGGTCGAATTCGGGCTGATCGAACTGAAATTTCACCATCGGTTTACTTCATTGCGCGGAGGTTCTGCGATCTGCCCGGACGGATCGGCCCGGTCGACGGCGTGGCCGACCGTCCCGACGCCGCCGGATTGTGATCGGCGGATTTTGTCGATAGCCTGCGCCGTCATTGCTGGATAGTCTGTATGAATATGGAAGACCTTTATCGGCTGCTGCGCACCAGCCACGTCCAGGCGCAAGGCATTGTCGACACGGTCGCCGATCCGATGCTGGTGCTGGACGCCGGTCTCTGCGTGCAAAACGCCAGCCGTGCGTTCTTCGAGACCTTCAAGGTCGATCGTTACGAGACCATCGGTCAGCCGCTGTTCGAGCTCGGCAACGGGCAGTGGGATATTCCCGAGCTGCGCCGGCTGCTGCTCGAGGTCATTCCGAAAGCCACGGCGGTGATCAACTACCAGGTTGATCACGATTTTCCCGGCCTTGGGCGGCGGACCATGCTGCTCACCGCGCGGACGCTGGTGCATCCGGACAACGCCAGCCATGCGATGCTGCTGTCGATCGTCGACATAACCGAGCGTGCCAAGCAGGACGCCGCCAAGGACATCCTGCTCGGTGAGATGCGGCACCGCATGAAAAATCTGTTCGGCGTCATCCAGTCGCTGGCGCACCGGACAGCGGTGGAGGGGCGGACCGCGGAGCAGTTCAGAAGCGATTTCCTCGGCCGTTTCGCCGCCTTGATGGAGGCGGAGGATCTCGCCTTCTCTGGCCAGGACGGAACCGCCCTGGCCAGCCTGTTTGACCGTATTCTGGCACCATATCGGTCCGACCCGGCGGCGATCGCGATCGAGCCCGGCCCGGCGGTGAAGCTCCCGCCGAGGGTCCTGATATCGCTCAGTCTGGTGATCCACGAACTGGCGACCAACGCCGTCAAATACGGCGCATTGTCGGCGGGCGGCGGCGCGGTCCGTGTGACCTGGGGATTGGATCCGGCCAGGGGCGATCTCCGGATCACCTGGGTCGAGAGCGGAGGACCGGCGGTGACTCCGCCGCAGCGCGCCGGCTACGGCACCGAGCTGATCCGCTCGGTCGTCAGCTACAGCCTCGGCGGAAGCGTGGAACTCGACTATCGCTCGGAAGGTTTGCTTGCTGACATCGTGATCCCGCTGAGCAGCTCATTGCCCTCCGAGTGAAGGTCATAGTGCAGAAGTCCGTTTTGATCGTGGAGGACGAATTTCTGATCGCCATGGACCTCGCGCGCATGATCGAGGGGGACGGGTGGAAGGTCATTGGTCCGGTGCCGAGCGTCCCAGCGGCGTTGCGTCTGCTGCAAGACGAGCTTCCGACCGTGGCGATGCTGGACGTCAACCTGGGAGGCGAAGTCGTTACTCCGGTCGCCGAGAAGCTCAGGGCTCACAATATACCGTTCGCGATCGCCAGCGCTTACGACAAGCCGGAAAACGTCGGAGGCGCAATCCTGGCTGGAGTGCCCAACGTCGGCAAGCCCACCAACGAGCGGCGCCTGCTCGAGACGTTGCGGCTGCTGACCGGATCCGAGGCGCCCCGCTGACCCGCGCGGGGCCGCCGACGCCGCTACGCGACGGATGAGGTTCGCACCGCTGACGTTGCGGGCGGCGCGGTCGTGCCGCGATCGCGGGTTTCAGGCATCAGCATCAGAAACAGCAGCAGGGCGGAGGCGGCGATCGCAGCGAGCGCCAGGAAGGCGGCGCTGTAGCCGGCGCTGACCACGATCAGGCCGGCGAAGCCGGTCGACAGCGCCGCACCGACGCCGGCGGCGGTGGCGATCGCGCCCTGGCTGATGTTGAAATGCCCGGTGCCGTAGGTGAGGTCGGCTACCACCAGCGGAAACAGCGCGCCGTAGATCCCGGCGCCGACGCCGTCCAGCAGTTGCACCCCGACCAGCCAATATGGATCGTCGGACCAGGGATACAGCGCGCCGCGCAGCGCCAGCACGCCGAGCGCGACCGCGAAGATCGGCTTGCGGCCCCAGACGTCGGCCTTGTGGCCGACCAGCGCCGCGACCGGAACCATCACCAGTTGGGCGGCGACGATGCACACCGACATCAGCGTGGTGCCGAGGTTCTTGTTCACCAGCGCCAGTTTCTGCCCGACCAGCGGCAGCATCGCGGCGTTGGCGAAGTGAAACAGCACGGTCGCGCCGGCAAAGATCAACAGCGGCCGGCAGCTCAATAGCACCCGGAAGCCGGACGGCCGGCCGTGATGCGCGCCGGGCGCGGGATCGTCACCGAGGCCGCGGGCGACCTCGTCGTCGATCGCCGCAGCCGGGATCGACAGCGTGGCGAGAATACTGGCCAGCGCCATCGCGGCCATCAGCCAGAACACCACGCCGGGACCGAACCCGTAGGCGAACGCGCCGGCGAGCGTCGCTGCCACCGCGTTGCCGGCGTGGTTGAAGGCTTCGTTGCGGCCGGTGCGGCGGGCGAAGGCGCGGGGGCCGACGATGCCCAGCGTCAGGGCCGCCACCGCGGGGGCGAAGATCGCGCCGGCGGCTGCCGCCAGCGCCTGGGTCGCCGCGACCAGCGCGAAGCTGTCCAGCCATGGCAGCAGCACCGACGCCACCGTGACGACGACCGCCGCCGCGACGATCAGGACGCGCTTGGCGGTGGAGCGGTCGATCAGCGCGCCGGCCGGGGTTTGCGCCAGAATGCCGGCCGCCGCCGCGATCGACATCACCAGCCCGATCGAGGCCTCGTTCCAATTCTGCACCGCCAGCAGATAGATCGCCAGATACGGCCCCAGGCCGTCGCGGACATCGGCGAGAAAGAAGTTGAGGGCGTCGAGCGGCCGCGCCAACGGCTGGGTGGGGAGCGGCACGGGGGCCTCTTCGGCAGCATTGAACGGAGACGTACAATTCGCCTCCCGGCGGTCCGGTTCCGCTGCCGCCCGCGGCGTTACCGATTTGACGGGTTGACCGCGACGTTTTGGCCGGTCAGTTTCTCATTAATAACTCAGGGGAGAAAACTGTTCATGAAGGCCAGATTGTTCGGTGTCGCCGCGGCTGCGGTGGTTTTCCTTGCGGCGCCGCAGGCCCGCGCTCAGCAGTTCGTCAACGTGCTGACCGGCGGCACCTCGGGGGTGTACTATCCGCTCGGCGTCGCGCTGTCCAAGATCTACGGCGAGAAGATCCCGAACGTGAAGGCGCAGGTGCAGGCCACCAAGGCGTCGGTCGAAAACCTCAATTTGCTGCAGCAGGGCCGCGGCGAGATCGCCTTCAGCCTCGGCGATTCGCTGAAAGCCGCCTGGGACGGCGATGCCGAAGCCGGCTTCAAGTCCAAGCTCGACAAATTGCGGGTGATCGGCGCGATCTATCCGAACTACATCCAGATCGTCGCCACCGCCGATTCCGGGATCAAGACCCTGGCCGATCTGAAGGGCAAGAGCCTGTCGGTCGGCGCGCCGAAATCCGGCACCGAGCTGAATTCGCGCGCGATCCTGAAAGCCGCCGGGATGGACTACAAGGATCTCGGCAAGGTCGAGTATCTGCCGTTCGCCGAATCGGTCGACCTGATGAAGAACCGCCAGCTCGCCGCCACGCTGCAGTCGGCCGGCCTCGGGGTGGCGTCGCTGAAGGATCTTTCGAATTCGACCGAGATCAACGTCGTGTCGGTGCCGAAGGCCGTGGTCGACAAGATCGGCCCGCCGTTCGTGGCCGAGACGATTCCGGCCGGCACCTACAAGGGCCAGGACAAGGACGTGCCGACCGCCGCGGTGATCAATTATCTGGTGACCTCGAGCGCGGTGTCGGACGATCTGGCCTATCAGATGACCAAACTGGTCTATGAATCGCTGCCGGAACTCGCCACTGCCCACGCCGCCGGCAAGGGCATCAAGCTGGAAACCGCCGCCGCCGGCAGCCCGGTCCCGCTGCATCCCGGCGCGATCAAGTACTTCAAGGAAAAGGGCGTGCTGAAGTAAGCACGCGGTCCAACCTCGCGCGATATCGTCATGCGCGGGCTTGACCCGCGCATCCATCGCTTTCGAAGAAGATGGATGGCCGGGTCGAGCCCGGCCATGACACTGAGAATAACAAACCCCACAACAAACCACGCGGCGGAAACGGGCGTCCATGCTGAAGGCTGAGGTTGCGGTCGAACAGGCTCCCGGAGCCGTCAAGGTCGAGTTCGACAATTTCGAGCACGGCTTTCCAGCCGGGTTCGGACCGCACGGCTGGCGCTATCTGGCCTATGCGGTGGCGATCGCCTTCGCGTCGTTCCAGTTGGTGATCGCGGCGTGGAACGTGCTGCCGAGCCAGGTGGTGCGCGGCGTCCACGTCGGCTTCCTGCTGCTGCTGACCTTCGGGCTGATCGGCAACTTCACCGCCCGCACCGATTTCGGCCGCGCCATCGCCTGGTTCACCGGCGCGGTCGGTTTCTTCTGCGGCCTGTACCAATGGATCTTCTACGCCGACCTGATCCAGCGCGACGGCGACCCGACCCGTCTCGACCTCGTCGTCGGCACGGTGCTGGCGGTGCTGATCTTCGAGGGCACGCGGCGGCTGATGGGCTCGGCGCTGCCGATCATGTGCGGCGTGTGTCTGCTGTACTGGTTCTTCGGCCAGTATCTGCCGGCGCCGTTCAATCACCGCGGCTATGATTTCGATCAGGTCGTCACCCATCTGTCGTTCGGCACCGAGGGCTTCTACGGCGTGCCGATCTACGTGTCGGCGACCTACATCTTCCTGTTCATTCTGTTCGGCTCGTTCCTGGAGCGCGCCGGCATGATCCAGCTGTTCACCGACGTGTCGCTCGGCCTGTTCGGCCGCAGCCGCGGCGGCCCGGCCAAGGTCGCGGTGTTCGCCTCCGGGATGATGGGGACGATCTCCGGCTCCGGCGTCGCCAATGTCGTCACCGTCGGCCAGTTCACCATTCCGCTGATGATCAAGTTCGGCTACCGCCGCGCCTTCGCGGCCGGCGTCGAGGCCACCGCCTCGATGGGCGGCCAGATCATGCCGCCGGTGATGGGGGCGGTCGCGTTCATCATGGCCGAGACGCTCGGCGTCGACTACGCGGTGGTGGTCAAGGCCGCGGTGATCCCGGCGATCCTGTATTTCGCCTCCGCGTTCTGGATGGTGCATCTCGAAGCCGGCAAGCACGGCCTGGTCGGGATGAAGGCGTCCGAGATCCCGAGCGCATGGCGCGCCGTGGTCGACCGCTGGTACCTGGTGTTGCCGCTGGCGGCGCTGGTGTTCATGCTGTTCGAAGGCTTCACCCCGCTGTACGCCGGCTCGATCGGGCTGGCCTTGACGGTGGCGCTGATCCTCGGCGCCAGCATCGTCCACGGCTTCTCCAACGCCGCGCTGCGCTACGTATTCTGGATCGGGCTGGCGCTGGTGGTCGGCGCGGTGTCGCACAACGGCCTGGACATCATGCGGATCGTGATCATCGTCGCCGCGCTGGTGGCGATCGCCGCGATCACCCGCGGCGGCCGCGCCACGCTGCACGCCTGCCGGGATTCGCTGGCCGACAGCGCCAAGTCGGCGCTCACGGTCGGCATGGCCTGCGCCATCGTCGGCACCATCATCGGCATGATGACCCAGACCGGCGTCGGCACGGTGTTCGGCACCTGGGTGATCAGCCTCGGCGAGCACAGCCTGTTCCTGGCGCTGGTGATGACGATGCTGCTGTCGATCCTGCTCGGCACCGGCATCCCGACGATCCCGACCTACATCATCACCGCGGCGCTGGCGGCGCCGGCGCTCGCCAATCTCGGCGTGCCGCTGATCGTCAGCCACATGTTCGCGTTCTACTACGGCATCATGGCCGACCTGTCGCCGCCGGTGGCGCTGGCGGCGCTCGCCGCGGCACCGATCGCCAAGGAGAACCCCGACAAGATCGGCTGGGAGGCGATGCGGATCGCGCTCGCCGGCTACGTCATTCCGTTCATCGCGGTGTATTCGCCGGCGCTGATGCTGCAGCCCGGCGACGCGATGGCGGCCGAGCTAGGCTTCTACGGCGCGGTGCTGTACGCGACGCTGAAGGCGCTGATCGCGATCGGCCTGTTCGGCATGGTGTCGATCGGCTTCCTGTTCACGCGGATGACCGCGCTCGAACGGCTGGTGGCGTTCGCGGCGGCGGTCTGCCTGCTCGGCGAGTTTCGCTACAGCGACTATGTCGGTTTCGTGATCGCGGCGCTGGTCGTGGCGTGGCAATGGCGGCAGCGGCCGCGCAATGCGGTGGCGGCGGCGTGAGCCTGTGCGTCGCGTCGGCCGGCGTGGTGAAGACAGTGGCGATCGCCGCTTTCACGCTGGCCTGGACTCATTCGATCGAAAAGACCGAGTGGCAGGAAGACTGGCGGGTGACGCCGCAGGGGCTGCAACTGATCGCCGCGCGCGTCAAAGGCAGCGGCGCCGGCATGGAACCGGCGCCGGAGGCGCGGCTGGTCGGCGGCTGGTTTCAATGGCCGGTGACGCGTCCGCCGCAGCGTGACCTGGTGCTCGGCAATTCCGGGATGGCGGGCGAATGGCGGCTGTGCAGCGGCGGAAGCTGCCGCTCGTTGTCGGAGATCATCGGCCACGCCATCGGCGCGCAGCCGACCACGCTCAGTCGCTGCGACGGGTGACCTCTGCGGTCTCCAGCGCATCACCGACGGTTGAAGATCGATCCTCGCAATTCCGATTAATCGCTTGCGGCCACCGCCATTGCATGGGCACACTGCGCCGCAATGCAGATCGGCCGTTCGACGGGCGATCGGCCGGTCCAGGGAAAGGTGTCGCCAATGGTTCCGGTCGCACGCGCGAAGCGGAAGTTCGTGCTGCTGCTGATCAAACCGTCGCATTACGACGACGACGGGTACGTCATCCGCTGGTGGCGCGGCATCATCCCCTCCAATTCGCTCGCGACTCTTTACGGCATCGCCGCCGACGGCGCCGCGCGCCGGATTCTCGGCGCCGATGTCGAGATCGAAATCGAAGCGGTGGATGAGTTCAACGTCCGGATCGACATTCCGAAGCTGCTCGATCGCTTCGCCCGCAACGGCAATTTCGGTCTGGTGGCGCTGGTCGGGGTGCAGTCCAACCAATACCCGCGCGCGCTCGACATCGCCCGGCCGTTCCGCGCCAGCGGCGTGCCGGTGGTGATGGGCGGCTTTCACGTCTCCGGCTGCCTGTCGATGCTCGACGGCCATGCGATCGGGCTCGACGAGTGCCGCGATCTGGGCGTGTCGATGTTCGCAGGCGAAGCCGAGGGCGGCCGGCTCGACGACGTGTTGCAGGACGCCGCCGCCGGAAGGCTGCAGCCGGTCTACAACTTCCTCAACGACCTGCCCGGGATCGAGGGCGTGCCGGCGCCGTATCTGCCGCTCGCCACCGTGAAGCGGACGCTCGGCCTGTCGACCAGCGTCGACGCCGGGCGCGGCTGTCCGTATCAGTGCTCGTTCTGCACCATCATCAACGTCCAGGGTCGCAAGTCGCGCTACCGCACCCCCGACGACATCGAGGCGATGGTGCGCCGGAACTGGGCGCAGGGCATCAGCAAGTACTTCATCACCGACGACAACTTCGCCCGCAACAAGGATTGGGAGGCGATCCTCGACCGGCTGATCGAACTGCGCGAATCCGAAGGCCTGCCGCTCGGCTTCATGATCCAGGTCGACACGCTGTGCCACAAGATTCCGCGCTTCATCGAGAAGACCAAGCGCGCCGGCGTGACCCGGGTGTTCATCGGGCTGGAGAACATCAACCCGGCCAACCTGCTGACCGCCAACAAGCGGCAGAACAAGATCACCGAGTATCGCGCGATGCTGCTGGCCTGGAAGGCCCACGGCATCATCACGCTGGCCGGCTACATCCTCGGCTTCCCGGCCGACACGCCGGAATCGATCCGCGCCGACATCGATATCATCAAGCGCGAACTGCCGATCGACGTGATGGAGTTCTTCTGCCTGACGCCGCTGCCCGGCTCGGAGGATCACCAGACGCTGTGGCGCGCCGGCGTCGCGATGGATTCCGATCTCAACACCTACGACGTCGAACACGTCTGCACCGCGCATCCGTTGATGTCGCGGCCCGAATGGGAGGCGATCTATCAGGAGGCGTGGAGCCGCTACTACACGCCCGAGCACATCGAGACGCTGCTGCGCCGCGCCGCGGCGACCGGAATCAAGATCAGCAGCCTGGTCAAGCTGCTGGCGATCTTCTCGACCGCCGTGAGGGTGGAAGGGGTGCATCCGCTGCAATGCGGGCTGTTCCGGCAGCGGCATCCGTCGGAGCGGAGGCCGGGCCTCGCCGCGCCGCACCCGTTGCTGTTCTGGCCACGCTTCGCGTTCGATAGCGTACGCAAGACCGCCGCGATTCTGACGGCGTTCGCCAAAGTCGCGGCGATCGGTTTTCGCGTCGCGCGCGATCCGCAGCGCCATGCCTATACCGATCAGGCATTGACACCGGTGGCGGACGAAGATGCGAGTTCGCTCGGTCTGTTGACGCAGAGCGTCAGTGCCAAGCAGGCCGTCGCCCACCAGAAGAAGGTGTTTGATCTCACCCACGGGACGCCGTAAGCACCGCTTGTCGCAGGTCCCGCCGCCGTTCGACCACGTGTCGGCGCGGGTCTGTGCCTGCGACCCGCGAAACGTGGAGTGGAACAGGAAGTATGCAACGTCTGAACGGCAAAACTGCGCTGGTGGTCGGCGCCGGCTCGATCGGTCCCGGCTGGGGCAACGGCAAGGCGACCGCGGTGACGTTCGCGCGCGAGGGCGCGCAGGTGTTCTGCGTCGACCGCAATCTCGAGGCCGCCGAAGAGACCGTCGACATCATCAAGGCTGAAGGCGGCCGCGGCATCGCCTTTGCGGCCGACGTCTCCCGTGCCGACGAAATCGAAGCGATGGTGGCGGCCTGCGTCAAGGCGTGGGACGGCATCGACGTGCTCGACAACAATGTCGGTATCGCGGAGACCGGCGGCGTGGTCGAGGTCGCAGAGGCCGATTGGGACCGGGTGTTCGCGATCAACCTGAAGAGCGCGTACCTGGCGATGAAGTACGTGATCCCGATCATGCAGCGGCAGGGCGGCGGATCGATCGTCAACATCTCGTCGATCGCGTCGATCCGCCATCTCGGCATCTCCTATGTCAGCTACGCGGCCTCGAAGGCTGCGATGAACGCGCTGACCCGCAACACCGCGGTGGAATACGCCAAGGACCATATCCGCGTGAACGCGATCCTGCCGGGGCTGATGAAGACCCCGATGGTGGCGCACTCCGCCGGCCTTGCCGCCAGCTATTCGGGTGGTGACGTCGATGCGATGTGGCGCGCCCGCGACGCTCAGGTGCCGATGGGCCACATGGGCGAAGCTTGGGACGTCGCCAATGCCGCGCTGTTCCTCGCCAGCGACGAGTCGAAGTACATCACCGGCCTCGAGCTGGTGGTCGACGGCGGCCTGACGCTGAAGGTGAACTAAGCAGCAGCGCTTCACGCTTCCCAAGAGGAATGAAACGACGCTGATTTGAAGTACGAAGCGGTAGTTCGATCGATGCGCGCTGTTTTCATTGCCGCGAGTTTCCTGATCGCCGCGTCGCCGGCGTTCGCCACCGGCGGTGAGCCGCCGGACGATCCGACCGCCGATCCGGGGGCGTGTCTCGCCGCGGCCAACATGCCGGACGAGCGCCGCACCATCGCGCTGTGCAGCAAGGTGATCGAGAGCCGCGACACCGAGAAGAAGCAGCGCTGCAAGGCGCTGCTGGCGCGGGCCGCCGCTCGTGCCCGCATCGGCGAGATCGATCGCGCGATCGCAGATTACGACGACGCGCTGCGGCTCGATCCGAAGCAGCCCGACGCGTTGAACGCCCGCGGCGAGCTGTGGCGCGGCAGCGGCGATGCGCGCAAGGCGCTGGCGGATTTCGCCGCCGCGCTGAAGCTGAAGCCCGACCATGTCGCGGCGCGCGGCAACCACAAGGCGCTGGCGCGCGAGGTCGAACGCATCGGGGTGCAGCAGGCACTCGCCGGCAAGCCGAGCTTCGACTGCCGCCGCGCCCGCAAGGCTGTGGACAAGGCGATCTGCGCCGATCCGGCGCTGGCCGATCTCGATCGCCGGATCGACGCGCTGTACCGCCGGGCGCTGCGGGCCGGTGCCGGCCAGCCGGCGGCGCTGCGGACGCTGAAGAAGGCGCAGGCCGCGTTCATCGCCGCGCGCGACGCCGGCTTCGGCCGCCCCGGCTACGATCTGCGTGACGCCCTGGAGGCGCGGCTGCGGCAATTGTCCGCCGCCGGCGGCAGCTAGGACGCCGACCCCGGCTCTCCGGTGGGTGCTTGCAACCCGTTGGCAGCTCGCCAGAATGCCGCCCGGGCCGGACCGAACCACAGGATGCGGCTTGATTAGGAACAAAGGCGGGGTTGCGTGCCGCGCCTAAAAGCCGGACATGGCGGGCAAACCGCCTGAGATCCACGGGAGCGTGACGCCATGACTATCCATGACAAGAGCCGTTACCGCGAGGTTCATGCCCGCTCGCTGGCCGACCCGGAGGGGTTCTGGGGAGAGGTCGCGAAGGAAATCGACTGGATCGAGCCGCCCACCAAGGTGTTCGATGCCTCGCTCGGCCTGTACGGCCGCTGGTTTCCCGGCGCCAAGGTCAACACCTGCTACAACGCGCTCGACCGCCACGTCGCCGGCGGCCGCGCCGATCAGCTCGCGCTGATCCACGATTCGCCGCTGACCGGCACGATCAGCAAGTTCACCTACGCGGAGATGCTGCGCGAAGTGCAGACGCTCGCCGCGATCATGCAGGACTTCGGCGTGCAGAAGGGTGACCGCGTCATCCTCTATATGCCGATGGTGCCGGAATCGATGGTGGCGATGCTGGCCTGCGCCCGCATCGGCGCGGTGCATTCGGTGGTGTTCGGCGGTTTCGCGGCGAAAGAACTCGCCACCCGCATCGACGACGCCAAGCCGAAGCTGATCCTGTCGGCGAGCTGCGGCATCGAGCCAGGCCGCATCGTCAAGTACAAGCCGCTGCTCGACGAGGCGATCGAGCTCGCCTCGGTCAAGCCGGAGGCCTGCATCATCCTGAAGCGGCCGCAACAGGATTGCGAGCTGAAGCCGGGCCGCGACCATGATTGGGCGACCTTGCGCGAGCAGGCGATGTCTGCCGGCAAGAAAGCCGACTGCGTCGCGGTCGACGCCACCGATCCGCTGTACATCCTCTACACCTCCGGCACGACAGGTAAGCCGAAGGGCGTGGTCCGCGACAATGGCGGCCATCTGGTCGCGCTGAAATGGTCGATGGAGAATCTCTACGGCATCAAGCCGGGCGAGGTGTGGTGGTGCGCTTCCGATATCGGCTGGGTGGTCGGCCACAGCTACATCATCTACGGCCCGCTGATTCACGGCGCGACGTCGATCATGTACGAAGGCAAGCCGGTCGGCACGCCGGATGCCGGCGCGTTCTGGCGGGTGATCTCCGAGCACGGCGCCGTCGCGCTGTTCACGGCGCCGACCGCGTTCCGCGCCATCCGCAAGGAAGACGGCGACGGCAGCTTCATCCGCAAATACGATCTGTCGAAATTCCGCACCCTGTTCCTGGCCGGCGAACGCGCCGACCCGCCGACGGTGGAATGGGCCGAGCAGCAATTGCAGGTGCCGGTGATCGATCACTGGTGGCAGACCGAAACCGGCTGGTGCATCGCCGGCAATCCGGTCGGCCTCGGCCTGCTGCCGGTCAAGCACGGCTCGCCGACGGTGCCGATGCCCGGCTACAAGCTCGAAGTCGTCGACGAGGGCGCCAAGCCGGTGCCGGCGGGGACGATGGGCTCGATCGTGATCAAGCTGCCGCTGCCGCCCGGCAACCTGCCGACGCTGTGGCAGCAGGACGAACGCTGCCGCGAGAGCTACTTCGCCGACTTCCCGGGCTACTATAAAACTTCCGACGCCGGCTATGTCGACGAGGACGGCTACGTCTTCGTGATGGGCCGCACCGACGACATTATCAACGTCGCCGGCCATCGGCTGTCCACCGGCGGCATGGAGGAGATCCTGGCCTCGCATCCGGACGTCGCCGAATGCGCCGTGCTCGGCATCAACGATCCGATCAAGGGCGAGGTGCCGTGCGGCCTGATCGTGCTGAAGACCGGCGTCACCCGCGATCCGGCCGAGATCGAAAAGGAGATCGTCAAGCTGGTGCGCGACAAGCTCGGCCCGGTCGCGGCGTTCAAGCTGGCGGTGACCGTGCCGCGGCTGCCCAAGACCCGCTCCGGCAAGATCCTGCGCGGCACCATCAAGAAGATCGCCGACGGCGACGCCTGGACGATGCCGGCGACGATCGAAGACCCGACCGCGCTCGACGACATTTCCTCGGCGCTGAAGAGCCATAGCTGAGCCGGGCAGGGACGCGACTTGCGGACTTACAAACTCCGCAATTCGGGTTAGACAAAGCCTCGCAACGTCATTCCGGGCCGCGCGTGTCACGCGCGAACCCGGAATCCCGATGTTGTTGCGACGAGATTTCCGGGTTCGCTCGCTTCGCGAGCGCCCCGGAACGACCCGTGCTCTGGGGACCTTGGATGCCGTCAACCTCGAAACGCCTGATCGTCCTGTCGGTCGCCGCCCTGGCGCTCGCCGGCTGTGCCAGCCGCAATGACGCGCCGGCCGATCTCGGCGACGACGACGCCTTCTGCCGGCAGAACGGCGTCGCCGCCGGTTCGCCCGAATACGTCGCCTGCCGCAAGGACCGCGACGTGCAGCGTTCCAACGCCCTCAGCCGTGCCAACCGCGCCCAGCGCAATCTCGGCGAATACATGATGCGCAATCCGGAGCGGCCGTAAACGGCCGCGTCGCCGCTGCGCACAGAACCGGGAATCTGATTGCGGGAACCGGCACCGCCCTGCGCGCGGCGGTAAGCGAATCCGTGACCCAAAAGTCACGCGTGGCGCAATGTCGCATCACGGCGCGCATCATTTGATCCAGATCAAACCCTGACGCCCCTCACAGGCATTTGTGCACCGCGAGCGTGGGTTTCCCGCTCACGCGACCGAGCTTCAAAAGGGGCACCTATGACCAAGTTTCTGACTGCAGTGTCGGCGCTGGCTTTGGCGGCGGCATTCACCTTCGTGTCGGCGAACGCCGACGCCGCCGATCTCGCCACCCGGCCGATCTACAAGGCGCCGGTGGTGGCGGAATCCAGCCCGTGGATGATCCGCCTGCGCGCGCTGGGCGTGGTGCCGCGGGATTCGGGTTATGTCGATCAGATCGCCGGCTCGTCGCTGAAGACCTCCGACGCGCTCGTGCCCGAGCTCGACATCACCTACTTCTTCACCAAGAACATCGCCGCCGAACTGATCCTCGGCGTCACCCGCCACAGCGTCTCGGGTGCCGGCACCCTGACCGGCATCGACGTCGGCAAGGCCTGGCTGCTGCCGCCGACCCTGACGCTGCAGTATCACTTCACCGAGTTCGGCGCGTTCAAGCCCTACGTCGGCGCCGGCGTCAACTACACCTTCTTCTTCAGCCAGAGCGCAGCCTGCTGCACCGTGATCGACAGCCACCTCAAGGACGCGTTCGCGCCCGCGGTGCAGATCGGCTTCGACTACATGATCGACCAGCACTGGGGTATCAACGTCGACGTCAAGAAGCTGTGGCTGCGGCCCGAGTGGAGCGGCACGCTGGCGAACGGCACGCCGATCACCGGCAAGGTCAATCTCGATCCGTGGCTGATCGGCACCGGCATCACCTACCGGTTCTGAGCTTTTCGGCTTCCCGATACGGCGCGGGGCGGAGCGATCCGCCTCGCGCCTTTCATTTTGGATATGGGCCGCCGCGGCGTTGCGCGAGCGCGACATTCCTGCTTTGGCTGTGCGCCACGGAACAAGGAACCGACCATGAGCATCGAAGTCAGGGACTGCAACGGCGCGCTGCTCGCCGACGGCGACAACGTCACGCTGATCAAGGACTTGAAGCTGAAGGGCTCGTCCACCGTGCTGAAGCGCGGCACCACGATCCGCGGCATCCGCCTCACCGACAGCGAGGACGAGATCGAAGGTCGCACCGACAAGATCAAGGGCCTGGTGCTGCGGACGGAATTCTTGAAGAAGGCGTGAACGCCGCCGGGAGCCGGCGCTAGTGGAGTTGCCCGCCGTCGCCCACCGCGTAGCTGAAGATCACCGCGGCGCGGAGCCGGGCCAACTCGGCCTCGAGGTGTTCGTTGACCTGCATCAGCGCGCGTAGCGCCTCGTGAACGCTGCCGCCGCTTTCCGCGACGATCCGGTCGATCTGCTTATCCAAGGGGGTCGGCATGAGAGTGTCCCGCTGATCATGCTGGCGATGGCATCAACAAGGACACCAATCCGTCGATCGGGGCGCGAGTTCCTTCGGATCGCGGCGGGATCGCGATTCCCGGAAGTTGTCACCGTTATCCCCAGCCTCACCTGGAGGCAGAGAGGATGCATGCCGGGAACGGGTTAGGCGTCAGCGCGTACCGATGCGTTGGTGTCGTGGCCAGAAACCGGCAAAATAAACCACGTCCGCCATCTCCGTTGCGGCCGGTTGTCACCCGGCATGCGCAGCGACAATGCACGAGTCGCGCCGGCGTTCCGTCGACTCCCGCTGTTGGGACGACGATCGCGTGACATGGTCACAGACGACCGCTGCCATCGGCGATAGCAGATGTCGGCCAGAGGGCAGGCTGCTCGTCTTGCCCGCCTCGCGCCATCCCGTTCATTGTCGCCCCGTGCCGCCCTTCGAAGGAGCCATGATGCCGCATCGGAAGATCGAGAGCAGAGCCGTCGCGGTGCCGAGTTCGCGGCTGTCGCGACTCGCCAAGCTCGGCGGGCTGGCCTCCTCGATCGCCGGCAATGTCGCCGCCGATGTCGCCGGGCAATTGGTGCGCGGCCAGCGCCCGCGGCTCGACGAATTGCTGCTGACGCCGGCGAATGCGCTGAAGGTCGCCGACCGGCTGGCGCAGATGCGCGGCGCGGCGATGAAGGTCGGCCAGCTGATTTCGATGGATGCCGGCGACATGCTGCCGCCGGAGCTGGCCGAGATCCTCGGCCGGCTGCGGCAGGAAGCGCATCACATGCCGGTGCCGCAGCTCAGGCGGGTGCTGACCGAGGCGTGGGGCCGCAACTGGCAGCAGCGCTTCGCCGAATTCGACGCCGCGCCGATCGCCGCGGCCTCGATCGGCCAGGTCCACCGGGCGCGGACCAAAGACGGTCGCGATCTGGCGATCAAGGTGCAGTACCCCGGCGTCCGCCGCAGCATCGATTCAGACGTCGACAATGTCGCCGCGCTGATGCGTGTCGCCGGGCTGGTGCCCGGCGGCGTCGACATCGCGCCGATGGTGGTCGAGGCCAAGCGGCAGTTGCACGAGGAGGCCGACTACGAGCGCGAGGGCCGCTGCCTGTCGAGCTTCGGCGCGCTGCTCGCCGACCGGCCGGAATTTCGGGTGCCCGAGCTGCACCCCGATCTGACGGCGCCGAACGTGCTGGCGATGAGCTATGTCGACGGCCGCCCGATCGACAGCCTCGCCCCAGCGCCGCAGCCGGAGCGCGACCGGGTGCTGACGCTGCTGATCGGGCTCTTGTTCCGCGAGCTGTTCGAATTCCGGCTGATGCAGACCGATCCGAACTTCGCCAACTACCGCTACGCGCCGGCGACCGGGCAGGTGCTGCTGCTCGATTTCGGCGCTACCCGCGCCTTCCCCGCAGAATTCGCCGAACTGTATCGCCGGCTGCTGCGGGCCGGGCTCGGCGGTGACCGCGCCGGCATCCGCGCCGCGGCGCGCGACATCGGGTTCCTCGCCGACGACGTGCCGGCGCGGCTGGAGCAGGCGATGCTGGAGATGTTCGAGATGTCGCTGCAGCCGCTGCGGCAGGATGCGCCGTTCGATTTCGGTGGCAGCGACCTGGCGATGCGGATGCGCGAAGCCGGCATGGCGATGGCGTCGGACCGCGCGCATTTCCGCATTCCGCCGATGGACACGCTGTTCCTGCAGCGCAAGTTCGGCGGCATCTACATGCTGGCGACGCGGATGCGGGCGCGGGTCGATCTGCGCGGCATCGTCGAGCCGTATCTGTGACGACTGGTCGGGAGGAGCCGCCAATGGCCGAGGCCGCAAACGCCAAATTCTGGGACAAGGTCGCCGACCGCTACGCGGCGCGGCCGATCAAGGATCCGGCCGCGTTCGACGCGATGCTGGCCGACGTGGCGGGGCGGCTGCGGCCGACCGACCGGGTGCTGGAGATCGGCTGCGGCACCGGCTCCGCCGCGATCCGGCTGGCGCCGCACGCCGCCGAATGGATCGCCACCGACTTCTCGGCCGAGATGCTGCGGATCGCGCGCGCCAAGCCGGCGCCGGCCAATCTGCGCTTCGTCCTCGCCGACGCCGCCACCGCCTTCGACGGCGGCCCGTTCGACGCGATCTGCGCCTTCCAGGTGCTGCATCTGGTGCCGGACATGCCGGGCACGCTGGCGCAGATCCACGCCCACCTGAAGCCGGGCGGGCTGTTGATCAGCAAGACCTGGTGCTTCGCCGAGATGGGCTTCAAGCTGCGCGCGCTGTTCTTCGTGCTGCGCAGCATCGGCCTGTTTCCGCGTGCCCAGACCCTGACCCGCAGCGCGCTGCGCCAGGCGATCGGCGACGCCGGCTTCGAGATCGCCGACGAGCGGGTGTTCGGCACCAACCCCCACGGCCCTTACATCGTGGCGCGCAAGCCGGGTTGAGGGACGCGGTGTGCGTGAGTATGACGCGCCGACCCGCCAAGTAAGCGCCGCCAGTTGGCCAGCCGTGGACGGACCTCAGGTCTCGACGTACTCGGCCAAACTGGTCGGCTGCGGCACAGGCAATCCGTCCTCTCTCAAGCCGTCGATGTGAAACCGGATCGCCTCCCGGATCTCGGCCTCGACGGCAGCGACGCTGTCGCCGGTCGCGATGCAGCCGGGAAGGTCCGGCACATAAGCCGAATAATTACCCTCGGCTTTTTCGATCACCACCGCATAGCGCATCAGCGCCGCTCCCTTAAGCCTGCCTGTTTGAGGATACTGGCAAATGTGCCCGGGGCAAGATCATCGGAGAGTTTGCCGGCGATCGTGACACGGCCTGGCTCCAAGGATGCTTGAATTGTCGGTGGCTTCCGCGGGTAGCTATGCGGATCCGCCCGTCCGCCTCGATCAGCAGAATGACGTCTCGAACCTTCATGGGAGCGCTCCGCCGAGGTGACCAGCATATTGCAGCCCCGGCCATGTGCCTTGCTGCTTTGGTTGCAGGCGGCAGGCGCCGGCCAGCCCTTGACTCCGCCCGGCCGGAGTGATGGTCTGCCGCTCATGCGCACGTTCCGCCCGACCCCGCAGCTCAGACGTCGTTGGTGGCGCACCTCGTAACCAGAGGTGGCCGTGCGATCCCGTTGATTTCCGATCGTCCTGAGGCCGCCACGCGAGGCGGCTTTCGTTTGTCCTGTGTGGCGTTCCTTCGGCAAGTTGCTTAAGAGGATGCCATGAACAGGACCGTTTTTTCGCTTCCCGCGACCAGCGACTACAAGACCGCCGCGGGCCTCGCGGTGACGCGCAGCGCCGAGCCCTTTGCCGGCGGCCAGGCGCTCGACGAGTTGATCGACCTGCTCGATCACCGCCGCGGCGTGATGCTGTCGTCCGGCACAACCGTGCCGGGCCGCTACGAGAGCTTCGACCTCGGCTTCGCCGATCCGCCGCTGGCGCTGACCACGAGGGCCGACAAATTCACCATCGAGGCGCTGAATCCGCGCGGCCGCGTGCTGATCGCGTTTCTGTCCGACAGGCTGGAAGAGCCCTGCGTGGTGGTCGAGCAGGCCTGCGCCACCAAGATCAGCGGGCACATCGTCCGCGGCGAGGCCCCGGTCGACGAGGAGCAGCGCACCCGCCGCGCCAGCGCGATCTCGCTGGTCCGCGCCGTCATCGCCGCGTTCGCTTCGCCGGCCGATCCGATGCTCGGGCTGTACGGCGCCTTCGCCTACGATCTGGTGTTCCAGTTCGAGGACCTGAAGCAGAAGCGCGCCCGCGAGGCCGACCAGCGCGACATCGTGCTGTACGTGCCGGATCGCCTGCTGGCCTACGACCGCGCCACCGGCCGCGGCGTCAGTATCGCCTACGAGTTCGCCTGGAAGGGCCAGTCCACCGCCGGGCTGCCGAACGAGACCGCCGAGAGCGTCTACACCCAGACCGGCCGGCAGGGCTTCGCCGACCACGCGCCCGGCGACTATCCCAAGGTGGTCGAGAAGGCGCGCGCGGCGTTCGCCCGCGGCGACCTGTTCGAGGCGGTGCCGGGCCAGCTGTTCGGCGAGCCGTGCGAGCGCTCGCCGGCCGAAGTATTCAAGCGGCTGTGCCGGATCAACCCGTCGCCCTATGGCGGCCTGCTCAATCTCGGCGACGGCGAATTCCTGGTGTCGGCCTCGCCGGAAATGTTCGTCCGCTCCGACGGCCGCCGGATCGAGACCTGCCCGATCTCCGGCACCATCGCCCGCGGCGTCGACGCGATCAGCGATGCCGAGCAGATCCAGAAGCTCCTGAACTCCGAAAAAGACGAGTTCGAGCTGAACATGTGCACCGACGTCGACCGCAACGACAAGGCGCGGGTCTGCGTCCCGGGCACCATCAAGGTGCTCGCCCGCCGCCAGATCGAGACCTATTCGAAGCTGTTCCACACCGTCGATCACGTCGAGGGCATGCTGCGCCCCGGCTTCGATGCGCTCGACGCCTTCCTCACCCATGCCTGGGCCGTGACGGTCACCGGGGCGCCGAAACTGTGGGCGATGCAGTTCGTCGAGGACAACGAGCGCAGCCCGCGGCGCTGGTATGCCGGCGCGTTCGGGGCGGTTGGCTTCGACGGCTCGATCAATACCGGCCTGACCATCCGCACCATCCGGATGAAGGACGGCCTCGCCGAGGTCCGGGTCGGCGCCACCTGCCTGTTCGACAGCGATCCGGTGGCCGAGGACAAGGAATGCCAGGTCAAGGCCGCGGCGCTGTTCCAGGCGCTGCGCGGCGATCCGGCCAAGCCGCTGTCGGCGGTGGCGCCGGACGCCACCGGCTCGGGCAAGAAGGTGCTGCTGGTCGACCACGACGACAGCTTCGTGCACATGCTGGCCGACTATTTCCGCCAGGTCGGCGCCCAGGTCACCGTGGTGCGTTATGTCCACGGCCTGAAGATGCTGGCCGAAAACGCCTACGATCTGTTGGTGCTGTCGCCCGGTCCCGGCCGGCCGGAGGACTTCAGGATCAAGGACACGATCGACGCCGCGCTCGAAAAGAAGCTGCCGATCTTCGGCGTCTGCCTCGGCGTGCAGGCGATGGGCGAGTATTTCGGCGGCACCCTCGGCCAGCTCGCGCAGCCGGCGCACGGCCGCCCGTCGCGGATCCAGGTGCGCGGCGGCACGCTGATGCGTGGCCTGCCCAACGAGGTCACGATCGGCCGCTACCACTCGCTGTATGTCGACATGAGCGACATGCCGAAAGAGCTGACCGTCACCGCTTCTACCGAGGACGGCATCGCGATGGCGATCGAGCACAACACCCTGCCGGTCGGCGGCGTCCAATTCCATCCCGAGTCGCTGATGTCGCTCGGCGGCGAAGTCGGGCTGCGGATCGTCGAAAACGCCTTCCGGCTCGGCCAGCCGGCCTAAGCCGAATGGCCGGGATCCGCGATTGATCCAGATCGAAGGCCCGCCGGGGGAGCTCTGCTACCACCCCCGGCGGTAACTCAGCCGAATTTCCCGATTGCGCCTCCCGCCCGCCAATGACGAATTGCGCCATCCGTAACGAAAGACCCGCGCCGATGACCCCCGAGTTCGCCCAAGATTTGAAGGCCAGTGTCCGGGCCATTCCGGACTATCCCAAACCCGGCATCATTTTCCGTGACATCACCACGCTGCTCGGCGAGCCGCGGGCGTTCCGCCGGGCGATCGACGAGTTGGTGCAGTCCTGGGCGGGCTCGAAGATCGACAAGGTCGCCGGCATCGAGGCGCGCGGCTTCATCATCGGCGGCGCGATCGCCCATCAGGTGTCGAGCGGCTTCGTGCCGATCCGCAAGAAGGGCAAGCTGCCGCACACCTGCGTGTCGATGGAATACGCGCTGGAATACGGCACCGACAAGATCGAGGTCCACGTCGACGCCATCACCCCCGGCGAGCGGGTGATCCTGGTCGACGACCTGATCGCCACCGGCGGCACCGCCGAGGGCGCGATCAAGCTGTTGCGCCAGATCGGCGCCGAAGTCGTCGCCGCCTGCTTCGTGATCGACCTGCCCGAGCTCGGCGGCGCCGCCAAGATCCGCGCCATGGGCGTCCCGGTCCGCACCCTGGTCGCGTTCGAAGGGCATTGACTTAACCTCTCCCCGCCATGCGGGGAGAGGTCGGATTGCGCAGCAATCCGGGTGAGGGGCTAGAGCGGTTCATCGTTTGATTGAAACGATCCGACGTTTCCGAACGCACTGAGTCCTCATCCTGAGGAGCCCGGCGAAGCCGGGCGTCTCGAAGGATGGGGTAACGCGGTTCCCTGCGTCACATGGTTCGAGACGGCGCTACGCGCCTCCTCACCATGAGGCTGTGCGTGTGGCAGGCGGTGCGGATCAGCTCTGATTAAGGGCGGGGCGAGGGAGCCGGCTGTCTGCGCTGCGACGGCAGTGCTACCGCCCCTGCGTCAGCTCCAGCTCCAGCGCGCGGAAGGTCGTGTAGTTGGCGCGGATCCACTGGTTGAGTTCGGTGGAGGCGTCCGGCTCGGCGCGCAAATATCCGGTGAACGAGAAGTTCACGCGGTCGATATAGGTCTTCAGGAACGGCGGCAGGCCGCGGATCCGCATCACCCGGCCGTGGGCGTACGTCGCCGGCAGTTCGCCGAGCAGGACGTGCTCGTTGTCGATGGTGATCAGCTGCCGCGGCGGCACAATGTCCTGCAGGCGGTCGTAGGCGCGTGCCGAGTTGCGGTCGGTGTCGGCGAGGAACAGCACCACCGGTGCCACCCGCCGCCGCGCCGCTTCCTTGATGAAGCCGATCTCCGCGAAGGTGTCGAAGAACTCGTCGAAGGCGTGGAAACCGAGGTCGACCACCTTGGCGAGGTCGTCGTTCAGGATCAGCCGGTCCATCAGCGCCATCTTGCCGAAGGTGTCGTCGACCTGCGCGGTCTCGGTGACGCGCGGCAGATAGTCGAGCAGCGACGGCTCCTTGACGTTGACGTCGAACGCCAGCACCGCGCCGCGCTGCAGCAGCAGATATTCGGTGAGCACGCGGGCGATCAGGGTCTTGCCGACGAACGGCCGCGGCGAACAGACGATGTAAATCGGGGTGCGCGACATCAGGCTGGATCGGTCGGGGAATGCCGTCCGATATAGCCGGATTCCGCAGCGATGCGAACTATTTCTCGCCCGGCTCGTCGGTCACCGGGGTGCCGCGGCCGTTCTTGTCCTTGCCGACGATGTCGGTCAGCTTGATCCGGTCGAACTCGCTCCAGACGTTGGCGAGCCAGTGCCGGACATAACCGCGCAGCACGAACGAGTAGTTGGCCGGCTCGCCGCTGACGCCCTTGTTGGCGACGAACTTCAGGAACGGCACCGACGACACTTCGACCTGCTCGTACGCCATTTCGTTGAGCTTCGGAATCGTCAGCTCGGTGGCGTCCTTGATGCGGTGGAAGTACGAATTGTAGGTCGCCTGGTCCCACTCGAAGAAGCTGGTGTTGTTGATGAAGTTCTTCGTCAGGAAGTACTTCGCGCCGATCATGAAGTTGGCGGTCTCGGCGATCTCGTCCAATGACGCGATCGAGGGCCCCAGGATGTGGAACACCGCGAAGGTGATCTGGCCGGAGCGCGCCGCGTCGAGGAAGCCGATGTCGCGGAGCGACGCCAGCGCCGGGGACAGCAGGCCGGCGCGAACGTCGATCACCGTGACCGACGGCACCGCCGAGTTCAGCGTGTCGAAGATCTTCATCTGGTCGGCCGTCGACGTCATGTCGACGATCTCGGTGATGTCGGGATGGAAGCGCTTCAGCGTGCCGCGCGGCGACTCGGTGTCGAAGGCGCGGGTCGGGACGTTGTTGGCGCTGAAATAGTCGAGCAGGGTGCGCGACACCGTGGTTTTGCCGACGCCGCCCTTGTCTGCGCCGACGACGATCACTGCTGGCTTCGCCATGAGATTCCTTTTCGGGCCGGTTCGATCCCCCACCGCGGCCGCGGGGGCCGGGGTGCAGACCTCTGCTTTGGGCGCGAACATGGCAGAAACATGGGATAATTCAATCGGCGCGGCGATGACGGGAGCGATCCTCAACAAATTCGTTCAGATGCGAGGCGATCGCGGTAGCCGCGTCGCGGATCAGCTCCGCCAGCCCCACGGTCCGCGCAGCAGCGATCGCTTGCGAGCCGGCGCCGGCGCGTCGCTCCACGGACCATGCACCGGCCCGGGGGAGGCCGGCGCCGCAGCGTCCTCGACCGGCCCGTCCGGGGCTGCGGCATTGCTGCCCTCGTCCCCGTCCGCCGCCGGCAGCGGCGGCAAATAATGCCCGCCGGCGAACTTCACCAGCGCATCGACGCGCGATTCCACCGACGGGTGGGTGGCGAACAGGTCGGAGAAGCCGGAGCGCGGATTGTCGACGCACATCTCCATCACCGCCGAGGTCGCGCCTTCCAGCTCGCCGCGGTTCTCGATCTTGCGCAGCGCCGAGATCATCGCGTCGGGATTCTTGGTCAGCTCCACCGAGCCGGCGTCGGCGAGAAATTCGCGCGAGCGCGACAGCGCCAGCTTCACCACCTGCGACAGCAGCCAGGCCAGCAGGATCAGCACGATCGCCAGGATCACCACGACGATCGCGCCGCCGCCGCTCTTGCGATCGCCCGACGACGAGGAGGACGATGAACCGCCGCCCGACCAGCCGCCGCCGATTCGGATTCCGCCCTGGACAAACAGCCGGAACATCAGCTCGCCAAAAAACCCGACGACGCCGGCGATGATCACCGCGATCACCATCAGCTGCACGTCGCCGTTCTTGATGTGGGTCAGCTCGTGCGCCAGCACCGCCTCGATCTCGGCATCGTCGAGCCGCTCGACCAGCCCGGAGGTCACGGTGATGGCGTATTGCTTGGGATTGAGGCCGCTGGCGAAGGCGTTCAGCGCCGCGCTGTCCATGATCTTCAGCTTCGGCATCGGAATGCCGCGCGAGATGCACAGGTTCTCGAGCAGATTGTACAGCCGCGGCTGTTCGGCCCGCGTCACCGCATGGCCGCCGGTGACGGCGTCGATCAGCTTCTGGTGGAAGAAATACGCGATCACGATCCACAGCGCCGCGCCGATGGTGGCGAGCGGCGCCGCCTGGATCAGATCGGCCGCCGCGGCGCGCAGATAGTCCGGCACCGTGCGGCCGCCGTCGATCACCACCTCGGCGATCAGGGCGCCGGCATAGACCAGCACATACACCAGCACGAACAGCCCGATCAGCAGCACGATCGACCGGGTCTTGTTGGCGGCGATGTGAGTGTAGAGACCGTAGGCGGCCATGATGGCGATCCGATCGGGCACGGCCCATCCACGTCATTCCGGGATGCGCCCTTGGGGCGCAGGCCCGGAATCCATAATCCCTGCGGTGGTTATGGATTCCGGGCTCGCGCTGCGCGCGCCCCGGAATGACGAACGCTAGAACTTCACCTGCGGCACCTGCTCGACCTGGGTGCGGGTCTCGCCGAGGTCGAAATAGTCCTTGTGAGTGAAGCCGAGCGGGGCGGCGAACAGCGCGGCGGGCATCTGCTGGATGCCGGTGTTGTACTCCTGCACGGCGTTATTGAAGAACCGCCGGCTCGCCGCGATCTTGTTCTCGATGTCGCTGAGTTCGCTCTGCAGCTGCTGGAAATTGGCGTTGGCCTTGAGGTCCGGATAGGCCTCGCCGAGCGCGATCAGCCGGCCGAGCGAGGCGGTCAGCGCGTTCTCGGCGGCGGCCATCTGGCCGGGGCCCTGCGCCGAGATCGCCGCGTTGCGCGCCTGGACGACGTCCTCGAGCGTCGAACGCTCGTGCGCCGCGTAGCCCTTCACCGTTTCGACCAGATTCGGAATCAGATCGTGCCGCTGCTTGAGCTGCACGTCGATATCGGCGAACGCTTGGCCGACGCGCTGGCGCAGCGCCACCAGGCGGTTGTAGGTCAGCAGCGCATACAGCGCGAGCGCGGCGACGATGCCGAGAAAAATCCACATATTGACGGCTCCCATCCGATCACGACCTGCTCCGCCGCGCTGGAACATCAGGCGCGCAACAGGGCCCGCGCAACCGGCGCGGTGCCGATTGGTCGCCGCTGCAGGTGCGAACGTTCAATCGAGCGTATCGCCCCACGCCAGCCGGCGGAAGCGGGCGTAGGCGGGTTTGTCGCGGCGGGGGGCGACGGCGAGCTCGAGTTGGCCGGCCGGCGTGCACAGCTTGGCGGTGATCGCCGCCTTGGTCTGTTCGGGCTGCGCCAGCACCCGCGCCGGCCGCTCCGGCACGCTGGCGCGCGTCAGCGCCACGTAGCTGAACTTCTCGTCTTCGAACGGCACGTCGGCCGATTTGAGCTGCAGATGCAGCTTCGAGCGCGGCAGTCGCTGCACGAAGTGGCACCAGTCCGGCGCGGTCAGCGGACAGGCGGTCTCGTGCGGGCACGGCGCGATCACGCGGGCGCCCTGGGAGATCAGCCGGTCGCGCAGATCGAGAATGCGCTGATATCCGGCGGGGGTGCCGGGCTCGACCACCAGCAGCGTATCGGTGGTGTTGCGCCACAGCGCGTCGGCGAAGGAGGCACGCGCGGCGTCGGAGAGTTCGTTGATGACATAGCTGGCGATCACCAGCGCCGCGTCCGGCGCATCGCCCAGCGTCTTGCCGGCGTCGCCGAGCCGGTAGTCGATCGCGGGCAAACGAGTCGCTTCGGCGAGTTGCAGCGCCAGCTTGCGCAGTGCCGGATTGGCGTCGAGCAGGGTGAAGCGTTGCAGCGTCTCGAACGCTTGCGCGGCGGCCCAGCTCGCGGTGCCGGGTCCGGCGCCGACGTCGAGCAGTGTTGTTGGCGCGAAACCGGGTCGGATCGCAGCCATCGCGTTGAGGCAGGCGATCACCGCCGCGTAGGTCGCCGGCATCCGCGCGCCCGCATAGGCCAGGGCGTCGGCCTCGGTGGTAATCGGCGTCGAGGTGCCGCCGCCGCGATAGGTCAGCGAGATCCGCTCCGCCCGCGCGGCCGCCTCGCTCCGCGACGCACCATGCGCGCGCTGCTCCAGCGCGGCTTTCAGTTCGGCGGGGAGGGCGGGGGAGATCATCGGGAAAGCTTGCGGGCGATGCGAGGATCACCCTCCCCTGGAGGGGGAGGGGCGCTCGCGCAGCGAGCGGGGTAGGGTGGCGAAGTTACGACGAGCCGTGCCCGCGGCTCACCCCACCCCGTCCCGCATCCCGCTGCGCGGGCTGCGGGCCGACCCTCCCCCTCAAGGGGAGGGTGAAGAGAGAGTCGGCGGGACAGTCCGAGACGTTCCATCTGCGATGGCCCCGCCTCACGGGAAAGCGCCGCTCACGCCACGTTCTGATCCAGAATATCCACCGCGCCCTGCAGGTCGACCGAGACCAGCTGCGACACGCCGCGTTCGGCCATGGTGACGCCGAACAGGCGGTTCATGCGCGCCATGGTGATCGGGTTGTGGGTGATGATGATGAACCGCGTCTCGGTGGTTTCGCGCATCTGCTGCAGCAGATCGCAGAACCGCTCGACGTTGTGGTCGTCGAGCGGCGCGTCGACTTCGTCCAGCACGCAGATCGGCGACGGGTTGGTGAGGAACACCGCGAAGATCAGCGCCATCGCGGTCAGCGCCTGCTCGCCGCCCGACAGCAGCGACAGCGACTGCGGCTTCTTGCCCGGCGGCTTGGCGATGATCTCGAGGCCGGCTTCGAGCGGATCGTCGCTCTCGATCAGCTTCAGCTCGGCCTCGCCGCCGCCGAACAGCGTGGTGAACAGCCGCTTGAAGTGACCGTTGACGACGTCGAACGAGGCGAGCAGCCGCTCGCGGGCTTCCTTGTTCAGGCTCTGGATGCCGGTGCGCAGCTTCTTGATCGCTTCGACCAGGTCGTCGCGCTCGGCCGCCAGGGTGCCGTGCTGGGCTTCGACCTCGTTGAGCTCTTCCTCGGCGCGCAGGTTGACGGCCCCGAGCCGTTCGCGGTCGCGGCGCAGCTTTTCCAGGTTCTCTTCGATCTCGGCGAGCGGCGGCAGTTCGCTGCCTTCGACGATCTCGGCGAGCTGGGCCGCGGCCTGCGGCTCGACCTCGAGCATGTCGCGGATCTCGCGTTCGACGTCTTCGAGCCGGCGGCGCGCCGCTTCCATCCGCTCCTCGGCGCGGGCGCAGGCTTCGCGCGCGCTGGAGAGCCGTTCGAGCGACGCCTTGGCGGCGCGGTCGGTGTCGGCCATCGCCTGTTCGGCGGCGGCCAGCGCGTCGGCGGCGGCGCGGCGGTCGCTTTCGGCGAATTCGATCTCGGTGATCACCGCGCTGCGCTTTTCGGCGAACACTTCCGGAGCATTGTCGAGCTCGGCGCGTTCGGCGGTGAGCTCGGCGACACGCTCCTCGACGGTGGCGATCTGCGAGGCCGCGCCGGCCTTGCGCTTCTGCCAGTCCATCCGCTCGGCGGCGATCGCCTGCAGCCGCTTGTCGGCGAGCTCGGCTTCACGCGCCAGCGCCTGGGCTTCGGCGCGGATCTGCGCGGCGATGCGGCGGCGGCCGTCGATGTCGCCGCGCACCGCGGCGAGGCGGCCCTCGGCCTCGGTGTTCGGCTCCAGCTCGGCGATCTGGGCCTCGGCGTTCTCCAGCGCGGCTTCCGCTTCGGCGCGGTCGGTGGCGAGGCGGGACTGCGCTTCGGCCAGCGCCGATTTGCGCGCGGCGTGGCGGTTGACCTCGCGCTCGGCGGCGGCGAACCGCTCGCGCGCGGCGTCGACTTCGCGGCGGGCACCGCGCAGCGCCTCACGCGACGCGGTCTCGGCGGCCGCCGCCATCTTCAATTCGGCTTCGGCGGATTCCAGCGCCTGGCGCTTGGCGGTGGCCTCGATCCGGGCCAGTTCCAGCTCGTTCTCGATGTCGGTCAGGCGCGCGCGTTCGGCGAGCCGGCGGGCGGCGCCGGTCGGCGCATGGGCCGAGGCGACGAAGCCGTCCCAGCGCCAGACGTCGCCGTCGAGCGACACCAGCCGCTGACCGGTCTTGAGCTGTTCGCACAGCTCATTGCCGCGCTCCTTGGTGACGACGCCGATCTGGGCGAGGCGGCGCGCCAGCTCCGGCGGCGCGGTGACGTGCTGCGCCAGCGCCTCGACGCCGTCCGGCAGCGCCGGGTCTTCCGGCTGCACGCCGATATCGGTCCAGCGCATCGGCGCGCTGGGGTCGACCGGCGCGTCGAGATCGTCCCCGAGCACGGCGCCGATCGCTTTCTCATAGCCCTTGGCGACGGTGATGCCGTCGATGATCGGCGGCCACAGATTCTTGGTCTCGCCGTTGAGGATCTTGCTGATGGTCTTGGCTTCGGTCTCGAGCCGCTGCACCTTCTTTTCGGCATCGACCAGCGGCGCCCGCGAGCCGTCCAGCGTCTGCCGCGCGACGATCTGCGCGGCTTCGGCGGCCTGCACCGCGGCTTCCTGCTCGGCCAGGAGCTCCTGGGCGATCTCGACCGCCTCGGCGAGTTCGGTGAGGTCGCCGGCGCCCGAGGTCTCGGCGGCGAGCCGGTCGATCTCGCTTTCGACGTTCTTGATCTCGGTGTCGAGCCGCGCCAGCCGGTCACGATGGGTGCGGACGCTCTGCTCGAACTGGCTGCGCCGCGCCGTCAGTTCGGCGAGCTGGGTGGTGAGCTCGGCGAACAGTTGCTCGGCCTCGCCGAGCGAGGCTTCGGCTTCGGCGACGCGCTCGTCGACGCCGCTGCGCTTTTCGACCCGCTCCAGGATCTCCTCGCGCAGCTCGACGTCCTCGATGTCGAGCCGTTCCAGCGCGGCGTCGGCATCGATCGCCAGCCGCTGCTCGCGCTCGACGTCGGAGGCAAACTGCGCCAGCCGCCGTTCCAGTTCGATCACCCGTTCCTTGGCGCGGGCTTCCTCGCGGTCGAGCTGTTCGCGGGCGTTGATCAGCCGCTGCAGGCCGGCGGCGGCGCGGGCTTCGGCCTCGCGCAGGCCCGGCAAAGTGGTGGCGCGTTCGGCCTGGATGCGGGCGGATTCGGCCTGCTCGCGGGTGGCCTCGGCCAGCGCGCGCACGCCGAGATCGTGCACCTCGGCGGCCGCACCGACCTCGCTTTGGGCGTCGCGCCAGCGCAGGTGATACAGCGTCGCCTCGGTCTTGCGCACCTTGGCGGCGACCTCGCGGAACCGGATCGCCTGGCGCGCCTGCTTCTTCAGGCCGTCGACCTGGGTGGAGAGCTGGCCGATCACGTCCTCGACGCGGGTCAAATTGGTCTCGGCCGCCTTCAGCCGCAGCTCCGCCTCGTGGCGGCGGGCGTGCAGGCCGGCGACGCCGGCGGCGTCTTCCAGCACGCGGCGGCGCTGTTCCGGCTTGGCCTGGATGATTTCGCCGATCTTGCCCTGGTGGACCAGCGCCGGCGAGCGGGCGCCGGTGGCGGCGTCGGCGAACAGCAATTGCACGTCGCGGGCGCGGACTTCGCGGCCGTTGATGCGATATTGCGAGCCGGCCTCGCGCTCGATCCGGCGCGAGATGTCCAGCGTGTCGGAATCGTTCAGCGCCGCCGGCGCGGTGCGATCGGAATTGTCGATCGACATCACCACTTCGGCGTGATTGCGCGCCGGGCGGTTGCCGCTTCCGGCGAAGATCACCGCGTCCATGTCGGCGGCGCGCAGCGACTTGTGGGAGGTCTCGCCCATCGCCCAGCGCAGCGCCTCGACCAGATTCGATTTCCCGCAGCCGTTCGGCCCGACCACGCCGGTCAGACCCGGCTCGATCATGAAGTCGGTGGGCTCGACGAACGACTTGAAGCCGTGGAGGCGGAGACGCGTGAGTTTCATCTGGTCCGATGCTCTATGGGCCGCAGGTTCCCGCGGCTGTAGCGAATCTCTCAAGCAGGACAATACCATAGGTTGTCCCGCCCGGTCGCAACTCGCTCGCAGCCGGCGGCGGCGTTAGCCGGCGACAATGGCGGCCGATTAAGGCATGAGCAACCACGCCAGCGGGCTTTTCCACGGCGGGATTCGCCGAAAAAGCGCGATAAAGCTGGGGATTTCGGGGTGGGAAGTGCCGAGCTAGGTCATTCCGGAACGCGCGCTGCGCAGAGTGCTGGTCGTGATGTGCAGCCGCTCTTTCGGCCACTCCCTGCTGGAATTATGCAATCCAGTTCTTTGGCTTGTACTGATAATCCAGTAGCCGCTTCTTAGCTCGTTCAATTTCATCGTCAGTGAAAAGTTCTGCCCACTGCTTGTTCTCTGTCACGACCGCTTCGACTGTAAGATCAAGTCGTCCCTTCATGAACAGAGCAGTATACCCTAACGATGGCTTTGTTGCATTGATCAACGATTTGGCAGTTGTTAGGCCATCTGTCTCCGTCAGCATCTGCAAGAAAATCGTTGCGTTGTAATTCGCCTCTTCTTTTGCGCGTCGATAGATTTCGAACATGGCTTTGTCGAAAAGAGAGTTTGTCGTCATGATGCAATCCTCGAACGGAAGGCAACTCGCGGGTAGATAATCCGTCGCAGCCTGCTTGTAACTACACGAGCTCGATCTGAGCACGATGTCCCGCGGCTCCGGCAAGGCGTTTGTCGCGGGTTAGCAGCGGGGCTTCGAGCACTTCCGCCAGCGCCACATAGGTGGCGTCATAGGCGGTGAGATTGTTTCGAAGTTGCCAGATTCGCGGCAGCAGAAACTCGTGCGGGTGCCGCTGCAGCGGGAAGTCTGCCAAGTCGGCGAGGGCCATCCGGCCATCCTCACGGTCGATATCGCCGTTCGCAGCATAGCGCCGAATGACCTGAGCGAGTTCGACATCAATCAGGTGTGGAGCGTGAAGAGTCTCATCGGGCCTGAACAGCCGATCCTCCACGGTGCGAGCCATAGGTGTGTGAATAAGGACTTCGAGCAAAGCTGAAGCGTCGACGACGATCACGCGCGGTCGCGTTCGGCGCGAACCGCATCGGCTGGCGACACGGAGGGATTGGTTTCGGGGCGACTGTGAAGGCGCGCCCGCAATTCGTCCAGAGTGGGCCGCTCCGCGACTTGGCGTAGCTCGCTGAGCAGATAGTCGGACAGCGACATGCCAGCTAGTGCAGCGCGCGACTTCAGTCGCCGATGCAGCGCGTCGGGAACATTGCGGATCTGTACCATCGTGGTCATGTTCAGAGCATAGAAACATGTGTTACACATGTCAACGGTCCGACCATCAAAGCGTCTTGATAATATTCCTATAAGGACTAGAGCCCGGGTCGTCCTGTCCGGGAGGGGCGCTTCTCGAGGGCGGTTGGAAGCGGGACAGATCATCGGCCGGGAGACCGGCCGGTGAGTTCGGTAAGCGGCTGACGTGTCAGCCGAAGCCGGATGACGCGGCGTCCTTCGCTTCGGCCTCCGACGCTTGCAACGCGGCGCCAGCTTGCCGGTTGCTGTGCCAGACCACACCGGCTGCCATCAGGGTGACGATGACCGGAACGGTAAGTAGAAAGAGGATATCGTTCATTGAATCCTCCGCAGGACGCATCGCCCCAGCAAATGTAGGACGATACCCAACACAGCACAACGAAGGCCCGCACCCAAGAAGGCCTCTTTCGTGAGCATCGGCCGGTCGGTCAGCATCGACAGGCCCGGCGCGATGATCCCGGCGATAATGAAGCCGACGCCAATATTGTTCACGAAGGTCGCGGCCAGCTTGATCTGCTGATTGGCGGCGTTCTGAGTCAGCTTTGCCAATGGATGCCACTTACTCCCTGGGGGAGGAGGCGATCAGTCTCTGCAATCGATGGCGCAGCGTTCAATATTCGCGTGAAAATTGCAAGGATGAGGCTCCGGCTTTTGGTATGCCTCACCTCCCGCGGTCATCGCCCGGCTTGTCCGGGCGACCCAGTATTCCAGAGCGATTGTCGTACCGCTCGATGCTGGCCGCGAATGCTCTGGGATACTGGATCCCCGCCTTCGCGGGGATGACGATTGATCAGGTGCGGTTGACTTCAGAGCGGCGGCTCGACGACGCGAGTGGAGCGCTTTGTTACCAGCGCCCCCGCCTCAGCTCTTCTTCGCCAGCAGCGCGTCGATGCGCTTGGAGAATTCTTCGAACGAGTTCTCGCCGCGCAGCATTTCGCCGTTGATGAAGAAGGTCGGGGTGGCGTTCACCTTCAGCACTTCGTTGGCGTATTTCTGGTCGGCGGCGATCTTGTCGAGCAGCTTCTGGTCCTTCAGGCAGGCTTCGACCTCTTCGCCCGACAGGCCGGCCTGCTTGCCGATCCGCTTGAGCTGTTCGGTGGTGTCTTTCAGCACCCACTCGGTCTGGCTCTTGAACAGCACGTCGGTGACCGCGAAGTACTTGGCGGAATCCTCCTTGGCGATGCAGCGCGACAGCATCGAGCCGGCCGCCGCCTTGATGTCGAGCGGGAATTCCCGGAACACCCAGCGGATCTTTCCGGTGTCGATGTAGGCCTTCTTGATCTGCGGGAACACCTGCTGGTCGAAGGTGGCGCAATGCGAGCAGGTCAGCGAGGCGTATTCGGTGACGGTGACGGCGGCGTCCTTCGGACCGAGCGCCATGTCGGGCAGCGACATCGGCTTGGCGACGTCGGCGGCGGTCGCGGCCTCCTTGCTCTGGGCGAAGGCTGTGTCGATCAGCCGGAACGGCGAGACGCCGGCGACGGCGACCAGGCCGGTCAGCGACAGAGCGGCGGTGAAAGTGCGGCGCGTGATCATCGGCAAACGGCTCCAATTCGGCGGGGCGGGCCGCCGACAACGACACGTCACGGCGGCGCCAGCGCCGCGCGACCTCCAGGTCTGGCTAGCTTGAAACAGCAATTGTGGCAATGCCGCGCCAGAACAAGTTGAAAAGCGCCGGCGTCACGTCCGCTTGATCGTCGCGCCGAGTCGCGCCAGTGCGTCGCGCAGTTCCTGGTCGGCGACCTCGTCGAGCGTCGCGGCGACGCGGGCGACCGCCGCCGGATCGGGGGCGCGCGGGACGCTCTTGCGCGGCCGGCGCGACAGCGGCGCCTGACGCAGCGCGATCCGCCCGACCGCGTTCCAGCCGAGGAAGCGGTTGACCCGCTCCAGGATCAGGTCGGAGGAATGCTGAATCTCCAGCGCCATCGGGCCTTCGACCCGCAGCACCAGCGTCGCCGGTTGCACCGGCTGGCCGTCGACCGGCCGCGGCCATTGCATCTTCAGCGGCTCGGAATGCGCCGCGATCTGCGCACCGGCGATTTCGGCCCAGCGCGTCACCAGTTCGCGCGCCGCAAAGCCCTGCTTGGCGAACGCTTCTGACAGCGTCGCGCCCAACAGGCCGGACAATGGCTTGGCGGAGATCGGGCCGGGCTTGCTCATGCAGGGACGCTTTGCGACGATACCGGTCATGAGTCTAGCAGGCGCAGCGCCGCGGCGGAAACAATCCCCGGTCATCACAGCAGAGCACGAGACGGAGGGCGAGGCCGCGCGTGTCCGGCCGCAAGCGCTGCTGACCTGGTACGACCGCCATCGCCGCAGCCTGCCGTGGCGGGCGTTGCCGGGCGCGACGGCCGATCCCTATGCGGTGTGGCTGTCGGAAATCATGCTGCAGCAGACCACGGTGCGGGCGGTCGGGCCGTATTTCGAAAAGTTCATGGCGCGGTGGCCGAGCGTCACCGCGCTGGGCGAAGCCTCGCTCGACGACGTGCTGAAGATGTGGGCCGGGCTCGGCTACTACTCGCGCGCCCGCAATCTGCACGCCTGCGCGGTGGCGGTGACGCGCCAGCATGGCGGCCGTTTTCCCGACACCGAAGAGGGGCTGCGGGCTCTGCCCGGCGTCGGGCCGTACACCGCAGCCGCGATCGCCGCGATCGCGTTCGGCCGCCGGACGATGCCGGTCGACGGCAATATCGAGCGGGTGGTGTCGCGGCTCTACGCGGTCGAGGACGAACTGCCGAAGGCCAAGCCGCGCATCAAGGCGCTGGCCGAGACATTGCTCGGCCCGTCCCGCGCCGGCGACAGTGCCCAGGCGCTGATGGATCTCGGCGCCACGATCTGCACGCCGAAGAAGCCGGCTTGCGCGCTGTGCCCGCTGATGGACGGCTGCGCGGCGCGGCTGCGCGGCGACGTCGACAGCTTCCCGCGCAAGGCGCCGAAGAAGACCGGGGCGCTGCGCCGCGGCGCCGCCTTCGTGGTGATCCGCGGCGACCAGGTGCTGGTTCGCAGCCGCCCCGCCAAGGGCCTGCTCGGCGGCATGACCGAGGTGCCGAATTCCGACTGGCTGCCCGATCACGACGAAGCTGCCGCCAAGGCCCAGGCGCCGGTCGTAAAGGGCGTCACCCGCTGGCACCGCACGGCCGGCGTCGTCAGCCATGTGTTCACCCACTTCCCGCTGGAGCTGACGGTGTATGTGGCGCACGCCCCGGCGGGCACCCGGGCCCCGGCCGGCATGCGCTGGACGCAGATCGCGACGCTGGCGGACGAGGCTCTGCCCAATCTGATGCGCAAGGTGATCGCACACGGCCTCGGCGGCTGACGGCGGATCGAAGCTCGGCCGCTCGAGTGGCCTACCAAGATACCTTTTCCACCACCGGCTGCCCGCCGGGGTCGCAACACGATCGGTATCATGATGGTGCAATTGTTCAATTTGTGAACTTTAGTCATTCACCTTTCGTGGAATAAACCCATTCGCAACACTTCTGCGACTAACGAGCAAGCGCAATGAGTTCCATCGAGGTCGTCTATGCGCCACGTCACGCCGAGCGGACGGGAGGCCTTCTTCCCAGCGTCTGAATTGATCGTGTCCAAGACCGACACCAAAGGACGGCTGACCTACGCCAACCGTCTGTTCTGCGATGTCGCCGGCTATGGCGAGGCCGAACTGATCGGCCGGCCGCACAACGTCATCCGCCATCCGGACATGCCGCGCGCGGTGTTCAAGCTGCTGTGGGATGCGGTGCAGCAGGGCCGCGAGATCTTCGCCTACGTGAAGAACATGACGCGCACCGGCGACCATTATTGGGTGTTTGCGCACGTCACCCCGTCGTTCGACGGTTCGGGCCGGATCGTCGGCTATCACTCCAACCGTCGCGCGCCGGATCGCGGCGTGCTCGAAGGCGCGATCATCCCGCTCTACGCCGATATCCTTCGCCTCGAGCGCAGCCACGCCAATCCCAAGGAAGCGTTGTCGGCCGGCTGCCGCGCGCTGTCCGATTTCGTCGCCTCTCGGAAGGTCTCCTATGACGAACTTATGTTCTCTCTCAAGAGCGCGGCTTGACGTTGCCGGACTGATCGTCGCCGCGGGCACGGCGGCGGCCTGTGGAGCGCTCGGTTATTGCGTCGCCGCGATGATGATCCAGGCCGCCGTGCTGGCATTCGCCGGGCTGGCGTTGTTCCGCATCGGCCAGACGCGGCGGCTGCTCGGCGAGGCCAGCGACGTCTGCCGCCGCATCGCCGACGGCGATTTCGAAGCGCGGATCCTCGGTATTCGCGACGACGGCCGCACCGGAACGCTGCTGCGGTCCATCAACGACATGATCGACGATTGCGACGCCTTCGTCCGCGAGGCGACAGCGGCGATGACCGCGATGCACCACAACAAGTACTTCCGCCGCATCCTGCCGGGCGGACTGCACGGGGCGCTGTTGCACGGCGCCGGCGCCATCAACGCAGCGGCTGAAAACATCGAACGGCGGATCAAGAGCTTCGAAGGCCGCACCGCGGAGCTGGAGGCGACCACCAGCGCGATCGTCACTGCGCTCGACCGCGGCTCGGCGCAGATGAAGGACACCGCCGGCACGCTGACGACCGGCGCCTCGTCGGCACGCGAACGGCTGGCTTCGGTCGCCGCCTCGTCCGAGCAGGCGACCGCCAACATGCAATCGGTCGCCTCCGCGACCTCCGAACTGACCTCGAGCGCGAGCGGCGTGCGGACCGAGATCGAACGCTCCGCCGCGATCGTTGCCCGCGCGGTCGGCAGCGTCGGTGAGGCCAGCGGCAGTGTCGATGCGCTGCAGCAGGTCGCCAACAATATCGGCGAGATGGTGAAGGCGATCCAGGCGATCGCCAGCCAGACAAATCTGCTCGCGCTCAACGCCACGATCGAGGCCGCGCGGGCCGGCGACGCCGGCCGAGGCTTCGCCGTGGTGGCGCACGAGGTCAAGGCGCTGGCGTCGCAGACCGCGCAGTTCACCGGCGAGATCGAAGCGCAGGTCGGCCAGGTCCACGGCGCCGCCGGCGCGGTCGGCCATTCGATCGGCGAGATCGGCACCGTGATCGCCGAGATCGACCGTATCACCCGTCAGGTCGCCGGAGCGGCAGGCGCGCAGTCGCAATCGACCGCCGAGATCGCGCGCAACATCGAGGAGGCGTTCGCGGTGGTGCGCGAAATCTCCGAAACCATCCACGTGCTCGCCGGAAACGCCGAAGACAACGAACGTGCCGCGACGTCGACGATGACGACGTCGGCGCAGCTATCCCTGCAATCCGAGCAACTGGCGCAGCAGATCAACGGCTATCTCGGCCTGGTGCGCAAGGAACTGGTCGAACAGCGAGCTACATGAGCCGCACTGCGGCCGGCGAGTGATCGCCGGTCTTGCGCAGCTCCAACGAGGCTTCGTACGAATACGTGTTTGCAGCAGCGATACAGCGTCGGACCTGAGTCTTAAGACAAATTCAAACCCCTGATCCTACCAAAAACAGAGGCGTGCCCTCCAAGGAGAAAGGCGATGGTTGTCCAAATCCGCCCGACCGGCAAGGAAGTCTTCTTCCCGGCAGGCGAACTGATCGTGTCCAAGACCGATCTGAAAGGCCGCATCACCTACGCCAACCGCACCTTCTGTCACATCGCCGGCTACAGCGAGGCGGAACTGCTCGGTCAGCCGCACAGCATCATCCGCCATCCCGACATGCCGCGTGCAGTGTTCCGTCTGGTGTGGGACACGATCGCGGCGGGCCGCGAGATCTTCGGCTACGTCAAGAACATGGCGCGCAGCGGCGACCATTATTGGGTGTTCGCCCACATCACGCCGTCGTTCGACGCAAACGGCAACATCGTCGCCTATCACTCCAATCGCCGCACCCCGGATCCGAGCGTGGTCGCGGGCGCGATCGCGCCGCTCTATGCCGAGGTGCTGCGGGTCGAGCAGAGCTGCGCCAACGGCAAGCAGGCGGTCGAGGCCGGCCTCAAGGCGCTCACCGATTTCGTCGCCTCGAAGAAGGTCAGCTATGACGAACTTATGTTCGCTCTCCAAAGCGCAGCTTAACATCGCCGTCATCATCGTGGCGTCGTCGATCGCGCTCGCGTTGGAAGCGCTGGACTATCGCGCCGCGGCAATGACGATCCAGGCCTTCGCGATCCTGGCGACGTGCGTCGCGCTGTACAGGATGGTGCAGACCACCCGGCTGATCGGCCAGGCGCGCGACGTCTGCCAGAGGATCGCCGCCGGCGACTTCGAGGCGCGCATTCTGCATATCCCCGACAACGGCCGCACCGGCGACATGCTGCGCGCCGTCAACGACGTGATCGACGGCTGCGATGCCTTCGTGCGCGAGGCCACCGCCGCCATGGACGCGGTGCAGCACCGGCGTTACTTCCGCCGCATTTTGCCCGGGGGCCTGCACGGCGCGCTGCTACGCGGTGCCAAGACCATCAATGCCGCCACCGACAGCATCGAATCGCGGATCGACAGTTTCGCCCAGCAGGCGGCGCAGCTCGAATCCGCGGTGACCGACGTGGTGTCGTCGCTCGACGAGGATTCCCGCGGCATGCGCGACACCGCCGGCAGCCTGACCAGCGGCGCCTCGCTCACCCGCGAACGCCTCACCAGCGTCGCGGCAGCCGCGGAGCAGGCCAGCAACAACATGCGCAGCGTCGCCGCCGCCACCACCGAATTGTCGGCCAGCGCCCGCGAGGTCGGCGCCGAGATCGGCCGCTCCGCCGAAGTGGTCGGCCGCGCGGTGAGCCGGGTGTCGGACGCCTCCGCCAACGTCGCCAGCCTGCGCAGCGTCGCCGAGCGGATCGCCGAGGTGGTGAAGTCGATCGAAGTGATCGCCGGCCAAACCAATCTGCTGGCGCTCAACGCCACCATCGAGGCGGCGCGCGCCGGCGAGGCCGGTCGCGGTTTCGCGGTGGTCGCCGCCGAGGTGAAGGCGCTGGCCGAACAGACCGCCAAATTCACCGGCGAGATCGAGGATCAGGTCGAGCACGTCCACAGCGCCGCCGATCTCGTCAGCCGGTCGATCGGCGAGATCGGCACGGTGATGTCCGAGGTCGACGACATCACCGCGGCGGTCGCTGGCGCCGCCGAAGCGCAAACCGCCGCCACCGCCGACATCGCCAAGAACATCGAGCAGGCCTACGACGTGGTCAGCGACATCGCCGGCAGCATCCAGGCGGTGACCGCCAGTGCCCGCGACACCGAGCAATCCGCCGCCTCGACGATGACCGCCTCGACCCATCTGTCGTCGCAGTCGGAGACGCTGGCGCACCGGATTCGCGACTATCTCGGCCGGGTCCGCGCCGACATGCTGGCCCAGCGCGCGGCCTGAAGGACCGCACGGAGCTTTGCTGCGAATCGCTGGCAAGTAGCTGCGGTCGTTGTGCAGCAGCGGTTGACGCCGACTGCGTTCGCCTCTGTCAGCGTCCTGTCAGCCGCGCTAGCTTAGGCAAGTGGCTCGTTGCGGCGGCTGCGGGGAGCCGGCGCGTCCGGCGCCTTCGGGCCGGCACAGGTGCCAGTGACAGATCCATGCTCCGCTTTTCGACCATTTGGCTTTTGCTTGCCGCCGCGCTGTCGTGCGGGACCGCGCGCGCCGGGGACGAACTGCCGATCTCAAAACAGCAGGCCGAACGCGTCGGGATCGAGACCTCGCCGCTGGAGAAGCAGCCGGCCGCGGCCGGCCTCAGCTTCCCCGGCAAAATCGCGGTACCGCCGGATCGCAGCCGATTGATGAATGCGCCGCTCGGCGGCCGGATCGAGCGGCTGCTGGTGCGGATCGACACGGTGGTGAAGGCCGGCGATCTGCTCGCCGAGATTCAGAGCCCGGCGCTCGCCAACGCCCAAGCCGAATATCTGGTCGCCTACAACAAAGAGCGGCTGCTCAAGACCAATCTCGACCGCGAGACGCAGCTCGCGCCCTACGGTGCGGTGACCAGGAAGCAGGTCATCGTCACCCAGAGCGAATACGAACAGGCCAAGGCCACCGCCGCCGAGCGGCGCCAGGCGCTGCTGCATGTCGGCATGACCGAGGATGCGGTCGAGAAACTGGCGGCGACTCAGAAGCTCGATCCCCGGCTGACGCTGATCGCACCGATCGACGGCGTGGTGCTGGAAAGCCCGACGACGCCCGGCCAGACCGTCGAGGCGCTGGCGCTGGTGTTCAAGCTGGCGCAGCTCGCGCCGCTGTGGGTCGAAATCCAGGTGCCGGCGCTGCGCGCCGACGAGTTCGCAGTCGGCGCCCGGGTCACGCTGCGCGGCCATGACTGCGTCGGCAAGGTGGTGTCGATCGGCTCCAGCGTCGAGCCGACCTCGCAGACCGTGATCGTCCGCGCCGAATTCGACGAGCCCGATCCCGACCTGCGGCCCGGCCAGATCGTCGAGGCGCAGATCGCGCCCCTCACCAGCGGCTCGGCCGAATGGCGGGTGCACAGCGGCGCGATGGTGCGGCGGGGCAAGGACGCCTTCGTGTTCGTGCAGACCGACGGCGGCTTCGTCGCCACGCCGGTGAAGATACGCGAGGAGCTGCCGCAGTTCGCGGTGGTGAGCGGCAGCTTCCGCGGCGACGAGCGGATCGCGGTGCGCGGCATCGCTGCGCTGAAGGGCGCCTGGCAGGGACTCGGCGGGGTCGAGTAGATGTTGACCCGTCTCGTCGAGTTCTCGCTGTCGCATCGCCTGCTGGTGGTGCTGGCGACGCTGCTGCTGATCGGCGCCGGCGTGCTGGCGTTCCGGCATCTGCCGATCGACGCCTTCCCCGACGTCTCGCCGGTCCAGGTCAAGATCATCATGAAGGCCCCGGGCATGACGCCCGAGGAGGTCGAGACCCGGGTGACGATGCCGCTCGAGCTGGAAATGCTCGGCATCCCCAACAAGACGATCCTGCGCTCGACCACCAAATACGGCCTCGCCGACGTCACCATCGATTTTGCCGACGGCGTCGACATCTATTGGGCCCGCAACCAGGTCGCCGAACGGCTCGCCTCGGCGATGAAGGACATGCCCGACGGCCTCACCGGAGGTCTGGCGCCGATCACCACGCCGCTCGGCGAGATGTTCATGTTCACCATCGAGGGCGGCGACCTGACGATGGCGGAGCGGCGGACATTGCTCGACTGGACCATCCGTCCGGCGCTGCGCACGCTGCCCGGGGTGGCCGACGTCAATTCGCTCGGCGGCTTCGTGCGCAGCTTCGAGATCGTCCCCGACAATCTGGCGATGGCCTCGCATGGCATCACCATCGACACGCTGGAGAAGGCGATCGAGAAGAACAACCGCAACGGCGGCGCCGGGCGGCTGTCGGCCGGCGAGGAAGTGCTGCTGGTCCGCGTCGACGGCCAGGTCCGCAATCTCGACGATCTGCGCGACATCGTGCTGGCCTCGCGCGACGGCGGCATGGTGCGGGTGCGCGACGTCGCCGAAGTGCGGATCGGCAGCATCACCCGCTATGGCGCGGTGACGCGCGACGGCCAGGGCGAAGCGGTGCAGGGCCTGGTGCTCGGCCTGCGCGGCGCCAACGCGCGCGACGTCGTCGACGGCGTTCGCGCCAAGTTCAAGGAGCTGGAGCCGACGCTGCCGAAGGGCGTGACGCTGAACGTGTTCTACGATCGCGGCGATCTGGTCGGCCGCGCCGTCGGCACGGTGTCGAAGTCGCTGCTCGAAGCCGTGGTGCTGGTGATCGTGCTGCTGATCCTGTTCCTTGGCGACTGGCGCGCCGCGCTGGTGGTGGCGCTGACGCTGCCGCTGTCGGCGCTCGCCACCTTCGTGCTGATGCGCTGGGCCGGAATGTCGGCTAATCTGATGAGCCTCGGCGGCCTCGCCGTCGCGATCGGCATGCTGATCGACGCCTCGGTGGTGGTGGTCGAAAACGTGGTGTCGCATCTCGCCCACGACCGCCACGCCGCGCAGGTGCCGCTGCTGCACCGGATCTATCAGGCGCTGCGCGAGGTGGTGGTGCCGGTGACCTCCGGCATCGGCATCATCGTCATCGTGTTCCTGCCGCTGCTGACGCTGCAGGGGCTTGAAGGCAAGCTGTTCATCCCGGTGGCGCTGGCGATCGTGTTCGCGCTCGGCTCGTCGCTGCTGCTCGCGCTCACCGTGATCCCGGTGCTGGCGTCGCTGCTGCTGAAGACCGCCGGTCACGGTGATACCTGGCTGGTGCGCAAGATCGGCGCCGGCTACACGCCGGTGCTGCGGTTCGCGCTGCATCACGAAAAGGCGGTGCTGGCGGTGTCGGCGCTGGCGCTGGTCGCGACCGTGTTCGCCTATGGCCAGCTCGGCAAGATCTTCATGCCGACGATGGAAGAGGGCACCCCGATCATCAGCGTCGAAAAGCTGCCGTCGATCGGGCTCGAAGAGAGCGTCAATCTCGACCTCAAGATCCAGCGGGCGGTGATGGACGCAGTGCCCGAAGTGAAGAGCATCGTGGCTCGCGTCGGCTCCGACGAACTCGGCCTCGATCCGATGGGCCTCAACCAGACCGATACCTACGTCATCCTCAAGCCCGAGGCGGAGTGGCGCCGGCCGCACGACAAGGACTGGCTGATGGGCGAGCTGCGCAAGGCGCTCGCCGGCTTCCCCGGCATCGGCTTCTCGTTCACCCAGCCGATCGAGATGCGGGTGCAGGAGATGATCATCGGCGCCCGCGGCGACGTGGTGGCAAAGATCTTCGGCACCGATATCCCGACGTTGAACAGGCTGGCCGAACAGATCACCGCGACGCTGAAGACGCTGAAGGGCGCCGAAGACGTCCGCACCACGCTGAACGAAGGCTTCGAGTACTACAATGTCGCGATCGACCGGCTGCAGGCCGGCCGGCTCGGGCTCGACGTCGATGCGCTCACCGAAGCGCTGCGCACCCAGATCGAAGGCCGTCAGGCCGGCATCGTGGTCGAACAAGGCCGCCGCACGCCGGTGCTGATCCGCGGCACCGAGTCGCTGCGCGAATCCCCGGCGCGGCTCGCCGGCATCAATCTGGTACTGGCCGACGGCAAGTCGGTGCCGCTCGCCAACGTCGCCCGGCTGGAGCGGATCGACGGGCCGGTGAAGATCGACCGCGAGAACGGCCGCCGGCTGGCGCTGGTGATGAGCAACGTCTCGGGCCGCGACCTCGTCGGTTTCGTCGACGAGGCCAAGGCCGCGGTCGCCGCCAAGGTCAAGCTGCCGGAAGGCACCAGTATCGTCTGGGGCGGCCAGTTCGAGAACCAGCAGCGCGCCGCGGCGCGGCTCGGCATCGTGGTGCCGATCGCGCTCGCGCTGGTGTTCCTGCTGCTGTTCGTCACCTTCTCGTCGCTGCGACAGTCGCTCTTGGTGTTCATCAACATCCCATTCGCGCTGATCGGCGGCGTGTTCAGCCTGCTGATCACCGGCGAATATCTGTCGGTGCCGGCCTCGGTCGGCTTCATCGCGCTGCTCGGCATCGCGGTGCTGAACGGCCTGGTGCTGGTGTCGTATTTCAACCTGCTGCGCAGCCAGGGGCTGCCGCCGGATCAGATCGTCGAGCTCGGCGCGCAGCGCCGGCTGCGGCCGATCCTGCTGACCGCCAGCATCACCGCGTTCGGCCTGGTGCCGCTGCTCTACGCCACCGGTCCGGGCGCCGACGTGCAGCGGCCGCTGGCGGTGGTGGTGATCGGCGGTCTCGTCACCTCGACGCTGCTGACGTTGGTGATCCTGCCGGTGCTGTATCGCCGCTTCGGGATTCCGCCTGCTCCGAAGACGCAGGAGGCCCCGCGATGAGCGCGATGGTGCTGACGCTGCTGGTGCCGGTGGCGCTGAAGGACGAGGTGATCGCCGCGATGCTGGCGCACGAGCCGACCGCGCGCGTCGGCTTCACCGCCCGCGAGGTCGAAGGCTACGGCCGCGACGTCGACTACGACAGCGTGGTCGAACAAGTCCGCGGTCACACGCTGTCGGTCGAGATCGTCGTCACCGCCGAAGCGGCCGAGCTGCGTGCGCTGCTCGATACGCTCGGCGACGAATTCGGCGGCCGCGGTGTGCGCTGGCGGATGGTCGCGGCGACGGTCGGGTCGTTGTAACGATCAGATCGGCCACACGATCAGCAGCATCGGCACCGCCACCACGAGCACCACCAGTTCGAGCGGCAGCCCCATCCGCCAGTAATCGGCGAAGCGGAAGCCGCCCGGGCCCATGATCAGCGTGTTGTTCTTGTGACCGATCGGGGTGAGGAAGGCGCAGGACGCCGCGATCGTCACCGCCATCAGGAAGGTGTCGGGATTGCCGCCGACGCGGTGGGCGAGATCGATTGCGATCGGTCCGGCGACCACGATGGTGGCGACGTTGTTGAGCACGTCGGACAGCATCATGGTCGCGACCATCAGCGCCACCAATGCCACCACCGGCGAATAGCCCTGGGTGATCTCGCCGATCCATCCGGCGACCAGCGCGGTGCCGCCGACCTTGTCGAAGGCGGCGCCGATCGGCAGCAGACAGGCCAGCATCACCACCACCGGCCACTCGATCGTCGAGTAGAAGTCGCGCGCCGGCACCAGGCCGAATGCCGCATAGGCCACCACCGCCATCGCGATCGCCACCGTGAACGACAGCAGCCCGAACGAGGCCGCCGCGATCGCCGCGACGAACAGCCCGACGGTGAGCGCGACCTTCCAGGCGCGATACGGCGCGACGTTGATGGTGTTCACCGGCAGCAGCCGCATCGAATTCAGCGTCGCGGTCGAGGCCGCGCCGGGGCCGGTCAGCAGCAGCACGTCGCCGGCCTCGATGATGCGGTCGCCGACCTTTTCGCGCGCCAGCTTGCCGGCATGAGAGATGCCGAGCAGGGTCAGCGCGAAGCGCTTGCGCAGCCGTAGCGCCGCCGCGGACTGGCCGACCAGATAGGAATCGGCGCGGACCACCACCTCGACGATCGCCGAGCCGCCGTTGCGCTCCTTGGCGTCGCCGTCGTCCTTGCCGGTGTCGTCGCGCTTGCGCGCCGGCGCATCCCGCTCCTCGCTGTCGGACGACGACGCCTCCTGCAGATTGGTCGCCTTGATGAAGGCGGCGATCGCGTCGCCCGAGCCTTTCACCACCAAGAGGTCGTCCGGCTCGATGGTGTAGAGCCGCGCACCGCTCCGCCGCAGTGTGCCGTCGCGGATCAGGCCGGTGATCAGCACGTCGGCGTTCTCGGCGTCGTCCTCGAACTCGGCGACCAGCCTGCCGACCGCGGGCGAGTCCTTGCCGACTTCGAGTTCGGCTTCGAACGAGGATTCCGAGGCGAGCTCGGCGGCGCTGTCGTGACGGCGCGGCACCAGCCGCCAGCCGATCAGCGCGACGAAGATCACGCCGGCAACCGCGACCGCGACGCCGACCGGCGCGAAGTCGAACATCCGGTAGGGTTGGCCGAGCTGTTCGGCGCGGATCGAGGAGGCGATGATGTTCGGCGGCGTGCCGATCAGTGTGGTCATGCCGCCCAGGATGGTGGCGAACGACAGTGCCATCAGCGTCATGCCAGGCGGGCGGCCCGCTTTGCGCGCCGCCTGGATGTCCATCGGCATCAGCAGCGCGAGCGCTGCGACGTTGTTGATCACCGCCGACAGCGCAGCGGCGATGCCGCCGACCAGCGCGATGTGGGTGCCGATCGGCCGTTTGTCGTCGACCGCCCATTGCGCGACCAGGCCGAGCGCGCCGGAATTTTCGAATGCGCGCGAGGCGATCAGCACCAGCGCGACCACCACCACCGCCGGATTGGAGAAGCCGGAGAACGCCGCATCCTGCGGCACCAGCCCGAGCGCCACCGCGATGAATAGTCCGGCCGCCGCGACCAGATCGTGGCGGAACCGGCCCCACACCAGCATCGCCAGGATGGCGGCGAACAGGACGAACAGCAGAATCTGGTCGAGCGTCATGAAGGGAATCGCAGTCTCGAAAGGTGAGAGGAGGCGGGGAGTGGAACTTGCGGTGGAACGGCGCGGTCTTCAACGCGCAACATGCGGAACCGTCGCCATCGGCCGGAGAATAATTTCATCCCCGGCGCGGCGCACAAAGGACAAAACTCTGCGCAGTCCACAGGTGCTGCAACTTCCTGCTTAATTTTCCTCACGTATTTACCGGTTTTGCGGCGATGCGTACATCGTCGGTCGGAGGCGCGGCCTTTTGGCGCGCCGGCTGGAGGATCGATCGATGCAGATGCCGGAACTGGTGATCGTGCTGAGCTTCGCGATCGGCGCCGCGTTCGGCGTCGCCGGGCTGCTGAGCGGCTTCTGCCTGATGAGCGGCTTGCGCGACTACTGGACCAAGGACGACGGCCGCAAGCTGCGCAGCTACGCGGTGGCGCTCGCGGTGGCGATCGCCGGCACCCAGCTGATCGCCGGGCTCGGCACCGTCGACATCGGCAAGTCGCTGTATCTGCAGCCGTCGTTCTCGGCGCCGCTGATCTTCCTTGGCGGCCTGATGTTCGGCCTCGGCATGGTGCTAGCGAACGGCTGCGCCTCGCGCGCGCTGGTGCTGCTCGGCAAGGGCAATCTGCGCTCGCTGCTGGTGGTCGGCCTGATCGCGGTCGCGGCGCAGATCACGCTGAAGGGCCTGTTCGCGCCGGCGCGGCTCGCCTTCCTGCAATGGACCCAGGTGTCGCCGCCGCACGTCTCGGTGCCGTCACTGCTCGGCGCCGCCGGCCTCGGCGAAGCGGTCGCGCAGATCGCCGCGGTGCTGATCGCGTCCGGCGCGCTGCTCGCATTCGCATTTTCCGACCGCTCGTTCCGTCGCGCTCCCGGCCAGATTGCGGCCGGCGTGGTGATCGGCCTGCTGGTCGTCGCCGGCTGGCTCACCACCGGTTACTTCGGCGCCGACGACTTCAACCCGATCCCGGCGACCTCGCTGAGCTTCGTGGCGCCGCTGGCTGATACGCTGCAATACGTGATGTTCTCCACCGGCCTGACACTGAGCTTCGGCGTCGCGCTCGCCGTCGGCGTGCTCGCCGGCAGCGCCACCACCGCGCTGCTCACCGGCCGCTTCGCGCTGGAGGGCTTCACCTCGGCGCCGCATATGCTGCGCTCGACGGTCGGCGCCGTGCTGATGGGCTCGGGCGGCGCGATGGCCTATGGCTGCTCGGTCGGGCAGGGCCTCACCGGCCTGTCGACGCTGGCGCTGCCGTCGTTCATCGCGGTCGCCGGCATCGTCGGCGGCGCCGCACTCGGCATCCGCCGCTTCGCACCGGTCGCGGCGCTGGCGACGCGCTGAGTGTCTCACGCCAGAGTCATTCCGGGGCGCGAGCGCAGCTCGCGAACCCGGAATCTCTCTTCGAGCCATCTCGGGATTCCGGGTTCACGCGTTTCACGCGTGCCCCGGAATGACGAGCCTGAGTTTCCCTTTCGACCTGACGGCAACGTGATCACTTGGTCCCGCTGATCCTTTGGTGACAGCGGCGATCGCGGTGGTTAGTTTGCACGTCAAACAACAACCGGGGAGGATCACGATGAAGTCGCTGTTCAAGGCCGCCGTCGCTGTGGCGTTGCTGACGGTCACCGCGGTGCCGGGTTTCGCTGCCGACGCCAAGGCGCACCGGGTCGCGATCCAGGTCGATCAGAACGATCCGGCGGTGATGAACCTGGCGCTGAACAACGCCGCCAACATCATCGAGTACTACAAGGCCAAGAACGAGGACGTTCAGGTCGAGGTCGTCACCTTCGGCCCCGGCCTGCACATGCTGCGCGCCGATTCATCGCCGGTGAAGGACCGCATCAAGCAGATCGCCGAGGGCGCGTTCCCCTCCAGCATCGCCTTCGCCGCCTGCGAGAACACCAAGACCGGGATGGAGAAGCGCGAGGGCCACGCCGTCAATCTCATTCCGCAAGCGAGCGCGGTGCCGTCCGGTGCGGTGCGTCTGATGGAGCTGCAGGGGGACGGCTGGGCTTATTTGCGGCCGTAACCGCCGGCTGCGGCCGCCGCTGCAGCCATTCGCGCCAGGCGTCGAACCGGCGCCGCAGCAATTCGCGCGGCGAGCCGTCGACCAGCACCGCGATGCCGATCCGGGCGCCGAGCATCATGCCGAGAATCGCGATCGGCCACGACAGCGCCAGCATCGAGCCTGCGGTGATGCCCTGGCCGATGGTGCAGCCGCCGGTCAGAATGCCGCCGAACCCCATCAGCGCCGCGCCGGCGACGTGGCGGCGCATCTCGTGATCGTCGTCGAACGCCTCCCAGCGCAGCTCGTCGGCGCGCCAGGCGGCGAGGAACGAGCCGGCGACCACGCCGAACACCGTGCCGACGCCGAAATCGGCGAAATTGCCGGCGTTCAGCAGCCCCGCATACACCGCCTTGCCGATGGTCGAGACGAAGGTCAGGCTCTGCGGATGCACCGGCCCGGCGAACGGATCGGCGAGCCGGGTGGTGGCGAGCCAGCCGACCACCGTCAGCACGCCGAGCGCGACCCCGGCGGCGAGCAGCCGCGGCGTCCGCCGCAGCCGTTTGTCGCCGAGCGCGATCAGGCACAGCACGCCGCCGCCGAGCGCGGCGATCAGCGCCCGCAGGTCGATCCCGGTATAGTACCGGGTCAACGCGGCGAAGTCGGTACTGACGCCGTCCGGCATCGTCACGGCGAACCGTTCCAGCACGGTGATGCGGAAGCCGGACAACATCCCGCGCAGCGTCGCATAGGCGGCGCCGCCGAGCACCAGGATCACCACGAAGCTGCGGAGATCGCCGGTGCCGAGCCGCACCAGCGAGCCGAACCCGCAGGTGCCGACGAACGCCATGCCGACGCCGAACAGCACGCTGCCGATCGCGATCGAGACCAGCGGCAGCGCCGGCGCCGTGTAGTTGGACTGGTCGGGGTCGAGCTGGCCGGCGATCACCAGCGCCTGGGTGCCGAGCAGCGCGATGCCGAGCGCCAGGCCGAAAATGCGCAGGCGGCGGGTGTCGCCGCCCATCAGCGCGTCCTCGACCGCGCCGAACGAGCACAGCCGCGCCAGCCGCACGAAGAAACCGGCGACGACGCCGACGCACAGGCCGGCCAGCGCGAGCATCCAGGCGGATGCGTCCTGCATGGAGTTTCCTCGTTGGCGCGCAGGCGTGCGACAGCCGCTTGCGTCAGCTTATTGTCTTATCGGCGCGCCGCGAGGGATCGCTTACTTCTGGCCGTCCCGCGCGGACGAACAGAAGATATCATAGATCACCGAGATCACGCGACGGACGTCGTCGTTGGCGAGGCTGTAGTAAATAGTCTTACCGTCCCGCCTGGTGTCGACCATGCCGTCGTAGCGCAGCCGGGCGAGCTGCTGCGACACCGCCGACTGCCGCAGCGACAGGATGTTCTCCAGTTCGCTGACCGAGCGTTCGCGTTCGGCGAGCAGGCACAGCAGCAGTAGCCGGTTCTCGTGCGACACCGCTTTCAGGAAGTTGCTGGCCTTGCGCGCCCGGCGCATCAGCATATCGAGCTCGGGCGAGTACTCCGCGCCGTCGCGGAGTTCGTTCTCGATGTCGGGTTCGAGGATCGAGGTCATGGCGATCAGCTATCGTTTCAGTTGGCGTTGCAACATGTCATCTGCGGCATATGCACGATATCAGGTGTGGCCGCGCCGCGGCGGCGGCGTCACCTTGGCGGCCAGCGCGCCGAGCAGGCCCCAGAACGAATCGTCGTTGATATAGCCGGTGATGCGGCCGACCTCGCGGCCTTGGTCGATCACCACGAAGGTCGGGGTGAACCGCACCGGGCTCGCAAGGCCGAGGCCAGGCTCCTTGGCGTGGTCCATATTGATGCGCCGCAGCGGCAGCAGCCTGGCTTCGTCGGTCTTGGGATAGATCTGGCCGACGTCACGGTCCCAGCGCGCGCACCAGACGCAGCCGTCGCGTTCGAACATCACCAGCTCGGCCGCGTGCGCCGCCGCAGCCGATAGCTGCGCTGCACACAACAGAATCGCGCCGATGAGAGTCGATTTCAGCATCTTCTGGCCCATGATGTGATACATATAGACGAATTCGCATGTATCTTCTAGGGGCGGAAACGCGGTGGTCTCCAATATCTCGATGGTCGGCGCCTTCGGGGCCGGGGTGCTGTCGTTCCTGTCGCCCTGCGTGCTGCCGCTGGTGCCGCCGTATCTGTGCTTTCTGGCCGGCGTCAGCCTGGACCAACTGACCCGCGGTGGCGACCAGCCGGTCAAGGCGATCGATTGGCGGGTGGTGGCGTCGTCGGCCGCCTTCGTGCTCGGCTTTTCCACCGTGTTCGTCGCGCTCGGCGCCTCGGCGTCGGCGATCGGCAAGGCGGTGACCGATCATTTCGACACCCTCGGCATCGTCGCCGGCGTCGTCATCATCGTGCTCGGACTGCACTTTCTCGGTGTGTTCCGGATCGGCCTGCTGTATCGCGAGGCCCGGTTTCACAACGTCCGCCGCGGCGTCGGCTTTGTCGGCGCCTATGTGGTCGGGCTGGCGTTCGCATTCGGCTGGACGCCGTGCGTCGGCCCGGTGCTGGCGACGATCCTGCTGGTCGCCGGGGTCGAGGGCTCGGCGGCGCACGGCGCGGTGCTGCTCGGCGCCTATTCGCTGGGGATCGGGCTGCCGTTCCTGCTGGCCTCGCTGTTCTCCGGCGCGTTCATCCGGCTGATGGCGCGGCTGCGGACGCAGATGGCGACGGTCGAGAAGGTGATGGGCGGGGCGCTGGTGCTGACCGGCGTATTGTTTCTCACCGGCGCGATGCCGAGAATCTCAGGATGGCTGCTGCAGACCTTTCCCGCGATCGGCGAGATCGGCTGACGGCGCCCGGCAACAGGGAGGACAGGTGATGACGAAGGCTTGGTTGTCGCGCCGCGGCGCCATCGCGCTCGGCCTTGGTTCGCTCGGCGCGCTGTCGCTGCGCACCGCGCCGGCGGCCGCAGCAGCGCCGGTGCTCGGCGACGACGGGCTGTATCAGCTCGACTGGTATCTGCAGAGCTTTCTCGACGTGAAGGAAGATCTCGAAGCCGCCACCGCCAAGGGCAAGCGCTTCGCGATTCTATGGGGCCTCAAGGGCTGCCCGGCGTGCAAGAAGCTGCACGAGGTGCACATGCGCGATCCGGAGATCGAGAGCTACATCCGCGACAATTTCGAGGTGCTGCACCTCAATCACATCGGCGCCCGCGACGTCACCGATCTCGACGGCAACAAGCTGCGCGAGAAGGCGTTCGCGCAGGCCTACGGCATCCGCTTCACCCCGACGCTGCAGTTCTTCCCCGAAAGCTCCGCCGGCCTCGCCGCCAGGAAGCCGCAGGACCGCGAAGTCGCCCGGATGCCCGGCCTGCTCGAGCCGCCGGAATTCCTGGCGATGTTCAAATACGTCCGGCAGAAGGGCTATCAGTCGATGCCGTTCACCGACTGGCTGAAGAAGCCGGTGTAGCAACTCGTCATTCCGGGGCGCGCGAAGCGCGAGCCCGGAATCTGATGCGGGCACGGCTTGGCCGCCGCCCCGCACACGAACCTCGAGATTCCTGGTTCGCGCCTGACGGCGCGCCCCGGAATGACTCGGTGTGGCGTTTAGAAATCCAACTTGTCCTTGATCGCCTCGACGCCGGCCTTGGCGCAGGCTTCGTCGGCTTCGCCGCCGGGGGCGCCGGAGACGCCGATGCCGGCGACCAGCGAGCCGGCGGCTTCGATGATCAGGCCGCCGCCGAGCACGACGACGCCGGGCAGGTCGCGCAGGCCGGATTGCGGCATACCGGGCTTGGTCATGTTGGCCAGTTCGCCGGTGGCCGTCTTGAACGACACCGCGGTCCACGCCTTGCCGGTCGCGGTGCTGGGCGTGTGCGCGCCGGCGAAGCGGTCGCGCAGCATCGCCTGCGGCAGGCCGCTGCGGTCGACCACCGCGACCGCGACCTGGAAGCCCTGCTTGCGGCATTCGCCGAGCGCCGCCTTTGCGGCGTCGAGCGCCAGCTCCGGGCTGAGCGACTTGGTGGTCACCAGCGCGTCGTCGGCGCGGGCGAGGGTGGCGAGCGATACGCCGACGATCAGTGCGATCGCCGGGAGCATGTATCTGGTCATCGGATCGAGCCCTTACTGTCCGCTATTCCTTGTTCACCGGGGATTCCGGATCGAACAGGAACGCCATCACGTCCTTGATCTGCTGTTCGCTGAGGAAGCCGTTGCTGCCGAACCGCGGCATGTTCGAGCACGGCACCACCGCCTGCGAATTGTAGATCTTGGTGTAGGCCTGCTTGATCTCGGCTTCGGTGTAGTTGCGGTCCTTGCCGTAGTGGGTGAGGCTCGGCCCCAGCGTGCCGAACGACACTTCCGATTTCGCCATCTGGTGGCAGGCGTAGCAATTGCCGCCGTTGATGGTGTCGGGCTTGTCGGAGAACTGGCCGCCGCGGCCGTTGTTGGCGATCTTGGCGCCGGCCTTCCAGTCGCCGAGGAATTTGCCGTCGGCCGGATACACCACCTTGGTGATCTCGCGCTTCATGATCGCATCGGCGACGTCGGTCGGCACCTCGTTGCGATATTGGTTGCAGGCCCGCATCGTCTCGTCGGGGACGATCCGCTTCTGCCAGTCTTCCGGCGCCTTGCCGAACGTCGCTTTGATGTAGGCGTCGACGGTTTCGGTGGAGACCTTGTGGGCCGGCGTCGGCTTGGCGGCATCGGCGGTCTGCGCCGCAGCCTTGCTCATCGCGTCCGGCTTCTGCGGGACCGCCTTGTCGGCCGCATGGGCCGCGATCGAACCGCCGGCCAGCGCGCCGAGCGCGAGCGCCAGCACCGAGACTTTCATCCTCGTCATGCTTCGTCCTCCCTCAGCGCTTGATCGACGGCACGGCGAGCTCGCCGCCGGCCGCGATCTTGTTGAGATAAAGCGTCAGCGCGGTGATGCCGTCGGAGCCGTAGTCCGGCGCCGGCCAGCGCTGCTGGCGATAGCAGTCCCAGATCCGGTGCTGGAAGGTCCGCAGCGCGCTCTGCGACACGCGGTAAGTCGGCCAGCTCGCCATCGTCAGTTGCGCGTCCTTGCCGGGGCCCGCAAGGTAGGGCAGCCCCTGCAGGCGGATGCGCTTGCCTTCGGCGCCGTGGCAGGTCGAGCAGGAGAAATCCATCACGCCGCCGCGGCGGTGGAACAGTTCCTCACCGACCGCCGCCATCTCCTGCTCCTTGGGATGGCTGAGCTGCGGCTGGATCTTCATGCCGCTGGATTTGTTGGCAATGAACGCCACCAGATCCTCCATGTCGGAGGTCTTGCCGGGACCGGAGAAGCGGCGCGCCACCACGTCCTTGGTGTCGAGTCCCTGGATGTTCTGCATGCACCACAGCAGGCGCTGCTCGAGATCCATCACCCGGTCGGCGTCCTTGAAGTAGCGCGGCAGTTGCGCGAACGCGCCGTCCAGCTTGCCGGCGCCGAGGCCGAGATCGCAGCTTTCCAGCGAGACGTTGTTGGTGCCGCGCTTCTCCGCCCAGAGCTGTTCACCGCGGTCGACCGCGAGGAACCCGGGGTTCGACATCGGATCGGAGATCATCTCGCGATAGCGCTCGATCTCCTTTTCGCTGGCGTCCTGCGCTTTGGCGACGATCGGCATTGTGCAGAGCACAATGGCGATCACCGCCGATACAGCGGTGATGGGTCTCATGGTTCCTCCCTCCTCCGATGACCGTCTTGTGAGTTGCGGTCGGTGATACCTCGGCGCGGGCCTGGCATCTTTACATTCAAGAAAAACAATATAATGATGTTTGCGGATCATGACCGATCGCGCTTGCAATCGTCAAGCGTTACTATGGCAAGGGAAGCGAAAGACTCCCAGATGGAGGAAGTCCAATGGTGTTCATGAAGACCGAGACGAGCCGTCGCGAGGCGTTGGCGCTGGCGGGCATCGCCGGCCTTGCCGCACTGCTCGCGCCGCGGATGTCGTTCGCCGACGCGGCGATGGTCGATGCCGAGATCAAGAAGCTGTACGGCGACAAGAAATTCGACAGCGGCAAGATCAAGCTCGACGTGCCGGAGATCGCCGAGAACGGCCTGGTGGTGCCGATCACCGTCGACGTCGAAAGCCCGATGACCGATGCGGACTACGTCAAGGCGGTGCACGTGTTCGCCGACGGCAACCCGCTGCCCGGCATCGTCAGCTACAAGTTCACCCCGGCCTGCGGCAAGGCCTCGGCCTCGACCCGGATGCGGCTGGCGCAGACCCAGAACATCATCTGCATCGCCGAGATGTCGGACGGCAAGCTGTACTCGACCAAGTCGAGCGTGAAGGTCACCATCGGCGGCTGCGGCGGCTAATCCGGCAACGGCAACAAAACCAGGCGAGGAAATTCCAATGTCCGTCAAACCGACCCCGCGCGTCCGCGTCCCGACCCAGGCCAAGCCGGGCGAACTGATCGAAATCAAGACGCTGATCTCGCACGAAATGGAATCCGGTCAGCGCAAGGACGCCTCCGGCAAGATCGTGCCGCGTAAGATCATCAACACCTTCACGGCGCAGTTCAACGGCAAGACCGTGTTCGAGGCCGAGTGGAATCCGGCGATTTCCGCCAATCCGTATCAGTCGTTCTTCTACAAGGCGTCGGAGAGCGGCGAGTTCGCCTTCCTGTGGAAGGACGACGACGGCTCGGTGTACGAATCCAAGCACAAGCTGACCGTCGCCTGATCGCGGCGAGCCTGGCGACGTTCTGTTAGTTGGTCGCAGACCACCGGGAGCCGGTTCGGCTCCCGGAACGCGGACCTGCGACCCGAACCAACGGCCGCGCATCATCGCGGCGGTGCCCGACGCGGCGCGAAGCAAGGGATGAAACGATGATCTCGAGGCGGGAATTCCTGCAGGCGACGGCGGCGGCATCGGCGCTGACGGTCGCCGGCGGCCTGGGGCCGATCGGGCGGGTGGCGGCACAGCAGCGGCTGACCCAGAGCGACATCCTCAAATTCGATCCGCTCGGCACGGTGACGCTGCTGCACATCACCGACACCCATGCCCAGCTGGTGCCGCTGCATTTCCGCGAGCCCTCGGTCAATCTCGGGGTCGGCGAGGTCAAGGGTAAGCCACCACATCTCACCGACGCGGAATTCCGTAACTACTTCCACATCGCCACCGGCACGCCGGAGGCGTTCGCGCTGACCGCCGACGATTTCACCGCGCTCGCCCGCAACTACGGCAAGATGGGCGGCTTCGACCGGATCGCGACCCTGGTCAAGGCGGTGCGCGCCGAACGCGGCGACGACAAGGTGCTGCTGCTCGACGGCGGCGACGCGCTGCAGGGCAGCTGGAGCTCGCTGAAGAGCAACGGCCAGGACATGGTGGATGCGCTCGCCGGGCTGAAGATCGACGCGATGACGGCGCATTGGGAGTTCACCTACGGCGCCGATCGCGTCAAGGAGATCGCCGAGAAGGCGCCGTTCGCGTTTCTGGCGCAGAACGTCCGCGACGTCGAATGGCAGGAGCCGGTGTTCGAGGCGCGCAAGACCTTCGAACGCGGCGGCGTCAAGGTCGCGGTGATCGGGCAGGCGCTGCCGCGCACCGCCGTCGCCAATCCGCGCTGGATGTTCCCGAACTGGGAGTTCGGCATCCGCGAGGAGGACATCCAGAAGCAGGTCGACGAGGCCCGCGCCGACGGCGCCGCGGTCGTGGTGCTGCTGTCGCACAACGGGTTCGACGTCGACCGCAAGCTCGCCGGCCGGGTGAAGGGCCTCGACGTCATCCTCACCGGCCACACCCACGACGCGATGCCCGGCGTGATCAAGGTCGGCGACACCGTGCTGGTGGCGTCGGGCTCACACGGCAAATTCGTGTCGCGGCTCGACATCAAGGCCGAGGGCGGCAAGGTCGCCGACATCCGCTTCAAGCTGATGCCGGTGTTCGCCGACGCGATCGCTCCGGACCCCGAGATGGCAAAGCTGGTCGAGAAGCTGCGCGCGCCTTACGCCAAGGATCTCGCCCGAATCGTCGGCAAGACCGACTCGCTGCTGTACCGCCGCGGCAATTTCAACGGCACCTTCGACGACCTGATCTGCGATGCGATGCTGAAGCAGCGCGACACCGAAATCGCGCTGTCGCCCGGCTTCCGCTGGGGCGGCACGCTGCTGCCGGACGAGGGCATCAGCTGGGAGGCGATCACCAACGCCACCGCGATCACCTACCCGAACTGCTACCGCACCGAGATGACCGGCGAGCAGCTCAAGAACGTGCTCGAGGACATCGCCGACAACATCTTCCATCCCGACCCGTACTATCAGGGCGGCGGCGACATGGTGCGCACCGGCGGCATGGGCTACGCGATCGACGTCTCCAAGGAGATGGGCTCGCGCATCTCCAGCATGACGCATCTGGCGACCGGCAAGCCGATCGAGGCGTCGCGGAAGTACACGGTGTCGGGCTGGGCCAGCGTCAACCAGGGCACCGAAGGTCCGCCGATCTGGGAGGTGCTGGAGAAGCACGTCGCCGGCGCCGGCGCGGTGAAGATCGAACCCAACAGCGCGGTCAAAGTCTCCGGCGCGTAACCCGCGCCGCGACGGCGCACAGCCGTGTTCCACATATTCACGTATCTCGATAGAAAAGAGGCAAGCGGCATGAGTGAGAAGCCCAAATCCGACGTCCTCGATCGCCGGCGGTTTCTTGGCGCGGCCGGACTTGGTGCAGCCGGCCTCGCCGGCGCCGGGGCGATGCTGCCGTCGCTGGCCAAGGCCGGCCCGGCCCCGACGCCGGATCCGGCGATCACCGAGATCCAGGACTGGAATCGCTATCTCGGTGACGGCGTCGACCGGCGACCTTACGGCGTGCCGTCGAAATTCGAAAAGGACGTGATCCGCCGCGACGTGTCGTGGCTCACTGCCTCGCCGGAATCCTCGGTGAACTTCACGCCGCTGCATGCGCTCGACGGCATCATCACCCCGTCCGGCGTCTGCTTCGAGCGGCATCACGGCGGCATCGCCGAGATCGATCCGGCGCAGCACCGGCTGATGATCCACGGGCTGGTCGACACCCCGCTGGTGTTCACCATGGACGACATCAAGCGGATGCCGCGCATCAACAAGATCTACTTCCTGGAGTGCGCGGCAAATTCCGGCATGGAGTGGCGCGGCGCGCAGCTCAACGGCTGCCAGTTCACCCACGGCATGATCCACAACGTGATGTACACCGGCGTCACGTTGAAGACGCTGCTGGAGCAGGCCGGCGTGAAGTCGAACGCCAAATGGCTGCTGCTCGAAGGCGCCGACAGCGCCGGGATGGACCGCTCGCTGCCGCTGGAGAAAGCGCTCGACGACGTGATGATCGCCTATGCGATGAACGGCGAGGCGCTGCGCCCGGAGAACGGCTATCCGCTGCGCGCGGTGATTCCCGGCTGGCAGGGCAATCTCTGGGTGAAATGGCTGCGCCGCATCGAGGTCGGCGACATGCCGTGGCAGACCCGCGAGGAGACATCCAAGTACACCGACCTGATGCCGGACGGCCGCGCCCGCAAGTACACCTTCGTGATGGACGCCAAGAGCGTGATCACCTCGCCGTCGCCGCAGGCGCCGCTGAAGCACAAGGGCCGCAACGTGCTGACCGGCATCGCCTGGTCCGGACGCGGCACCGTCAAGCGCGTCGACGTGTCGATGGACGGTGGCCGCAACTGGGTCGAGGCGCGGATCGACGGCCCGGTGCTGAACAAGTCGATCGTGCGGTTCTACGTCGATTTCGACTGGAACGGCGAGGAACTGATGCTGCAGTCGCGCGCGATCGACGAGACCGGCTACGTGCAGCCGACCAAGGCCGAGCTGCGCAAGATCCGCGGCGTCAACTCGGTCTACCACAACAACGGCATCCAGACCTGGCTCGTGCATCCCGACGGAGTGACGGAAAATGTCGAAATCGCTTAAGGCTCTCGCTGGCCTCGCCGTCGTCGCCGCGATGACTCTGCCGCTGGCGCAGGCCGGCGCCGAGCACAAGCCGGGGCACAAGGCCGCCAAGGAGGCGGCCAAGGAGGCCAAGGCGAAAGCGCCCGCGGCGCCGGTCAAGCTCGGTCTCGGCCGCCCGGCGCTGCCGGAGGAAATCGCCGCCTGGGACATCGACGTGCGCCCCGACGGGCAGGGGCTGCCGCCGGGCCGGGGCACCGCCCGCGAAGGCGATGCGCTGTTCCAGGAGAAGTGCTCGACATGCCACGGCGAGTTCGGCGAAGGCGTCGGCCGCTATCCGGTGCTGTCCGGCGGCCACGGCACGCTGAAGGCGGACCGGCCCGACAAGACCATCGGATCGTACTGGCCGGACGCCACCACGGTGTACGACTACGTCCGCCACGCGATGCCGTTCGGCAACGCGCGCTCGCTCAGCAACGACGAGATCTACGCGCTGACGGCGTATCTGCTGAACATGAACGACGTCATCAAGGATCAGGACTTCGAACTGAACCAGGACAACCTCGCCAAGGTGAAGATGCCGAACGCCGACGGCTTCTACGAAGACGACCGCGACGTCGCGGAGAAGTCGTTCTGGAAGAAGGACCCGTGCATGAAGAACTGCGGTCCGGCGCCGAAGGTGATCGGCCGCGCGATCGCGATCGACGTCACGCCCGACGACAAGGCCGGCCCGAAGGTGGATTGACGCGCGGAAGCGGACGCCGCGGTTGTCGCGGCGCCCGCCAAGTAATCATACCAGCGGAGAAGGCTGGTCGATTAGTTCGGTTGCGCCAGATCAATGTCGATCGGCGCGTGCGGAACGACAATCCGCCGTTCCGCGGCCCCTATGGAAGATCGAGGACGAACCGACGACGGGTTGCAGTCGAGCGCGCCGCAATGACGAGGAACGCTTCTTTTGGATCTCGACCTGCTCATCGAGCGTTTCGGCGAAACCACGCTGCTGACCGCGGGCGGTCTGTTGGTGGGGCTGGCGTTCGGCGCCGCCGCCGAACGCAGCAGGTTCTGCCTGCGCTCGGCGGTGATCGAGTTCTCCGAAAGCTCGTTCGGTCCCAAGCTCGCGGTCTGGCTGCTGACCTTCTCGGCCGCGGTCGCGGCGACCCAGATCGCGATCACCTCCGGGGTGCTGGACGTCTCCGAAGCGCGCCAGCTCGCCGCCACCGGCAGCCTGTCGGGCGCGATCATCGGCGGCCTGATGTTCGGGGCCGGCATGATCCTGTCGCGCGGCTGCGCCAGCCGGCTGCTGGTGCTGTCCGGCACCGGGAACTTGCGCGCGCTGGTCACCGGGCTGATCCTCACCATCGTGGCGCAGGCGTCGCTGCGCGGCGTGCTGTCGCCGGCGCGCGAATTCCTCACCTCGCTGTGGACGCTGCCGGGCGGTGCATCGCGTAACCTGCTCACCGTGGTGCATGCCGGCCCGGTGATCGGCGCCGGCTTCGGCGTCGCCGTGCTGGTGTGGGCGGTGTGGCTCGGCTGGCGCAACCGGATCGGCATCGTTACGGGAATCGCGGCGATCGGTGTCGGCGTCGCGGTCACCGGCGGCTGGCTGGTCACCTACATCCTGGCGCAGCATTCGTTCGAGCCGACCCAGATCAAGAGCGTCAGCTTCACCGGGCCGTCGGCCGACACGCTGATGGGGCTGATCAACTCGCCCTCGGTGCCGCTCGGCTTCGACATCGGGCTGGTGCCCGGCGTGTTCGCCGGTTCGCTGCTGGCGGCGCTGATCGGCCGAGATTGGAAGTTGCAAGGATTTCACGACGGGCTCAGCATGGGGCGCTACGCATCGGGTGCGTTCCTGATGGGGTTCGGCGGCATGCTGGCGGGCGGCTGCGCGGTCGGCGCCGGCGTCACCGGCGGCGCGATCTTCGCGGTGACCGCCTGGCTGGCGTTGGGGTCGATGTGGCTCGGCGCGCTGGCGACGCACATGCTGCTCGACGCCAAAGCGGAACTCGAGGTGAAGACGGCCCCGGCGATCGAGCCGGCTCTTTCGGCGAAACAGACCGGCAATTAAGCCGGCACGCCGATAACGACTGAAGATGTCTCGGGAGGATGACGATGGCCGTGCCCGGCCGATATTTCGACCGTTCGGATTGTGCCCGGTTTCCGGCGCGGCAGGCTGCTGTCGCGTGGCGCGCCGTGCTGGGCGCCGCGGCGATGCTGCTCGGCTGCGCGGCCGCGGGCTCGGCGGTCGCCGGCGGCGACCGCGAGCTCGGCGAATATCTGTCGAGCGAATGCGTCACCTGCCATCAGATCAGCGGCCGGTTCGACGGCATCCCGTCGATCGTCGGCCGCGACGAGCCGGAGCTGGTCGCCGCGCTCACCGAATATCGCGACAAGGTCCGCGACAATCAGGTGATGCGGGCGATCGCCGCCAAATTCAATGACGAAGAGATCGCCGCGCTCGCGAGCTACTTCGCCAGTATCGAAAAACAACAAATCGAGCGCACCGCGGACCGGAGTGGAGACATCCGGTAGTCGACGACACACAACCCGTTTTGGAGGGGACGACATGAGGATCAATCGACGCCAGTTCTCGGCTGGCTTTTTGGCGGCGGCCGGCGTGGTCGCGATGCCCGGCGTGCTGCGCGCGCAGGCCAAGCCGCGCGTGGTGGTGATCGGCGGCGGTCCCGGCGGCGCCACCGTGGCGAAATACGTCGCGCGGGATTCGCAAGGCGCGGTCGAGGTCACCATGATCGAGCCGCTGGAGACCTTCGTCACCTGCTTCCACTCCAACCTGTATCTCGGCGACATGCGCTCGTTCGAGTCGATCAGCCACGGCTACAAGCTCGGCGGCTACGGCGTGAAGCACGTCCGCCAGTTCGCTGCGGCGATCGATCGCGACAAGAAGGAGGTCAAGCTCGCGGACGGCTCCACCGTGCCGTACGACCGGCTGGTGGTGGCCCCCGGCATCGACATCAAGTTCGACTCGGTGCCCGGCTATTCGGAAGAAGCCGCCGAGATCATGCCGCACGGCTGGAAGCCCGGCGCCCAGACCAAGCTGGTCAAGAAACAGCTCGACGCGCTGCAGGACGGCGCGACCATCGTGATGGTGGCGCCGCCGAATCCGTATCGCTGCCCGCCGGGCCCGTACGAGCGCGTCTCTGTGATGGCCAAGGTGCTGAAGGCCAAGGGCCACAGCAAGTCCAAGATCATCGTGCTCGATCCCAAGGACAAGTTCTCCAAGATGGCGCTGTTCCAGGAGGGCTGGCAGAAGCACTATCCCGGCATGGTCGAATGGATGGACCCGAAGATGCACGGCGGCATCAAGGGCGTCGATCCGAAGGCGATGACCGTCACCACCGATTTCGAGACCATCAAGGCCGACATGGTCAACGTCATCCCGGCGCAGATGGCCGGCAAGATCGCGCGCGAGGCCGGCCTGGTCAACGAAACCGGTTATTGCCCGATCGACGCCACCAACATGAAGTCGTCGATCGATGCCAATATCTACGTGCTCGGCGACGCCTCGATCGCCGGCGCGATGCCGAAATCGGCGTTCGCGGCCAACAGCCAGGCCAAGGTGGTGGCCAATGCGGTGCGCGGCGAACTGACCGGATCGCGCACCTTCCCGGCGCGTTATGCCAACACCTGCTGGTCGGTGGTGGCGCAGGACGATACGGTGAAGATCGGCGGTCGCTACGAACCGAAGGACGGCAAGATCGCCGAGATCGAAGGTTTCGTGTCGAAGACCGGCGAAGACGCCGGCATCCGGCTGCAGACCTCGGAAGAGAACCTGGGATGGTATGCCGGCATCACCGCCGACATCTTCTCCTGACGCCCTCGCGGGCCGGCGCCTCGGCGTCGGCCCGCTGCCAATTGCGGAGCGATGACGTGTCCAAGCCGAACCTGATCAGCCGCCGCGGCGTGATCCGCGCCGCCGCGGCGGCAACGGCGATGTTCGCCTGTCCGGTGATCGCCAAGGCCAAGCCGCGGGTTGTGGTGGTCGGCGGCGGCGCCGGCGGCGCGACAGCGGCGAAGTATCTGCGTCACGGCAGCGATGCGATCGACGTGACGCTGATCGAGGCCAATCGCCGCTACGTCACGCCGTTCACTTCGAACCTGTATCTCGGCGGGCTGAAGCCGTTCGAGACCCTGTCGTTCGGCTACGAAGGCGTCGCTGCCCACGGCGTCGGCCTGGTGTTCGATCAGGTCGCGGCGATCGATCGCGCCAACAAAGAGGTGCGTACCGCCGGCGGCGCTCGGCTGGGTTACGACCGGCTGGTGCTGTCGCCGGGCATCGATTTCCGCTGGGACGCGGTCCCCGGCTATTCCGAAGCCGCCGCCGAACGGATGCCGCACGGCTATCGCGGCGGCGCGCAGTTTCAACTGCTGAAGAGCCAGCTCGATGCGCTCGGCGACGGCGCGCTGATCGTGATCATCGCGCCGCCCAATCCGTATCGCTGCCCGCCGGCGCCCTACGAGCGCGCCTCGATGATGGCGCATGCCCTGAAGAGCCGCGGCGTGAAGAACGCCCGCATCGTGATCCTCGACGCCAAGGATCACTTCGCGATGCAGACCTTGTTCATCGACGGCTGGGAGCGACACTATCCCGGCATGATCGAATGGCAGGACCCGACCATCCACGGCGGCATCAAGGCGGTCGATCCGAAGGCGATGACCGTTACCACCGATTTCGAGACCCACAAGGCGGCGCTGGTCAACGTCATCCCGCCGCAGATCGCCGGCAGGCTCGGCCGTGACGCCGGTCTGGCCGATGACAGCGGGTTTTGTCCAGTCGACGCCGGCACCATGGCGTCGTTGATCGATCCGGCGATCCACGTCATCGGCGATTCCGCCACCGGTGGCGAGTTTCCGAAATCCGGCTTCGCCGCCAACAATGAAGGCAAGATCGCCGCGATGATCATCCGCGCCGATCTGGTCGGCGACCGCCGGATGCCGGTGCGCTTCACCAACCACTGCTGGAGCGATCTCGCGCCCGACGACGCGATCAAGAACGGCGCCCGCTACACGCCGCAGGACGGCAAGATCGTCATGTCGGACCCCTATACCTCGCAGCTCGACGAAAGCCCGCAGCTTCGCGCCAAGCAGGCGCGGGAGGCGGCCGGCTGGTATATCGGCATGACCACCGATATATTCGGCTGACCGAATGTCCGCCGACGAGTTGCAATGACCGGTTCCGAGGGCGCCCGCCCGAACAGACTGCCGTGGCCGCCGATGCTGCTGGCGATCGCGGCGATGGCCGCGGTCGGGCTCGGCGTGGTGCTGCCGTTGCCGCTGCCGCGGCACGATTCGGTGGTGTGGGCCGGTTATCTGGTCGCCGCGCTGGGCCTGTCGATCGACGGCTGGGCGATCCTGACGATGCGCGCCGCCCGCACCAACGTGCTGCCGCACCGCGCCGCCGACCGGCTGGTGACCTGGGGACCGTTCCGGGTCAGCCGCAATCCGATCTATCTCGCCAATACGCTGCTGCTGCTCGGCATCGGCCTCGCCTTCGGCAACGGCTGGTTCGTGCCGCTGGCGCTGCTGACGGCGGTGCTGGTCGACCGGCTGGCGATCCGCCGCGAGGAACGCCATCTTGCGATCAAATTCGGAAACGCCTGGATCGAATATGCGGCGGCGACGCCGCGCTGGCTGATCCGCTGAGCCATCACCGAGGGAGAGTTGAATGACGACGTTGAAGCAGATGATGGAAGCCGCCAACGCCGCGGTGCCGCGGGTGAGCGTCGACGACGCGCGCCGGCTGATCGAGCAGGGCGCGCTGGTGGTCGACGTTCGCGACGCGCCGGAGGTCGGCAACACCGGCAAGGTCGCCGGCTCGCTCAACATCTCGCGCGGCATGCTGGAATTCCGCGCCGATCCGGACTCGCCGTTCCACGACAAGCACCTCGCCAAGGACCGCACGGTGATCGTGTACTGCGCCTCCGGCGGCCGTTCGGCGCTGGCCGGCAAGGTGCTGAAGGATCTCGGCTACGAAAAGGTGTTCAACCTCGGCGCCTTCAAGGACTGGGCCGAAGCCGGCGGCGCCGTCGAACAGCCGATCGAACGCGGCATGTAGGCGGGGATCGCGCCTGCGCAGAAGGCTGGGCAGGTCGGCGACAACTCCGTCGTTGCGAGGAGCGAAGCGAAGCAATCCAGCTCAGTGCAGCACGCTGGACTGCTTCGCTTCGCTCGCAATGACGCTGAGCTTGAGGCGCCGGCCTCTCACCGCTTCTTCGTTTTTGCGGTCTTCGCTTTTGATTTCGTCGCCACGGACGTCGTCGTTTTTGACGTCGCGCTCTTAGCCTTCGCCGTCTTTTTCGTCGGCGTCTTTGGCTTCGGAGCTTTGGCCTTTGCAGCCTTGGCCTTTGAAGTCTTAGTCTTTGAAGTCTTCGCCTTTGCAGCCTTGGTCTTGCCGGCCGCCGACTTCCCTGCGGTGCTTGCAGCCTTCTTCGCACCCGACGTCGCGCCGGCCTTCGCAGCTGTCCTGCCCTTGCCCCGTGCCGGCTTGGCCAGAGGCTTGGTGAATTCGGCCAGACCGGCGCGCGCTGCGGCTTTGGTCACGGTGGCTTTGACCGGGCCCGCCACCAGCCGGCGCACCGCGCGCTTGGCGGCGACCTTGGTGATCTCGACCGCGCCGTCCACCACCATGTCGATCAGATTGTCGACCAGCGGCACGCGCTTGTCGGAGGATTTGCGCGGCGCCGCCGCGGCCTTGTCCTGGTTCGGCGCCTGATCACGCCTGCTGTCGTCGCTCACGCTGTCGTCCACGTTGCTGTCTCCCGCGCTCGGCCCGGCTAGGAACGTTTCAGTCGACCTGCCTTTGACCTGGATTGCAAAGGTGTCGGCAGATGACGGGCGAAGAGCTGAATTGGTTCCAGATCGCGGTCCGCGTTTTGTTCCTCGCGGCGCTGTTCGCCTATGCGGCGATCGTCGGCGTCCGGCTGCTCGGCCGGGTCGCCGGCCTCTTCCGCCGCGGCCCGCGCGTGGTGCGCCTGCGTAAATATCGCGCCCTGGTGCGGCAGCGGGATTGACGTCCCGAATTGCAAAATATGATGTCTGTTGTAAGTTGTCGCTCCACGAACTATAGTTCGTGGAGCGATATCCGTGCGCGTCTTCAAGACCAAGGCGTTCGCCCGGTTTGCTCGCCGGGAGCGGATTTCCGATCCGCGCTTGCTGGATGCCGTACAGCGCGCCGAGCGAGGGCTGATCGATGCCGATCTCGGATGCGGCGTGATCAAGCAGAGGATCGCTCGGCCGGGGGAAGGACGGTCCGGCGGGCTCCGCGTCTTGGCTGCTTGGCGACGGACGGCGCGAGCGGTGTTCTTGTTCGGCTTTGCCAAGAGTACGCGCAGCAATATCGACGACGACGAACTTGCGACCGCTCAGGAGATCGCTCAGATCTGGCTCGACGCTGATCCACGGGCGATCGCCAAGGCCCTTGCGGATGGGATCATTGTGGAGATCGACATTGACCACGAAGAAGAAGGTTAGTCCCCTCACCAAGGTGCTGCTGGAAACCGCCGGCGACATGCGGGGATCGGGGCTGATGGACGAGGCCAGCTACGACAAGATCACCGTGCGCCACCTCGGAGAGACCGATCTACCGGCGCTTCAGCCGATCAGCGGCGCGCAGATCAAGGCGATGCGCGAGCGCGCGCGGCTCAGTCAGGCGGTGTTCGCGCGCTATCTGAATTTGACTGTCGGCTACGTGTCGCAGCTCGAGCGCGGGGCCAAGCAGCCGACCGGCGCAGCGTTGGCGCTGCTCAATCTGATCGAGCGCAAGGGAATCGATGCGATCCGCTGAGCGGTCGCCGGCGGCGTTACTTGGTCAGAAACTTCCACGCCACCACGATCGCGCACAGCGCGGCGAAGATCAGCAGCGCCGGCACCGGACGGCGGGCGCCGCTCGGCGACACCGGGCGGGCGCCGCGGTCGGCGGTCCGGGTCACCTTCGGCTTCTGCGGCTTCTTGAACCGCACTACGTTGTCGACCGCTCCCTCGCTGCGGTCGGCAGGCGCCGGCGAGCGCGGCTCCGGCTCCGGCGCATCGCCGGTGCCGCCCATGTCGCTGTAATAGGCCTGATAGGTTTCGCGCACAGCGATCGCCTTGGATTCGATCTCGCTCATCCGGTCGAGCCGTTCGCGATAGCCGTTCAGCACCTTCTGGGCGTTCTCCGGCAGGGTGTCGAAGCTGCCGAGCTTGGCCATCATCAGCCAGGTCGCGAAATCGGCTTCGGCCCGGGTGCGGGCCCTGCGGGCGATGCTGGTACTGGACTTCGAGGCCATGGCGATCCGGGTTGAGCGTCCTGCTGGGGAAGCGCTGAATGTGACGGCGATCGTGGGACTGCTCTTGATAGCCGAAACGGTTGTCCACGTCAGGTGGTTCGTCGGGCCGGCGAATTCCAGCCATGCGGGCTGGCGAACCGGCGGTATGATCGCTACATTGGCTGGGCGAAGCTGCGGGACGCGTCAGGAGCCATATATCCCCGGGGCCTTATCGATCCTTTCGGGAACTGTCCCTGGCCGGGTCCGTGGACCCGGACATATGGTGCCCACCTACTTTCGTAGGGAACTCCGGGATCGAGTGCTTCAACGGTCGCCGCGGCCTCGCACTTTCCCGTTTTGTCCGGCGGATTGCTGCCTGACGGTCGCCCGAGCTTCATGCGCCGGCTCCGGCCGCCTATAACCCGCCGATGTCCGAGCTGTCCGAATCCTCCAGCGAGACCAAGACCACGCTGCGCGCTGCCGCTTTGGCGCGCCGCTCCAGCTTGAGCGAGGACGATAGGAGCGCCGCTGCGGCGGCGGTCGCCTCTCACGGCCTGCCTGTGCCATTGCCGGAGGGCGCGGTGGTCGCCGGCTACGCGCCGATCCGCGGCGAGCTCGATCCGTTTCCGCTGATGCAGGCGCTCGCCGCGCGCGGCGCCCGGCTGGCGCTGCCGGTGGTGGTGCGGCAGGGCACGCCGCTCACCTTCCGCGCCTGGCGCGATGGCGATGCCTTGCCGCGCAGTGCGCTCGGCATTCCTGAGCCGTCCCCGGATGCGTCGGAGCTGACGCCCGATATCGTGCTGGTGCCGCTCGCCGCATTCGACGCGAACGGTCACCGCATCGGCTACGGCGCCGGGCACTACGACTGCACGCTGGAATATTTGCGCGCGCAGGGGCCGGTGGTGGCGATCGGGCTTGCCTTCGCAATGCAGCAAATCCCCGTTGTTCCGGCCGCGGCCCACGACGTGGTGCTGGATTATGTGCTAACCGAGCAGGGCCTGCTCACCTTCCGGAGTCGATAGTTTGCGCATTCTGTTCATCGGCGACGTGGTCGGAAAATCCGGCCGCACCGCAATCGCCGAGCATCTGCCGGGTCTGATCCGCGACTGGCAGCTCGATTGCACCATCGTCAACGGCGAGAATGCCGCCGGCGGTTTTGGTATCACCGAGGCGATCTACAACGATTTCATCGACGCCGGCGCCGATGCGGTGACGCTCGGCAACCACGCCTGGAATCAGAAGGAGGCGCTGGTGTTCATCGAGCGCGCGCCGCGTCTGGTCCGCCCGATCAACTTTCCGCGCCACACGCCCGGGCGCGGCGCCGCGCTGGTCGAGACCCGCAGCGGCGCCCGCGTGCTGGTGATCAACGCGATGGGCCGGGTGTTCATGGAGCCGCTGAACGATCCGTTCGCGGCGATCGGACGCGAACTCGAAGCCTGTCCGTTGCGCGACGCGGCGGACGCCATCGTGGTCGATTTCCACGGCGAGGCGTCGAGCGAGAAGCAGGGCATGGGCCATTTCTGCGACGGCCGCGTCAGCCTGGTGGTCGGCACCCATACGCATGTGCCGACCGCCGATCATCAGATCCTGCCGAACGGCACCGGCTACATGACCGACGCCGGCATGACCGGCGACTATGATTCGGTGATCGGCATGCACAAGGACGAGCCGGTGCACCGCTTCCTCACCGGCATCCCGCAGGGCCGGTTCGAACCGGCCAATGGCGACGCCACGCTCAGCGGCGTCGCGGTCGAGACCGACGACAGCACCGGCCTCGCCGTCAAGATCGCCCCGGTCCGCATCGGCGGCAGGCTGGAGCCCGCCAAGCCGGCGTTCTGGACGGCGAACTAATAACTTCGGTCGCCAGCCATTTCCGAAGTCATTCCGGGGCGCTCACGCAAGTGAGCGAACCCGGAATCTCGATCCTATAAAGTTCTTCTCCAAGTCCGGAATCCATACTCGCCGGACTCGCCGTAAAGCGCCGCGCGTCAGGCGCCGTGCCTCACCGCCAGCGCGGTGATTATGGAATCCGGGCTCGTCGCTGCGCGGCGCCCCGGAATGACGACAGAAGCTCAATACCTTTCCGGCACGTACATCTCCGCCGGGATCGGCGTGCGGTGATAGTCGGGGTGATGGATCCGCGGCGGTAGCACCACCGGGCTGTAGGGCACTTCCTCGTAGGGAATTTGATCGAGCAGGTGCGCGATGCAGTTGAGCCGCGCCTTCTTCTTGTCGACGGCCTGGACGACGTGCCACGGCGCCTCGGCGATACTGGTGCGCTCCAGCATCTCTTCCTTGGCCTTGGTGTAGTGCTCCCAGCGCGCCCGCGACTGCACGTCCATCGGGCTCAGCTTCCACTGCTTGAGAGGGTCGTTGATGCGCATCATGAAGCGCAACTGCTGCTCGTCGTCCGTGATCGAGAACCAGTACTTGATCAGCACGATGCCCGAACGTACCAGCATCCGCTCGAACTCCGGCACCGAGCGAAAGAACTCTTCGACCTCGGCCTCGGTGCAGAACCCCATCACCCGCTCGACGCCGGCGCGGTTGTACCAGCTCCGGTCGAACAGCACGATCTCGCCCGCGGCCGGCAGATGCGACACGTAGCGTTGGAAGTACCATTGGCTGCGCTCGCGCACGCTCGGCGCCGGCAGCGCCGCGACCCGGCAGATCCGCGGATTGAGCCGCTGGGTGATGCGCTTGATGACGCCGCCCTTGCCGGCGGAGTCGCGGCCCTCGAAGATCACCACCACCTTGAGGCCCTGATGCTGCACCCAGCTTTGCAGCTTGACCAGCTCGCCTTGCAGGCGGAACAGTTCCTTGAAATACAGGCGGCGGTCCAGGGTCTCGGCCGGCGAGTGGCCGGCGAATTCATTGGTCATCGCATCGATGCGATCGTCGTCGATTTCGAGTTCCAGTTCCTCGTCGAAACTGTCGAGCATTTCTGCGGCGATCCGCTGCTTCATCGTGAGGTCGTCACCGGCGGTGCGGGAGGTGCGCTTTTTGGCCTTGCGAACGACCTTCTTGACGGGCTTGGGCGCGGGCTTGCGGGGCATCGATGTCTCCAGAATGGGGCCGTCGGAAAATGCCGCCGCGTGTTTGTCACGCGTATGACGGGCACCGAGGTGCGATGATTTGGCGCGTTCAGGTCCGTGTTCCGGAGTGTGCAGCACTGGCCGCGGAGGGCAGCGCGGGCACTGACTCAGCAACCACGGAGAGGAGGGCCCTCACCCGCCGCGCTTCGCGCGTCGACCTCTCCCGCACGCGGGCGCGGCGGGGTGATCAGCCTACCCGCTCCGCTCCGAATTTCATCGCCGCATCGACCATCCGGTCGACATCCGCAAACGTCGTGCGGTGGTTGACGATCGCGGCGCGGATCGCCAAGGCGCCGTCGATCGTGGTCGAGGACGGCGCGGCGATCCCGGATTCGTGGAGGTCGGCGACGATCTCGGCGTTGAGCGCGTCGACCACGTCCGGTGCGGCGCGATAGCGGAAGCAGACGATGTTCAGCGTCACCGGTGCCAGCACCTCGAGCTCCGGCTCACGCGCGACGCGGGCTTCGAGATGGCGCGCCACCTTGCAGGTGTGGGCGATCATCGCCCCCATGCGGTCGGCGCCGAAGGTCTTCAGCGTGAACCAGGTCTTCAGCGCGCGGAAGCCGCGCGACAGATCGGGGCCGTAGTCGCACGGCCACGGCGAGCCGCCGGCCAGCCCGCGGGTTTCGCGCCGTAAGTAAGCGGCCGGCGCCGCAAACGTGTCGCGATGCTGCTCGCCGTCGCGCACGATCAGGAAGCCGGCGTCGTAATTGACCTGGCCCCATTTGTGGAAATCGAGCGCGATCGAATTCGCCTCCGACAGTCCCTTCAGCTTCGGCGCGATCTCGTCGGACAGCATGCCGAGAGCGCCGTAGGCGCCGTCGACGTGAAACCACAGCCCTTCGTCGCGGCACAGCGCGGCGAGCGCCGCCAGATCGTCGATCGCGCCGACATCGACGGTGCCGGCCGATCCGGTCACCAGGAACGGCAGGCACCCGGCGGCGCGATCCTCGGCGATCCGCCGCTTCAGCGCCGCCAGATCGATGCGGTGATCCTTGCCGAACGGAATCCGCCGCAGCGCGCCGCGGCCGAGGCCGGCGAGATCGGCGGCCTGCACCACGCAGCCGTGCGCGGCTGCGGACGCGTAAGCCGTGAGCCGTTCGCCCGGCAGGCCGCCCTCGCGCACCTGCGGACCGACCGCCGCGGTGCGCGCCACCAGCAGCGCCATGAAGTTGGCCATCGACGAGCCGGTGACGAACACGCCGCTGGCTGTTTGCGGAAAGCCGAACAGTTCACGCAGCCAGCGCACGATCTGGCGTTCGACTTCGATGCCGATGTGATCGCGGCCGCCGCAATTGGCGTTGAGCCCCGCTGCCAGCATCTCGGCCAGCATGCCGACCGCGGTGCCGCCGCCATGCACCCAGCCCATGAAGCCGGGGTGGACGTTGCCGGTGGCGTAGGGCGCGATGTCCTCGGTGAAGCGGCGATAGACGTCGGGCAGCGGCGTGCCGCCGCGCGGCAGCGGTTCGGCGAAGCCGGCGCGGACCTTCGGCGGGATCGGCTGCCACACCGGGCGGTCGCGCACGCCGGCGAGGTAGTCCAGCATGTCGTCGAGCATGTGGTGCGCGTCGGCGCGCAGCGCGTCCCAATCGTCGGGATCGAGGCTGGTTGCGCCGGCATTCGCGCCGGCGCGGACCGCGTCGCTCACGCCACGCTCGTCAGGCGGGATCCGACGCGCCGCTCCAGCATCGACGCGAAGGCGTCGAAGATCTTGTGCATCTGCGGCGGCTTGTAGGGATAGAGCTGCGGGCTGTCCATGTCGTGCACCACAGAGGTGTTGTCGATCTCGAACACCAACAGGTCGCCGCTCGGCATCTGGGCGCAATCGATGGTGAAGTAATCGAGACCGATCCGCGCGATCATGCCGTCGAGCGCGGTCTTGTGGCGCAGTGCGAAACCGAAATCGAAGGTGTGGAAGAACGCCGCTTCCTCCAGCCGCTTGACCTCGTCCTCGGCCATGCCGGCGTTGAGGTACCAGATGTCCCAACGGTCGGCGATCGCCATGTGGCAGGCGTAGGGTCTGCCGTCGACCACCACCACGCGATATTTGCGGAACTGGCTGTCGTCGCTGGCATAGTCGACATAGCGGGCGATGAAGTAGTCGCTCTCCTGGCGGTCGCGCAGATAATCGAGCAGCGCGACGCTGTCGGCGACCCGGGCGAGGCCGAAGCCGGCGTGCGAGCCGCGCGGCCGGACGATGATCGGGAAGTCGAGGCCGCCGGCGACCTCGGGCAGCGCCGCCGAGCCGTTGGCGGCGGCCATCAGCGCGTCGCGGCCGACCGGAACCGTGGCTGGGATCACCAGCCCCTCGACGTCGCCGATCAGCCGGTACAGCTTGTCGCGGTCGAGATGGCGGATCAGATGCGGCGGATTCAGCAGCGGCGCCGGCCAGTCGGCGGCGCGCGCCTCGATCGCCGCCAGCGCCGCGCGGCATTCGTCGGAATCCGAGGCGATCACGATCGCGACGTCGTGCGCCGGCAGCGGATCGGGCAGCGGCACGCCGTCGACCACGTACAGCGTCGACAGTTCGATGCCGGACTCCTGCAGCAGGAATTCGATCGGGGTGTTGCCGCCCATGTCGATGTCGGCGGCGAGCGCCAGCACCCGCAGCCGCGGCTGATCGCTGGCGCAGGGCGAGCGGAACAACTGCTGCTGCTTCAGCGTCTCGGTCTGGATCGACAGGCCGGCCTGCTTGTGGCCGAACAATTGGGTGATCAGCGCGAGGTCGAGCTGTTCGCCGGCGCTCGCGGTGCCGGCGTCGACCTTGGCCATCAGCGCCTGCCACAGCGGATACAGGTTCTCGCCGTCGAAGGCGCGCTTGGTCAGGCTGGCGAAGCCGATCCGGTCGGCGGCGACGAGCGCGGAATTATCAGTGGACATGGTGTTCCTTGGCGGCGTTGTCGGTGGAAACGGAGGGCTGCAGCAGCAACGCTTCCAGCGTAGCCATCGCGGCTGCGGCCTCGGTGAGAATGCGGTCGCGCGCACCGGCATCGGTGTGAACGTCGACAACATGGCGGGCGCTGATGCACAGCCGCAGCGCCGCCACCGCATCGTCGGCGCGGCCGCGCCAGCCGACCGGCTGGCCGAGCAGGCACGGCGGCCGGTCCGCGGCGCCGTCGGCGAGGGCGCGGTGCAGCACGCGGCATTCGGCGAGCGACAGGGCGCGATCACCGCGCTGCAGCGTGAAGGCGAAGATCGTCGGCAGCGCGAATTCGTCGGCATTGGCGGCGCGTGACTGCGGTGGCAGCAGCCGTGCCGACGGCGAGCCGGCGATCAGCTCGGCGAGGCCGGCGCCGAGCTTTCGGACCACGTCGCGGCGGACTTTCGCCGGCACCGCCGTATAGGCGCGGATTTCCTCGAGCGCTGCTTCCCAGCGCAGCCACTGGCCGAAATTCGGCTGCGCGGGGAATTGCTCGCGCAAGCTCCGCCATCGCTGCGGCCAATCGCTGCGGCCCAGATAGTCGGCGAGCCCGGGCGCCACTCGCCGCAGCGTGCCCACCGCTTCGGCGATCTGCCGCGGCAGCAGCACCGCACCGCTGAACGCCGGGCCGGCGAAATATTTCGAGCCGGTCAGCAGCACCATGAAGCCGCGGTCGAGATAGCCGGTGAGACGGCGGCTGCCGAGCCGCGCCTGACAGGCGTCGATCACGATCTGCACCCGGCCGGGCCAGCGCGCCGCGATCTCGGCGAGGCAGCGGTCGCTCGGCGCAGCATGGCCGAGCTTGGAGCAGTCCATCGCTTCCAGCATCACCCGCGCGCCTTGCGCCACCAGCGACTCGACCACGTCCAGCGTCTCGGCGTCGAGCGCCGAGGGCGAGCGGAGCCGTCCCTCTGTTTCGCGCAGCCGCAGCCCGACGCTGCGCACCGGGCCGAGCCCGGCGATCGGCGCGCCGCGCGTGGCCGCGATGCCGCCGGCACTGCGCGCGCCGAAATGCTGGCCGTGCGCCGTGAAGGCGGTACCGGTGCCGGTCTGGTCGGCGGCCATGACGACGGTGACGAGGTCGTCGCCGAGCAGGGCGCGGCTGATCGCCAGCGCCGCGAGTTGCGCATCGGTGCCCGACGAGGCGAACACGATCTCGGCGCCGGTCGGCTCCGTTCCGAGCAACGTCTTCAGTTCGTCGCGCATCGCCTCGACGCGGTCGTCGAAGCATTCGATCAGGCCGTGCAGCATTGCCGACGACATCAGCGCGTCGCGGGCGCGGCCGGCGGCCTCGTAGCCGCGCGGTGAGATCGTGCTGGCGGTGCAGGACGAGAAGCTCGGCAGCTCCGGCGCGGGACAGGGGCCGCAGCCATAGGCGTTGCGGCCGGTCAGGGGATCGAGGTCGATCCGGGCGTCGCCGCCGCAGGCGAGCAGTTGGTCGAGCGGGGCGAACAATTCGCGCAGCGGCGATTGCGGCCGCTGGGCCGGGTCGATCGCGGGCCGGCGGTCGTCCGCCGGGCGGATGAGACTTCCGGGATGGGCCATCGCTCGCTTACCTCGCCCGGCGCTGGTCCGCCGTCCTGCGCTGAGGCCGACGGGGGAATCTGACCAATCTGTAAACGGACTTGGTTAATGCCGGCTTTACCAAGACCTCGTGCGGCTACGGGTGCGAGGCGCCGGCCCCCTCGGACGCAAATGGCCGGCGCCCTTGGAGGACGCCGGCCATTGCAACTGGATCGGAGACGGTTACGCGGCGCGGACCGACTCCAGGAAGTTCGAGACTTCGACCTTCAGCCGGGTGGAATCGCCGGACAGCGACTGCGCCGCCGCCAGCACCTGGGCCGAGGCCGCGCCGGTCTCCGTGGCGCCGCGCTGCACGTCGGTGATGTTGGACGACACCTGCTGGGTGCCGAGCGAGGCCTGTTGGACGTTGCGGGAGATCTCTTGGGTCGCCGCGCCCTGTTCTTCGACCGCCGAGGCGATCGTCGAGGAGATTTCCGACATCTTGGCGATGGTCTCGCCGATCTCCTTGATGGCCGCCACCGACTGGTCGGTGGCCGCCTGAATGCCGTTGATCTGCTGGGTGATCTCGCCGGTGGCCTTGGCGGTCTGCTCGGCCAGCGCCTTGACCTCGCTGGCGACCACCGCGAAGCCGCGGCCGGCTTCTCCGGCACGAGCCGCCTCGATGGTGGCGTTGAGCGCCAGCAGGTTGGTCTGGCCGGCAATGTTGCTGATCAGCTCGACCACGTCGCCGATCCGCGACGCCGCCTTGGCGAGTTCTTCGACCCGGCCGTTGGTCTGCCGCGCCTGATCGACCGCCTCGTGGGCGATCCGGGCGGATTCTTGGACCTGGCGGCTGATCTCGTTGACCGACGAGCTCATCTCTTCGGTCGCCGACGCCACCGACTGGACGTTGGTGGAGGCTTCCTCCGACGCGGCGGCCACCGCCGTCGCCAATTCCTGCGATTGTTCGGCGGTCCGCGTCAGGGTGGTGGCCGAGGCTTCCAGCTCGTTGGAGGCCGACGACACCGTCTCGACGATCTCACCGATCGCGCGTTCGAAGCTGTCGGCGAGGTGGCTCGCATGGGCCTTGCGCTCGGCGGCGAGGCGCGCCTCGGCTTCCTTCTGCTCGGCTTCGAGCCGCTGCCGCTCCAGCGCGTTGAGCTTGAAGACCTCGACGGCGCCCGCCATCTCGCCGATCTCGTCGTGGCGGCCGATGCCGGGCACCTCGACGTCGAGACGGCCGCCGGCGAGATGCTTCATCGTCAGCGTCATGGCGTGGATCGGTTTGGTGATCAGCCGCGCCATCACCACCGAGGCGATGATGGTGATCAGCAGAACCAGTGACGCCGCGATCAACGAGCGCTGCATCGAAGTCCAGGTCTGCGCGTCGAGGTCGTCGATATAGACACCGGTGCCGACGATCCAGTTCCAGGGGCCGAACCCGGCCACATAGGTCAGCTTCGGATACGGCTGGTCGGAGCCCGGCTTGGCCCAGACGTAGTCGACGAAACCGCTGCCGTTGCGGCGAACGGTGTCGACCATTTCGGCGAACAGCATCTTGCCGTTGGGGTCCTTGGCGTTCGATTGATCCTGGCCGATCAACTGCTTGGCGATCGGATGCATCAACATCCGGCTCTGCATGTCGGTGATGAAGAAGTAATCGTTGCCCCCGTACCGCAGCTTCGAGATCCGCGCCTGGGCGCGCTTCTGCGCCTCCTCGGTGCTGATCTCGCCGCGCTGCGCGGCATCGTACTCGTCCTTGATGAAGCTGATCGCCAGCTCGGTGAGGTGCTGCAGTTCGATCTGCTTCTGTTGCTTCAGACCGTTCGCCAATTCGCGCGAATCGAGCAGCGAGATGCCCAGAAGACCGGCGAAGCCGAGGCCGATCAGCAAGTAGATGCGGCGGCCGATGGTCATACGAAATTTGGACAGCATGTGTTCACGTCTCCAGACAATCGCGGTCGCGCAGGGGCGAGCCCCGTCCACGCCTTCGCGTCGATTTCCGATGGGTGGTGTCGCGGGCCGCAACGGACGGCCAGCGTTTTGCCTGTCGTCCTCTGTCCGGACGCACCGACCTCGTGGTGCTGATCCGATCCGCCTGCACCGACCGCGCCCTGCGCTCTGCCCGGCCGATGTAGTCGAGGACTCACCCGCGCCACCCATGGGTGCCAGCAGGTCGGCTACTGCTCCGCATCCGCGTCGCAGTCGCCGTCATCTGCATGGAACCATGCGTTCCAAAACTATCGTTTTAGTAAAGACGGCTTACAACCTGCGAGAGGCGTTGCTCATTCCCGCCTGACAGCGATAGCAAATCCAGCACAAGAATACCGGGCAGCAGCAAGATACCTGGGCATTCTACTAAGTGATACCATTGGCCGCAGCCTTGCCCGCCCCGCGAAGGAAATCCGTCGTGCCTCCGTATTCCCGACATCGGCCCGCCAGGACGGGCCACGCTCCGAACAGGAAAGGATGTCGTGATGCGCAAATGGATGATCGCCGCGTCGCTTGCCGTCGCTTCGCTGGCCCCCATCGGTTCCTCCGCAGGCGCGGCGCCGCTGGCTCCGGCGGCTTTGAATGCGACCGCCGCGGCGGCGCTGCCGGTCGAGACCGTCGCCTGCGTCCGCGGCGGCTGGCGCGGCGTCGGGGTCTATCCGGGCTGCGGCTATTATCGCCGGCCGTATTACTATCGGCCGTATCCGTACTACGTGGCGCGGCCTTATCGGGTGCCGCCGGTCTATGTCGCGCCGCCGGTGGTGGTCGCCGGGCCGGCGGTGGTGCCGGCGCCGCGGCGCTGCTGGGTCGCCGGCGCCTGGCGGCCGTGCTGATCGGATGCCGGCGGGGCTTGCCGGGCCGGACCGCCGCCCGGCGGCGTCGCCCGGCGGATCGGAATCGGTGAGCGTCGCGGACGACAGCGACGAGGCGCTGATGGCGGCGGTGGCGGCGCGCCGCCAGCAGGCGTTCCGGGAGTTGATGACCCGGCACATGCCGCGCGCCATCCGCCTCGCCCAGCGCATCGTCCGTGATCCCGCCGAAGCCGACGATATCGGCCAGGAAGCGTTCCTGCGGGTCTGGAACAAGGCGTCGTCGTTCGATCCGGCCATCGCCCGGTTCACCACCTGGCTGTACCGGATCGTGCTCAACCTCGCCTTCGACCGCACCCGCAAGCCGCGGCACGCGCCGATCGAGGATGCCGCCGAGGTGGCGTCGGCCGATCCGCCGCCGGTCGAGACGCTGATCGCCGCGCAGCAGCGCCGGTTGTTGGAAGCGGCCCTGGCGGAGCTGCCGGAGCGGCAGCGCGGCGCGATCGCGCTGTTTCATATGGAAGGCCTGTCCGGCGAGGACGCCGCTCGGGCGATGAATCTCAGTCCCAAGGCGTTCGAGTCGCTGCTCGGACGGGCACGGCAGACGTTGAAAAAAGAAGTCGAGAAACGACAACACGACAGGAGGCGGGCATGACGCTCGATGAGTTCAGGCGATTGGCGGAGACCTGGGGCGGCGACATCGCGCGCTGGCCGGCGCCGACGCAACGTGCCGCACGAGCGGTCGCCGCCACCGAACAGGGCGCGGCGATTCTGCGTACCGCGTCGGAGTTCGACGCGCTGCTGGCCGCACCGCCCGAGGTCGCGCCGGCGCGTTCGGGGAGGGCGGCTCTGGCGGTGCTGCAGCGGATCGCCGCCGACGAGGCGCGGCCGCCCTGGTATCGGCGGCTGCTGCAGCCGGCTTCGCTGCTACCGGCCGGCAGCCTCGCCTGCTCGGCCCTGGTCGGGCTGTGGCTGGCGGTGGCGCTGCCCTATCATCCTTCGCAGCAGGCGCTCGCCGCGGTCGACGCGGTGTTCGACGCCTCTGCGGTCACGCTGTGGGAGTCGCCATGACCGTCCGGTTCGGCCGCATGACAGCGGGACGCCTGCTGCTGCTGGCGTCGCTCTGTCTCAACGTCGGGTTCGGCGCCTATGTCGGCGCGCAATGGCTCGAGCCGCCGTCGCTGCCGCAGCCCTCCGGCGTTCCGATCCGGCTGATCGAGCGGGTCGCCGCGCGGCTGCCGCAAGCCGACGCGGACATCCTGTGGCGCAACTACCGCGCCAAGGAGGCGACGATGCGGCCGCTGCAGCGCGACTACATCGCGGCGCTGATGGCCACCCTGAAGCTGGCGTCGCAGCCGGAGCTCGACAAGCCGGCGCTGCGCGCCGCGGTCGAGAACGCCCGCGACAAGCGGATCAAGGTCGGCGACGTGGTGATCGACACCTTCGTCGAAACGCTGGAGCAGATCTCGCCGGAGGGACGCCGGCGCCTCGCCGGCGGGCTGTTTCGCTGAGCGGCGCAGCGAGGGATCGAACCGGCTCGAACGTATCAGCTACATTCGCCTCGACGGCGCCCATCTCCAACCCAAGGACACGCCATGGTGCAACGAATGACCGCCTCCAAGCCCTCCGCCCGGCCGGGCCCGCTGTTTCGCACGCCCGACGTGCTGGTGCGGGCGACGCTCGCCGCCGCCTGTGTGGTCGCGGGCCTGATGCTGACCCTGTCGGCGGCGAGCGCCCAGGACAGGGGCGCGGCGCGCGAAGCCTGCAAGGCCGACTATCAGAAATTCTGCAACGGCGTGACGCCGGGCGGCGGTCGCATCAAGAAGTGCCTGAACGACAATTTCAGCGCGCTGTCGGAGCCGTGCAAGCAGGCGATCGGCGCCGCCGACAAGTGACTCAATGCGGGCGGGCCGTGGACGGCTTCCACCGCCCGGTTATTTCCTGGCCTTGGCCGGCGGCTTCGGCGCCGGCTCGGGCTTCGGCGTCGGCGCGTTCTCGGCCGCGGTGGTGATGTCCTCGCTCAGCTTGGCGATCCGCGCCGCGTTGCTGCCGAGGTCGCTTTCGAAATAGCGCGACGACGAACGGATATCGATTCGCGCGCCGTCGCCGTCCGGCAGCAGCCGGATCACCACGTCCTCCGGCAGGCTCAGGATGGTGGTGCGCGCCACCGCCTCGATGTGGCCCTCCCGCTTCGGCGGTTGCGGCGGGCGTTCGTCGACCACCCGCCATTTCCGCCGGTTCACCAGTTGCAGCACGATGTCGTAGGCGCGCTGCACCGGCAGGTCGACCTGCACGGTCTCGATGTTCGGATAGGCGGCGCGCTGCTGCTCGGCGGAGTACAGCCCGGCATAGACCGCGGTGTTGACGTCGTCGCCGACCCGGAGCCGCGCCAGGGTCTCGAATTTCGGCGGGTCGATCGAATCGGTGGTGATGTCGTGGATCGCCGGCAGGGTGCGATACTGCCAGGCGAGGTAGCCCGGGTAGGCCAGGATCAGCGCGTCGATCAGCAGCGCCAGCAGGATCCGCGGGATTCCGCGCGAGCCGTTCTGCCAGATCGCCGCAAAGCCGGCGAGCGCCAGCAGGATCGACAGCCCGGCGAGCGTCAGCGCGCCGAACCAGGTCGCCATCGCCGGGCGCATTTCGAGGAAGCCGAATCGCACCACGGCGATCGAGCTCAGCGTCGCCACTGCCGAGAACACCGCAAGATTGCGCGCCCAGGTGGCGAGTCCGGAGACGGGCTCCTTCTGATAGGGAGCGTAATATCTGCGCGCCATGGCCTCGATTTCGCCGTTCGATCGCGGCCGAGATCGCGCCGCAGCCCGTCGTTGAGATCACGGCCGGCTGCCGAATTCAAGGCCGGAGAACGACGCGGCAGGCTGCCTTGCGAACGCGCTGGTCGACTTGTGAATCCGGTAACCTTTCGCCCGGGGGTGACGGCCGGGCAGGGCATCGATCCAGATGCGCGCTCAGCTCGGGGCGTCCGGAGCGATCTCATCCTGTAGCGCGGCCGCAATGACGTCGAGGACGCCTGCGACATTGCCGAGCACGTCGTTGTTCCAGAACCGCAGCACGCGATAACCCAGCGTGCGCAGGAAGTCGTCGCGCACCGCGTCCTTGGACGACTCCGCATGTTGGCCGCCGTCGACCTCGATCACCAGCATCCGTTCGCGGCAGACGAAATCGCAGATGTACGGACCTATCGGACATTGCCGGACGAATTTGTGCCTGGCGATCTGTCGGTTGCGCAGCCGATTCCACAGCATGGTCTCGGCGTCGGTCTGATTGCCGCGCAGCCGCCGTGCAAATCCGATAGTCTTCCGGCTGGGCCCGCGCATCGCCATGCCCCTCACCCGGCTCGCATCTGACGATGCGATCCTTCCTCTCCCCGCGAAGAGCGGGGAGAGGTTAGGAGAGCCGAGAAGCTCATTCAATACGCAGACGTCGGCGAGTGGAGGTAATCGTTACCAAGCGCACAGCGCGCTCCCTCTCCCCGCTCTTGGCGGGGAGAGGGCTGGGGTGAGGGGCCGGGCAGGCCGCGGCCAGTTTTGCGGTGATCGTAGGATGGGAAGGCGAAACTCGATAGGTCGGGTGCGTTGCGGCTTCGTGCCAAGCCCCTCACCCGACCCGGCTGCGCTGCGCTACGCCGTGTCGACCTCTCCCCGCACAGGGCGGGGAGAGGTTGCGCCGTGCACGGCGAGACGACGTGCTTGGCAGCCAGTTCTTACGCCGCCGCGCCGGGCAGCGTGTAGGTCTTGAACTGATCGCGCAGTGCGGTTTTCAGGATCTTGCCGGTCGCGGTGTGCGGGATCGCTTCGACGAACACGATGTCGTCGGGCATCCACCATTTGGCGATCTTGCCGTCCATGTACTGCAGGATCTCGTCGCGGGTGCAGGTGACGTCCGGCTTGAGCTGGCAGATCAGCAGCGGGCGCTCGTCCCATTTCGGGTGATACACGCCGATCACCGCGGCTTCCGCCACCTTGGGGTGGCCGACCGCGAGATTCTCCAGATCGATCGAGGAGATCCACTCGCCGCCGGACTTGATCACGTCCTTGGAGCGGTCGGTGATCCGCATGTAGCCGTCCTGGTCGATGGTGGCGACGTCGCCGGTGTCGAAGAAACCGGCATCGTCGAGGATCTCGCTGTCGACCCGGTAGTAGTTCTTGGCGATCGCCGGACCCGACACTTTCAGCCGGCCGAAGGTCTTGCCGTCCCACGGGACTTCCTTGCCGGCGTCGTCGGTGATCTTCATCTGCACGCCGAACGGCGGATAGCCCTGGGTCGCCAGCACGTCGAGCCGCGCGTCGCCGGTGGTCTGGTCGAACGGCGGCTTCAGCGTGGCGAGCGTGCCGAGCGGGCTCATCTCGGTCATGCCCCAGGCATGGCGCGCCTCGGCGCCCATGTCGACGAACGCCTTGATCATCGAGCGCGGCATCGCCGAGCCGCCGCACACCACCATCTTCAGATGCGGCAGCGTCAGCTTCTCCTTCTGCATGTATTGCAGCAGCATCAGCCACACCGTCGGCACGCCGGCGGTGTGCGTCACCTTCTCGGTCGACAGCAGCTCATAGACGGACGCGCCGTCGAGCTTGGCGCCGGGCATCACCAGCTTGGTGCCCATCGACGGCGCCGAGAACGCGATGCCCCAGCTGTTGGCGTGGAACAGCGGAACCACCGGCAGCATGGTGTCGGCGGCGCGGGTGCCGAGCGCGTCCGGGTTGTTGGCCATCAGCGCGTGCAGCACGTTGGAGCGGTGCGAATACAGCACGCCCTTCGGATCGCCGGTGGTGCCCGAGGTGTAGCACATCGCCGCCGCGGTGTTCTCGTCGAAGGTCTTCCATTCGAAGTCGCCGTCGGCTTCCTTCAGCCACTCCTCATACGCGACCGCGTTCTTCAGCGTGGTCGGCGGCATGTGCTCCTTGTCGGTGAGCACGATGAAGCGCTCGACGCTCGGGATCTGGTCGGCGATCTTCTCCAGGATCGGCACGAAGGTGAGATCGGTGATCATCACCCGGTCCTGGGCGTGGTTCACGATCCAGGCGATCTGGTCCGGAAAAAGCCGCGGATTGACCGTATGGCAGATCGCGCCGATTCCCATGATGCCGTACCAGCATTCCAGATGCCGGGCGGTGTTCCAGGCGATCGTCGCGACGCGGTCGCCGAGCTTGATGCCGGCGCGGTCCAGCATCTGGCTCACCTTCAGCGCCCGTTGATGGATCTGCGCATAGGTGGTGCGGACGATCGGACCCTCGACCGACCGGGTGACCACCTCCTGGTTGCCGTGGATCCGGGCCGCGTGCTCGATGATCCGATGACACAGCAAAGGCCAGTCTTGCATCAGTCCAAGCATTCGAAATTTCCTCCTGTTCGTTATCCCCTTGGGATTGGTGCCGACTTTAGCGCTTACCCGCTTTGCGGAAAACGGTCTTGTTTTCAGGCGCTCCGCGGCAAAGCGCCATTCTGGACGGTGCTGATCGCGCTGGTTGCAGCCGGGACGGTGTCCGCCGCCGCGCGGGACATCGTACCGCTGCCGAAGCCGCGTCCGTCGGCGGCGCCGGGACCGGTCGAGCGCGCCGCGACGCCGGCCGAGGACGAGTCCGCGCCGGATGCCGAGTCGCCGGAAGCTGCACCCGCGGCCGCGGCTGAAGCGCCCGCCGCCAAGCCGCCATCGGCCTGCCGTGCCGCCCTGACCGAGGCGATCGCGATCGCGCCGAGCATTCCCGACATCACCGGGCCGGGCGGCTGCGGCGGCACCGATCTGGTGCGGCTCGAAGCGGTGGTGCTGCCGGACGGCGCGCGTGTCGCGGTGTCGCCGGCCGCCACCGTGCGCTGTGGCATGGCGCGGGCGCTCGCCGACTGGGTGCGGGCCGACATCGCGCCGCTCGCCGCCTCGCTCGGCAGCCGGGCCGCCGCCCTGGACAATTTCGACGCCTATGAGTGCCGCGGCCGCAACCGGCAGCGCGGCGCCAAGCTCAGCGAGCACGGCCGCGCCAACGCGATCGACCTGCGCGGCTTCAAGCTGGCGGACGGCCGGATGATCTCGCTGACCGATCGCGAGGCGCCGCGGCAGGTGCGCGAGACCGTGATGCAGTCGGTGTGCGGGCGCTTCACCACCGTGCTCGGCCCCGGCTCGGACGGCTATCACGAGGACCACATCCATCTCGATCTCGCCGAGCGTCGCGGCGGCTACCGGATGTGCCAATGGGCGCTGTACGAGGGGCTGCCGCCGATCGCCCCGGCGATGCCGCTGCCGCGCCCGGACGAAGCGCCGCCGCGCGAGGTCGCGGCCGACGACGACCGCGCGCCGCAGACGGTGGCGCCGTCCCGGCCCGAGGCCGCCGAGCCGGCGCCGGCCGAGGCGGCCGAAACGGAGCAGGCCGAGCCCGCGCCGCTTCCGCCGCCGAAGCCGGCCATACGCGCCAAGCCCAAGGCCGCCGCGAAGCCGGCCGCCAACAAACCGATCGACCTCACACCCTCGACTTCGCCGGCCACAAAGCCGCCGGCTCGCAGCAAGCCGGCGCAACCACCGACCTGACATCTCTCAGGCGTGAGGCTCACCTCTCCCCGCGCGCGGGGAGAGGTCGACCGGGTGAGCGAAGCGAAGCCGGTCGGGTGAGGGGGCGCGTCCGCAACGTCGAGCCATTGTGCTTGCGTCCGCCCCTCACCCCAACCCTCTCCCCGCGACGAGCGGGGCGAGGGAGCGCTCAGTGCCCGATGCGCTGCCGAGCTCGGCAGTAGATCAACGCGCAGCACCGATACAGGCGCCAGCGCCAGATCCCCGCAGAACAAAAAAGCGCCGGCGAACCGGCGCTTTTCGAAATTGTGGCGGGGTGAGGCGCGTCGCGGTTATTGGGTCGCGGTGCCGCTGCTGCCGCCCTGCAGGGCCATCTTCGAGTTGAACGGCGAGTCGCCGTGCTTCGGCTCCAGCACCACCACGATGGTGCCCATCTTGGCCCGGTTGTACAGGTCGATGACGTCCTCGTTGGTCATGCGGATGCAGCCCGAGGAGATCGAGGCGCCAATATATTCCGGCTGGTTGGTGCCGTGGATCCGGAACAGGGTGTCCTTGTTGCCCTGGTACAGATACAGCGCGCGGGCGCCGAGCGGGTTGTCGATGCCGCCGGGCACCGAGGACGGCAGGCCTTCGATCCGCTTGTGGATGTCGGCGGTCGGGGTCCATTTCGGCCATTCGGCCATGTTGCCGACCCGGGCGATGCCGGAGAACGCCAGCGCCTCTTCGCCCACGGTCACGCCGTATCGGATCGCCTTGCCGTTATCGAGCACGTAATACAGAAAGTGGTTGTCCGAATCGACCACGATGGTACCGGGAGCTTCCTTGCGATGATAATCCACGATCGCGCGGCGGAACGGCTCCGGCACCGACACCTTGGCGTAGCGCGCCTTGGCGAGCTGGGCCTTGTCGTTGGGTTTGAGGTTGGCTTCGGGGGCGGCCTGATAGGTGGTCTGCATGCAACCCGACAGCAGCAGGCCGGCGATGGCCAGCATTCCCAGCTTGGTTCCGTTCAACGCCATTCTGAATTCCAATCACGATCTGGCGCGCAACCACGCGCCGGGAGGCATCGCAAAACTCGACGATTCTGCTTGTTAGTATCTCGCAAACCGTTCCGTTTGCCAGCACTACAGCGAGCAGCTCGTAACGAGGCGCCGGTGTTGTTGCATTTCTGCCGCATAGAATACGGCCTCCGATTAATTTTCCGGCAACGGTTGCGGCGCCTGGGGCGGCATTGTCATGGCGCTGCCACGCCCGAGCCACAAAATGCGTCGGGTTCTGTGCCGTCCCTGTGCCACACTCCCATCGGCGGGCTCTGACCAGCGCCTCGTCCCCCTCCGCCCCGATCGCCTGCCCCAGCCTGGAGTCGCCATGCTTGCATTCTTCGCCCCCGCCGAAGCCATCCTGAAACGCGCCACCGCGGAGGATCTGGCGGCGCTGCCGGAAGATACGGTGTGGGTCGATCTCGACCGGCCGACCCCGGACGAGGACAAGGCGGTGGAACGGCTGGCGCGGATCGAGGTGCCGACCCGGGAAGACATGCAGGAGATCGAGATCTCCAGCCGTCTCTATATCGAGAACGGCGCCCGCTACATGACCGCCAGCTTGATGTGCGGCGCCGACACCACCTCGCCGCGGCTGTCGCCGGTCACCTTCATCCTGGCCGGCCGCCGGCTGGTGACGGTGCGCTACGACGAGCCGCGGCCGTTCGCGGTGGTGGAGAGCCGGCTGGCGCGGGCTCCGGGTTCAGGCGCCAGCGGCGAGAGCGTGCTGTTCGAACTGCTCGACGCGGTGATCGACCGCTGCGCCGACATCCTGGAGCGCGCCGGTGCCGACGTCGACGACGTCAGCCGCCAGATCTTCGAGCCGGAGGGCGCGGCCCGCACCGGCCACCCCAAGCGCTATTCCGACATCCTGATCGCGATCGGCCGCAAGGGCGACCTGGTGTCGAAGGTCCGTGAGAGCCTGGTGTCGATCGGCCGGGTGGTGGCGTTCCTGTCGGTCGAGGGCGACGGCGTCAAGCGCACCAAGGAGCTGCGCACCCAGCTCAAGACCATGCAGCGCGACGTGCTGTCACTGACCGACCACGCCAGCTATCTGTCGAACAAGATCACCTTCACGCTCGACGCCATGCTCGGCGTCGTCAATCTCGAGCAGAACAACATCATCAAGCTGTTCTCGGTGATGGCCGTCGTGCTGATGCCGCCGACCCTGATCGCCTCGGTGTACGGCATGAACTTCCGGATCATGCCCGAGCTGAACTGGGAGCACGGCTACCCGATGGCCCTGCTGATGATGCTCTGCGCCGCGATCGGGCCGTACATGTTCTTCAAGTGGAAGAAGTGGTTGTGAGCTTAGCAGCCGTAGGATGGGTTGAGCCGAAGGCGAAACCCATCGTACCACGTCTGTGGGTTTCGCTGCGCTCAACCCACGCTACGCTTTCTTGCCTGCTGCCTTCTTCCGGCTCATGTGCTGCTTCAGTACCTCACCCATCCGGGCTTGATAACCAGGGCCGGTGCTTTTGAACCAGTGCAGTACGTCGGGGTCCAATCTTAGCGATACCAGTTGCTTCGGCGCCTCCGCTTTCGGGCGGCCGCGCTTGATGAGCTTGCCGTCACGATGGTGATCGGCTGCGGCGAACCACTCGTCGGTGAGTTCGGGAATTTCCTCGTACTCTTCCGGCGTGATGACATGACGATCAAGCTTCGCCAAGTTGGTCCGCGAAACGCGCTTGCTCCCGGGCATTGGCTTTCCTCATTGATATAATGTGCCGCGCATCGCCGCGCGGTGTCCATGCGACGACAACCATCCGCCTGCGGAGCCGTCCGATCGTGATCATACGGACTTCACCATAGTCCTTGCGGAGGTCGGGATAGTCGAACGTGTCACCGGCAAACACCGCCTCGGCTTCGATGAAATCGATACCTCGCGACCGAATCGTCTCTTCGCGTTTGGCCGGATCGAACGTGATCCTCATGGCAATCAACGCCTAATTATTGTAGATACAAAAAATAAATTTACAAGGGCTCGGCGTTCGGTCCGCCCGCGCTGTCGGCGCGTCGCAATCTTCGCCATCGTCAGAGTGATAGGTCGCCGGGTCAAGCCCGGCGACGACGCGAGGGCGTGCAAAGGAGCCGCGACACTATTTCTATAAGGACTATCGTCCGTGTCGTCCTGTCCTACGGCGCCGCGAGAACGTAAGGGTGCGGTTGTTTGATGTTTGAATAGAGAGACGATACGGCGCAGAGCGCGCGCTCCACGCTCCACCGTCATCGCCCGGCTTGTCCGGGCGACCCAGTATTCCAGAGCGCTGGTTGATCCGCTGTGCGCCCGCTACCAGCTCTCTGCAATACTGGGTCCCCCGCCTGCGCGGGGGACGACGACAGAGAGATGGTGAAGTTGCCCGCTTACTCCGGCGCCTTGCCGAGCTGCTTGTGGCGGCGGCCGAAGTCCGGGGCGGCTTCGTCCTGGCCGATCTGCACGATGCCGCGGCGGATCGCGCGGGTGCGGGTGAAGTGATCGAACAGCGCGTCGCCGTCGCCGCGGCGGATGGCGCGGGTCAGTTTCGACAGATCTTCCTGGAATTCGCCGAGCATCTCCAGCACCGCGTCCTTATTGGTCAGGAACACGTCGCGCCACATCGTCGGATCGGAGGCGGCGATGCGGGTGAAGTCGCGGAAGCCGCCGGCGGAGAATTTCAGCACTTCCGACTGCGTCACGCCTTCGAGTTCTTCGGCGGTCGACACGATCGTATAGGCGATCAGATGCGGCAGATGGCTGGTCACCGCCAGCACCAGGTCGTGGTGCTCCGGCGTCATGATCTCGACATTGGCGCCGAGCGCGCGCCAGAACGCGGCGAGCTTTTCGGTCGCCTCGGCGTTGGTGCCCTCGGGCGGCGTGAGAATGCACCAGCGATTGATGAACAGCTCGGCGAAGCCGGAGTCCGGGCCGGAATTCTCGGTGCCGGCGACCGGATGCGCCGGCACGAAGTGGATGTCCTCCGGCAGATGCGGCGCCATCGCCTTCACCACGGCGCCCTTGACCGAGCCGACGTCGGAGACGATCGCGCCGTGCTTCAGATGCGGTGCGATCTCCTGAGCGACATCGCCGCAGGCACCGACCGGAATGCACAGAATGACGAGATCGGCGCCGTCGGCGGCTTCGGCGTTGCTCTCGACCACACCGTCGACGATGCCGAGTTCGCGCACCCGCGCCCGGGTCTCTGCCGAGCGCGCGGTGGTGACGATCTCGCCGGCGAGGCCGAGCGCTTTCGCGCCGCGCGCGATCGAGCCGCCGATCAGGCCGAAGCCGATCAGCGCGACTTTGCGGAACATCGGCGCAGCATTCATGGCTGGCCCATGAACTCGCGCAAGTTTTCCAGCACCAGCGCGTTGGCTTCGTCGGTGCCGATGGTCATGCGCAGCGCATGCGGCAGGCCGTAATTGTTCAGCGCGCGCAGCACCAGGCCACGCTTGGTCAGGAACGCGTCGGCGTCCGCCGCGGTCTTGCCCCTGGTGGTCGGGAAGTGGATCAGCACGAAGTTGCACACGCTCGGCGTCACCGTCAGCCCGAGCTTCGGCAGCTCTTCGGCGAGCTGGTTGCGCCATTTGTCGGTGTGGGCGCGCGAGCGCTCGACATGGCCGGTGTCCTGGATCGCCGCGACCGCCGCGAGCTGTGCCGGCACCGAGACGTTGAACGGCCCGCGGATGCGGTTGACCGCGTCGACAATGTTGGCCGGGCCGAACATCCAGCCGATCCGCAGCGCGGCGAGGCCATGCACCTTGGAGAAGGTGTGGGTCAGCACGGTGTTCTCGGTGGTCGACACCAGCTCGATGCCGAGCTCGTAGTCGTTCTTCATCACGTAGTCGGCATAGGCGGCGTCGAGCACCAGCACGACATGGCCGGGCAGGCCGGCGCGCAGCCGCTTGACCTCGTCGAACGGGATGTAGGTGCCGGTCGGGTTGTTCGGGTTGGCGAGCCACACCAGCTTGGTGTTCGGCGTCACCGCGGCCAGCATGGCGTCGACGTCGGTGGTCAGATTCTTCTCGGGCGCGACCACGTTTTTGGCGCCGTTCGCCAGCGTGGCGATCGGATACACCAGGAAGCCGTGCTGGCTGGAGATCGCCTCGTCGCCGGGCGCCAGATAAGTGTGCGCCAGCAAATTGAGGATTTCGTCGGAGCCGGCGCCGCAGATGATGCGGTCGGGATCGAGCCCGTAGGCCTTGCCGATCGCCTCGCGCAGCACCCGCGAAGTGCCTTCCGGATAGTCCTCGAGATGATCCGCCGCGCTCTTGTAGGCCGCGATCGCGTGCGGCGACGGGCCGAACGGGGTCTCGTTGGCCGAGAGCTTGAACACCTTGCGGCCCGGCTCGGGCACCGGGCTCTTGCCGGGGGTGTAGGGCGCAATATCGAGGATGCCGGGATTCGGCACGGGACGTGACATCGTCAACTCCGGAAAAATCGTCGGGCGGCTGAAGGCCGGTAATTACGCGGACTTGCCGCTCGGGGGCACCGTATAGCGCCTTGCGTGGCTGCCGACGAGGGCCGACGAACGGAGGGAGGCCCCCGCTGCGATCAGGGCAGCCTTGATCTGATCGAGGCCACCGGGCGCCGGGATCGACACCAGCAGCGCGGCGCCGTCAAAAGCGGTATCCGGCACCGCCACGACATCGGCCAGCGGCGACAGCGCCCGGGCGGTATCGGCGTTCCAGCCCGAGACCCGGATGCTCCAGGTCTCGACCTCGGTGACCATGGCGCTGTCGGCGACCCTGGACACCACGAACACCGGCAGCGCGGCCGGGTGGTCGGCGCGCTCGATGAAGGGCAGGCGGGCGATGATTTTCGGTGCGCCGTCGGCTTCCAGCGCCAGCCACCACGGAGTGTTGCCCGAAGTCGCCGATACCAGCGCCAGGTCGCCCTTGGACTTCGCCACGGCTTCGACTGCCGCGGAGGCGGAGAAGTGCGCGACGTAGGGCACCGTGAAGCCGAAATGGAAGCGGGCGGAATCCCGCATCGCCGACTCGCCCAGCGACTGGTCGGCGTGCACCGAGAACGGCGCCTGCACATAGGTAAAAGTCGCGATGATCACCCGCCAAATGCTCTCGACGGTGTCGAGCGGCAGGATGCCGTGGTGCCGCTGCACCAGCCGCCGCATCATGTCGGCCTCGCGCGCCGGGCGGAACGCCGAGCCGACCTCCTGGGTCTGCTTCACAGCGATCAGCCGGTCGATAATCTCGCCGCGCTGCATCAACAGCTGGTGCACCTGCGCGTCGATGCTGTCGATCTCCTGGCGCAGGTCGGCGAGCGACGGCGGCGAGGGCGGCTTGGTCATTGCTTTTAGAACCTTCAGGCGAAACGCGATGCGACCTTCTGCTTAGGAAACCAGACGATTGAACGCAAAGGAATTTGGATTTTGGGGCAGGGCGCGACCGCGAACCGCAGCAGGCTCCCTCTCCCGCCTGCGGGAGAGGGCTGGGGTGAGGGCGCCACAGGCAATGAGCCTGCGACTCGCGGAGCGGAGTGCCCTCACCCGGATCGCTGCGCGATCCGACCTCTCCCGCAGGCGGGAGAGGTGCGCTGCGCTCGGCGCACGCGCTATCCCAAATATTGACGGCCCGGCCCTTCATGACTACAGTCCACCCGATCCCGTGGTCATTTGAGCCGGCCGGCTTGCAGCCACGTTAAACAACTCGCTAAACAGGCCGGGGACAGTTCCGATCCCGGCCGAACCGATGTTCAGGCCGGGTTTTTTATTCGCCCTGCCGTTCTTATCTGAGGTCGAACCGGGCGTCCCGGGGTGTCGAGGCCGTTGGCAGGCGTATGATGAAGATCCATTCGGTGAAGGGGCAGAAGATCGCCGCCGGCGAGCGGGCCCAGGAGGCCGACCACCCCCACTCCCTGGTGGCCCAGTTCGGCCCCGACCAGCCGCTGCCGCTGGATTGCGGCATCGAGCTCAGTCCGTTCCAGATCGCCTACCAGACTTACGGCACGCTGAACGCCGACAAGAGCAACGCCATCCTGGTCTGCCATGCCCTGACCATGGATCAGCACATTGCCAACGTGCATCCGATCACCGGCAAGCCCGGCGGCTGGCTGACCCTGGTGGGCCCCGGCAAGCCGATCGATACCGACCGCTATTTCGTGATCTGTTCGAACGTGATCGGCGGCTGCATGGGCTCCACCGGCCCCGCCTCCACCAACCCCGCCACCGGCAAGCCCTGGGGGCTGGATTTTCCGGTCATCACCATCCCCGACATGGTCCGCGCCCAGGCGATGCTGATCGACCGGCTCGGCATCGACAAGCTGTTCTGCGTCGTCGGCGGCTCGATGGGCGGCATGCAGGTGCTGCAATGGTCGGTGGCGTTCCCGGAGCGGGTGTTCTCGGCGCTGGCGATCGCCTGCGCGACCCGGCACTCGGCGCAGAACATCGCCTTCCACGAGCTCGGCCGCCAGGCGGTGATGGCCGATCCGGATTGGCAGCACGGCCGTTACTTCGAGAACGGCTGCTTCCCGCATCGCGGCCTCGCGGTGGCGCGGATGGCCGCGCACATCACTTACCTGTCTGACGCGGCGCTGCATCGTAAGTTCGGCCGCAAGATGCAGGATCGCGATCTGCCGACGTTCTCGTTCGACGCCGATTTCCAGGTCGAGAGTTACTTGCGCTATCAAGGCTCGTCGTTCGTCGAGCGGTTCGACGCCAACTCGTATCTGTATCTGACGCGCGCGATGGATTACTTCGATGTCGCGGCCGATCACGACGGCGTGCTGGCGGCGGCGTTTCGCGGCACCCAGACGCGGTTCTGCGTGGTGTCGTTCACCTCCGACTGGCTGTTCCCGACCTCGGAGTCGCGCGCCATCGTGCATGCGCTCAACGCAGGCGGCGCACGGGTGTCGTTCGCCGAGATCGTCACCGACAAGGGACACGACGCGTTCCTGCTCGACGAGCCGGAATTCATCGATATCGCGCGCGCTTTCCTTCAGTCAGCGGGCACCGCCCGCGGCCTCGGCAAGGCGGAGCACTGATCATGTCGGTGCAGGAAGGCTTGCCGCTGGAAGATCACGCGCGTCCGCAACTGCGCGTGCATCGCGCCGATCATCTCTTGGTCGCCGACATGGTCGAGACCGGTTCGAAGGTGCTCGACGTCGGCTGCGGCGAAGGCGATCTGATGCAGCTCCTCGAATCCCGCGGCGTCGATTGCCGCGGCATCGAGCTGTCGCGCGAGGGCGTCAACCGCTGCGTTTCGCGCGGCCTCGCCGTGGTCCAGGGTGACGCCGACACCGACCTCGATCACTATGTCGACGATGCGTTCGACTACGTGATCCTGTCGCAGACGCTGCAGGCGACGCGGCAGCCCAAAGAAGTGCTGGAGAATCTGCTGCGGATCGGACGGCGCGCGATCGTGTCGTTTCCGAATTTCGGCTACATCAACATGCGGCTGCAGTTGTTGATTCACGGTCAGATGCCACGCACCGAGAACCTGCCGGCGACCTGGTACGATACGCCGAACATCCACTTCTGCACCATCAAGGACTTCGTCGGGCTGTGCGATGCGATCGGTGTGAAGATGGAACGCGCAGTTGCGCTCGACCGTTACGGTCGGCCGCTACGGCTGAACGCGCCGTGGTGGTTCTGGAACATGTTCGGCGAGCAGGGCGTGTTCCTGCTCAGCCGTGCGCAGAAGAAACCGCCGCTGCAGGCGGCGGGCTGCATCGCGCCTTAGCCTAGGTTAATAAGTAGTTAATGCGTGCGGTGATCAGCTTGCAGCACGCGATACGTGCAGAAATGTTGCGTATCATGAAATTTCCTCGAAATTTCCCCTAAATTCCGACTCTCGCTTTCTCAAAGCCATCCTCTCGCCATCCCCGATCGATTAACGCGTCGACCCCGATGTCGGCCCGTGCGGGTCGGCGCGTTCGAGGAGTTCCGGAGAGAGAGTCTGTATGGTTGTGTTTTCTGCGTTTGGATTGTTCCGCTTCGTCGCTGCCGCGCTGTCGCTCGTGGTGCTCGCGGCGATTGCCGCTCCCGCATCGGCCAAGCCGCTGCATCGTCATCACGCTCACGCGTCAAAATACTCGCACCACACCGCGTCTCGTCACGCGCACCATCATCGCCGCTCGCACGCCTGGCGCCGTCACGGCCGCATCGCGCAGCAGCAGGCGGAGGTTGCGCCGTCGGCTTTCGGTTTCTCCGGCCACGATCCTGCGATGAACGTCTCGGCCGCAATGGCGCAGCCGCAGTTGCAGCCAGTCACGCAGAAGCGCCACGGTCGTCGTCATCGCGTCGCCGCGCAGCAGCAGATGCAGAATTCGCAGTGGCAGTCGTGGAACGGCGGCGGCGGGTCGAGTCTGGTGGCCGCCGCGCGGAGCTACATCGGCAGCGGCAATCCGACCGGCCGGCGCGCGCTGTGGTGTGCGCGGTTCATGAACATGGTGTTGCAGCGGACCGGCCATCAGGGCACAGGTTCTGACATGGCGAGTTCGTTCGCGCGCTACGGCCAGCGCATCTCCGGTCCGCAAGTCGGCGCGATCGCGGTGATGTCGCGCGGCAAGCGCGGCGGCCATGTCGGCGTCGTCAGCGGCATCGATCCGAACGGCAACCCGATCGTGGTGTCCGGCAATCACGGTCGCCGCGTCGCCGAGGCGGTGTATTCGAAGAGCCGAGTCTACGCCTACGTGATGCCGTCGAGCTGATTGCTCGACGTGTCGCCCAAGGCACAACGTCATCCGCGGGCTCGACCCGCCTGCGCGGCCGAAGCCGCTTCGGCGCGGCGAAGGCCCGCGGATCCATCGCGCGCGAAGCGTGAGCTTTTCAACAGATGGATCGCCGGGTCGAGCCCGGCGATGACGATCCGAGAGCGGCGATGCCGCTGAGTTATCGACGTTCGGCCACTCACGTTCCGCGCGGGCGGTGCTACGCGAACAGCTCCGCCTGCTCGACCTGTATCGCATCGCCTTGCGCGATGTCGCCGGCTTCGATCACTTCGGCATAGACCCCGCAATCGGCGTGGCCGAGGTTCTGCTGCAGCGTCTCGGGGATCGCCATGTCGCGGGCGGCGGTCTGCGGATCGACATTGGTGGCGGCGCAGCGGACGATGCGCTTGACGACTTTCAGCCGGGCGCTGCCGATCGTCAGCACCCGGTCCATCAGGTCGAATTCGTGCCAGGCCGGCCAGCCTTCGACGTAGAGGTTGCCGCGGAAGCGCAGCGGATCGACCGGGCGGCCGATCATGGTTTCCAGCGCGGCGACGCTTGCTAGGTTGATGATCGACACCACCTTGCGGGCGACGTCCGAGAAGCTGTGGCCCTGACCGGCCAGCAGCTTCGGCGGTCCGCGCAGTTCGTCGGCGCAATAGCCGGCGAAGAACTGTTCGATCGCAGCGCGGCCGGTTTCGCTCCGAAGATCGCCGCGGACGGCTTCGGCGCCGTCGCGGGCGATGCTGAGCTCGCCGGTCGCGGCATCATAGCGGCTGCGCAAGGCGGCGAGCCGCTCGTTGCGCATCAGCATCAGAAACCTGATCTTGGGGAAGTAGCGGGGATGGGCCGGGTCGAACCCGATCGGTCCGTTCTCGATCGCGAATGCCCGGTCGCCGGGCAGGGTCTGGCCGCTGTCCAGAGCGACGGTCGGCAACGGCTCGGGCGACAGGCCCTTGACCGGATAGCGATAGATCGAAGCGACGGAGGCAAGGGCTGAGTCTGTCATGGCGGGTGTTTAGGGGATCGCGCCGGCTTCGGCAGCCCACGAAAATGTGAGCCGGGGCCTTCCGTTTGCCGGAACAGATGCCCACATTTGCGTCAAGCCGATGCGCTCCGCACGGTGACGACCGCCGCCGGCTGAGGAATGTCAGCGCGGCCGGCGGAACCCCAATGAAGATGCCGTCGCGCGTGCTTTTTCAAGGCGCCGAGGGCAGGCTGAGGGACCGAAACCAATGAACGTTGAAAAATACACCGAACGCGTGCGCGGCTTCATCCAGTCGGCGCAATCGCTTGCTGTCCGCGAGGGCCATCAGCAGTTCTCCCCGCTGCATATCCTCAAAGTGCTGCTCGACGATTCCGAAGGGCTGGCGGGCGGTCTGATCGACCGTGCCGGCGGCAATTCGCGTGCGATCCTGAAGGCGACCGAAGACGCGCTCGGCAAGATGCCGAAGGTGTCCGGCTCGGGCGCCGGCCAAGTCTATCTCGATCCGGCCACCGCGCGGGCGTTCGACGCGGCCGAAAAGGCGGCCGAGAAGGCGGGCGACAGCTTCGTCACCGTCGAGCGGCTGCTGCTGGCGTTGTCGCTGGACAAGGACAGCGAGGCTGGCAAGCTGCTCGCCAAGGGCGGCGTCACCCCGCAGAATCTCAACGCTGCCATCAACGCGCTGCGCAAGGGCCGCACCGCGGATTCGGCGACGGCCGAGAACGCCTATGACGCGCTGAAGAAATATGCCCGCGACCTGACCCAGGCGGCGCGCGACGGCAAGCTCGACCCGGTGATCGGCCGCGACGAGGAGATCCGCCGTACCATTCAGGTGCTGTCGCGCCGGACCAAGAACAACCCCGTGCTGATCGGCGAGCCCGGCGTCGGCAAGACCGCCATCGTCGAAGGCCTGGCGCTGCGCATCCTCAACGGCGACGTGCCGGAGAGCCTGAAGGACAAGAAGCTGCTGGCGCTCGACATGGGCGCGCTGATTGCGGGCGCGAAATATCGCGGCGAGTTCGAGGAGCGGCTGAAGGCCGTGCTCAACGAGGTCACGGCGGCCGAGGGCGGCATCATCCTGTTCATCGACGAGATGCACACCCTGGTCGGCGCCGGCAAGGCCGACGGCGCGATGGACGCCTCCAACCTCCTGAAGCCCGCGCTCGCCCGCGGCGAACTGCACTGCATCGGCGCCACCACGCTGGATGAGTATCGCAAGCACGTCGAGAAGGACGCCGCTCTGGCGCGGCGCTTCCAGCCGGTGTTCGTCAACGAGCCGACGGTCGAGGACACCATCTCGATCCTGCGCGGCCTGAAGGACAAATACGAGCAGCACCACGGCGTGCGGATCGCCGACTCGGCAATCGTCGCCTCGGCGACGCTGTCGAACCGCTACATCACCGACCGCTTCCTGCCCGACAAGGCGATCGACCTGATGGACGAGGCCGCGGCGCGGCTGAAGATGCAGGTCGACTCCAAGCCGGAAGAGCTGGATTCGATGGACCGCGAGATCGTGCGGCTGAAGATCGAGCAGGAGGCGCTGAAGAAGGAGAGCGACGTCGGCTCCAAGACCCGCCTGGTGGCGCTGGAGAAGGAGCTCGCCGAGCTCGAAGAGAAGTCGGCGGTGCTGACCCAGCGCTGGAGCGCGGAGAAGAACAAGCTCTCGAACGCCCAGAAGCTGAAGAGCGAACTCGACGCCCTGCGCATCGAACTCGCCAACGCGCAGCGCCGCGGCGAGTATCAGCGCGCCGGCGAACTCGCCTATGGCCGGATCCCCGAGCTGGAAAAGAAGCTCGCCGACATCGAAGCTCACGAGAATGCCGGCGAGATGGTGGAGGAGGCGGTCACCGCCGATCACATCGCCCAGGTGGTGTCGCGTTGGACCGGCGTGCCGGTCGACAAGATGCTCGAGGGCGAGAAGGAAAAGCTGCTGCGGATGGAAGAGCAGCTCGGCCAGCGCGTGGTCGGGCAGTTCGAAGCCGTGCACGCGGTCTCGACCGCGGTCCGCCGCGCCCGCGCCGGCCTGCAGGACCCGAACCGACCGATGGGCTCGTTCATGTTCTTAGGCCCCACCGGCGTCGGCAAGACCGAGCTGACCAAAGCTCTCGCAGAGTATCTGTTCGACGACGAGACCGCGATGGTCCGCATCGACATGTCGGAATTCATGGAGAAGCACTCCGTGGCCCGGCTGATCGGCGCGCCTCCCGGCTATGTCGGCTACGACGAAGGCGGCGTGCTGACCGAAGCGGTGCGGCGCCGGCCGTATCAGGTGATCCTGTTCGACGAGATCGAGAAGGCGCATCCGGACGTGTTCAACGTGCTGCTGCAGGTGCTCGATGACGGCCGTCTTACTGATGGACAAGGCCGCACCGTGGACTTCCGCAACACGCTGATCGTGATGACGTCGAATCTCGGCTCGGAGTATCTGGTCAATCAGCCCGAGGGCGAGGACACGTCGGCGGTCAGGGAGCAGGTGATGGGAATGGTGCGGGCGCACTTCCGCCCCGAATTCCTCAACCGCGTCGACGAGATCATCCTGTTCCATCGCTTGCAGAAGAGCGAGATGGGCCGGATCGTCGACATCCAGTTCGCGCGGCTCACCAGGCTGCTCGAGGACCGCAAGATCGTGCTCGACCTCGACGCGGCGGCCCGCGACTGGCTCGCCGAAAAGGGCTGGGATCCGGCCTACGGCGCTCGTCCCTTGAAGCGGGTGATCCAGCGCCACGTCCAGGACCCGCTCGCCGAGATGATCCTGGAAGGCTCGGTCAAGGACGGCGACCACGTCGCGATCTCGACCGAAGGCGGCGTGCTGACCTTCAACGGCGCCCCGCCGCACAGCGCGGACATCGAGCCGTTCACCGGACGGCCGCCGAAGCGGATGCTGAACTGATATCCGGTGTCCCGGACGCGCTGCGGCATGCTCATGCCGTAGCGCGAATCGCGATCGCTGCCACACAAGCCCCGGTCATCGCCCGCGCAGGCGGGCGATCCAGTATTCCAGAGCGTTGATGTTGCGGCACTGCGGCCCAAGATACGAGCAGTCCAAAGTACTGGATCGCCCGGTCGGAGCCGGGCGATGACGGCAGAGCTTTGAGCCGCTGCGCACCGCCGCAAGGCAGTGCGCAGCGCAGCGTCGAGGCAGGCCGTTCAGGGCGGAGAGGCGCAGCTACTTCTTCTCGATCTTGTAAATCGCGTTCTCGATATCGGACGACACGTAGATCGTGCCGCCGGCGCCGACACCGACGCCGGTCGGCATGTTGGTCGGCGGCAGGCCGGGGGCGGGGACGAGGCCGATCGGCAGATTGCCGGCGAGTTCGGTGACCTTGCCGCTGGCCGGATCGATTTCGATCACGCGCTTGGCGCCGGCTTCGGCGACGATCAGTTTGCCGGTCGGCGCCAGCGCGAGGCCCTCGGGCATCTTCAGGTCCTTGGCCACGATGGATTTGGCGCCGGTCGCCGGATCGATCTTGCTGATCTGGCCGGCGAACGCTTCGCTGACATACACCGCGTTGTCGCTGCCGAGCACAAGGCCGACGGGACCAGCGAGATCGGTCGCGATCGCCTTGCGGTCCTTGCCGTGCTCGCCCGAGACTTCGACCAGCGACTTGGTGCCGAGCTCGGCGACCAGCAGCCTGCTGTCGCCGAGCCTGATCGCATCGTAGGGCGCCTTGAAGCCGTGCAGCATGTCGCGACTCTTGCCGGTCTTGCGGTCGATCGTCTGCACTGTGCCGGTGAACCAGCTCGACAGGATCACCTCGTCGCCCTTGGCGGTGGCGCTCATCGGGTATTCGAGCGTGGTGCCGTCGGCATGCATCCGGGCCACTTCGCGCACCTCGCCGCTGCCGCCGTCGACGGTGCGATAGGCGAACACGTCGGCGACGTAGATGGTGTCCTTGCCGCCGTCGGAGACGACGCCGATGCCGCCGGGGAACGCAAGCTTGCCGATGATCACCTGCTTGGCCGCGCCGGTCGCCGGGTCGATTTCCTGGATGCCGTTGTCGGCCATGTTGGAGACGAAGATGCGGTCGTTCGCATCGATCGCGAGATTGTCGAGCGACGGTTTCAGCTGCGCCGCGACCTGCTTGGCGCCGGTCTTCGGATCGATTTTGACGAGTTGGCCGAGCGCGGTGTCGAGCGCCCACAGATTGCCCTTGGAGTCGAAATTCGCCGCCGCCGGAATCTTGAAGCCGTCGGCGACGACGCTGAGCTCGCCCTTGTCGACGTCGACCTTCACGATCTGGCCCTTGAACCACAACGGGCCGTACAGTCTGTCGTCGGGGCCGAATTCGAATCCGTTCAGGCCGCCCATCTTCTCCATGATCTTGCGCGGCGGCTTTTCGCCCGCGACATCGATTTCGTACAGCGCATCGCCGAGAAACACCTGGGTGGCGTAGAGCCGCCCGTCCTTGCGGAAGGCGAGCGAGTTGATGCCGGGCAGGCCCGAGGCAAGCTTCCTGATCGGGCCATCGCCCTTGCGGGCATAGAGATCTCCGGTGAGAAACGCCGTCCAGGCCATTGTGCCGTCCGGCGCGATCGCGATGTCGTCGGCCATGCCTTCCGGCGTCGGCACCGCAATCTTCGCCGTCCCCTTGTCACGATCGACCTCGTACAGCGCCGCGCCTGCGACGCTGCCGGCGAACAGTTTGCCGGCCTTGTCGACCGCGAGGCCGTGGACGCCGTGAAACGCCGAGCCCTGGACCAGCTTGGTGACCCGATAGCCGTCCGCGTGTGCGGCGGACAGCATCAGCAGGCCGATCGTCAACGCGCTCGCGCCGCGCGCAAGTTTGCCCTTCATTGCATTCCCTCCGAGATCTTCTCGTTGTTATGGCGAGAGTATTCGGCGGGGGGCGGAGGTTGGCAAATGGAATCGAAGCCGCGCTGCAGCAGATTCCTCGCCGCGGAATGCACGCGCGGGAGCGATCACCTTCGGACTAATCGAAGTTCAGCGTCGCGCCTGTGAGGTCGACGAGGTGCGCACCGGAGCCGAGGAGGTCAGGTCTTCGGCGAGCCGTCCACCGCCGCGGCCGGCCATCATCGTATCGAGCCGGTCGCGCTCTTTCTCGAATGCCGCCAGCATCTGGCCGTCGAGCGAGCGGCCGCGCGGCAGGCGGACGCGCATCGGATCTACGAACCGGCCATTGACGATGATTTCGTAGTGGACATGGGCGCCGGTCGACAGGCCGGTCGAGCCGACGAAGCCGATCACCTGGCCCTGGCGGACGCGTTTGCCGGGCTCCATGCCCTTGGCGTAGGCCGACATGTGGCCGTAGGCGGTCTCGTAGCCGTTGGCGTGTTTGATGCGGATGTATTTGCCGTAGCCGCCTTCCCAGCCGGCCTTCTCGATCACGCCGTTGCCGGAGGCGAAGATCGGCGTGCCGTAGGGCGTCGACCAGTCGACGCCGGTGTGCATCTTGACGTAGCCGAGGATCGGGTGGCGGCGGGCGCCGAAGCCGGAGCGCATGATCGCCTGGTTGACCGGCTTGCGCACCAGGAACTTCTTCGCGCTCTTGCCGGTCTCGTCGTAGAAATCGACCGCCGCGTCGTCCGGGGTCTGGAACCGATAGTATTTCTTGGTTTCGCCGCCGACGGTGAGCGAGGCAAACAGCACGTCGTTCTTCTCGACTGCGGTCGTGGTCTCGTCGTCGCCGGCGTAGAACACTTCGAACGAATCGCCGGCCTGTACCCGGCGCTGGAAGTCGACGTCGTAGGAGTAGATCCGGATCATGTCGTCGATCACGGTCTGCGGCACCTTGTTGCGGAGCGCGGTCTCGTAGATCGATTGATACAGCCGGACGCCGCTGCCGTCGTCCTCGTCGTCGTCGCTGTTATCGGCGGTGTCGCTGACGGTGTTGAGGCTCTGGACGTCGACCGCGACATAGCGGCCGAGATCGGACAGCGCCGCGACCGCCTCGACGACCGAATCGCCCGCCACGATCACCCGGAAAGGCTGCGGCGGTTTGCCGGGGCCGGACGGCTCCATCAGGATCCGCAGTTTCTGGCCTTCCTTCAGGCCGCCGTCGCGGCCGCGGGCGCCGAGCGCGGCGGCGACTGCGCGGGCGTCTTCCTCGGTGGCGCCCTGATCGCGCAGCACCGAGACGATGCTGTCGCCTTTCTTGACGATATGGGTGCGTTCGCCGGTCGGGTTGCCGCCGGTCACCTGCTCCTTGGTCTTCGGCAGCAGCGTGACGTTCTCCGGCACGATTCGGGTCTCGAAGCCGGCATAGGGATCGGCCGAGGGACCTTCGGGCGCATAAGCGAGTTTGACGTCGCCGCCGAAATCGCCGGCGGTGGCGCTGGCGTAGCGGACGCCGCTGTTGCCCTTCCAGTTCGCGGCGTCGCGGACCCGCATCAGGATTTCGTCGGGCGGGATCTGGCCGGAGATTTTGGCGCGCGGCAGCACGGTGCCGAGATCGCGGGTGACGAACGAGACTTCGGCGTCGGGTTCGACCGCGTCGGGATTCTGCGCGTCCTCGGCGGTCGGCGTCGGGGCGCCGACGTCGCTCAGCATCCGCTGGGCATTGAAGGCGGGGATCTTGGCCGACAGGTCGCTGGTCGTCAGCGACAGGTTGCCGGAAATCCTGATGAAGGGGCGGACCCGGACGACGTCGCGATGGCCGACCCGCGACACCGTCGAGACCCGAATCACGCTGCGGGCCAGTGCGGCTTCACTCGGGGGCGGCAGCCGGTCGCTCTTGTGCAGGGCGACGTTCTTGTCGGCCCCGAACGCGCCACGCAGCGCGGCCTGCACCAGTTCGGGTGCCTTGGCAAAGGTGGTCTCGCCGTCGAGCGAGGCGAACACCGCGCCGCCGATCAGCGCCGCACCGCACAGGCCCGTCAGAATCGTGCCGCTGAACCATTGCACCGAGACGCGCCGGCGATCGATCACTGCGGCCTCGGAGCCGTCGACGGAAAGCGGCGGCTCGTGGCCGAGGTCGATATAGCCGACCTCTCGCCCTGAGCTGCGCCCGCGTGACACCCTTTGGCTCAATCCGTCGTCCCCCGATTTCGCAATCGGCCGCATCCGCGACCGGTCGGCTAGTCTGAACGATCAGGCCGTCGGCCGATCAAACCTGCCCGCTCCGCGTCGCGGACCGGAGCCTTCTACCTGATTGCCGCCGTCTTGTCCGCCTCGGAAGGCGTACGCCATCAGCCGCAACTGTCCCTCCGTCGCCGACGGGCGGCCAAATTGCTGGCGGCCGCTGCCGGCGTCAATCGAAAGCGGCCTCCGTGGCCGTCGCGATTCTCGAGCGGGCGCATCGCCCCCGAGGACCTGATCGGAGGTCGAATGAACCCGTCCAGCGCCCCATCGGAGCCGAATAGTTTTCTTGATCCGATGGGGAGAACGCCCCCGGAATGTGGCCTGAGTGCGGCGTCCGGCATCAGAACGCTTTGGGAAAACTACAGAAAATGCGTCCCCGTAATCACACGACATTTTTCTGACGAGGCCGTTGACAGCTTCGAGGGGGCCGGCCTATAAGACGGCCACTGAGCGCGGCGCCGCTGAGCCCCACGGGCCCCAGCGAGTTTCCGTGCCTCTGGAACATCCATCGACCTCGATGAGTGATCAAGCAGCCGATCGTTGTCGGTTGCGAATTGCTGTCGGTTGAGGAATTCCAAACTCCTATTAAGTGTAGGAGATGAAGTCTTGGATCGCCACGATCCGGGCTTCGTGAGGTCTTCGGATCTCGGGCTGTTTGACAAGTGAAGAAGAAGAAAGAGAAACGTGGACGGCGAAGTCCTTGCGGGTCTCGATTTTGAGGGAGC
>NZ_UFQQ01000045.1 GCF_900218015.1 Rhodopseudomonas pentothenatexigens | reverse complement strand
TGTGAATGTTCATCCGGTCCCTCCCTGGATACTGAAGCATCGCAACCTCAGCATCCCCGGTCCGGACCGGATGGACAACCTAATGAAAGCTCACACCTAGAGCGTGGTTCAACGATTTCGTGGATAACGCACTGCAGAGGTATGGAAGGCTATACGTCTTCAAACCTTACAGAGAGCAGGAGAAGTGCTCTCCTCAATGCCTGGATGCTGCGGGACACGAACGCGAGTGCTCTTGCATGGGGGCAAACCATGGATCAGGAAATGATGGTAGTTGGTTCGAGATTTCGGACCGCTTTGCTTGTCGATGGGGTGATCGCTTCATCGCGTGCCGCCTCATGGTAGCAAAGAAATTGAGGACGCTATAATCGCTTGCCGATGATGTATTTGAAAAATTCGTTTGTTGGACCAATAAACCGCTCGCATCTGCCGTCTTCAGCCTCTCGCAATGCTCTGACGGTCTCCCGATTAGGTGCTTGCGACCAAGCCATTCGGCGTTTCGGCGCCGGACGGGAAATGCGTCGTTTGGGCTTCGGTTTCGGCTGCATGCAGCTAATTTAAGCCAAAGGTCGTTTGTTCGCCAATCGTAGTGTGTCGTCATGGCCGGGCTTGTCCCGGCCATCCACGTACTTGCTCGCATTCGGCTGCATTCGTGGATGCCCGGGACGAGCCCGGGCATGACGAGCGGAGGAGGTCGACGCCTCACAACTCCCGTGCATTACTAAACGCGAAGCTACTCGCCCGCCGCGTGTTTTCATCCAAAATCAGCGTCCGTGTGATCGGCGGCTCGGCGCGTTGGCTGCAGTGTTCGCGTTCGCAGAGGCGGCAGTTGACGCCGATCGGGGTGCCTTCGGCTTTTTCCAGGTCCATGCCGGCGGCGTAGATCAGCTTCGAGGCGTGGCGGATTTCGCAGCCCAGGCCGATCGCGAAGCGCGGCTGCGGCTGCGGGTGTGGGGCGATCGGGCGGCGGACCATTTGGGCGATCGAGAAGTAGCGGCTGCCGTCGGGCAGTTCGATCACCTGCTTGAGCAGCCGGTCCGGGGTATCGAAGGTCGAGTGCACGTTCCACAAGGGGCAGGTGCCGCCGAATTTCGAGAACGGGAAGGTGCCGGACGAGAACCGCTTGGAGACGTTGCCGGCGTTGTCGACCCGCAGCATGAAGAACGGCACGCCGCGGGCGTTCGGCCGCTGCAGCGTGGTGAGGCGGTGGCAGACCTGCTCGAAGCCGGCGTTGAAGCGCTGCGCCAGCACGTTGACGTCGTAGCTGAGCTGCTCGGCGGCGGCATGGAACGCGGCGTAGGGCATCATCACCGCAGCGGCGAAGTAGTTGCCGAGCGTGATCCGGTACAGCCGCCGCGCCTGGTCCTCGAGTCCGCCGGCGCGATGCACGATGGCGTCGATCACCCCGCCGTGCTCGGTCAGGCCGGTTTGGAACGCGACCTGGAAGGCGCGGCCGGGGCTGTCGATCAGCTCGGAGATGAGCAATTGCCGGCGATGCCGGTCGAACCTTCGCAGCGTCTCGCGCATCACGTCGACCGGCATGATCCGGGTGGTGATCGAATGGCGCTCACGCAGCCGGTCGGTCAGCGCGCCGAACATCTCCTGCGAGCCGACGTTGAGCTCGTCGCGCACCGCTTCGGCGGCCTGCTCCAGCTCGGGGAAATAATTGCGGTTGGCTTCGATCAGGTCGCGGATGCGCTCGATCGGGTTGGCCTCGTAGCGGATCTGTTCGCGGTCGGCCATCTGGGCCGCCACCATGGTCTCGCCGCGACGCGCCTCGGTATAGGCGGCGTACAGCCGCTGCAGCGAATGGGTGACGCCGGGGCAGAGCTCGGCGAGGTCGCGCAGTTCCTGCTTGGGCAGGTCGATCTGCCGGAACAACGGATCGGAGAAGATCTCGTTGAGCTCGGCGAAGAACCGGTCTTCATCCGCGGTGGCGAGGTCGCGGAGGTCGAGGTCGTAGGTCTCGGCCAGCCGCAGCAGAATCTGCGCGGTCACCGGGCGCTGGTTGCGCTCAATCAGGTTGACGTAGCTCGGAGAAATGCCCAAACCTTCGGCGATCTGGGTTTGCGAGAGCCCGAGCTGCTGCCGAATGCGGCGGAAGCGGGGACCCACGAACAGTTTTTTACCGGAATCGCCGGCCATCGCAGGGTCCTTTCAGGTTCCGCCCCGACTATCGCGTTTTACAAAATTTACAAAATGACATTTGTTACATGTACTGAAGTTACATGACATCACCATTCGTTCGCAAGAGGTCTGTACCTCTTCTGTCATCTCGCGTTTATCTCCCGGCACGTTTCACGGCGCGATTGTCACGAATGTCGCGCTGCGAATTATTCGTACCGAAGGGATCATGTCATGAACTTCCAGCCACGCGGCATCAGCGCCATCCACGCTCCGAGCTCCTACAAGAGCGAGATCGAAGCGGCCGAAGCTCTCCTCAAGGACAAGCCGACCTGGAATGGCGTCACCGCCGAGGCCGTGGCTCGGATGCGGCTGCAGAACCGCTTCAAGACCGGCCTGGACATCGCCCGCTACACCGCGGCGCAGATGCGCGCCGACATGGCGGCGTATGACGCCGACCCGACCAAGTACACCCAGTCGCTCGGCTGCTGGCACGGCTTCATCGCGCAGCAGAAGCTGATCTCGATCAAGAAGCACAATGGCGGCAAGACCGATCGCCGTTACATCTACCTGTCGGGCTGGATGATCGCGGCGCTGCGCTCCGAATTCGGCCCGCTGCCCGACCAGTCGATGCACGAGAAGACCTCGGTGCCGGCGCTGATCGAAGAAATCTACACCTTCCTGCGCCAGGCGGATTCGCGCGAGCTGAACGACCTGTTCCGCCAGCTCGACAAGGCCCGCGAGGCCGGCGACAAGGCCAAGGAAACCGCGATCATCGACCAGATCGACAATTTCCAGACCCACGTCGTGCCGATCATCGCCGACATCGACGCCGGCTTCGGTAACGCCGAGGCGACCTATCTGCTCGCCAAGAAGATGATCGAAGCGGGCGCCTGCGCGCTGCAGATCGAGAACCAGGTCTCGGACGAGAAGCAGTGCGGCCATCAGGACGGCAAGGTCACCGTGCCGCACGACGTGTTTATCGCCAAGGTCCGCGCGATCCGTCACGCGTTCCTCGAGATGGGCGTGGAAGACGGCATCATCGTCACCCGCACCGACTCGCTCGGCGCCGGCCTGACCCAGCAGATCGCGGTCAGCCACCAGCCGGGTGACATCGGCGACCAGTACAACAGCTTCCTGGATTGCGAAGAAGTCGACGCCAGCAAGATCGGCAACGGCGACGTGATCATCAGCCGCAACGGCAAACTGCTGCGCCCGAAGCGTCTGCCGAGCAACCTGTACCAGTTCCGTCCGGGCACCGGCGCGGACCGCTGCGTGCTGGACTGCATCACCTCGCTGCAGAACGGCGCCGACCTGCTGTGGATCGAAACCGAGAAGCCGCATATCGAGCAGATCGCCTCGATGGTCGATCGGATCCGCGAAGTCGTGCCGAACGCCAAGCTGGCCTACAACAACTCGCCGTCGTTCAACTGGACGCTCAACTTCCGCTGGCAGGTTTATGACGCCTGGAAGGAAGAGGGCAAGGACGTCAGCAAGTACAACCGCGCCGAGCTGATGAAGGCCGAATACGACGAAACCCCGCTGGCAATCGAAGCCGACGCCCGCATCCGCACCTTCCAGGCGGATTCGGCCAAGCGTGCCGGTATCTTCCACCACCTGATCACGCTGCCGACCTACCACACGGCTGCGCTGTCGACCGACAACCTGGCCCGCGAATATTTCGGCGACCAGGGCATGCTGGGTTATGTTAAGAACGTGCAGCGCCAGGAAATCCGTCAGGGCATCGCCTGCGTGAAGCACCAGAACATGGCCGGCTCGGATATCGGCGACGATCACAAGGAATACTTCGCCGGCGAAGCGGCCCTGAAGGCCGGCGGCGAACACAACACGATGAACCAGTTCAGCTAAACGGAAAGAAGCAGGAGAAGGACCATGACAGCGGGCAGCAACTTCTGGGTGATCGGTGGCGAGTTCGGTTCGATGAACTTCCACAAGCTCGTCGAAGGGTCGGCCCAGGTGAAGGGTCCCTTCAAGACGCGCAAGGAGGCCGAAGAGGCCTGGAAGGTCCTTTCCGAGGAGAATCGCCACCGTGCAGGCGTGCGGTTCTCGATCGTGGAAGAGCCGAACCGGGCCGTCACCCCGGCCTGATCCGTTCCGGAGCCGCGCCGGTGCGCCAGCGCGGTGAACTGAAGAGATAGAAGACGTCCAAGGACTTTGGCGGTCCTGTCGGGGCAACCCGGCAGGGCCGCCATCGTCGTTTGGGGCCTCGCAGGAGAGCCGGGAAACGCTCGCCGCCGGGCCGCCGGGAATGAGCCAACCGCTTGATCGGCAACCGGCTTTCGCGACCGAAGGGTTACTGATAGGTTAATCGGCGGCGGGCTCAGGCAGCACGAGGCTGAAGTCGAAAATGGCGGACGCTCACAACTCCGGAAGCACGGCGGCGAAGCCGATGCGGCTCAAGGATGCGTTGCGGCAGGCCCGGATCGAGGCCGCCGATCGCACCGGCGTGGTCGTCGACCTGCGCGACGCCGAGCTCGCCCGGCTGGAAATCCTCAACGAGGCGCTCGATCCGTTGTTTGCCGAAATCCCGGCCGGGGTCGAGCTGTTCGACCGCGGCATCAGCCAGGGCGACACGCCGCGGCTGTGGATCGACGTGGTTGCTCATGTGGCGATGGGCAGGGACAAGCGGATCTACCGCTTCGTCCACGACACCGCCTACGGCCGGATCGTGCTGGCGGAGTCGCACGACACGGCGCGGATCGTCGAGGCCGTGACCAGCTATGTCGCCCGCCGGATCGTCGAACGCGAGCGGTCGCTGTCGATGCCCCCCGCGGTCCAGCCCGCGCCGCCACCGCCGCCCGCGCCGCCGCGCCGCAACGGGCTGGGGGTGTTCGTGCTCGGCTTTGTCGCCGGCGCCCTGGCGCTGTTCGCGCTGGCTCTGTTCGCGGCGCTGCGGTTTCCCTGAACTCTTGCGCGGACCCCGCGCTACAGCATCTCGGGCGGGCGCAACTCGACGATCTGGTCGCTGGCCTGGAAGCCGCGGACGCGGTGCTCGCAGCGCCAGCCGTCATTGCCCTCGCTGATCGTAAACAGATTGTAGGCCGCGGACGGCCGGTGGCTGTCGTTCATCGCCGAGGCCGACGGTACGCCGACGACCGGAATCGCGCCGGTTGGCGTATCGATCCGGATGGTGGCATGGACGTGGTCATGGCCGTGCAGCACCAGATCGACCGGGTCGCGCTGCAGCAGCGCGATCAGTTCGGCGGAATCCATCAGTCGCTTGTGCCGCGACCGTGACTGCAGCGGGTGATGGATCAGCAGCACCTTGAACAGACGCTCGCCGGACAGACTGTGCAGCAGCGTTTCCAGCGCCGCACGCTGCGTCGGACCGAGCCGGCCGGTCGCCCGCAGCGGTGCGGTCGGCACCGCGCTGGAGACGCCGATGATCGCGATCCGCCCGCGCCGGCGCAGATACGGAAAGCCTGGCCGCTCGTCGTCGCCGCTGATGTAGTCCGGGAAGGTTTCGGCAAAGCGATGCGCGGTGGAGCGGACATAGGCGTCGTGATTGCCCGGCACCAGGCTCACCTGCTCGGCTGGGCCGACGCTCTCCAGCCATTGCCGGGCGGGAGCGAACTCGTTCGCCAGGGCGATGTTCATCAGGTCGCCGGTGACGGCGATATGGTCGGGCTGCTGGGCCTGCAGGTCGGCCACCAGCGCGTCGAGCGTGTCACGGCGGTGGATCAGATGACGGTTGCGCCGCCAGTTCAGGTAGCCGAGCGCGCGCTTGGAGGCGAGATGGCGCAGGCCGGTCTTGGGCGGCAGCGGCAGATGCGGGTCGGACAGATGCGCCAGGGTGAACACGGTCATCGCACGATCCTGTCGCGAAGGCCTTGCGAGCCGGTCGCGAACTCCCGCCTGTGAAAACGCCTTCGGTTTTGGCAAGTTGCCCGGACCGGCGCAAGCCTCGGCTGCGCCTTCGCACGAGGGGCGCCCGGCGGTGACGGCGGTTCAGAATTTGCGTTTGAAGCTCGAGCCCGCGTTGCGCCGGGTGTTTCATCTGTACTGGCGGTTCGCCCGTGGCATGACGCTGGGGGCCCGCGGCCTGGTGCTCGACGATCAGGATCGGGTGTTCCTGATCCAGCATTCCTATGTCAGCGGCTGGCATCTGCCGGGCGGCGGCGTCGAGGTCGGCGAGAGCTTCGTCGATGCGCTCACCCGCGAACTGATGGAAGAGGGCCGGATCGCGATCACCGGCGCCCCGACGCTGCACGGCATCTTCCTCAACAGCCATGTGTCCCGGCGCGACCACGTCGCGGTCTATGTGGTCCGCCATTATCATCAGGACCGGCCGCCCAAGCCGAACCGTGAAATCATCGCCAGCGGCTTCTTTGCCGCGGATGCGCTGCCGGCTGAAACCACCCCGGGCACCCGGCTGCGAATCGCCGAGGTGCTCGGCGGCAGACCGCCGATTGCGACGTGGCGTTAGGCTGTCGACATTCCCGGGATGCTGGTGTCAGGTTACTGGCGCAACGGCAGCGCGACCATAGAGATGGCCCATTTCGCCGCTAGTCGCGATGCAGCATTTTCGCGTTCGATCACCTCCGCTATGCCGGTAGGTGAAGCCGACAAATCCGAGCGCCGCTCACCTTCGTTCCTGCGAGAGGACAGATTTTGACGTCAACTGCCCGCGCCCTGCTTCGAGTCCTGATCATTGTCGCCGCGATATTCGCCGCAGGCCCCAGCGTGGCGCAGATGCCTGCCACCAACGGAAGTTCCAACGGCAACGGCACGACGACAGCCCCGCCGCCGGCGCCGACCGATCCGCTCGGCCGCGAGACCCCGGCCGGCATGGTGGCCGGCTTTATCGATGCCGCCGCCGAGCAGAATTACGACAAGGCTGCGCAATATCTCGATCTCAGCAATGAAAAGGGGGCTTGGGGACCGAGCGTCGCGCAGCAGCTTCAGCGCATCCTCGACCGCGGCGGCGTGGTCTATTCCCGGCTGCGGCTGAGTTCGGAGCCGCAGGGCGACCAGGACGACGGCCTCGCGCCGGATCAGGAGAAGTTCGGGCTGGTCCGGACCGATCACGGCACCGTCGATCTGTTGGCGCAGCGCGTCGACGGCAAGGACGGCGTCAAGATCTGGCTGGTGTCGGCACGCACCGTGAGCGAACTGCCGGAGCTGTCCCGGACCGTGGTGTCGAGCTGGGTCGACCGGCTGCTGCCTTACGCCCTGCGTGACGAATATCGCATCGCCGGCGCACCGGTCGGGCACTGGCTCGCTGTGCTCGTGCTCGCGGTCCTGGTCTATGGCCTGATCTGGCTGATCACCGCCGCGCTCGGGCTGGTGCTGTTCCGGCTGCGAAAGTCGTCCGGCGACTCGCGGATTCGCCGCGTCCTCAGCGCGTCGGCGTTGCCGGTCCGGCTGTTCCTGACCGCCTGGGCCCTGCGGGTCGCGATGGTGATGGCCGGCGTCGCGATCGTGGCGCGGCAGCACATGTCGGGCGTCACCGAACTGCTCGGCTGGGTGGCGTTGTCCTGGATCATCTGGCGGGTGGTCGATGCGCTCGCCGCGTTCGCGATCGACCGCATGACCCTGCGGGGGCGGTTGTCGATGCTGTCGGCGGTCACGTTCATCCGGCGCAGCGTCAAGTTCGCGATCATCGCGTTCGCGATCATCGCCGGGCTCAACGCCTTCGGCTACAACGTCACCGCCGGCCTCGCCGCCCTCGGCATCGGCGGTATCGCCATCGCGCTGGGCGCGCAGAAGACGATCGAGCATCTGGTCGGCAGTCTGACGCTGGTCACCGATCAGCCGATGCGGGTCGGCGATTTCTGCAAGTTCGGCGAGACGATGGGGACCATCGAGGATATCGGGATGCGGTCGACCCGGATTCGCACCCTCGACCGCACCGTGGTGACGGTGCCGAACGGTCAGCTCGCCGCGGTGCAGATCGAGAACTACAGCCGCCGCGACAAATTCTGGTTTCACCCGATTCTCGACCTGCGCTACGAAACCACGCCCGCTCAGATCCGGGCGCTGACGGCGTCGATCCGTGACCTGCTGCTCGACCATCCCAATGTCGACAACGATCCGGCGCGGGTGCGCCTGATCGGGCTCGGCGCGGTTTCGCTGAAAGTGGAGATCTTCGCCTACATCCACGCGGTCGGCATGGACGACTTCCTGGAGATCCAGGAACAGTTGATCCTGCGGATCATGGAGCTGGTCGAGGAGGCCGGCAGTGGCTTCGCGTTTCCGTCGCAGACGGTTTACGTCGCCCGCGACAAGGGGGTGGCGGTGCCGAAGCCGGCGCAGGATGCGGATTCTGAGGCGCAAGCCGACAGCCAAGACGGCGCTGCGACCCGCTCGGCGGCGCCAGAACGGGTCTGACCCCGGGCGGCAATGGACCTGGTGCGGACGCAGTGCTATTGCGCGTCCGCCATGACCGATCTCGTTCTCACCATCCTGCCCGAAACCCCGAACGATGCGCACGCCATCGAGCGGCTGCATGAACGCACCTTCGGGCCCGGCCGTTTCGTGCTCAGCGCCTACCGGCTGCGCGAGCACGTCGACCATATCGCCGAGCTGTCATTCACCGCCTGGATCGGCACGCTGCTGGTCGGCTCGGTGCGGCAACTGCCGGTGCTGATCGGGGATACGCCGGCGCTGTTGCTCGGTCCGCTGACCGTCGAGCCGCCGTTCCGCTCACGAGGCGTCGGCCGCCTGCTGCTCGAGCGCGCGATCACGGACGCGCGTGCGCAGGGTCACAAGCTGATCGTGCTGGTCGGTGACGAGCCCTACTACAGCCGCGCCGGCTTCAAGAAGATTCCGAAAGGTCGGGTGACGATGCCGGGGCCGGTCGACTACGGCCGCCTGTTGGTGCTCGAACTGGTCGACGCCGCGTTCGAAGGCGTCGACGGCCCGATCCGCCCGGACTGGAGCAGGGCGCGGGCGTAAGCTCACTATCCAGTGTCATTCCGGGGCGCGCCCTGGAATCTCTCGTAACCCCCCTCGTCATTCCGGGATGCGCCCTTGGGCGCAGGCCCGGAATGATGAAGTGAGATGCTTCGCTCGCTCTCCGCTCAGAACTTCACGTTCGCGAAGGCCCGGACGCCGATGCCCGGCATCAGCACGTTGTCCTTGCTGTAGGAGGTGGCGATGCGGATGTCCTCGTTGAGCAGGTTGTTGCCGATCAGGCCGACCAGCATTTCGCGTGCGCCCCAGACGTTCGGGTCGAGCTTGGTGCGGTAGCTCACCTCGGCTTTCAGCAGATTGTAGCCCGGCGTCGTGGTTTCGGCGATCGGAGCGACGTCGTTCTGCGCGAAGGCGTGCAGCAGGTTGACCTTCATCAGCCAGTTGGCGTCGCGCCAGTACAGACCGCCGCCGACGCGCATCGGCGGAATCCGCGGCACGTTGGTGCCGTCCGCGAAAGTCGCCCGCACGATGTCGAACTGGTTCTCGATACCGAAGGTGCCGCCATAGAGCTGGGCAACGTCGAGCTGGCTCTGGAATTCGCCGCCCTTGAAGGTGGCGTCACGCTGCGAATAGATCGCCTGGTTGAGTTCGAGTCCGGCGCCGGCCGCGCATTCCACTTCCTCGCAGGTGTTGCCGGTCAGGCGGCGATAGATGAAGCCGCTGAACTGCGTGTAGTAGGCGGTGATCTCGAACCGGAACGGACCTTCGGCGCGGCGCAGCCCGACCTCGACCGACTTGGCGGTTTCGATCTTCAGGTTCGGGTTGCCGATGTCGAAGGTCGCGGTGGCGTCGTGGCCGCCGCGCGAGAACAGTTCGGCGGGCTTCGGTGCACGCTCGGTATATTGCCCGGTGATGCTGGCGGACAGGCCCCACGGCAGCGCCTGGATCAGACCCAGGCTCAGGCTCTTCGGCGTGAACGACAGGTTGCGCTGGGTTGCTGGGCCTATCGCGCTCGGGTCGCTGTTGAGGTCGAAGATTTCCGGAATCAACGACGGCGTCGAGCCGGACAGTTCGACGTGCTCGATCCGGCCGGCGACCTGCGCCTTGGTGGTGTTGGTGAACTGCAGCTCGTTGAACACGTAGCCGGCCACCCGGGTGTTCTTGTTCGGGTCGAACAGGCCGTTCAGCGGGCTTCCCGGATCGTCCGGGCTCGGCGCGGTCAGTTCCTGATGTCCGGCCTGCACGCCGAGCGCGGTGGTCACCGCCGCGAAGCCGGCGTTGAACGGCGCCAGTTGCACCTCGAGGCGGCCTTCCTGCTCGCGGTTGGTGAAGGTCTGGCGCACGCCGTCGGTGGTCGGATCGCCGGCGGTCGCCTGACCGACCTCGTTGTGCTTGTAGTCGGTGGCGCCGACCCAGAACCGGATCGCGTCGATCGCCGCCGCATCCGGGCGATATTCGCCCTTGGCGTTGAACTTGGTCTGCTTGGCGTCGATCCGGGTGCCGACCTCCGAGCCCTCCACGCCGGGGATGCGATACAGCGAATTGTTCTGAGTGATCGACGCGCCGATGAAGCCGCCGTCGAACAGATACGAGCCGCCGATCGAGGCACCCGCGGCGGTGGCGGCGGAGTTGGGCTGGCGGCCGTTGAACGGCATACCGGGGGCCGCATAGGGATAGCTCGGCACGTTGTAGTCGCCGGCGTTGCGGCCGTAGACGTCGGCATGGACCGCGACGTTCTTGCCGCCGGCGTCGAGCAGCACTGCGCCTTCGACGCCGCGATCAACCGAGCTGACGGCGCTGCGGACTTCGCCGTTCATACAGCCGGCACCGCCGAACAGCGTCGGCGCCTTCGCCGGCAGGCCGTAGCTCTGGAACGGCTGCGCGCAGGGCGGCAGCGCATCGGGAATGCGGTTGTTGGTGGCGCTGACGACGCCGCCGATCGCGGTCGAGCCGTAGCGCAGCGTGGCCGGGCCGCGGATCACTTCGATCTGGTTGGTGGATAGCGGATCGACCGGCACGAAATGGTCTTCGCCGAGGTCGGAGGCGCCGTTGCTGCCGATGCCGTTCTCGATGATGCTGACGCGGTTGACGTCGAGGCCGCGGATGATCGGCCGGCTGGCACCGCCGGGCGCGTATTGAGACGCGCTGATGCCGGGCTTGTTGCCGAGCAGGTCGCCGAGCGTGCCGCCGCCATTGCGGCGGATTTCCTCGTTCGGCACCACCGTCACGGTCGCGAACTGGTCGGTGACGATCGGCAGGATGCCGGGTTGCGGTGCCGGTGCGGCCTGCGCCACCGGCGGCGTTTCCGCCGGGGCCCGGCCGCGCTGCCGTGCCGGCGCGGCGACACGGGTGGCGGGCCGCGGCTGCGCCGCCGCCTGATGGCGCCGCACGATCGGGCTGGGGGCCGTGACGGTGACTTCGGGTAGGGCGGTTTGCGCGCGGGCGCCGGGAGCGCCGGCGCTGCAGACGGCGAGCGTGGCGGTGCCGAGCAGCAGCCCGGTCTTGAAACGAGATGACATGGTTCGGTCCTGACTGCCCGGCCCGCAGCGGAGCCGGGATCTGCGGCAACGCAGATCGATCAACTGGGCCGCGCGACCGAATATCGGCCGGGCGCGGCATTCACGACAGAGCGGGGATCAGGACAGAGGAGGCGCGCGCGGCTGAAAGGCACCGGACGGGGACGATGGTTCGGCGCTGCCGGCTTCCGAAAGGCGGTAGTGAAAGGCGTGGGCTTGCTGCTGCGGCAGGGTCGGCGGCGCAGCGTCCAGCGCCGAGCCGGCCATCGCCACCACGGCGCAGACCGCGCACAGATCGGTGGCGCCGCCGGGATGATGATCGGAGTCGGGAGTCGTCGGGCCGGTGACCGAGGCGGTTTCGGCGATCGCCGCCCGCTCGAGATCATGGACATGGATGTGGCCGAACGACAGGGCGAATTGCAGCGCCAGCGCGATCAGCGCCAGTCTCGCTCCCCATCGGATGTTCGTCCGCACCCAGCTCATGCCGCCCCAGCCTCTGACGATGCCGGCGTCGTCCCCCGCCGCGCAACGTTACAATGTAACATTGCGACAAAGACCTCCGCTGTCAACGGAGCTACCGACGAAGGTCGGCGGGTGTGTCTTTTGCGCCAGCTTGCGCGGTCGTCACTTCGCCTTCGGCAACAGCGCCTTCAGCTTGTCCATGTCGGCGATGTTCATCTTGATCCCGCCGGGCATCACGATGTCGCCGGGCCTCTGGCCGTCCTTGCAGGGACCGAGCCATTTCGCTTCCAGCGTCGTGGCGGTCTCCTTGGGAACGCCGGGCAGCGGGTTCTCGTTGCGGGAGGTCACCTTGACCGTGTAGGCCGAATTGAAATCACCGGTGATCTCGGCATGCGAGGTGGTGGTCATCCCGGCCACCTTGCACACCGAATCGTTGACGTAGCCGGTCGCGGTCTTCTGGATCGCGGGCGTCGAGCAGGATTCCGTGGCCAGCGGCTGCACCGCCGCGTTCATCTTCTTGTCGATGGTCTCGTCGGTGCAGTGCTGGATCGCGACGTTCTGCCCGGAGCCGGAGCCCTGCATCTTCAGCTCCCACAGTCCCGGCTTGCGGGTCGGCAGGTCGATCGCCTGCGCCGCCGTCACCGGCGCGGCGAGCAGCAGCGCAAGCAGCCAGATGCGAGAGAGTTCGATACGGCTCATCGCTTCGGCATCGCTCAATATTTGGTGCGGAGCGGCCGCTGGTCGGCGCCGTACGGCACCCAGCGGCAGGCGAACGAGATGTAGCCGCCGTAATTGGCCTGGACGCCGAGCAGCTTCACCACCTTGCCGTAGCGGGCGCAGTGATCGATCGCCATCGCGCGCACGTCGGCGTGTCCGATCAGATTGGTGGAGATGATACCGCCGGTATCATTGCCCTTGAACGGCGGGACGTAATCGGTGCGCGCCGTCGTGCTCGCCAGAACCGCACCCAGAACGGCCAAGCCGGCAGCCCCCATCAATCGCATCGCAATCTCCTTGTGTCGCTGTGGTCGAGTCTAGAACGCCGTCACGAGAATGGAAAGAATGCGTCGGCGTTCCGTGCAGGGTTGTGCGGAAGGTGTGGCCGCGCCGCACTTGACCTCGGCATGGCTTCGCGGCACCGTCCGCCGCATCGAATTCCGGTGGATGAGCCATGCGATTGATTTCGACGTTGAAAACGCCCGTCGCCGCGGTCGCGGCTTTGCTCGGCCTGTTCGCATTGGCGTCGACCGCGCAGGCGGCCAATCCGCTCGAGATGAACTTCTGGCTGTCGGGACCGCGCTACGACGGCAATCTGCCGCCGTGCGAGGCGGCGCTGCCGTCGATCACCCACCAGTTCGCCGAGAAGGAAGGCAAATTCTGGAATTCGGAGCTGCGGATCACCGCCTACGGCAAGATCCGCGACGTCGCGTTCCGGCCCTGGCAGAGCGACAATATTCCGCGCCGCTACTGCGCTGCCGAGGTGCTGCTGAACGACGGCAAGGCCCGCCCGGTGTATTTCTCGATCATCGAAGACGGCGGTCTGGCCGGCTTCACCGACGGCGTCGAGTTCTGCGTGGTCGGTCTCGACCGCAACTGGGCGTTCAATCCCGCCTGCAAAGCCGCCAAGCCCTGAGCCGGTCCGTCGCGCCCGTACCGACCATTTGTTCTTGAGCCATATCTGAGCCCTGGTAGGCTTTTCGCGTTCCAGCAGCAGGGCCCTGTCGCATGCTTGGATTTGTTGGACGACGACGGTCGCTGATCGCCGCCTGCGCCGCGCTGGCGGCGCTGTGTATGGCGCCTGGCGCCGAGGCCCAGGACCGCAGGCAGAACGCGCCCGGCGAGTTCGATTTCTACGTGCTGGCGCTGTCGTGGTCGCCGTCCTATTGCGAGCAGGCGTCCGAGCGAGGCCTCAGCGGCCGGTCTCAGCAACTGCAATGCGGCGGCCGACCGTTCGCCTTCGTGGTGCACGGGCTGTGGCCGCAATACGAGCGCGGCTTTCCGGAATATTGCGAACGTCCGGCGCCGCGGCTCGATCGCCGCATCGTCGACTCGATGCTCGACCTGATGCCGGCGCCGGGGCTGATCTACAATCAATGGGACAAGCACGGCACCTGCACCGGGCTGGCGCAGCGCGGCTATTTCGAGCAGATCCGCAAGGCCCGCGCCGCGGTCCGGGTGCCGCCGGAGTTCATCGACGCCAAGGAGTCGCGCACCGTCACCCCCGAGGAGGTCGAGACCGCCTTCATCAAGGTCAATCCGGGCCTGTCGAACTCGGCGATCGCGGTGATGTGCGACCGCAGGCGGCTCAGCGAGGTGCGGATCTGCATGAGCAAGGATCTGCAATTCCGGGCCTGCGAGGAGATCGACCGCCGCGCTTGCCGCCGCGACCGGCTCGAAGTCCCGCCGCTGCGCGGCGGCTGAGCCGCGGCTCTCCTTCGTCGCTTTCCCGGAAGGTGTCCTGGTTGCGCAATGGCTTGACACCGCGCGCGGCTCCGCGTCACGGTCGCCTTCCCACCCGAAAGCGATGAACTGAATCCCAAATGACAGGCTTTGCCGTAATCCGCGACGAGACGCCGGCGTCCGCGATCCCGAAGGGCGCGGTGGTGGCGATGGGCAATTTCGACGGCGTCCACCGCGGCCATCGCGCCGTGATCGGCGCCTGCCTCGACATGGCGCGGATCAAGAAGGCGCCGGCGCTGGCGGTGACGTTCGAGCCGCATCCGCGCAAGTTCTTCAGCCCCGACGTCCCGCAATTCCGCCTTACCGACGAGACCGGGAAGCTGCGGCTGCTGGCCGGCACCGGGCTCGACGGCGCGGTGGTGCTGTCGTTCGACGCCCGCCGCGCCTCGACCACGGCGCACGACTTCATCCAGCAGGAGCTGATCGGCCGGCTCGGGGTGCGGGGCATCGCGATCGGCTACGATTTCCATTTCGGCAAGGGCCGTGGCGGCTCGCCGTCGATGCTGGTCGGCGAGGCGCCGGCGCTCGGCATCGAGGTCGACGTTCAGCCGCATGTCGATTTCGGCGATCACCCGGTGTCGTCGAGCGCGATCCGCAAGTGCCTGGAGGAGGGCCACATCGCCGCCGCCACCGAGATGCTCGGCGGGCCGTGGTTCGTCACCGGGCAGGTGATCCACGGCGACAAGCGCGGCCGCGACCTCGGCTATCCGACCGCCAATATAAGGCTTGATCCGGAGTGCGGCCTGAAGCACGGCATCTATGCGGTGCGGGTCGGCCGCAAGGGCAGGCACTACGACGCGGTGGCGAATTTCGGCCGCCGCCCGACCTTCGACAACGGCGCAGCCTTGCTCGAAGTGTTCGTGTTCGACTTCAACGAGCCGCTGTACGGCGAAACCCTCGACGTCGCCTTCATCGCCTTCATCCGCGACGAGGAGAAGTTCGAGAGCATCGAGGCGCTGATCCGGCAGATGGACGACGACACCGCCCGCGCCCGCGCGGCGCTCGCCGCCGATCACGGCGCGTTCCCCAAGCTCGGGATGCTCGGATGAGCCGGACCGAGAAGGAGAAGATGCTGGCCGGCGAGCTGTATCGCCCCGGCAGCCCCGAGCTTGCCGCCGACGAAGCCGCCAACAAGGCCTGGATCGCGCGCTACAACGCCTCCGGCGCGCAGCCGGCGGCGGAGCGGCACGTGCTGCTGTCCGAGCATTTCGGCCATGTCGGCAAGAGCGCGGTGGTGCGGCCGCCGTTCTTCTGCGACTGCGGCTACAACATCTTCCTCGGAGACAACGTCTTTTTGAATTTCAACTGTGTGATCCTGGACATCATGCCGGTCCGGATCGGCGACCGCACCCAGATCGGCCCGGCGGTGCAGATCTATGCGGCCGACCACCCGCGCGACGCCGCTACCCGCCGAGAGGGCCTGGAATTCGGCCGCCCGGTGACGATCGGCGCCGACGTCTGGATCGGCGGCGGTGCCATCATCCTGCCCGGCATCAGCATCGGCGACGGCGCCGTGATCGGCGCCGGCAGCGTCGTGACCCGCGACGTCGCCCCCCATTCGATCGTCGGCGGCAACCCGGCCAAGCCGCTGGGGAAGGGCTGACAGCTCCCTATCCGCCGATCAGCCGCGGATCGAACGGTGCGCGGATAATCTCCGCGATCGTGATGTCTGCCGCGCCGGGGTGAGCCGGATTGAGCAGGTAGTTGACGGCCTGTGGCACGATGACTGAGGGCACCCGGAGCAACGGGTGCGACCCGTGATCGAGCCAATTGTCGCCGATCCGGCGACTCACTTCGAGCCGTTCGGCCCAATCCAAAGGCAGTTCGTCAGCCGCGACCATATTCGTTTCGACCCCGCTCGGGATCGCGACGCGCAGCATTTGGTAGGTCGCAGGCAAAAACTCGCGGTCCATATGGACGAGCATTTCGAGCAGCGCGCTCGACGGATGATCGGCCAGATAGACGATCCGCCGCCCTCGGCTGTGCCAGCGGCCGCTGGCTCTCAGTCCGCCGGTTCCGGTCAGGTCCGCATAATTCGAGATCCGCCAAAGCTCCACGGTAGGGAACTCAGGCGAAGATTCCGTGGTCGATCTGCTCCAGTTCTTCGCGAACGACCGCAGCACCGAGTTCGTCACGCAGCAGGTCCACGGGACGCTGTCCGTTCAAGCTGCGGTTCGGACGGTTGAGCCAGCCCTCTGCCTTGGCCGGATCGGCAAAGACCCGGTCCGCCAGGGCACGGATTTCGAGGGTGCGGATCAGGCTGATGGTGGTGTCGGCCGGTCCCCGAAGGGCCTGTCGGGCATCGTCGAGCAATTGGTCGAGGGGACGGTTATCTCCCTCGCGGCGAAGTCTCTTCAATTCCTCAAAAACTTCAGCAGGCGGCCTGACCGACATGGAATTCCTCCATCGATCAATAGATTAGTCTTTTGGAGGGCGGCTGCAACCGGCACCTTGCGGGCGTGCAGCAATCGACGCATCTCGGAGCAAATTCGATTGCCGGGACGGTTCAATCGGGTTTCCGAAGCCCTCCAAAACCGCTATTCACGCCGCCATGACCGATAAGCCCGCCAAGACCGACGCCGCCCCGAGCGCCAACGACTATTCCAAGACCCTGTACCTGCCGCAGACGGAATTCCCGATGCGGGCCGGGTTGCCGCAGCGCGAGCCGGAGATGCTCAAGCGCTGGGAGGAGATGAACCTCTACGGCAAGCTGCGCGAGAGCGCGAAGGGCCGCGCCAAGTTCGTGCTGCACGACGGCCCGCCCTATGCCAACGGTCACATCCATATCGGGCACGCGCTGAACAAGATCCTCAAGGACGTCGTGACCAAGAGCCAGCAGATGCTCGGGTTCGACTCCAACTACGTGCCGGGCTGGGACTGCCACGGCCTGCCGATCGAGTGGAAGATCGAGGAAGAGAACTACCGCTCCAAGGGCAAGCCGAAGCCGAACTTCAAGGACTCGGCCGCGATGGTGGCGTTCCGCAAGGAGTGCCGGGCCTACGCGCAGAAGTGGCTCGACGTGCAGCGCGAGGAGTTCAAGCGGCTGGGCGTGATCGGCGACTGGGATCATCCCTACGCGACGATGAACTACGCCGCCGAGGCGCAGATCGCCCGCGAACTGATGAAGTTCGCCGCCAACGGCACGCTGTATCGCGGCAGCAAGCCGGTGATGTGGAGCGTGGTGGAAAAGACGGCGCTGGCCGAGGCCGAGGTCGAGTACGAGGACTACACCAGCGATACGGTTTGGGTGAAGTTTCCGATCAAGAGGACCGGATGGGATGAATCTCTTCGCTTTGCGAAGGATGGTTCACCGTATCTTCTCACTAGCGATGGTGAAGACCTCGAATCGGAGGCAAAAGCGTCCGGGAATCCTATTGCTGCGGTCGAGGCGCGTGAACTTGCCCGTATCGCCGCACTTCTACAAAAGGCCGCTATCGTTATTTGGACTACGACTCCTTGGACGCTGCCAGGCAATAGGGCGGTCAGCTTTTCATCGCGAGTTGAATACAATTTGTATCGCGTTGACGCGACGGAGCCGAACGCTTGGGCGCAAGTGGGCGAATATATAGTTCTTGCAAGAAGCTGTCGTATGGAGGTGATGAAGTCTGCAAGGATTACGTCCCTCTGGGACGAGGGTGCGGTCTCTCCTGCTGATCTTCTGGCCATTACCTGCCATCATCCCCTTAGAGATTTGGGCTACGAATTCACCGTCCCCCTTCTCGACGGTGAACACGTCACCGACGACACCGGCACCGGTTTCGTCCACACCGCGCCGGGCCACGGTCGCGAGGATTTCGAGATATGGACCGCGAATGCGCGTGTTCTCGCGGATCGCAAAATCAACACCACGATCCCCTATACCGTCGATGAGAACGGCGCGCTCACCGAGCAGGCGCCGGGCTTTGTCGGCAAGCGGGTGATCAACGACAAGGGCGAGAAGGGCGATGCCAACGAGGCGGTGATCGGCGCGCTGGTCGAGCGCGGCATGCTGCTGGCGCGCGGCAAGCTGAAGCACCAGTATCCGCATTCGTGGCGCTCGAAGAAGCCGGTGATCTTCCGCAACACGCCGCAATGGTTCATCGCGATGGACAAGGACATCCTCCCTCTCCCGCAAGCGGGAGAGGGAGCGCGCAGCGGTGCGGTGAAAGGTGATACGCTTCGAGCGAGAGCCCTGCAGGCGATCTCGGTCACCCAATGGGTGCCGCCGGCCGGCCAGAACCGCATCAACGGCATGATCTCCGGCCGTCCCGACTGGGTGATCTCGCGGCAGCGCGCCTGGGGCGTGCCGATCGCGGTGTTCATCAAGGACAAGGGCGACGGCTCGGTCGAGATCCTGCAGGACGAGATTGTCAACCAGCGCATCGCCGAGGCCTTCATGCAGGAAGGCGCCGACGCCTGGTACGCCGAAGGCGCCGCCGAGCGCTTCCTCGGCGATCGGGCCACTGAGGGCTGGCAGAAGGTCGACGACATCCTCGACGTCTGGTTCGACTCCGGTTCGACCCACGCCTTCGTGCTGGAAGACGCACAGAACTTCCCCGGCCTCGCCGGCATCCGCCGCAAGGTCGACGGCGGCGCCGACACGGTGATGTATCTCGAAGGCTCGGACCAGCATCGCGGCTGGTTTCATTCGTCGCTGCTGGAGAGCTGCGGCACCCGCGGCCGCGCGCCCTACGACGTCGTGCTGACTCACGGCTTCACGCTCGACGAGCAGGGCCGCAAGATGTCGAAGTCGCTCGGCAACACCACCGATCCGGCCAAGGTGATCGCGTCCTCGGGCGCCGACATCCTGCGGCTGTGGGTGTGCGCCACCGACTACGCCGACGATCAGCGCATCGGCCCCGAGATCCTCAAGAACGTGGTCGAGACCTATCGCAAGCTGCGCAACTCGATCCGCTGGATGCTCGGCACGCTGCATCACTACAAGCGCGACGAGGCGGTGGCATTCGCCGACATGCCGGAGCTGGAGCGGCTGATGCTGCATCAGCTCGCCGAGCAGAGCGCGACGATCCGCGCCGCTTACGCGGAGTTCGACTACAAGACCGTGGTGGCGTCGCTCGCGGCGTTCATGAACACCGAGCTGTCGGCGTTCTATTTCGACATCCGCAAGGACACGCTGTACTGCGACCCGCCGTCGTCGCTGGCCCGCAAGGCGGCGCTGACAACGATCGACATCATCTGCGACGCGATCCTGAAATGGCTGGCGCCGGTGCTGTCGTTCACCGCCGACGAAGCGTGGGGCATGTACCGGCCCGACGCCGAGCCGAGCGTGCACCTGACGCTGTTCCCGCTCGACCTCGGCGAATATCGCGACGAGGCGCTGGAGAAGAAATGGCGGGTGATCCGGGCGGTCCGCAAGGTCGTCACCGGCGCACTGGAGGTCGAGCGCGCCGCCAAGCGGATCGGATCGTCGCTCGAAGCCTCGCCGATGATCTACCTGCCGGAAGCGTTCATGGGCGACATCTTCGATGTCGACTGGGCGGAGATCTGCATCACCTCGAACGCGATGGTCGAGATCCTGCGCGGCAACGACATGCCGCCGGCGGATGCGTTCCGGCTGCCGGAGCTGGCCGACGTCGCGGTGGTGGTCGAACGCGCCCAGGGCACCAAATGCGCCCGCTCCTGGAAGATCCTGACCAGCGTCGGCAGCGACCCCGACTATCCCGACGTCTCCCCCCGCGACGCCCAGGCGCTGCGCGAATGGAAGGCGCTGGGGGGCGCAGCGGCTTGAGCGGCGTGACACGCGCACCGGCCCCTCATGGTGAGGAGCGCGCCGATCGGCGCGCGTCTCGAACCATGAGGTTCCGTGGCCCTCATCCTTCGAGACGCGGCGAAGACGCCGCTCCTCAGGATGAGGAGGCCGCGCCGTGGTTCCTTCGCCGTCAAGCCCGGCATGACGGCAGAATGTGAGGCGTGATCAAGCCCATGACCCCCTTCCGCCTCGGCATCCTCGCCGCCGTGATTGCCCTGGCGCTCGATCAGGCCAGCAAGCTGTGGCTGCTGTATGGGTTTGAGCTGGCCCGGAAGGGCGTGGTGCCGGTCACCTCGTTCTTCGACCTGGTGCTGGCCTGGAATACCGGGATTTCTTACGGCTGGTTTTCCGACCAGGGGCCGACCGGGCAGATGCTGATGCTGGCGTTCAAGGCGGTGGCGGTGGTGGCGCTGGCGATCTGGATGGCGCGCTCCACCACCCGGCTTGCGACCATCGGTCTCGGTCTGATCATCGGCGGCGCGATCGGCAATGCGATCGATCGGCTGGCCTATGGCGCGGTGGTCGATTTCGCGCTGTTTCACGTCGAAATCGCCGGAAAAACCTACAATTGGTACGTGTTCAACGTCGCCGACGTGGCGATTGTTGTCGGGGTGATGGCCCTGCTGTATGATTCCCTGATAGGGGCACCCGCCGTAAAAGCGCCCTGATCCCGGCCGATACCGGCCGCGCGGAAATGGGCCGCCCCCGAGGCGGGGCCCGATCGCAAGACGTGAACAGGATCAACGCCATGCGCCAGACCGACAGCCGCCTTTCGAAGCTGGAGACGTCCACCGCTGCGCTGCTCCGCACCGCCCGGCTGGCCGCCGTGGCCGTCGGGATCGGCCTGGTGCTGACCGCCGGCGTTGCCCGCGCCGAGGACGAGGGTGACGACTCCACCTTCGAGGAGAAGATCATCAAGGGGCTGATGTCCGGCATCGGCGCCACCAACATGGACAATTCCGGAATCGAGTATCGCGAGCGGTCGCCGCTGGTGGTGCCCCCGAAGCTCGATCTGCCGCCGCCGGAAACCGCCTCCGCGGCCGCTCCCGCGCCGAACTGGCCGAAGGACGCCGATTTGCAGCGCCGCAAGGAGATCCGGGCGGCCGAGGCCAAATCGAAACCGTCGCCATGGGAGTCGGCGCAGCCGCTGACCCCGTCACAGCTCAAATCGGTCCGCGCCGACTCGGGCAAGGGTGGCAACGATCCGATGCAGCCCGGCAACCAGCAGAACAATCCGATGCTGAGCCCGTCTCAGCTCGGCTTCAACGGTTCGCTGTGGAACGTGTTCAGCGGCAACAAGACCGAAACCGCGACCTTCACCGGCGAACCGCCGCGTGAGAGCCTGACCGAGCCGCCGGCCGGCTACCAGACGCCGTCGCCGAACTTCGCTTACGGCACCGGGCCGAAGGAAGCGCTCGGCAACAAGCGCGTCGACATCATGTCGGGCAAAGAAACCAGCTATTGAGCCTGGTGGCCGTCCATCCGTTTCATCACGGCCGGCCGCATCGTACGGCATTTCCATCTCTCGTTCCGTTGGCCGGCCTGCGTGTCTGCGCCGTTGCCGGCGGCTTGCGCCTTGCCCTCCGGGCAGGCGCTCGGCCTGATCCGTCCTCCAGCCTGGATGATGCCTGATATGACCGCATCCGCTGCCTCGCGCCGCCGTCCGTTCGCCGTTCTCGCCGTTCTCGCCGCCGTGCTGATCGGCTCGCCGGCCGCCGCGCAGAGCGTCACCGCCGCGTCGCCGACCACCTTCACGCTGCAGAACGGCCTCCGGGTCGTGGTGATCCCGGATCACCGCACGCCGGTGGTGACGCAGATGATCTGGTACAAGGTCGGCTCGGCCGACGAGACCCCGGGCAAGTCGGGGCTGGCGCATTTCCTCGAACATCTGATGTTCAAAGGCACCGAAAAGCACCCGGCCGGCGAATTCTCGCAGACCGTGCTGAAGATCGGCGGCAACGAGAACGCGTTCACCTCCTACGACTTCACCGGCTACTTCCAGCGGGTGCCGCGCTCCCATCTCGAACAGATGATGACGTTCGAGGCCGACCGCATGACCGGCCTGGTGCTGAAGGACGAGAACGTGCTGCCGGAGCGCGACGTAGTGCTCGAAGAGTACAACATGCGCGTCGCCAACAGTCCGGACGCCCGGCTCACCGAGCAGATCATGGCGGCGCTGTATCTCAATCATCCCTACGGCCGGCCGGTGATCGGCTGGCATCAGGAGATCGCCAAGCTCGATCGCGACGACGCGCTCGCGTTCTATCGCCGGTTCTACGCGCCGAACAACGCCACGCTGGTGATCGCCGGCGACGTCGAGCCCGACGAGGTCCGGCCGCTCGCCGAGCGGATCTACGGCGCGATCCCGGCCCAGCCGGCGATCCCGCCGCAGCGCATCCGCCCGCAGGAGCCGACGCCGGCCGGACCGCGGACGGTGACGCTCGCCGATCCGCGCGTCGAGCAGCCCACGGTTCGGCGCTATTACCTCGTGCCGTCGGCCCACACCGGCGCCAAGGGCGACAGCGCCGCGCTGGAAGTGCTGGCGCAACTGCTCGGCCACGGCAGCAATTCGTATCTGTACCGCGCGCTGGTGATCGACAATCCGCTGGCGATCTCGGTCGGTGCCAACTATCAGGGCACTGCGCTCGACGACAGCTACTTCATCGTCGCAGGCACGCCGAAGCCGGGCGTCGAGTTCTCGGCGATCGAGAAGAAGATCGACGAGGTGATCGCCGACCTCGTCACCCATCCGGTCCGCTCCGAGGATCTGGAACGGGTCAAGACCCAGCTGATCGCCGCCGCGATCTACGCCCAGGACAATCAGGCCACGCTGGCGCGCTGGTACGGCCAGGCGCTGACCACCGGGCTCAGCGTGCAGGACGTGCAGAGCTGGCCGGCCCGCATCCGCGCCGTCACCTCCGACGATGTCCGGGCGGCGGCGAAACAATGGCTCGACCGCAACCGTTCGGCCACCGGCTATCTGATCAACGGTCCGGCCGCCAAGCAGGAGGAGAAGCGCTCGTGAGCATGGACCTGACTTCGGCGCGGCGCCTCGCGCTCGCCGCCTGCGTCGGCCTCGCGGTCGCGCTGTCCGCCGCACCGTCTTATGCGGCAGCCAAGATCCAGCGGCTGGTCACCCCCGGCGGGCTGGTGGCGTGGTTCGTCCAGGACGCCACCGTGCCGCTGATCTCGATGGAGATTTCGTTCGACGGCGGCGCCAGCCAGGACCCCGCCGACAAGCCCGGCGTCGGCCACATGGTCGCGAACCTGATCGACGAAGGCTCCGGCGACATGGATTCGGCGACCTTCCACGAACGGCTGGATCGCCGCGCCATCCAGCTTTCCTATTCGGTGAACCGCGATCACTTCCGCGGCTCGCTGCGGATGCTGAAGGACGACCGCGACGAAGCCTTCGGCCTGCTGCGGACCTCGCTCACCAAACCGCGGTTCGAGCCGAAGGATGTCGAACGCATCCGCGCCCAGCTGATCTCGACACTGCGCCGCCAGTCGCTCGATCCGAACAATCTGGCGAGCCGCAAGTTTCTCGAAGTCGCGTTCGGCGATCATCCTTACGGCCGGCCTTCGACAGGCACGCTGGAAAGCCTGCCGAAGGTCACCATCGACGACATGAAGGCTTATGTCGGCCATGTGCTGGCGAAGGACACGCTGAAGATCGCGGTGGTCGGCGACATCGACGCCGCCGCGCTCGCCAAGCTGCTCGACGACACTTTCGGCAGCCTGCCGGCCAAGGCGCAGCTCACTCCGGTGCCCGACGTCGTCGCCACCAAGCCGCCGCAGCGGACCAACGTGACGCTCGACGTGCCGCAGACCGTGGTGATGTTCGGCGGGCCGGGCATCAAGCGCCACGATCCGGATTTCATGGCGGCCTACGTCGTCAATCACATCCTCGGCGGCGGTTCGCTGTCGTCGCGGCTGTATCGCGAAGTGCGCGAGAAGCGCGGGCTCGCCTATTCGATCTACGAGCAACTGCTGTGGATGCAGCATTCGGCGCTGTTCATCGGCTCCACCGGCACCCGCGCCGACCGCGCTACCGAGACCATCGACGCCATCACCGCCGAGGTGAAGCGGATCGCCGAGCAGGGGCCGAGCGAGCAGGAACTCGCCGAGGCGAAGTCCTACATCAACGGCTCGCAGATGCTGTCGCTCGACACCTCGGCCAAGCTGGCGCAGGCGCTGCTGCAATATCAGAACGACGGCATGCCGATCGACTACATCGACAGGCGCAGCGACATCGTCAACGCTGTGACGTTCGGCGATGCCAAGCGCGTCGCGCAGCGGCTGTGGTCGAACGGCCTGCTCACCGTCGTGGTCGGCCGCCAGCCCCAAGCCGCCGCCGCGCCCAACATGGTGAAACCCGCCGGCGCCCCGCCGCCGGCGCGGGCGAATTAGCGCCACGCTCAGACTCGTATTCGCCCAAGCTCTCCCCGAGCACGACCGAACCTCTCCCCGCGCGCGGGGAGAGGTCGACCGGCGAAGCCGGGCGGGTGAGGGGGCGTCTCAACACGGCCGAGCCTCTGCGACGCGTGGAGACGCACCCTCACCCCGGCCCTCTCCCCGCGCGCGGGGAGAGGGGGCGGAAGCGGCGCGACCGTGCTACACAGCGGGCCGCCGTGCGGTCCGCGCGGCATCAACCGTTTTGGTGCCCCATGCTGCGGATCAGCCGCAACCTCGTGATCGAGGACGACGACATCGAGATCAGCTTCATCCGCGCCTCCGGGCCGGGTGGGCAGAACGTCAACAAGCTCGCCACCGCGGCGCAGCTCCGGTTCGACACCGCCAGGATCGCGCTGCCGGAGGATGCTGCCGCGCGGCTGGTCGGCTTGGCCGGCCAGCGCATGACCAAGGACGGCGTCATCGTCATCCGCGCCGACCGCTATCGCACTCAGGAACGCAACAAGGCCGACGCGCTGGAGCGGCTTGAAGAGCTGCTGAAAGCCTCGCTGGTCCGCCCGATCCCGCGCCGCGCCACCCGGCCGACCCTCGGATCCAAGAAACGCCGCCTCGAAGGCAAGAAGCGCCGCGGCGACATCAAGGCCGGGCGCAGCGGCAAGAGCTTCGACGATTGAGTGAAAGTTCCCCTCCCCCTTGCGGGGAGGGTGGCATAGGCGGCCCTCGGCCGCCGTCTTCAAAACAGACGCCGATGCTCTGCATCGGCTTTGCCGTAAGGCCGGTCGGGTGGGGGTAAGCCCCAAGCGCAGTGCTGTGCAACCGGCATGATCCCCGACACTTTAGACCGGGATGATTGTCGACAGTTCTGGGTCCGCGTGTTGCGGTGCGTAGCGCAGCCCCTCTCGG
>NZ_UFQQ01000013.1 GCF_900218015.1 Rhodopseudomonas pentothenatexigens | reverse complement strand
TGTGAATGTTCATCCGGTCCCTCCCTGGATACTGAAGCATCGCAACCTCAGCATCCCCGGTCCGGACCGGATGGACAACCTAATGAAAGCTCACAGCTAGCGTCCCTGGCCGATCCCGATGCTCGCAACGCCCTCCGTCCACAGCCTGGCGCTGTTGCTGCTGCTGAGCTTTTTTCTCGGCTTTGCCTTCGAGGACTTCTTCGAGCAGCGCAAATCCGCGCGGCCGGGCGGCGTCCGCACCTTCCCGCTGCTGTCGCTCGGCGGCGGCGTGCTGTACTGGCTCGATCCGACCCGTCTGGTCGCCTTCACCGGCGGGCTGCTGGTGCTCGGCATCTGGCTGTCGATCTTCTACACCGTCCACCTGCGTGAGCGCGACGACCAGGGGGAGCGCAACGCCGGGCTGGTGGTGCTGCTGCTCAACATCCACGCCTACCTGCTCGGCGCGGTGACGCTGGCACTGCCGCACTGGGTCGCGGTCGGCGTCACCGTGACGGCGGTGATGCTGCTGACCAGCCGGGACTGGCTGCACCGGCTGGTGCGCAAGATCGACGCCCGCGAGATCACCACCGCGGCGCAATTTCTGATTCTCAGCGGCGTGGTGCTGCCGCTGCTGCCGGCCGAGCCGGTGACCTCGCTGACCAGCATCACGCCGCGCCAGGCGTGGCTGGCCCTGACCCTGATATCGGCGCTGTCCTATGCCAGCTATCTGGCGCAGCGCTATTGGCACCATGCCGCGCGGGCGCTGTGGATGCCGGCGCTGGGCGGACTGTATTCGTCGACCGCCACCACGGTGGTGCTGGCGCGCCAGGCCCGCTCCGACGCGTTCTCCCGCCGCGACGCGCTGGCCGGGATCACGCTGGCGACCGGCGTGATGTATCTGCGGGTGCTGGCAACGATCGCGGTGTTCAACCTGCCGCTGGCGCAGCAGCTCGCGCCGCCGATGATCGGGCTCGCCGCCGCCGCCATGGCGATCGCCACCCTGCAATACGTCCTCAGCGCGGCTCCGACCGGCGAGACGGTGGCGCCTGCGCAGAACGACAATCCGCTCGAACTCGGCTCGGCCGCGGTGTTCGCGGCGCTGTTCGTGGCGATCTCGCTGGCCTCGACCTGGGTGAAGAGCGAATTCGGCACCCAGGGCATCTATTGGCTGGCGGCGATCGTCGGTTTCGCCGACATCGACCCGTTCGTTCTCAATCTGGCGCAGGGCGGCACCGCCGGGCTCGGCGCGCATGCGGTGTCGATCGCGATCCTGATCGCGACCTCGTCGAACAACGTGCTGAAGGCGGCCTATGCGATCGCATTCGGCGGAAGGCGGACCTGGCCGAGCGCGGTCGTGCTGGTCGCGCTGGCGATCGGCGGCATCGCGCTGGCAGGCTGGCTGGCTTTGGCGACCTGAGTCCCCGGCAAAGCGCCTAGCTTCCCTTCAGCATCGACAGCAGCGAGTTGGTCGCCTTGTAGCTCTGCACCGCGTTGTCGCGGAACGTCGGCGTCCAGTTGGTCGCCGTGCGCTCCTCGGCGCTCATGCCCGCATAGGCGTTGAGCAGGCCGAGGCTGAAATCCGCCGGGTTGCCTGAGGTCTGGCTCTGCTTCAGCGCGGTGAGGATGCTGGCGCGGTTGCGGCTGTCGAGTTCGCGCTTGGCGGCGAACACTTCTTCCTTGGAGAACAGATCGTCCTTGTTGAGCGAGATCGCCGACAGCGCGCGATTGTCGAGCACCGACAGATCGGCCTGCTGGCCGGTCTTGCGCGCCGGATCGTACACCAGCAGCTTGCCGGCGGCGGTCGCCTGCTTGGCCTGATCGTCGAGCGCGGCGCGGGCCTGCTTGGCGACGCTGCCGAAATCCTGGGTCGTGGTGGTGCTGCCGGACGGATAGCGCGCCAGATAGGCGGCGACCGGGTCATTGCTGATGCCGGTCGGGATCTTCGACGGATCGCTCTGCGTCGCCGCCAGACCCTTGGTGATCGCGGCGCGCTCGGCCTGCCAGGTCGCGGTCGCCTTCTCTTCGCTGGAGGCGCCGTCGAGATAGCTGGCGGCGGCTTTGTACACGGTGCTGTAGTCGCCGATCAGCTTGGCGGTCTGCGTCGCCGGCGACAGCGCGGCATTGAACTGCGCGATCCGGTTGGTCGCCGCCAGCGTCTGCTCGGCGTCGGTGAACCGGCCGCCGGCGTTGGAGGCGATCGCGAACAGCGCCCGGCGGTCGAGCGTCGACAGGTCGATCGTCGGCTTGCCGCTGGCGTCGTAGGGCGCGGAGACGTTCGCCGCCTTGTACAGCTTGTCGATCGCGGCCCGGCTGTCGCTGATCGCCGCGGAGTAATCCTTGGAAGAGCCGCCGGCGAGCTGTGCCCGCGCCGCCGCCGACAGCGTCAGCTGGGTCGCCGCGTTGCTGGCGCTCGGCAGCACCTCGTCGCTGCCCGCGTTCAGGATGCTGGCCAGCGAGGTCTGGGTGCCCGCGGTCCGCGCATAGGCGGCGCCGTATTGCTGCGCGTAATTGGTCAACCCGTTGGTGATGCTGGTCATGGCAGGACGCCCCGCAGCCGAAAAACGAACGGTTAAGGAACCGTTACCGGCCGCCAACCTGTCAGGACATGGTTAACGCGCGGTTAATTGTTTCGCGATGTTGCCGATCGGTGCAGCTGTTGAGGGGATGCGGGGCTTCCCTCCACCGTCATTCCGGGATGCGTGCGACAGCACGCAGACCCGGAATCTCGCAGTTATCGCAAAGGGTGACGCCGCGAGACGCGAGGCGGGTGCCGTGCGCGACCACATCGGATTCCGGGTTCGCTCGCTGACGCGAGCGCCCCGGAATGACGCAGCGGTTAGTCCTGGATCTTCGAGAAGTCCGCCACCGCGCGGGTCGCGGCGCGGATTTCGTTCAGCAGCTTCAGGCGGTTTTCGCGCACGGCCTTGTCGTCGGCGTTGACCGTGACCTTGTCGAAGAACGCATCGACCGCCGGCCGAAGCCCGGCCATCGCGCTCATCGCCGCGGCGAAGTCTTCCTTGGCGACTACAGCGCCGGCATCCGCCTTGGCGCGGTCGATCGCAGCCGCCAGCGCCTTCTCCTCGTCCTGCGCGTACAGCGCCGCATCCGGCGCACCGTCGAAGGCGCGGCCGTCCTTCTTCTCCTCGATGCGCAGAATGTTGGCGGCGCGCTTGGTGCCGGCCAAGAGATTCTTGCCGTCGTCGGTGGCGAGGAACGCCGCCAGCGCCTCGACGCGGCGGACGATCATCAGGATATCGTCCTGGCCTTCGAGCGCGAACACCGCGTCGACGAGGTCATGACGGGCGCCCTGCTCGCGGAGTTGAACTTTGAGGCGGTCGGCGAAGAAAGAAAGGAGGCTGTCCGCGAGAGTGGACGTATGCCACCTCTCACCGCGCATGCCTCGCTCAGCCATTGCAGCAGCAAGTTTTTCTGCCACACCCTCTGGGATATTCATCACCTTTTCCGGATGCGCGACCAATTCCAAGAATGCATCAAAACGAAATCCGCCCTCTTGGGAGAGCTTCTCGACGGCGGCTACGTCTGAGTACACTTCCTTCGCTGTCTCATGATCCTGCTTTATTGCGCTCAAAATGCGCTGGTAAGCTGATTGCTCTTCGATTTCGAGATCGAACATTCGACGAACCAATACGACGTCGGCGAGTTTGATCCGCAGGTCGTTCTCCAAGACCAGCCTAATCACCCCCAGCGCCGCACGCCTCAGAGCATACGGGTCCTTGCTTCCCGTCGGCTTCTCATCGATCGCCCAGAACCCGACCAGCGTGTCGAGCTTATCGGCGAGCGCCACCGCGATGCTGACCGGATCGGTCGGGACGCGGTCGTTCGGGCCTTGCGGCTTGTAGTGCTCCTCGCAGGCGGCGGCGACGGACGCGTCCTCGCCCTGGGCGAGCGCGTAGTACTTGCCCATGAGGCCCTGCAGCTCGGGAAATTCGCCGACGACCTCGGTCAGCAGGTCCACCTTGCACAACCGCGCAGCGCGCTTGGTTTTTTCGACATCGGCGCCGACCAGCGGCGCGATTTCGGCGGCGAGGCGTTCGATGCGGGCGATGCGTTCAGCCTGGGTGCCGAGCTTTTCGTGGAACACGATCTGATCGAACTTCGGCAGCCGGTCTTCGAGCTTGGTCTTCAGATCGGTATCGTAGAAGAACTTCGCATCGCTGAGCCGCGCGCGGATCACGCGCTCGTTGCCGGCGGTGATGGCGGCGCCGCCGTCGCTGGCTTCGATATTCGCGGTCAGGATGAACTTGTTGGCGAGTTTGCCGGTCGCAGGATCGGCGACCACGAAGCACTTCTGGTTGGCGCGGATGGTGGCGCGGATCACTTCGTCGGGGATCGACAGGAAGTCCTCGTCGAACGAGCCCATCAACGGCACCGGCCATTCCACCAGGCCGGAGACTTCGTCGAGCAGGCCAGCATCCTCGACCAGTTCGTAGTTCTGCGCCTGCGCCAGCGTTTTCGCGTCGGCCAGGATGATGTCCTTGCGCCGGGCTGAATCGAGCACGACCTTGGCGGCGGCCAGCTTGGCCTCGTAGTCCTCGAAGCGTCGCACCTGGAACGCATCCGGCGCCATGAAGCGATGGCCGCGCGTGGTCTGCCCGGCTTCGATGCCGTCGACGGTGAAATGCACCACGTCGGGTTCTTCGGTTTCGATCCCGAAGGTGGCGACGATCGAATGCAGCGGCCGCACCCATTGCAGCGCGCCGGGCTTGGCCGAGCGCTCGCCCCAGCGCATCGATTTCGGCCACGGGAAGGTGCGGACGATCACCGGCAGAATCTCGGCCAGCACCTCGATCGCCGGCCGGCCCGGCTTCTCGATCAGCGCGACGTAGAAATCACCCTTCTTCGGATCGCGCTGGATCTTGGCCTCGTCCAGCGAAGCGAGCCCGGTGGCCTTGAGGAAGCCCTGCACCGCCGCATCCGGCGCGCCGACCTTCGGCCCCTTGCGCTCGTCCTTGAGATCCGGCTGCCGCGCCGGAATGCCGTGCACCGTCAGCGTCAGCCGCCGCGGCGTCGCGAACGCCTTGGCGCCCTCGTAGACGAGACCTTCCGCGACCAGTCTGTCGGTGACCAGCCGCTTCAGATCATCAGCAGCCTTCCCCTGCATCCGCGCCGGGATTTCTTCGGAGAACAGTTCGAGGAGGAGATCGGGCATTATTTGTCCTCCCCACGCACGGCTTCACCCTCCCCTGGAGGGGGAGGGTCGCCTGCCGCAGGCAGGCGGGGTGGGGTGACAGCGGTGGCGTTGTAGATGGCGTCCATCACGGCGTCGGTCTTGCTCATCACATCATTGTTCCAAAATCGGATCACCCGGTAGCCTTCCGACTGCAGCCATTTCGTTCGCACCTCGTCGCGCTTCAGGCCGTCTTCGTTGCCGTGCTGCGATCCATCAACCTCGATGATCAGTCGCTTCGCGAGGCAGGCGAAATCGGCGATGTACGGTCCGATCACCACCTGCCGTCTGAAGTGACTTCCTTCCACATTCATTTGTCGCAAACGCCGCCACAGGATGTCTTCGGCAGCAGTGCCGTTCGTCCGCAGTTTGTTTGCGGTGACGCGCTTGAAGTCGCTGATTGGACGCTTGACCATGTCGCAACCGCTGTCACCCCACCCCGCTCGCTTTCAGCGAGCGACCCTCCCCCTCCAGGGGAGGGTGAAGAAAGATCGCTCTTAATCCGCCCGTCCCGCTTCGGTATGCACCCAGGCTTCGCCGCAAGCTTTCGCCAGCTCGCGGACGCGGAGGATGTAGCTTTGACGTTCGGTGACGGAGATCACGCCGCGGGCGTCGAGCAGGTTGAAGACGTGGCTGGCCTTGATGCACTGGTCGTAGGCCGGCAGCGCCATGGCGTGGGCTTCCCGCTTGGCGCCGTCGGCGGACATCACCCAGCCGGCGTCGAGATATTTCCTGCAGGCGGCCTCCGCCATCTTGAACTGCTCGAACAGCATCTCGGTGTCGGCGACCTCGAAATTGTGCTTCGAGTATTCCTTCTCGGCCTGCAGAAAGACGTCGCCGTAGGTGACCTTGTCGGCACCGTCGCGGCCGTTGAAGTTGAGGTCGTAGACCCGGTCGATGCCCTGGACGTACATCGCCAGCCGCTCGAGGCCGTAGGTCAGTTCGCCGGCGACCGGCGCGCATTCGACGCCGGCGACCTGCTGGAAGTAGGTGAACTGCGAGACTTCCATGCCGTCGCACCAGCACTCCCAGCCAAGCCCCCAGGCGCCCAGCGTCGGGCTCTCCCAGTCGTCCTCGACGAAGCGGATGTCGTGCAGCGCGCTGTCGACGCCGATCGCGGCGAGCGATTGCAGATACAGGTCCTGGATGTTCGGCGGCGACGGCTTCAGGATCACCTGGAACTGATAGTAGTGCTGCAGCCGGTTCGGGTTCTCGCCGTAGCGGCCGTCCTTCGGCCGCCGCGACGGCTGCACATAGGCGGCGTTCCAGCGCTTCGGGCCGAGCGCCCGCAGCGTGGTGGCCGGATGGAAGGTGCCGGCGCCGACTTCCATGTCGTAGGGCTGAAGGATGACGCAGCCGTAATCGGCCCAGAAGCGCTGCAGCGTCAGGATCAGGCCCTGGAACGAACGTTCCGGGCGCATGTGCGGAGGCGTCGGGTCCATGATTCGGCTTTGGATTCGCGAGGATTTTTGGAAAAGCGGCCGGACCGTATCGGCCGCGCCCCGGCAAATCAAGGCGATGGACGGGCCAAATCGCCAGTTAACGGGAGCTTAACCCTGCGGCCAATGCTGCCGCCCCGGCCGCAGCCCGGCGGTGAAATCCGTCAGCAATTCCAAGGAAAATCCTCGCCGGCCGGACGGCCGACGCTTCAACCTGGACGATACGCGCCGGTCACCGGATCGGGCCGCAGCGTCGGCAGCGTCGCCCGGTCGACCTCGGCGAACACCGTGGCGCGGGCGACTTCCAGCTCCTGATTGACACGCCCGGCGGTACGGAATGCCCAGCGCACCATCGCGATGCCGATCAGACTTCCAGCCAATACGAGCAGCGGCGGCATCGTCCAACCTCTCTCTGAGTCGCGTCACGCCCCTGTTGCATCTTCGCTCAGTGGGCGTTCACTCGCAACTCACGCTGGCGGGACCAAATGGCGCGGCCCCGCCACCGAAGGCATCTCTCAAAAGCCGTATTTGGCCCAGATCGCCCGGGTTTCCAGCGCCGTGATCATCGATTCGGGCAGCGCCGCGACGCCGTCGAGCGCAGCTTCCGCCCCGCCGGATTTACGCGTCAGATTGGCGAGCAGACCGGTCGGCGGCGAGATCAGCGGGGTGCGGACCGTATCGCCGAACTTGCCGCGCAGCACCGCGCGCAGGTCGCCGATCGAATCGGCGAGGCCGAGCGACACCGAGGTGGCGCCGGCCCAGTACTCGCCGGTGAACAATTGCGACTCCTCACCCTTCAGCCGGGCGCCGCGGCTCTCCTTGACCAGCGCGATGAACAGCGCGTGGATTTCCTGTTGCAGCACCTTCAGCCGGGCGACCTCCTGCGGGTCTTCGGGCAGGAACGGATCGAGCTGCGCCTTGCGCTCCCCGGCGGTGTAGAGCCGGCGCTCGACGCCGATCTTCCTGATCATTTCCTGAAAGCCGAAGCCGCCGCCGACCACGCCGATCGAGCCGAGGATCGACGACGGGTCGCAATAGATCTCGTCCGCCGCGCAGGCGATCATGTAGCCGCCGGACGCCGCGACGTCCTCGACGAACGCGTAGACCGGCAGCTTCTTCTCGGCGGCGAGCGCGCGGATGCGCAGATAGATCAGCCGCGACTGCACCGGCGAGCCGCCCGGCGAATTGATCGCCAGCGCCACCGCCTTGGCGTTGCGGGTGGAGAACGCGCGGTCGAGCAGCTTGGCGACACCGGCCAGCGTCAGGCCCGGCCGCAGCGGCGTCACCGCACCGATCGTGCCCGACAGGCGGACCACCGGCACCACCGGAATGTCCCGCCGAAATCGCGCCGGAATCCAGTTGGCGAAACCAGCAAGCCAGCCCTGCTCGCTGCGACCGCTGACCGCAGCCTCGCTCATCGCTTCATCCTATTGTCGACCATCGCGGCTATCACCATTTGGTAGGTATGGAACGTGTTTTGCAACGCAGGCTTCATATAGGGACGAGGCTGCAACGACGCAGCGGAGGGACCGATGAAAATTTACCTGCTGATGCTGTTGATCGGAGCGATTTTGACGGCCGTTCACCTCACCAGGGCGCCCGCCAAGCACAACGAGCCGCAACCGCAGTGAGCCGAACCGAGCAGTTTTTGCCCAGCCGCTGATCAGGACTGCGCCAGCGGCAGAATTTGCTCCCCCGCCAGCACCGCCCGGGCGACCGGGTTCGGGTGCCCGGACAGGTCGTTCAGCAGCAGACTTGGTAGCAGGACCAGTGGCGCGCGTCCCCCTTTGGTCGCCCGGACCAGGATACGGATCGCCGGCTTGTCGGGATTGCCGTGCACCGGCTGCACCATCACGCTGCCGAAGCCACGACCGAGCACTCCCAGCACATCGGCAAGCCCGTCCGCCCGCCAGATCAGCGTCAGCGTGCCGCCCGACTTCAGCAGCCGCCGCGCCGCATGAACCCAGGCCTCAAGCGTCGTCCCGGTTGCCAGATGCGCCATCTGCCGTGCCGGATCGGGCGAGCCGCGATGCCGGGCAGCATCGTGAAACGGCGGATTCATCAGCACCACGTCGGCGCTGTCGGGACCAAGCCCGGCCGCTGCGAAGGCCTCGGCCGGGCCGGTAACATCGAGACAGACGATATCCGTCACCAGCCCGTTCAGGCGGGCATTGTCACGAGCGACCGCAGCAAGAGCCGGGTCGATCTCGACCAGCACTGCCGCAATCCCCTCGACGCGACGCGCCACCGCCAGTCCAGCGGCTCCGACGCCACTGCCGAACTCGACCACCCGTTCGCCCGGTCTCGCGCGGGTCGAGGCTGCCAGCAGGACGGCATCATGACCGGCGCGATGACCGGTAGCAAATTGCCGCAGCCGCAACCGGCCACCGAGAAAGCCGTCCTCGGTGACGCTCCGCTCCGCCGCGCCGGCCGTTTCAGCCATCGGGGGTGAGCTCGTGCGCCAAGCCGGCGTCGGTCAACAGCCGGCGCGCCGCCGCGAGATCGTCGTCAGGCACCAGGATCCGGCGCGGAATCACCCCGAGAGAGCCTTCGAGAATGCTCATGTTTTGGTCCAGCACCAAATGGTCGATCCCGGCACCGTCCAGCAGCGCGCCTACCGCCGAAAGCAGTACCGCGTCGTTGGTCCTCAGCAGTTGTCGCAACCTTGCCTCTCCTGTCATCCCTGCATTATAGCTCGCGCTGACCGTTGCGGGGGTCGATCGCCTCGTTGCAGGGTCGTTCCCGTGCTATACAGGAACCGCAATGAGGCGCGGAATGGTCGAGCCGGCCGGCGCCTCGGTGAGGACCAAGGCGCGGATGGCGCGAGCAGCTTCGCCGCATCCGCCCCCGGAATTTGGAGACCCAGCGTGGCCGTGATCGTACCCTTCGAGGGCCCCTCGACCGCCTCGATCGACCAGTTGGTCGAACTCGTCGCGGCGGACATGGAGCGGGTCAACGCCACCATCCTGTCGCGCACCGGCTCCGACGTCACCATGATTCCGGAAGTCGCCAATCATCTGATCTCGTCCGGCGGCAAGCGGCTGCGGCCGATGCTCACCTTGGCGATGGCGAACCTCACCGGCTACACCGGCGACGGCCACATCAAGCTCGCCGCCGCGGTCGAATTCATGCACACCGCGACGCTGCTGCACGACGACGTGGTCGACGAGAGCGAGATGCGCCGCGGCAAGAAGTCGGCGCGGATGCTGTGGGGTAACGAGGCCAGCGTGCTGGTCGGCGACTTCCTGCTCGGCCAGGCGTTCCGGATGATGGTGGAGGTCGGCAGCTTGCGCGCGCTCGACATCCTGTCGTCGGCCTCCGCCACCATCGCCGAGGGCGAGGTGATGCAGCTCGCCGCCGCCAAGAACACCGCGACCACCGAGGACGAATATCTGGCGGTGATCCGCGGCAAGACCGCCGAGCTGTTCGCCGCGGCCTGCGAGGTCGGCCCGGCGATCGCCAACCGGCCGAAGCCGGAGCAGTCGGCCTGCCGCTCGTTCGGCATGAACATCGGCATCGCCTTCCAGCTGATCGACGACGTGCTCGACTACGGCGGCAAGGCCGCCAAGCTCGGCAAGAACGTCGGCGACGACTTCCGCGAGGGCAAGATCACCCTGCCGGTGGTGCTGGCGTTCCGCCGCGGCAACGACGCCGAGCGCGAGTTCTGGATCAAGTCGCTGGAGCGCGGCGAGATTTCCGACGCCGACCTCGATCAGGCGATCAAGCTGATGACCAAGCATCGCGCGCTCGACGACACCATCCAGCGGGCCCATCACTACGGCGCGATGGCGGTCGATGCGCTGGCGCTGTTCCCGTCCTCTCCGATGAAGACGGCGCTGGAGCAGGTGGTAGCGTTCTGCCTGGCGCGCTCGCACTGAGCCTGCCCCATGCACCGTCATTCCGGACGCCGCGCAGCGGCGATCCGGAATGCCGAGATGTTCTGAACTGCGAGATCCCGCGGTTCGCGCTGGGCGCGCCCTGGGGTGACCGCCGCTGAAGCGGCCGTCAGCTCAAGCTGCCGGCGTGGACCCACCAGCCGGGCTGGGCGGCACGGAGCGCGGCGGCGGCGGCGCGGGCCGAGGCGTCATCGCCATACAGTGCAAAGCAGGTCGCGCCCGAGCCCGACATCCGCGCGAGCTGCACGCCGGCGGTCGCGCGCAGCGCCTCCAGCACGGTGCCGACCACCGGCTCGACTTTCAGCGCCGGCCTTTCGAGGTCGTTGGTGCCGGCCTCGAGCGCCGCGACCCACTCGGCAAGTGGCGCGCCGGCTTTGGGCCAGACTGGAGCCGCGAGTACGTCGGTGGCGCCGACCGTCAGCGATCCGGGCTTCAACCCGAGGGCGGTGAATACATCCTTGGTGGCCACCGGCACCCGCGGATTGACCATCACGGTCGGCAGCCGCGGCAGCGGCAGCGGCGCCAGCTTTTCGCCGACCCCGGTCATCACGCAGGCCTTGGACGGCAGGCAGACCGGCACGTCAGCTCCGGTCAGCCGCGCCGCCTCGACCAGACGCGGATCGTCGGCCGCCAGATCGTTGGCACGGGCGAGCAGCCGCAGCGCCGCGGCGGCGTCGGCCGAACCGCCGCCGATCCCGGCCGCGACCGGCAGATGCTTGTCGAGGGTGAAGGCGCCGGTGGTCAGGTTCGGCACCCGCTCGCCGAGCAGCCGCGCCGCCTTCAGCACCAGATTATCGGCGCTGTCGCCACAATCCTGCGCGCCGGGGCCGGTCGTCGCGAGGCTCAGCGCGGGGCCGGGCTGCAGCTTCAGGCGATCGGCGCAATCGGCGAACGCCACCACGCTTTCGAGCTCGTGGTAGCCATCGGGACGGCGGCCGACCACACGCAACGTCAGATTTACTTTGGCGCGCGCCTCGTCGCGCAGGCTCATCGCAGACCCGTCACTCACTGAAAATTCTCCCCGGAGCGCGGTTCTGATCTAATCCGGACCGAAGCTCCACCCCGCTTTTAGGAGCGTCCGCGCGATCGCGCCGCGACGCTTCAGCCGCCCTTGCCGTCTTCTTTCTTCTTGTCTGCGGAGGCGGCCGCCGGCTTGTCGTCGTCGGGCAGACCACCGGCGATCTTGGCCTCGATCTTCGGCAACTCCTCCGGATCGGGCTTGAGGTCGCGCGCATGCGCCCATTGAAAGCGCGCCTCGAGCGTACGCCCGACGCGCCAATAGGCGTCACCGAGATGATCGTTGATGGTCGGGTCTTCCGGCTTCAGCTCGATCGCCCGTTCCAGCGTCTTCACCGCGTTCTCGTAGTCGCCGATGCGGTAGTATGCCCAGCCGAGCGAGTCGACGATGTAGCCGTCATCGGGACGCTGATCGACCGCGCGCTTGATCATGGTCATCGCCTCGTCGAGGTTGATGCCCTGATCGATCCAGGAATAGCCGAGATAGTTGAGGACGTGCGGCTGGTCCGGCTGCATCTGCAGCGCCTTTTTCAGGTCGACCTCGGCCTTGGCCCACTGCTTGGAGCGCTCCTCGCAGATACCGCGGAAGTAGTAATACACCCAGGCGTTCTTTTCCGAGCCGGTGAGCGCATCGATGCCCCTGGAATAGGTGCCGGCGCAGTCGGCGAACTTCTTGCGGCCGCGCTCGATGTTGCCGAGCGCCATGATCGCTTCTATGTCTTTGCCGTCCTCGGAGATCACCCCTTTGAGGATATTGATCGCTTCTTCGCTGCGGTCCGAAGCGTCGAGATTGGTGGCGAGCTGGATCTGGGCGTTGCGCTTCAACGGCGAAGCCGCCGGCACCCGCTCGTACACCTTGATCGCCATCTGCGGCTTCTTCACCGACTCGTAGAGATCGCCGAGCGCCAGCAGCGCCAGCGCGTGGTTGGGTTCGAGGTAGAGAGCGAGCTGCAGATAGACCAGCGCCAGATCCTCGCCGCCGCGACGGGTCAGTGAGGCGCCGATGCCGTAAAGCGCCTCCGCAGCGCCGGCCTGCGGGCTGTCGACCAGCGGCGGCAGCTTTTTGCCCGCCTTGACCTCGCGGATGCCGTCTTCGATCAGCGGGTGACGGGGCAGCTTCTTGTCGAACGCCTGATAGACGGCGAGCGCCTCGGCCTCGCTCTTGTTGCGCGACAGCCAGCGCGCATAGGACTCGACCACGCGCAGCGCCGAATCGTCGAGCTTGTAGGCGCGCTCCAGCCGTTCGCCGGCATCCTTCTGACGATTGGCCAGTTCCAGCATCATGCCGGAATGCAGGTCCTTGAAGATCGGATACCACTCCGGTCCGGCGAGCTTGTCGATGCTGCCGACCGCGCCCTTGACGTCGCCGGCACCGTACATCGACCAACCGGAAATCAAGGTGGCGACCAGATCGGTGATCGGGCCGCGCACCGACTGGTTCACGTTACGAACCGCGGCGGAATATTTCTTGGTCTTCAGATCGCGAATGCCGATCACCAGCCGCGCAACCCGATTGGACTTGTCGATCTTCAGCACGCGATCGGCGAGCTTGACCGCCTCATCGATATCACCCTCGGCGAGCGAGGAGATGAAGGCGCGATCGAGCAATTCATTATTTTTCGGATCGGTGCGGAGCGCGGAGCGATAGAACGCCGCCGCTGAAGCCGCGTCGCGCTCGATGCTGGCGTGGCGTGCGGCCAGATAGCTGCCCGCGGTGGTCATCGACCGCAGATCCTCGCTGGTCGGAAACTGCGCCCCGCTGTCGGCGGGATGATCCGGGGTCTGCGCCAGCGCCTGTCCGGCGATCGGCATCGCCACCAGCGTGAGGGCAACGGCCAGCGATCGACGGATTCGAAGGGAAAGCATCAAGGTTGCCTAGCTCCAGGAAGAGGCTCGTTGGCCCGGCCGCCGAGCCGGCAGCATCGCATCGACAATGCCGCGTTTGGCGCTCAACCGCAAGGATAGGACCGCTGGCGCACGACGCCGCGGCCCCCGCACGCGCCGCGGCGGATGGGCTGATTGAGACGGTGGCAACATGGCAGGATCGTGACCAGGCGGCGGGGCATCGGCCTGTCGCCTGGTCACGGACACGTGGTCAAAGCTCAGCGGTCGACGGTGGGGGTTACATGCCCTGATAATTCGGGCCGCCGCCGCCTTCCGGCGGAACCCAGGTAATGTTGCCGTTCGGGTCCTTGATGTCGCAGGTTTTGCAGTGGACGCAGTTCTGCGCGTTGATCACGAAGCGCGGGCCGGTCGGCTCCTCGACCCATTCGTACACCGCGGCCGGGCAGTAGCGGCCCGACGGACCCGCATAGACGTCGTGCTCCGACGCCTTCTGCAGCTGCATGTCAGCGACCTTGAGGTGCACCGGCTGGTCTTCCTCGTGATTGGTGTTCGACAGGAACACCGAGGATAGGCGGTCGAAGGTGAGCTTGCCGTCCGGCTTCGGACCCTTGTGCGGCTCGTGCGACTTCGCCGGATCGAGCGTCGAGCGGTCGGGCTTGCCGTGCGACAACGTCCCGAACACCGAGAAGCCGAGCGTCGAGCACCACATTTCGAAGCCGGCCAGCACCACACCGACTGCGGTGCCGAACTTCGACCACAGCGGCTTGACGTTGCGGACCCGGAACAGGTCCTTGCCGACGACGGAATCGCGCCAGGCGTTCTCGTAGGCCGCGACCTCGTCGTTGGCGCGGCCTTCGGCCAGCGCCGCAGCGACGTGCTCCGCCGCCAGCATGCCGGAGCCGATCGCGTTGTGGACGCCCTTGATGCGCGGCACGTTGACGAAGCCCGCGGCGCAGCCGATCAGCGCGCCGCCCGGGAAAGTCAGCCGCGGCACCGATTGCCAGCCGCCTTCGGTGATGGCGCGCGCGCCGTAAGAGATCCGCTTGCCGCCTTCGAAGATCGGCGCCACCGACGGATGGGTCTTGAACTTCTGGAATTGCTCGAACGGCGACAGATAGGGATCGTCGTAGTTGAGGTGGACGACGAAGCCGACCGCCACCAGGTTGTCGCCGTAGTGATACAGGAACGAGCCGCCGCCGATGTTGTTGCTGAGCGGCCAGCCGAACGAATGCGCGATCCGCCCCTTGCGATGCTTCGACGGCTCGACCTGCCAGATTTCCTTCAGCCCGATGCCGAATTTCGGCGGATCCGAATCCTTGTCGAGCTTGTAGTTGGCGATCAGTTGCTTCGACAGGCTGCCGCGTGCGCCTTCGGCGAACAGCGTGTACTTGCCGAGCAGCTCCATGCCGCGCGTATAGGAGTCCTTCGGCTGGCCGTCACGGCCGATGCCCATGTCGCCGGTGGCGATGCCGCGGACTTCGCCATTGTCGCCATAAAGCACTTCGGTGGCGGCGAAGCCGGGATAGATCTCGACGCCGAGTTCCTCGGCCTTCGGCCCGAGCCAGCGGCACAGATCGCCGAGCGAGCCGATGAAGTTCTTGTGGTTGTCGAGCATCGGCGGCACCATGATGTTCGGCACCTTGAGCGCCTTCGACGCCGTCATGACGTAGAAGTGGTCGTCCTCGACATGCGTCTTGAGCGGACAGCTCTCGTCCTCGCGCCAGCTCGGCATCAGGCGGTCGAGCGCCGAAACGTCGATCACGGCGCCCGACAGGATATGGGCTCCGACTTCGGAGCCCTTCTCCACCACCACAACCGACAACTCGGGGTTGATCTGTTTCAATCTGATCGCAGCGGACAGTCCCGAGGGGCCGGCACCCACGATCACGACGTCGAACTCCATCGATTCACGGGGCGGCAGCGTTTCGTCACTCATCGTTTTTTCTCGCAGGACTCTCGGGGACGTTTCCTAGGATGTTCTTTCGCATTTTTAGAAGAAGAACAACCACCCAAATGTACCGGCTGGTTCATCTTTCCGGGCGGGCGACGGTGTTTGCGAAAATTGGTTTCGCGGTTCGAAATACACCATACAGAGACGCGCTGTTCTGTTTGCCGCATCCGGGATAAACCATCTCGCATGACACCTGATCCTGTGCCGAACCTGCGTCAATTGCTCGCGTTCTACGTAGACGCAGGGGTGGATTGCGCGCTGGCGGAAGATCCGGTCGACCGGATGCTCGACGACGTCCCTGTCGAGAGCACGACTCGTGAGGCGGCCGAGCCGCGCAGCATCGTCAAGCCGGCCTTACAATCGCCGCCGATCCCGGCATTGCCGCTAGGTGCACCGCCGGCGCCGGACGCCGCAATCATCTCGGCGCGCGAGGCCGCGGCGACCGCGCCGACGCTGGAAGCGCTCCGCGAATTGATGGCGCGGTTCGAGGGTTGCGCACTCCGGTCCACGGCGAAACAACTGGTGTTCGCCGACGGCAACCCGCAGGCGAAACTCATGCTGGTCGGCGAAGCCCCCGGCCGCGACGAGGACATCGAAGGGCTGCCGTTCGTCGGCCGCTCCGGCAAGCTGCTCGACCTGATGCTGGCGGCGATCGGGCTCGACCGCGGCAGCGTCTACATCGCCAACGTGATCCCGTGGCGGCCGCCGGGCAACCGGACGCCGACGCCGCAGGAAACCCAGATCTGCCTGCCGTTCATCAAGCGCCAGATCGAGCTGGTGAATCCGGAGCTGCTGGTGACGCTGGGCAACCCGTCCACCCAGGCGCTGCTCGGCACCCGCGACGGCATCATGCGGACTCGCGGTCGCTGGTTCGATTACGACACCGGCTCGCGGACGATCCGGGCGCTTCCGACACTCCACCCGGCCTATCTGCTGAGGCAGCCAACCTACAAGCGGCTCGCCTGGCAGGATCTGCGGGCGATCGCCACCGCGCTCGCCGCGCTGGCGCCGACCTCCTGACGAGCTATTGAGGCTGCTTCGGCCGCACGATCGCCCAGCCGATCCGCAGCAGGGGCTGACGCCCGGAAATCATCCGTTCGAACGCCCGCGGCAGCTCCGGCACGATGCCGGGGAAACGCTTGGCGATGTCGTCCGGCGGCTTGCCCGCAGTATCGGCGGCCCGCCAGACAACGACCCCGCCGTTGCGCTCGAAATCATCGCGCGTGACCCACGGGGTTCGCTCCGGCGCGGCATCGAGGAACAGATGTGGCCGTGACGGCGCCAGCGCTATCAGACTGGCGAGCTGCGGATCGCCGGCGACGGCCGGCAGCGGCTTCCCGGTGCGGCGCTCGAAGCTTTCGCCGAAGAACCGTGCGATCTCGTTCGCCGGCAGCGAGGTCGGCACCTCGGTGCGGCTGAGCCACGGCTGGACGACCGCTGCGAAGACGACCGCAACCGCCGGTGCCGCGATCAACGCCGCCCAGGCCGACCGCAGCAGCCGTTGCCGGTGCAGATTCAGCACGTTGCCGATCACCGTCATCACGGCGAGGCCGCTGAGCAGAACCGCAACCCCGGCCCCGCCGACAACATGGCCAAGGCCGTAGACCGCCGCCGCGATGGTGGCGACGATCGGCGGCACCAGCGCAAACACGTAGACGAACTGCCGCGCCAGCGGGTCGAGCGGCGGGCGCGCGATCATCGGCGCATCGTGATGCTTGGGCGCGAACCGGCCGATGTTGAGGACAACCAGCAGCCCGATGCCTGCCAGCGAGACTAACAGGCCGCCGAACAGCTGGAGTCCGAGCAGCGCGCGGTCGCCGAGCTGCGCCGTCGACGGCAGCGGCGGCAGCGCGAATTGATCGGCGCGCAGCAGCCAGATGCCATAGGGCAGCACCAGCACCGCGATCACCAGCAGCGCGAACGCCGTATCGAGCGACAGCAAGGCACGGCGGCAGCGCGCATTGGCGAGCGCGAAGACGAGTGGCAACACCAGCAGCGCCGGCGCCGCGACTGTGGTGAGCAGGAGCAGGCCGATCTCGATCGACAGCGCGAACCACGCGGCGCGGCGGTGCTGGCCGATCACCTGCCAGCCATGCCACAGCACCAGCGCCCACAGCGGGCGGGCCAGGACCAGGGGGCCGAACTCGACGCCCGAGCCGGCGAACGCAGTCACCGTGGAGGTCAGCAGCACCGCGACCACCGCGTATTGCGGGCCGACCAGGCTGCGGGCGAGCTGATACAGCGCGTAGAACGTGACGATGAAGCAAAGTTGCGCCAGCACGTAGACGCCGATGATGTGGCCGCCAGCGGCACGATAGGCGATGTCGGCGAGCCAGAACGCCAGCGGCGGACCGAGATCGGTGCCGACCTGGTATTCGCGGCCATAAGCCAGCACCATCGCAACGGCGCCGGGCGGACTGGCGTAGAACAGCGTCGGCACCAGCACCCACAGCAGCGCCTGAGCGCACACCACCAGCCAGAACACCAGCAGCGGCCGTGCGCGGATCAATTCGACGATCAGGGAGGCGAAGCGCATGTGGGGCCAGCGAAATTCGGTCTGACCGTGATAGAGCCCGGCGGCCGCACACGCAACCGGCCCTGCCGCCCTCACGCCGTGGCTTCGATCGGGATGTCGGCTTCGAACAGGTCGTGGATCTGGGGCGGCGGCGCGCCTTCGATCTTTTGCCAGGCGGCGGCGACCGGCGCGAAGAAGCGACGGTGATGCACCGTCGGCCCGAGCCGGGCCAGAGCCTCGAGATGCTCCGGCACGCCATAGCCCTTGTGAGACTCAAAGCCATAGCCGGGGCACTGCTCGGCGAGCCGACACATCAACCGGTCGCGCGAAACCTTGGCGACGATCGAGGCCGCTGCGATCGACGCGATCAGGCCGTCGCCGCCGATCACGGCCTCGCAGTCGCATTTCGTCGCCAACCGATCGCGGCCGTCGACGAACACGTGCCGGGGCATCTCCGGCAGCGCGTGCACCGCGCGGGTCAGCGCCCACAGCGAGGCGCGCAGGATGTTGTCGCGATTGATCCGCTCCGGCGACGCATAGACCACCGACACCTGCGCGGTGGCGCAGATCTGCTCGAACAGGTCCTCGCGCCGCTCCGCGCTCAGCCGCTTGGAATCGTCGAGTCCCATGGGCACGCGCTTCGGATCGAGCACCACCGCGGCGGCCACCACCGGGCCGGCGAGCGGACCCCGGCCGGCCTCGTCGCAACCGGCAATCGGCCAGATGCCGCGCTTCATCAGCGCCCGCTCACGTCGAAAGCTTGGCGGCGCCACCGCGATCACGCCCTTGCCGAGGGCCTTGGTAAGGCCCTTCGCCGAAGCGGATTTCGCGACCGCGAGCGCGGCCTTCTTCTTGGCCGGAACTTTGATCGACGTCTTGCTGTCTCGAATCATCCGGCGATGCTGCGGGCAGACGCCGGCGGGCGCAATCGGAACTGCCTATCAATTCCCGCTATTCAGCATCGTCATTCCGGAATCGTGACCCGCCGGTCGTCCCCGACTTCGATTCCGGGCGCCACCACCGCTTCCCAGACGTGGCCGCTGGGATCGGCGAAATAGCCCGCATAGCCGCCATAATGCGTCGCGGCGGCCGGCTTCAGGACGGCTGCGCCCGCCATCGCGGCGAGCGTCATCACCGCGTCGACCTCGTCGTGGCTTCGGCAGTTCCACGCCAGCGTGACGCCCCGAAAGCCGGCGGGTGCGGGGGAAGGCTGCGCCGCCTCCGCCGCCAGCGCCGCCGACGGATACAGCGCCAGCACCGACGCGCCGGTCTCGAAGAAAGCCACCTTCTCTCCGGCCGCCTGCGAGCGCCGGGCAAATCCCAGCGCCTCGTAGAACTTGAGGCTGGCGCTCATATCGTCGGCGCCGAGCGTGACGACTGTGAGCCGCGGTGTCGGTCGCTCGGCGAGCTTCATCGATTGGCCCTCTGTCACTGGCCCTCTGTCCGATCAGAACAGGCTGAGCTGCTGCCCGGCCTTTTCCGGCTTCTCGAAATGCTCCATGGTCAGCTTGGAACGGCGCTTGTTGAGGCCGAGCCTGGTGCAGGCGGTCTCGAATCTCCGGCCGATCATCCAGGCGATCGGACCGGTGCCCTTCATCCGCGTGCCCCACTGCGAATCGTAGTCACGGCCGCCGCGCATGTCGCGGATCAGGGTGAAGACGTGGCGATAGCGGTCCGGATAGTTCGCCATCAGCCATTCGCGGAACAGGTCGCGCACTTCCAGCGGCAGCCGCAGCAGTACGTAGCTCGCTTCCTTGACGCCGGCATGGGCAGCGGCATCGAGAATCCGCTCGATCTCCATGTCGTTCAGCGCCGGGATCACCGGCGCCACCATCACGGTGGTCGGGATGCCGGCGTCGGCGAGCAGTTTCAATGCCTCCAGGCGTTTGGCCGGGGTCGAGGCGCGCGGCTCCATGCTGCGCGCCAGCTTCGGATCGAGCGAGGTGACCGACAAGGCGACCTTGGCGAGCTGGCGCTTTGCCATCCGCGCCAGGATGTCGATGTCGCGCACCACCAGTGCGGACTTGGTGACGATGCCGACCGGGTGGCCAGTCTTTTCCAGCACCTCGAGAATGCCGCGCATGATCTTTCGTTCGCGCTCGATCGGCTGATACGGATCGGTGTTGGTGCCGATCGCAATCGTCTTCGGTTCGTATTCGGCCGCCGCCAGCTCCTTTTCGAGCAACGCGGGCGCGTCCGGCTTGGCGAACAGCCGCGACTCGAAATCCAGCCCCGGCGACAGCCCGAGATAAGCGTGGGTCGGCCTGGCGAAGCAATAGACGCAGCCGTGCTCACAACCGCGATACGGGTTGATCGAGCGGTCGAAGCCGATATCCGGCGACTCGTTGCGGGTGATGACCTTGCGCGCGGTATCCAGAGCCACCGTGGTCTTGAACGGCGGCAAATCGTCGAGGCTCTGCCAGCCGTCGTCGAAGGCGGTGCGCGCCTCCGCCTCGTAGCGGCCGCTGGCGTTCGACTGTGCGCCGCGACCACGCCGCCGCTGCTGATCGACCGCCGTCTCGATGGCGGGGAAAGGAGAAGGCGCGCCCACCGGCTCGGAGGGCGCCGTGACCGGCAGGCGCTTGAGGGCATTGGATGCTCTGCTCATGCGTCCAAGATAGCGAGTCGACAGAACAAAGCAAGAACAAACGTAGGTCGCGCACCATCGGTCCGCAGCGCGCTGCGCGACTTTGCCCTGATCATGGGCATCGCGCAATTCGCGGCTGATTTCGTGGCAGTGAGGTGCTAAGCGTGAGCCCATCTGTCGTCATAGGGTCACCCGCCGGACATGTTGAGCGTGATCGTTTCCACCGAAGGGGTCGAGCGGACCGCCGTCGCCACGTTGGCGTCGCTGGTGCCTGGCGCTGCGGCCGGCGTGGTCAGCGATGTCACCCTAGTCGATCGCGGTGGCAGCGACACCATCGCGCGGGTCGCCGATGTGGCGGGCTGCAACTATCTCGCCTTTGACGGCAATCGCGCCGAGGCGCTGGCCGCGGGAGCCCGTCGGGCGCGCTCGCCATGGTTGATGTTTCTCCATGCCGGCGCCGTGCTCGATCCCGGCTGGATCGAGGAGACCACGCAGTTCATCGAAGGTGTGATGGCCAGCGGCCAGCCGCGCGCCGGCATCTTCCGCTATGCCCGATCGCCGTATGCGCCGGCCGGCTGGCGGGATGGCGTGATCTCGCTGGTTCGCAGCCTCACCGGCTCCGGCGCGGACCAGGGCCTGGTGATCGCCCGCGACCATTACGACCGCCTCGGCGGCCACGCCGGCCGCGGCACCGAAGCGGCCCTTCCGCGCGATCTCGGCCGCTCTGCCCGCACCCTGCTGCGCAGCCGCGTCATCCTCGCCGCCTGATCCCCTCTCGGCCTGCTCCCGGTTCAAGCCCGGCAATATAGTTGCTCTAGGCAATCGATTTGTTGACGAAAGCAATTGATTGGGCTGTGATGGCTCCGTCGGCTCGGCCGCTCTCTGCCCCGGCGGAGCGTTCGCCTGAAATCACATAGGGAACGAAAACGAATGCAGACGCGAACCGTGCAGCAGCAGTCCGGCGAAGGCGACGAGGTGGCGCTGGTGCGGGGGTTCAACCGGTTCTACACCGCGCGGCTCGGCGTGCTCGAGCAGCGGCTGATGGACAGCCCGTTTTCGCTGACCGAGGCGCGGATCCTGTACGAGCTGGCGCACCGCGAATCCCCCACCGCCAAGGAGATCGGCACCGAATTGAAGCTCGATCCCGGCTATCTGAGCCGGATCATCCAAGGTTTTGCCGACGACGGCCTGTTGAAGCGGTCCCCCTCGCCGGCCGACCGGCGGCAGCATTTGCTGACGCTGACCGCCAAGGGCCGCGCCGCCTATGCCAAGCTCGAACGTAGTTCGCAGAACGAGGTCACCGGCATGCTGGCGGCGCTGCCGCCTGCCGAACGCAAGCGGCTGACGGCGGCGATGTCGACCATTCAGGGCTTGCTCAGCACGGGTAGCGCCGCGCCGCCGATCCTGCGCAGTCCCCGCCCCGGCGATGTCGGCTGGGTGGTGCAAAGCCATGGTGCGTTCTACGCCGCCGAATACGGCTTCGACGCTTCGTTCGAAGCGCTGGTGGCAGAGATCGCCGGACAATTTCTGGCGTCGCACGACCCAAGCCGCGAGCGTTGCTGGATCGCCGAGCATGACGGCGTTCAGGCAGGGTCGCTGTTTCTGGTGCGGGGCAGCGACGACGTCGCCAAGCTGCGGCTGCTGTTGGTGACGCCGCAGGCCCGCGGCCACCAGCTCGGACGCAAGCTGGTCGACGAGGCGATCAGCTTCGCCCGCCACTGCGGCTACCGCAAGGTCACGCTGTGGACCCAGAGCATCCTGGTCGCTGCACGCAGGATCTATCAGGAGGCCGGCTTTCAGCGAGTCGGCACCGAGCCGCATCGCAGCTTCGGCCAGGACCTGATCGGCGAGACCTGGGAACTGGCCTTGTAATGCGTCCGCGGGGCCACCAGCCGCCTCGCGTCACCGCCGAACTGATCGCGTTCCACGCCCGGCGTGGACGGGCGCTGCAGCGCGCCGCAATCGCGGCCGCCGTGCGAGGCTTGCTCCGGTGGCTGCGCGCAGCGCTGAACCGGCGGCGGTGACGGCGGGTTACGCCGCCCGGTCCGCCACCAGGGTTTCGGCGAATTGCGGATAGCACTCGGCGAGTTCATCGGTGACGCGGCCGCGCAGCAGCGCCAGCGTCTCCGCATCCGGCTCCGGCGTGACCGGCACCCGGGCGGGCGCATCGTAGTCGAACCCGGTGGCGGCGCGGATATCCTGCGCCGAACTGCCCCGATGCGCGCTGCGCAAGCAGAACCGTTTGCGCGACTTGTCGAAGTCGAACAGCGCCAGCCCGGTCAGCAGCGCGTACGGACCGCCGCTGCGATAGATTCCCTCGCTCGCCCCTGGCGCGCTGACAAAGTCGACCTTGTCGACCAGCACCCGCGGCGAATGCTCTTCGCGAAACAGGATCACCCGCGGCACCAGATAGTACATGAATGCCGAGCCGAACGAGCCCGGCCAGCGCACGCTGCTGGCCGGATAATCGCCGGTGCCAACCAGATTGATGTTGGCCTGCCCGTCGATCTGGCCGCCGCCGAGAAAGAACGCGTCGATCCGGCCCTGCGCGGTGGCGTCAAACAACTCGAACGAGCCGTTGGTGAAGAAATTGTGCTGGCGCGATCCAAGAACGATCACCCTCACCGGGTCGCGGCCGCGGCGCTCGTTGCGGGCGCGCAGCAGCATCGCGCCGGCGGCGGGGATCGGCGACGATGCGCCGACCGCGACGGTGCGGACGCCGTCGAGCAGATCGGCGATGGTGGCGATCAGGATTTCGCGGGAGGTCGCGGGCGCTGTGCTCATGCCACCGCCTCGAACTTCTGAGCGAAGCCCTGCATGTAGGCGGCGAAGCCCTCCGCGGAGCGCGCCATCTTGGCGTAACGCGCGACTTCGGCCGTGTCGGTGGTATATTCGCCGCCGAGTCCGAGCGGCCACGCACCGTTCCGGGCCTCGGAGATCGCGCCGACATACAGCGCCGGCAATACGCCGGCAGCGCTGCGCTCGTCCGCCAACAACGAGGTCTCGACGATGCGCTCGACCGTCACCAGCGTGGTCTTGGCCGCATAGGCCATCGCAGCCAGTTCGGTCTGGCGACCGATCCGAACATTGCCGAACCGATCCGCTTCCGGTGCATGGAAGATCGCGACGTCGGGCCGTATCGCCGGCACCACCACGATCGGATCATCGGGCGTGAACGGATTATCGATCACCTTCCAGTCGCTGCGCATCTTCAGCACGTCGCTGCCGATGATGCCGCGGATCGGCATGAACGGCACGCCCTTCTGGCCGGCGACCAGACCGGCCAGGATCGCCGGGCAGGTCGCGTCCTTGATCGTGAATGCGCTGCTACGAATGCCCTCGGCGAACCGCGGCGCGCCGCCGGCCTCGCCGAGCGTGATCGCGCTGGTTTCGACGGTGCCGACCAGGCCCTCGCCGATCAGCATGTCGGCCTGGATGCCGCTGATCGGGACGCAGACGAGATGCAGGTTGCGAGGGCGGGCGGCGACGATCGCGGCCGTGGCGGCCATCGCGACGCCGCCATTGTCGGACGGCAGCGCCACCGTCATGCCGTCGCGGATCTGCGCGGCGAGCGCCTCGATCGATACGATCTGACCCAAACCATCCTCCCATCGTCGCTGCGCGACTTCTGCGCGTTGTGATTGGCGGCGATGGTTCCGTGGCGCCGCACCGCTGTCAAGGCGCGGGCGCGCAGACGCTCATGAGCGAGGATCAGCTCTTGGCGCGGCGCAGGTGCTCGTCGAGCCGCGGCATGATCTCGACGAAGTTGCACGGCCGCGTGCGATAATCGAGCTGCGCTGCCAAAATGCCGTCCCAGCCGTCCCGGCAGGCGCCGGGCGAACCCGGCAGGCAGAAGATGTAGGTGGCGCCGGCAACGCCCGCAGTGGCGCGCGACTGGATGGTCGAGGTGCCGATCTTGGCCCAGCTGATCATGTGAAACGCGATCGAAAATCCGTCCATCCGTTTTTCGAACAGCGGCTCGATCGCCTCCGGAGTCACGTCGCGCCCTGTGAAGCCGGTGCCGCCGGTGGTGATGATCACGTCGACGCCGTCGTCGGCGATCCAGCGCCGGATGATGGCGCGGATCTTCTCGACGTCGTCGGTGACGATCTCACGCGCCGCCAATTTGTGCCCCGCCCCGCCCAGCCTCTCGACCAGCGTCGCGCCCGACTTATCATCGTCGAGCGAGCGCGTGTCCGACACGGTGAGCACCGCGATGTTGAGCGGGATGAATTGCTTTGGTTGCTCTTTGCTCGCCATAATCGCCCTGTCGAATCGATACCTGCGTCATGGCCGGGCTTGTCCCGGCCATCTAAGTCTTGATCACATCGCGAGACGTGGATTCCCGGCGCAAGGCCGGGCATCGGATATTCGTCGTGCGCCCGGGCCTTACAGCCGCTCCGCCGCGAAGGTGTTGCACGACTGGATGGTACCCTGCTGGTAGCCGGTCATGAACCAGCGTTTGCGCTGCGCTGCGGAGCCATGGGTGAAAGAATCCGGCACGACTTCCCGACCGGCTCGGCGCTGCAGCGTATCGTCGCCGATCGCCGCCGCCGTGGTCAGCGCCGCATCGATATCGCCGTCTTCGAGGAAGTTCGGACGTTTCTTCTTTTCGCGATTGACCCAGACGCCGGACAGGCAGTCGGCCTGCAGTTCGACCTGCACCTGCAGCGCGTTGGACCGCGCTCCTTCGCCGTATTGCCTCTGCTTCTGATTGACCTTGTCGAGAATGCCAAGCTGGTTCTGGACGTGATGGCCGACCTCGTGGGCGATGATGTAGGCGGCGGTGAACTGGCAGGCCGAGCCGGAGCAGCCGCGGAAGCGGGTTTCGACCTGCTTGAAGAACGAGGTGTCGATGTAGATCTGGCGATCCGGCGGACAATAGAACGGCCCCATCGCCGCCTGCGCCATGCCGCAGCGTCCGCCATTGGTGCGGCCGCGGAACAGCACGATCTTGGGACCGACATATTTCTGACCGCTGTCCCTGAAGATCTCGCTCCAGCGGTCATCGATCTCGCCGAGCACGCCGGAGATCATGCTGCCCATCTCGTCGGTCGGCGCGCCCTGCTTGCCGGAACGGCTGTCGGCTTGATGTTGCTGCGTCGACTGGGAAATCATCTCGGCGCCGCCGATCAGCAGCCGCGGATCGATGCCGAGCGCCCAGCCGACGATACCGAGCACCACGATTGTGCCGATGCCGAGCCCGCCGCCGCCCATCGGAAAACCGAAACCGCCACCACCCCCGCCGCCACCGTCTTGATCACGGCGGTCGTCGATATTGTCGCTGCGACGGAAGTCATCGAAACGCATCAGCCTGTCCTCGATCTGGCGGCACCGGCGATTCGGCGCCGGTCGCGGTGTGCAGCCGATCGGAAGAAATCGGCGACAATTAGCATTAACCTGCCCGGCAAATATTGCCTAGTGCACAGCGCCGCCGCCGGCAGCCGGCGCGGCATCGCGCTCGTCCGACCGGAGGCCGTGCGTAGACACCGACCGACGAGAGGTCGCACGTTCCCGATCGTGGATATGCCGGCAGAGAGAACCGTTCCTCCGGACGTTCGTTCCGTGGTCACCAAACTGCAATCCAATTAAGTCGATTTTTACTTTGCCGGGGCAATGTATCGCCTAGTCGGTTTGTTGGTCCCGCGTCGCCGACGGCGTCACATGAGTCAGGTTAGTTGAGTCATGGTTGTGTCGCGTCGCGGGGCGTCTGCAAAGGCGCCCCGCACTCAATTTGAATACGAGCCCGAGAGCAAAATCATCGTCGGTGATTGCATCGCCGAGATGGAAAAGCTCCCGGCGAAGTCGGTGGATCTGGTATTCGCCGATCCGCCGTACAATCTGCAGCTCAAAGGTGCGCTGAAGCGTCCCGACGAATCGGAAGTCGACGCCGTCGACGACGATTGGGACAAATTCGCGTCTTTCGCCGCTTATGACAACTTCACCCGTGCCTGGCTGCTCGCCACGCGCCGGATCATGAAGCCGTCGGCGACGCTGTGGGTGATCGGCTCGTACCACAACATCTTCCGCGTCGGCACGATCATGCAGGACCTCGGGTTCTGGGTGCTCAACGACATCGTCTGGCGCAAGTCCAATCCGATGCCGAATTTCCGCGGCCGCCGTTTCACCAATGCGCACGAAACCATGATCTGGGCGGCGCGCGACGAGAACGCCAAGGGCTACACCTTCAACTACGATGCATTGAAGGCTGCCAACGAGGACGTTCAGGCGCGCTCCGACTGGCTGATTCCGCTGTGCACCGGCGACGAGCGGCTGAAGGGCAAGGACGGCAAGAAGGTGCACCCGACGCAGAAGCCCGAACAGCTTCTGGCGCGCGTGCTGCTGAGTTCGTCGAGGCCCGGCGATCTGATCGTCGACCCGTTCAACGGCACCGGCACGACAGGTGCAGTCGCCAAGCGTTTGCGCCGCAACTACATCGGCATCGAGCGCGACAAGACCTACGCCGAAGCGGCGCGCGAACGAATCTCTGCGATCGAGCCGCTGCCGGACGATACGCTGAAGCCGTTCGTCACCGCCCGCGATGCCCCGCGGGTGGCGTTCTCCGAACTGATCGAACGCGGCATGATTTCGCCAGGCGCCCGGCTGGTCGATTCGAAGAAGCGGCACGGCGCCCTGGTACGCGCGGACGGCGCGATCATGCTCGGCGACAAGGTCGGCTCGATTCACCGCATCGGCGCGATGGCTCAGGGTTCGGAAGCCTGCAACGGCTGGACGTTCTGGCACGTCGAGACCAGCAAAGGTCTGCGGCTGATCGACGAACTGCGCGCCGAGGTTCGCAGCATGATGATCGCCTGACGAATCAGAGTACTTCCGGTTCTGATCGCCTCAGAACCGGAGCTCCGGTTTGTCCCCGACGCGCTATCTGAATGCGACGAGAGTCCAGTTTACAGGCGCATGCTTCAGCTTCCGCCGACAAACCGGCCTATCCGGTACTTCGGCAGCAGGGCGTCGGCTTCGGGCGAATGCTTGCGGCCCTTGGTCTTGGTGTCGTAGGCCTCGGTCGCTTCCTTGCCGCACCACGGCTCGATGATGCTCGGCCGCGACGGATGATCCGGAAGATACGCCGTCAGGTCGTAGACGCTGCCGTGGATCGCCATCCAGCAATCGTCCGGCTTGGCGTGCCCGGCGAGTTCGGCAGCGCCGATCGAACGCTCGGCGGCGGTCGCGGTGGGCTCGGTAGCCGGCGACAGTAGATCGCCGATCCAGAATCCGGCGACGGCGACCCAGAACGCGGCGGTCGAGACGTAGAACAGCTTGCGCATCATCTGAACTCGAAGTTCTCGTAGTGGACATGCCGTGCGGTGACGCCCCGGGCGGCGAGCGCGGATTTCAGCGCGACCACCAGACCGGGCGGTCCGCACACATAGCACTCGGCACCTGACAATTGGCCGGCATCGGGCAGCAGCCGGTCGAGGTCGGGAAGATCGTCGCCGGTAGCGACGGCGTGAAGCGTGAAGCGCTGATCCGACGCCGCGAGTGCTCGCAGTTCCGGCAGGAAGGCGGCATCGGCCTCGCTGCGATAGAGATACAGCAGCCGCGTCCGATGCAGCAGCGGTCCGGCGTTCAACAAAGCAACGAATGGCGTGACGCCAATCCCGCCCGCGACCCAGAATTGCGACGCCGTCTGGTGCGGATCGACGAAACCACCGAACCCGCCGATCACCCGGACCGCAACGCCGGGCTCGATCGCCAGCATCCGAGTGGTGCAGTCGCCGAGCGCCTTGATGGCGAGATGCAGTTCGTGCTGCCGTGCGATCGTGCTGACCGTGAAGGGGTGGAATTCCCCGCAGCCGCGATAGCGGTGACCGTTGCCGAACTCCGCCAGCACGAACTGGCCGGCCGCCACCAACGCCGGATCGCCGAGCGGACGCAGCACCAATTCGACGGATCGCGCAGCCAATGGCCGCACCGCCGTCACCACATAGGGCCGCGCCCCGAGCCCGAGATCGCCGCGGAGCAGCCGCCAGCCGAGGATCGCCCCGGCCACCGCGAGAATCGGCAGCACCGGCTTGTCGATGCCGAGCAGCATCAGGTGCACCAGTCCGGTCAGCACGCCGACGCCGAGCAACGCGTGCAGCCATCGCCAAGTGCCGTAGCGAATGCTTCGGATGAAGGTGGTGACGAGGCCGCCCATCAGCAGCAGCAGGCCGAGCCAGCCGGACCACACCTGCCAGCTCTCGGTGACCGGCGACAGCGTCTGCCAAGCGACTCGGGCCGATGGAAGGTTGTTGGCGGCGAGCAGCAGCGGATGCAGCAGCAGCAACACATAGGCGGCGACGCCGGCCGCGTGGTGCCAGCGATACATCCGCTCCAGGCCGCCCAGCCAGCCGGCAAGCCGCGGCTCGCGCAGCATCAGCAGCAGGCTGACCAGCAACAATCCGCAGCCGAGCCAGCCGGTGACGATCCCGGCGGCGCGGATCGGCGCAAGATCTTCAGGAAAGGCCCAGAGCGCGAATCCGGAAGGCACCGCCAAGGTCAGCAGCGGGATCGACCAACGCTGCAATACTGAACCGGCGGGCGACACCGGCTCAATCCGCCCGAAGTTTGAGATGATCGCAGAAATCGCGGCCGCCACCTGGCAGGTCGAGACCACGCTCGCGCGCCCGTTGCACCATCAGAGCGTGGTGTTCGGCACGATAAGCCTCGCATGCGGTGTAGTCGATGAAGCCTCGGACTCGCGCCTGATGCTCGATCCGCTCCTGCGGCGACATCAGCATCCAGCCGCGGGTGTTGCCCTCGCTGGCGCGCCACGGCGCCGCGGATGCCGAGGTTCCACCCGCCGCCAGACCGATGAGGTTGATCATCACGGCCGCATAGGCCGCTAAGCGGATGCTGAGCATGACCGTCATCCCGCTGCGATGCGATGCCGCAGCTTAGCGCGACCGCGACGGTTGCGATGATGATTCAGATCAAGCAGTGGGCGAGATTGGCGCGTGCCCCACCCTCTCCGTCATGGCGAGCGCAGCGAAGCAATCCAGCCTTTTGCATCAAGTCCTGGGTTGCTTCGCTGCACTCGCATCGACGAGGAAGGTCAGTGTTCGAAGCTGTTACTTCTTGTCGGACTTCTTCGCCGCCTCGCGGGCGTCCTTGATCGCCTGCTTGAACAGCGCGACGTCGAGCACGCCGGGAACCCGGAACCGGCCGACGATGAACGACGGCGTTCCCTGGAACCCGAGCGCCTTGGCCTGCGCGTCGTTGCGCTTGAGGATGGCTTCGATCGTGCCGCGGTTGGCGTCGAGATCCTTGGTGGCGCGAGCCACGTCGATGCCGCCGCTTTTCAGCGTCTCGTCGAGGTTGGACTCGGTCAGCTTGGACGGCGCGCGGATCAGCGCCTCGTGCGCCTCCAGAAACTTGCTCTGGTATTTGGACGCAAGCACCAGCTTCGCCGCATCGGTCGAGACGCCGCCGAAGATCGGCCAGTCTTTCAGCACCAGCCGAATCTTTCCGTCGTCCTTCACCACCTGCATCAGGTCCGGAGCCACCTTCTTGCAGTAGGGGCAGCGATAGTCCGACCATTCGACGATGGTGATGTCGCCCTTGGGATTGCCGGCGACCGGAATCTCGGCGTCGAACAGCACCGCATTGGTCGACAGCACGTCTTCCTCATCCGACGCCGTCGGCGCCGCCAGGATTTTGCTGGTCGCGAGCGCGGGAGCCAGCGCCAGCGCTGCGGTTACGGCCGACCGTCGGGTAATTATCATCGGTTCCAATCCTCAGGACCGCCCAAGGTTCAGGGGGCGGCCCTGTTGTGCCTCGGATCGCACCGCAGCGCCATCACTTTGCGGTGGCCGGCGGCGGTGTCGGCGATTTGTCGCGCAGCACGATGTAGATCGCCGGGATCACCAGAACCGTCAGCAAGGTTGACGATGCCAGACCGAACAGCAGCGAGATCGCCAACCCCTGGAAGATCGGGTCGAGCAGGATCGTGGCCGCACCGATCATCGCCGCCAATGCGGTGAGCAGGATCGGCTTGAACCGCACCGCGCCGGCTTCCAGCACGACCTCGCGCAACGTCTTGCCGGCCCCGCCGGAATGGCGGATGAAATCGACCAGCAGGATCGAGTTGCGCACGATGATGCCGGCGAGCGCGATGAACCCGATCATCGAGGTGGCGGTGAACGGCGCGCCGAGCAGCCAATGGCCGATCAGGATGCCGATCAGCGTCAGCGGGATCGGCGTCAGGATCACCAGCGGCAGCTTGAAGCTCTTGAACTGCGCCACCACCAGCACGTAGATGCCAAGGATCGCCGCACCGAACGCCGCGCCCATGTCGCGGAACGTCACCCAGGTGATCTCCCACTCGCCGTCCCACAGCAGCGTCGGCTTGGATTCGTCGGACGGCTGGCCGTGCAGGCTGATCGCCGGCTTCGGCAGTTTGCCCCAATCATGAGTTTCAATCAGTTTGTCGACGTCGAGCATGCCGTACAGCGGCGCTTCGAACTTCCCGGCGAGTTCGGCCATCACCATGTCGGCAAAGCGGCCGTCGCGGCGGAAGATCAGCGGCGAGCCGACCTCCTTGGTAGCCTGCACGAGCTGGCCGAGTTCGACCACGGTCTTGGCGCCGGGCAGCGAATTGGCCGGCACCGGCGTCGACGCCAGTGCCTCGTTCCACTCGAGGTCGCGCTTCGGCAGCCCGACCGTGATGGCGATCGGGTTGCGGCCTTCACCGCGGTGCGAGTAGCCGATCGAGGTGCCGCCGAACAGCGTCTGGATGGTGTCGTAGACGTCCTTCTGCTCGACGCCGAAGAACTCCAACCGGTCCTGGTCGATCGACAGCCGCAGCCGCGGCCGAGGTTCGCCGATCGAATTGTCGACGTCGACGATGAACGGCACCTGCTTGAAAATCTTCTCGACCTCGGTGGCTACCGCACGGCGGGTGGAGGCGTCGGGGCCGTAGATTTCCGCCAGCAGGGTCGACAGCACCGGCGGGCCGGGCGGCACCTCCACCACCTTGAGGCTCGTGCCTTCCGGCAGCTTCAGCGCCTGCAGCCGCTTGCGCAGGTCGAGCGCGATGTCGTGGCTGGCGCGGCTGCGCTCGCCACGCTCCTGCAAATTGACCTGCAATTCACCGAGTTCGGGCCGCTCCCGCAAGTAATAATGCCTGACCAGGCCATTGAAATTGAACGGCGCCGGCGTGCCGGCGAAGGTCTGCACCGAGGTGATCTCGGGCAGGCCGCGGGCGATGTCGGCGGCGGCGAACAGGGTACGCTCGGTATCCTCGAGAGTCGCGCCCTCGGGTAAGTCGAGGACTACCGCGATCTCGCTCTTGTTGTCGAACGGCAGCAGCTTGACCGTGACCGACTTGGTGTAGAACAGCGCCATCGACATCAGCGTTGCGATGCCGACGCCGAGCAGAAAGATCCACGACGCGCGCTTGCTGGCGACGATCGGCGCGGCGAGACGGCGGTACAGCCGGCCGAGCCGGCCTTCGTCATGATCGCCGTGCGAAGCCATCGCCGCGCCCTGCTTCGGCGCCAGCTTCAGCATCAGCCACGGCGCCACCATCATGGCGACGAAGAACGAGAACAGCATCGCGGCCGAGGCATTGGCCGGGATCGGCGCCATGTACGGCCCCATCAGTCCGGACACGAACAGCATCGGCAACAACGCTGCGACCACTGTCAGGGTCGCGATCACGGTCGGATTGCCGACCTCGGCCACCGCCTCGATCGTGGCCTGCAGCCGAGGCCGTCCGTCCTTCATTCCCCAGTGCCGGGCGATGTTCTCGACGACCACAATGGCGTCGTCGACCAGGATGCCGATCGAGAAGATCAGCGCGAACAGGCTGACGCGATTGATGGTGTAGCCCATCAGGTTGGCGGCGAACAGCGTCAACAGGATCGTGGTCGGGATCACCACCGCGGTGACGATCGCCTCGCGCCAGCCGATCGCGATCGCGATCAGCACCACGATCGAGATCGTGGCGAGACCGAGGTGGAACAGCAGCTCGTTGGCCTTCTCGTTGGCGGTCTCGCCGTAGTCGCGGGTGATGGTGACGGCGACGTCTTTCGGAATCAACGAACCTTCGAGGGTCGCCAGCCGCGCCTTGATGTCGTGCGATACCACCACTGCGTTTGCGCCGGCACGCTTGGCGAGCGCGACGGTGACAGCCGGCACGCGGTCCCATTTGCCGCTCGAGTCACGGGCATCGTTCCACACCCGATGCTCGGCCATGTTCGGCCCGATGATCACCGAGGCGACATCCTTGACATAGACCGGGCGATTGTCGCGGGTCGCGACCAGCAGCAGACCGATGTCGGGAATTCCCATCAAGGTCTGACCGGCCGAGACGCTGCGCATCGTGCCGGCGTCGCGGACGCTGCCCGCCAGGAACGAACGGTTGGCGTCCTTCACCTTGGCGACGAGCTGTTGCAACGTGACGCCGTACAGCGACAGCTTTTCCGGATCGGGCTCGACCCGGATCTGCTGCGCGCCGCCGCCGGAGATGTAGGTCAGGCCGATGCTGTCGACCTTCATCAATTCGGAGCGCAGCTTGTCGGCGACTTCGTACAGATCCTTGTCGGTCCAACGCGCCGCAGCTTCCGGCTTCGGCGATAGCGTCAGCACGGTGACGGCGACATCGTTGATGCCGCGGCCGACGATCAGCGGCTCGGGGATGCCGACCGGGATGCTGCCGATATTGGCGCGGATTTTCTCATGCACCCGCAGGATCGCGTCTTCGGCCTTGGTCCCGACCAGAAAGCGGGCGGTGACCATCACGCGGTCGTCTTCGGTCTGGCTGTAGACGTGCTCGACACCGTCGATGCCTTTGACGATCGCTTCCAGCGGCTTGGTCACCAGCTCGACGGCGTCCGGCCCGCGCAGCCCGTCGGCGTTGATGCGGATGTCGACCATCGGCACACTGATCTGCGGCTCTTCCTCGCGCGGGATCGCGGCAAGCGCGATCAGCCCGGCGATCAGCGACGCCAGCAGGAACAGCGGAGTCAGCGGCGACCGGATGGTGGCCTTGGTCAGATGGCCCGAAATTCCCAGGTTCACGGCTGCACCAGTCTGTCGCCATTGCGCAGGCCCGAGAGGATCTCGAGCCCGTCGGGCATCGCTTGGGTCGGGTGTTCGCGGCCGCGCTGCACCGGCACCGCCACAGTCTTGCCGGGCTCGCCGACATGGACGTAATCGATGCCGAACTCGGTTGAGACGAACTTCGCCGGGATCACGAACGCGTCGCGCTCGCCCCCCGAGATCCACACCCGCAGCCGATCGCCGACGAAATATTGCGGCAGCCCCTCGACGCTGGCGTCGGCGACGACACGACCGTCCTCGATCTGCGGATACACCAGCTCGATCGTCCCGAACTTCGCCACCTGGTCGCCGAATTCATTGCCGTCGACGCGGATCTTGTCGCCGGCCTTGAGGAAGCGGGCGTGCCGCTCCGGCACCCGCAGCCGCAGCTTGTAGTGCTGCTGCGCCACGGTGACGATCGGATCGCCCTGCAACACCACCGAGCCGACGGTGACCATCTTCTTGAGCACGCGGCCGTCGTCGGGGGCCAGCACCTGGCCTTCCTTGAACTGCTGCTGCACCACCGACCGCTCCGCGGTCTTGGCGCGCAGATTGTTCTCGGCGACGTTGAGCGCGGTGCGCGCTTCGTCGAGCTTGGTGCGCGGCAGCGTGCCGCGCTCGACCAGACCGCTGGTGCGATCGTAGTCGATCTGCGCCTGGCTCGCCTGCGCCTGCAGCGCCTGGATCTGGGCGTCGAGCGAATTCATCTGCAGCGTCAGCTTGTCGTCGCCGATCGTCGCGATTTCCTGGCCGGCCTTGACGCTGTCGCCCTCGCGAACCTTCAGCGCCACCACCGTGCCGCCGATCCGGGCGCGCGCCGGCACCACGCTGATGCTCTCGACGGTCGCGAACACCGCCTTCTCGTCGGAGATCTTGGTTTCCGCCACCGTCAGAGTGCCAGCCGCATTCGCCACCGCGACGCCCCACAGCATCGCCGCGACCACACCGCCCGTCGTCCATCCGCCCATTCGCATGTCATGCCCTTGCAGGTTTGCGACCCGTCTTCTCCAGCGGCTGACCGGGACAGTACACCCGATACAGCGTCGTCAGGAGTTCACGCGCCGGTTCGCTGGCGATCGAGTAGAAGATCGACTGGGCGTCGCGCCGCGCCGACACCAGCCCGTCTTTGCGTAGCAGCGCGAGATGCTGCGACACCGTCGAATCGCGCAGGCCGATCACCTCGGCGAGCTCGCCGACCGAGCGCTCGCCACCGATCAACTGGCAGATGATCAGCAGTCGATGCCGGTTCGACAACGCCTTGAGAAGCTCGCTCGCCTCGTCCGCGGCGGCCATCATGGGATCGACCTTTATTTTCATAGTTGCGTATATACGATTATTCGAATATAACGTCAACACGAATTCGGAACCGGGACCGCACGACGGCCCGGGCAATTGAGAAAGGGGCAGTTCATGAATCTCGATCAGACCGTACTCGCCTTCGCCGGCACAGTCGTGCTCGTCAGCCTGGCTCTCGGCTGGCTGGTCAGCCCGTATTGGCTGCTGCTGACGGCGTTCGCCGGCGTCAACATGATCCAGGCGTCGTTCACCGGCTTCTGTCCGGCGGCGATCGTGTTCAAAAAGCTCGGCCGTCCGGCCGGCAACGCGTTTTCGTAAGCTCGCGCCTCATCGAGCGCGTCATTGCCGGGCTCGACCCGGCACTCCATCACGAGACAATCGCTCCGTCTTTGCGAGTCAACGGGTCGGCGCGAAGCGCCGATCCGGGTGCTCCTCCTCATGGTGATCGAGGAGCGATCGCCTAAGCCTGCCTCAGGCCGCGCGGCCGCAATTGCAGTTGCAGCCGCCCTCTTCTTCCTCGTCGTCATGATCGTGCGGCGCCGCCGGCGCCAGCGATCCGGCAAGGTAGTTCTGGATCGCGGTGACCGGATCGGTCTCCGAGGTGGTGATGGCGACCACGCCGCGGGCGGCCATCCGGTTGAGGAAGCCGGGACCGGCGCTGCCGGCGATCACCACGCTCACCTTGTCGAGCGGGTGCGCGCCGTCTTCCTTGAATTCATGGATCGACATCTCCTTCGGCAGGTCGAGCCGGTCGACCTCATGCGGCGGGCGGCACGGCGCCGCATCGAACACCAGGAAACGGCGGGTCTTGCCGGCGTGGCCGGTCACGGTGCGGAAGTTCTGGCTGGCGACTGCGATCAACATGGCTATCTCTCGTGCAGCGATGGGACAATAGAACGACGCGGCGGCCGCGCATCATGGCGCGGCCACGCGGGTCGGATGCGTGGCGTGACTGGGGGAGGTCGAACCTTCAGCGCCGCGCCGGAGCGCGGCGCCCGAAGGACAGAACAGCTACCGAAACAGGCGCGAGGCCCGCTCAGGTCTCACCGATAATGATCTGGGTGTCGCTGGCGAACTTGTACGGCACCAGGGCGAGGTTGAGCGGCGCCGGGCCGAGCCGGATGCGGCCCGAAGCGTCGTATTGCGAGCCGTGGCACTGGCAGAACCAGCCGTCGTAATTGCCCTGATGTTCGGTCGGGACGCAGCCGAGGTGGGTGCAGATCGCCGACACCACCAGCCACTGCTCCTTGCCCGGCTTGACCCGCTCGGAATCCGGCTGCGGGTCGCGCATGCTGCGCCAATCCGCCGTCTGCGCCGACTGGATTTCCTTCGGCGTGCGGTGGTTGATGAAGATCGGCTGGCCGCGCCAGAACACCTTGACCACCTGGCCTTCGGCGATCGGCGCCAAATCGACTTCGAGCGGGAAGCCGGCCGCAATGGTGCCGGCGTCCGGGTTGAGCTGCGATATGAACGGCCACACCAGGGCCGCGGTGCCGACCGCGGCCAGAGCACCGGTCGCCAGATACAACACGTCGCGCCGGTTCGGCTGTTCAGAAGTAATTGCGGTCATTTTCGTCTCCTGAAGAGTACCGTGCCGGATTGCTGGTCCGGCACCTGGTCGATTGCGTCGTCCAATTGACGCGGGTCGCCCCGCGCCTGCGTCTTGCGAAGCTCGCCGGCGGCGCGCGCGAGAATCGCAACAAGTTCTGCTTCGTTGTCGGGGTCCTTGGCGATCTGCCGGATCGCCACCTCGCGGAGGTTGTCGAGCGCGGCGCGCAGCAGCGGCGGCAGATCGCCGCCGTCCGCGCCACCCTCGGCGTTCTGTTGCCGCATCATCTCGCCGAAGGTCGCGAGACGGTCGAACACCGCGTCGGCCAGCGCGCGATTGGCGGCGAGGTGATCGCGGCCGTCGTCGGTGGCGACGTAGAGCTTCTTGGCGCCTTCCGGCTGGGCGACGACGTGACCGGTTTCCTCGAGGAAGGTCAGGGTCGGATACACCACCCCCGGACTCGGCGCGTACCAGCCGGCGGTCTTCTCCTCGATCACCTTGATGATGTCGTAGCCGTGGCGCGGCTGCTCGGCTATCAGCGCCAGCGCGATCAGCTTGAGGTCGCCTTGCGCCAGCATCCGGCCGGCGCGCATCATCTCGCCGCCGCCCATGCCGCGCGCGCCCATCCCGCGGCGCCCCCAACGGCACCCCGGCATCCCAAACCCGCATCGTCGCGGGCTGTTATCGACGCCGTCCATGACAACCTCCTGAAAGATATATCTTACGTAGTGACGACCCCGGCCCAAGTAAAGATATATCTTTGGCGCCGAGATCAGTTTTGACGTGCCGATCGAAGAACGGTGTCTCGCTACTTATCCCGTTCCAGGACCGGTGGTTTTCCGATACTGACAGTTGATCCAAATCAAACTTAGAACCAGCCCAAAATATATCGTCCGCTCGCACTCAAATGTTCCCAACATTTGGGCCCAGGTGGCGCGCCCTGCGCTTGCCTCGGTCGGGAGGCTGAACAGCCCCGGCGAAGAACAGGAGAAGATCATGATCAAGGTTGCGGTTGTGCTTTGGATCATCGGCGGAGCGACCCTCGCCGGCATGATGATGGTCGCGGTGCTGGTGGTGCCGAGCCTGTCCGAACAGGCGATGCACTGGATTCCGATCGCGGTCGGCTGCGGCTTCGTGGTCGCGATGCCGATCTCGTTCCTGGTCGCCCGCAAGATCGCAAGCCCCTCGGTCCGCTGAACGATCGGGGCCGAGACGCTGGCGCGAGTGTCTCGATCCAGCCTGGCAGATCCCGCATGATTTCGCCCGGAGACGGCCTGCCCCTCTCCGGGGGCGAAGCTCCAGCGAAAGCCTCCCATGACAGACACCAATATCGAAGGACCGCTCTATGCGGCCCGCAAGAAGGTCTATCCGCAGGCGGTCCATGGCCGCTTCCGCCGGATCAAATGGACGCTGCTGGCGATCACGCTGTCGATCTACTACTTCACCCCGTTCCTGCGCTGGGACCGCGGCCCCGGCCTGCCTGATCAGGCGGTGCTGATCGATCTGCCGGCCCGGCGGTTCTATTTCTTCTTCATCGAGCTGTGGCCGCAGGAGGTGTACTACTTCACCGGCCTGCTGATCATCGCCGCATTGGTGCTGTTCCTGATGAACGCCCTCGCCGGGCGGGTGTGGTGCGGCTACCTGTGCCCGCAGACGGTGTGGACCGACCTGTTCTACGCCGTAGAGCGGCTGGTCGAAGGTGACCGCCGCGACCGGATCGCCAAGGACAAGCACGGACTGACCGTGCGCCGTGTCGGCGAGATCGCGCTCAAGCACTTCATCTGGCTGATGATCGCGTGGTGGACCGGCGGCGCCTGGGTGCTGTATTTCGCCGACGCGCCGACGCTGGTGAAGGAGCTGGTCACCTTCCAGGCGCCGATGGTCGCCTATGTCTGGATCGGCATCCTGACCTTCACCACCTACACCCTCGCCGGCTTCATGCGCGAGCAGGTGTGCATCTACATGTGCCCGTGGCCGCGCATTCAGGCGGCGCTGACCGACGAATGGGCCCTCAACGTCACCTACAAATACGACCGTGGCGAGCCGCGGATGTCGGTGAAGAAGGCCGAGGTGGTCCGCGCCCATGGCGAGACCGTCGGCGATTGCATCGACTGCCATCAATGCGTCAACGTCTGCCCGACCGGCGTCGACATCCGCCAGGGCCTGCAGCTCGGCTGCGTGCAGTGCGGCCTGTGCATCGACGCCTGCAACACGGTGATGAAGCAGGTCGGCCGTCCGCCGGATCTGATCGCCTACGACACCGATATCAACATCCAGCGCCGGCTCGTCGGCAAGACCTCGGTGTACCGCCCGATCCGCGCCCGCACGCTGCTGTATTCCGCGCTGATCGTTCTGGTCGGCGCCGTGATGGTCTATGCGCTGGCGACCCGCGGGTCGCTCGACATCAACGTGCTGCACGAGCGCAACCCGCTGTTCGTGACCCTGTCAGACGGCAGCGTGCGCAACGACTACACCGTGCGGCTGCTCAACAAGCGCCCGGCCGGCCGCGTGATGCAGGTGTCGGTGAGCGGCGTGCCCGGCGCGCGGCTGCAGGCGGTCGGCATCGATCCCGACGTCAAGGACCGGCTCGACGTTGAAGTCGGCCAGGATCAGACCCGCGAGTTGCGGCTGTCGGTGATGGTGCCGAGCAACGAGGTACCGAGCAAGTCGGTCAACATCACCTTCGAAGTGAAAGACCCGCAGACTGGCGAGTTGGCGACGGCGGTCGACCATTTCGTGCCGCCGACGTCGAACTGAGCACGGTGGCGGGGCGACGCGTTACGCCGCCCCGCGCAGCATATGCGACAGCCTCTGATACAGCAGCGCCACCGAGACCACGAACAGCAGCACATAGGCGATCCGATAGAACAACCCGGTCGGGGTCCGCTTCACCAGCCAGATGCCGGCCATGTTGGCGGCGGCGGCGAGCGGCAACAGCGCCAGCGAGGTGCCGAGATTGGCTGGCGTGAACTGCCCGAGCAGGAAGTAAGGACCGATCTTCAGCGCGTTGATGATCGCAAAGAAGATCGTGGTGGTGCCGACCAGCACCAGCTTCGGCAATAGCTGCGGCAGCATATAGACCTGATACGGGGGGCCGCCGCCTTGGGTCATGAACGAGGTGAAGCCCGACACCGCGCCCCAGAACACGCCGGCGGCGTCCGACAGCTTCACTGCGGAGGCGTGCGGCCGCAGCCAGACGTTGAGCACGAACACCAACCCGACGCCGCCGACGATCAGCCGCACTGCGTCGTCGGACACGATCGACGCCGTCCACCATGCGATCGCCATCCCGATCAGCGCGCCCGGCAGCATGATCTTGAGACTGCGCGCGTCCCAATGACGCCGGTATACATACAGCGAGATCAGATCCTGGGTGATCAGCACCGGCAGAAGCAACCCGGCGGCTTCGAGCGGCGGCAGATACAGCGCCAGCAGCGGCGTCGCCGCGATGCCGACGCCTGAGAAGCCGCCTTTGGCGAGCCCGAGCAGAAACACCGCGGGGATGGCGACGGCATAAAACCAGGGATCGAGAATGAGCGACAACGCTGAGGGCTCGAACTGTCGGAGGAATGCCGCGCGAACGGCGACACTCCCGCTGTACAGAGGAAAGTCAGTCCCGGCAAATCCGTGCGGCGCATGCGGCATTGCGCTTGCGCCCGCATGTGAATTGGAACAATATTTTCGTCAGAACTAAGAACCAGGGAGGAAGCGGCCGGCGCAAGCATGCGCCGAGGCGTGCATTGGTTGCGCGCGATCGACATTGATGCTCTCCACCGTCCGCACGCCTCCTTCTCGACAAGACTCGCCGCCGCGGGATTGTCGGCTTCAGCGGTACGAAGCCATCGTCCGGTTCGCTCCACCAGCCTCCTCATCAAGCCGATCCATTGCATTCGCTATTCCACCGCGCCGCCTTGCCGAGGCTGCGCGGCATTCGCCTATCCATCATGCACAGCCGGACCAACCGGCGCAGACATCAAGAGAGAGACCGAGTGAGCGCAACCAACCAGAAGACCTTCGGCGGGCGGATCGGCAGGACGATTGCCGATTCCAAACCATGGTGGCCAGAGCCACCGTCGGCGCCGGCGGGTGCACCGAACATTCTGGTCGTACTGTTCGACGATGTCGGCTTCTCCGACTTTGGCTGCTACGGATCGCCGATCGCGACCCCGACGATCGACCAGCTCGCGGCCGAAGGCCTTCGCTACACCGGCTTCCACACCACGGCGATGTGCTCGACAACACGCGCCGCCTTGCTGACCGGGCGCAACCATCACTCGGTCGGCGTCGGCTGCCTGGCGAATTTCGACTCCGGCTATCCAGGCTATCGCGGCAAGATCGCCAAGGAGGCCGGCACGCTCGCCGAGATGCTGCGCGCTCACGCCTACCGCAACTACATGGTCGGCAAATGGCACGTCACGCCGCTGACCGAAACCGGCGCCACCGGCCCGTTCGACGGCTGGCCGCTGGGGCGCGGCTTCGACCGCTTCTACGGCTTCCTCGACGCCGAGACCGACCAGTTCTCGCCCGAGCTGGTGTCGGACAATACGCCGATCGATGCGCCCGGCACCTACGAGACCGGCTATCACCTGACCGAGGATCTCATCGATCAGGCGATCCGCTTCATCGCCGATCACGCCGCCGACCGGCCCGAACTGCCGTGGCTGACCTGGGTGGCGCTCGGTGCCTGCCATGCGCCGCATCAGGCGCCGATGGACATCATCAAGGGCTACGACGCCACCTTCGCGCATGGCTGGGACGTCGAGCGCGAGCAGCGAATAGCGCGGCAGAAGGCGATGGGCATCGTGCCCGAGACCACCGACATGCCGCCGCGCAACGACGGCGTGAAGCCCTGGAACGAGCATACCCCCGACGAACAGCGCGTGTTTACCCGGCTGCAGGCGGCGTTCGCCGGGATGCTCGACCATGCCGACCGCCACCTGAAGCGCCTCGTCGATTTCCTCGACGCCTCCGGGCAGCGCGACAACACGCTGATCCTGGTGCTGTCCGACAACGGCGCCAGCCAGGAGGGCGGACCGCTCGGCTTCATCAACGCGATGGGGCCCTATAACTTCCGGCTCGAACCGATGCCCGACAAGATCAAGAAGATCGACGACATCGGCGGACCGAACTCGCATTCGAACTTCCCGCACGGCTGGGCGATGGCGTCGAACACGCCGCTGCGGCGCTACAAGCAGAACACCCACGGCGGCGGCATCCGCGATCCGTTCGTCGTCAGTTGGCCGACGCGTTTGCCGGCCCGCGGCGAGCTGCGGCATCAGTTCGTCCACGCCAGCGACCTGGTGCCGACGCTGCTCGAGCTGATCGGGGTCGAAGCACCAGCCGAGATCGGCGGGTTGAAGCAGATGCCGCTGGAAGGCGAGAGCTTCGCACGGTCGCTCACCGAGCCCGGCGTGCCGTCGAAGTCCTCGCCGCAATATTTCGAGATGTTCGGCCACCGCGGCATCTGGCATCAGGGCTGGAAGGCGGTCGCGTATCATCCGCCCGGCAAGCCGTTCGACGACGACAAATGGGAACTGTTTCATCTCGACCGCGACTTCTCCGAAGCGCACGATCTGGCGGAGGCAGAGCCCGCGCGGCTCGCCGAGCTGATCGAGATGTGGTGGGCCGCGGCGGAGCGACATCAGGTGCTACCGCTCGACGACCGGTTCGGACCGCGGTTCGCCGAGAACGCCGCACGCTTTCACGGCGCCCGCAAGAACTTCGTGTTTCACCGCGGCATGGGCCACGTCCCGACCGACGTCGCTCCCGACGTCCGTAGCCGCAGCTACACCATCGAGGCCCACATCGAACTCGAAGCCGCCAGCGAAGGCGTGCTGATCTCACACGGCGATATGACGTCCGGCTACAGCCTGTACATCAAGGACGGCCGGCTGGTGCACGACCTCAACATCGGCGGGCACCATCACGTCGTCACGTCGGAGCGAACTCTGCAGCCGGGGCCGCGCCGGCTCGGCGTCAAGGTGGAGCGGCTCCGCCGTACTGAGCCGCCGGCCAAGGGCTCTCGCACCGGCGTCAGCCGCTACACGCTGACCATCGACGGCGAGCCGGCGGGCTCGATGGAGACCGGCCTCGCCTTCCACACGCTGATCTCGTGGTCCGGCCTCGACATCGGCCGCGACCGCGGCAGCCCGGTATCGCATTACGACGCGCCGTTCGAATTCACCGGACGGATGCTGCGGGTCGAAGTGTCGATGTTCACCGACCAGGATCTCGACGGCGAAGCAGTCGGCAACGTCGAGATGGCGAGGCAGTAACACGTCGGTTATTCCGGGTTCGCGCTTCGCGCGCCCCCGAATGACTCGTTTCTGCTACCCTCGCTCCTTCAGCCCGTGCTGCTGCAGGCGCCACAGCAACAGATCGAGCCGATCCTGGCCGAAGAACGGCTCGCCGTTGAACACGAAGGTCGGCACACCCCAATGGCCGGACGCGGCGTGGTCGCGCTCGTTGCTGCGGATGGTTTCGTCGTACTTGTCAGGATCGGCGGCGATCTCGGCTTCGAGCTGCGCCAGATCGAGCCCGGCCCGCTGGGCCGCTTGGGCGAGATGATCGCCCTCGTGCCAATTGTCGACAGCGCCGCCATACAGCACCGAGCTGACCTCGCGGATGAACGGCAGGCCGCGGCCGGCGAGCTGGGCGGCAGCGCCGAGCCGCGTCAAGCGCCTGATGTACGGCTGCTCGGCGGCGACCTCGAGCGTCTGCATGTTCTGCACGATCGGATCGGGCCGCGGGAAGCGAAACGGAATCCCCTCCTTCTGCGCCACCCGAAAACTGTCGAGCACGACGTAGCGCGCAAACCTCGGATCGGTGCGCTTGAAGAAGGTCGGATCGCGCACCGCCAGCGGATACACCGGCCGCGCATTGATGGCGAAGTCGTATTGCTCGACCAGCTTCACCGCCTTGGGCAGCGACAGATAGCTGTACGGGCTCCGGAACGACCAGAACAGATCGACGCTGAGACTCATCGGCCGGTCACCAACCCCAATGCGACAGCCGACCTGCCGCATCGCAACCTCAACTGCACCAATTTCCGCCCGGCGGGCTTCGGGAGCTTTGCAACAGCCGTGATTAGTTTCATGAATATCTCCCTCGCCTGCCGCGCCGCTTCGGGCGTCTATCGTTTCATGAACTAATCGTAAGGTGCGGACCTGCGATTGCAATCCGTTTCTGCATCGGTTGAGATGCCGCCGTCGCGGACAGACGACGAAGACCGGAGGAGACCGAGGATGAGCGAGACCGCCACAATCGCAGACGATGCGCTTGCACCAAAAGATGCCTCCGCACCTGTGATCGCCCGCCACGCCGCAGTGCTGAACGAGCTGCCATTCTCCGACACCACCGATTTCGACGATGCCGCGCGCGGGTTTATCGGCAGCATCGATCACGCCGCGGTCGAATCCGCCCAGGGCCGCACGGTGTGGAGTCTCGAACCCTATGGTTTCCTGCTAGACGATACCGCGCCGCCGAGCGTCGATCCGAGCCTGTGGCGGCAGTCCCGGCTCAACATGCAGCACGGGCTGTTCGAGGTCGTGCCGGGCGTGTACCAGGTCCGCGGCTTCGACATCGCCAACATGACGCTGATCGAGAGCGACAGCGGCGTGATCGTGGTCGACACCCTGACCTCGATCGAAGGCGCCCGCGCGGCGATGCAGCTCTACGCCCGCCACCGCGGCGACAGGCCGGTGGTGGCGGTGATCTTCACCCACACCCATGCGGATCATTGGGGCGGCGCCCGCGGCGTGCTCGACGACGACGCACTCGCCAACGGACGGGTGCCGATCATCGCACCCGATCTGTTCATGGAGCACGCCGTCTCCGAGAACATCATCGCCGGACCGGCGATGCTGCGGCGCGCGCAGTATCAGTTCGGGCCGCTGCTCGCCAAGGGGCCGCGCGGCCATGTCGATTGCGGCCTCGGCAAGACAATGGCCGCCGGCAGCACGGCGCTGTTGCGGCCGACCGACCTGATCAAGGCGACCGGCGATACCCGCCGCATCGACGGCGTCGATTTTGAATTCCAGATGGCGCCGAACTCCGAGGCGCCAGCGGAGATGCACTTCTACATTCCGCGCTACAAGCTGCTCAACCTCGCCGAAAACTGCACCCACAACTTCCACAATCTGCTGCCGTTCCGCGGCGCCGACGTGCGCGATGCGCTGGCGTGGTCGGGCTATCTCGGGGAAGCGCTGCAGCTCTGGGGCGGCAAGGCCGAGGTGATGTGCGGGCAGCACCATTGGCCGGTGTGGGGCACCGAACGGATCGACCTGATGATCCGGCAGCAGCGCGACATCTACAAATTCGCCCACGACCAGACGTTGCGGCTGATGAACCACGGCCTCAACGCCGCCGAGATCGCCGAAACCATCCGTCTGCCGAAGAGCCTCGATGGCGCCTGGCACGCCCGCGGCTATTACGGCCACATCCGCCACAACGTGAAGGCGATCTACCAGAAGTATCTCGGCTGGTACGATGCCAACCCGGCCAATCTCGATCCGCTGCCGCCGGTCGACGCCGGGAAAAAGTACGTCGAGTACATGGGCGGCGCGGACGCGCTGCTGGCGAAGGCGCGCGCCGACTTCGACCGCGGCGAATTCCGCTTCATCGCGCAGGCGCTCAGCCATCTGGTGTTCGCCGATCCCGACAACCAGGAAGGCCGGCATCTTCTCGCCGACACGTTCGAGCAGCTCGGCTACCAGTCCGAGAGTGCCACCTGGCGCAACGCCTATCTGTTCGGCGCCCAGGAACTGCGCCACGGCATGCCGAAGATGCCGGCCCGGCCGGGGATGCCGCGCGAGACGCTGTCGGCGCTCAAGACCTCGCAGATCTGGGATGTGCTCGGCGTCCGGCTCAACGGGCCGAAGGCGGAAGGCAAGACCATCGTGCTGAACTGGCAGTTCACCGACACCGGCGAAGACTGGGTGCTGACGCTGGAGAACTGCGCGTTGACCTATGTGGCGGGCGTCCAATCGGCCACAGCAGACGCCGGCTTCGCGTTGCCGCGCAGCCTGCTCGACGAGGTGATCGCCAAGCAGACCTCGTTTCCGGAGGCGGTGATGGCCGGCAAGATCAAGGTCAGCGGCAATCCGATGAAGCTCGCCGAACTGATGGGCCTGATGGACGAATTCCCGCGCATGTTCGAGATCGTCGAACCGCGGCGCAATCCGGTCAGTTGAGCCAGCGCCCCTTTGCCAGCCCCCAATGGTCGATGAGCGCCGATTAGGAACGGCGCAAGCGGAGCCGCGTTGGCGCCTCAGCCAGCGAGGGATTCGCCATGCGTGGAAAGAAACCGCCAGCTCGAGCGTTCGAGACCATCAGGAAACTCACCCCGACAGGCCGCATGCTGTCGCGGCTGGCGGCGACCGCCAGCCACGCAATGATGGGCGCCGCGATCGGGCTCGGCTTCGCATTCGTGGCGACGCGGTCCCCGCACTTCGGCGTGACGCCGGCACTGCTCGGCCTGCCCGCGTTCCGGCTGTTCGATTTCGCCCTGACCTCGGCGGTCGGTTTCGCGATCGTTGCGACGCTCACTGGCCTCGCAATGGGCGACGCCGAAGAAAGCTGAGCTTCAAGCCGCGGACCGCGCCGATGCTTGGTCGACCGCAAACTCCAGCCGCAGCGGGCTGCGGAAAGTCGACGACGGCATCCAGTTGAGCTGCTGCTCGGTGCGTGTGTAGTCCGGCACCACCCTGTGGAACTCATCGAATGCGATCCTGATCGCCATCCGGGCGATCGCCGAACCGAGGCAGCCGTGCACGCCGCCGCCGAAACCGAGATGGCCCTTGGGCTTGCGCGTGATGTCGTAGACGTCCGGATTCGGGAATTGCCGTTCGTCGCGATTGGCCGAGCCATAGGCGAGGCAGACGAAGTCGCCGGCCTTCATGGTGACGCCGTGCAGCGTCAGGTCGCTCTGCAGGCAGCGTTTGAACCGCTGCGCCGAAGTGTTGTAGCGCAGCGATTCTTCGACCGCATCCGGCAGCAGCGCCGGATCGGCCACCGCGGCGCGGCGCGCGTCGGCGAAATCGGCCAGATTCAGCGCCAGCATGCTCATGAATCCGCCGAGCGATTCGATGCCGGCCATGATCAGCGTGGTGGTGGTGAGCAGCACCTCGCGTTCGTCGAGCTTATCGCCGTCGATCTCCGCCATGCTGAAATGCGAGATCAGATCGTTCTTCGGCTCGGAACGGCGCTGTGCGATCACGCTCGACGCGTAGTCCTGCATCCAGGCGTAGGCAGCCAGATGCTCCGGCCCCTTGGCGCGGGTGACCGGATCGCTCTGCACCATCAGCACCGCCTTGTCGCGCACGGTCTGCTCATCGCCCATCGGCAGGCCGAGCGCCGCGAACAGCACCCGCACGGTGAACTTGGACGAAAAGTCGCCGATGAAGTCGAACTGGTCGCGGCCGCGCAAGGCTTCGGCGGCATCGCGGGCGATTTCACGCATCGGTTCGGCGAGCGCTTCGAGATTGCGCTTCATGAAGGCGTGCTGCACCAGCCCGCGCAGCCGGTCGTGGCGCGGTGGGTCGGTGGTGCCGAGCGTGGCGCCGGCGCGGTTCGGCAGCTCGGTCATCAAATTGCCCTTGGCCGAGGAGAACACCTGCCAGTTGCTGCCGGCGCCGGCGACGTCGAGATAGCGCGACAGAATCCACATCTGCGCCGGCTCGCTCCAGTACACCGGATGTTCGTCACGCAGCGTCTTGTAGAGCGGGAACGGGTCGGCATCGACGACGGGCGAATACGGATCGAAGCTGAACATGAGCTGATTTCCTCTCTTGTTGCGGCCGCCCGGTTCGTTGGTGGTCTGTTAGTTGCGGCAATCGTCGGAGTGTAGTTGCCACCACCTCTCCCCGTGAGACGCCGCGGTGACAAAAACTTGCACTTTTCCGACGTTCGGTCTTAGCTGCGGAATGGCTCGCGCACGCCGCAAAGCAGCAATTCCGATCTTCGCGCTGTACGGCGAGACACCGCCGGCGCCGGTCGACATGCTGCATGTCGAAGCAATCCAGTCGCGCAGCCGGTTGTATCAGTGGCAGATCGACGTCCACACCCACCGCAGCCTGCACCAGATCCTCTGGATCGGCTCCGGGACGGCGACGATCGCGCTCGATGAGCAGCGCGTGCAACGCGACGGGCCGGTCGCGGTGATCGTGCCGCCCGGCGTCGTTCACGGCTTCAAGTTCTCGCCGCACACCGAAGGTCAGGTCTTCACCTTCAATCCGCATGCGATGATCGAGGGCGACGTGCCGGCGACCGGCCAGGCGCTCCGCGACCTGTTCGCCGCGGCGCGTATCCTGGAGTTCGAGCCGGACGGTGCCGCAACTGCGCGGATCGACAGATTATTCGCCGAGCTTGCCGACGAATTTGCCTCGCCGGATGCCGGCAATTCCCCGGTGCCGCTATGGCTCGGCCGCGCCATCGTCTGGCGGCTGGCGCAGCAGAGCGAGCGGCAGGCGCGCTATGCCGCGCGCGGCGCCGATCAGTTCACCCGCTTCCTACTGCTGGTGGAGGCGCATCATTGCGAGCACTGGCCGATCGCGCGCTATGCGGGCGAACTCGGCATGACGCCGGAACGCCTCAACCGGCTGGCGAAAGCGGAGACCGGTCAGAGCGCGCTTGACGTGGTGCATGCGCGTCTGACCCGAGAGGCCTGCCGCCGGCTGACGTATATCGCGGCGCCGATCTCCAAGCTCTCGTTCGAACTCGGCTTCGAGGACCCGGCGTATTTCTGCCGTTTCTTCAAACGGCGGACCGGACATAATCCGCGAGATTATCGGCGGATGGTGAGTGAGGAGGCGTGAACGACGAGGCGGTGAGCTACAGGCTTGAGTAGTGAGCCTCCGACGCTTCCTCTCACACTCCGTCATGGCCGGGCTTGACCCGGCCATCCACGGCCATAACCACCGCCTTGCGTGAATTCGTGGATGCCCGGGTCGAGCCCGGGCATGACGATTTTTGTGTAGCGGCGCCGCGGCCCAACATCACTTCGCACTGTAGTCGCCACCTGCACCAACCTCATCCTGAGGAGCCCCGGCGAAGCCGGGGCGTCTCGAAGGATGGGCTCCGAGCACACGCGTAGCAGCGCATCGGCCTCGTGGTTCGAGACGCCCCGGCTTCGCCCTACGGGCTTCGCCGCGGCTCCTCACCATGAGGGACTAAGGCCTCGGACGCACAAAGGCCCTACGCCGCCTGCGCCAGCCTCGGCCGGTTCTCGATCAGCATGATGCCCGACGCGGTGTTGGAGATCGGCAAATGATAGTTACGGTGCAGCTCGTGGACGTCGCCGAGCAGCGCGCCGCGCATCGCGACCCAGTTCATCACCTCGACGCCCTGGCTGCCGGCGAGCTCGACCAGTTCGTGCGGGTCGATGCCGAGCAGGCTCTCGATGTCGCCGGTCATCGCGTCCATGCAGCGGCGGTCGAACGCGGTGTTGATGAAACCGGCACGCTGGCCTTCGAGCTGATGCGACAGCCCGCCGGTGCCGATCACCACCACTTTCAGATCTTCCGGATAGCTCTCGATCGCGCGGCCGATCGCCTGGCCGAGCTTGAAGCAGCGCCGCAGCGACGGCAGCGGATGCTGCACGGTGTTCACCACCACCGGCACGGTCGGAATGTCGTGCGCGCGGCCACGCAGGAACAGCTCCATCGGCAGGCTGTAGGCGTGGTCGACCAGCATCTCCTGACAGGTGACGGGGTCGAATTCGGATTCCACCAGCGTCTCGATGATGTGCCACGACAGTTTGGTGTCGCCCTTGAACGGCGCCATCACAGGGATGCCCCAGCCTTCGTCGTCGTTGCGATACTCAGGCGCGGCGCCGACCGCGAAGGTCGGCATCTTGTCGAGGAAGAAATTGAGCCCGTGATCGTTGTAGATCACCACCGCGGCATCGGGCTTGGCCGCCTCGAGCCAGCGGCACGGCGCCTCGAAGCCGTCGAAGAACGGCGCCCAGTACGGATCCTTCTGCAGGCCCTTGGCCATCGCCCCGCCGATCGCCGGGACGTGAGATGCGGCGAGGCCGCCGATGATCGTCGCCATGTCAGGTCCCCCCGCTCAATTGTCCCGCGCCGCCAGAAGTTTCGCCTTGAACTGCTCGACCGTCATCCCGGTCTGCAGCGCGCCGATGTCCTGCATGTTGAGGCCGAGGATGCCGGCGAATTTGGCGAGGTAGTAGGCGTTGCCGCCCTCGTCGAGCAGCTTGAGCAGATCGCGCTCGAGGATCGCTTCGGTCTGCGCCGCGGTGAGCCCGTAGCGCGCGCAGTATGCAGCCTCGTCCTCGACGAACTCGGCGCGCGCGCCGGCGTCGTTGAACGAGAAGCACATCTTGTTGAGAGCGTAGCCCTTCTGCGCCGCTTCGGGCCCGAAGATCGGCGTCCCGAAAATCTCGCGCTTGGCGCGTCCGGCGCCAGCCGCCAATGCCTCACTCATGGCATCCCCTGATGACGTTTCCTGCCTACGGCCTTGCGGCCAAATTTCGCGAACGATAGGCGGCGGCAGGAGCGCTTGATTGACTTGAATCAAATGTCAGGAAACTCCTGACAGCCGCGATCCGCTCGGCGGAAGGCGGTCAGGAGCGCGGTGCGCCGCGCAGCCATCGCCGCAACCGCTGCAGCATCGACAGCGGCGGCTCGGTTTCGAGCACCTCGGAGGGCAGCTCCAGCGCCAGCGACGGCGCCTCGGCGAGGTCGGTGACGGTCTCGCCCTCGGTCGGCAGCGGGCTGGTGGGACAGCGCGGAGGATGCGGCGCCGGCGCCGTCGCAGCCGTGCCCCCGAACGCGACGTGCCCGGCCGCTTCCAGCACCAGTGGTCCCACCTGCGTCAGGAAGGCTTGCTCATAGCCGCGCGACAGCCGCGCGATCGCCTCGTCGAGCCGCAGCCAATCGACCGCGCGGATGTCCTTCATCAGCGGCAGCGTCTGCTCCGCCTCCGCTTCCATCCGCCAGAAATGCACCACCTTGGAGCGGCCGCCGGAGTCGTAAACCAGGGTGCCGATGAACTCATGCACCGCGACGACGTGGCCAGTTTCTTCGAGCACCTCGCGCTCGGCGGCCACGCGCGGCGTCTCGCCGTGGTCGAGTTTGCCCTTGGGCAACACCCAATCATTGCGCTTGCGCATTCTGACGACCGCAAACAGCGGTTCATTGCCGCGCCGCAAAACAATTCCGCCTGCTGCCAGCACCGGAGTTCGCAATCTACCGCCCTTCGTCGTGGGGAAATCAACCTCCACAATATAGGATCGGGCAGGCGTCAAGCGAGACGCGCCGAGCCACGTCGCCTCAGAATTCACCCGGACTGCGCCGGGAGCCGGATTACGGCGCCGGCGGCGGCGTCACCACCGGATAGCTGCGATCCGGCGTCAGCATGCAGCGATACACGCGCCTGTTGCGGGTCTGCCAAGCCTCCACGATCCGGCCGCAACTGGCGCACTGCAGATTGCCTGGCTCACCTTCGAGCGTTTCGGATTCGGCGCAGCGGTAGAGTGCGCCACACTCACATTCCACGTCGGACAATCTCATCGCTTCTTCCCTGGTATTCGTCAGCGGCGGTTCCCGCCGTCGCGGCTTGAGTCTAGGCTGCGATGCTGACGCGACGATGTCAGCGCGTCGCTGACTCGAGTCAAATCGTTGCCTGCCGGCAGTTCCCTCGCCGACTGGCGGTCGACGACATCAACGGGATATAATTACCGCGGCGCTGAGAACAGCCGCCGGACGATCGCGGATCGCAACCGCGACGTCCCCACGATCAACGAGGAAACACCCATGAGGTTCTGGCCCGAGGCCGGCATCGGCGGCGCGCTGCGCCGCGAAACTCACTACGACGGCCGGTCGATGTTGTGCTTCTCCGAGCGCCCCGTCCATCTGGCTGCGATGTTCGATGATCTGGTCGCGCGGTTCGGCGACCGTCCGGCAATCGTCGACGACCGTGCGCTCAGCTATCGTGAGCTCGATCGCCTGGTCCGCAGCATCGCGGCCTCGCTGACCGCGCTGGGCATCGGCAAAGGCGACCGGGTCGCGCTGTTCCTCGGCAATTGCTGGGAGTTCCTGGCGGTGACGCTCGCCTGCAATCGGCTCGGCGTCCTGGTGGTGCCGATCGGCATCCGGCAGCGCCGCGCCGAGCTGGAATTCCTGCTGAACAACAGCGGCGCCAAGGTGGTGGTGTTCGAGGCCGAGCTGGCGGGCGAGATCCCGGCAGCCGCCGAGGTGCCGCAGCTCGCGCATCGCTTCGCGGCGCACGGCCCGGCCGATGGCGCGCGGCCGTTCGAGGATCTGCTCGCTGGCGATCCGGCGGCCGCATCGCTCGCGGCGATGCACGAAGACGACACCGCGGTGATCCTCTACACCTCGGGCACCACCGGCAAGCCCAAGGGCGCCGAGCTGACCCATCTCAGCATCCTGCATTCGTCCTACGCGTTCGCCCGCGCTCACGAGCTGACTGAGCACGACCGCGGGCTGGTCGCGGTGCCGCTGTCGCATGTGACCGGGCTCGTCGGCGTATCCTACGCGACGATCGCGGCCGGCGGCTGCGTGGTGCTGATGCGGCAGGCGTTCAAGACCGCGGACTTCCTCGCGCTGGCGAGCCGGGAGAAGATCACCTGGTCGATCCTGGTGCCGGCGATCTACACGCTGGCAGTGATGCATCCCGGCTTCGACAAGCACGATCTGTCGGCGTGGCGGATCGGCTGCTTCGGCGGCGCGCCGATGCCGGTGCCGACCATCGAGATGCTGGCGAAGCGGCTGCCGAACCTGCAACTCCGCAACGCATACGGGGCGACCGAGACCACCTCGCCGACCACGATCATGCCGCAGGCCTACTGGCGCGATCACATGGACAGCGTCGGCCAAGTGGTTCCTTACTCGCATGTGCGCGTGCTCGACGCGTACGACAACGAGGTCGCCCCCGGCGACCCCGGCGAATTGCTGATCTCCGGCCCGATGGTGGTGCCGCGCTATTGGCAGCGGCCCGACGCCAACGCCAGGGAATTTGTGAACGGCTATTGGCGCAGCGGCGACATCGGCTCGATCGACAAGGACGGCTTCGTCCGGGTGTTCGACCGCAAGAAGGACATGATCAACCGCGGCGGCTTCAAGATCTTCTCGGCCGAGGTCGAGAATGTGATCTGCGGCCTCGACGGCGTGGTCGAGACCGCGATCATCGGCACGCCCGACCCGGTGCTCGGCGAACGCGTCAACGCCATCGTGGTGACCAGCGCAGATGCCAGCTTAAGCGAGCGCGACGTCGCCGACTGGTGCGCGGCACGGATGTCGGACTACAAGGTGCCGGAAAGCATCATCATCCGCACCGACCCGCTGCCGCGCAACGCCAACGGCAAGATCCAGAAGACGGTGCTGCGCGAGACGATCGCGGACCGGGCGGCGAGTTACAGCGGGACGTAGTCCACGAAGCCAAAAAGCAAGGCGTCGCGTAAATAGGGACCGTCATGCGTGGAGTTAGCACACCCTCGCCCCGGCGGCAGCGCAACCTCTCCCGCTTGCGGGAGAGGTCGACGCGCGAAGCGCGGCGGGTGAAGGCACCCCTCTCCGCGAGTGGCAACTCACTGCCCGGGAGGCCCTCGCCCCAGCCCTCTCCCGCAAGCGGGAGAGGGAGCGCGCCTCGCCTGTGGAACGGCGCGACCCTGCAGCTAATTATTACTTCGCCGGCGTGATCCGCACCTGCACGTCGCGCGGCTTGGCGGTGTATGGCGCCGAGGTGACGAGCACCTGTGCGCCGGCCTCTGCGTAGGCTGCCGCGTTGCCGGCGTTGACGCCGCCGGCCACCGCGATCACCGGGCGAGCCGGCCGCGCAGCGAGTTGCTGCACCAGCGTCGCGACGTCGGCGGGGGCGAACTTCTCGAGCTGCAGCACATCGAAGCCGGCTTCGGTCGCGGCGAGTGCGGCGTCGACCGACGACACTTCGGTGATCAGCTTCTTCTCGGGCAGCGTGGCACGCAGCCGCGCCACCGTGCCCGCCAACGGCTCGTCGAGAAAGCCGCGGTGCTCGCCGAACACAAGGACGGTCTCGGACAGGCCGAGCCGGTGCATGGTGGCGCCACCGGCTTTCACGGCGGCGACCGCGAACCGCTTGGTGCCCGGCGAGTTCTTACGGGTGCAGGCCACCGCGATGGTCGGCGACACCGCGCGCGCCGCATCGACGATGTCGCGCGCCGCGGTGGCGACGCCGGACCAGATCTCGATCAGCGTCTGCGCCACCTTCCAGCTGCGCAGCAGTCCGGAGGCGCTGCCATGAGCGGTCAGGATCGGCGCGCCCGCCGCCAGCCGGCTGCCCGACGAGGCGGCCAGTTCGACCTCGCATCCGCACAGCCGGATGATCGCGGCGGCGTCTTCGGCGAGCGCCAGCACCATCGGGTCGCGGGCGGCGAATTGCATCACGCCGGGCGCAGCGCCGATGCCCAGCGCCTCGGTGGTCAGATCGCCGCAAGGCACATCGTCGTCGAGCAGGCGCTCCAGTTCGGCAAGGGTGGCGGCAGGCATAGAGCAGGTCCTCGGTGTGGCGGTTAGCGCTCGGGATGCGCGGGGGGTCCGACGCAACATCCCCATTTCCCACCGTTATGTCTATGACTATACAACGCCGTCAGGTTTGCGACGAACCCTCGCGGGCCGTGACGCGCAGCGAAACGTTCAAAGAATCAACCGCCTAGCCGATGCGAGCGGGAATCGTGAACCGGCACGGCGCTTGCTAACTCAACACGAGGCACCGATCGGAGAGTGCAAAGATGACGTACAGCAGCGTCGAGGCTCCGCGGATCGCGGCGATCGTCTATCGCGCCGAGGACGACGTCGACACCTTGCTGGCGGATTTCGCGTTCGGGCGGATCGCGGCCGGAGACCGGCTCGGCGGCATCGTGCAGCGAAACGTCAAGGACGCCGCCGGCAAGAAGATCGACATGCAGCTGATCGATCTGATGACGGGCGAGGCGATCGGAATTTCGCAGACACTCGGCAGCGGCGCGGGATCGTGCAAGCTCGACGCCAGCGGCCTGGCGGCCTCCGCGCAGGCGGTGACGCGGGCGGTGGCGAACGGCGCCGCGCTGGTGGTGATCAACAAATTCTCCAAGCAGGAAGCGACCGGCCACGGGCTGCGCAACGAATTTGCCGAAGCGATCGTGGCCGGCCGGCCGCTGCTGACCGCGGTGCCGGAGAAATGCGCCGACGCCTGGCGCGCGTTTATCGGCGACGAAGGCGCGATGCTGCCGTGCCACCGTGAGGCGATCGAAGCCTGGTGGGCCGTCACTGCGCCGCGGCTGTTGCCCCCCCGCGATGGGCAATGGCAGCGACGACGACTGGCTGTGGAAGACGATCTGCTGAAGGAGACGCGGTGATGGCCAACGTCGTGTTCTATGAGAAGCCCGGCTGCGTCGGCAACGCGCGGCAGAAGGCGCTGCTCGCCGCTTCGGGCCACCAGCTGGAGGTCCGCAACCTGCTCGCCGAGCCGTGGACGCGGGAGACGCTGCGGCCGTTCTTCGGCGACAAGCCGCTCGCGCAGTGGTTCAATCAGTCGTCACCGAAAGTGAAGGCGGGCGCGATCGACTTCGCCGCGCTCAGCGAGGACGCAGCGCTCGATCTGATGATCGACGATCCGCTGCTGATCCGCCGCCCGCTGATGCAATCGGGCGACCGCTGCGAGGTCGGCTTCGATCAGGCCGTCGTCGACGCCTGGCTCGGACTGCGGACCGGAGCCCCGCGCGTATTCGACGGCTGCGCGATGGACGACTGAAACCTCCGGCTATTTCGGCTTCCACCCGATCAAATCGATCAGCGCAGATAGTCCGGCGTGAGCGGCGCCTTCGGCGACTTCGCTGTCGTGCTCGCGAATGCTGAGGTTGTCGAAATCTCCGAACGCGTCCTCCAGCAATTCGCGGGTGTACAGGTTCTCGGCACAGCTCGGGCCGCCGGTCTTGTAGACCAGTTGCTTCGGCCGATAGCCTTGGATCAGCAGCAGCCCACCGGGCTTCAGCGCGTCGCGGATGTTCTGGAACACCGCCGGGCGCTGCTCCGATTCGACGAACTGGAAGAAGATGCCGACGATTACGTCGAAGCCGTCCGGCCACTGCCAACTCAGCAGGTCCGCGGTCCGGGTCTCGATCGTCACGCCGCGCGCCGCCGCCAGCTTGTGCGCCTTGGCCTGGGCGGTCGGCGAGAAGTCCACCGACAGCACCGACAGCCCGCATTCGGCGAGAAATACCCCGTTGCGTCCCTCGCCGTCGGCGATCGCCAGCGCCCGTCCCTGCTTCGGCAGCAATTCGCGGCATGACGCCAGGAACGCATTCGGCGCCGTGCCGAACAGATAGTCCTCGCCGCCGAAGCGGTTTTCCCACATCTCGAAGTGCTGGGATGCCATGAGCGTCCGATTTCCTTCTCACTCGCCTGCGCCGCAGCACGCGGCGGCGCGAGCTTGGCGGCTGCGCGGGAACTGCGCAATTCCCAATCGGGTGATGCCCGCCCTGCGGCGACGCCGCGGTGACATCGTCACAGACCGCCGATGGCGGCCGTGCGACCAGGGAGATGCAGGCCGCATGTGCCGTGCCAACAGGAACCTCGAGGGATGCGAAATATCACCATCGTCGGCTCCGGCTTCGCCGGTCTCACCGCCGCCCGCGAGCTGCGCAAGCGCAAGGTCGACGCCACGATCACGATGATCTCGCCGCGGCGCGAATTGCACTTCCTGCCCAGCTCGATCTGGCTTCCCGCCGGCATCCGCCAGGGCGAGCGGCTGAAAGTGCCGCTCGACCATTTCCTGAACAAGCATCGCATCGACTTCGTCGAAGCCTCGGTCACCGGCCTGAAGGACGGTGGCCGAATCACCGTCACCGACCAGGGCGAACTCCGCAACGATCACTTGGTCGTCGCCACCGGCGGCCGATTCATCCGCAAGCTGCCGGGCATCGAGCACGCGCTGATTCCGTGCGAAGGCATCAAGGTCGGCGAAGAGATCGGACGCCGGCTCGACGCGCTGAAGGGCGGCACCATTGCGGTCGGCTTCGCCACCAATCCGAACGAGCCGGGCGCGATGCGCGGCGGGCCGATGTTCGAATTCCTGTTCATCATCGACACGCTGCTGCGTCAGCAGGGCAAGCGTCCCGGCTTTCAGATCGTGTTCTTCAGCCCGGCGCCGCGCCCCGGCGCACGGCTCGGCGAGCGCGCGGTCGACGGCCTGCTGCAGGAGATGAAGAACCGTGGCATCGTCACCCGGCTCGGCCGCAAGATCCTGCGGCTCGAACAACGCAAGGTCGTGCTCGAAGACGGCGAGATCGACGCCGACCTGATCCTGTTCATGCCGGGACTGACAGGACCGGCATGGCTGGAGAACACCGAGCTGCCGCTGTCGCCCGGCGGCATGATCAAGGCCGACGAGCTGTGCCGCGTCGAAGGGCTGCCCAATGTCTGGGTCGCCGGCGACGCCGGCTCGTTCCCCGGACCGGACTGGATGCCGAAGCAGGCCCACCAGGCCGACCTGCAGGCGATCGCCTTGGCGGCCAATATCGCCGCGGTGGAAACCGGGCAGCAGCCGGGCACCCGCTTCAAGCCCGAACTGGTGTGCATCGTCGACACGCTGGATTCCGGCATGCTGGTGTTTCGCAACGAGCGCTTCAACTTCGTCGGACCGAAGATGAAGTTGTTTCACTGGCTGAAGCGGATGTTCGAACGTCACTATCTGACCACGTTCCGCTGACATCCGGGTCACGGAAGCGGTGAGCCGATTTCGATTTCGCCAGACGGAGCGGACTGCAACATGAGCGTGAAGACGATTTCGGCGATCGAGGCCCATCGCATGATGACCGAGGACGGCGCTGTCCTGGTCGACGTGCGCGAGCGGCACGAGATTACGCGCGAACACATCGAGGGCGCGATCGAACTGCCGCTGACCGGCCTCAGGCACGGCGACCTGACGGGGGCGAAGGGCCGCAAGGCGATCTTCTTCTGCCATTCCGGCGGACGGACGCGGATGTACGGCGGCCAGATCGAAGCCAAGGCGGCCGGGGTGTGCGACCCCTATGTGCTCGGCGGCGGCATTCTCGCCTGGCGCCGAGCCGGCTTCCCGACAGTGCAGGGTCCGAAGCCACCATCGATGTTCAAACGGCTGTTCGGTGGTGGCTCGGAGCCGTAGGTCAGGATCGTCTCAAGCGTCGACCGGCTGGCGCTGACGACGCGGCCCCGCGCCGTTCCGGGTCGCTCGCGCCCCCGCTCCGTTCGTCGGCTTGTCCTTGCCGCGATCCTTGCGGCAGAAGGTGGCGTGCAGCGCCACGATCAGGCTGCGCACCTCCTCGCTGGCGAGCGAATAGAACACCTGCTGACCGTCGCGCCGCGCCTGCACCAGTTTTTCGCTGCGCAGCCGCGCGAGCTGCTGCGACACCGTCGGCTGCCGTTCGTCGAGCAGCCCGGTGAGTTCAGACACCGATTTCTCGCCTTCCGCGAGCTGACACAGCATGATCAGCCGCGACACGTTGGACAGCGTCTTCAGGAACTCGGCCGCGACCGCGGCATTCTCGCGCAGTTCGCTGGTGTCGACGCGTTTCAGCGCCGGAATGGTCTTCCGGACTGCGCTGGACGCAGGCATCGATGGGCCTCCGCACGGTTGACGAGGAGCGTTCACCGGCCCCCCCGCGCGGACACGCCGCGGCTTGTCGCGCGATCGAAATATCGCGCTGCTCGAGCCGATATGCTTACCCTTGTTGCAAAGGATTGTCAGCCCGCCGCGCATCGGCTGTGCAACCGCAACCACGGCGGCATCCGTCCGCGGCGTCCGCCGGACCATTGAAGCTCGGCCCGGCCCCGGCTATTGCAGCGACGGAAACGCTCGACAACAACGATGCAACAACCACAAAGCGACTTCTTCCAATCCCACGGCCTGCGCCTGCACTATTGGGACTGGGGCAACCCGACCGCTCCGCCGCTGCTGCTGATCCACGGCGGCCAGGACCACGGCCGAAGCTGGGATCACCTCGCCGGCGCACTGCAGCCGCACTTTCACGTGATCGCCCCGGATCTGCGCGGCCATGGCGATTCCGATTGGGCGCGCGGCGGCAGTTACGCGCTGCCGGAATACGTCTACGACCTGACGCGCCTGCCCGCGCTGGCCGCTGCTCCGCCCGCAACCGTCATCGGCCATTCGATGGGGGGCATGATCGCGATGCTGTATGCCGGGACGTTTCCGGAACGGGTCGAACGGCTGGTGGTGCTCGACGGCGTGACGGTCCGCCCCGACGCCCGGATGGCTCCGGTGCACGAGCGGATGATCAAATGGCTCGGGCAACTCGATCGGCTGGAGGGCCGCGAGCCGCGCCGCTACGCAACGGTGGCCGACGCCGCGGCGCAGATGCGCACCCATAACAAGCGTCTCGGCCACGAACTGTCGCTGCACCTCGCCACCCATGGCGCACGCCGCAACGACGACGGCAGCTATTCGTGGAAGTTCGATCCGTATCAGCGGGTAACGGCGCCGCACCGGCTGGCGCCGTCCGAATATGCCGAGCTGTGGGCACGGATCGCCTGCCCGACGCTGCTGCTGTTCGCCGGTGAAAGCTTTCTCGAGCCGGCTCGGGCCGCAGAAGCCTCAAGCTATTTCAAGAACGCCCGTGCCGAGATCGTCGCTGAGGCCGGCCATTGGCTGCAGCACGACCGGCCGGACGAGGTGCTGCGGCTGATTGCTGAATTCGTCGAGCTTCCATCCGCGTCTTGAACTACGAACATCTCCTCCTCGTCATTACAAGGAGGCGAAGCCAACGAAGCAATCCAGCTCAGTGCACAATGTCTGGATTGCTTCGCTGCGCTCGCAATGACCGAGAGGATCTTAGCGCCGCTACGGCGCCAGATATTGCAGCAGTCGCGGGTCGTTGCGGACTTCGTCAGCGGTGCCGGTGAGCGCGACGCGGCCACGGTCGAGCACGAAGGCGCGATCGGCAACGCGCAGCGCCAGATCGAGATGCTGCTCGACGATCACCACCGCGATCTCCTTGGCCAGCAAGATCAGCCGGTCGGTGATCTCCTCGATCACGCCGATCCACACCCCCTCGGTCGGCTCGTCGAGCAGCAGAACGCTCGGCTCCGACAGCAGCGCGCGGCCGATCGCCAGCATCTTGCGTTCGCCGCCGGACAGCGTTCCGGCGATCTGGTCGAGCCGCTGACCGAGCTTGGGAAACATCTCCAGCACGCGATCGACGGCACGGCTGTCCTTGTTCGTCAGCGCCCCCACCGCGAGATTGTCGCGGATCGTCAGCCGCGCGAACACCGGATGGTCCTGCGGCACATAGCCGAAGCCGGCGCGGACGCGCTGCTCGGTCGGCAATTTCGTGACGTCGCGCGAATCCAGCGAAACGCTGCCACGCTTGGCAGGCAGTTCGCCCATGATCGCCTTCATCAGCGTGGTCTTGCCGGCACCGTTACGGCCGAGAATGGCGACACCGCCGCGCCACGGCGCTGACAGCGTCACGCCGAACAGCACCTGGCTGCGGCCGTAGCCGGCGTCGAGGTCGCGAATGTCGAGATAATGATCCTCAAGCACGGCGCAGATACACCTCCTGGACCTTCGGGCTCGCCTGAATCTGCTCGACCGTTCCGGTGTCGAGCACCGCGCCCTGATCGAGCACGGTGAGGCGATCGCAGATGTCGCGGATAAAATCGAGATCGTGCTCGACGATCACCAGCGAGCAGCGCGATTTGATCGGCGCCAGCAATTCGCCGGTGACTCGGCGTTCTTCCAGGCTCATGCCGCCGGTCGGCTCGTCGAGCAGCAGCAGTTTCGGCTCGGGCGCCAGCGCCATCGCGATCTCGAGCCATTGCTGCTGACCATGCGACAGCGCGGAGGCGTGCTCGCCGGCGCGGTCGACCAGGCGGAACTGCTCCAGTATCGCCATCACTTTGTCGTGCAACAGGCCGCGCGTACGCGAGAACATCAGCTTGGAGAGCGCGGTCTGGCCCTGCAGCGCCAGCAGCACGTTGTCGTACAGCGTCAGCGCCGGCAGCACCGAGGTGATCTGAAACTTCAGGCTCATGCCGGCACGGGCGCGCTCGGCCGGGGACGCCGACGTGATGTCGGCGCCGTCAAAGCCGACCCGCCCCTCGGTCGGCACTTCGGCGCCGGCGATGCACTTCATCATCGTGCTCTTGCCGGAACCGTTCGGGCCGATCAGGCCGTGAAATTCGTTCGGCTGCACGGTCAGTTCAGCGCCGTTCAGCGCGGTGAGCTTGCCGAACACCTTCTTCATGCCGCGCGCTTCAAGCAGAGCCATGATCGCTCCCCTTCGGCGGCCGGCCGAAGCTGCCGATCCGCTCACTGTGGCTGACGATCAGGCTGATCAGCCCGGCGGGCCGAAACAGGATCACCAGCAGCATCAGCGCGCCGAGAATGATCGGCCAGATGTCCTGGTAGGAATTCGACAGCCAGAACGACACGATCTCGATCACCACCGTGCCGATCACCGCGCCGATCAGCGTGCCCGAGCCGCCGAACAGAACGTAAAGCACCACCTGGGTCGACATCACCACGCCGAGCATGTTCGGCCAGACGAACCCTTCGTGGAAGGCGTAGAGGCTGCCGGCGAGCCCGGCGATCGCGCCTCCGAGCGAGAAGATGATCGCCTTCAGATGCTGCACCTTGTAGCCGAAGAAGGCGATACGCTGCTCGTTCTCGCGCAGGCCTGCGAGCGCGAGGCCAAACTGCGAGCGCACCAGATAACGGCACACGGCGTAGACCAAGACCAGGATCACCAGCGCCAGATAATAGAACACCGGCCCCTCGCCGAGTTCGTAACTTCCGATCGTCATCTGCGGGATCGAGGGAATACCGTTCTGGCCGCCGAGATAGTACCAGCCCCGCGCCAGCCGATCGAACGCGTAAGACGCCGTCAAGGTGCCGAGCGACACGAAGATCACGCTGGACGGATTGCGGCCGAGCAGCAGAAAGCCACCGATCATCAGCGCCACCGCGAAGCCGATCAGCACGCCGGCCGGCACCACCAGCAGCATCGAAGAAATACCGAGGTCACGCCCGAGCAGCGCCACGCCGTAGCCGGCGCCGCCGAAGAACACCGCCTGGCCGAAGCTCATGATCCCGGCATAGCCCCACACCAGATCGAACGACAGCGCGAACAGGCACAGGATCAGCACCCGCGTCATGAACACGGTGAGATAATCCTGCAGCACCAGCGGCAGCAGCAGGAAGACCGCCAGCATCGCGATCTCGATGATCGGCAGCACGGCAGGGCGCCGCTTGGCGCGTGGCGGAGAGACCTCCGAAAGGGTCGACGAGACTTCCGTCATCGAGGGGCCCGGCTGGCCGCGAACCAGAAGGTCGCGTTCGAACGCGGCGCGGCTGCGACGTCTCCCTCTCCCCGCCTGCGGGGAGAGGGCTGGGGTGAGGGGGCGCCTCCGCCAGTCGCAGACGCTCGGTGATGCGGAGACGCCCCCTCACCCGACCGGCCTCGCTTCGCGACGCCGGTCGACCTCTCCCCGCGTGCGGGCAGAGGTGAAGTCCGCGCGAGCCGACGCGGCGCAGCATGTGAGGTTCTGCCAGGGCAAGACGTTGGCGACCGCATCAGCATTCCTTCGGGTCGACAAGACCCTTGCTGCGTTCGACGATCTCGTAGCTGCCGTTCTTGGCGACCGCCGTGTACATGTTCATCTTGCAGTGGCGCTTGCCGGGGACCATCTCGGCGGGGCCACCCGGGCCGTCGGCGATCTTGGCGTGGTCGAGCGCCGCGGCGACGCCGTCGCGGTCGATCTTGCCGGCTTCCTTCACCGCGGCTTCCCACAACTTGAGGCCGCGATAGGTGCCGGTGGCGGCGCTGCCGGCGGCGAACAGGAAGGTGCCGGGGAATTCCTTGTCGTACTCGGCCTGGATCTTGGCGCTGACCGGATCGTCCTTGGCGACCGCCTTGAAATAATCGAGGCAGCTCGCCAGCCCTTCGATCTCGTTCGGCTGATTGATGCCGAGCGTGTTCTCGTCGTAATACACGCAGGACAGACGACCGCCGTTCTTGAGGAATCCCGCCTCGTAGAGCTGCTTGAAGAACGGACCGACACCGGGCGGGATCACGGTATTGAACACCACGTCGACCTTGTTGGAGATGATGCGGTTGACGGTCGAGGAGAAGTCGATCTGGTCGAGCGGATAGTACTCTTCCAGCACCACCTCGCCGCCATTGGCCTCGATCACCTTGCGGGCATAGACGTTGAGGGTGTGCGGCCACACGTAGTTGGCGCTCGGCAGCGCGAACTTCTTGCCGCCGTTCTTGATCAGCCACGGAATGAATTCGTCGCACTGCTGCGCCGGCGTCGGGCCGGTGCAGAACAGATACGGCGTGCACTCCTTGCCTTCATAGAGCTGCGGATAGATGTACAGCGTCTTGCCACGGGCGACGATGACGTCCTTGATGGCGTTGCGCATCGACGAGGTGACACCGCCGAGCACGACGTCGACCTTGTCGCGCTGGATCAGCTTGCGGACGTTGCCGACCGCGACCGCCTCGTTCGACGCGGTATCCTCGATATGCAGCTCCAGCGGCCGGCCGAGCAGGCCGCCGGCGTCGTTGATCTGCTTCACCACCATCTTGGCGACGTTGGCGTCCGCATTGCCGGCATAGCCGATCGGGCCGGTGAGATCGGTGGCGATGCCGACCTTGATCGGGCCGGCAGCCGCATTGGCCCAGTCCGCCGGGATCACCCAGCTTCCGACCCCGGTGGCGATCGCGGTGCTGGCAAAGGCGAAATTGGACAGGAACCGGCGGCGATTGATCTCGAAGTTGGAGTCGCTGGACATCAGGCTAGATTCCTTTTCCCGAAACGAGGCCCTGCGGCCGGAATTTGATGAAGATGATGGCGAGCACGAACACGAGCACGTCGGCGATCACCGGCTGGATCACCCAGGGCAGCGCCGCCGACAGGGTGCCGATGATGCCGGCGCCGGCGACCGGACCGGCGAACGAGCCGACGCCGCCGACCATCACGGCGATGAAGCCCTGGATCAGGAAGCGCAGGCCGAGATCGGCGAACAGCGAGAACACCGGCACGATCAGCGCGCCGGCGAGTCCGGCGAGCGCCGCACCGAACGCGAAGGTGGCACCGTAGATCGCGTTGGTGGAGATGCCGGAGGCCCGCGCCAGCGCCGGATTTTCCAGCGACGCCCGCACCCTCAATCCGAACGAGGTTCGCGACAGCAACAGATAGCTGCCGATCATCACCAGCGCGGTGACGACGATGATCACCAGCCGCCAGGTCGACAGATGCACGTCGCCGACGGTGATCGAACCGCCGATCGGCTCCGGCACCGAGATATAGAGGCCGCCGATCAGGCCGCGGACGATCTCGCGGATGATCAGACCGAGCGCATAGGTCCCGAGCATCGCCACGATCGGCGCGGCGTAGAAACGCCGCACGATGAGGCGTTCGAGCACCAGGCCGAACGCACCGACCAGGAATGGCGCTGCGACCATGCCGGTCCACACCGGCAGGCCGGCGGTGTGCGCCAGATAGGTGATGTAGGCGCCGAGCAGGACGAACTCGCCCTGCGCGAAGTTGAAGATGCCCATCATGCTGGCGATGATCCCGAGCCCCAGCACCACCAGCACGACGATGGAACCGAAGCTCAGGATTTCGAACAGGGCAGCGAACAGGTTTTCCATTCGGACCTTACCGGCTGACGGACGACCGGACCGCGATCACATCTTCTTCCAGTCGCCCGACTGCTCGAAGGCGTGGGCGGCGCGGTAGATGGTCGGCTCATCGAAGTGCTTGCCGACCAGCATCAGCCCGACCGGCAGACCATCGACCATGCCGCAGGGGATCGACATCGCCGGATGGTGGGTGATGTCGAACGGCGCGGTGTTGGTGATCATCTCGAAGGCACGGCCGATCACCTCCTCGCGCGGCGCGCCCGGCGCCGGCAGCGGCGTGGCCTTCATCGGCGTGGTCGGCATCAGCAGTAGGTCGAAGTTCGCCAGCGCGGCGTCGTAGGCCGCGGCGATGCGGCGCGAGATGTTGAGAGCCTTGCCGTAGTAGCGCGGCCCGAAGGTGTTGTTGATGTAGGTGCCGAGCAGCAGCATCATCTTGGTGGTCTCGGACAGCGAGTCCGCCTGGCCGCGCCAGCCGCGATGCGCCTTCATCAACGTGGTCGAGTAAAGGTCCGGACGGCTGAGGCCGTAGCCGTCGCCGAACATCATGGTCTGGGTCATGCCCTCGGTGCCGATCGGCATCCACACCGCGCCGGCGAGATTGTGAGCCGGGATCGAGATCTCCTCCACGGTGGCGCCGAGGCTCGCAAGCTTCTTGGCTGCTTCGCGGACGCTTTCATTCACCGCAGGCTCGGCGCCGGGCTGTTCGAAGCCTTCCCGGACGATGCCGATCTTCATGCCCTTGATGCCCTGGCCGAGCGCCTTGGTGTACTCGTGCACCTTGGGAGCGCGGATGCGCGGATCGTAACCGTCGTCGCCGGCGATGACTTCGAGCAGCAGCGCGTTGTCTTCGACATTCGCGGTCATCGGCCCGGTGTGATCGACATAGATCTCGATCGGCATGATGCCGGTGTAGGGCACCAGCCCCCAGGTCGGCTTCATGCCGTAGGTGCCGCTGAACGACGACGGCATCCGGATCGAGCCGCCCTGGTCGCCGCCCATCGCCATATCGGCCTCGCCGAGCGCGACCACCACGGCGCTGCCCGACGACGAGCCGCCGGCCGAGTAGCCCATCTTGTGCGGATTGTGCACCGGACCATTGGAGCCGGTGTGGCTGCCGCCGGACATGCAGAAATGCTCGCAATGGGTTTTGCCGACGATCTCGCCGCCGGCATCGAGAATGCGGGTGACGACAGTGGCGTCGAAGTCCGGCACGTAGCCTTCGAGAGTCGACGAGCCGTTCATCATCGGCACGCCGGCCAGCATGATGTTGTCCTTCAGCGCGACGGTCTTGCCCTTCAGCTTGCCCGACGCCGCGCCCTTCACGCTCGACTTCCGATACCAGGCGTTGCGCGGGTTGTCCTCGGCACCGGGCGTATAGCCGGGCGTGCGCGGATACTTCACCAGCGGCACTTCATCGGGCAGCGCCGCGACCACGTTGTAGGCGTCGATCGACGGCTGCATCAGCCCGCGGAACGAGACGATATCCTCGTCGGTGAGCGACAGGCCGCACTGATCGGCGACTTCGAGAATCTGCGTGGGGGTGGGAAGCGAAACGGCCAAGTTGGTTCTCCTGCGCGTAGGCGGATCGGGAATGGCGACCCGGGGAGGGACGCCGGCGGCGGCTCTGCAGAAGCGCCGCCGCGTCAGGCGTTAATACACAGGGAAATATTTTCCTTTTCAAGTATAATTTTTCAACGAGCCGACCCTGACGGACTGATCCGATTCAGAACGTGCGGAGCAGCTTGAAATCCAGGCCGTCGGCTTCGGCGAGATGCATCGTCATCCGGGCTCGGCCGTCGCGGATCGTCACCTCGCCGCGTCCACCCTGATACACGACATTGCGCGCTACCTGCAGCAGCGAGCGGGCCTGCAGCGTTTGCGCCTTCTCGGCGATCGTCGCCAGAAATCGCAGGCCTTCGTAGTTCGACTGCCCGACCGAGCCGATCGGCGGCGCGGTCGGTCCGAACATCCGCCGATAGGAATCGCGGAACGCGTCGTTGGCGGCGCTGTCGTGGCAGCCGAAATAGCCCGAGGCGCAGAACAGATTCTCGGTGTTGTCGGCGCCGATCCCGAGCAGCACGGTCTCGTCCATCGCGCCGGCAAGCCGCAGGATGTGGCGCGACAGCCCGGCTTCGGCGAAGGCACGATTGAAGGTGACGCTGTCGTTGCCGATCAGAGAGATCAGCACCACGTCGGGCTGGGCGGCCCGGATCCGGTCGAGATGGCGTTCGTGATCGTCCTCGCCGAGCGGCACGAACTCCTCGCCGACCACTTGGCCGCCGGCATCCTTGATGTATTTCTTGACCGCACGGTGCGACAGCCACGGCCAGACGTAGTCGCTGCCGATCAGATACCAGCGCTGCGCCTTCTTTTCCCGCGCCAGCCAGTCGATCGCCGGCCGGCTCTGCCAGCGCGGCGTTTCGCCGATCGCCATCACCCCGGGGGTCCGCTCGCCGCCTTCATAGACCGGCGTGTAGATGTACGGCACACGGCCGCGAATGGCTTTGCGCAAGGCGACCCGCACGGCGCTGATATGCGAGCCCATCACGATATCGACGTCGTCGTAATCCACCGCCAGCGAGACACGGTGGATGACATCCTCGATCGGACCGCCGGCGTCGCTGAACACCAGCTCGATCTCGCGACCGAGGATGCCGCCGCGCTTGTTGATCTCCGCCGCCGCCAGCAGCGCCGCATTGGTCGAGGCCGGTCCCCACAGTCCGGGCGAGCCCTGGAAGGTGACGAAGTTCGCGACGCGGAGCTTGTTGCGGGCACGGCGCGAAGCCGCACCGCCGCCGTCTCCCGGCCCTTCCACCCAACGCGCGTCGGGAAGCGAGCCGCGCTCCAGCAAGCCGAGCGGCGGCCCTCCATAGAAGCCACGATGTCCGAGATCGACAGCCGAAAGCACGCCCTCTCCTGCCTAGTGCGGGTGATCCCGCCGAAGTCCCCTCCCCGGGTTCGACGATCGATGCTATTCGAAAATATTGAATCTTCAAGGATTGCTGTGCATATAGATGCAGCAAACTGCGCATCCGATTCACTCAGACGGAACGATAAAGTCTCATCGTGGCCAAATCGCCGACCCGCAATCCGCCGATCACCGAACACCTCGCCTATCTGCTGGCGCAGGCCAATCGGGAGATCAACCGCCAGCTCGAAGCACGGCTACGCAGCGAAGGGGTGCCGGTGGAGCAGTGGCGCATCCTCAAGGTGCTGTCCGACGGCAAGGGTCATTCGATGGGCGAACTCGCCGAGGCGGTGCTGCTCAATCATCCGACCCTGACCAAGATCATCGACCGGATGGTGTCGGATTCGCTGGTGTACCGCGTCCAGGACCCGGAGGACCGCCGCAAGGTGCTGATGCACATCTCCGATCGCGGCAAGGCGCTGACCCAGCGGCTGAATGCGCTGGCGCTGAGCCAGGAGGCGCATATCGCCGAGAGCTACGGCGACAAGGCCACCGCCGAGCTGAAGCGGCTGCTTGAAAGCCTGATCGACAGCGCGACCTGAGCGACCTTCCAGCATTGCGCATGCTGCGGCTGCGAACGGCGCAGCCGCCTGCAGCGACACGCCGCAAGATGCGGCGATCGCAACGACTATCCTGCACCGCCGAACTGGCCTAGATCAGCGGGCGATGCGCCGTGCCAAGCGGCCGCCCATTCGAGTGAGGAAACATGCAATACCGATCGCCCTGGATGACCGAAGAGCTGGACACGTTCCGCGACCAGTTTCGTAAATTCCTCGCCAAGGACCTCGCTCCTCACGGCGAAAAGTGGCGCAAGCAGAAAATGGTCGACCGCTCGGCCTGGCTGAAGCTCGGCGAGATGGGCGCGCTGCTGCCCAGCGTTCCGGAAGAATACGGCGGACTCGGCGCCAGCTTCGCTTACGACGCCGCGGTCTATGAGGACATGGAGAAGATCGTCCCGGACGCACTGAGCGGCGTCACCGTCTCGAGCGGCATCGTGGCGCACTACATCCTCAACTACGGCTCGGAAGAGCAGAAGCGGCGTTGGCTGCCCGGCATGGCCCGCGGCGAGCTGATCGGCGCGATCGCGATGACCGAGCCCGGCACCGGCTCGGACCTGCAGAGCGTGCGCACCACCGCCAAGCTCGACGGCGACGACTACGTCATCAACGGCCAGAAGACCTTCATCACCAACGGCCAGAATTGCGACCTGATCATCGTGGTCGCCCGCACCGGCGGCGCCGGCGCCAAGGGGCTGTCGCTGATCGTGCTGGAGACCAAGGACAACCCCGGCTTCAAGCGCGGCCGCAACCTCGACAAGATCGGCCTGCACGCCTCCGACACCTCCGAGCTGTTCTTCGAGAACGCCCGCACGCCGAAGGAAAACCTGCTCGGCGGCGAAGAGGGCAAAGGCTTCGTGCAGCTGATGCAGCAACTGCCGCAGGAGCGGCTGATCATCGCGATCGGCGCCGTGGCGGCGATGGAGCGCGCCGTGGCGCTGACCTCGGACTACACCAAGGAACGCAAAGCCTTCGGCCAGCCGATCATCGAATTCCAGAACACCGCCTTCACGCTCGCCGAGCGCAAGACCGAGGCGTTCATCGCACGGGTGTTCGTCGACTTCTGTCTGGTGCAACTGATCGCCGGCAACCTCGACGCCGTCACCGCCTCGATGGCGAAATGGTGGACCACCCAGAAGCAGGTCGAGACCGTCGACGAATGCCTGCAGCTTCACGGCGGCTACGGCTACATGCAGGAATACCCGATCGGCCGGATGTTCATCGACTCGCGGATCCAGAAGATCTACGGCGGCACCAACGAGGTGATGAAGCTGCTGATCGCCCGCTCGCTGTAAAGAGCGTTCAGGCGCCTCCTGGTGCTGCTCTGCGAGGGCAACAAGGAGGCGCCCGCGGCGGTCAGTCGCCGCTCTCCGAGACTTCACGCTTGAGGCGACGCGGATCCTGGGGCTGGCCGTCCCAGGGCACCGGCCGCTCCAGCCAGCGCTGGATGAAATTCCACGATCGCCGATAACCGTTGTGCGGCAGGGTGCAGTCCGAACAATCCTTGCGCGTCAACCCGTTTCGATCGGCGAACGTCTTGTACGGGCCCGGGCACTGATACGCGCTCAGCGGGCAGTAGCAGAACAGGCAGTTGAACTCCCGTTCGACGCCGGGATGACACGGCAGAAACGGGCAAGCCTCGTTGGTGAAGCCCTTGAAGGCTTCGTTGGTGGTGGTGTCTTTCGGCTCCATAACCGTTCCCTCGCGCCGCAGCAGTGGACCGCCGGCTTGATCGCAACGGCGCTGTGGCGGGTTCTGATTGAAGGGGAATGAACGCAAGGCGATGCCGAGCGTCGCGTGACGCTGCGATCGCGGCTGCGCGCGGCTTCGCCTGCTAAGAGAATTCGGTCATCGCTGCTCCGCTCTCGACCCGCCGTCGATCGGTTAGATGCTTCCGTCTCCGGCCGGTCTCCTGGCTCACGGATGTCGCCCGGATCGCCTTCCCGACGCCGATGGCGTCAGTGGCCGTCTGATCCGGACAGATCCGCTTACAGTTGCGGGGGCAGCTACGGATTTGGTGAAAGTCACCGCACCGTATTCCCAGTTTCACCTCGCATGCGAGGCACCGAAGACGTCGAAACCAGAGCACGCGCCCGGTGTGCGTGCAAGTAAAAATGGCCGCGGTGCACCGCAGCAGGCGATTTAGCCGGCGATGCGATTGACGCAGACGATGCGCCAGCCGGAGGAGCCGAGCCGATCGATCAGCGTCAGCGACAGCGGATCGATCACGAAGCTAAAGGCCGCTTCCGGCGACATCCCCAGCGCGATCGCCAGCACCGCGCGAATCGTCCCGGAATGCACCACCATGACGACGTCGCCGTCGGCCAGGGCCGCCAGACCGCGACGAACCCGTGCAATCTGGTCGACGAAACTCTCGCCGCCCGGCGGCGCCAGCCGCGCGGCATCCTGCCAGAACGCCTCGTAGGCCGGGCCGAGCTCGCGCGCCAGATCATCGTGGCGACGCCCGGTCCAGGCACCGAAATCCTGCTCGCGGAAATCCGGCTCGAGCACCGGCTCGAAACCGATCGCCGCAGCGGTCTCGCGCGTGCGCCGACTCGGACTGGCGACCGCCGCGGCCTCGCGCGGCAGCGCTTCGCGCAGCCGGCTCAGCCGCGCCGCATCGCCGAGATCGACCGGTGCGTCGGGCGAATGGATGACACCCTTCGGCCCGTCCACCGGGGCATGCCGGACCAGCCACAGCCGGCTGACATCACTCATCGATCGATCCTCGCACGACTCATCGAGCAGACAGAGCACGCCAGAAGCGCAATCCGCAAGCGAGCGCAGCTTCGCCGGTCCTCCTCGGCGGAATTGAAACCGACCCTCCGTCGCCGCGTTGAAGCCGGCACAGATCTCCGTATCAGATGATATGCGAAAGGCCCTCGGCTTCATGAAGGACGTGCATCGTGTCTTGATCGACAAACTCCGTGAGCATTCCCGCCTGTCGAGCGACGATCTGGCGGCGATCCGCGGTCTCAGCTTCACCTTGCGTGAGCTGCAAGGCGGCGAAGATCTGGTCCAGCAGGGCGAATCCCCGAAAGGAGCCGCATTGGTGGTCGACGGCATGGTCGGGCGTTATCACCTGCAGCGAAATGGGCGGCGCCAATTCCTGTCGTTTCACATGGTCGGCGACTTGCCCGACTCCCAGGGCATCTTCCTCGAGCGGATGGATCACTCGCTCTGCGCAATCGGACAAGCGGTCGCGGCGATCATTCCACATCGGGAGATCCTGCGGATGTTCGAAGCCCGGCCCGGTCTCGGCTTTGCGATCTGGCGCGAAACCCTTGTCGACGCTGCGATTTTTCGTGAAGCGATCACCAACAACAGCGCCCGGACGATGAAGGCCCGGATGGCGCATCTGTTCTGCGAGCTGTTCTACCGCGCCGAAGTCTCCAAGCTCACCGACGGCAATTCAATGCAGCTCCCGATCAGCCTCGCCCAACTGGGCGACACCCTGGGCATGGCGATCGCCACCGTCAATCGGACCATCTCGTCGCTGCGGGCATCGAAGACGATGGACTTCCGCTATGGGATTCTGACCATCCGAAACTGGCAAGGCCTCGCCAAGATCGGCGAATTCGATCCCGGCTATCTGCACCTCAAGCGCGCACCGGCGCGCTGACGTCATCCGGCAAAAGTTACGCGGCGGCGTCGTCCGGCTCCGGATAGACGCCGCGCAGCACCACGTCGAAATGCTCCTTCACCGCGTCGTTGCAGCGGCAGGCACGCATCCGCAGCTTGTCGGCATCGTCGACGATCAGCGCGCCGCGCCGCGTGGTGAGGATGCCCTCCTGGCGAAATGCCTGCAGCACGCGGCTGGTGTAGCTGCGGCCGACCCCCATCATCGCCGCGAGCTGTTCGTGAGTGAGCGGCACCGTCGTGTCGCCGGTCCGGTCCATCGCTGCAGCGATCCATTTCGCTGTGCGCTGCTCGATCGAATGGATCGCGTTGCACGCGGTCGATTGGAACATCTGCGCCATCAGGCAGTCGGCGTAGCGTGCGAACATCGCCTTGAAGCTCGGCGAACGATCCTTGGCGGCCTGGATGTTGAGGATCGGCACGCGGACGAACGGCCCCTCGAACTTGACGACGATCAGGCAGTACGCCGGCAGGAAACCGGAACTGACGATGCCGCCGACCGCGCCCTCGCGCCCGACCAGCACGGTCTCGACGCCGCGGCCGTCGCCATCGGTCACTTCATAGGAGACCAGGCTTGGCCCGCACGGAAAGAACGCGCTGCCGACGTGATCGCCGGGGCGATACAAAAGATCTCCGGCCGCGCGGGTCTCGCACCTCAGATGCGGACGCAGGAGCTCGAAATCGCTCAGGCTCAATGCTCGCAACAAATTGTTGTTCGGCCTTTCAGAACCGGCGATCACGGCTGTTCCTCTGTCTACTAGTGAACGGAACAAATAACCTACCGGGGCTAGATTGGTTCCAGCGTCCAGCGAGGCACGTTGCGAGTGTCTCAGCCTCTAGCCGGGTGGACGGCTTGTCGTCGGCTCGCTTCCCCCCACCCGTAAGGTTTCCATTGGCTGCAGGTGCAACGATCCTATCGACGACCGTCTCTGCTCATCGCTCCCGAGAGATCGGGCGTGTAGCAGCGTGCGCCGCGGCTTCGCGGGGGGCACGACGTGCCGCATAAGGTCGATCTCACCTCCTGCGATCGCGAACCGATCCACATTCCCGGAAGCATTCAGCCGCGCGGCTGCCTGCTGGCGTGCGACTCGCAAGCGGTGCGGATCACGCGCATCTCGGAAAACGCCGGCGCCATTCTGGGCCGCGAGACGCCGCGGGTCGGCGAGCTGCTGGCCGACTACTTCGGCGAGACCGAGGCTCACACGCTGCGCAACGCTCTGGCGCAGGCATCCGACCCGAAACGACCGGCGCTGATCTTCGGCTGGCGGGACGGCGGCACCGGCCGCGCCTTCGACATCTCTCTGCATCATCACGACGGCACCTCGATCATCGAATTCGAGCCCGCGGCCGCCGACCATGCCGACAACCCGCTGCGGCTGACGCGGCAGATCATCGCGCGTACCAAGGAGCTGAAGTCGCTGGACGAGATGGCGGCGCGGGTGCCGCGCTATCTGCAGGCCATGCTCGGCTATCACCGGGTGATGATGTATCGCTTTGCCGCCGACGGCTCCGGCGAGGTGATCGGCGAGGCCAAGCGCGGCGACCTCGAGAGCTTCCTCGGGCAGCATTTTCCGGCTTCCGACATCCCGCAGCAGGCGCGGCTACTGTATCTGAAGAATGCGATCCGCGTGATCTCGGATTCCCGCGGCGACAGCAGCCGGATCGTGCCGGAGCGCGATGCCTCCGGCGCCGCGCTCGATCTGTCGTTCGCGCATCTGCGCAGCGTGTCGCCGATCCACCTCGAATATCTGCGCAACATGGGCGTCAGCGCCTCGATGTCGCTGTCGATCATCATCGACGGCACGCTGTGGGGCCTGATCGCCTGCCATCACTACGAACCGCGCGTGGTGCCGATGGCGCAGCGTGTCGCGGCCGAAATGTTCGCCGACTTCTTCTCGCTGCATTTCACCGCCGTCCATCACCAGCGCCGCTTCCAGGCCTCGCTGCGCACCCGCCGGACGCTCGACGCGCTGACCAGCCAGATGTCGTTCGATGCCTCGGTCGACGACTTTCTGCGCGCCAACCTCACGCGTATCGCCGACCTGATTCCGAGCGACGGCGTCGGCCTGTGGATGAACGGCGTTTGGACCGCGCACGGTTCGACGCCGCCGGCCAACGCGCTGCCGTCGATCATGTATCTGCTCACCGGCCGTGCCGGAAACGAGATCGTCGCCACCCACGCTTTGGCCGACAGGATCGTGGCGGCGAGCGACTATGCGGGGGCGGCCGCCGGCATGCTGGCAATCCCGCTGTCGCAGACCGCCGGTGATTACTTGCTGTTCTTCCGCAAGGAGCAGGTGCAGACGCTGAACTGGGCAGGCGATCCAAACAAGACCTACGAGGCCGGGCCGCTCGGCGACCGTCTGACGCCTCGCAAGAGCTTTGCGATCTGGAAGGAGCAGGTCGAGGGTCAGTCGATCCCGTGGAACGCGGATGATCGCGACACCGCGGCGACCATCCAGGTCGGCTTGCGCGAAGTGCTGCTGCGGCAAAGCGAAATTCTCTCGGCGGAGCGCAAGAAGGCCGAGGTGCGCCAGCGCGTCCTCAACGAGGAACTGAACCACCGCGTCAAGAACATCCTGGCGCTGATCAAGTCGCTGGTGAACCAGCCTGCCGGCGAAGGCAAGTCGTTGGAGGAATTCGCTTCGGCGCTGCGCGGGCGGATCATGGCGCTGTCTTTCGCGCACGATCAGGTGGTGCGATCCGACGGCGGCGGCGCGCTACTCGATCTGATCCGCGCCGAGCTGTCGCCTTACCCCGCCGCCCAGATCGTGCTGGACGGTCCCGACGTCGGTCTGGATTCCCGCGCCTATTCGGTGATGGCGCTGGTGCTGCACGAACTGGCGACCAACGCGGCGAAGTACGGCGCACTGTCGCGCTCGTCGGGCCGGCTGAAGGTGACATGGACGGCGCGCGCCGATGGCCGCTGCGACGTCGAATGGGCCGAGACAGGCGGCCCGCCGGTCCGGCCGCCGACCCGGCAGGGCTTCGGCACCGTGCTGCTCAGCCGCAGCATTCCGTTCGACCTCGGCGGCTGGAGCGAGATCGACTACGCGCCAGGCGGCGTCGTCGCGAGACTCGGTATTCCCGGTCAGTTCGTCACCGAGTCGCTGCAGCGGCCCTCGAGTCCGCAGCCGAACAGTGCAAGCGGCGACAGCAGCACGCTGAACATCGCCAACGCGGCGATCCTGCTGGTCGAAGATCAGCTCGTGATCGCGCTCGATGCCGAGGAAATGCTCGGGGCTATCGGGGCCAGGTCGGTGATCTCGGTGGCGTCCGCCGAAGAGGCGCTGCTGACGATCATGCAGCAGCCGCCGACTCTGGCGATCCTCGACGTCAATCTCGGCAGCGGCAGCTCACTGCCCGTCGCCGACGAACTCGAACGGCTCGGCATCCCGTTCATGTTTGCAACCGGCTACGGCGACACCGCGATGATTCCGGAGCGCATGCGCGACCTGCCGATCGTGCGCAAGCCATATTCGATCGAGTCGCTGCGCGGCGCCCTGGCGGCGATGCTCGACGACCGCGGCTGACGGGCTTCCCGCCGCGTCCTCAGCCGATGCCGACACCGAGCAGCCGGTCGGCCAATTCGCGATCGGCCCTGAACTCGGCCGCCCGGCCGCGCCAGACGATACGGCCGCGCTCGACCACCAGCACATCGTCAGCAAAATCGAGCGCGCGCTCGATCTGCTGTTCGACCAGCACCACCGTCATCTCCCCGGACTGTGCCAGCTTGACGATGGTTTCCATCAGTTGATCGCAGATCACCGGCGCGAGGCCTTCGAGCGGCTCGTCGAGCAGCAGCACGCTCGGCTTGCCGAGCAGCGTGCGCGCCAGCGACAGCATCTGCTGCTCGCCGCCCGAGAGCTGCATGCCGCCGTGGTTGCGCCGCTCGGCGAGGCGCGGGAACATCGCGTACACCGACTCGAGTTCGGTTCGCGGCCGGCCTTTGAGGCCGGTGAACAGATTCTCTTCGACAGTGAGCGAGCGGAAGATGTCGCGGGTCTGCGGCACGTAGCCGAGCCCGGCGGCGGCGCGGGCGAAGGTCTTCAGCCCGGTGACGTCGCGCTCGCCGACGCGCACCGAGCCGCCCTTGTGGGTGGTCAGTCCCATCAGCGTCGCCAGCAGCGTGGTCTTGCCGACGCCATTGCGGCCGAGCACGGTGAGCCGTCCACCGGCCGGCACCGAAAAGCCGATGTCGCTCAGAATGCTCACCGAGCCGTAGCCGGCGCTGAGGCCTTCGACGTCAAGACGCGCGGCGGGCATCGGCATAGTTTCCCAGATAGGCCGCACGGACGGCGTCGTTTTCCTTCACCTCGGCGGGGGTGCCTTCGAAGATCAGCGCGCCGTTCGCCAGCACCAGCACGCGCTTTGCGAATTTGAACACCAGATCCATGTCGTGCTCGATCATCAGGATCGCGATCTCCGGCGACATCCGGCCGATCGCTTCGAGAATCCGCGGCGACTCGTCGTGCGGCACGCCGGCGGCAGGCTCGTCGAGCACCAGCACACGCGGCTTCATGGCGAGACCGATCGCCAGATCGAGCAGCCGCTGCTGGCCGTAAGCCAGCTTGGTCACCGGCGTCGCCGCCAGATGGCCGATGCCGAGCAGGCTGAGCACGCTCTGCCACTCGTCGCGGACGTCGGCCTTGTCCATCACCGAGGAGAACATCCGCCTGGTCAGGCCGCGGCGTTGCATCACGGCGAGCGCGACGTTCTCGGCCACCGTGAGGCTTGTGAACAGCCGCGTCACCTGGAAGGTGCGGACCAAGCCGCCGCGGACACGCTCGGGGATCGACGCGGTGGTGACGTCCTCGCCCGCCAGCAGGATGCGGCCGTCCGACGGCGCCAGATCTCCGGAAAGCTGATTGACCAGCGTGGTCTTGCCGGCGCCGTTCGGGCCGATCAGCGCGACCCGGTCACCGCTCGACAGCGTGAAAGAGACGTCGTCGGTGACGCGCAGGCCGCCGAACGATTTCGACAGGCGCTGGACTTCGAGCAGGGTGGTCATCGCGCGGCCCTCGCCTGCCTGAAATCGCCGATCCGCCGGGTCACCTCGTTGACCAGCCCCTTGGGGAAGAACAGCACCACCACGATCAGCAGTACGCCGACCAGGATCATCCAGTGGAACGGGCTGGCGGTCGAGACGTAGTGGTGGAACAGCTCGAACAGGATGGCACCGATCAGCGCCCCCCACAGATTGCCGGCGCCGCCGAGGATCAGCATGATCAGCGCTTCGGCCGAGCGCTCGAAGCTGACGCTGTCGAGCCCGACCACGCCGGTGTTGATGGCGGTCAGCGCCCCGCCGAGCCCGGCGACCGCGCCGGCCGCGCAGTACATCACCACCAGCCGCGGGTACACCGAGACGCCGATCATCCGCGTCCGCAGCGTGTCGTCCTTGATGGCGCGGCACATCAACGCGAACGGCGAACGGCCGAACCGGAGCAGCGTCACCATCGTGATCAGCAGAACGATCACCGAGAACACGTAGCCGGTGCGGCCGAACATATCGAAGTTGAAGATGCCGAACACCGGCCCCGGGGAGATGCCGGCCAGGCCGTCGCTGCCACCGGTGATCGACGACAATTTGTTGGCGAGCGCGGCGACGAGCTGTCCGAACGCGATCGACAGCACCAGTTGCGGCAGGCCGCGGAAGCGCGTCACCAACAGGCCGGAGACGAGCCCGGTCGCGGTGCCGGCGAGCGCGCCGATCAGCAGCATCAGGATCGGATCGGTGACGCCTGCGAGACAGAAATTGCCGGCCGCATAGGCACCGACTCCGAACAGCGCCGCATGGCCGAGGGTGGCTACACCACAATAGCCGGTGACGAGATCGAGCGAGATCACCAGGAATGCCAGACCGATCACGCGGATCAGAAAGGCGAGATCGTCGGGATAGACGAAATACCCGATCGCCCCGAGCACGGCGATCACCGCGGCGGCGATCAGGTCGTTGCGGAGACCGGCCCAGGCCGAGGGCGCTGCGGTGACGGACAAGGTCGCCATCTTTAGTGCGCCTTTCCGAACAGGCCGTGGGGGAACACGTAGACGATCACGATCACCGCGACATAGAAGAAGAACTCGCCGAACTCCGGCGCCAGATATTTGCCGGTGGTGTCGGCGAGGCCGAGCAGCAGCGACGCCGCCATCGCGCCGGTCACCGAACCCGCGCCGCCGACCGAGACCACGACCAGGAACGTCACCATGTAGCGCAGCGCGTAGAACGGCTCGACCGGCAACAGCTCGGCACCGACCACGCCGCCGAATGCGGCGAGCCCGACCGCGAGCGCGAAGGTCGCCGAATAGACGATCTGGGTGCGGATGCCGAGCGCCTCGGCCATGTCGCCGTTGTCGACCGCCGCGCGCAGCCGCACGCCGAACTCGGTCTTCTCGATCATCAGCCACAGCGCCACCGCGGTGACGACGCCGCAGCCGATCACGAACAGCCGGTGCGCCGGAATCATGCGGAAGCCGAGATCGAACGGCCCTTTCAGCATCTCCGGGAGCGGGATCGGCTTCGAGGTCGGGCCGAAGATGTAGTTGGCGATGCCGACGATGAAGAAGGTGATGCCGATCGTCAGCAGGATCTGGGTCAGTTCGTCGGAGCGGCGATAGATCCGCCGATACAGCAGAAACTCGAACGGCACCGAGATCACGACCGCGCCGATCACCGCGATCAGGATCGCGATCGGGTAGGACACGCCGAGCGAGGTCAGCGCGAACGAGGCAAAGTAGCCGCCGATCATCGCGAACGCGCCGTGGGCGAGATTGACCACGCGCATCAGGCCCATCATGATCGACAGGCCGATCGAGATCGTGAACAGCACCATGCCGTAGGCGAGAGCGTCCGGCAGGATTCCGAGAATCGTCCGCATCACAGAGCCGCCCACGCGGACGTCGCCGATCTGGTTCGATTCAATTCAGCGTTCACAACCTCACTCCCGACTCGACTTCACGCCGTTTTCCCAGAGCGCCTCACCGATTGATCGAGGCGCTATCGCCCATTCCACATTGCACTGTGTCCTCATCCTGAGGAGCCCGGCGAAGCCGGGCGTCTCGAAGGATGGGGCCACGCGTTCCTTGCGGCCCATGGTTCGAGACGGCGCTTCGCGCCTCCTCACCATGAGGTGGTGGTCGCGGCAACCATCCCGACAGCCAGCCTGATTCTACGACGAACTGAACCGATCTAGTCGACAACAGCCCTCCGCGCCAAGTCACGAACCAAGCGCGAAGGGCCCAAAGTTTCGGCTTACTGCTTAACCAGTCCCCAGTCCGGCTGATCCTTGAAGGTCTCGATCTCCTTGTTGATCAGCTTGCCGTCCTGCTTCACCACTTCGCGCAGATAGACGTTCTGGGTGATGTGGCGGGTGGTCGGATCGATCGACACCGGGCCGCGCGGGCTGGTCCACTTCATGCCCTTGACCGCCGCGATCGCCTTCTCGGGATCCTGCTTGCCGCCGGTCGCCTCGATCATCTTGTAGATCAGGCGGGCGCCGTCATAGGCGGCGACCGACGTCATGGTGACGTCGCTGAGCTTGGCGCCGCCCTTTTCGAGCTGAGCCAGAAACGCCTTGTTCTCGGGCGAGTCGTGCGACACCGCATAGTGATAGGTCGACAGGATGCCGATGCCGGAATCGCCGATATTCGGCAGATCGGGCTCGGTGACGACGTCGCCGGTCGACATCAGCTTGACGCCGGATGCCTTCAGGCCGTTGTCGATATAGGCCTTGACGAAGCCGAGGGTCGGCGGGCCGGCGGGCAGGAAGGTGAAGATCATGTCGGCGCCCGAATCCTTGATCCGCTGCATGATCGGGCCGAAATCGGTGGTCGCCAGCGGCATTCGCACGGATTCGACCACGCTGCCGCCTTCGGCCTCGAAGGTCTTCTTGAACGCGGTCTCGGCGTCGATGCCCGGACCGTAATCGCTGACCGCGATCGCGACCTTCTTGGCGCCCTTCTGCTTGGCGACCTTCGCGGCCGGCACTGTGTTTTGGTACATCGTGAACGAGGTGCGGACGATGTAGGGGCTTTTCTCGGTGATCGACGAAGTGGCGGCGTTCATCACCACCATCGGCACCTTGGCTTCCTGCAGCAGCGGCGCCACCGCCATCGCGTTCGGCGTGAAGTACAGGCCGGCGATGTACTGCACCTTCTCCTTGACGATCAGTTCCTGCGCCAGCGCCTTGGACTGCGCCGGATTGGGCGAGACCTCGTCGCGATAGACGAACTCGACGGTGTGGCCGCCGACCTTGTTGCCGTGCTCGGCGACCCAGGCGTCGATGCCCATTTTATAATTCTGGCCGAACAGCGCGTACGGCCCCGACATGGTGCCGATCACGCCGACCTTGATGGTGTCGGCCTGCGCGGCGCCGACACTGAACGAAATCGCCGCGGCTGCGCACAGCCACCCAAACTTTTTCACCATCCGTCTCGCTCTCCTCTGCCTGATCCTGTTATTTGCGTTTAGTTATGCTCAGAACATCTCGAAATACTCGCGCTGCTCCCACTCGGTGACTTCCGCCTGGAAGCGCTCGATCTCGGCATTCTTGATGAACGTATAATAGTCGACGAATTCGTCGCCCAGCGCGGTACGGAAGAACGGATCGTCGCGCAGCGCGAAGATCGCCTCGCGCAGCGATTTCGGCAACAGATCCGCCTTGGTCTCGTAAGGCGTATCCGCCGACGGGCCCGGATCGAGCTTGCGGTCGACGCCGTCGAGGCCCGACAGGATCTGCGACGCCATGTACAGATACGGATTGGCGGCCGGCTCGCCGACGCGGTTCTCGATCCGCGTCGCCTTGTCGCCCGGCCCACCGATTACGCGCAGCATCACGCCGCGATTGTCGCGGCCCCAGATCGCACGATCTGGCGCCAGCGAATAGGAACGATAACGCTTGTAGCCGTTGATGGTCGGCGTGGTGAACACGGTCGCGGCGCGGGCGTGCGTCATCAGCCCGGCCAGATAGTGCCTGCCGAAATCCGACAGCACGTCGCTATCCGACATGAACGCGTTGCGGCCGCCGTCGCGCGCCACCAGCGACTGGTGCAGATGCCAGCCCGACGACACCACGTTCGGAATCCGCGGCCGGCACATGAAGGTGGCGTGATAACCGTGGCGGCGACAGATCTGCTTCACCGCGGCGCGGAACAGCACCATCAGATCGGCCGGCAGCAGCCCCACCGTCGGCTGGAAGGTGAACTCGCACTGGCTCGGGCCGAACTCGACCTCGATCGAACGCAGCGGCAAGCCGAGCGCGAGAATGTCGCGGCGGATCAGTTCGAGCACCGGCTCCATCTGGTCGTAGCGCTGCTCGGTGAGATACTGATAGCCGTGCGACAAGAGACTCACGCTCGGCGGTTCGCCGGGCTGGCCGGCATGCTCCGGCCGCATCTTGGAATCTTCGACCTTGAAGACGTGGAATTCGACCTCGAGTCCCGCCTTGTAGTCGTAACCGCGGTCGGCGAGCTTCTGCAGCACCGAGCGATAGATGCCGCGGGTCGCGAACTGCACCGGGCGGCCATCGGCGAAGTACAGATCGCACAATACCCAGCCGGTGGTCGGTGCCCAGGGCAGGACGCGGAACGTGGTCGGATCGGGCAGCATGACGACGTCGGCGCCGCCCTGCATCTCCGACATGCCGAAGCCCCCGCCGGCCTGAAACACCGGAAACACCGTCTTGTGCGAGGTGTCTTTCGCCAGCATCGTGGTGGTGATGGTGGCGCCGCTGTCGAGGCAGTTCAGCGCTTCGGACGCCACCAGCGTCTTGCCGCGCAGGATGCCGTGCTGATCGGGGAACGAGAACCGGATGGTTTCGAGCCCCTGCTCTTCGGCGATGCGGCGGACCCGCGCCGCCGCATCGATCTGCTCCTCGGACCACAGGCCGTGCCGGGCCGCCAGGCTGTCGCCCGTTGCGTATCGCTGGTGCACGTTCATTCTGCGGCCGTCAGATGCGGGACCTTGGCGGCGATCTCGGACGGCACCGGCGCGGCCCACGGCGCGCCGCGGCGACGCTTGACGTCGACCTCCATCCAATAGGTCTCCCAGCCGCGGCTCGGGCCGATGCCGTCCATCGTGGCCGGCCCCTGGATCGCGCGGGCCGCAGCCTCGTCGAGCGCGAGCAACGGCCTGGCGCCGGAGGCGGCCTTTTCGATCTCCTGGCGCAGCAGCCTGCGATACTGGATGATCGCCTTGTCGCTCTGGCCGAGATGCTCGCGAGTGCGATCCTGGATCGCGCCCATCGACTCCACCGCCCACTGGTCGTGCACGTTGATGTCCAGTCCCATGCCGGTGTAGGTCGCGGTCGCCTGCTCGTGCGGATCGAAGCCGTAATCGTTGGTCTTGTTCTTGCGCGACTTGTAGTCCGGCAGCTCGTACAGCTCGAGGCGCTGATCGCGCATCTTCAACTTGTCGACCGGCGCAGCGTAGCTGGTGAAGATCGCGTACCAGTAACAGTGGGTGTCGTCGACCGGGACGTGCCACTGCGTGATCGTCATCTCGGTGCTCATCGGGATGACGAAGCCGTGCGGGAACAGCTGATTGGTGACGCGGACGTGGGTGCGTTCGTCGTCGATCTCGCGCAGCGCGATCAGCCGCAGGCCGTATTCGGTGTGCTCGACATTGATGATCGGGCGATCGTATTCGCGCAGCACCTTGGTCATCGGCAGATCGCTGCCCGCCGAGGCGCCGCGGAATTGCTTGCCGTAGGCCTGCGAGGTGTCCTCATCCTCGAAGAAGCGGTGCAGGAACGAGGCGTGCGCCGGGTCGATGCCGACCTCCAGCGCCTGCAGCCAGTTGCATTCCATCAGCCCCTTGAACGCGAACACATGGGTATCGGGGGCGATGAAGCAATCGATCTCCGGAAACGCCGGCGGCTCGCCCGCGCCGAGATAGGCCCACAGGATGCCGCCCTTGGCCACCACCGGAAACGCGCGCTGCTTGATGTTCTTGCACAGCGGGGAGCCGGCCGGCTCGGCGGGGGTGTCGATGCAATTGCCGTCGACGTCGAACAGCCAGCCGTGGAAGGCGCAGCGCAGGCCGCCGTTCTCCAGCCGCCCGAACGCGAGGTCGGCGCCGCGATGCGGGCAGTCGCGATCGATCAGGCCGTAGCGGCCGGTCTCGTCCTTGAACAGCACGAAGTCTTCGCCGAGCAGCCGCACCGGCTTGATCGGCCGCTCGCCTTCGAGTTCGTCGACCAGCGCGGCCGGCTGCCAATAGGCGCGCATCAGCTTGCCGCAGGGCGTCCCCGGCCCGACCCGGGTGATCAGATCATTCTGTTCCTGGCTCATCATGGCGTCGGCCTCCTTGGCGCAGCCTCGGGCGGCTGCCTTGTTGTGAGCGCAGGAGCGACCGCGGTCAGCGCGCGCAGCAGCTTGTGGGTGCCATAGCCGCTGACATTGATCCTGACCATCATTCGCCCTGCACAGCAAAACGTTCGATAGACGAACATTCGTTCGTTTAGAATGAAACTGCCTCTAAAGAGCATCTCGTGCAAGAACAAATTCTCCGCGTTCCGTGCCTATGAGGATGGCAGCCGCCTAAGTCGCTGGCGAACTTGTGTTCGTTGATCGAACAATCGTATAGCTCGCGCTCAAAAGTCGCGGCGCGTGCCGTCGGCGCTCCGCCTCGTCCCCATACAAAGTACCCGCATGCCCAAACTGAAACGAACCGCCGACGACGCACCGACCGAGAGTGCCGAGTTCATCGAAAGCCTGTCGCGGGGATTGCGGGTGATCGAAGCCTTCGGCGCCGAACAGCGGCCGATGACGCTGAGCGATGTCGCCAAGGCCTGCGATCTGCCGCGCGCGACGGCACGGCGTATCCTGCTGACGCTGCAGAGCGCCGGCTATGTCAGCAGCGACGACCGGCTGTTCGCGCTGACGCCGCGCGTGCTCGGACTCGCCTCTGCCTATCTGGCCTCAAACCAGATCAGCGCGGTGCTGCAGCCGCTGATGGACCGGGTGTCGGCCAATGCCAAGGAAGTCTGCTCGCTGGCCATTCTCGACGGCGAAGACGCGGTGTTTGTGGCGCGGGCCAGCCCGGCGCGGGTGTTCTCGGCCGGGATCGATCTCGGCTATCGATTGCCGCTGTTCTGCACCTCGGTCGGTCGCGTACTGCTCAGCCGGCTCGACAACAACGAGCTGACCGCGACCATCAACGGCATGACGCTGGCCAAGCAGACCGAAGAGACCATCGTCGACAAGCAAACGGTGATCGCCACCATCATCGCCGATCGTACCAAGGGCTACTCGCTGGTCGACCGCGAAGCCGAGCCCGGCTTCCGCTCGGTCGCGGTGCCGATCCGCCGCTATGACGACACGATCGTCGCCGCCGCCAATATCGGTGCCCATGTCGACCGGATCACCACCGGCGAGATGATCGACCGCTTCCTGCCGCTGCTGCAGGCGATGGCGGAGGAAGCCAAGCCGCTGATGATGTGAGTTCGTCCGCGGCCCGCGACCTCATCCTCCGGTCGGCCGCGTCCGGCGTTCGGAGATCGCCCGCCGCAACACCCGGGACAGCGCTTCTACCGAATATGGCTTCTGAATCAGCTCGAAGCCTTGATGCGCGTTCTCGGCCAGCACGCTGCTGTAGCCGCTGGTCAGCACCACCGGCAGGCCGGGATAGCGCTCGCGAACGATGGTGGCGAGTTCGACACCGTTCTTGCCGGGCATGATCACGTCGGAAAACACCAGATCGAACGCGAACTCGTCCTCGGCCAGCGCCGCCAGCGCTTCGTCGGCGGACTTCGCCCATTTGATGGTGTAGCCGAGATCCTGCAGCAGTTCGGTCGAAAACTTGCCGACCTCGACATTGTCCTCCACCACCAGGATGCGGTGACCGAGCCCGCCGGCCGGGTCGGCGCGCGACAGCGTCGCCGCCTCGGTCTGCTCCGGGGCCTGCGCCTGGGGCAGATAGATGGTGAAGGTCGCCCCCTCGCCCAGCGCGCTGTGCACGATGATCTCACCGCCGGACTGCTTGGCGAAACCGAACGCCTGGCTGAGACCGAGGCCGGTACCGCGGCCGACCTCCTTGGTGGTAAAAAACGGCTCGAAGATCACGTCGAGATTGCCCGGCGCGATGCCGCTGCCGCTGTCGGTGACCGAGATCGCTACGAACGCGCCCTGGCGCGCCGGCTGCGACCGCGCCGGCGGGATTTCGTCGACGCGGCGAAGTGATATCGACAGCCGGCCCTCGCCGTTCATCGCGTCACGGCCGTTGACGGCGAGATTGACCAGAGCGGTCTCGAACTGGCCCACATCGGCGATCGCGTAGTTCGGCTCCCGTCCGGTGTCGACGTCGATCTCGACCCTGCTGCCGACCAGCGGGCGGATCAGATTGGCGATGCTCTGGATCTGGGCCGCGACGTCGAACACCACCGGCGACAGCGGCTGCCGCCGCGCGAACGCCAGGAGTTGCCCGGTGAGTTTGGAGGCACGATCGGCCGTGTCCGAAATCGCATCGACGTAGCGCCGGCGGCGCTCCTCCGGCAGGTCGCGCCGGCGCAGGAAATCCACCGCGGAGCGGATGATGGTGAGCAGATTGTTGAAGTCGTGCGCGACGCCGCCGGTGAGCTGTCCGACCGCTTCCATCTTCTGCGCCTGCCGCAGCGCCTCCTCGTTGCGGCGGCGCTCGGTGGAATCGATGCCTTCAGCCAGCACCGCCATGACGCCGCCCTGCGCATCCGCCACCGGCCGCAGCGAGAAATCAATGTGGCGCTGCCCGGCGGGGAGTTGCAGTTCCAGATCGAGCTTGGCGATCTCGCCCGCTCGCGCCGCGTGGAACGCGCGTTCGATCGCACTCTCCGCCGCGGGCGTCGCCTCGAACCACGGCGTCTTCCAGAAGAGCGCGCCCAGTACTTGCGCCGGCTCGGCCGCGATGCCGGCCAGCGCGGTGCCGTTGACGTAGAGCAGCCGGCCCTTGAGATCGAGCAACCCCTGATACTGATTGGTGGTTTCGAGGATCGCGCGAAGCTGTGACTCGCTGGAATGCAGTTGCGCGGTGCGCTGCGCGATCAGCCGCTCCAGCACGTCGTTGACATTGCGCAGATCGATCTCCGCCTGCTTGGCGGTGGTGATGTCGTGGGCGACACCGATGAAGCCGATGTGGCGCCCGGCGGGATCCCATCGCGGCTGCGACTCCGACCTGATCCACCGCCATTGCCCGTCGGCGCGGCGGTAGCGGCCTTCAAGCACGAACGGCTGCAGCGAGGCCTCGCCGGCGACGCTGTTGCGGACCACCTCGGCGACATCGTCGGGATGGATGATGCTGCGCCAGTCGAACACCAGCGCCTCGTCGTAGGAAAGCCCGATGAAGTCGCAATAGGCGCGGTTGACGAAGCTGCGGGTTCGGTCGAGGCGCGTGACCCAGATCGGCACCGGCGCGCTGTCGGCGATCAGCTTGAAGCGCTGCTCGCTCTCGCGCAGCATCTCGCGGGCGACGGCGCGATCGGTGATGTCGATATGCGCGCCGACCATCCGCACCGCGCGCCCCGACGCATCGCGCTCGATCCGCCCTTCCGCTGCGATCCAGCGCACTTCCCCGTCGTTCGGGCGGATGATGCGATATTCGGCGGAGTAGCGGTCGGAGGTGCCCTTGATGAGGTCGAGAAACTGCCGCTCGGCGCGTTCGCGGTCCTCGGGGTGCAGCCGGCGCACCCAGTCCTCATGAGTCTCGTTCACCGCCTCGGGCGGCAGGCCATGGATCGCCAGATATTCCGGGGATCGGTGATTACGGAACCCCGCGGTCAGATCCACCACCACACCGCCCACTTTGGCGATGCGCTGAACCTCTGCGAGTTCCCTTTCCCGATCGACGAGCGCCTGCTCGGACGCGGACAGCGTGTCGTTCACTTTCGCCTCTGCTGGGCTTGTGCAAACCGAATCTAGCGCAACCGCCCGCCAGGAGTCGACGCGAGAGCGAGCAGGGAAGCGACATCGTCAGGGTTCCGCGGGGCGCAAGCGCTGGTGCTGGTGCGCTCTCTCCACCCGGCAACATCGGCGGCCGGGTCGGTGCTGAAGGGGCTGCGACGGTTGTGACAAGCAGCACCGCAGCGGGCCCCCCGGCGACCTATTCTGGCGCGGAACGATCGTCGGCGTCGTCTTCAGACCCGGACGCTATCTGCGTCCGTCAGGCGGGCCGCCTCGAAGATGACCATCCCGCCCTCCTCCGAGAACCGGCGGTCCAATGATCCGGCCGCCTCTCGCCGGCAAGCAGCGCTGGCCGAGCGGGCCAAGGACGAATCCGGGCGGACACCCGGTCGGCCGCCGGATCACCGCCGGTGGCGTGTCCGGCATCGGCCGTGACTTGCGCGCGACGCAGCCGCCGCGGGCGTCACGCCGCTCGTTGGGCCGGCACTTGGGACGGAGCATTTCGCGTGGAGCGGGCGTGGGCTGCAGCGTCGCGGACACGCACGCGCCTTTGCTGTTGCGGATTTCGCCACGTTTGCAAGGCTGGGGCGGCGAGGCTTGAGTGGGACATTGCTTGCGATCCTGAGGATCGACCGCGACCGCGCAGCATTCGCCGCTGGTCGTCAGATTGGCAGCAGCACAGCACTTGGCCTTGCCGGTCGGCACGAAGCCCGGCGCACAGCACAGCGACAGCTTTGGCAGCCAAAAACGCGGGACACACATCGCGCCATCGGCGCTCGGCGTCTGCCCGGACGCGCAGCATTGACCCGTCGAGGTCATCTGACTCGTCAGACAACACTTGCCGCCGGTCTTGGTGTAGCCGGGCGCACAGCAGCCGGGACAAGCCCAGTCTGGGATCTTCGGCTTGAGCGGATCACATTTGCCGTTCACCAGAGCCCCTGCGCAACACTGCTGCTCCCCGTTCGGGCCGGAGTAGATCTGGCTGTTGTCACAGCATTGCTTGTCCGCACCGATCGCGGTCTGGGCGGCACCGCACATCGGCTTGCCGATATCGGTCGACGGAGTCCGGCTGGAGCAGGCGCCACCGGGCTCAAGATCGATCGGCGAGCAGCATTGGCCGTTGATAACGATGTCCGGCGGCGGGCAACCGGTTCCACACTGATTGGTCTTGATGATCCATATCTGGCTGGGCGGGCAAACCGAGCCATCCGGACCGCAAACGTGGGTCTTGCAGATCTGCAGACCGGGCGGGATCGGACTGCCGACGAACGGCGGCGCGCCGGCCGGGGCAGGCGCCATGCGCAGCTCGGCGGCCGGCCGCGTGCACAGCCGCAAGATGGCGATATCTCCGAGGTGCCCCCGCGCAGAGGAATCGAACGGCGCATCTGCATAGTCGATGAAGTAACTCAGCAGCGGGGGCTGCTCGCCGCGACGGACGCGCCACACCGGGTTTCCCTGCAACCCATTGATCGCGAGCGCATCGGCTCGGCCGAGTCGAGCTATCAGCCCGGCATCGGCCGTCCGACGCAACTGTTCGCCTGTGCTCCAGACGAAGCCGCCGCAGGACTCCGGATTCAGCTTACCATCGGCATCGTAGCTGTAGCCGATCGCGACGCCACCGTTGCCGTTGCGGAAATCTGCAGCCAGACCGATGGCATACTCGTCCGGCAGAGGCTGCCAGATCGGTTTGCCGCCTTCGATCCTACCAATCACCGCATAGCGCAGCACGCGACCGATCGACGGGACCGATAACGCCTCGAAATCCTGCGCGCCGGTCGGCGCGGGCCGCTCGGCGAGATACATTCGTCCCGCGTCGTCGAACGCAATGCGGGAAATCTCGGAGGGAGCGGCAGCTGCGGGTACTGCCACTTCGAGCCGCGCATCGGTGCCGAAAGACCCGTCGTCGCGCAGACCGACCGAGTACACCTGCAGCCCCTCGGCTATCGCGTAGTAAAGCCGACGACCGTGCACCGCCAAGCCGAACACCCGCCGTGCCGGTGCGGCATAACCCCAGGTTTCCGGACGAGCGCTGTCGAATTGCGGGCTCGAGATGTCCGCGCCGGCTGCGGGCGGGGGCGGAGCCGAAGGAAGCCCTGCAGCGGCGGTGCCGACGATGCCATGATCATAAGCGCCGAGGCCGGAGCCGCGGGCGCCGAAGCGATGGATCAGGCCGGTTTCCCGATCGGCGACGAACAAGGAGGCGCTGATCGGATCGAAAGCCAATCCACCGAGTGCGGCGGCGCTGTTGGGCTTGCCGCCGGTGGCGACATTCGCGAACAGCGTGACGGCGCCCGTCGCACCGTTGATCTTCCAGATTGATCCCGGCCCTCCGCCCGGTCCCCATTGCGCCGCCATGAAGGTCGCGTCCCTGCTCCCTTGCCTGATGCGTTGAGGCTGTCCGTCGGGGCCAGAAGCAACGATCGCGATGCCATAGGCGGAGCTCGCCGCGACGTAGATGTTGAACTTGTCGTCCACCGCGACGCCGAACACCTGGCCGATCATCTTGGCGCTGACGGTGAACGGTTTCGGCGCGCCGACCGGCTGCGCCGACGGCGGCCCGTCCATCCGCCTCAGATCGATGACGCGGAGCGATGGCCCATCGGGATCGATGAACGTCCGCAGGTTCGGGTCCTGACCAGGCTCGATCTGAAACGGCCGAACCGCACCCGAGAAGCCGGTCACGGCGGCGTAGCCCGGCGCGTATACACCCGGCGATGATTGCGCGATTGCGGCGGCACCGCCTGCGAGCGTCAGGACCAGTGCGCAGGCCGAGCCTCGTATCGCTCGGACGAGGACTGCGAGGAAAGCGGGGCGGCCGGAGACGATCATGGTTGTACGCCTCATTTGGGAGGCTTGGGCCGCGGCTCACATGAGCCGGTCTTGACGTTGGGCACGGTGTCGGGCGCGCAGCATTCGCCGCAATTCGACATCTGCACGGGATCGCAGCAGCTCCCGTCGAAGGCCATGCCCTGGCTCTTGTCGGAGCATGGCGTCACGCACGGGCTGTTCTTGTCACCGCCGAGCCTCGTTTGTCCGGCGGGGCAAGCCGGCGGCGGACACATGCCGAACGGTGCAAAGCCGAAACTCGCCACCTGATTGGTTTCGTCGCACAGGCATTCGGAGATGTTGTCGGCGGTCAATTTTCCCGGGTGGGTGCCTTTCGGACAGTCGCAAGAGAACACGTATTTGTTGTCGCCCGACCCGGGATTGGCGACCTGCGACCACTTCGGCACCATCGGCTTCGGACAGCTGCAATAGGTGATGCCGCTATGACAGGCATATTGGCCTGGATCGGTGACGACCAGCGTTCCATCGCCTGTTTCGACGACGGACACGCCATAACGATCATAGGTGTCCTTGTAGCTCCCCTTGCTCGAAGGGCTGAAGATCGAACCGGCACCGCCGATGCCCTGACATTCCGCATGCTTCGACCAGTCCTTGAAGTGGATCTTCCTGCAGCTTTCTGGGATGGCCGCGCAGACGGCGCGGACGGGCGGACGAACCTCGCACTTCCCGCAAGACTGCCACCCCAACTGCTCCTGCCCCCAGCACAACGCCTCTTCGAGGCAGTTGCCGGCCTCCGAACCCAGCCCGATGGTGGTCTGTTCACTCTTGCAGGAGCACTTCACCACGTCCGCAGCCGCGCCGACTGCGGCGAGCTGCTTCGAAAGATCGCCGAGCACCGCTTCGGCGACGGCGTTTCCAAAGATCGTATTGAGCTTGCTGACGATCTGATCGGCGCTGCCTTGGGCTTCCGCGCAGAACTGATCGACCAGGGCTTGTCCTTTGCCGGTGTCCGATCCCTGCGCGGCGACACCGGTGAGGACTGCGGTCAACGCGATGGCTGCGTATCGGCTGGTGTCGTCTTGATAGACTGACTTACAGGCCCAGCCGGCGGACAGCGTCCCAGCCAAGGCGTCGGCCATGTCTTCAGGACTGCATCCGGCACGCGCCGGCGACACGAGCAAGGTCGCCGCAACAACGGCTGCATACGCAGCTCGCCAAACCATTGAACGTGCCATGATCAGCCCTTTCGGCCGTCCGGCTCACGTCAGGTTCAATGAGGGCCTATCCCCCCACATTCTTTGCAAGGCTGAGCCGACGCTGGCGCAGTTGCATTGAGCGAAATCAATCGCGAATCGATCTCGGCGAAGGCCGGGGCTATTACTTACCCTCCAGGATGATCATGGATCGGCCCCCAGACCGAATTCCATCCTTTCGGTGGAGGAGTCGCCGTTCGGTTTCACTGCGTCCCGTCGCACCGACGGCGCTGCGGACTGCATGCGGGGCCTGCTGTGCGCAGTCGAAAGCGGCTCCCACCTCATAATGATACCTAACCCGCCGGATCGTTCGCCAATCTGAACAAACAAGTATCGCCGCCTGCACATTGTTTGTGCGGTGCGATGCTTCCAAACGCCGGTGAGTTGAGGCAACAATCTTCCCAGAGTTGGCGGCTAGGGTTCCGGTCTGTTTCAGACGCTGGTCCGAGAGCTGCCCCCCGAAGGGAGAAATCCTTCGGACGCACGGCGGGACAAAAGCCCGGGAGACCTCGTAAGCCGAGGAATTGGCAAACGATGGTCCATGTCAATTCCTCATCGTGACCAGATTCTGAGGAATGATCCGATGCGGAAAACACGTTTGCTGTCTTCTCTGATCCTCGCCGGTTCGATCGTCGCGCTGAGCGTCGCCGGAGCCTCCGCCGCCCCCAAGAAAGACTTCAAGGTCGCCTGGTCGATCTATGTCGGCTGGATGCCGTGGGGCTACGCCGCCGACACCGGCATCGTGAAGAAGTGGGCCGACAAATACGGCATCACCATCGAGGTGAAGCAGTTCAACGACTACGTCGAGTCGATCAACCAGTACACCGCCGGCTCTTTCGACGCGGTGACGATCACCAATATGGACGCACTGTCGATTCCCGCCGCCGGCGGCGTCGACACCACCGCGGTGATCGTCGGCGACTTCTCCAACGGCAACGACGCGGTGATCCTGAAGGACAAGAAGGACCTGACCGCGATCAAGGGCCAGAAGGTCAATCTGGTCGAGTTCTCGGTGTCGCACTATCTGCTGGCGCGGGCGCTCGAATCCAACAAGCTGACCGAGAAGGACATCAAGGTCGTCAACACTTCCGACGCCGACCTCGCCGCCGCCTACAAGACCGCCGACGTCACCGCGGTGGTGACGTGGAATCCGATCGTCTCCGAAATCCTCTCTTCGCCCGACGCCCACAAGGTATTCGACTCCTCGCAGATCCCCGGCGAAATCATGGATCTGATGGTCGCCAACACCGCGGTGGTGAAGGACAATCCGAACTTCGCCAAGGCGCTGGTCGGGATCTGGTACGAGACCATGGCGAAGATGACGGCGGAAGGCGCCGAGGCCAAGGCCGCCAAGGAAGCGATGGCGAAGGCGTCGGGTACTGATCTGGCCGGCTTCGAAAGCCAGCTCGCCTCGACCAGGCTGTTCAGCAAGGCCGCGGACGCCGAAGCCTTCACCAAGAGCGCGGCGATCGGCAGCACCATGGACCGCGTCCGCAAGTTCCTGTTCGACAAGGACCTGCTCGGCAAGGGCGCGAAGTCGGCCGACGCCGTCGGCATCGAGCTCGCAGACAAGAGCGTGCTCGGCGACAAGTCCAACGTGAAGCTGCGGTTCGACCCGAGCTTCATGGACATGGCCGCGGCCGGCAAGCTGTAAGCGATCACCTCCACAAGCCAAGCCGGAGCACGACGATGCGATGGGTGAACATCAGGCCTGGACGGCAACTCGCCATCTACATGGCGGCGCTGCCGTTCGTGCTGGTGATCATTGCGTATCTGCTGGGCTCCGGCGCCAGGCTCGCTGAGAATCCGAACGACAAGCTGCTGCCGGCCCTGACCAGCATGGGCCAGGCAGTCAAGCAGATGGCGTTTCAGGTCGACGCCCGCACCGGCAACTATCTGTTGTGGACGGACACGCTGGCGAGCCTGGAACGGCTCGGCGCTGCGTTGGCGATCTCGACCTCGCTGGCTCTCGTGTTCGGCATCGTGATCGGACTGCTGCCGGCCGCGAACGCGCTGCTCGGCTCGTTCGTGTCGGTGACGTCGATGGTGCCGCCGCTGGCGCTGCTGCCGATCCTGTTCATCGTGATGGGGCTCGGCGAAAACTCCAAGATCGCGCTGATCGTGATCGGCACGCTGCCGGCGATGATCCGGGACCTGGCGATGCGGGTGATGGAGCTGCCACGCGAGCAATTGATCAAGGCGCAGACGCTCGGCGCCTCGACCTGGCAGATCGCGCTCCGCGTGGTGCTGCCGCAGATCCTGCCGCGATTGATCGACTCGCTGCGGCTGCAGCTCGGCCCCGCCTGGCTGTTCCTGATCGCCGCCGAAGCGATCGCCTCCGACTCCGGGCTCGGCTATCGCATCTTCCTGGTGCGACGTTATTTGGCGATGGACGTGATCATTCCCTACGTGGTGTGGATCACGTTGCTCGCCTTCCTGATGGACCTGGCGTTGCGACTGATCCAGCGCAAGGCCTTCCCCTGGTTCGCCGCGGTGAGGGCGGAATGAGCGCGATCCGATTCGACAACGTCTGGAAGGAATACGGCGACCACATCGTGCTGGAGCGGATCACGCTCGACGTCGCGCCGCGCGCCTTCGTCGCCCTGGTCGGCCCCTCCGGCTGCGGCAAGACCACCTTCCTGCGCATGCTGCTCGGCGAGGAGACGCCGACCCGCGGCCGGATCCTGATCGACGGCCGGCCGATGCCGAGCGAACCCGACGCCGATCGCGGCGTGGTATTCCAGCGCTATTCGGTGTTTCCGCATCTCACCGTGCTCGACAACGTGCTGTTCGGCCGCGAGCTGCAACAGTCGCGGCTGCTCGGCCGGCTGTTCGGCCGGGCGCGGCGCGAGGCGACCGAGCAGGCGCTGGCGCTGCTCGACGAGGTCGGGCTGAAGGGCCACGAGCACAAATATCCCGCGTCGCTGTCCGGCGGCATGCAGCAGCGGCTGGCGCTGGCGCAGGCGATCATGCGCGGCCCCAAGATCCTGCTGCTCGACGAGCCGTTCGGCGCGCTCGACCCGGGCATCCGCGCCGACATCCACGTGCTGATGAAGCGGCTGTGGAACGAGACCGAGCTGACGGTGGTGATGGTCACGCACGATCTGTCCGAAGCGTTCAGCCTGGCGACCCGCGTGATCGCGTTCGAGCGCAATCGCAACCGTCCCGAGGAGCGCGAGCGCTACGGCGCCACGATCTCGCGCGATCTCGAAATCTTTCCGCGGCGCATCGCGCAGCCGCGCACCGACCATCCAATCCGCTCCGGCCGGGACGACCCGGCCGCACAGGGAGCATGAGCCGGGACGACCCGGCGTTTGTTCACCGTGAGGACAGCATGATCCTGACCGAGCAAGAGAAGGCCGAAGTCGAGGCCAACCGCCAGCGCTACGAACAGCACAAGGCACTGGGCCAGCAACAGGCACCGAAGGCCTTGCCGCCGCCGACGCCGCGCGACGGCGCGCCGATCGCAGCGGACGCGATCATCCATCGCGAGACCGTGCCGGGTGGCTGGTACTACGTGACCAAGCTCGGCCGCGGCGAAGCGCTGCGCCTCGTCAACACCAGCGGCACGTCCTGCGTCAGCATCCAGGCCTGGAATGCGCTCGACCCGAGCGAGCGGCTGAACCATGCCGACACCATCAAGGTGCAGTGGGCGGCGTCCTTGCGCAAAGGCCGGGTGATCCTGTCCGACATGGGCCGTGCGCTGCTGTCGATCATCGAGGACACCAGCGGCGCGCACGACACCATGGTCGGCGGCTCCACCGCGGCGACCAATGCGGCGCGCTACGGCGCCGGCAGTTTCCGCAACACCCGCGACAATTTTGTGCTCGCCGCCGGCAAGCTCGGGCTCGATCGCCGCGACCTGCACCCGTCGATCGGATTCTTCGCTCCGGTCGCCGTCGACTCGCAGGGCCGGTTCGAATGGCACGGCGAGCGTCGCAACAAGGGCGACTTCGTCGATCTGCGCGCCGAGCTCGACCTGCTCGTCGCGGTGTCGAACTGTCCGCACCCGCTCGACCCATCCCCCAGCTACGCGCCGGGCGACATCGACATCATCCGCTATCAGGCGCCTCAGCCCGCCGCCGACGACCTTTGCCGCACCGTGTCGCTCGAAGCCAAACGCGCGTTCGAGAACAACGCCTTCTATCTCGCCGGCGTCGCAGGGAGGGCCTGAGCATGACCGCGATTCCCGCTTCCGCCCGCATCGTGCTCGACACCGAGATCCCGGCGCGCGTGCCGTGGTCGGCGATCATCCGCAAGGGCCAGACGCTGCGCATCGTCGACAGCCACGGCCAGCAGGCGGTCGACACCCTGTTCTACGCCGCCGACGATCATGGCGAACGCTATAGCGGCCAGGACACACTACGCGCTCAGGGTTCGGCCTACGTCACCACCGGCACGCGGATCATGTCCACCGAGGGCCGCACCATGCTGCGCATGGTCGCCGATAGCTGCGGCCTGCACGACACCTCGGCCGGCGCCTGCTCCTGCGAGAGCAACACCGTGCGGTTCGGGCACCAGACCAAATATCTGCATGCCTGCCGCGAGAACTTCGTGCTGGAGGCCGCCAAGCACGGTCTGTCGAAGCGCGACATCGTGCCGAACCTCAACTTCTTCATGAACGTGCCGCTCGACACGTCCGGCAATTTCACCGTGGTCGACGGCGTCTCCAAGCCCGGCGACTACGTCGAGATGGTCGCCGAGATGGACGTGCTGTGCCTGATCTCGAACTGTCCGCAGGTCAACAATCCCTGCAACGGCTTCTTCCCGACGCCGATCCAGGTGGTGATCTACGAGGCAGGCGAGGACTGATCATGTTCAGCAAAGTTCTGATTGCCAACCGCGGCGAAATCGCCGGGCGGATCGGCCGCACCTTGCGCCGGATGGGGATCGCATCGGTCGCGATCTATTCGGACGCCGACCGCTTCACCCGCCCGGTGCGCGAGGCCGACGAGGCGGTGCGGGTCGGCGGCGACGCCGCCAGTGACAGCTATCTCAATGTCGACGCCGTGATCGCCGCCTGCCTCTCAACCGGCGCGCAGGCGGTGCATCCCGGCTACGGCTTTCTCTCGGAGAACCGCGGCTTCGCCGAGCGGCTGAAGCAGCACGGCATCGCCTTCATCGGGCCGCGCCCCGAGCATCTCGAGGCGTTCGGCCTGAAGCACCGCGCCCGCGAACTGGCGCAGGCCAGCAACGTGCCGCTGCTGCCCGGCACCGGACTGATCGACAGCATCGAGGAAGCTCTGGAGGCCTCGGCACGGATCGGCTTTCCGCTGATGCTGAAGAGCACCGCGGGCGGCGGCGGCATCGGCATGCAGCTTTGTCACGACGAAGCGACGCTGCGCGAACGCTTCGCCACGGTGCAGCGCACCGCGCGCGCCAGCTTCGGGGACGCGCGGGTATATCTTGAGCGCTTCGTCGCCAACGCCCGCCATATCGAAGTGCAGATCTTCGGCGACGGCCAGGGCAACGTGATCGCGCTCGGCGAGCGCGACTGCTCGCTGCAGCGGCGCAACCAGAAAGTCGTCGAGGAAACCCCGGCGCCCGGCATCTCGGATGAGATGCGCATCCGGCTGCACCAGGCCGCGGTCGCGCTCGGCCGGAACGTCGCCTACGAATCCGCCGGCACCGTCGAATTCATCTACGACGTCGCCCGCGACGAATTCTACTTCCTCGAGGTCAACACCCGCCTGCAGGTCGAGCATCCCGTCACCGAAGCAGTGTTCGGCGTCGATCTGGTCGAATGGATGGTGCGCCAGGCTGCCGGCGACAGCCCGCTTGCGACCTATACACCGCGTCCGCCGCAAGGCGCGGCGATCGAAGTGCGCCTCTATGCCGAAAACCCCGGCGCCGGCTTCCGGCCCTCGGCCGGCCGGCTGACCCAGGTGGCGTTTCCGGACGACGCGCGCGTCGACGGCTGGATCGAAACCGGCGACGAGGTAACGCCGTTCTATGACCCGATGCTGGCGAAGCTGATCGTGCACGCGGCCGACCGCGACGCCGCGATCGACAAGATGATCGGGGCGCTCGCCGCCACCACCGTCGCCGGGATCGAGACCAATCTTGATTACTTGCGCGCGATCGCCGCATCCGATCTGTTCCGCAGCGGCAAGGTCGCCACCAAGGTGCTGGCGGACTTCAGCTTCGCGGCGCGCACCATCGACGTGGTGGCGCCCGGCGCGCAATCCGGCCTGCAGGAGCTGCCGGGCCGGTTGCATCTGTGGCACGTCGGCGTGCCGCCGAGCGGACCGATGGACGAGCGCTCGTTCCGCCTCGCCAACCGGATCGTCGGCAATCCCGAGACCACCGCAGCATTCGAACTCACCGTCAGCGGCCCGACGCTGCGCTTCAACGCCGACGCCGTCGTGGCGCTGTGCGGCGCCGGCATGGCGGCAAAGCTCGACGGCACAGCGGTCAGCAATGACGCGCCGATCGCGGTACGCGCCGGCCAAATGCTGGCGATCGGCAAGATCGAGGGACCAGGCCAGCGTTGTTATCTCGCCATCCGCGGCGGCTTCGATGCGCCCGAAGTGTTCGGCTCCCGCGCGGTGTTCACGCTCGGCGCGTTCGGCGGCCACGCCACCGGCGCGCTGAAAGCCGGCGACGTGCTGCATTTCGGCTCGATCGCTCCTGTCGCGGAGCCGCGCGCGCTCACCGATGACGAACGGCCAGCGCTGACGCGCGCGTGGCAGATCGGCGTGATCTACGGCCCCCACGGTGCGCCCGATTTCTTCCGGGACGACGACATCGCGACGCTGTTTTCCTCGGACTACGAAGTGCACTTCAACAGCGCCCGCACCGGCGTGCGGCTGATCGGACCGAAGCCGCAATGGGCACGTGCCGACGGCGGCGAAGCCGGGCTGCATCCCTCCAACATCCACGACAACGCCTATGCGGTCGGTGCGATCGACTTCACCGGCGACATGCCGATCATCCTCGGGCCCGACGGCCCGAGCCTCGGCGGCTTCGTCTGCCCGGCCGTGGTGGCGCGCGACGAACTGTGGAAGGTCGGCCAGCTCAAGCCCGGCGACAAACTTCGCTTCGTGCCGGTGGCGCGGGCCGATGATCCGGTCGCAGGGCCGACCGTGATCGCCGCGCCTGCCGAGCTCGGCTCGGCGATCGTCGGCCGCCATGACGATGGCGAGATCCCGGTGGTGTATCGCCGCGCCGGCGACGACAATCTGCTGGTCGAATACGGCCCGATGGAGCTCGACATCGCGCTGCGCTTGCGGGTGCACGTGCTCGCCGAGGCGGTGGAGAAAGCCAGACTGCCTGGGATCATCGATCTCACGCCGGGAATCCGCTCGTTGCAGATCCACTACGACAGCGCGGTGATGTCACGCCGCAAGCTGCTCGACGCACTGGCGAGGATCGAGCGCGAACTGCCGTCGGTCGAAGCGATGGCGGTGCCGAGCCGCATCATACACCTGCCGCTGTCGTGGAACGATCCACAGGCGGTGCTGGCGATGCGCAAGTATCAAGAGCTGGTGCGTCCCGATGCGCCGTGGTGTCCGTCCAACATCGAGTTCATCCGCCGCATCAACGGTCTTTCCAGCGAGGACGACGTCAAGCGCATCGTGTTCGGCGCCAGCTATCTGGTGCTCGGCCTCGGCGACGTCTATCTCGGCGCGCCGGTCGCCACCCCGGTCGATCCGCGGCATCGCCTGGTCACCACCAAATACAATCCGGCCCGCACCTGGACGCCGGAAAACGCCGTCGGCATTGGCGGCGCCTATATGTGCATCTACGGCATGGAAGGCCCCGGCGGTTATCAGCTATTCGGCCGCACCATCCAGGTCTGGAACACCTGGCGCAGCACCGAAGTGTTCAAGCCCGGCCATCCCTGGCTGCTGCGGTTCTTCGACCAGATCCGGTTCTTCCCGGTAACGCCGGAACAACTGCTCGACGCCCGCGCCGCGTTTCCGCACGGCGGCTATCCGCTCCAGATCGAGGAGACGACGTTCTCCTACGCCGACTACAAAGCGTTCCTGGCGCGCGAGGCCGAAGGCATCTCGGCGTTCAAGACCCGCCAGCAGACCGCGTTCGAGGCCGAACGCCAGCGCTGGCGCGACGCCAAGCTCGACGAGGTCGTCGAGGACGACACCGCGGCCGCGCTCGGCTCCGGCGGCGACGTGCCGGACGGCTGCATCGGCCAGTTCACCGAAGCGCCCGGCAACGTCTGGAAGCTCACCGTCGAACCCGGCCAACATGTCGAGATCGGCCAGACGCTGGCAGTGATCGAATCGATGAAGATGGAGATCGCGATTCCGGCGACCGCGCGCGGCATCGTCCGAGCCCTCAATGCCAAGCCGGGGCAAACGCTGCGCGCCGGCGACCTGATCTGCGCGCTGGAGGAAGTGTGATGTCGGCTGCTGAACTCACCACCTTCCCGACGATCGCAACCTTACACGCCGCATATGCGGCCGGCGCGTCTCCGGCCGAGATCATCGCTGTGGCATATCGCCGGATCGCAGCAGTGGCCGATCCCGGCATCTTCATCACGCTGCGACCCGAGCACGATGTTCTCGCCGACGCCGAAGCGCTCGGCCCGTTCGATCCCGATGCGCAGCCGCTTTGGGGCATCCCGTTTGCGGTGAAGGACAACATCGATGTCGCGGGTCTTCCGACCACGGCCGCCTGCCCGGGCTTCGCCTACACGCCGAGCGAAACCGCGTTTGCGGTCCAGCGTCTGCTCGATGCCGGCGCGATCCTGATCGGCAAGACCAACCTCGATCAGTTCGCGACCGGGCTGGTCGGCGTCCGCACGCCTTATCCGGTGCCACGCAATGCGATCGATCCGCGCTACGTGCCTGGCGGGTCGAGCAGCGGCTCGGCGGTCGCGGTGGCGCATGGCCTGGTGACATTCGCGCTCGGCACCGACACTGCAGGCTCCGGCCGCGTCCCGGCTGCGCTCAACAATATCGTCGGGCTGAAGCCGTCACTCGGCAGCGTGTCGTCGCGCGGCATGGTGCCGGCGTGCCGGACGCTGGATACGATCTCGGTGTTCGCCGGCACCGTCGCCGACGCCTACGCGATCTATCGCGTCATGGCGACGTTCGACCGCGCCGATCCCTGGTCGCGGCCGCATCCCAGTGCAGCTACCAAGCCCGCTGCTTTGCCGCCCGGTCTGCGCGTCGGTGTGCCGGACACGGCGAGCCGCAAATTCGCCGGCGAGCTGCAGTCCGAACGCGCGTTCGATCTTGCGTTGACGGACCTTGCGACGGTGGTGTCTGCACCCGCTCGTGCAGTTGATCTGTCGCCGTTGTTCGACGTCGCCAGCCTGCTCTACAGCGGGCCGTGGGTCGCAGAGCGCTATCAGGCGATCCGGCAGGTGATCGAGACCACGCCCGAGCTGCTGCATCCGGTGACGCGGAAGATCATCGGCTCGGCTTCGGCGTTCAGCGCGGCCGATGCATTTGGCGGGCTGTACCGGCTGGCCGAGCTGCGCCGCGCCGCCGATGCGATCTGGAGCAGCATCGACGTGCTGATGGTGCCGACCTATCCGCGCCCGCGCACGATCGCGGATTTGCAGACCGATCCGATCGGCCCCAACAGCGAGCTCGGCACCTACACCAATTTCGTCAACCTGCTCGACCTTTGCGCGCTGGCCGTACCCGGCCGATTCCGCGCCCCTGGTTTTCCGTCCGGCGTCACGCTGATCGCGCCGTCCGGCCGCGACGGTCTGCTCGCCGCGCTGGGCGAGCGCCTTCACGCCGCAAGCGAGGTGTCCGTGGGCGCCAGCAGCACCAAGGTGCCGGCTCCAGTCGAGGCGTCGTCCACTGCCGGTGCGAACGAGATCGAGCTGGTGGTGGTCGGCGCGCATTTGTCCGGCATGCCGCTGAACCACGAGCTGACCAGCCGCGGCGGGCGTTTCCTGCGCGCGGTCTCCACCACGCCCGACTACAAGCTGTTCGCGCTGCAAGGCGGCCCGCCGTTCCGGCCGGGCCTGCTGCGCGTCGCACCGGACGAAGGCACCCCGATCGCCACCGAGGTCTGGGCAATCTCCGCCGAAGGCTTCGGCAGCTTCGTCGCCGGCATCCCCGCGCCGCTCGGCATCGGCACCACGCGGCTGGCCGACGGCACGACGCCGAAGGGCTTCATCGTCGAGGCCGAGGGCCTGAAAGGCGCGACCGACATTTCGTCGTTCGGCGGATGGCGCGCCTATATGAAGAGTCTGGCGAGCTGAGGCGGCCAGCCTCAAGACTGGAAACCCATCTCCAATCAGAGACTTGTCCAATCAGAGACTTGAACCTCGCAGGCTGAGCGTGGCTGGGGCGGGAGGGATCGAACCTCCGCATGGGGGAATCAAAATCCCCTGCCTTACCGCTTGGCTACGCCCCAACGGCCGGTTCCGGCCCGCGCGGCCGGGCGGCGGATTCGCCTCGGCTCCGCCGGTCTATCGAGACAAGGGCGGGTTTTCAACCGCCGAGAGCCTGGAATCCGGCCCGACTGCGCAGCCAGGGCCGCAACATCGCCCGGCCGACCGGCTCCCGCGGCAAACGCGACCCCACGGACGGTTGAGGGGAACGGCTTTTCATGGAAGAAGGCCAGCATCCTTCCGTCAGCCGGGACACTGTCATGACCTATCGCGCACCGATCGACGACATCCTCCTTTCGCTCAACCACGGCGCGGGATTGCAGGCGGCGGTCGCCGCCGGCCATTACGGCGATTACGACAGCGAGATCACCGCGCAGGTGCTGGATGAAGCCGGCAAGTTCGCCAGCGACATTCTGGCGCCGCTGAACCGGGTCGGCGACAAGCACGGTATCAAGCTCGAACACGGCAAGGTCACCACCGCGCCGGGCTGGCCTGACGCCTATCAGCGCTGGATCGGCGCCGGCTGGAACGCGGTGTCGGGACCGGAGGAGTTCGGCGGCCAGGGGCTGCCGATGGCGGTCAACGCGGTGTGCACCGAAATCTGGGCGTCGTCGAACATGGCGTTCGGGCTGTGCCCGCTGCTGACGCTGTCGGCGATCGAAGCGCTGCACGCCCACGGCAGCGACGAGCTGAAGCAGATCTACCTCGGCAAGCTGGTGTCGGGCGAATGGACCGGCACGATGCAGCTCACCGAGCCGCAGGCCGGCTCCGACGTCGGCGCGCTGCGCACACGCGCCGAGCGCGCCGCGGACGGCAGCTACAGGATCTTCGGCAGCAAGATCTTCATCACCTACGGCGACCACGACATGACCGACAACATCGTGCATTTCGTGCTCGCGCGGCTGCCGGACGCGCCGGCCGGCACCAAGGGCATCTCGCTGTTCCTGATTCCGAAATTCCTGGTGGGTGCCGACGGCACGCTGGGTGCCCGCAACGACATCTATCCGAGCGGAGTCGAGCACAAGCTCGGCATCCACGCCTCGCCGACCTGCACCATGACGATGGGCGACCATGGCGGCGCGATCGGCTACCTGATCGGCGAGGAAAATCGCGGCATGCAGTGCATGTTCACGATGATGAACCAGGCGCGTCTCGCCGTCGGCCTGGAAGGCGTCGGCATCGCCGACCGTGCCTATCAGCAGGCGCTGGCCTATGCCCAGGAGCGCAAGCAGGGCCGCGCGATCGGCAGCACCGGCACCGGGTCCGATCCGATCATCAAGCACCCGGACGTCAAGCGCACGCTGCTGACGATGCGGGCGCTGACCGGCGCCGCGCGCACCATCTGCTACTCGACCGCGGTGGCGCTGGATATCGCCGCGCGCAGCTCCGACCCCAAGGTCAAGGCCGCCGCCGCCGCCCGCGGCGCGCTGCTGACGCCGATCGCCAAGGCGTTTTCCACCGACGTCGGCACCGAGGTCGCTTCGCTCGGCGTGCAGATCCACGGCGGCATGGGCTTCATCGAGGAGACCGGCGCCGCGCAGCACTATCGCGACGCGCGGATCGCGCCGATCTACGAGGGCACCAACGGCATCCAGGCGATCGACCTCGTCACCCGCAAGCTCGGGGTCAATGGCGGCGCATCGGTGTTCACGCTGCTCGACGAGCTGACCCTGATCGTCAAGGACGTCGAGGCGTCGAACGATCCGGGCTTCGGCCTCACCGGCCTGCGGCTACGCGAAGCGCTGGAGTCGCTCGACCGCACCAGCCGCTATCTGCTCGACAAGCTCGGCAGCGCCACCAACGATGCGCTGGCCGGCGCGACGCCTTACCTGCGCCTGTTCGGCGCCACTGTGGGCGGCTGCGCGCTGGCGGCCGAAGCGCTCGCGGCACGTGACCTCGACGGCGTCAGCGATCCGTCGCGCTACGTCGCTCTGGCGCGGTTCTTCGCCGAGACCATCGCGGTGCAGGCGCCGGCGCTGGAACGCAGCGTCATCGACAGCGCCGACGCGGTGGCCGGTGCCGAGGCGGTGCTGTCAGCCTGATCCGTCGCAAGCTCGCGGCCACACCGAAGCCCGCCACTGTGAGCGGGCGGTCCTTGGAGGAAACCATGTCGGAACATCTGATCGTTGCCGATGAAGAGGGCGTGCGCGTGATCACCATGCGCCGGCCGGAGAAGAAGAACGCCCTGACGCAGGACATGTATCGGGCGATGACCGCGGCGATCGACACTGCGCAGAACGATCCGGCGATCCGCTGCCTGATCATCACCGGCGGCTCCGGCGTGTTCACCGCCGGCAACGACCTCGACGATTTCCTGAAAGCCGGCACCGACCAGAGCGGTGCGCCGCGGGTGACGGCGGCGACGGATTTTCTCTACGCGCTCGCGCGCAATACTAAGCCGCTGATCGCCGCGGTCGACGGGCTGGCGATCGGCATCGGCACCACGCTGCTGTTCCACTGCGACTATGTGCTGGCCTCGACCTCGGCGGTTTTCTCGACGCCGTTCATCCAGCTCGGCCTGGTGCCGGAAGGCGCCTCCAGCCTGCTGGCACCGCGCAGCATGGGCCACCAGCGCGCCTTCGCGATGCTGGTGATGGGGCAGAAGCTCGGCGCCGAGCAGGCGCGCGAGGCCGGCTTCGTCAATGCCGTGGTGCCGCCCGGCCAGACCGAGGCCGACGCGATGAAGGCCGCCCGCGACATCTGCGCGCTGCCGGCCGAAGCGGTGGCGATCTCGCGCAAGCTGATCAAGCCGTCACCGGACGACCTGATCGCGCGGATCGATCAGGAGAGCAAACTGTTCGGCGAGCGGATGAAATCGCAGGAAGCGGTCGGGGCGTTTCAGAATTTCTTCATGCGGAAAAAAGGCTGACTCCGCAGCGGCGGCATCAGCCGGCGACTTCTTTCCGGCCGACCAAGCAAGGAATGCACGTCAGGAGACCAGTTCGCCGACACGGCGCGAGGCGATTTTTGACGTCCGCGCGCTGCTACACACGCATGCCTGATTGATTTTCTCGTCGCGGCCAACCACTATCCGGTATTGCGAGTAGTTGGTGGGGGCGGAATGAAAAGGTTGTTTGTTGCGTTAGTACTCGCGGGAATGGCGATATCACCGGTGCTGGCGCAGCAGGAGCCGTGGGGCGGCAACGTGCTCGGCTGGAAGTTCACCCAGACGGCGGAGGCCAACAACGTCGTCAATTGCCGCGCCACACAGGGGCAGAACATCGTCTCGCGACGAAACAACGGAAAGCACTATCTGTCCGTGCCTGCGCCGACGGACCTGCCGCAAGGCTGGTACCGCGAGGGCCGCGCCTCGATCATCATCGGCGGCAATGCCGAGCCGGTCGATGCGGAAAAAGGCGGCCGCCTGGCGTTCTATGTCGATGACGGCCAGCTGACCGCCCTGTCCCGCGCGCGCGGCTATCAATGGCGTGTCGCGGGGCCGCGCGGCATCCTGACGGGATCGGCGTCCTTCACCGGCGACGTCGGCAAGGCGGTCGCCGAACTGCACGCCTGTGTGAAGGCGAACACCGTCGCCGCACCGCAGCCGGGGTCCGCAGCCCCGGCGCCGGCGCGCACCATCGCGAAATGGTCCGGCCCGTGGGTCTGGATCAATCCCCTGACGCTGTTCGGCAAGCCGGTCGACACGCGGGGGCAACGGCTGTCGATCGAGCTGTTGCCGAACAACCGGGTGAATATCTGCACCGATCTCCGGCGCAACGACACCTGCAAGAACGCACCCTTCACCGAGCGCAGCGGCGTCTACCAGCTGTCGCCCAACGGATCGGAGCTGTACGAGATCAGGACCGCCAACGGGGGTCTCAGCGGGCAGTTCTGGTTTCGGAAAGAGAGCCGGACACGCACCGGTCCGGACGGCACGTTCGTCCTCAACTAATCCTCCCGGCGACACCGCAGCCGACGGGCGGCCTTCGCCGACATCTGCGCCGGCCACGTTTCCGGCCGACATCCGACATGTGGCGCAAACACTGCGTCGAACCATGGGACCTTCAACATGCGCGTGCTGACGTTTCTGCTTGTTTGCTTCCTGGCTGCGGCTCCGGCGGGGGCATTCGCCTTCCCCGGCCTCGGCCAGACTGTTGCGCCCGCGGATTCGGCACGGCAGGACGCGGTCGGGCACCGCGGATGGGATGGAACCGCCCCCCTCATCCGCGTCGCCGCCACTCCCGCCCAGGCCGCCGAAGCCGTGGTCAAACAGTTTGCCGAGGCGGCGCGGACTGCGAACAAGGAGACGATCGGCGGTCTCGTGCGCGGCGTGTTCGACATGGACACCACGACCAAATCGGCGCTCGGCCGCTACGCGCGCCAAGCCACGCCGGATCAATTGCAGGCCGTGTCGCGCGAATTCGAGAAAATTCTGGCGAAATCGGTTCTGAATTCGACGGCCGATCAAAAGGCGACCAGCGTCAGCGTTGATCCCTGCACGGAAGCGCAGCGAAACTTCACGTGCACCAGCCGCTTCATGAGACGTGGCGCCCAACCCATCGTCATCGTCTGGCGGGTCGCTGCCAACGCCGGCTCGTACAAGATCTTCGACATGATCGTCGAGAACGTCAGCGCGGTGACCATCTATCGAGACTCGTTTGCGTCCATCATCCAACAAAGCGGGATCGACGGGCTGATTGTGCAGTTGAAGACCAGAAATCAAAGCCAGGCCAAATGATCCAGCCGCAGCGCCGCGGCCAGACCCGCATGCAGCGCTCGCTGCGATTTTGATCCCTGACAGATAATGATCGGAGAATTTTCATGCGTGCAGTCTTCGGCCTGATGATAGCGGCCTTGTTCGTCCCCGGCGCCGCGCTGGCGCAGGGCCAGCCGCCCGGCGACGCCCGGTTCTGCCAGCAATATGCCGAGACCGTCGCGACCGCATCGGAAGACGCCATCAAGTCCAACCCGGCATGCCTCAACCCCGGCAAAGGCGTGCATGGCGACCGCAACAATCATTTCGCGTGGTGCATGCGCACGCCCAGCGACGAGGTGCAGGGAGCTGCGGTGCATATCCGCCGGCTGGGCAGCCGCTGCGCGGGCCTGCTGGTGACGCCGGAGGAATACGGCGGCTATTCGATCATCGGCAACGGCCAGATGGAGCAACCTTACGGGCAGGCCCGGGGGTGGGACGTATCGGCCGCCTTCAGCGGTCGCCTGTTCATGTACTGCGCGGCGGTGAGCCGGCGCGACGGTCGCGAGGTGCGTATCGGCGTCGACCAGGCGATGCCGGGCGACGGCAGCCAGTGGCAATTGGTCGTCCCGGTGAAGGCGAACAAGGACTGGCAGGGGCGCCTCGAAATCGACGGGCAGGATCCTGCCGGCGGCGCCGGCGCGGATGTCAGCGGCACCATCTTCGACGACTGGACGATCGCCTGGCTCAACATGGGGCAGGTCGACGCCTTGAAGAACGGCCGGCAGGCGGTGCTCGGCGTCGGCAAGATGGACTACGACTTCCGCCTCGACGGAATCGCCGCCGCGATCCTCAAGGTGCAGGAATGTCGCAGCCGCCTCGGCGTTCCGCCCGCCGCGTCGGCGGCGCAGCCGCCGGTCAGTCAGCAGATGGCGGCTGCACCGCCGCCGCCGCCGCCGCCCCCGCCCCCGCCCGCCAACAATTCGGGCGCGAATTCGCAGGTAATCTTCAAGCTGCGCGCCAACCCCGACCTGTGTGTCCGCAACATCGGCGGACGAGGCGAAGACTCCGCCGATATCGTGCTGTCGCGTTGCGGCCAAGCGCAAGGCGAGATTTTCCTGTTCGACACCAAGGGCAGTCCGATCCGCCCGCAGGATCGAAGCGACCAATGCGTGTTCATCAACCAACTGCCCGAACCGCCGGACTACGTGATCACGATGGCCTGCAATATGGCGCGCGACCGCTGGCAATATCAGGCGCAGGCCGGGCAGGTTCGCGGCAACCAGAACCGCTGCTGGACGGTCGAGAATCGGGCAATCCGTCCCGGCGCCAAGATCGTCGCGACGCCTTGCCGCGCCAATGCGGCGGAGCAACAGTTCGACGTGGAGTATTGAGGCGACGCCCGCTAGAGCTTTTCCGGTTCTGATAGAATCAGAACCGGAGCTCTCGATTCTTGATCGGACGCGTTTTCTTCACGCGAACCGATTTCCACTTCGCTCGAAAACGCTCCAAGTCGAACGCCTGACCGTTTCGAGCATCCCAAGAGCAAACCGAGTTCGCCGCGCCGATCCGCCGGATCCGAGGCCGACGAGACCAGCTACTTCTTCCCCTTCCCGAACACCTGATCGCTGAACGGATTCGCCGCAGGCGCCCTCAGTTCGATGAAGCCGAGCTTGACCTCCTGGTGGCACGAATTGCACCCCGCCGTCAGGTCGCCATAGGCCTTGACGAAGGCCTTGCTGTCTTCGGCGGCGATCGCGGCGGTGAGCGCGGCGATCGGTTTGGCCATGGTGGTGACGTCGTCGACCGGCAGGCTCTGATACAGCGAGGCTGCCTCTTGCAGCCGGGTCTTGATCTGACGGGTCTGGTAGCCGGCGAGTTTCCAATTGCCGGTGATGCCGGCGAACCACAGCTTGATGTGCCGCGCTTGCGCGGCTTCCATCAGATCGGCGAGCCGCGGCGTGCCGTTCTTCTCGCCCCCATTCGGCTGCTGCGCGGCGGCGAGCGGAATTGTGGCGGCGAGCGCGACCGTCGCGACCATGGCGGCGGACCAAACCAGCGAGAGCCGTTTCATTGAAGCATCCTCGGTGTTCTGCGCGACGACGGCAGGCGCCACCGCCGCGACTCCATAGCGAACAGCAATCAGTACCGCGCTGGACGCACCGAATTCAATCGGCACCGCGGCAAGGCCGGTATCCGGCGACGCACCGACGCACCGATGCGGCAAAGAGGCATCGGGCGAGGCTTGCATTCGCTCGCGCGGCGGGCGATGCCGGCCCGGCACGCAGCAACCTTCGGACCGCCGATGACCAAGCTTCGCCACCGCACCGCCCTGCTCTCAGCCGCGACCGCGCTGATGCTCGCCGCAGCACCGGCGCGCGCCGCCGAATTGCTGCCGCCGCCGGTCGATCTCCGCATCCTCGCGATCAACGACTTTCACGGCAATCTGAAGCCGCCGCCCGGCGGCATCACGATCGACGATCCGGCGGACCCGGCCAGGAAGATCCAGGTGTCGGCCGGCGGCGCCGAACACATGGCGACGCTGGTCAAGGAGCTGCGCAACAATCGCCGCAACACGATCTTCGTCGCGGCCGGCGATCTGATCGGCGCCAGCCCGTTCCTGTCGGCGATGTTTCACGACGAGCCGACCATCGAGGCGCTGTCGCTGATGGGACTGGCGTTGTCTTCCGTCGGCAATCACGAATTCGACGAAGGCAAGACCGAGCTGCTCCGGATGCAGAACGGCGGCTGCCACCCGGTGGACGGCTGCCGCGGGCCGCATCCGTTCAAGGGCGCAGCGTTCAACTATCTGGCCGCCTCGACGGTCGAAACCGCGACCGGCAAGACGATCTTTCCGGCTTACGCGATCCGCAAATTCGGCGGCGTGCCGGTGGCGTTCATCGGGCTGACGCTGAAGACGACACCGAACATGGTGTCGCCGCCCGGCGTCGCCGGCCTGTCGTTCAAGGACGAAGCCGAGACCGTCAACGCCCTGATCCCGGAGCTGAAGGCCAAGGGGATCGAGGCGATCGTGGTGCTGATCCACGAGGGCGGCTTTCCGACCGGCGACTACAATGCGTGCCCGGGCATCTCCGGTCCCATCGTCGAGATCGTCGACAAGCTCGATCGCGCGGTCGACGTGGTGATCAGCGGCCACACCCACCGCGCCTATAACTGCCGGATCGACGGCCGCCTCGTCACCAGCGGCGACAAATACGGCACCATCGTCACGGCGATCGATCTGAAGCTCGATCCCACCACCCGCGACGTGATCAGCGCCACGGCGGACAACACCATCGTCCGCACCGACGCGCTCGCCAAGGATCCGGCGCAGAGCGACCTGATCGCGGCCTACGACAGGCTCGCCGGTCCGATCGCGGCGCGACCGGCCGGCTCGGTGACGGCGGCGCTGTCACGCGTGCCGAACGCCGCCGGCGAGAGCGTGCTCGGCGACGTCGTCGCCGACGCCCAGCTCGCCGCCACAGCGGATCCGGACAAAGGCGGGGCCGAGATTGCGCTGACCAACCCGGGCGGGGTCCGCTCCGATATTCTCGGCGGCGAAGGCGGCGCGGTGACGTTCGGCCAGGTGTTCGCCGCGCAGCCGTTCCGCAATCAGCTGGTGACGATGACGCTGACCGGCGCCCAGCTCAAGGCGGCGCTGGAGCAGCAATGGGCGGAGCCGGCGCGGCCGCGGATTCTGCAGGTGTCGAAGGGCTTCAGCTTCACCTGGGATGCGGCGGGCGCCGAGGGGAATCGCATTCCGGCCGACAGGATCACGCTGAACGGCAGCGCGGTCGATCCGGCGCGGGCCTACCGCGTCACGGTGAACGCGTATCTCGCCGCCGGCGGCGACGGCTTCACCGTGTTCAAGGCCGGTGCTGCACCGCAAACCGGGGTCTACGACGTCGATGCGCTGTTCGCCTATTTCAGGACCCACAGCCCGGTGGCGCCGCCGGCCGCGGATCGTATCGTGCGGTTGAATTGAGGCGCAGCGGCTAAGCCTTAAGCGGCCCTTTCGCTCGCCGCGGCGAATAACTACATTCATTTGAATATATCGCACACACAGACGGCGCCGGGCTATTTCCGAATGACCACGCTCTTTCTGACCCATTCCGCGTGCCTCGACCATCACACGCCGGAAGGACATCCCGAGCGCGCCGCGCGGCTCGTCGCCATCAACAAGACGCTCGGTGAAGAACGCTTCGCGGCGCTGGCTCGCGCGGAATCGCCGATCGGCTCGCTCGAGCACATCGCGCTGTGCCACACCGATCACCACATCGTCGAGCTGCGCCACATGTCGCCGTCGACCGGCATCGTCTATATCGACGGCGACACCTCGATGTCGCCCGGCACGTTCGAAGCGGCGCTGCGCGGCGTCGGCGGTTCGGTCGCGGCGGTGGACGCGGTGATGAAGGGCACGGCCGCCAACGCCTTCGTCGCCACCCGCCCGCCGGGGCACCATGCCGAGATCACCAAGCCGATGGGGTTCTGCTTCTTCGGCAACGCCGCGATCGCGGCGCGCTACGCCCAGCGGCAATACGGTATCGAACGCGCCGCGGTGGTGGATTTCGACGTGCATCACGGCAACGGCACCCAGGACATCTTCTGGGGCGACCGCACCGTGATGTATTGCTCGACCCACCAGATGCCGCTGTTCCCGGGGACCGGCTCCCAGGGCGAACGGGGCGAACACGACAATATCGTCAACGCCCCCCTCGCCTCCGAAGACGGCGGTACCGAGTTCCGGTTCGCGTTCGAGCAGGCGATCCTGCCTCAGCTCAAGCGGTTCGCCCCGGAACTGATCGTGATTTCGGCCGGTTTCGACGCACATTATCGCGATCCGCTGGCCAGCCTGAACCTGCGTGCGGAAGATTTCGGCTGGGTCACCGAGCGGCTGATGGAAGTCGCGGATCAGACCGCCGGCGGGCGCATTGTCTCCGTGCTCGAGGGCGGCTATGACCTGCAGGGCCTGAGTGAATCCGTTGCGGCTCACGTCGGCGCCCTGATGGGCGCTTGAACCAGCCGCCCCGCCGGGCGACCAAGAACAACAACCAAGACAATGCCGCCGCGTCCCTGCGCGGCGCTGCCGGGAATGCGAAATGGCCGAAGCCTCCACCGCCGATGTCAAGAAGCTGAGCTTCGAGCGCGCCCTCGAGGAACTCGAGACCATCGTCAAGCGGCTGGAAGACGGCAAGGTGGCGCTCGAGGAGTCGGTCACGATTTATGAACGCGGTGAGGCGTTGAAACGCCGCTGCGAGGACCTGCTCCGTCAGGCCGAGGCGCGGGTCGACAAAATTACCACCGACGCCCAGGGCGCTCCGACCGGAACAGAACCGCTGGACGTGCAATAGCACCATGCAACAGGTATCCTGCTCCGTCTTGGCCACGGCGTCGCCGTGGTTGCGGTGCAACACCGGCGCCGAGAAAATCAGGCTCATCAACCGTCTTGGCCGAAAGTTTGCGCAGCCTGACCACGCCTTGGGCGGTCGATGGTTGGCTTTGAAGACTGGTTTGTGTAAAGGTATGAGCTTATGCGCCGCGCTTGACACTTGCCGAGGAGGCACTGTCAAGTTCGGTGGACGTGTGCAGCCGCAATAGGTGATCGAGGTCACCTCGACGGTCGGGAGCGCACATTACGCTTCGATCGTTGATTTCTCCTGAACCAGGAGTGCGCGAGCCGGGTGAGGCTCGGGCAGACCCGACATTCGGACATTCGTCGAGGGACTCACCACCCTGTAGTTATAGACTGGAATATCGCCGTGACCGAATTTAGTAAAACGCCGCTTCTCGACACCATTCGTACGCCCGAAGATCTGCGCAAGCTGCGCATCGATCAGGTTCGGCAGGTCGCCGACGAACTGCGACTGGAGACGATCGACGCGGTGTCGGTCACCGGCGGGCATTTCGGCGCCGGTCTCGGCGTGGTCGAACTGACCACCGCGCTGCACTACGTGTTCGACACCCCGCGCGACCGGCTGATCTGGGACGTCGGGCATCAGGCCTATCCGCACAAGATTCTGACCGGCCGGCGCGATCGCATCCGCACCCTGCGCACCGGCGGTGGCCTGTCCGGCTTCACCAAGCGCACCGAAAGCGACCACGACCCGTTCGGCGCCGGCCATTCCTCGACCTCGATCTCCGCCGGCCTCGGCATGGCGGTCGCCAGCGAGCTCTCCGGCAAGAAGAACAACGTCATCGCGGTGATCGGCGACGGCTCGATCTCGGCCGGCATGGCCTATGAGGCGATGAACAACGCCGGAGCGATGAACTCCCGTCTTATCGTCATTCTCAATGACAACAACATGTCGATCGCGCCCCCGGTCGGCGCGATGTCGGCCTATCTGTCGCGGCTGTACTCCGGCAAGACCTACCGGTCGCTGCGCGAGGCCGGCAAGCAGATCGGCAAGCACCTGCCCAAGCTGATCGCCGATCGCGCGGCTCGCGCCGAAGAATATTCTCGCGGCTTCATGATGGGCGGCGGCACGCTGTTCGAAGAACTCGGCTTCTACTATGTCGGCCCGATCGACGGCCACAATCTCGACCACCTGCTGCCGATCCTGCAGAACGTCCGCGACGCCGACACCGGCCCGTTCCTGATCCACGTGGTCACCCAAAAGGGCAAGGGTTACGGCCCGGCCGAAGCCGCCGCCGACAAATATCACGCGGTGGTCAAATTCGACATCGCCACCGGGGCCCAGGCCAAGGCCAAGTCGAACGCGCCGTCCTACCAGAACGTGTTCGGCCAAAGCCTCGTCAAGGAAGCCGAGAAGGACGACAAGATCGTCGGCATCACCGCGGCGATGCCGTCGGGCACCGGCATCGACATCTTCGGAAAGACATTCCCGAAGCGCACCTTCGACGTCGGCATCGCCGAGCAGCACGCCGTGACCTTCGCGGCCGGCCTCGCCACCGAAGGTTACAAGCCGTTCTGCGCGATCTACTCGACCTTCCTGCAGCGCGCCTACGACCAGATCGTGCACGACGTCGCGATTCAGAAGCTCCCGGTGCGGTTCGCGATCGACCGCGCCGGCCTGGTCGGCGCCGACGGCGCCACCCATGCCGGTTCGTTCGACAACGCCTATCTCGGCTGCCTGCCCAACATGGTGATCATGGCTGCTGCCGACGAAGCCGAGCTGGTGCACATGGTGGCAACGCAGGTGGCGATCGACGACCGGCCGAGCGCGGTGCGCTATCCGCGCGGCGAAGGCCGCGGCGTCGAGATGCCGGAAGTCGGTATTCCGCTGGAAATCGGCAAGGGCCGCGTCATCCGCCAGGGCAACAAGGTGGCGCTGCTGTCGTTCGGCACGCGGCTCGCCGAGGCCGAGAAGGCCGCCGACGAACTCGCCACCCTCGGCCTCTCCACCACCGTCGCCGACGCCCGGTTCATGAAGCCGCTCGATGTCGAGCTGGTGCTGAAGCTCGCCCGCGACCACGAAGTGCTGATCACCATCGAGGAAGGCTCGATCGGCGGCTTCGGCAGCCATGTGATGCAGACGCTGGCCGAGCACGGCATGCTCGACGGCGAAGTGAAGATGCGGTCGATGGTGCTGCCCGACGTGTTCCTGGACCACGACAACCCGGTCGCGATGTACGCCCGCGCCGGGCTCGACGCCAAGGCGATCGTCAAGAAGGTGTTCGACGTCATCGGCAAGGACGCCAAGGCCGACACCGTCAAGCTGGCCTGAGCTCTGATCCGCATCGATAGTTCCGCGGTGTCATTCCGGGGCGCTCACCAACGGGTCCGGCCTTCGGCCGGCCCGATGACAGGCTCCATGAGCGAGCCCGGAATCCATAACCACCGCCGGGAGTATGGATTTCGGGCCTTCGCCACGCTCGGCTGACGCCGACCGAGGCGAATCCCGGAATGACGAAGAAGATCTACCTCGCCGGCCCTGACGTGTTTCTGCCCGATGCGCTCGAGGTCGGCCGGCGCAAGGCCGAGCTGTGTGCCGACCACGGGCTCCAGGGGCTGTTTCCGCTCGACAATGCGGTGGCGCTCGCCGCCCACGACGCCTCCCTGCAGATCTTCCAGGGCAACGAGGCGATGATGAACGATGCCGATGCGATCATCGCCAATCTGACGCCGTTTCGCGGGCCGAGCGCCGACGCCGGCACGGTTTACGAACTCGGCTACATGGCCGGACGCGGCAAACTGGTGCTCGGCTATTCGAACGATCCAGCGACCTATGTCGAACGCGTGGCACGGTTCGAAACGATCGAGACCCGCGACGGCCTGCTGATCGGCGCCGACGGCCTCGCGGTCGAGGATTTCGGCCTCGCCGACAATCTGATGCTGATCCATTGCCTTGACCTACACGGCACGCCGCTGGTGACGCCGCACGCCGCGCCGGCCGACCTGTGGCACGATCTCGCGAGCTTCACCGCCTGCGTCCGGATTGCGGCGCAGCGGCTGGGGCCGAAACAGGCGCGCTGACCCTTGGCGAAGTCACCGGATTCCACGCCCCGGAAGCGTGCCGATGTCGTGCTGGTTGAACGCGGGCTGTTCGACAGCCGCGCGCGGGCGCAGGCGGCGATCGAAGCCGGCCTCGTGGTCGCGGACGGCAAGCCGGTCACCAAGGTCTCCGAACCGATCGCGCTGGATGCACAGCTCGAAGCGCAACCGGCGCATCCGTGGGTATCGCGCGGCGGCGTCAAGCTCGCCGGCGCCCTGGAGCGCTACCCGATTCCGATCGAGGATCGCGTCTGTCTCGACGTCGGCTCGTCGACCGGCGGCTTCACCGAGGTGCTGCTGGCGCACGGCGCCGCATTGGTGTTCGCGGTCGATGTCGGCCGCGATCAGCTCCACGCTTCGCTGCGCGGCCACCCCAAGATCGTCTCGATGGAGGAGACCGACATCCGCAAGCTCGAAGGCACCCGTCTGCCGCAGCGGCCAGATGTGGTGGTGATCGATGCCAGCTTCATTTCGCTGAAGCAGGTGCTGCCCGCTGCGCTGTCGCTCGCCGCATCGCCGATGAGTCTGCTGGCGCTGATCAAGCCGCAATTCGAGGCGCCATCGAAACGCGGCATCGTCCGCGACGCCAAGGTGCATCGCGCGGTGTGCGACGAAGTCATTGCCTTTGCCGCCTCGCTCGGCTGCCGCGACATCGAGGTGTTTGCGTCCTCGATCTCCGGCGGGGACGGCAACGTCGAATTCTTCCTCGGTGCAAAGCGCGGCTAAGAGCTTCCAAGGCGCGACGTCTTGGCCGGAACCAAAGTCTTACTCCGGCCGCAACTTCGGTTATGGTGCGCGCTATGACCGTACCTGGTTCCAACATCGCCGCCGGCGCGCTCGCGCCGGCGAAGTCGTCTGCGTGGCGGACAGAGCTGATCGAAACGCTGTGGCTCGCGTGGCCGATGGCGCTGACCCAGCTCGGCCAGATCGCGATGATGACCACCGATCTGGCGCTGATCGGCCGGCTCGGCGACACCGCCGTGGCCGCGGCGGCGCTGGCGCATATCGTGCTGTTCTCCACCTTCACCATGGGGCTCGGCTTGGTTTCCGCGGTGACGCCGCTGGCCGCGCAGGCGTTCGGCGCCCGCGCGCCGCGGCAGGTCCGCGCGTCGCTCCGCGTCGGGCTGTGGGCGGGCGTGATCGCCGGCATTCCGCTGACGCTCGGCCAGTTGTATGGCGAGGAGTTGCTGGTCGCGCTCGGCCAGGACGCAACGACGTCGCGCCTCGCCGGCGACTATCTCGACGGGCTGGCGTGGTCGCTGGTGCCGGGCTGGCTGTTCATCGCGCTGCGCGGCTTCATGGGCGCGGTGAACCGGCCCGAGCCGGCGCTGTGGATCATGCTGACCGCAATCCCGATCAATCTCGGCCTTGCTTACGCGCTGATCCACGGCTCGCTCGGCCTGCCGCGGCTCGAGATCTTCGGCGCCGGCCTCGCCACCACCATCGTGTCGTGGGCGATGTGCATCGCCGCCGCAGTAGTATGCGTGACGATGCGGCCGTTCCGGAAGTACCAGGTGTTCGGCGAGCTGTTCCGGTTCGACGGCGAGCTGATGCGACGGCTGCTGCAGCTCGGCCTGCCGATCTCCGGCGCCTCCGTGCTCGAATACGGCGTGTTCGGCGCCGCCGCTCTGCTGATGGGCCTGTTCGGCACCACCGCGCTCGCGGCACACCAGATCGCCCTGCAGGTCGCAGCGATCATGTTCATGGTGCCGATGGGGATTTCGGTGGCCGCCACGGTGCGGGTCGGCCACGCGGTCGGCCGCGGCGATCCGCCCGGCGCGCGGCGCGCCGGCTTTGCGGCGATCGGCCTCGGCTTTGCGTTCATGGCGGCGATGACGCTGCTGGTGGCGCTGACCCGGCACCAGATCCCGTATCTGTTTCTCGGGGAATCCGACACCGCCGCCGCGACCGCGGCGCTCACCGCATCGCTGCTGATCGTCGGCGCCAGCTTCTTCATTGCCGACGGCCTGCAGGTGGTCGCCAATGGCGCGCTGCGCGGGCGCAACGATACAAAGATACCACTGCTGTTCGCGGTGCTCGGATTCTGGCTGATCGGCTTTCCGTTCTGCTGGGTACTCGGTTTCCACACCGCGCTCGGCCCGTTCGGCGTCTGGATCGGATTGGCGATCGGCCTGACCGTCTACGCCGCGCTGCTGATGTGGCGCTTCCACCGGCTGACGCGGGACTCGATGGCCGCCGCCGTCGCCGCCTGATCAGTTCCGGCTTTACGGCCTGCCGGCCGGAGACTATCGCATCGCCATGATCCAGACCCTGACGATCGATCAGCTCGGCCACCGCGGCGACGGCGTCAGCCTGTCGCCAGGCGGCGCGACTTACGTGCCGTTCGCGCTGCCCGGCGAAACCGTCGAGGCCGAACCGGTGCAAGGCCATCCCGATCGCCGCAAGCTGCTGCGCGTCGAGGTGCCGAGTCCCGACCGGATCACGCCGTTCTGTCCGCATTTCGGCGTGTGCGGCGGCTGCGCGATCCAGCATCTGCGCGACGAGCCGTATCGGACGTGGAAGCGCAACCTGGTAATCGAGACGCTGACGCAAGCGGGAATCGACGTTGCGGTCGATCCGCTGATCGACGCCCACGGCGCCGGACGCCGCCGCATCACGCTGCACGCCCGCAGGGGCACGCACGACATCCTCAAAGTCGGCTTCAGCGCCACCGCCAGCCACGAGATCATAGGCATCGATCACTGCCCGATTCTCGATCCGGCGCTCGGCGGCGCGCTGGAAGCGGCTTGGGCATTGGCCGAAGCGCTGACGCCGGTCGGCAAGCCGCTCGACATTCAAGTCACCGCCACCGAGAACGGCCTCGATATCGACCTGCGCGGCTCGGGGCCGCTGCCGCCGAAGATGATCACCTCGCTGTCGCAGCTCGCCGAGCAACACAAGCTTGCCCGGCTGACGCGCCACGGGGAATTAGTTCTGCTCCGCCGGCCGCCGGTGGTGACGATCGGCAAGGCCAAGGTGACATTGCCGCCGGGCGCATTCCTGCAGGCGACGGCGTTCGGCGAACAGACGCTGGCGGAGCTGGCGATGGCGCATCTCGGCCGCGCCAAGCAGGTGGCGGACCTGTTCTGCGGCGTCGGTCCGTTCGCACTCCGCCTCGCCGAGAAGGCGCGGGTGTTCGCCTGTGACAGCGACGCGCCGGCCGTCACCGCGCTGCAAAAAGCCGCACCGGCGACGCCGGGGCTGAAGCCGGTGAAGGCGGAAGCGCGCGACCTGTTCCGACGCCCGCTGGCGCCGCCCGAACTGCGCGACTTCGACGCCGTGCTGTTCGATCCGCCGCGCCAGGGCGCGCAAGCGCAGGCCACACAGCTCGCCGCCGGCCGCGTGCCGCTGGTGATCGCGGTGTCGTGCAACGCCACCACCTTCGCCCGCGACGCCAAGCTGCTGATCGACGGCGGCTACAAACTGGAACGCGTGACCCCGGTCGATCAGTTCAAGTACACGCCGCATGTCGAGCTGGTGGCGGTGTTCAGGAAGTGGTAGTTCAAAGCGTTTCTCCGGGACGCTCGCGAACGCGAGCGAACCCGGAATCTGGAGCTGTCGAGCAACCGGCATTCAACATGTCGGGATTCCGGGTTCACGCGCTCTGCGCGTGCCCCGGAATGACCGAGTAACAACTACCCGATCGCGATGCCGCCGCCGATGGTGCGGTTGAGGACTTGGGTGGTGCGCTCGATGCGTTCGGCTGCGCTGTTGAGTGCGGCGGCGACGGCGCGGTTGGTGGTCACGGTACGGTCGAGCGAAGCCGCACGATCGTTGCGCAATGCTTCCACTTCCTGCTGCAGGGCGGCGATGCGGCCATGAGCATCGAGCAGTTCGTCGGCCATCATCAACGCCGCCATCACAGTGAGCCGCGCATCGCCGATTTCGCCGAACCGGCCGCGCAGGCTCTGGATCCGCATTTCGAGATTCTCGGCGAGCCCGAGCAGCTGCGGCTCCTGACCCGGTTCGCAGGCCATCCGGTATTGCCGGCCGTTGATGGTGACGCTGACGTGGTTGGCGGATCCAGCGGAGTCGTTCGAGCTCATGACTCCTCCTCGGCCGGCTGCGGATCACCCGCTTCCGTATCGAGCACGTGGCGGATGGTATCGATGGCCGAATCGAGCCGCTGCGCGATCTCGCGGTTGACCCTCTCCAGCTTGCGGCTGCGCACCAGCGCGCCATCGAGTTCGTCGGCGAGCCGCGATCGATCGGCGCCGAGCGCCTGAATCCGCGATGCCAACTCGTCTTCGTCTCGATCAGCCTCGGCACGGCGCTCCACTGCGCTTTCCAGCGCTTCGAGCGCCGCGGAGAGGCGACGCGCCGCCGCAACGATCTCGGCCGGCGCCTGATCGGAAGCGATGGAACCGTGGGCAGGACGATCCGTCATGCTCGTTGCGCGACCCCTCGCAAGCTCCCACACCCGAGGTCTTTGCCGACCCCCACAAAAGGCACGATTGAACAAGCCTTTAGAGCGCGAAATTTACGTGGCAAGGAAGCCCAGCGCAACGCTGCCGCTGAACTATGCACCGCAAAGCGGCCGTTCCGGCTCCGGTTCCGCGCGCCCATGTTGGCCTGAGCGGTATCGGGTGCTATGCCGAACTGGCTTCCCGGCTATTCAGCCCCATCTGTTCTGTTCATCGCCTTGCCATGGAGGCAGGGCACGTTCCGATTCCACCGGAACACAGGCAACCCTCATTCTCAGGCGGATCCATCATGGCGCAGGTCGATCATTCCCGTATGGCAAACGCAATCCGGGCGCTGGCGATGGACGCCGTGGAAAAAGCGAAATCCGGCCATCCCGGCCTGCCGATGGGCGCCGCCGACGTCGCGACCGTGCTGTGGACGCAGTTTCTGAAATTCGACGCGGCTGATCCGCACTGGCCGGATCGCGACCGTTTCATCCTCTCCGCCGGCCACGGCTCGATGCTGCTCTATGCCCTCCTCTACCTCACCGGCAACGAGGAGGTGACGCTGGATCAGATCAAGAATTTCCGCCAATTGGACTCCAAGACCCCCGGCCATCCGGAGAACTGCATCACTTCGTCGGTCGAGACCACGACCGGCCCGCTCGGCCAGGGCGTCGCGTCTTCGGTCGGCACAGCGCTGGCGGAGCGGCTGCTGCAGGCGGAGTTCGGCGACATCGTCGATCACTTTACCTATGTGCTGTGCTCCGACGGCGACCTGATGGAAGGCGTCAGCCACGAGGCGATCGCGCTCGCGGGGCATCTCAAGCTGTCGAAACTGATTTTCCTGTACGACGACAACGGCATCTCGATCGACGGCCCGCTGTCGCTGACCGACAATGTCGATCAGGTCGCGCGTTTTCAGGCCCACGGCTGGAATTCGTTCCGGATCGACGGCCACGACCACAAGGCGATCGCCGATGCGATCCGCAAGGCCCAGGCCTCCGACCGGCCGACTATGATCGCCTGCAAGACCACGATCGGGTTCGGCGCGCCGCACAAGGCCGGCACGTCGAAGGCCCACGGCGAACCGCTCGGGGCCGAGGAACTCGCCGGCGCCAAGAAGGCGCTCGGTTGGGATTACGGCCCGTTCGAGATCCCCGACGACGTGCTCGGTGCCTGGCGCAACGTCGGCAAGCAGGGCGCTTCGGCGCGCACCGACTGGCTGACCCGGTTCGACGCCCTGCCGGCGGACAAGCGCGACGATTTCAAGCGCCGTGTGATCGACCGCAAGCGCCCGACAGCGATCGCGGATGCTATCCGCACGCTGAAGGACAAGCTGGTCTCCGAGCCGCAGACCATCGCGACCCGCAAGGCCAGCGAACTGGCTCTGGAAGCGCTGACGCCGGTGGTGCCGGAACTGCTGCTCGGCTCCGCCGACCTGACGCCGTCCAATAACACCCGCGTCAAACAGGCCAAGGACGTGACGCCGGACGATTTCTCCGGCCGCTACATCCACTACGGCATCCGCGAGATGGGCATGGCGGCGGCGATGAACGGCCTCGCGATGCATGGCGGTTTCGCGCCGGCGGGCGGCACCTTCCTGTGCTTCACCGACTACGCCCGGCCGTCGATGCGGGTGGCGGCGCTGTCGCATGTGCCGGTGGTCTACATCATGACCCACGATTCGATCGGGCTCGGCGAAGACGGCCCGACCCATCAGCCGGTCGAGCATCTGGCCGCGCTGCGGGCGATTCCGAACATGCGGGTGTTCCGTCCGGCCGACGCGGTGGAGACCGCAGAGTGCTGGCAGCTCGCGCTGGAGAACACCAACGGCCCGACCGTGCTGGCGCTGTCGCGGCAGAACCTAGCTCAGGTGCGCACCGCCACGTCCGAAGCCAACCTCAGCGCCACCGGCGGCTACGAGCTGATCCCGGCCCCCGGCAAGGCACAGGTGTCGATCTTCGCCACCGGCTCCGAAGTGGAGATCGCCGTCGCCGCGCAGAAGCTGCTCGAAGTGCAGGGCGTCGCCGCCCGCGTGGTCTCGGTGCCGTCGCTCGATCTGCTGCTGGCTCAGGACGACGCCACCCGTGCCGCGATTATCGGCGACGCGCCGGTCAAAGTCGCCGTCGAGGCGGCGGTGCGGTTCGGCTGGGATGCGGTGATTGGTCCGGACGGCGGCTTCGTCGGAATGACCGGCTTCGGCGCCAGCGCTCCGGCGAAGGACCTTTACAAGCATTTCGGAATTACCGCCGAGGCCGTGGCGGACGCCGCCAAGCGCCGGCTCGCGGCCTAATAACGCGGCGCCCACCGGCGGGCGATTAAGGATCGCGCAATTTCTGTGGGCGCGGCGGTTCACCGCATCAGGTGAGCCGCGCCTGCGGTAAGGCTTTGATCTGAATCATGAACGAGCGGATTGCAACTGCTCGGCATTTTGGGCATGAAACCGCGCAAGAGTACGGGGAGCGCCCCGTCATAGAACTGAAAATCATCGGCAGCGAGGAGAAATTGGATGGCAGTCCGGGTCGCGATCAATGGGTTTGGCCGCATCGGCCGCAACGTTATGCGGGCGATCTACGAGTCCGGTCGTAAGGACATCGAAGTCGTTGCGATCAACGATCTCGGCCCGGTCGAGACCAATGCCCATCTGTTGCGCTTCGACTCGGTGCACGGCCGGTTTCCGCACGAGGTGAAGGTCGACGGCGACACCATCGATGCCGGCCGCGGCAAGATCAAGGTGACGGCGATCAAGGATCCGTCGGCGCTGCCCTACAAGGAGATCGGCGTCGACATCGCGCTGGAATGCACCGGCATCTTCACGGCGCGCGACAAGGCCGCCGCGCTGCTGACCGCCGGCGCCAAGCGCGTGCTGGTGTCGGCTCCGTCGGACGGGGCGGATGCGACCATCGTCTACGGCGTCAACCACGAGACGCTGTCCAAGGACCACATGGTGGTGTCGAACGGCTCGTGCACCACCAACTGCCTGGCCCCGGTCGCCAAGGTGCTGAACGACACCGTCGGCATCGAAACCGGCTTCATGACCACCATCCACGCCTACACCGGTGACCAGCCGACCCTGGACACCATGCACAAGGATCTGTACCGCGCCCGTGCCGCGGCGATGTCGATGATCCCGACTTCGACCGGCGCCGCCAAGGCGATCGGCCTGGTGCTGCCGGAGCTCAAGGGCAAGCTCGACGGCGTCGCGATCCGCGTGCCGACCCCGAACGTCTCGGTGGTCGACCTCAAGATCATCGCCAAGAAGGCCACCACCAAGGAAGAGATCAACGAGGCGATCAAGCGCGCCGCCGAGCAGGAGCTGAAGGGCATCCTCGGCTACACCAACGCGCCGAACGTCTCGATCGACTTCAACCATGATCCGCACTCGTCCACCTTCCACATGGACCAGACCAAGGTGCAGAACGGCACGCTGGTGCGCGTGATGTCGTGGTACGATAACGAATGGGGCTTCTCCAACCGCATGGCCGACACCGCCGTGGCGATGAGCAAGCTGATCTGACGACCTGGTACTTGTGAACTCATGGTTCGAGACGCGGGCTTTCGCCCGCTCCTCACCATGAGGACTATGTCCGGCGCGAGGAGTTCGTCTCCTCGCCGCTTTGGAAGCCTCATCCTGAGGAGCCGAGCGCAGCGAGGCGTCTCGAAGGATGGGCCCCACACACAGGGTTCATCATGACCAAATCATTCCGCACCCTCGACGACGTCGACGTCAAAGGCAAACGCGTCCTGCTGCGCGTCGATCTCAACGTGCCGATGGATTCCGGCAAGGTCACCGACGCGACGAGGCTGGAGCGCGTCGCGCCGACCATCACCGAGCTGTCGGGCAAGGGCGCCAAGGTGATCCTGCTGGCGCATTTCGGCCGACCGAAGGGCCGCGACGACAAGAATTCGCTCAAGCCGGTCGCCGCTGCGCTGGCCGAGGTGATCAAGAAGCCGGTCGGCTTTGCCGAGGACTGCGTCGGCGAGCCCGCCGCCAAGGCGATCGCCGCGATGGCCGACGGCGACATCCTGTGCCTGGAGAACACCCGCTTCCATCCCGAGGAAGAGAAGAACGATCCGGCGTTCGTTGAGAAGCTCGCCGAACTCGGCGACATCTGGGTCAACGACGCATTCTCGGCGGCGCATCGCGCCCACGCCACCACCGAGGGCCTCGGCCACAAGCTGCCGGCCTATGCGGGCCGCACCATGCAGGCCGAGCTGGTCGCGCTGAACAAGGCGCTGGAAGCGCCGGTCAAGCCGGTGATCGCGATCGTCGGCGGTGCCAAGGTGTCGAGCAAGATCGATCTTCTCGAAAACCTGGTCACCAAGGTGCAGGCGCTGGTGATCGGCGGCGGCATGGCCAACACCTTCCTGCACGCCCAGGGCGTCAAGGTCGGCAAGTCGCTGTGCGAAAAGGATCTGGCGGAGACCGCGCTGCGGATCATGAACAAGGCCGAAGCCGCCAACTGCGCCATCATCCTCCCCGTGGACGCCACCGTGGCGTATCATTTCGAGGCCAACGCGCCGTCGTTCGCCTACGGGCTCGACGCGATCCCGCCGGACAGCATGATCCTCGACGTCGGCCCGCGCTCGATCGAGCGCATCCACGCCGCGATCGACGACGCCGCCACCCTGGTGTGGAACGGGCCGGTCGGCGCGTTCGAACTGACGCCGTTCGACAAGGGCACGGTCGAAGCCGCCAAGCACGCCGCCAAGCGCACCAAGGCCGGCAAGCTGGTATCGGTCGCCGGCGGCGGCGACACCGTCGCGGCGCTCAACCATGCCGGCGTCGCCGACGATTTCACCTACATCTCGACCGCCGGCGGCGCCTTCCTGGAATGGATGGAAGGCAAGCCGCTGCCGGGCGTCGAGGTGCTGCGGGTCAAGTAGGCCCCAACTCACGCCCACTCGGTCTCGAAGAACGCCCAGGTTGTAGACGCCTCGTTCCGCACCTACATTCCGAACGGGATGTGGTGCGGATCGCAGGACCAAGTTCCGCAGAGGTCATCACGGTGGGCACCAGTGACGATCGCGATTCTGAAGAGCGGGCTCGGGAGGCTGCGCGGCAGCTCCGAGCCGAGATGACGGCACCTGGACTGCGGCCGACCGATCCGCCGCTCCCTGACTTGGACGCTCCAGAGATCAAGGCAAAAATTCGCCGGGCCTGCGCCGCCATCAATGCAAGTGCAGGAGAACAAGAGCTCCTTGAGCAGCTTGGCGTTATGATGATCGAAGTCTGGGGCGACGACGGGAAGTGACGCGCCCGTCCTTACTGCATTCTTTCTCGTCATCGCCCGCGAAGGCGGGCGATCCAGTATGGCAGTGAACGGCGGATCGAACACGAGCGCTCTGGAATACTGGTTCCCCCGCCTTCGCGGGGGATGACGTTGGCCGCCGTTCTACCAACGACATGGCCGCGGTCAATCGCGCCCTCGCCATCTTCCTCGGCATTGTCTAAGACCCTGTCCGAACGGCTTCCCACCTCAACAAGAACAGCCAAAGGAGAGACGCGATGAACCTCGCTGACTTGAACCAGATCGCTCGCGCCATGGTCGCGCCCGGCAAGGGCATTCTCGCCGCCGACGAATCGTCGGGGACGATCAAGAAGCGGTTCGACGTGATCGGGGTGGAGTCGACCGAGACCAACCGCCGCGACTATCGCGAGATGCTGTTCCGCTCCAACGAAGCGATGAGCGACTACGTCTCCGGCGTCATCCTGTACGACGAGACGATCTGGCAGAACGCCGCCGACGGCACCCCGCTGGTGAAGCTGATCGAGCAGGCCGGCAGCATCCCCGGCATCAAGGTCGACGAAGGCACCCAGCCGCTGCCGAACTGCCCGGGCGAAACCATCACGGTCGGCCTCGACAAGCTCGCCGAGCGGCTCGCCAAATACTACAAGCAGGGCGCCCGCTTCGCGAAATGGCGCGCGGTGATCGACATCGACACCACCCGCGGCGTGCCGACCCACACCGCGATCATGACCAATGCCCATGCGCTGGCGCGCTATGCGGCGCTGTGCCAGCAGGCGCAGATCGTGCCGATCGTCGAGCCCGAGGTGCTGATGGACGGCGCCCACGACATCGACACCTGCTACAACGTCACCGAATGGGTGCTGAAGGAAACCTTCCAGCAACTGTACTTCCAGCGCGTCGCCCTCGAGGGCATGATTTTGAAGCCGAACATGGCGGTTCCCGGCAAGAAGTCGGCTAACAAGGCCTCGGTGCAGGAAGTCGCCGAGAAGACCGTGAAGCTGCTGAAGGCCTGCGTGCCGTCGGCAGTGCCGGGCATCGCCTTCCTGTCCGGCGGCCAGTCGGACGAAGAAGCCACGGCGCACCTCGATGCCATGAACAAGATCGGCGGCCTGCCCTGGGGCCTCACCTTCTCTTACGGCCGCGCCCTGCAGGCCGCGCCGCAGAAGGCGTGGTCGGGCAAGGCCGAGAATGTCGCGGCCGGTCAGGCCGCGTTCACGCACCGGGCCCGGATGAACTCGCTCGCCGCCAAGGGCGAGTGGAGCGCCGAGCTCGAAACCAAGAAGGCCGCCTGAGCCGCAATGAACGCCAAGCCTGCCCCATCGCGTCCGGCGCCGCGCCTGTATCTGGCGACGCCGGTGATCGCCGATCCCGCTGCGATCGTCCCAGCCCTGCCGAAGCTGCTGGCGGCCGCCGATGTGGCGGCGGTGCTGCTGCGGCTGGAACCGTCCGATCCACGCACCCTGACGTCGCGGATCAAGGCGGTGGCGCCGGTGGTGCAGGCAGGCGGCGCGGCGCTTCTGGTCGACGGCCACGCCGATCTGGTGGCGCGCGGCGGCGCCGATGGGGCGCATCTGACCGGCCTCGAAGCGATGCAGGAATGGCTGCCGCAATTGCAGCCATCCCGCATCGCCGGGGTCGGCGGGCTGGAAACCCGCCATGATTCGATGATCGCCGGCGAAGCCGGCGCCGATTACGTGCTGTTCGGCGAGCCGGGAACCGACGGCACCCGGCCTTCGGCGGACGCCATCGCGGAGCGGCTGGACTGGTGGGCGGAGCTGTTCGAGCCGCCGTGCATCGGCTATGCGGCCAGCCGCGAGGAAGTCCATCAATTCGCCACAGCAGGTGCCGATTTCGTGCTGGTCGGCGACTTCATCTGGAGCGCCGACGATCCCACGGCCGCGCTGGCGGACGCCGGCGAAGCGCTCCGCCAAGGCTTCGCTGCCGCCCCCCGGCAATGACACATTGGATTCGACGATGAAGGCGCTGCGCGCATTCGCGATTGTTGCGGCTTCGCTGCTGTTCGCCACCGGCGCCGCGGCGCAGATCTCGCTGTCGCCGCCGTCCGGGCCGAACCCGTTCCCGAAGCCGCTGGAGCCGGACAAGCCGAAGCCCAGGCCGGCGGCCCCTGCCAAGGCGCCCGCCACCGAGGCCAAGGACAAGGCCAATAAACCGGCCGCCAAGCCCGACGCCAAGGCTGCGAACGGCGCCGGCGCCACCGAAGCCGATGATCCCAACATCGATCTGGTCTACGGCGCCTATCAGCGCGGCTTCTACAAGACCGCTTTCGAGCTGGCGCAGAAGCGCGCCGCCGACAACGACGCCAAAGCCATGACCATGCTGGGCGAGCTTTACGCCAACGCCCTCGGGGTCAAGCGCGACTACAAGAAGGCGGTCGAGTGGTACCAGCGCGCGGCCGATCTCGGCGACCGCGAGGCGATGTTTGCGCTGGCGATGGCCCGGATGGGCGGCCGCGGCGGCCCGCCGAACCGCGAGGAAGCCGCCAAATGGCTGGCGCAGGCCGCCAAGCTCGGCGAGCCGAAGGCAGCCTATAATCTGGCGCTGCTGTATCTCGACGGCCAAACCTTCCCGCAGGACGTCAAGCGCGCCGCCGAGCTGCTCAGGATCGCCGCCGACGCCGGCAATGCGGAAGCGCAATATGCGCTGGCGACCTTCTACAAAGAGGGCAACGGCGTGCCGAAGAACGTCGAGCAATCGGTGCGGCTGCTGCAAGCCGCGGCGCTCGCCGGTAACGTCCCGGCGCAGGTCGAATACGCGATCGCGCTGTACAACGGCACCGGCACGCCGAAGAACGAGCCCGCCGCCGTGGCGCTGCTGCGCAAGGCTGCGCGCGCCAACAATCCGATCGCCCAGAACCGCCTCGCCCATGTGCTGGTCACCGGCCAAGGGGCGACGCGCGACATCGTCGATGCGATGAAATGGCATCTGGTCGCCAAGACCGCCGGCAAGGGCGATCTGTTGCTCGACCAGACCCTGGCGCAGATGTCGCCCGAAGATCGTGCCAAGGCCGAAGAAGCCGCCCGCACCTGGATCGGCGGCGCCAAATGATCCGGGTTGACGCCGGGCCCCGCAACGGGCACCCCTTCGCCGGCAATCCCCTCACAATCCCTTCCAGACCGGACCCGTTCGCAGGTCGTCACGAGACCAGACCATGATCCATTCCGCCCTCATCAACGTCATGGTCAAGGCCGCGCGCCGCGCCGGCCGCAGCCTCAAGCGCGACTTCGGCGAGATCGAGAATCTCCAGGTGTCGCTGAAGGGCCCGGCAAACTTCGTGTCCCGCGCCGACAAGCGGGCCGAAGAAATGCTGTACGAGGACCTGACGAAGGCGCGGCCGGGCTACGGCTTCCTCGGCGAAGAAGGCGGCACGCGCGAAGGCGCCGACAAGAGCCATCGCTGGATCGTCGACCCGCTCGACGGCACCACCAACTTCCTGCACGGCATCCCGCACTTTGCGATCTCGATCGGTCTCGAGCGCGAGGGCACGATGATCGCCGGCCTGATCTACAATCCGGCCAATGAGGAACTGTACATCGCCGAGCGCGGCAAGGGCGCGTTCCTCAACGATACGCGGCTGCGTGTCGCCAATCGCCGCGAACTCCACGACTGCGTGATCGGCTGCGGCCTGCCGCATATCGGCCGCGGCGACTTCGCGCAGAACCAGCGCGAGATGGCGGCGCTGCAGCCCAAGGTCGCCGGCCTGCGCCGCATGGGCACCGCCTCGCTCGACCTCGCCGCCGTGGCCGCCGGCCGCTTCGACGGCTTCTGGGAGCGCAATCTGTCGCCGTGGGACATCGCGGCCGGCATCGTCATGATCCGCGAAGCCGGCGGCACCGTCGGCGAAATCTGCGGCGGCGACGTGCTGCAGAGCGGCGACATCGTCTGCGGCAACGAAATCATCCACGCCGAGCTGACGCGGATCCTGAAGCCGCTGACCTGACGCTCGATGGTCCGACGCTCTTAACAAAGCGTCCGACGTTGCTAACAAAGGCCGTCATCGCCGGGCTCGACCCGGCGATCCATCTCCTTCAAGTGATACTGTCGAGCACACGCTGACGCGCGGATGGATGCGCGGGCCTTCGCTGCGCCGAAGGGGCTTCGGCCCCGCAGGCGGGTCAAGCCCGCGCATGACGGGACGCGTGGGGGGCCGCATAGCCACACCAAGGGTGGTCATCGCCCGCGCAGGCGGGCGATCCAGTATTCCAGAGCTTTGCTTCAAGAATCAGCGCACCACCGTACTGGACCCTCCGCCTTCGCGGAGGGTGACGATGGTGTTTGATGACATGCTGTCGAGCTTGAAGTCGGCGCGATGCGCTTACGCCGCCGGCACGATCCGTCGCACGTCGCCGCTGTCAGTGACGAACGCGGCGCCCGGCTTGGAGAACAGGAAGCCGTTCGACTTCTTCAGCGGGTAGAGCGCATCGAGCTTCTGCGCGCCTTCGGCCAGCGCGATCTTGCCGTCGATGACGTCGCGATACAGCCTCGCGACCGCCACCATGTCGCATTGTTGCGGCGACAGGCGCATCGAGGAGACGCCGGCATCCTTGAGCTTGTCGATGTCGCCGAGCAGGCTGGCGCAGGTGTAGGACAGCGTCTGCACACCGTTCATCGCCAGGAACGGTTCGTCGTCGAGCGTGGTCACGGCGAGGCCGTCGGGATCCTGCTCGCAAACGAACTTGCAATTGTCCTTCGCCAGCTTGTTGAGCCGGGCATGATAGCAACGCGCCGAGATCGCCAGCGGCACCCGGCCGAACGAGAACACCTCGAACGACACGTTTGGCAGCGACTTGGCGATGCTGCGGATCGCCGACAGCGGCAGCTCCGGCGGCAGGCAAACCCGGCTCGCGCCGCGCGAGGCGAAATACGCCGCGGTCGCTTCGTTGTAGATGTTGACGAACGGACCGATCGCGTGCGCCTTGCCGCCGAGCATGCCGAGGCAGGAGAGGTCGTTGACCTCCATCATGAAGCCGTCGTCGCCCGCGAGTTCGGCCATCGCCTTGCGCTCGCGCGGCAGCGACATCAGCACCAGCGAGCCCATCAGCACATTCTTGCCGGCGCCGGCGAGACGTTCGACCACCGCCGGGATGTGCTCCTCCAGGAACGGCTGGCGCTTCGAGCACACCACCTCGCCGACCACCACGGTGTCGACCGGCGCTTCGTCGGCGATGCGGAAATAGAAGTCGCGCCACTCTTCCGGCTTCCAGTTGAACAGCACCGGTCCAAGCGTGAGTTGCATGGGAGTAGCCTCGCTGTAGTTCGCGAACAATCTCTCGGCGCCGACGGGCGTCGGCGCCACGCTGTCAGCGCCAGGTCTTCTTGTAGGCGCCGGTGGTGGTGGACTGGCCTTCGGTCAGGCCGCGCAGTGCGTCGACCGGCAGCGGCCGTCCGTCGTCGAGCGCGGCGAGTACGTCCTTGAAGGTCTTCACCACCCGTTCAATATAGGCGCGACCGCGCTGGCGGCCTTCGATCTTCAACGCCGCGACGCCGGCGGCGCGGAGGTCGGGCAGCATCGTGGTTGCATCGAGGCTGGCCGGATCTTCGAACAGATAGCCGCAGCCTTCGTCGGTCTGGTAGCGGCCCTTGCAGAGCGTCGGATACGCCGCAGCCTCGCCCTTGGCGAATTTGTTGATGGTGAACTCGCCGAGCCGCGACACCAGCGAGCCGTTCTGCTCGCGATACTGGATCGAGGCGGCCGGCGAGCAGACGCCGTCCATGTTGGGCGACTTGCCGGTTGCGTAGGACGACAGCGAGCAGCGGCCCTCCTCCATCACGCATAGGCCGCCGAAGATGAAGACCTCGGTCTCGACCTTCACCTCTTTGGTGATCGCGGCGATTTCCTGCACGCTGAGCACCCGCGGCAGCACCACACGCTGGGCGTTGAAGCTGTCGACATAGAACCGGATCGAATCCGGATTGGCGGCGGCCGCCTGCACCGAGACGTGCAGCCGCTGCTCCGGATGGGTCTTGGCGCAGTAATCCATCACGCCGACATCGGCGAGGATCACCGCATCGGCCTCGGCTTCGACCGCATCGTCGACCGCGCGCTGCCACAGCTCGACATTGCCGGCGCGCGCGAAGGTGTTGATGGCCACCAGCACCTTGGTGCCGTAGCGATGCGCGTGCGCGATCGACTCCCGCATTTCCTCGCGGCTGAAATTCAGCCCCGGAAAGTTGCGCGCATTGGTTTCGTCGTTGAAGCCGCAATAGATCGAGTCGGCACCTGCGGCGACGGCATCGTGCAGCGCCGCGGGCGTGCCAGCCGGACAGATCAGTTCCATGCTCTAACCTCCGCCTCCGACGCCCAGCTCTTCGCGATAGCCGGGCTGCGCGCCGACCAGGCTGCGCAAGATCCGTTCGATCGGCGCCGCCAGCGGGCCGAACCACGCCACCGACTCCTTGAGAAAATCGACGCGGGAATCGTCGATCGCATTGCGCAGCGCCACCACCGCTTCCATGTCGCCGTCGATCTCGATGTCGCGCGAGAAGAACAGCGCGTCGCCGTCGTAGGAGCCGTCGGTCATGCCGATCAGCGCCGACAGCGGCCCCGCGATCCGCGCGTGAATGTTGGTGGGCAGCGTGCGCACCACCGTGACCCGGGGATTCATCCGCCGCGGCTCCAGCACGAACGCGATCGGCAGATCGGTCGGCGCGAGGCCGTAACGCTTGCCGGTGTGCGGACCGAGGCGATCGAAGATCCGGGGATGGCGCGCGCGAATTTCGCGCAGGCAGATTCCGAGCAGCACCTGCAGCGGCAACAGCGGCAACACCCGCGTCGCGAGGGCAAGCGGCGCGGGCATCCTGGAGACGGATGAATTGGATACCGACATGGGCCACCTTATCGTGAACAGTTCGCGTAGCCCGGCCCCGACGGTACTTCTTTGCGCCTGATCAAAGACAGGCTCGATGGCAAGTGCTGACCAATGATCTCCGTAGGGAGACATCATGCTGAACCGCGTCAAACCGCCCTTTCCGGATCTGCGGGCGTTCAGCGCCTATCTCGAATCCCGCGGACAATTGCACCGCATCCGCAAGCCGGTGTCGGTGATCCACGACCTCACCGAAATTCATCGCCGCGTGCTGCACGCTGGCGGTCCGGCACTCCTGATCGAGACCCCGATCAAGGCCGACGGCACGCCGTCCGAGATGCCGATCCTGGTCAATCTGTTCGGGACGGTCGAGCGGGTGGCCTGGGGCCTCGGCATCCTGCCGGAGAATCTGTCGCGGCTCGGCGAGGCGCTGGCCGAAATGCGCGAGCCAGCGCCGCCGCAGAGCCTGACCGACGCGCTCAGCAAATTGCCGATGGCCAAGGCCGCGTTGGCGATGCGGCCGAAGCTGGCGAAATCCGCGCCGGTGCAAGAGGTGGTGTTGACCGGCGACGCCGTCGATCTCGGCCGGCTTCCGGTGCAGATCCCGTGGCCGGGCGAGCCGGCGCCGCTGATCACCTGGGGCCTCGTTTTCACCAAGCCGCCGCCCGGCGCGCACGGCACCGACAATGTCGGCGTCTATCGGATGCAGGTGCTGGGTAAGGACCGCCTGATCATGCGCTGGCTGGCGCATCGCGGCGGCGCCAAGCATCACCACCAGTGGAAGGCCGAGAAGCGCGAGATGCCGGTGGCGATCGTGATCGGCGCCGATCCGTCGATGATTCTCTCCGCGGTGCTGCCGCTGCCGGAGACGGTGTCGGAAATCAAATTCGCCGGTCTGCTCGGCGGCGAGCGGCCGAGCCTGACGCCTTGCCAGACCATTCCGATCAGCGTGCCGGCCGATGCCGAGATCGTGCTCGAGGGCTTCGTATCGCCGACCGAGACCGCGCCGGAGGGGCCGTATGGCGACCACACCGGCTACTACAATGCGGTCGAGGAATTTCCGGTGATGCGGATCACCGCGATCACGATGCGGCGGCATCCGATCTATCTGTCGACCTATACGGGGCGGCCGCCGGACGAGCCGTCACGGCTCGGCGAGGCGTTCAACGACGTGTTTCTGCCCGTCGCGCGGCGGCAATTCCCTGAGATCGTCGATCTGTGGCTGCCGCCGGAGGCGTGCTCCTATCGGATCGCGGTCGCCTCGATCAAGAAGCGCTATCCCGGCCAGGCGCGCCGGCTGATGATGGGACTGTGGTCGATGCTGCCGCAGTTCAGCTACACCAAGCTGCTGATCATCGTCGACGACGACGTCGACGTCCGCGACTGGGCCGACGTGATGTGGGCGGTGTCGACGCGCTGCGACACCTCGCGCGACATGGTGTCGATCAGCGACACCCCGATCGACTATCTGGATTTCGCCTCGCCGAAATCCGGACTCGGCGGTAAGCTCGGCATCGACGCCACCAACAAGATCGGCACCGAGACCGAGCGCGAGTGGGGCAAGGTGCTGGAGATGGACCAGGACGTGATCGCACGGGTCGATGCGATATGGAGCAGCCTCGGGCTGTCGCCGGAACATCAACCGGCGGCCGGTCAGCGCCGGCTGATCCGGTGAGCGCGCGGCACCGCATCGCGGTCGGCATCAGCGGTGCCTCAGGCGCCGCGGTGGGGCTGCGGGTGGTCGAACTGCTCGCTTCGGTCGATTGCGAATTGCATCTGGTCGTGTCGAAGGCCGCGCGGCGGACCATCGCCTACGAGGCCGGACCGAACGCGCTCGATCACGCCATCGACCTGGTGCATCGCCACCACGAGATCGACGACGTCGGCGCCTGCATCGCTTCGGGCTCGTTCCGCACTTCCGGCATGATCGTGGCGCCGTGCTCGATCCGCACCCTGTCGGCGATCGCCCACGGCGATCTCGACAATCTGCTGGTGCGCGCCGCCGACGTCCAACTCAAGGAGCGCCGCCGCCTGGTGCTGATGCTGCGCGAGACGCCGCTGCATCTCGGCCATATCCGCAGCATGGCGCAGGCGACCGAGATCGGCGCGATCGTGGCGCCGCTGTCACCGGCGTTCTATCAGCGGCCGCGCTCGATCTCGGAAATGGTCGATCACATGGCGCTGCGCGCGATCGGGCTGCTCGGGCTGCACGATCTGGAGCTTGCCGCGCCGGAATGGTCCGACGACACCCCGCCGACCTGCCCGAAGAATTGAGCTACTCTTAAATGCACAGCCTGCTCCTTCTCCCCGCGCGCGGGGAGAAGGTTGGGATGTGGGGGCGTTTCCACGCCGCCGAGCGCGGATGCGGTCATCGGGACTTACGAACTAACAGGTCGAGACGCTCGGACTCGCGGAGACGCCCCCTCACCCGCCCGGCTTCGCCGGTCGACCTCTCCCCGCGCGCGGGGAGAGGTGGGCCGCACGCGCGTTAGCCGCAAAGCGGAATCCGTTCAGGGGCGGCCTCCTTCGGCACGTCCTTCCGCAGGTCCACATCCCTGGTCAGCGGGAAGAAATCGCCGGTGCGTTCGGTCTTCAGATAGGTCGTAACCAACGTTTTGGCCGGGAGCGTGCCGATGCGGCACGCTTCGGCGCCGACCCCAATCGTCAGCGAGCCGCGCTCGCCCTTCGCCTTATGGGCCCCCATTTGGTCGCGGACGGCGAGCAGCCGCGGCACGTCCTCGGGCGCCATCCGGAAGGCGTAGATCTTGGTGTCGTTCGTCACTTCGCCGGCCAGCGACAACAGTTCGCCGGGATCGTCCAGATCGGCCAACACGAACGCCTGCTCGGTTTTCTCTGCGCCGACCGCGACGGTGACGCGCAGCGTGACGCGGCGTGGCCGCAGCCCATGCGGCAGCCGCACGGCAATCCGCAGCGCCGCCGGATCCGTCGCCGACAGATCGGTACGCGCCAGCTTGAGCATGGAGGTGACCGGAACGGAGCTGCAGGCGGTCAGGGCGCCGAGAACGATGGCGGCGGCAACGAGCTTGAACGAAACTGGGAAGCGCATGACGCTTATCCTATCTTGACGATGATAAATTATCGTTTTACGATAATTTCATCTCGAAATAGATGATGGAGCTTCCCAATGCAAGCACGAACATCCGCTGGCTCCCCGCTTGGACTGGCTGATCCGGCGGCCGCCAGGTTGGTCCGGCTGTCACGGGCGATGGGCTGGGTGACGACGGTCGGAATCGTGCTGATCGTCGCGCTGGTCGGCGCTGCCTTCGTGGTGCCGAGCTGGGCACGCAATCTGCTGCTGGCGAAGCTCGGCGACATCGGCAATCGGCTGCCGCTCGATGCCGGCAATCAGGCGCTGGCAGCAATCATCATCGCCGTGCCGATCGCGGTGATGCTGTGGGGACTGTTGAATGTGCGAGCGCTGTTCGGCGAGTTCGCGCGCGGCCAGGTCTTCACCGCCACGGCCGCAACCCACCTGCAGCGCTTCGGCATCGCAGTTTTGGCGCAGGGCGCGCTCGGCCCGATCACCGCAACGGCATTGGCGCTGGCGCTGTCGCTCGGCAATCCGCCAGGGCAGCGGATGCTGGTGCTGACCCTCTCGAGCAATGACTACGTCTCGGTGATCGTCGGCGGCGTGCTGATCGCGGTCGCCACGGTGATGCGCGAGGCGACGCGGCTCGCCGACGAGAATGCGAGCTTCGTCTGATCGATGGCAATCGTGGTCAATCTCGACGTGATGCTGGCGCGGCGCAAGATGCGCTCGAAGGAACTCGCCGAGCACATCGGCATCACCGAGCAGAACGTATCGTTGCTCAAATCAGGAAAAGTGAAGGGCATCCGGTTCGAGACGCTGGAGCGGATCTGCGCGGCGCTCGGCTGCCAGCCCGGCGACATTCTCGAATATGTCGAGGACAAGTAGCGTCGAACAAGAGAAAGGGCCGGCAGCTGCGCGATGCAGATGCCGGCCCTTCGAATTTTCAAGTCGGCGCCGCAATCGGCGCTGGACAGATCGCCTTTCGATCAGGCGGTCGCCGGACGCGAGGCGTGCTCGTGCGGCCGCCAGTCTTCCGCCGCTTCGTCCCAATAGTGGGCGTCGTCGAAGCGCTTCCAGTGCGCGTTCTGCGCCACGACCTCGCGGCCGCCGATGATCAAGGCCACCAGACCGATCAGGCCGACCAGCCCGTAGATCGCTGCGATCAATGCAACAATGGTCAAGGCTCTTTCCTCACTGTTTGCGATGAGCACCCGTTAGGCTTGACGGCGGGTGCGCCCGTCTTGAACGCGAGACTCGGCTCGGAGAACTCAGTTAGCCCACGCGAACCAGCCGCTACGCTTCGCAGGCTGCTTCGCAGTCACCACCGGAGCCGGCGGCTGCGGTTGGGCACGCTGGGTCGCCTTCCGCCACAGGTCGTCCACCACCAGATACGCGATCAACGCAGGGCCGACGGCGCACGTCAGGAACAACACCAGCGATCCGACAGAATCCAGAAACACGTTACACCTCCTGCTTTCGTCGAAGGCAAAACTAGGGAAAGTACCGCTGACCGCATTGCGCCGGATCAATTTTGCCGGGCCGCCGCTACAACCAAGAACTGATTAGTTCCATGTAGTTAGCTGTTTATTAAACGGGATTTGGCGCCCCTTGGAGCGATCCGGGCGGCTTTACTCACCGTGTTGTGACTTCATCGCGGCGATTCGCTCCCGACCGGGACCGGCGTGCCGAGAGCTGTGCAGTACGCGCAGAGCGACAACACGTCGCGCCCCTCGACCGCGCCGTCAGGCCGGCTTCAGGCGGTAATGACTGACGCCCCACTCGTCACCATCGGCGTAGCCGAACAGCCCGGAAGTGGCGAGGAAGAACCAGCGCCAACGCCGCATCCACAGCGCGGTGTCGTCACCATAGACCGGCCGCAGGATAGTTTCGATCTCGCCGCGGTGACGATCGAAATTGACCAGCCAATCTTCGGCCGTGCGCTGGTAGTGACGGCCGCTCCAGCGCCACTGCTCGTCGATCGTGAACAGATCGGCATATTGCAGGATCAGCCGATGGCTCGGCATCACCCCTCCGGTGAAGAAATGCTGCGCGATCCAGTCGGCGCGATCGGAACGATCGAACAGATAAGCGCCGCGGCGATGGCTGAAGATGTGCATGAAGAACAGCCCGCCCGGCTTCAGCCAGCCGCGAATCCAGGTCATCAGCTTGCGCCAGTTCATCATGTGCTCGAACATTTCGACCGAGACGACCCGGTCGAATGTGTCGTGGGGTTCGAACGCGTTCATGTCGCAGGTGACGACGCGCAGATTCATCAGCCGCCGCGCGGCGGCCTGCGCTTCGATGTACTCGCGCTGCGATGTCGAGTTCGACACCGACTGGATCCGCGCATAGGGAAAGCGCTCGGCCATTGCCAGCGACAGCGAGCCCCAGCCGCAGCCGAGCTCGAGGATCGACTGGCCGTCGCGCAGATCGGCGTGCTCCATCGTGAGCCGCAGCGCCTCCGCCTCGGCCTGCGCCAGGCTGGTTTCGGCATCGCGATAGAAGCAGGACGAGTATTTGCGGTGCGGCCCGAGCACCTTGCCGAAGAACGCCGCCGGAACCTCGTAATGCTGGGCGTTGGCGGCGTCGGTATGCTCGGCCACCGCACGTTCGGCCATCGCCTGCGCGAAAGCGGCGTCGGTCGCCGGATTGCCCTGCGCCATCTTGGCGGCAGTCCGCGCGCACAGCATACGGATGCCGGCGCGGATCACCGCATCCGGCATCGGCACCCGCTCGGCGAAGTCGATCAGCGAGGCGAGTGCGTTCATGATGCGCCGGAGCGCCGCGGCGGCAGCGGGAAGAACATCGAGGTCCTGGCCTGATAGTCGCGATAGCGTTCGCCGCGCGATTTCAGCATCTGTTCTTCGAGCGGCGGAATGCCGGTGACGTACACCAGGATCCAGTACATGAACAGCGGCGCCAGCAGTGCGGCATAGCCCCAGACATAGGACAGCGGCTCGGCGAACGGGATCGCGATCACCGGATAGGCCAGCCAGCCGAACCACTGGAAGAAGTAGTTCGGATGCCGCGACCAGCCCCACAGCCCGGCGTCGCAAACCTTGCCCTTGTTGGCCGGATCTTCGCGGAACGCCTTGAGCTGGGAGTCGGCCAGCCCTTCGCCGGCGATGCCGACGATCAGGATCAGCACCCCGAGATAGTCCTGCAGCCGCAGGCCGCCTGCCGGCGCATGGGCCGCGACGAAGATCGCGAACACCAGTGGAATCGTGCCATAGGCCTGGTTCTGCAGGAAGAGGAACATCTTCTTCGGCGCGTCCGCGCCCCATTGCGCCGCATAGGCGGCGTAGCGCGGATCGTCGGTGATGTGCCGGGTGCGCGCCGCGATGTGCGATCCGAGCCGCAGCGACCACGCCGCCACCAGCACCGCCACCAGCCATTGCCGCGCGTCCGGCGCGCCGTCGATCGGCACCAGCGCCGAGGCCGCGCCGGTGAGCCCGAGCGAGAACGTCCAGATGGTGTCGACCCATCCGGAATTGCCGGTCCGCTGCTGCACCAGCCAGGCGCCCGCCATCAGCACCGCCAGCGCCACCGCGATCCCTGCCAGCGCCCCGAGATACACACTCGTCATCATCCACCCGTCGTTCGACTGCCATGCTGAGACGGCAGATACGTCTGGGGCCGCAGCGGGGTTTCGGATTCGGGTTCCGACCCACGCGGGCGGCGGATAACCGCCGCAACGGCTTCCTTCCGCGCCGTGCTGTGCCATATTGGGTGAAACAGCCGCTTCCGGCAAACCGGAGACAGAACCGACGATGGCTTCAGGCCCTTCCCCGCGCCACGCGATGGAGATCGAACTCGACAAGCTGTCGTCGCCGCGAATCTTCCTGGTGCGGATGCTGGTGTTCCTGGTGCTGTGCGCGCTGATCGTGGTGGTGCTGTACAAGCAGGTGCTGGCCGCATTTATGGCCAATCCGGGCCTCAACGGCCTGATCTGCGCGGTGCTGGTGATCGGCATCGCGCTGGCCTTCCGCCAGGTGATCCGGCTGTATCCCGAGGTCGCCTGGGTCAACAATTTCCGCATCAACGATCCCGGGCTGGCGCTCGACCAGCGGCCCAGCCTGCTGGCGCCGATGGCGGCGATCCTCGGCGGCGAGCGCTCCGGGCGGATCGCGATCTCGCCGCAGACGATGCGGCATCTTCTCGACTCGATCGCCACCAGGCTCGACGAAGCCCGCGACATCTCGCGCTACATGACCGGGCTGCTGGTGTTCCTCGGCCTGCTCGGCACCTTCTGGGGCCTGATCGAGACCGTCGGCTCGATCGGCGGGGTGATCGGCAATCTGAAGGTCACCGGCGATGCCGGCTCGCTGTTCGACACGCTGAAGGAAGGTCTCGCCGCCCCGCTCGGCGGCATGGGCATCTCGTTCTCGTCGTCGCTGTTCGGCCTCGCCGGCTCGCTGATCCTCGGCTTCCTCGATCTACAATCCAGTCAGGCCCAGAACCGGTTCTACACCGACCTCGAAGACTGGCTGGCCTCGACTGTGCGCAGTTCGGCGGGCGATGGCGCGCTCGCGGGCAGCGCCGACCTGCAGGCCGCCCTGGAGCGGCTGCGGCTGACGCTGGAGGACGGCGGCGCCAACCGCGCCACCACCGCCGCGATGGCCAACCTCGCCAACGCGATCCAAAGCCTGGTGGCGCACATGCGCAACGAGCAGCAGATGATCCGCGAATGGGCCGACGCCCAGGGCGAGCAGAACCGCGAGATCAAGGAGCTGCTGACCGAGCTGGTTCGCCAGCCGGAGAAGAGCGTGCGCGAGCCGGAGAAGAGCTGATGGCGCTCGCCCGCGGTCGCCGGCAGGAGACCGGCTTCAATTACTGGCCCGGCTTCGTCGATGCGCTGTCGACGCTGATTCTCGGCATCGTGTTCCTGCTCACGGTGTTTCTGGTGGTGCAATTCTTCCTGTCACAGGAGGTCACCGGCAAGGACAAGGCGCTGCAGGAGCTGAACGCCAAAATCGCCCAGCTCAACGACATCCTGTCGCTGGAGAAGCTCGGCAAGCTCAATCTCGAAGAACAGCTCGCGCAGATGCGCGCCGGGCTGTCGGCGGCCGAGAGCGAGCGCGACCGGGTCAAGGGCCTGTATGACGGCCTCGCCGGCGCCGGCAACGACGCCGCCGGACGCGCCGGCGAATTGGGCAAGGCGCTGGATTCGGAAAAGCAGATCTCGGCCCGCGCGCTGGCGCAGGTCGAGGTGCTGAATCAGCAGATCGCCGCGCTGCGCCGCCAGCTCGCCGCCCTCGAAGAAGCGCTCGACGCATCCGAAAGGCGCGGCAAGGAGTCCCAGAACAGAATCGCCGATCTCGGCCAGCGCCTGAACGTCGCGCTGGCGCAGCGGGTGCAGGAGCTGTCGCGCTACCGCTCGGAGTTCTTTGGCCGGCTGCGCGCCATCCTCGGCGACCGGCCCGACATCCGCATCGTCGGCGACCGCTTCGTGTTCCAGTCCGAAGTGTTTTTCGATACCGGCCAGGCGCTGCTGCTGCCGGAAGGCCGCGCCGAGCTCGACAAGGTGGCCGAGGCACTGAAGGAGCTCGACAAGAAGATCCCGGCCGAGCTGCCGTGGGTGGTGCGGGTCGACGGCCACACCGACAAGCGGCCGATCACCGGCGCCTTCAAGTCCAACTGGGAGCTGTCGAGCGCCCGCGCCATCTCGGTGGTGCAGTATCTGATCTCGCTCGGCGTCCCGGCCCAGCGCCTGGTCGCCGCCGGCTTTGCCGAATTCCAGCCGCTCGACACCGCCGACTCCGAAGACGCCTACAAGCGCAACCGCCGCATCGAATTGAAGCTGACGGAGCGTTGAAGTTGTTCTTGTCGTCGCCCCCTCGTTGGTCATTCCGGGGCGCCGCGAAGCGGCGAACCCGGAATCTCGATCGGTGCCCGTGTCAGATTCCGGGTTCGCGCGCAGCTGCGCTGCGCCGGCCCCGGAATGACGGCACTTGGTGACGGCGATGCCCAGCTTCACCCTCCGCCCCTACACCGAAGCCGACGAAGCCCCCGCGATCGCGCTGTGGCTGCGGACCTGGCAGCTCGCCTACCCGGCGATCGACTTCACCAAACGTGTCGAGTGGTGGCGCGAGCGTTGGCGCACCGAATTGGTGCCGCAGGCGGCGATTATCGTCGCCGCGCAGGACCGCGCGCTGATCGGCTTCGTCACCATCGATGCGGCCGGCTATCTCGACCAGCTGGTGGTCGAACCGGAACACTGGGGATGGGGTGTCGCCGAGGCGCTGGTGGACGAAGCCAAGCGCCGCTCCCCCGCTGAGGTGACCCTCAAGGTCAACGCCGACAACTACCGCGCCATCAAGTTCTACCGCCGCAATGGCTTCGCGGTCACCGGCGAGGAGCTGAACAGTTCCGGCCGTCCGGTGCTGAACATGCTGTGGCGGCCGGCTTAGCGTGTTGTCTGTTCAACCAGCACGGTAGTCATCCTCCGCGAATGCGGAGGATCCAGTACTCCGAAAAATTGCTCTGAGAGTGAAAGGCTCGGGGCTACTGGATCGCCCGCCTGCGCGGGCGATGACGGCGTTGATGAGGCGAACCTACGCGGCCTCGAACTGCAGCTTGGCGAGGCGCGCGTAGAGGCCGCCGCGGGCGACGAGTTGGGCGTGGGTGCCCTGTTCGACGATGCGGCCGTGCTCCATCACCACGATGCGGTCGCACGACAGCACGGTGGCGAGACGATGGGCGATCACCAGCGTGGTGCGGTCGCGCATCAACTGCTGCAGGGCGGTCTGCACCAGCACTTCGCTTTCGGCGTCGAGCGACGAGGTCGCTTCGTCGAGCAGCAGCAGCGGCGCGTCGCGCAGGATCGCGCGGGCGATGGCGATGCGCTGGCGCTGGCCACCGGACAGCGTCACGCCGCGCTCGCCGAGCTTGGTGTCGAAGCCTTCCGGCAGACGGGAAATGAACTCGGTGGCGTGGGCCTGCTGCGCGGCGCGCTCGACCTCGAGCTCGCTGGCCTCGTCGCGGCCGAACCGGATATTGTCGCGGGCGGACGCAGCGAACACCACCGAATCCTGCGGCACCAGCGCGATCCGTTCGCGCACCGCCTGCGGATCGGCAGCGTTGATGGCGACGCCGTCGAGCGAAATCGTCCCCGAACTCGGATCGTAGAACCGCAGCAGCAGGTGAAACAGCGTGCTCTTGCCGGCGCCGGAGGGACCGACGATCGCGACCTTTTCTCCCGCGCGAATGCTCAGCGACAATCCGTCCAGCGCCCGGAAATCCGGGCGGGTCGGATAGGTGAAGCTGACATTGTCGAACACCACCTCGCCGCGCACCGGCATCGGCAGCGCCTTCGGCTGCGCCGGCGCCGCGATCTCCGGCTTCACCCGCAGGATTTCGAACAGCCGCTCGGCCGCGCCGGAGGCCGCCGAGACTTCGCCCCACACCTCGCTGAGCTGGCCGAGGCTGGAGGCGGCGAACACGGCGTACAGGATGAACTGGCCGAGCCGGCCCGGCGTCATGATGCCGGTGGCGACATCGTGCGAGCCGACCCACAGGATCGCCACCACGCTGGCGAACACGATGAAGATGATGATCGCGGTGAGCAGTGCCCGCGCCGCGGTCGAGCTGCGCGCCGCCTCGTAGGACTGTTCGACCGCGCCGCCGAACCGCGCATTGGCTACGCGCTCGTTGGTGTAGGCCTGCACGGTGCGGATCGCCCCGACCAGTTCGGCTGCGTAGGCGGAGGCGTCGGCGAGCGTATCCTGCGCGTTGCGCGACAGCCGTCGCACCCAGCGTCCGAACGCCACCAGCGGGATCACGATCAGCGGAATCGCCGCCAGCACGAAGCCGCTCAATCGCGGACTCGACACCACCATCATCGAGATCGCGCCGACGAACAGCAGCATGTTGCGCAGCGCGATCGACACCGAAGCGCCGACCGCGGATTTGATCTGGGTGGTGTCGGCGGTCAGCCGCGAGATCAGCTCCCCGCTGCGCGCGGAATCGAAGAACGCCGGCGACAGCGCGGTGAGATGCCGGAACACGTCGCGCCGGACGTCGGCGACGATCCGCTCGCCGATCGTCATCACCAGGTAATAGCGAGCCGCACTGGCGATCGCCAGCACCACCACCACGACGAGCATCACGCTGAAATAGCCGTTGATCAGTTCGACGCCTTCGGCGCTGAATCCGAAATCGATCAGCCGGCGGACCGCGATCGGCACCACCAGCGTGGTCGCGGCCGCGACGATCAGCGCGATCAACGCCAGCGTGGCGCGGCCGCGATAGCGCGCCACGTAAGGCATCAGCGACAGCAGCGGCCGCAGCCGGCTGCGCTTGACGACGGCAGCAACTTCCTCGACCTGGCTCGGATCCGCATCGGCCCGCAACGTGCCGGTGCGCGGCCCGACATTCTCGGTCGCCGCGATCGCATCCAGCGACAGACTGATCGCCGACGCGTCGGAATTGGAGCTCTGCGGTTTGTTCGGTGCCTTCATTCGGAACTGCCAAATCGATGAAAACGCTTCAGCCGGCACCACATAGGCCGCAATCGCTGCGGCTGGCAAATCCGGTACAGCCCGGTCACCGGATCGTGTGCTGTGCCTTGTGCAGGCGGCGCGGCTGGGATATAGAGCCCGGCAAATTCGCCCGAAATCATCGCGATGCAGGCGCCGGCGAGCGCAAGGGATTACCCATGAAGACCGAAATTCACCCGGACTATCATACCATTACCGTCGTCATGACCGACGGGACCGAGTACCAGACGCGGTCGACCTGGGGCAAGGAAGGCGACAAGCTGAACCTCGACATCGACCCGAAGTCGCATCCGGCGTGGACCGGCGGCACCCAGCAGGTGCTCGACCGCGGCGGCCGTGTGTCGCGCTTCCAGAAGAAGTTCTCGGGCTTTCTCAAGAAGGATTGAGCCGGCGCCGGCTGTTCGCCGCTTCTTCAAGATCCGATACGTCGAACGCCCCGCTCGCGCGGGGCGTTGTGCATTGGTGGACCTTTGTGTTGGTGGTCCTTTGGATCTGCGGATCAATTCGCCGCCGGCTTCGGGCGTTCGGCATCTCAGCCAAGCCCCCAAAATGCCAATGGCCGGGACGAGCCCGGCCACAGCCGCTTCAAATCTGATCGACGTCAGAGACGTCAGTTCTCAAACGCCGCCTTCAGCATATTGAGCTGCGGCACCAGCGGGTTGCCGAGCGCCGGCGGCTCCGGCGGAGTGTGCATGGTGGAGTCGAGCCGGCGAATCCGGCTTTGCAGGCTCATCGACCGGGCGATCAGCGACTGCAGCTGTTCGGGCAGCCGTTCCAGAACGTCCGGCGCGCCCGGATCGGCGGCGGACAGCTTGACCTTGGTCTTTTCGCGGTTGGCCTGGATCAGCGTCATCTCGCCTTCCTTGACCGCGCGATGCAGCAGCAGCCAGGAGGCGAGTTGCATCAGGCGGGTCGTGAGCCGCATGCTTTCAGTAGCGTAGGTCAGGCTCACCGCCCGATCGAGCAGCTTGGCCTCGGCGCGACCGGCGCCGTCGAGATAGGCGGCGGTCTCCTCGACCAGATCCATGCCCTCCCGAAACAGAGCCGTGAACGCTGCCGAACTGGTCAGCCGCTCGCTGAGCACCACCAAGGCAGATTCGCCCTGCGCGACATCAGACATGATCAACGCCTCACACTACCGGATACTTGTGCCGGGTCGCGAAGCTACGCACCGGCTTATGATGAACAAATCATTACGCCGCCGTTGTCCAGAGTCCAGCGGACCCGCGTACAAAGGTTAACGCAGCTTCAGAGACAGCATTGTGGCGGTCAATGACCAAAGCGTGACGCCGGCACTGCGGACGATACCGAGGCCAAAAAAGAGCCGCCGTTTCCGGCGGCTTTTAAGTTGATAACAGGGAGGCGTCAAAACAGAGTGGACAGGAGCCACTCGGTCCAAAGATGGACATCCACAGTAATACGCGGGAAAGCTTAATCGCGCGTAAATGAGCGGATTTGTTTACGGTCGATTTGCCATGCCGGCGGCGACCGCGGGTGTCCCGAGATGGGACAGCGCCGCTGGCCGCGCCTCGGCGTTCAGCTCTTGAAGATCCGGTCGGCGGCCTCGCGCGTCGCCCGCTTCATCGTCAGCGCGGTTTCCAGCCTGGCGATCTCCGCCTTGAGCAGTGCGACCCGGGCACTCAGTTCTTCCACCGAGAGCAGCGACAGATCCTGCCCGATCTCGTGGCTGGTCTTGATCCTCGGCTTGTCGTCGTCCTCGATCGCCATCGTGGTCCTCGCCCGTTCGTGATCCGCTGCGGTTGCCAGCCGAGCTCCGGCTGTCTAATCACAGCCTGTTCCGGCAGATGACACCCGCCCGCTCCGCCAGCCAAGGAAAAACCATGGAACCGATCCCTTCGCAAATGACCGTGGTCGGCATCAGCAAGCCCGGCGGTCCCGAGGTGCTGATACCCGAAACACGCGACGTGCCGAAGCCCGGCCCGGGGGAAATCCTGGTCAAGGTCTCGGCGGCCGGCGTCAATCGGCCCGACGTGGCGCAGCGCTCCGGTTCCTATCCGCCGCCGCCGGGTGCGAGCGATCTTCCCGGGCTGGAGATCGCCGGAACGGTGGTGGCGCTCGGCGACGGCGCGACCCGGCACAAGCTCGGCGACCAGGTGATGTCACTGGTAGCCGGCGGCGGTTACGCGGAATACTGCATCGCCCAGGACGCCCAGGCCATGAAGGTGCCGGCGGCCTTTTCGTTGATCGAAGCCGGCGCCACGCCAGAGACGCTGATGACGGTGTGGCACAACGTGTTCGAGCGCGGCGGGCTGAGATCCGGCGAAACGCTGCTGGTGCACGGCGGCTCGTCCGGCATTGGTACGATGGCGATCCAACTGGCGGTCGCGCGCGGCGCCAAAGTGATCGCCACGGTCGGCTCCCAGGACAAGGCCGAGGCCTGCCTGAAGCTCGGTGCCTCCCGGGCGATCAACTACAAGACCGAGGACTTCGTCGCCGCAGTGAAGGAAGCGACCGACGGCAACGGCGCCGACGTAATCCTCGACATGGTCGGCGGCGATTACATCGAGCGCAACTACGACGCCGCCGCGTTCGACGGCCGCATCGTGCAGATCGCATTTCTTGGCGGCGCAAAGGCCAACGTCAATTTCGCCAAGCTGATGACCAAGCGGCTGCATCACACCGGCTCGACCTTGCGGCCACGCTCCAACGCCGACAAAGCCGCAATGGTCGCGGCGATCGAACGCGAGGTGATACCACTGCTCGATCAGGGAAGGATCAAGCCGCTGATCGACGGCACCTTTGCGCTGCGCGACGCCGCCGATGCTCACCGGCGGATGGAAACCAGCCAACATATTGGCAAAATTGTGTTGACGGTGTGAGTGGGGCAAGTCCGAGGCTCGCTGTAAAGTCTATGTTTTCACGTGCTTTCGTGTCATCTATCGATTGCTCACGGCGTGCGGGGCCGCGCCGTCAGGGCCAGTGTGAACGCGGAGAACCGACTTGCGTCTGATCAGATGCCTCGCGCTGCTGGCGCTGGGCGTGATGATGATTGCGGCTGCCCCGCAGGCCCACGCGCTCGACGCCGTCAGCGTCCGTAGCGACGCGCCGGCGATCGATCTGACCGGCGTGCTCGAGCATCTGCACAGCGACAATGACCGGGTTCAGATTTCCACCGCTCCGGGCAATGACGGCATCGTCCGCCGCGTCGAGGTGCGCGCCCGAGAGGGCGGCCAGAACTGGGTGGTGTTCGCGCTCGCCAACAACTCCGACGATCAGCTCGATCGGCTGATTGTGGCGCCGCACTACCGGATGGTCGGCTCCGGGCTGCTGTGGCCCGACCTCGGCATGTCGCGGATCGCCACCATCACGCCGTCGACCGGCGACCGTCCCGAACGGCAGGAAGGCCCGACCGCCGACATCTTCCGCATCACCCTCGATCCCGGCTCGGTGATCACCTTCGTGGCCGAACTGCGCACCGACAAGCTGCCGCAGCTCTATCTGTGGGAGCCGGAGGCCTACAAGGACAAGGTCAACTCGTTCACGCTGTACCAGGGCATCGTGATCGGCATCTCCGGCCTGCTGGCGCTGGTGCTGACGATCCTGTTCGTGGTCAAGGGCAGCATCATGTTCCCGGCGGCGGCCGCGCTGGCTTGGGCGGTGCTGGTCTATATCGGGATCGATTTCGGCTTCTGGGGCAAGGTGCTGGACATGTCGTCCGGCGCAGAGCGGGTGTGGCGCGCCTCCGGCGAGGCGATCCTCGCCGCGACGCTCCTGGTGTTCCTGTTTGCCTATCTCAATCTCAGTCGCTGGCACGTCCGCTATTCGCACATCACGCTGGGTTGGCTCGCCTTTCTCGGCTCGCTTGTGGCGCTGGCGCTGTTCGACCCGGCGGTCGCGTCAGGAATTGCACGCATTTCGCTGGTGCTGATCGCCTTCGCGGGCTTTGCGCTGATCCTCTATCTGTCGACCCACGGTTTCGACCGCGCCGTGCTGCTGATCCCGACCTGGTTCCTGCTGGTGGTGTGGGTGGTGGCCTCCGGCATGGCGGTGGCCGGCACCGTCACCAACGATATCGTCGGTCCGGCGTTGCTCGGCGGCCTGGTGCTGATCGTGATGCTGATCGGCTTCACCGTGATGCAGCACGCTTTTGCGGGCGGCGGCGCTACCGGCGGGGTGATCTCCGACGTCGAGCGCCGGGCACTGGCGCTGATCGGCTCCGGCGACCTGATCTGGGACTGGGACGTCTCGGCCGACAAGGTGTTCACCAGCCCTGAGACCGAAGCGCTGCTCGGCCTGAAGCGTGGCGCGCTGGAAGGGTCGGCGGCGAGCTGGCTCGAAGTGCTGCACCCGCTCGATCAGGACCGCTTCCGCGCCGCGCTCGACTCGGTGCTCGACCAGCGCCGCGGCCGGCTGACCCAGGATTTCCGGCTGCGCACTCCGGACGGCCACTTCATGTGGTTCTCGCTGAAGGCGCGGCCGGTGGTCGGCACCGACGGCGAAGTCACCCGGGTGGTCGGCACCCTGACCGACGTCACCGAGATCAAGAACGCCGAAGAGCGGATGCTGCACGACAGCGTCCACGACAATCTCACCGGCCTGCCCAATCGCAAACTGTTCATCGACCGGCTCGGCGCAGTGGCGAATTTCGCCAAGACCATGCCGAACTTGCGGCCGACCCTGATGGTGATCGACCTCGACCGTTTCAAGCAGGTCAACGATTCCGTCGGCATCGCGGTCGGCGATTCGATCCTGCTGACGCTGGCGCGCCGGCTCAGCCGCATCCTCAAGCCGCAGGACACGCTGGCGCGGATCGCCGGCGATCAATTCGGGCTGATCCTGCTGTCCGAGCAGGACCCGGCCAAGATCACCGCCTTCGCCGAGACCATCCGCAAGACCATCAAGGCGCCGATCGCGTTCAACGAGCGCGAGATCTTCCTCACCGCCTCGATCGGCCTCGCGCTGTCCGACCCGCAGACCCAGCTGTCCGACGAGATCATCAAGGACGCCGAGCTGGCGATGTATCACTCCAAGCGGATCGGCGGCGACCGCATCGACGTCTACAAGCCGGCGATGCGAGCTCGGAAGTCGGACCGGCTGACGCTGGAATCCGAATTGCGCCGGGCGATCGAGCGCAAGGAAATCACCATCCTGTATCAGCCGATCGTGCGGCTCGAAGACCGCTCGATCGCCGGCTTCGAAGCCTTGGCGCGCTGGGATCATCCCAAACTCGGCCGGATGTCGCCGAGCGAGTTCATCTCGATCGCCGAGGAAATCGGGCTGATCGTCGAACTGGGTACCTTCGTGCTCGACCAGACCGCCAAACAGCTGTCGGTATGGCAGCGGGCGATGCGCGCACGCGAGCCGATCTTCGCCTCGGTCAACGTGTCGTCGCGGCAGCTGCTGCGCCACGATCTGCTGCACGACATCCGCACCGTGACGTCGCGTTCGTCGGTGGCGCGCGGCACGCTCAAGCTGGAGCTCACCGAGTCGCTGGTGATGGAGAATCCCGAGCACGCCGCCCAGATGCTGCACCGGATCCGCGAACTGGGCGTCGGGCTGTCGCTCGACGATTTCGGCACCGGCCATTCGTCGCTGAGCTATCTGCAGCGCTTCCCGTTCGACACCATCAAGATCGATCAGTCGTTCGTCCGCACCACCAGCCGCGGCACCCGCCCGGTGATCCTGAAGTCGATCATCGCGCTGGCGCACGACCTCGGCATGGACGTGGTGGCGGAGGGCGCCGAAACCGATTCGGATGCGGTGGAGCTGTATCAGCTCGGCTGCGAATACGCCCAGGGCTTCGCGTTCGGCGAACCGATGGATGTGGATGCGGCGATGAAGCTGCTGACCGAAGAACAGCGCCTGGAAGCGGCGAGCTGAAGCGACTACGCTGTCAGCTCAGCACGCGGCGCATGGCAAATCGTGGCGGCTTGTAGCCCGCCACACCCTCCCGAAACACCCACGTCATCGCCCGCGTACGCGGGCGATCCAGTACGGCGGTGAGTTCGCGATGGAGTAAGGGCGGCCCTGGAATACTGGGTCGCCCGCATGCGCGGGCGATGACGTCAGTGCTACGCGTGCCCTGCCTCCGCCGACAGCATGCCCGGCTCGATGCCGAGCTTGTGCAGCGCGCGGTCGTATTTGTCTTCGATGTCGTCGCCGAAGATCAGGTCGGCGTCGGCGTCGCAATGCAGCCAGCCGTTTTCCTGGATTTCGTTTTCGAGCTGGCCGGGCGCCCAGCCGGCATAGCCGAGCGCCAGAATGGCGTGCTTGGGGCCGGTGCCGCCGGCGATCGCCTTGAGGATGTCCACGGTGGCGGTCAGACAAATGCCGTCATCGATCGGCAAGGTGGCGTCCTTGATGAAGAAGTCACTCGAATGCAGCACGAATCCGCGGCCGGTCTCGACCGGTCCGCCTCTCAGCACCTTCATGGACTCGGCGTGATCGGGGAGCTTGATCTGTTCGGGCTTCTCGACGATGTCGAGCTGCACCAGCAGTTCTGGGAAATCGATGCTGCCGGCCGGGCGATTGACGATGATCCCCATGGCGCCCTCCGATGAATGCGCGCAGATGTAGATCACCGAGCGCGCAAACCGCTCGTCTTCCATCACCGGCATCGCGATCAGGAGCTGGCCGTCAAGATAGCTCGGCCCATCGCCGCGCGCCTTGGCGGCGGGCTTCTTGGCTGCGCCGGACTTCGGCCTTTTGGATGCAGTCTCCATCAGGGGATCCTCGCGTTGCACCATCATCCTGATATCGGGTGCCGATCCTGTCAATCAATCTCGGGCCGCCGAATAGTCGCGCTTTCACCGCCATTTCAGTGGCCCCGGCCTCGCGCAAACTCTAGATACGCCGGATGACCGCAATCGTTCCGTCCCGAGCCGCTGTGTTCGCCGCCGCCGTTCTTGCAGCCTCCGCCTGCGGTGCGCGCGCCGACGACGTGTCGCCCTGGGTCAGCGATCAGCACTCCGCCGTTCGGCTGCTGGCCGGATCGCGCAGCGGCGCCGTGCTGCTGGGTGGGATCGCTTTCCAGTTGCAGCCGGGCTGGAAGACGTATTGGCGCACCCCGGGAGATTCCGGCGTGCCGCCGCGATTCGATTTCTCGAAGTCCGAAAACGTCGAGGCGGTGACGATCCTGTGGCCTGCGCCGCAGGCGTTTCCCGATGGCGCCGGCGGCATTTCGCTGGGCTACAAGGGCCAGGTGGTTCTGCCGCTGCGCATCGTGACCAAACATGCCGACAAGCCGGTGACGCTGCGCGCCACGGTGGATTACGCGGTGTGCGACAAATTGTGCGTCCCGGTTCAGGCCGCCCCGGAGCTGTCGTTCGCCAGCGTCGCCTCGACCCAGGACGGTGCGCTTGCGGCGGCGCTCGATACCGTTCCCGTCCCGGCCAGCGTCGGCGACGCCGGCCCTGTGACGATCCGCGACGTTGTCCGCAAAGGTGACAAGGACGTCGAAGTCGACGTCGTCGCACCGACCGGCGTCAAGGTCAGCCTGTTCGTCGAAGGCCCGACGCCGGACTGGGCGCTGCCGGTGCCCAAGGAAATCAAGGGAACGTCGCCGGACATTCGCCGCTTCGGCTTCGTGCTCGACGGATTGCCGCCCGGCGCGCAGGCAACTGGCGCGGTGCTGAAGTTCACGCTGGTCGGCCCCGACAAGGCCTACGAGGTCAACGTCACGCTCGAGTAATTCGGACGCGCCGATCAGCGCGCGCTCCGCCGCTTGCGGCCGAGACGTCCGAGCCGATCGGCGAGGAATTCCGACAGCACCTCGACCCGTGCCGGCCGCGGCCCGCCCGGCGGCGTCACCAGATGCACCGCGCTCTCGCGCTGGTGCCAGCCATCCAAGATCACTTCGACTTCGCCGGCCGCGATCGCATCACCGACGATGAACTCCGGCAGATCGGCGATACCGAGCCCGGCGATCACCGACGGCAGTAGCGCCTCGCCGTTGTTGACCCGCAGCGGCCCGCCCGGCCGCACCGCGACCTGATCGCCGGCATCGTTAGTGTAGTGCCAGGTGTTCGGCGTCGACAGATAGGCGTAGCCGAGACAGCGGTGCTGGGCGAGATGCATCGGATGCGTCGGCTGGCCGTGCGCCTGCAGATAGGATTTCGACGCCACCGTGTAACGCGGCATCGCGCACAGCCGCCGCGCCACCAGCGAGGAATCCGGCAGCGTCGCGATCCGGACGCCGGCGTCGAAGCCATCGCCGATGAGATCGACCATCGCGTCCGACAGATGCAGGTCGATCGACACGTCCGGATAGGCCGCGAAGAACTCCGGCAGCAGCGGCGCGATCACCTTGACGCCGAACGTCATCGGCACCGCCAGCCGCACCAGGCCGCGCGGCACCGCCGATTGCGCCAGCGCCTCGGCCTCGGCAGCCTCGCCGTCCGCCAGAAGCTGCGCGGCGCGCTCGGACAGCCGGTGGCCGGCGTCGGTCAGCGCCAGCCGCCGCGAGGTGCGGTTGAACAGCCGCGCGCCGAGCCGGGTTTCCAGCCGGGTCACCGCCTTTGACACCGTCGCCTTCGACAGCGCCAACTCGGCCGCCACCGCCGCGAACGAGCGCAGCTCCACGACTTTGGCGAAGATCGCCAGCGCTTCGAAGTCCGGCAGCTTGGTCATGGTACCGCTGTAGCCTAATTTCAGAAACAATGTGTTTCGATCATTTCTATTTATGAAACGATTGGTCGTCCTTATTCAAGAGCCAACGCAAGTCAGTGGCGCCAACCCGGCGCCCCACATCAGGAGGCTTCAATGATTGAACTCCGCCCCTTCGACCGGCTCGGCGGCGCCGACCATGGCTGGCTCAAGGCCAAGCATCACTTCTCGTTCGCCAGCTATTACGACCCCAACAACATGGGCCACGGCGCCTTGCGGGTCTGGAACGACGACGAGATCGCCCCGGACACCGGCTTCCCGCCGCATCCGCATCGCGACATGGAGATCATTACCTATGTGCGCGACGGCGCAATCACCCACCAGGACTCACTGGGCAACAAGGGCCGCACCGAAGCCGGCGACGTCCAGGTGATGAGCGCGGGTTCGGGCGTCCGGCATTCCGAATACAACCTCGAACCGGAGACCACCCGGATCTTCCAGATCTGGATCGAGCCGACGCAGAGCGGTGGCCAGCCGACCTGGGGCTCCAAGCCGTTCCCGAAGGCGAACCGCTCCGGCAAGCTCGTCACCATCGCGTCGGGCATCGCGGGCGACAATGATGCGTTGCCGATCCGCGCCGACGCCCGGGTGCTGGCGACGACGCTGAAGGCCGGCGAGACCGCCACCTACGACGCCGACAAGGCGCGGCACCTCTATCTCGTGCCGGCCGTCGGCAGCGTCGAGGTCAACGGTGTGCACGTCAATGCGCGCGACGGCGCCGCGATCCACGGCGAGACCAAGCTCACCATCACGGCGCTCGCAGACGCCGAGCTGGTGCTGGTCGACGCGGCGTAAGGCAGCCGTCTCTCGTCACCAACGTCATGCGCGGGCTTGACCCGCGCATCCATCCTACTGCGCAAGAGTCGTAGCGAAGAAAGATGGATGGCCGGGTCAAGCCCGGCCATGACGGCCTACTAACAATTTCAACTCCCCCACCCCATCACCAACCAAACGGAGAGAATCCATGGCGAAGGTTCTGGTTCTTTACTACTCGGCCTACGGCCACATCGAAGCGATGGCCAACGCGGTCGCCGAAGGCGCGCGCGAGGCCGGTGCCCAGGTCGACATCAAGCGCGTGCCCGAGCTGGTGCCGCCGGAGGTCGCCAAGGCATCGCACTACAAGCTCGATCAGGCCGCGCCGGTGGCGACCATCGAGGATCTCGCCAATTACGACGCGATCGTCGTCGGCACCGGCACCCGGTTCGGCCGCATGGCGTCGCAGATGTCCAACTTCCTGGATCAGGCCGGCGGCCTGTGGGCGCGCGGCGCGCTGAACGGCAAGGTCGGCGGCGCCTTCACCTCGACCGCGACCCAGCACGGCGGCCAGGAGACCACGTTGTTTTCGATCATCACCAACCTGCTGCATTTCGGCATGGTGGTGGTCGGCCTCAACTACGGCTTCGGCGACCAGATGCGGCTCGATCAGATCACCGGCGGCGCGCCCTATGGCGCCACCACCATCACCGGCGGTGACGGCTCGCGGCAGCCGAGCGAAACCGAACTCGCCGGTGCGCGCTACCAGGGCAAGAGCATCGCCGAGACTGCGATCAAGCTGCACGGCTGATCGGAACGGCGGGGCGCCAGGACCGCGCCCCGCCGCCATCCGGCCAGTTTTAATGCAGTTGCATGTATCGCATGCCTGCTGCGCTGCAGCGGGACTACTGCGAGCCCCGCCTCCGCCCCATCTCCATCTTGCTAGTGGGGAGACGACGACATGCTCGAGATGGTGTTCATACTTCAATTGGCGCGCAGCCCGTTGCAGGCGATGGCCAAGCGATTGGTGTGCAAGAGCCTCAGCATCGCCACCCATGGCAAGCGGCAGTGCCGCAGTTGCACCGGCGCGCCCCCGCCCGACGCGGACTGATCCCTTACGCGGTCGCGACGCACGTTGGTCCCCGGCCGGGGAACACCTTCTCGCAGAGTGATGAACGGGCCGCCAGCATGTACGGCCCGCCCTCCCCGTAACCTCACATCAGCTTGTCGAGCGTCAGCGGCAGATCGCGGATGCGCTTGCCGGTGGCGTTGAACACGGCGTTGGCAACCGCCGCGCCGACGCCGGTGATACCGATCTCGCCGATGCCGCGGGCGCCCATCGGGGCGCGCGGATCGGGGATGTCGGTCCACGTCACATCGATCTCCGGCACGTCGAGATGCACCGGGACGTGATACTCGGCCAGACTCGGATTCATGATCCGGCCGTTGCGCTCGTCGAACTGCGTCTCCTCCATCAGCGCCAGGCCGAGGCCCATGATGATGCCGCCACGGAACTGACTCGCCGCGGTCTTCGGATTGAGGATGCGGCCGCAATCGTAGGATCCGAGGAAGCGCCGGACGCGTGTCTCGCCGGTGACGCTGTTGACGCCGACCTCGCAGAACAGCGCGCCGAACGAATGCATCGACCAGTGCATGGTTTCGAGCGGCGCCGACGCGCTGCCTTCAGCCGAAACATGGTCGCGGCCCGAGCGCGTCAGGATCGACACGTAGCTCTCGTGCCGCGACGTGTCGTCGAGCTTGGCAAGGCCGCCATTCACAGTACCGACCTCCTCGGCGCTGAGACCGGCAAGCGGCGAGTCGTTGCCGGCGAGCTTGAGCAGTTCCTTGATCAGCACGTGATGCGCCGCGATCACCGAGGCGCCGATCGACGCGGTCTGCTGCGAGCCACCCGCCAGCACCACGCCCGGGAACATCGAGTCGCCATAGGCAAACGTGACCTGATCGCGCGACAGCCCGAGCCGTTCGGCCACCACCTGGGTATGCGCGGTCGCGGTGCCCATCCCCATTTCATGCGCGGCGATCTCGACCTTGACGGCGCCGTCGCGGGTCAGGGTGATGCGCGCCGCGCCGCCCGGCATGCGGTGGTACGGATAGGTCGCGGTGGCGCAGCCCATGCCGACCAGCCACTCGCCATCGCGAACACTGGCGGCGGTCGGATTCCGTTTCGACCAGCCGAAGCGTTCGGCACCGGCCCGCCATGCCTCGGCGATATGCCGCGACGAAAACGGCGTGCCCTTCAGCGGATCTTCCGTAGGCTGATTGAGGATGCGCAGCTCGACCGGATCGATGCCGAGCGCCACCGCCATCTCGTCGATCGCCGATTCCATCGCGAAGGTGCCGACCGACTCGCCCGGCGCCCGCATGAAGGTGTTGGCCAGCATGTCGAGATGCACGGTCTCGACCTCGAGCTTGATGTTCGGCGAGCCGTAACTACTCATCGTCGGCAGGATGAACGGTTCGGGAAATGCGTTCTGTCGCGACGTCGGGGCGACGCCGGTGTGGATCAGCGCAACGAAGCGACCATCCGGCTCGGCGCCTATCGCGAAGCGCTGCTCGGTGAGGGTGCGGCCGCCGATCATCCGGTACACGCCCTCACGCGACAGCGCGATCCGCACCGGCCGGCCGGCGAGCTTGGAAGCCGCCGCGCCCAGCACCTGATGCTGCCACAGACATTTGCCGCCGAAGCCGCCGCCGACGAACGGCGAGGTGACGTGGACCTGCTCCTCGGCGATGCCGAACACATCCCCGAGCGACCACGCGGTGTGCTGCACCGCCTGCGAGGCATCGTGCACGATCAGTTTGTCGCCCTGCCACATCACCGTGGCGGCGTGCGGTTCGATCGCATTATGATTGTGCCGCGGCGTCGAGTAGCGGCGATCGACCCGGACTGGCGCGTTGGCGAACGCCGCTTCGGCGTCGCCCTTCTCGGCTTTGAGCGGCTGCCCCATGAACAGGCCGGGCTCGGTGCCCTTGGCTCTGGCGGTGGCGAGACTGGTCAGCGCCGCTTCCGCCTCATAGGTGGCACGAATCAGCGATACGGCGTGATCGGCCTGCTCCTGCGTCTCGGCCAGCACGACCGCGATCGGCTGGCCATTCCAGTGGATGCGATCGTCCTGCATGATCGGCAGATTGTCGCCGCCGCCGGCCTTTTCGGCGGTCATGAACAGCGGCATCGGCTTCATCCGCGGCGCGTTGCGATGAGTCATCACCAGCGCGACGCCCGGGGCGGCTTCGGCCGCAGCCGTTTCGAGCGTGGCGATCCGGCCCTTCGGCACGGTGCTGAACATCAGCGCCGCATAGAGCATGCCGTCGAGCGCGAACTCCGCCGCGAACGGCGCGGCGCCGCGAACTTTCAACGGGCCGTCGATCCGCGGGATCGAGGCGCCGATCGAGCCGTGCTTGGTGCGGATCAAGGGATCAGGCTCGCCGCCCGGCATCCAGCTGTCGGGTGCGAGCGCGACGGCTTTCTCCATCACATCCATCGCGGCGCCGCGCACGGCTTGTTTGGCTTCGTTGACGATGCTCATCGGGCATCTCCTGCGAGTTCGCCGAGAACGGCAGTGATCGTTCGTTTGGCCAGTTCGATCTTGAAGGCGTTGTCGCGCAACGCGACCGCATCGGTGAGCTCCGCCTCGGCCGCGGCGCGGAACGCATCCGCCGTGGCCTCGCCGCCGTGTAGCGCCTGCTCGGCCTTCAGCGCCCGCCACGGCTTGTGCGCGACGCCGCCGAGCGCGAGCCGGATGTCCTTGACCTTGCCGCCGTCGAGTTCGAGAGCGGCCGCGACCGAGACCAGCGCGAACGCGTAGCTCGAGCGGTCGCGCACCTTGCGATAGGTCGAGCGCGCCGCGATCGGCTGCGACGGCAGCTCGATCGCGGTGATCAGTTCGCCGGGCTGAAGCGTTGTCTCCTGATCCGGGCGGTCGCCCGGCAGGCGATGGAAGTCGCCAAACGGCAGCGCCCGCTTCCCGGCGTGCCCTTCGACATGGACCACCGCGTCGAGCGCGGCGAGCGCCACGCACATGTCGGACGGATGCGTCGCCACGCAGGCCTCCGACGCGCCGAGGATGGCGTGATTGCGGTTGAAGCCTTCAATGGCGTCGCAGCCCTGCCCCGGATTGCGCTTGTTACAGCGCGAGCCGGCGTCGTCGTAAAAGTAAGTACAACGTGTCCGCTGCAGCAGATTGCCGCCGACCGTCGCCATGTTGCGGATCTGCGCCGAGGCGCCCGCCAGGATCGCGCGCGACAGCATCGGATAGCGCCGGCGCACCGCGCGATGCTCTGCGAGCGCGGTGTTGCGCACCGCCGCGCCGATGATGAGGCCGCCATCGTCGCGCTCGGTGATCTCCGCCGGCAGGCCGGTGATATCGACCAGCGCCGCCGGGCGCTCGATGGTCTCGCGCATCAGGTCGACCAGATTGGTGCCGCCGCCGAGAAATTTGGCCTGAGTGGCGGCGCCGAGCCGCACCGCGTCGGCGATGTCGCCGGCTCGTGAATATTCAAAGGGAGTCATTCCGCAGCCTCCGCATAGGTGTCGCGGATCGCCGCGATGATGCCGTTGTGCGCGCCGCAGCGGCATAGATTGCCGCTCATGCGTTCGCGGATTTCGTCGTGGCTCGGCGCGACGTGCTCGTCCGCGAGATCGCGGGTGACGTGGCTCGGCACGCCGCGCTTCAGCTCGGCCGCCATCCCGACCGCCGAGCAGATCTGCCCCGGCGTGCAGTAGCCGCACTGGAAGCCGTCGTGTTCGATGAAGGCCTGCTGCAGCGGATGCAGTCGCGCCTCGTCCGTGAGGCCCTCGATGGTGGTGACGCTGCGGCCGGCGTGCTGCACGGCGAGCGACAGACACGACACGATGCGTTCGCCGTCGACCAGCACCGTGCAGGCGCCGCAGGCGCCCTGGTTGCAGCCCTTCTTGGTGCCGTGGAGATTCAGGGTTTCGCGCAGCAGGTCGAGCAGCGAGACTCTCGGATCGGCGGGGACCGGACAGTCGACTCCATTGATTCGGATCGCCGCGGCAGGCGCGACAGTGCGATCAGCGGTCATGGGACCTCCTTCGGAACGAAGTGAAAACAGCGCGCAAACGACCACGCTCGCGCGCACGTTGTGCGGGACGAAAGTGTGTGAGACGAAAAATTCGCTAACCGCGGAGCGGCTGGTTAGTTCGGAGCGTTTGGTTGTTTGGCCGAGGCCGGATAGCCCGGCGGGGTTCGATATGAGATAACGAACCAGCAACTCCTTATACGGAACGTTGTTCCGTTTATCAAGAGGTATTCTTGTGTCCGAAAAGCCGCCCCGGAAAGGCACCTCCGCGGCCCGCGCGCCGCGTCGGGTCCGGGCGGACGCGCAGCGCAATCTGAAGACGCTGCTCGAGGCGGCCCGGGCGGTGTTCGCGACGGCGGGCGTGGATGCGCCGGTGCGGGACATCGCCGAGAAAGCCGGCGTCGGGATCGGCACGCTGTATCGGCACTTCCCGCAGCGGTCGGATCTGATTGTCGCGGTGTTTCGCAACGGCGTCGATTGTTGCGCCGATGCAGCCACGACGCTGGCGCAGGAGTATCCGCCGGTCGAGGCGCTGACGCACTGGATGCAGCACTATGTCGACTTCATCGCCACCAAGCGCGGTCTGGCGGCGGCGCTGTATTCAGGCAATCCGGCCTATGACAGCCTGCCGGCCTATTTCGAACAGCGGCTGGTCCCGGCGCTGCAATCCCTGCTCGATGCGGCTGGCGCGGCCGGCAAGATCCGCCGCGATGTCGACCCGTTCGATCTGCTCAAGGCCGTCGCCCAGCTCTGCAATTCGGCACCCGGCGGCGATCCCGAGCATACCGGCCGCATGGTGGCGCTGCTGATCGACGGCCTGCGCTACGGGGCGGGCAAGGAGACTCGGCCCGGCGATTGACCGCCCATGGCATCGATCCAACTGGGCACGGTGCTTCGAAACGAGCGGACCGGATGCAGGTGAGGTGACGGAGGAAAGCGGAGCGATCCGCCGAGGAATGGTGGGCGCGACAGGGATCGAACCTGTGACCCCCTCGATGTCAACGAGGTGCTCTCCCGCTGAGCTACGCGCCCTCAGATCGTCTTCACGGGTGGCGTCCCTATATCGGCTCTGGGCCGGTCAGGCAAGGACACCAAAGCAGGATTTCGACGCCAATCTCAGGCGGCAAGCATCTTGTTCACTTCGCTGACCAATTCCCGCAGATGCACCGGCTTGGCCAGGACCTTGGCGTTCTTCGGCGCGTCCGAATCGGAATTCAGAGCGACCGCGGCGAACCCGGTGATGAACATGATCTTGATGTCGGGATCGAGCTCGGAGGCGCGCCGCGCCAGCTCGATTCCATCCATCTCCGGCATCACGATGTCGGTCAGCAGCATTTCGAACGGCTCTTCGCGAAGCCGCTGGTAGGCCGACATGCCGTTGTCGAACGAGGAAACCTGGAAGCCGGCGTTTTCCAACGCCTTCACCAGGAAGCGGCGCATGTCGTTGTCGTCTTCGGCGAGGAGAATCTTGTGCATGTGGCTGGAACTTCAAATCCGGGCGAGGAGAACCGATCGATCCAGTTAGACCGAAGTCTGGTAAATTTCGGGTGAAACTTCTGCGCCCGCCGCCGCCCCAGGGGAGTGTGGATAATCCTGCGCCCGATGGCGCTTAGAATCAAACAATCCGCAAGTCGGCACTTTTGTTCAGATCCCGCGTTCGCCACCACTCTCTGGAATGATTTTGCTTGGCAGCGCCGGCCCGATTGCCGACAATACCGCCCAACAAATCACCAGACGAACTGTCGGTCAGACAGGAGAGCGGCGAATCTGACGGGTGGCGGACGACGATGACCGAATTCGACGGTGAGTTCTCCCCCGCCTTCGAGATCGCCGAACCGGCGATTTGGCGAGCGCCGATCATCTTCAATTCTCCGCATTCCGGGTCGGTGTATCCCAACGCCTTCCTGAACGTGTCGCGGATCGATCTCGAGGCGCTGCAGCGCTCCGAAGATTCGTTCATGGACGAGCTGATCGGCCACCTGATCCACGACGGCTTTCCGGTGGTGCGGGTGCATTTCCCGCGCTCCTATATCGACGTCAACCGGGAACCTTACGAGCTCGACCCGCGGATGTTCAGCGGCCGGCTGCCGAGCTTTGCCAACACCCGGTCGATGCGGGTCGCCGGCGGCCTCGGGACGATCCCCCGCGTGGTCGGCGACGGTCAGGAGATCTATCACGAGCGGATTCCGATCGACGACGCGCTCGGCCGGATCGAGACACTTTACAAGCCGTATCATCGCGCGCTGCGCCGGCTGATCCATCAGGCGCACCAGCAGTTCGGTTCGGTGATGCTGGTGGATTGCCATTCGATGCCGTCCGTCGGCATCTCGCGCGACGAGCCGAAGCGGCCGGACGTCGTGATCGGCGATCGCTACGGCACCAGTTGCTCGCCGCTGATCGCCGCCGTGATCGAAGAGACGATGGCGGCACGTGGCTATTCGACCGGCCGCAACAAGCCCTATGCGGGCGGCTTCATCACCGAGCATTACGGCAACCCGGGAAACGGGTTGCACACCGTGCAGGTCGAACTCAACCGCGCAATCTACATGGACGAGCGACTGCGGCTGCGCAGCGATCGATTTCCCACGGTGGCGGAGGATTTCAGTCGCCTCGCCGAAGCGCTCGCGGCGGTCCCGCTCGACGATCTCCGCCCGTTCCAAGCCGCGGCCGAGTAGCCGCTGCTCTTCCCCTTCTGATTTCCGGACTTCGCATCCCACTATGGGTTGCATGTGCCACGAAAGCAGATGCCAAGAAAAAAGGGCCGCTTGCGATGGCAAGCGGCCCAAGTCTAGGGAGGAAACGCCCAAGGAGGGCAGCGATAGCGCGAGGCGCTACCGCACCGCAACAATATGCGACCGCGCCGCACAAAACGCAAGTATTTTCGGCCGTTTTTCCATGCAAAAAACGCATGTCAGAGCATCGTCCGCGCCGTGAAACTGCACGAATTATTTGAGCCAGATCAATGAGATGGACACCTCGCGACCAATGGACGCGACGGCGACCCTTTGTTTGCAAATCCGAGGATTTGAGGGTCGAGTTCCGTTGTGCCGCGGCGCGGTGAAAGCTGTGCGTCCGGCTTATTGCCGACGAGCGAGGCTATGGACCGCGACTCGCCCGCCATAATAAAGGTGGCACAGGGTCCGAAATCCGCTTCGCCGGGGTCGTCGGCTCCTGTGTTCGGCCCCGCATCGCTCGCATAGGGAACGCCCGTGACGGTCATCGACTTCGCCGCCTTTATCGGACGCCTTGCCACTTCGTCGGGCGACACCATCCTGCCATTCTTCCGGACCTCGCTGACGATCGACAACAAGCATCCCGGCCGCGATTTCGATCCGGTAACCGAAGCCGACCGCGCCGCCGAGGCGGTGATGCGGCGCCTGATCAAGGCGAGCTTTCCCCAGCACGGCATCATCGGCGAGGAATTCGGCAACGAGCGGGAAGATGCCGACTACGTCTGGGTACTGGACCCGATCGACGGCACCAAATCCTTCATCGCCGGCTTCCCGGTGTGGGGGACGCTGATCGCGCTGTTGCACAAGGGCGCGCCGGTGTTCGGCATGATGCATCAGCCATTCATCGGCGAGCGGTTCTCCGGCGACAACGGCTCTGCCACCTACAAGGGCCCTTCCGGCGAGCGTAAGCTCAGCGTCCGGCGCTGCGCTGCGATCAAGGACGCAGTGCTGTTCACGACGTCGCCGCTGCTGATGAACGACGCCGACCGCGCGATCTTCGAACGCGTCCAGGCCCAGGCGCGGCTGACCCGCTACGGCGGCGACTGCTATTCCTATTGCATGCTGGCGGCCGGACAGCTCGATCTGGTGATCGAGACCGAGCTGAAGCCGTACGACGTCGCCGCCCTGATCCCGATCATTACCGGCGCCGGCGGCATCATCACCACCTGGGAGGGCGAGCCGGCCCAGAACGGCGGCCGGATCGTCGCCGCCGGCGACAGGCGCGTGCACGAAGCCGCGATGAAGATCCTCAACGGCTGAGCCATGCCGCGGCGGTCAGCGCCGCAGCCCTTCGATCAGCGCACGCAGGACAGTCAGGCATTCACCGCGATCGCCGCCCTGCGCGATCTCCAGCGCCGCGCGATCGAACGCGGCGCCGAGCAGTTTTGCTGCGGCGTCGATCGGAATCGGCGCGATCGCCCCCCCGTCGACCGCAGCCTGCAGCCCGTCCCGTGATGTCCCGACGCCGTGCCGGGCGTCGATCGCATCGGCCTCGGCGCGGCCGAGCACCGCGGGCGCCTCTATCAGCAACAGCCGGGTGCGGCCGGGCGCGGCCATCGCGGCCAGATAAGCCTCCCCGCCCGAAATCAGCGCCGCGATCGGCGAGTCTTCCACAGCTCCGGCCTCGACCGCAGCCGCCACCGCGGCGGATTCGGCCTCGACGACCGCCCGAAACAGCGCCTGCTTGTCGGCGAAGTGATGGTACAGCGCGCCGCGGGTGACGCCCGCCGCCTCGACCAGGTCGGGAGTGCTGGTGTCCGCATAGCCTCGAGCAACGAACGCCTGCCGGGCGGCGGCGATCAAGGCCGCCTGGGTGGCGCTGGACCGTTCGGGATTGGTGCGTCGCTTGGTCGCCTTCATACATGCATCCTGTATGTTTTATACATACCCACTGTATCTTTCTGTTGGCAAGGAGGAAAGCGATGCGATCGACCAGCTATTACCCGGTGATCATGACCTCGGAGGTCGCCGGCACGGCGCAGTTCTACGCCGCGCATTTCGGCTTCCGGCCGCTGTTCGAAGCGGACTGGTACGTCCATCTGCAATCGGCCGAGGATCCCGCCGTCAATCTGGCGATCCTCGACGGCCAGCATGCGACGATTCCCGCCGCCGGCCGCGGCCGGGTGTCGGGGCTGATCCTGAACTTCGAAGTCGACGATCCGGACCGCGAGTACGAGCGGCTGCAACGGGCCGGCCTGCCGATCCTGCTGACGCTGCGCGACGAGGAGTTCGGCCAGCGCCATTTCATTACCGCCGATCCGAACGGCGTGCTGATCGACATCATCAAGCCGATCCCGCCGAGCGCGGACTACGCGACGCAATATGCCGAGGGCGCCGCGGCCGCACAGCCATGAGCGCACTGCGGGTTGTGTGATACCGGACGAGCATGCAATTTGCGCCGGTGTCCGATCCGTTTCTCCTGATCATCGCTGCGGTCTTTGCGCTCGCCGGCTTCATCAAAGGCGTCATCGGCCTTGGCCTGCCGACAGTGTCGATCGGCCTGCTCGCGATCGCAATGCCGCCGGCCCAGGCGGTCGCCATCGTGATCGTGCCGGCGATCGTCACCAACATCTGGCAGACCTTCGTCGGCAGCTATCTGCGCGACATCCTGCGCCGGCTGTGGCCGCTGCTGCTCGGCACCGTGATCGGCATCCGCCTCGGTGCCGGGCTGATGACCGGGCCTTACGCCCGCTACGGCGCGCTGGTGCTCGGCGTACTGCTGGTGGCCTACGGGATCCTCGGCCTGAGCAAGCGCCGCTTCCACCTCGCGCCGACCCGGGAGAAATGGGTCGGCGGTCCGGTCGGTCTGGTCACCGGGGTGATCTCGGCCGCGACCGGCGTCCAGGTGATTCCGTCGATGCCGTATCTGCAGGCGATCGGGATGGAGAAGGACGAGCTGGTGCAGGCGCTCGGCGTGTTCTTCACCACCGCCACGCTGGCGCTGGCCGTCAACCTCACCGACGCCGGGCTGCTGTCGACCGCCACCGCCCTGCCCGGCGTGATCGCGATGGTGGCCGCCTTCGCCGGCATGTTCGCCGGCCAGGCGGTGCGAACCCGGATGCATCCCGACACGTTCCGGCGCTGGTTCCTGATCGCGCTGATCGGGCTCGGCATCTACCTCGCCGCCACTACGCTGGTGAAGCTGATCGGCTGACCGGCGCGGACGCGATCAGGCGCGCGCCAGCGCCACCCGCACCCCGAGCGCGACGAACAGCGCGCCGAGTCCGCGGTTGATCCACTGCAGCACCGTGCCGGAGCCGCGCAACCGGTCGGCCGCACGCGCCGCGAAGGCGGCGAGCGCCAGGCAATACAGCGTGCCGTTGACCACGAAGATCAGCCCGAGCACCAGAAACGCCAGCGCCTTGTCCGGCGCATCGGCGGCGACGAACTGCGGCAGGAAGGCGAGAAAGAACAGCGCCACCTTCGGGTTCAGCACATTGGTGAGCATGCCCTGGCGAAACACCGCCGGCAGCGACAGCGCTGGGACGGCACCTGCGCTCGCGGCGAAATCGGCCGGCCCGGACAGCAGCATCCGCACCCCGAGCCAGATCAGATAGGCGGCGCCGACCAGCTTGAGCACGCCGAACGCCAGCGTCGAAGCCATCAGCAGCGCCGACAGCCCCGCGGCCGCCGCGGCGACGTGCACCAGACAGCCGGCGCCGACGCCGAGCGCAGCCGCTGCGCCGCCGCGCCAGCCGAACTGCAGGCCGCGGCCGACGATGTAGGCGGTGTCGGGTCCAGGCGTGACATTGAGTAGCAGTCCGGACGCAACGAACAGCCAGAAGTCATGAATCCCGAGCATCGCGGTTGCACCAGTGTTGCGGCGATATCCGGCATCACGGCCGCGAATCTCGCCGACGGTCAAGTCCGTTCCCCGGCCGCGAATCGGTACGGCCGCTGACGCCAAAAAAACGCTTTGTTAAGCTGATCGAAACGTCGAACTGGCCTCCTCGCGGCCGGGGGCAGATGCGAGCAGACGGGATCGATCGATGACGGCAACTCACAATCGGCTGGCGCGCGCGGCAACGGTCGCGCTGATCGGCGTGACGCTGCTGCCGGCGGCGGCGACCGCACAGACCGCCGAGCGCAACAATCCGTTCGCGATCTTCGACCTGTTCACCGGCGCGCTGCCGGGCAGCCGGCCCGCCGGCGCCGCGCCGCAGCCGGTCAATGCCCCCGCCCAGGCGCCGACCCCCGCGCCGGTCAGCTCGACGCCGCAATGGAGCGGCGAGGACGGCGGTTCGGGTCACCCGCTGATGACCGCCGCGGCGATCCGGCAGGCGGCGGCGAATTTCGACAATTGCGTCGCCTCGATGTGGCCGGACGCCGCGCGCCGCGGCATCTCGCGCGAGAGCTTCGCCCGCTTCACCGCCGGGCTCAGCCCCGATCTGCGGCTGATGGACCTGATGGATTCCCAGCCCGAATTCACCAAGTCGATCTGGGATTATCTCGACATCCTGGTGAACGACACCCGGCTCGCCAGGGGCCGCGAGATCCTGGCGCAGTACAAGCCGCAGTTCGACGCCGTCGAGCGCGCCACCGGCGTCGACCGCTACATCATCGCATCGATCTGGGGCATCGAATCGAACTACTCGACCCAGATGGGCGATCGCTACGTGGTCAATTCGACCGCGACGCTGGCCTGCGTCGGCCGCCGGCAGAAATACTTCAAGGACGAATTCCTCACCGCGCTGGAAATCCTGCATCACGGCGATCTGCGGCCCGAGCAACTGCGCGGCTCCTGGGCCGGCGCGTTCGGCCCGACCCAGTTCATGCCGACCGCGTTCAAGCGCTTCGCGGTCGACGCCGACGGTGACGGCCGCAAGGACGTCGTCGACAATCCCTACGATTTGATCGCCTCGACCGCCAACAACCTGAAGAAGGACGGCTGGCAGAGCGGCGAGACCTGGGGTTACGAGGTCGTGGTGCCGAAGGGCTTCAACTACATGCTGGCCGACCGCCGCCACAGCCAATCGCTGGCGCAGTGGCAGCAGATGGGCCTGCAGCGCCCGACCGGGCAGCCGTTCCCCCGCCCGTCCGACAAGGCCTATCTGCTGGCGCCGGCCGGCGCCGATGGCCCCGGCTTCCTGATGCTCACCAATTTCCGGGTGATCATGAAGTACAACCCGGCCGAGGCTTATGCCCTGGCGATCGGCCATTTCGCCGACCGGCTGCGCGGCGGCGCCCCGTTCGTCCAGGACTGGCCGCGCCAGGAAAAGGCCCTGTCGCGCACCGAAAAGCTGGAATTGCAGCAGCTTCTCGCCAACCGCGGCTTCTACCGCGGCACCCCCGACGGCCAGTTCGGCAGCATGACACGGGAAGCGCTGCGGAATTTCCAAGCCTCGATCGGCGCACCCGCGGACGGGTTCGCGACGGGAGAGATGCTGGAGAGGTTGAGAGGAAGGTAGCTGCTGCTTTGAGGAAAGTAGCTGCTACACTCCCGGGCCGGCGCAGTTCGATCTCTCAATTGACATCGAGCTTTCCACCGCCCATCTTCCGCCGCATGATCGTTCGTGCCGCCGCTTCGAAATCGAAAGCCAGCGCTCCTTCAGGGGCCGGTGGTTTGCGCGCGCGATAGATCAGTCTCGCTTTTGACGCACGCACCCCAACCCCGCCGGTTTCGACGGGGTTTTTGGTGCAGCTCCGTCTCCGGCCCGACCTTCAAGGAGACCGAAGATGGACACCCCCACCGACCAACCGGACGAGACGCCGCAGCCGCGCGGGCTGTGGCTGCCGCTGATCACGCCGTTTCGGGACGGCGAGCTCGACGCCGCATCGCTGCGCCGGCTGATCGCCCACTACGCACGCGCCCCGCTCGACGGGCTGATCCTGGGCGCCACCACCGGCGAAGGGTTGACGCTGGATGAAGACGAGCTCGAGCGCCTGGTGATGCTGACCGCCGACGCGCTGGCGGCGAGCGGCCGCAAGCTGCCGGTGTATCTCGGGCTGTCGGGCAGCGACACGCGCAAGCTCACCAAGGCGCTGCAGCGGACCGCGCCCTGGCCGATCGACGGCCTACTGATCGCCTGCCCGTACTACACCCGCCCGTCGCAGCAGGGGATGGTGCTGCATTTCGAGGCCGCGGCGGACGCCACCGCGCGGCCGATCCTGATCTACAACATCCCGTATCGCACCGGCGTCAATCTGCACGACGAGGCGATGCTGCGGCTCGCGGAACGCGCCAACATCGTCGGCGTCAAGGATTGCTGCGCCGATCCGGCGCAGACCGCGGAGCTGCTGCGGCTGCGGCCGCCGGGCTTCGCGGTGCTCACCGGCGAGGACGCGCTGGCGTTCGATGCGCTGAGCCGCGGCTGCGACGGCGCAATCCTGGCTTCGGCGCATCTGGAAACCGAGGCGTTCGCCGCGATGATGCATCGGCTGCAGGCCGGCGACCGGCTCGGCGGCGCGACCGAATGGCAAAATCTCGCGGACCTGCCGAAGCTGCTGTTCGCCGAGCCGTCACCGGCGCCGATCAAGCATGCGTTGTGGCGACGCGGGCTGATCGAAAGCCCCGAGGTGCGGCTGCCGATGACACCAGTCTCGCCCGCGCTCGCCGCCGCCCTCGACGCCCGTCTTTGGCCCGGCCGATCCGCCGCTTGAGCGGCCACCCGCGGCCCGGCCGAAACCCTTGACGGGCACGGCCGGGACCGCCTTATGGAGCCGGCGAAAGCTGCCCGGTTGCGGCCCGAATCCGCTAGTATAGGGATCAGCTCCCGTCTGTTCCGGTGGCGATTGCGCAAGATCCGCATGTCCGACAAGCCGAGATCCTTCTTTGGCGTCTTCACCGAGCGCGGCCCGCTGGGTGTGCTCGCGGTCGCCGCCTTGCTGCTGCTCGGCATCGTCGGGCCGGCCTCGGCGCAGTTCTTCGATTTCGGCGGCGGCCCGCCGCAGCGCCAGCAGCGCGGCGGCGGCGGTGGCGGCGGCGGATTCGGCTGGTTCGGCAACGATGTGTTCCAGCCCTTCCACCAGAACCAGCCGCAGCGCCGCGCCGCGCCGCGCGAGGACTATTCCAAGGCGCCGGCGCCGGAGAAGCGCGACACCGTGCCTGACCGCACCGTGCTGGTGCTCGGCGACTCGATGGCCGACTGGCTCGGCTATGGCCTGGAACAGGCTTACGCCGAACAGCCGGAAGTGGGCGTGGTCCGCAAGTTCAAGACCATCTCCGGCCTGTTGCGCTACGCCCCGAAGGGCGAGCCGTCCGACTGGGTCGCCGCCGCCAGGGAGGTGATCGCCCAGGAGAACCCGGACGCGATCGTGGTGATGCTCGGCCTGTCCGACCGCATCCCGATCCGCGAGCAGGCGACGCCCGAGAAGGACAAGAAGAAGGACGACACCGCCGCCAAGCCCGGTGAGGAGGCCAAGCCCGGCGCCAAGCCGGACGACAAGCCTGCCGAGCAGGCGGCGGACGATGACGACGACGATGACGATTCGCTGCGGATCATGACCGAGAAGGGCAAGCGCGCCGCCAGCGGCGTGGCTCAGTTCCGCGACGATCGCTGGTCGGAGCTCTATGCCAAGAAGATCGAGGACCTGATCAACGTCCTCAAGGCCAAGAACGTGCCGATCCTGTGGGTCGGCCTGCCCGCGGTGCGCGGCACCAAGGCGACCTCGGACATGCAATTCCTCAACGCGCTGTATCGCGACGGCGCCGCCAAGGCCGGCATCACCTATGTGGACGTGTGGGACGGCTTCGTCGACGAAGGCGGTCGCTACGTGCTGCAGGGCCCCGACTTCGAAGGCCAGATCCGCCGGCTGCGCTCCTATGACGGCGTGTATTTCACCAAGGCCGGCGCCCGCAAGCTGGCACACTACGTCGAGCGCGAGATCGCCCGCCTGCTGGCGGCGCGCAGCGGCCCGATCGCACTGCCGACCGAGCCGGCGACACCGGAAGAGGCCAAGCCGCCGAGCGGACCGGCGCCGCGCCCGCTCGCCGGACCGATCCTGCCGCTGGTCGCCTCCTCGGTCTCGACCGACCGCTTGCTCGGCGGGCCGGGCACTCCACCGGCGCCGGTCGATGCGCTGGTGGCGCGCACGCTGGTGAAGGGCGAGCCGCTGTCCGCGCCGGCCGGCCGTGCCGACGACGACGTCTGGCCGCGCCGCGAAGTCTCGATCGAAAAGGCCCAGGAGCCGCCGCCGCCGAAGGAGCCGCCGAAGCCGGACATTCCCGTGGCGAGCGCCAAACCGGGCAGCAGCGCGCCCACCGCCGCCGGACAGCCGCAGCAGACCCAGCGCCGGGTCGCCCGCTCTGCAGCGCCGCCGCCGCCACCGCCGACCGCATCCGGCTTCTTCGGGTTCGGCTTCGGCGCGCAGCAGCCGCAGCAAGGCCGCCGCGCCCCGCCGCCGAGCGCATCGGGCTTCTTCTCGATCTTCCGCTGAGGCGCACGACCTTGTCGTTGGTCATTCCGGGGCGCGCGCAACGCGAGCCCGGAATCCATACGCCGCAGCGTTCATGATTTCGCGAGGCTGTAGTCATAAACGACGCGACATAACCGCCACTTCGGCGGATATGGATTCCGGGCTCACGCGCTTTGCGCGTGCCCCGGAATGACGACGGGTCAGTTCGTAGGATGGGTCGAGCGCAGCGAAACCCATCTTGCCGCGCGTCCCGCATGGGTTTCGCTCCGCTCAACCCATCCTACGGACTCCGCTACAAAATCAGCCCGCCGTCGACCACCAGCGTCTGGCCGAGCACATAGGCCGACAGCGGCGAGGCCAGGAACAGCGCGGCGCCGGCCATGTCTTCGGGCGTGCCGAGCCGCTTCATCGGAATGCCTTCGATCGCACCGGCGAGCCGCTTCGGATTGTCGGTGGTGACCTTGGTCATCTTGGTATCGACCAAGCCGGGCGCGATGCCGTTGACGCGGATGCCGTCCTCGGCCCACGCCTGCGCCAGCGTCCGGGTCAGGCCGTAAGCGCCGGTCTTCGAGGCGTTGTAGGCCGGGTTGCCCTTGGTGGCGTGGAATGCCGCGGTCGACGACACGATGATCAGCTTGCCGGCCGAGGCTTTGAGCTGGGCGTGGAATTTCGACGCGCAGGCCATCAGGCTCATCAGGTTGACTTCCATGACGTGGCGGAAGCCGTCCATCTCGAACTCGCCGCGGCGATAGATCACCGCGCCCTGCGCCAGCACCAGCACGTCGAGCTTTCGAATCGGCGGCGCGAACGCATCGACCGCCTGCGCCTTGCCGACGTCGAGCTGCACGTAGGTCAGTCCATCGAAGTTGCTGCCGTCTTCGCGCGCGTAGTCCGATGGCGCCGCGCGCGTGCCGGTGACGCAGACCTCGGCGCCGCGGGTGCGAAACGCCTGCGCGATGCCGTTGCCGATGCCGCTCGAGCCGCCGACCACCAGAACCTGCTTGCCGCTGAAATCGAGATCGCTCACGCGCGTCCTCCTGTTTGTTTGTTGTTCGTCGTCTGCGCGACGTTTGACCTGTGTGTCGATCGATGTCAGCCTTGTCAATCGGAAGGCGGCGCGCCCCGCGCGCCGCACATTCCGCAACAAGAAACAAACCGGAGGAAACCGATGTCGTACAAGCCCCTCAGCCGTTCGGTCAAAGACTTGCGCGTTCTGGTCACAGGCGCCGCGAGCGGCATGGGCCGCGCCACCGCGCATGTGTTCGCCGACGAAGGTGCGCGCGTCGCCGTCACCGACGTCACGCTGGCCGGCGCGCAGCCGGTCGCCGACGCCATCAAGGCGCGCGGCGGTGACGCCACCGCGTTCGCGCTCGACGTCGGCAACGCAGAGGCGATCAAAAGCGGCGTCGATCAGATCGCGCAGGCGCTCGGCGGGCTCGACATCGTCATCAACAACGCCGGCATCTCGGCGGCGCTGCCGATCGACGACGCGAATTACGACGCGGTGTGGGACCGCGCGCTGAATATTCTGCTCACCGCACATCCGCGGGTGATCCGCGCCGCGCTGCCGTATTTGCGCAAGTCGCAGAGCCCGCGCATCGTCAACATCGCCTCCACCGAAGCACTCGGCGCCACCGCGCCGCACAGCCCGTATTCGGCGGCGAAAGCCGGTGTCACCGGCCTGACGCGGTCGCTCGCGGTCGAGCTCGGCCCCGAGGGCATCACCGTGAATTGCATCTGCCCCGGCCCGATCACCACCGGCATGACCGACCGGATCAGCGCCGAGCACAAACAAAAATACGCCCGCCGCCGCACCGCTTTGCACCGCTACGGCGATCCGGAAGAAGTCGCCCACATGACACTGAGCCTGTGCCTGCCCGCCGCTTCGTTCATCACCGGCGCGGTGATCCCGGTCGACGGCGGCTTGATGGCGCGGAATGCGTGAGGATCACATGATCCTCACGTTTGTCATTCCGGGGCGCGCGAAGCGCGAACCCGGAATCCATACGCCGCAGCATCAGTGATGCGGCAAAGACGTAGTAACGGGTGCCTCGACGTAACCGCGAACACAGGGGCTATGGATTCCGGGTTCACGCAGCTTCGCTGCGCGCCCCGGAATGACTCGTGGATAGTTTGTACCTGATAGCGTCGCCCCACCCTCAGCCGTCATCCCCGCGCATGCGGGGATCCAGTATCGCGGAGCGCTAGCAGCAAAGCACCGCATCGCCACAGGCGCTCTGGAATACTGGGTCGCCCGATCAAGTCGGGCGATGACGCCGTGAGTGAGGCAGGCGCCCCGCATCTCCACGTTGTCCGATCCACACTGTCAAACAGCCACGGCCAATCGCTCTCGCGGCTCGATGAGCCCGAGTTGTGCGCCCGTCGCTATCGCAGCGAGGGGCGGGGC
>NZ_UFQQ01000002.1:141687-318551 GCF_900218015.1 Rhodopseudomonas pentothenatexigens | reverse complement strand
TCGTACTCGGCCATCAGAAACCGCCATTTCTGGATGTAATTCCGCTCGATCGTCCGGTCGAAACTGTTGTCGCGCATCGAAGCCTCCCTGATGGGTGGATTCGATCACCGAATTATTGAACTTGCACAATTGCGAGGCGGCGAAGCCGCCGAAGCAATCCAGAGCCCCGGTGCACTGAGTTTCTGGATTGCTTCGCGGAGCCTGTCATCGGGCGGCGCTGCGCGCCGACCCGTTGGCTCGCAATGAAGGAGACAAGCCGGCGATCACTCCGCCGCGTGGGCGTGGGTGGGGTATTCGACTAGGGCGACGATTGCGTCCTTGCTGGCCTCGACAAAGGCCGGGTCTTTTTTCAGCTCGTCGATCGTGCGGGGCGGATTGAAAACGGTCGAACCGTCCGGATTAGTCCAGTCCTCGGCCGCGAAGACGAGCACTTCTGCGGCTTCTTGCATCGCTTCCTCGATGGTGTCCCCCGCCGTAATGACGCCGGGAATGTCAGGGAACGATACACCGTAGCTGCTGTCGTCGTCTTTGTGGATCAAGGCGATGTAGTGAACCATCGCTGCCTCCTAGTCTTTCGCCCAACCCGCCTGGTTGTAGATCGCTTTCACCGTGCCTCTGGCCATATCTCGTTTCGGGTGCGGCACAATGACGGTCCGGTTCGTCCTAGGATCGCGGAATTTATGATGCGATCCGCTGACGCTGATCAGCCTATATCCTTCGCGCTCCAGTCGCCGGATGATATCACGGCTGTCCCTCAGCATTTTCGTCGCGCCCCACGGGAGCGGATGAGCCGCCCGAAGAAAGTTACACCCGCTCCACGAAACTATCGACCACCTTCTTCTCGCCGGCCTTGTCGAACGCGATGGTGAGTTTGTTGCCGTCGATCTTGGTGACGTGGCCGTAGCCGAATTTCTGATGGAAGACGCGGTCGTCGAGGCTGAACGCGGAGTCGGTGCCGGTGGATTTCGCGACCAGTTCGCCCTCGATGGTGAACGGGGCGCGGCGGGCGCTGCCGGACGAGTAGGACGCGCCGCTTTCGCCGAAGCCGCCGCTGCGGCCGCCGTTGCTTCCGCCACCGCTGCGACCGCGCTGCGCCTGGGCGCGCTGCCAGCCGGGAGTCGAATAGCTCGAGCCGAACGACTCGACGTTGTCGAACCGCGACGGGCCGTAGCCGCTCATGCCGCCCCAGCCGGAGCCGCCTTTGGACTCGGTGATCTCGACATTGGCGGCCGGCAGTTCGTCGAGGAAGCGCGACGGGATCGTCGTGTTCCACGTGCCGTGGATGCGGCGGTTGGTGGCGAAGTACAACTTCGCGCGCTTCCTCGCGCGGGTGATGCCGACGTGGGCGAGGCGGCGCTCTTCTTCCAGGCCGGCGCGGCCCTGTTCGTCGAGCGCGCGCTGATGCGGAAACAGCCCTTCCTCCCAGCCGGGCAGGAACACGGTTTCGAATTCCAGGCCCTTGGCGGAGTGCAGCGTCATCACGCTGACGGCGTCCTCATCGGCGCCGCCGTCGCGGTCCATCACCAGCGAGATGTGTTCGAGGAAGCCTTGCAGGTTCTCGAACTCCTCCATCGAGCGGACGAGTTCTTTCAGGTTCTCCAGCCGGCCGGCGGCGTCGGCGGAGCGATCCTTCTGCCACATCTCGGTGTAGCCGCTCTCGTCGAGCACGATCTCGGCCAGTTCGGTATGCGCTAGCGCGTCGCGCTGCACCTGCCAGCGTTCGAAATTCTCGATCAGGCCGCGCAGGCTGCTGCGCGCTTTCGGCTTCAGCTCGTCGGTGTCGATCACCATCCGCGCTGCCTCGAACAGCGGCATGCGGCGCTTCCTGGCATGATCGTGCAGCATCTGCACGGTGGCGTCGCCGAGGCCGCGCTTCGGCACGTTGACGATGCGCTCGAAGGCGAGATCGTCGGCCGGCGAGTTGATCACCCGCAAATACGCCAGCGCGTCGCGGATTTCGGCGCGTTCGTAGAACCGCGGGCCGCCGATCACCCGGTAGGGCAGGCCGAGGGTGACGAAGCGGTCTTCGAACTCGCGCATCTGAAACGAGGCGCGAACCAGGATGGCGATCTCGTTGAGCGCGTGGCCCTGGCGCTGCAGCTGCTCGATCTCCTCGCCGATGGCGCGGGCTTCCTCTTCGGAGTCCCAGGCGCCGGTGACGGTGACCATTTCGCCGTCGACGTCCTCGGTGCGCAGCGTCTTGCCGAGCCGGCCTTCATTGTGCGCGATCAGATGCGAGGCGGCGGCGAGGATGTGGCCGGTCGAGCGATAATTGCGCTCCAGCCGGATCACCTTGGCGCCGGGGAAGTCGTGGTCGAAGCGCAGGATGTTGTCCACTTCCGCACCGCGCCAGCCATAGATCGACTGATCGTCGTCGCCGACGCAGCAGATGTTTTTCGGAGGGCCGCTCGGAGTCGGTGTCCCGGCCTCGCCCTTCGAGACGCGCGGGCTTTGCCCGCGCTCCTCAGGGTGAGGGACGGGGTCAGTGCTTGCGGAGCCCTCATCGTCGGCGCCCTCATCCTGAGGAGCCGCGCGTAGCGCGGCGTCTCGAAGGATGGGGGAGGGGGACGAAGGCGTCTGCGACAGCAGCCGCAGCCACAGATATTGCGCGACGTTCGTGTCCTGATACTCGTCGACCAGAATGAACTTGAAGCGGTTCTGATACTGCCGCAGCACGTCGGGATGTTCGCGGAATAGGCGGATGTTTTCCAGCAAGAGATCGCCGAAGTCGGCGGCATTCAGGATCTTCAGCCGCTCCTGATACTGCGCGTAGAGCTTGCCGCCGCGGCCGTTGCCGAACATCGCGGCTTCGCCGGCCGGGACCTGCGACGGCGTCAGGCCGCGGTTCTTCCAACCGTCGATCAGGCCCGCGAGCATCCGCGCCGGCCAGCGCTTGTCGTCGATGTTGTCGGCGGCGAGCAGTTGCTTGAGCAACCGGATCTGGTCATCGGTGTCGAGCACGGTGAAGTTCGAGGTGAGCTGCACCAGTTCGGCATGATAGCGCAGGATGCGGCCGCCGATCGAATGGAAGGTGCCGAGCCACGGCATTCCCTCCACCGCCTGGCCGAGCATCTGGCCGAGCCGCAGCTTCATCTCGCGCGCGGCCTTGTTGGTGAAGGTCACCGACAGGATCTCGGCGGGGCGGGCGCGGCCGGTGGAGAGGATGTGGGCGATCCGCGTGGTCAGGACGCGGGTCTTGCCGGTGCCGGCGCCGGCCAGCACCAGCACCGGACCATCCAGCGTCTCGACCGCGTCGCGCTGCTCCGGATTGAGGCCGGACAGATAGGCCGGGCCGGCCGCGGCGCGGGCGCGCGCAGCGATGCCGCCGGCGGCGGGCTGATAGCTGGAGACGTCGAGGGACGGGCGCTGAATCGGATCGGTCATGCGAATCGTTTTATCACCCGCAGCCGTGCTGCGGGGCTCGATGAAGAGCTTTCATAGCAGGATTACCCGGCGATATAGGCGCGCTCCGCCGCGATCGACAGGCCGAGTTGCGCAACTCGCCCAGCCGCAGCGCCGCTGAAGGCGATTTCGTTCCTGTTTTTCGCGCAAAAATGGCCGCTCGGCCGAACGAAACCGGCCGGAACTTTCGTTCCCAGGTGGGATTGTTTCGGCAAGCGGCGCGGCCGAAACCGGCGGCGCCTTCACCGAAAAGGGCAACCGCCTGCGGGTGCCTGAAGCGAAACGGAGGTCATCACATGTTGGGTTGGGTTGTGACGTTTCTCGTGGTTGCGCTGATCGCGGGCCTGCTCGGCTTCGGCGGCATCGCCGGTGCGTCGATCGAAATCGCCAAGATCATCTTCTTCATCGCGATCATCCTGTTCCTGGTCTCCGCGGTGATCAGCATCTTCCGCGGCCGTTCTCGGGTCTAGCCCGCCGGACGCTTCGAGGGCATCGCGATACGTCGTCCGATGCCCTCGGGTTGCGGAAGGGTGCGATGAGCTTCTGCCATCCGCGCGATATTGGCGCGGATGTCGTCCGGAAACGGCGCAACTTTGCGGCTCGCCATGTCGACATGCATCGACATGTTCTCCGATGTCGCCGACAGCCAGCCTTCCTCGGCGTGGCGCAGTTCTTCGAAGGTGTGGATCCGCTTCTCGTCCGCCGCGACGATGTAAACCGCGACCTGCACCGGGTCGCCGAGATGGATCTCGCGCAAGTAACGGACGTGGGCTTCGGCCGTGAAGGTCGAGCCGCCGCGGCTGTTCAGGTAATCGACGCCGATCCCGAGTTCGCTCCAGATCTGATCGATCGCGCGGTCGAACAGCACGTTGTAATAGGCCATGTTGAGATGGCCGTTATAGTCGATCCATCCCGGCTCGATCTGCATCACCGACGACAGGAACGGCGCGGCCCCAGTGCCGGTTTCGACGCTGCGATCTACTTCCAAAGTCAATCCTACCTCCCTTGACCCCTCCGGTATCCTTTGCCACGGTCGCCCCGTTTCCGAAGGAGTTTTTGTCGTGGGCCTGACCATCACCAACACGCCGAAGCGCGCCGAGCCGCAGGCCGTGGCGAGCGCCATTGAAGCGCTCGCGGCGCGGTTCGGCAACCGCCTCGTCACCTCGCTCGCGGTGCGCGAGCAGCACGGTCACACCACGACCTGGCTGCCGAACCAGCCGCCGGATGCGGTGGTGATGGCGCAGGAGACGGCGGACATTCAGGATACGGTGCGGATCTGCGCCCAGCACAAGGTGCCGGTGATCGCGTTCGGCACCGGCACCTCGCTCGAGGGCCACGTCAACGCCCCGGCCGGCGGCGTCTGCATCGATCTGCGCGACATGAACAAGATCCTGGCCGTCCATGCCGAGGACCTCGACTGCGTGATTCAGCCCGGCGTCACCCGCAAGGCGCTGAACGAGAACCTGCGCGACCAGGGGCTGTTCTTTCCGATCGATCCCGGCGCCGACGCCTCGATCGGCGGCATGGCGGCGACCCGCGCGTCCGGCACCAACGCGGTGCGCTATGGCACGATGCGCGACAACATCCTGGCGCTGAAGGTGGTGCGCGGCGACGGTGAGATCATCACCACCGGCACCCGCGCCAAGAAATCCGCGGCTGGCTACGACCTGACCCACCTGTTCGTCGGCTCGGAAGGCACGCTCGGCATCATTTCCGAGCTGACCATCAGGCTGCGCGGCATTCCGGAGACGATCGCGGCGGCGGCGTGCTCGTTCCCCTCGGTCAGCGATGCCTGTCAGGCGGTGATCCTGGCGATCCAGACCGGCATTCCGCTGGCCCGGATCGAGCTGATGAGCCAATCCCAGGTCAAGGCGGTCAATGCCTATTCCAAGCTGACGCTGCCGGAGACGCCGCTGCTGCTGCTCGAATTCCACGGCAGCGAGGTCGAGGTCGCCGAGCAGTCGAAGAATTTCGGCGCCATCGCCAAGGATTGCGGCGGCGGCGACTTCACCTGGACCACCCGCCCGGAGGACCGCAACAGGCTGTGGCAGGCCCGGCACGACGCCTATTGGTCGGTGCGGGCGCTGCGCCAGGGCGACGGCGTCGGCGTCGTCGCCACCGACGTCTGCGTGCCGATCTCGCGGTTGGCCGATTGCGTCGGCGAGACCGAGGCCGACCTCATCCGGCTCGGGCTGCTGGCGCCGATCGTCGGTCATGTCGGCGACGGCAACTTCCACTGCTCGCTGCTGTGCGACGTCAACGACGCCGAGGAGTTGGCGCGGGCCGACGAGTTCATGCACCGGCTGGTCGAGCGGGCGCAGTCGATGGACGGCACCTGCACCGGCGAGCACGGCATCGGCCAGGGCAAGCAAAAGTATCTGCAGGCCGAGCTCGGGCTCGAAGCGCTGCAGGCGATGGCCGCGATCAAGCAGGCACTTGATCCGCAGAACATCTTCAATCCCGGCAAGATTTTGCCGCAAGGGATTTGAACCACAGGATATTTCGGCGGCGTGAATCTGCCGCTTGAAGTCGCTGTGAGTTCGCCACAGTCTGGCGCTAGGCGTTGAAAACACAAGGGAACGACGCCGGCGAGGGGCGTCGCAACGCCCCCGAGGGGAAACCGCGTGCAGACGACTCTGCTCGGCCTGGCCATTGCGCTGATCCTGGCGCTGCTCGCCGCATTGGTCGGGCCGTATCTGATCGACTGGAACCAGTTTCGTGGACCTTTCGAGGCTGAGGCGACACGGCTGCTCGACGCCCAGGTCCGCGTCGCCGGGCCGCTCGATGCGCGGCTGCTGCCGGCCCCGTCGTTGCGGCTGCAGAACGTCAGCGTCGGTGGCGCCAATGACGCCGGCCGGCTGGGGGCCGCCAAGCTCGACATCGAGTTCAGCCTCGGCGCGCTGATGCGCGGCGAGCTGCGCGCCGACGAAATGTCGATCAACGGGCTGTCGCTCGATCTCGGGCTCGATCCGCAGGGCCGGGTCGACTGGCCGGCGGCAGGGCTGTCGAACCTCGCGGCGCTCACCGTCGACCGGCTCAATCTCACCGGGCGGATCGCGCTGCACGACGCCGCCAGCCGTTCCAATCTCGAACTCAGCGACATCGCGTTCTCTGGCGAGCTGCGGGCGCAGGCTGCGGTGCTGCGCGGCGACGGCAATTTCCTGCTGCGCGGCCAGCGCTATCCGTTCCGGCTGTCGACCGGCCGCGCGGCAGATGGCGATGCGATCCGGCTGCGCGCCGGGGTCAATCAGGCTGCCGGCGGCATCGCGGCCGATCTCGACGGCCTGCTCCGGTTCGACCACGGCCGGCCGCGGTTCGACGGCAGCGCGTCGCTGGCGACGCTTGCGGCGGCGGCGGGCGAGACGCCGCGGACGCCGTGGCGGATCGCCGCCAAGATCGAGGCCGATCCGGCCCGCGCTCAGCTCGGCGAGCTTGAGGTTTCCTGGGGGGCGGACGACCGCGCCCTGAAGCTCGCGGGCAGCGGCGAGGCGCGGTTCGGCGCCGCGCCGCGGCTCGACGCCAAGTTGTCGGCGCGGCAGCTCGATGCCGACCGGCTGCTGGCGAAGCCCGGCGATGCCGCCCCGCCGCTGCCGTGGCTGGCGCGGCTGCGCGATCTGGCGGGCGCGCTGCCGCCTCCGCCGTTGCCGGCACGGATCACACTCGACGCCGACCAGATCGTGCTCGGCAGCCGCACGGTGACCGATCTGGCCGCCGAATTACGCGGCGATGCGCAGGTCTGGCAGATCGAACGGCTGGAGCTGCGCGCGCCCGGCGGCACCCGGCTGGCGCTGCGCGACGGCGGCGGGGCGGACGCCGTCGTCACCGGCTCGCTGGACTTGTCTGCGGCCGATCCGGATCTGCTCGCGGCCTGGCTGCAGGGCCGCACGCCGGCGCCTGGCGGTGCAAGCAGGGCGCTGCGGATCACCGGCGGCATCCGCCTCGGCTCCGATGCAGTGGTGCTGGATCCGCTGACGGCGGAAAGCGGCGCCGATCGGCTGCGCGGCCGCTTCGCCTATCGGGCGGGCCGCGACGACCAGGGGGCACAGATCGACGCCGAGCTGAAAGGCGACAGCGCCGATCTCGATGCCGTGCTGCAATGGGCGCGCTCGCTCGGAGGCTCCGGCGGCTGGCCTGAACGGGCGAACCTGACACTCGACCTCGGCAAGCTAAGTGCCGGCGAACAGGTGTGGCAGCCGGCGGCGCTACGGCTGGCTTACGATCCGCACCGCATCGCGCTCGACCGCCTGAAGCTCGGTACCGCGGGCGGGCTGCTGCTGGAAGGCGAGGGTGCCCTCGATCGTGACCACGCGGTGGGGCGGCTCGCCCTCACGGCGCGGGCACCGTCGACGGGGCAGATCGCGGCGGCGATCGATCCGTTCGCGCCCGCCGTCGCGGACAGGCTAAAGGCGCTGCCGGCGGAGGCGGGCGAGGCCCGCGCCAAGCTGACGCTGTCGGTCGAGAAGTCTGGCACTGCGCCGGACCACCTCGCCGCAACCGGCACGCTCGAACTGACCGCGCCCCAGCTCAGCGGTCGGTTGACCGCCAAAGCGAACCCGCCCGCCCCCGCTCTTCGCAAACTCGACGGCGAAGCGCTGGTCCGCAGCGCGCTCGAGCTCGACGGCGAACTGTCGGCGCCGCGCGGCGAGGCGCTGCTCGCGGTGCTTGGACTCGATCACGTCGTCGCCGCTGGCGATGGCGCGGCGACACTACAAGCCTCGGGCACCGGCAGATGGCGCGGCGCGCTGCGCGGCAAAGCCAAGCTGACGGCGGCACGGCTCGACACCGAGGCGAGCGGCGAGATCGAGCCTTTCGCGGCCGAGCCGAAGGCGGCGCTGTCGCTGAATGCGCGCAAGCTCGATCTGTCGCCATTGTTCGACTTGCCGGCCAACGCCGATGCAACGCTGTCGCTCTCGACCCAGCTTGCGGTCGCCGGCCAGCGATGGACCTTCAAGGACATCGACGCCGGTGTCGCCGGTTCGCGGCTGCGCGGCCGGCTGGCGCTGACCCGTGGCGGGACAGCCGAACTCGACGGTGAAGCGGGAATCGACACGTTGCCGCTGGGACCGGTGCTGCAGCTCGCCCTTGGCGCCGCCGGACGCCCCGCCGACGAGCCGCTCGGGCAGGGCTGGCTGCGCGGCTGGCGCGGCAACATCGCGTTTCAGGCGGTGCGGGCGGAACTGCCGGGTGGCAGCGAGCTGCAGCCGCTGCGCGGCGTGGTGCGCAGCGATGGACGATCGCTGACGCTGGACGGCAGCGGCAAGCTCGGCGGCGGCGACGCCAAAGCGACGCTGACCGCCAAGGCGACCGACGCCGGCGTTGCGCTCGACGCCCAGCTCGCGGTGAAGGACGGCGACGCGGCGGCGCTGCGCGATGGCGCCCTGGCGCTGCCGCCCGGGAAACTGTCGCTGCAGGCCACGCTGGCGAGCGCCGGTCGCAGTGCCTCCGCGCTTGTCGGCGCATTGTCGGGCGGCGGCACCGTCACGCTGTCGCAGGCCTCGATTGCCGGGCTCGATCCGAACGCGTTCGCGGTGGCGATCCGCGCCGCCGATCAGGGCCAGCCGATCGACGGCGACCACCTGGCGAAGCAGATCGAGCCGGCGCTGAGCGTCGGTCGGCTGCAGCTCGACCGCGCGCAGCTTGCGATCAGCATCAGCGACGGTCGCGTGAAGCTGGCACCGACCACGCTGCACGCCAAGGATGCCCGCGTCGTGGTGTCCGGCGGCTATGACATCGCGGCCGGCCAGGCCGATTTGCGCGCGACGCTGACGCCGGCCGACACCGGACAGGAGCTGCCGCCGGAAATCCGGATCTTCGCGGCGGGGCCGCCGGATCGGCTGGTGTGGAGCCGAGACCTGTCGGGATTGTCGTCGTGGCTGTCGGTCCGGCGGATCGATCGCGAAACCCGCAAGCTGCAGATGCTCGAACAGGCGGGAAGGCCGCCGGCTATTGCCGACCCGGCCAATGCCGAAAAGCCCCCGGCGCAGACGTCGAGTCTGCCGCCTCCCCAGGCGGGTAACCGGGAGGGGCCGCCGGCCGCAGCCGCCGGCTCCCAATCGGCGCGGCCGCCGGCCGAATCGTCCGGAGTCGAGCCGTCAGGGACCGATTCGTCAGGAACGGCGGGCGCACCGGCACCGCCGCTGGTACCGCCGCTACCCGATGGCGATCCCCGCCGCGCCACGCCGAAGGCTCGCGCACAGCCGCAACGAGCTTCGCCGCCGCCCGCTCAGCCACGGCCGTCCGCCGCGCCTTCGCTCGCAACGCCTTCGGCCTCGCGCGAGAAGCTCGCGCCACTGCCGCCGCCTTTGGAAATCAAACCGGCACCTGGGGATTCGCGGCCGTCACGGCCGCGTCCACCCATGGTGCTGTCGCCGCCCGGCAACTCGCGGGCGACCTTCTGATCAGCGCACCGTCCAGTCGACCTGGTCAGTGCGCCGTCAATGAACTCTCTGGCTTCGGGTCGGCGACCGGCTGCTGCGCCTGGATCGCGCGGCTGCGGAAGTAATCGAGCACGAACAGCCGGATCGCCGAGGACAGGTTACCCTGCTGGCGATTGCTGTCGATTTCCCCGACGAGCTCGGACAAGGTCATGTCCCGCACGCTGGAGATTTCCTTCATGCCGTTCCAGAAGGCTTCTTCGAGGCTGACACTGGTCTTGTGGCCCGCGACCACGATCGACCGTTTGACGACCGGCGATTTCATGACGCGTCCTCGCCACCGATTTTGTGTTGATCGAGCAGTTGATTGGCGCGGCTGACATGATGATCGTCGAGCGCGCGCTGCGATTTGGTCCTGCCGAATCGCGTGCGATTGGCGTCTGCGAGTTTGGCGGCTGCTTCCCGCTCGGCTCGCTTCTTGAATCGTTTTAAATTGACCACGTCGGCCATATAGGCACCCATTATCGATCAAATCGGCAACGGGCGTCGCCTACCAGGCGGGCACGAATGCGCGAAGCCATTGGCGGCTCGGTCACCATCAAGAACAACAACCATATCGCCGCAGGATGTCGCCCGAGACTTATTCGATAATCTGAATAAGGCAGTCGTACGACAACGCCGCAAGTGCAAGTTGACCAATCTGAGCGCGCAAGGGATATGATTTACATCAATTTCCGAAAGGCGATTTTTACGACGAGGGCGCGCGCGCTGCGGGCTCATCCCGGATGCGTCATTTTGTCCGGCCGGACCAGCCGGTCGAAGTCGGCGGCGCTGATCAGCCCGGAGCCGACCGCTTCCTCTTTCAAAGTCGTACCGCGCTGGTGCGCCGCCTTGGCGATTTTGGCGGCGTTGTCGTAACCGATGCTCGGCGCCAGCGCGGTCACCAGCATCAGCGAGCGCTGCATCAGTTCGCCGATCCGCTGCTCGTCGGCGCGGATGCCGTCGACGCAATTGGTGGTGAACGAACGTGCCGCGTCCGCCAGCAGCCCGATCGACTGCAGCATCGCCTGGGCCATCACCGGCTTGTAGACGTTGAGCTCGAAATGGCCCTGGCTGCCGGCCACGGTGAGCGTGGTGTGATTGCCGAACACCTGGCAGCACACCATGGTCATCGCCTCGCACTGCGTCGGATTGACCTTGCCGGGCATGATCGAGGAGCCGGGCTCGTTCTCGGGCAGGATCAGTTCGCCGAGACCGGAGCGCGGGCCGGAGCCGAGCAGGCGGATGTCGTTGGCGATCTTGAACAGCGCGGTGGCCGCCGCGTTCAGCGCGCCGTGCACGAACACATAGGCGTCGTTGCCGGCCAGTGCCTCGAACTTGTTCGGCGCGGTGACGAACGGCAGCTTGGTAATCGCGGCGGCGCGCTTGGCGAACGCCTTGGCGAATTTCGGATGGGTGTTCAGTCCGGTGCCGACCGCGGTGCCGCCCTGCGCCAGCGGATACAGCTCCTTCAGCGCCGATTTGATCCGGGCGATGCTGCTGGCGAGCTGTGACGCGTAGCCGGAAAATTCCTGGCCGAGGGTCAGCGGCGTGGCGTCCTGGGTGTGGGTGCGGCCGATCTTGACGATCTTGGCGAACGCCTTCTCCTTCTTGCGCAGCGCGTCGTGCAGCAGCGTCAGCGCCGGGATCAGGTCCGAACTAATCGCCTGCGCCGCCGCGATATGCATCGCGGTCGGAAACGAGTCGTTCGACGACTGGCTCATATTGACGTGATCGTTGGGATGCACCGGCTTCTTCGATCCGCGCTCGCCGCCGAGCAGTTCGTTGGCGCGGTTGGCGATCACCTCGTTGAGGTTCATGTTGGTCTGGGTGCCGGAGCCGGTCTGCCACACCACCAGCGGGAAGTGATCGTCATGGCTGCCGTCGATCACTTCGCGCGCGGCCCGGACGACGGCATCGGCGCGCTTGCGATCGAGCAGGCCGAGTTCGCGGTTGGTCTCGGCAGCGGCCAGCTTGACGATCGCCAGCGCCCGGATGATGCCGATCGGCATCCGCTCGGCGCCGATCCGGAAGTTCTGCCGCGAGCGCTCGGTCTGCGCGCCCCAGTAGCGGTCGGCAGCAACCTCGATCGGACCGAAACTGTCGGTCTCGCTACGGGTGGCGGCAGAACGCGCGGGGCGGGGGGAGCGGGGCGTGCGAGCCATGATCATCGTCCTGAAGGCTGGGGATCGGGGGAGGGCGGCACGGCGCCAAGCGGTAACGCCGCGCGCGCCGGAACGATCCAGCGCGCCAGTGAGCGGACGATCGGCAGCGCCGTTACTTCTTGCGGAAGCGGTCGAGCCGCACCACTTCGGCGCCTTCGCCGGAGCGGGCCGGCTCGTCGTCGGCAGGTGCGCCGGTCTCGGTCGTCGCGGAGGACGACGGCGGCAGCGCCACCGGCGCCGCGGTCACCAGTTCGGTCGTATCCTCGGACTCCCCGGTGTCGTCGATCTCATCGGCCGCCTCGAACTGCAGACCGAACTTCACCGAGGGATCGAAGAAGCTCTTGATCGCGGCGAACGGCACCACCAGCCGCTCCGGGATGCCGCCGAACGACAGCCCGACCTCGAAGCGGTCTTCGGTGACGATGAGGTCCCAGAACTGATGCTGCAGCACCACGGTCATCTCTTCCGGGTACTGCGCCAGAAGCCGCGGCGACAGCTTCACGCCATCGGCCTTCGACTGGAAGGTGATGAAGAAGTGATGTTCGCCCGGAAGGCCGTGCTGCGCGACGTCGGTGAGGACATGCCGCAGCACGCCACGCAAGGCATCGCGGGCGAGCACGTCGTATCGAATGTGGTCGGTGGCCATGTGGTCGTCCCGTGTCGTCGTCCCGTCGCTCGGATACCCCGAAGGTGCTGCCTTGGGGCTGGTCGGCACCGAGGAGGTGGCCCGACTCGCGCCGAACATCATGCTACCCCGGCCGCTGCCCATGGTCAGCATCTATCGCGGCTGAATTGTGCGGCGCGGCGCCGGAGAAACGGGCAGTAAGCCATCCGGCAGGCTGCAGAATTCTGAACGACCAAGGCATGATTAGAATGAGTGGAGGCTTCTGTTGCCAGGTGCCTCCGAACCCCGCCTAACGGAGCTTAACCCGTTAGGACTTTAAAGTGGTCTTTCAAACTGCGTTACGCAGCCTGAGCAACCGGAGCATAGTTGTCGTTGGCAACTATTGCAGTAGCCCGATAACGGCGGAACAATACCGGGAAAAAGCGAGCCCTTTACGCCCTCGTCGATCCTATTTCGCCCCCGCCGAAACCCGCCTTCCGAAACGAAGAGGAACGGGCTTGGGTGGAGGCGCCGGGTACCGCCCCCGGGTCCGAATGGTTTATTGCGGCGGCCATTTATTTCCATAGTCGGGTTGCCCCGACGCTCCCAATATAGGGGGCAATGGCGCCGGGCGAAAGGGCCTCCCGTCCAAGCACTTGTGGGCGTGGCCGGGATCCTCGCCAAGGCGAGGTCCAGCATCCGGGCAGCTTGGCGGTGCGCGAACAGGGGGACGGCGGAAAAGCCGGTGGTTGCCTAAGCTGCGGCGGTCTAAAGCTTGCGAATGGCTCTTATCGATGCTCCCGATCGCGAGACTGGGGACGCCGCGGCCGCGCCGCCGCCCGGCCTCGGCGAACTGTTCGTCGCCTTCGCCAAGATGTCGCTGGCCGGGTTCGGCGGCGTCTTGGTGTGGGCGCGGCAGGCGATCGTCGATCGGCATCGCTGGATGACAGCCGAGGAGTTCAACGAGACCTTCGCGCTGTGCCATTTTTTGCCGGGGCCGAACATCGTCAACCTGTCGGTGGTGTTTGGATCGCGGTTCCGCGGCATCCCAGGGGCGATCGTCGCGTTTGCGGGGCTGCTGGGGCCGCCAGTGTTGATCGTGACGGTGCTGGCGGTGCTCTATGCCCGCTACGGCGAGATCGAGGTGCTGCGGCGCGTTCTCGCCGGGGTGTCCTGCGCGGCGATCGGGCTGCTGCTGGCCGTGGTGTTCAAGATGCTGGTGCCGCTGCTGCGCCGGCGGGAGCCGGTGGCGCTGGCGCTGTTCGCAGGGGTGTTCGTCGCAGTCGGCGTGCTCCGGCTGCCGATGCCGTGGGTACTCGCGGCCGCGGTCCCGCTCAGCATCGGCGCCAGCTTCATGCTGCGGAGACGCGCCGCATGACCGGAGCGGCGTCGCTCGGCGGGCTCGCAGCCACCTTCAGCACGATGTCGCTGTTCGCGATCGGCGGCGCCAACGCCGCCCTGCCGGAAATCCACCGCGTCGCCGTCACACTCAATCACTGGCTGACCGAACAGCAATTCGCCGACGCGTTTGCGATCGCGCAGCTGTCGCCCGGTCCCAACGTGCTGATCGTCACCCTGATCGGCTATCAGGCGGCCGGGCTTGCCGGCGCGCTGGTGGCGACGGTGGCGATGTGCGGGCCGAGCGCGGCGCTGGCCTATGCGGTCGGCCGGCTGCTGCGCCGCCCGGCCCGTTCGCAGTGGCCATCGATCATTCAGGCGGCGCTGGTGCCGCTGTCGATCGGGCTGATGGCGGCGAGCAGCCTGGTCCTCGCCGGGACCTCGGACCGGTCCGGCGCGGCGCTGGCCGTCATCGCGGCGGTCGCGGTGCTGGCGGCGGTCACCAGGATCAATCCACTATGGTTGTTGCTGGCCGGCGGGCTCCTCGGCCTCGCCGGCGTTGTTTGAATCAAGCCGATAGGCCAAGACCAACAAACACCGTTCACGACTCGGACGGGACATTCAGGGAGCAGACGATGGGCGAGGCGCCGAGCGAGGTGCGGGAGGGATCCGTGTTTCCGGCCTGGATCCGCGGACCGCAGGATTTCGTCGGCGGGCTGGTGCTGATGGCGGTCGCCGCCTTCGCGCTGTGGGCCGCCGCCGACCTCGGCGGCATGCAGGGCTTTCGCTTCGGGGCTGGGACCGTGCCGCGGCTGCTGGCGGTGCTGCTGCTCGGGCTCGGCGCGGTGATCACGGCGACCGGGATCTTCGCCGAAGGCGAGCCGCTGGCGAAACTGCATTGGCGCGGTCCGCTGTTCGTCGGGCTCTCCATTCTGTCTTTCGCGATCGCGATCCGGCCGCTCGGCCTGGTGATCGCGGCGTTCTCCAGCTTCCTGATCGCGGCGCTCGGCACGCCGGAGACGCGCTGGGGCGAGACCATCGTGGTCGGCATCGTGCTCACCGCCGCGTGCTGCGGGCTGTTCGTGTACGGGTTGGCGCTGCCGTTCACGCTGTGGCCCGCGGCCCTGACGCAGTGAGGGCGCGGTGATGGATCTGTTCTCCAATCTCACCCTCGGTTTTCAGGTCGCCGCGTCGCCGACCAATCTGCTGCTGTGCCTGACCGGCGCGCTGGTCGGCACGCTGATCGGCGTGCTGCCGGGGATCGGCACCATCGCCACGGTGGCGATGCTGCTGCCGATTACCTTCGGCCTGCCGCCGATCGGGGCGCTGATCATGCTGGCGGGCATTTATTACGGCGCGCAATACGGCGGCTCGACCACCTCGATCCTGGTCAACATTCCGGGCGAGGCGACCTCGGTGGTCACCACGCTCGACGGTTTCCAGATGGCCAAGCAGGGGCGTGCCGGTCCGGCGCTGGCGATCGCGGCGATCGGCTCGTTCGCCGCCGGCTGCTTCGCCACCGTGCTGATCGCTCTGGTCGGCGAGCCGCTGACCAGGATCGCTCTGGAATTCGGCCCGGCCGAGTACTTCTCCCTGATGGTGCTGGGTCTGGTGTTCGCAGTGGTATTGGCGCGCGGATCGGTACTGAAAGCGGTAGCGATGATCGTGCTCGGGCTGCTGCTGTCGACGGTCGGCTCCGATATCGAGACCGGGGCGGCCCGGATGACCTTCGATCTGCCGGAACTGGCCGACGGGCTCGGCTTCGCCACGGTGGCGATGGGGGTGTTCGGCTTCGCTGAGATCATCCGCAACCTGGATTCCGGCGCATCGGCAGATCGCGAACTGGTGCAGCAGAAGATCACCGGCCTGATGCCGACCCGGAAGGATCTGCGCGACGCAGCACCGGCGATCGGCCGCGGCACGGTGCTCGGCTCGATCCTCGGCATCCTGCCTGGCGGCGGTGCGGTGATCGCGTCGTTCGCCGCCTATACGCTGGAGAAGAAGATTTCGCGCACGCCGCAGCGGTTCGGCCGCGGCGCGATCGAAGGCGTCGCTGCGCCGGAAAGTGCCAACAATGCCGCCGCCCAGACCTCGTTCATCCCGCTGCTGACGCTCGGGATTCCGCCGAACGCGGTGATGGCCCTGATGGTCGGCGCGATGACGATCCACAACATCGTGCCGGGGCCGCAAGTGATGCAGAACCAGCCCGAGCTGGTCTGGGGCATGATCGCATCGATGTGGATCGGCAATCTGATGTTGCTGGTGATCAATCTGCCGCTGGTCGGCGTCTGGGTACGCTTGCTGCGTGTTCCGTACCGTCTGCTGTTTCCGGCGATCGTGATCTTCTGCTGCATCGGGATCTATTCGGTGAACAACGCCCCTATGGACGTGATCCTGGCGGGCGCGTTCGGGCTGGTCGGCTATTGGCTGGTGAAACATGATTTCGAGCCAGCGCCGCTGCTGCTCGGCATGGTGCTCGGTCCGCTGATGGAGGATAATCTGCGCCGCGCCTTACTGATCGCACGCGGCGACGCCTCCGTGTTCTTCGCCAGTCCACTCTCGGCGTCGTTGCTAATAGCGGCCGCCGGCCTGCTGATTCTGGCGGTATTACCGGTGCTCCGCGGCAAGCGGGACGAGGTGTTCGTCGAGTCCGAGGGCTGATCCGCCCGGCCCCTTGCATTCTCGCATCGCCGCAACGCCGTTTCGCCGGTTGATCTGATAGCGAGTAATTCGCTATTAGCACTCCTTTCCGGCGGAGACGTCCAATGAAGTTGTTTGTCGGCGCGAGCGCAGCGAGGGGCGTTGCGGCCGCCCTGATGGCGCTGTGGCTGGCGCCTGCCTCGGCCTTCGACCAAGATCGGTTGGATCAGATCGATTTTCCCGTGCGCACCGTCACTGTCGTCGTTCCGTTCGCCAGAGGCGGCCCCACCGACACCGTGGCTCGTCTGATCTCGATGGAAATGGCCAAGACGCTGGGACAGCCGATCGAGATCGAGAACATATTGGGCGCCGGCGGTACCCTGGCGGCGACCCGCGTCGCGCACGCCACTCCCGACGGTCACACCCTGATCGTCGGGCACCTTGGGACGCACGGCTCGGCGGTGGCGCTGTTCCCAAAGCTCGGCTACCGGCCCGACAAGGACTTCGAGCCAGTCGCGCTGCTCACCGAGATGCCGGTGCTGCTGCTGGCAAGGAAGCAGTTCCCGCCCAAGGACATGACCGAGTTCGCCGCGTTCGTGAAGGCCCACACCGACAACATCAACGTCGCCCATGCCGGGTTCGGGTCGGTGTCCTACGCGTCGTGTCTGCTGCTCAACCGCCTGCTGCATGTCGACCCGACCGGCGTGCCGTTCAGCGGCACCGGCCCGGCCTTGCAGGCGCTGATCGAGGGGCAGGTCGACTACATGTGCGATCAGATCGTCAACGCCGTGCCGGCACTGCGCGAGGGCAAGATCAAGGCCTATGTGATCGCATCATCGGCCCGCGATGCCGCGCTGCCGCAAGTCCCCACAGCGGGCGAAATGGGGCTGCCCGGCTTTCAGATCGGGGCCTGGACCGGGCTGTTCGCCCCTCGCGGCACGCCCGAACCGATCGTCGCCAAGCTGAACGCCGCGGTGTCACGGGCCCTCGACCAGTCCGAACTGCGCAGCAAGCTGACCGACCTCGGCGGCCTGGTTCCCCGCCCGGACCAACGCTCGCCGGTGGTCCTGGCACAGCTCGTTCACGATGAAATCACCCGTTGGGGCGAGCTGGCGAAGGGGGCCGGACCCTAACTTCCGCCGCCCGGCGCGGCCGCCAGCGGGCGGCGCAACAGCCTTGTGTGGATCGGCGGCGCTACGGCCTTGCCGCGGCCGCCGCCAGGGGCCATTTTCGCAGCTGTCCGCACCGTTCCCCAAGCCCTCCCGTGTCGTCGCCCGGCGACCGTGTCGGCGCTGCATTGCCGAGCCACCTCGCCATGATCCAATATCAGGACCTGCTCGAACGCATCTTGAGCGACGGGGCGGAGAAGCACGACCGCACCGGCACCGGCACGCTGTCGGTGTTCGGGCATCAGATGCGGTTCGATCTGGCGGCCGGCTTCCCGATGGTGACCACCAAGCGGCTGCCGCTGAAGGCGATCGTCCACGAACTGCTGTGGTTCCTGAAGGGCGACACCAACATCAAATACCTGCACGATCACGGCGTGACGATCTGGGACGAGTGGGCGGACGCCAATGGTGATCTCGGCCCGGTATACGGCGCGCAATGGCGCTCCTGGCCGACTGCGGACGGCGGCTCGATCGATCAAATCGCCAACGTTGTCGAGATGATCAAGCGCAATCCGGATTCACGGCGCCTGATGGTGACAGCGTGGAATCCGGCCGATGTCGAGAAGATGGCGTTGCCGCCGTGCCACTGCCTGTTCCAGTTCTACGTGGCCCGCGGCAAGCTGTCGTGTCAGCTCTATCAGCGCTCGGCCGACGTGTTTCTCGGTGTGCCGTTCAACATCGCGTCCTACGCACTGTTGACGATGATGGTCGCGCAGGTCACCGGGCTGAAGCCGGGCGAGTTCATTCACACGCTCGGCGACGCGCATCTGTACTCCAATCACCTCGATCAGGCCCGGCTGCAGCTCACCCGCGCGCCGCGCGCGCTGCCGGTGATGGCGATCAACCCCGCGGTGACCGACATCTTCGGTTTCCGCTACGAAGATTTCACCCTGCAAGGCTACGATCCGCACCCGCACATCAAGGCCGAGGTGGCGGTGTGAACCATGGCAGAGATCAGCAAGGCAAGACTGCTTGCGCTGTCTGAGGCAAAGCTCCTCGATGCCAAGCTGCTGCTCGAGGCTGGCAGCCACGGAAACGCCTATTACTTGGCGGGGTATGCGATTGAATTGGCGTTCAAGGCGATCTTGTCGGCGCAATTCAAAGCCGATACGCTTCCTGACCGAGCCTTGCTCAAGGATCTTTACACTCACGATCTGTTCAAGCTTCTCCGGCTGTGCCGGTTGGAGGAAGAGCTCAAGGCTCGAAGGCAAACTGACGCCGAATTCGAAGGATTTTGGCAAATTGTGACAGGCTGGGACGAGGCCAGTCGTTATGCAGACGTTGGGCCCGACGACGCCCTGGCGCTGATTCGAGCTATCGAAGGAGGTATTCTTCCATGGTTGCGCAGCAAGCTGTAGCGCCGGAGTTCGAGACTGCGCACAAGCTGCTCGACCTTCTCGAGCGAGATGGGTTTCCTGTCGAGACAGCAGTTTGGGTGCCTGATGACGAAGGACGCGGCCGCCTGTATATCGTGCCGCGGTCTCACCCGAAGGATACACTGCGTGAGACCATTCGCGTCGCTGAAACCATCGTGAACCACAGCGACGAGCTTCCGGGTAGAAACGATCTGCGTTACACCATCGCCAAACCAGACCATCCGATTGTTCAGGCAGTCAGGTCGGTATCATCTCCAGACGGAAGAGTTCGGGGCGCTTATCGCAACGGCACGTATGTCGACGAAGCGTATGTTCTTCGTCCTGCCGCATGATCACGATCGTCCTCGTCGTCGCGGTTGCCGATAACGGCGTGATCGGGCAGGGCAACGCGATGCCGTGGCGGCTGAAGTCCGACCTGCAGCGGTTCAAGCGGCTGACGCTGAGCAAGCCGGTGATCATGGGCCGCAAAACCTATCAGTCGATCGGCCGGCCGCTGCCGGGACGGACCAACATCGTGGTGACGCGCGATGCCGCTTTCGCGGCGGCTGGCGTCGTCGTGGCGCCGTCATTCGAGGCCGCCGAACAGGTCGCGCGAGGCGATGCGCTGCGGCGTTTTGCCACCGAAATCGCGGTGATCGGTGGCGCCGACATTTTCGCCCACTGGCTGCCGCGCGCGGCACGGCTCGAGCTGACCGAAGTGCACGCCAGCCCCGAGGGTGATACCTGCTTTCCGCCGATCGATCCGGCGCAATGGCAGGAGGTTGTGCGCGAACGTCACGTCGCCGGGCCACAGGACAGCGCGGATTTCTCCTATGTGACCTATCGACGCTGTGCCGCCGGGTGAGCGGGGGCGCGGCACCGTTGGCAATTGACAAACCTTCGCCAAGGCTTAGCTCGCAACGCGGAATGACGCGCGTTGTGCCCGGGGGGACGGTCCCCTATAAAGCCGGGCAGACTGCGGCCGTTCGGCCGCGAAGGAGATGTTTGAATGCCGTGGAAGAATCAAGGCGGAGGCCCGTGGGGTTCTGGCCCCAAGGGTCCGTGGGGCTCGGGGCCGCAATCGTCGGGACCGCGGCCGCCTGATCTCGAAGACCTGCTGCGCCGCGGCCAGGACCGGCTGCAACAGATCCTCCCCGGCGGCCATTTCAGCGGCCTCGGCATCATCGTCGTGGTGCTCGGCGCGCTGGCGATCTGGGGCCTGTCGGGCTTCTTCCGGGTGCAGTCCGAAGAACTCGGCGTGGTGCTGCGGTTCGGCAAGCATGTTCGCACCGTGCAGCCCGGCCTCAACTATCATCTGCCGTATCCGATCGAGACCGTGCTGCTGCCGAAGGCGCTGCGCGTCAACACCATCAGCATCGGCGTGGTCGTGTCGGCCGATTCCTCGCGTCGCGGCGCGACCACGCAGGACGTTCCGGAAGAGAGCCTGATGCTGACCGGCGACGAGAACATCGTCGACGTCGATTTCACCGTGCTGTGGCGAATCAAGCCCGACGGCGTCGGCGATTTCCTGTTCAACATCCAGAATCCGCAGGGCACCGTGAAGGCGGTGGCCGAGAGCGCGATGCGCGAAGTGATCGGCCGTTCCGATATCCAGCCGATCCTCACCGGCGCCCGCACCACGATCGAAGGCGCGGTGCAGGAACTGATGCAGAAGACGCTCGACAGCTACGGCGCCGGCGTACTGGTACAGCAGGTGCAGCTGCAGAAGGTCGACCCGCCGCAGCAGGTCATCGACGCATTCCGCGACGTCCAGGCGGCGCGCGCCGACCTCGAGCGGTTGCAGAACGAAGCGCAGACCTACGCCAATCGCGTGATTCCCGACGCCAAGGGCCGCGCGGCGCAGATCACCCAGAACGCCGAAGGCTACAAGCAGCAGGCGATCGCCGAGGCCCGGGGCCAGAGCGCGCGCTTCCTCGACGTCTATGAAGAATACCGGAAGGCTCCCGACGTGACTCGTCAGCGCATCTATCTTGAAACCATGGAGCGCGTGCTCGGTCCGGCCGACAAGCTGCTCTACGATCCCGGCGCGGGCGTCGGCGGTGGCGGCCAGGGCGTGATCCCGTATCTCCCCTTGAACGAACTCACTCCGCGTCGTTCTGCAACGCCGCCGCAGCAGTCGCAGCTGGGAGGCACCCGATGAAGGCCGGAGTCGCAGGTGTCGTCGCCCTGATCGTGACGCTGGTCGTGATCGTGGTGGTGTGGTCGTCGCTGTTCACCGTGCGCCAGACCGAGCAGGTCCTGCTGGTCCGGCTCGGCGAGCCGGTTCGCGTGGTCACCGAGCCGGGGCTGCATTTCAAGGCGCCGTTCATCGATTCGGTGATCAGCATCGACAAGCGAATCCTCGATCTGGAAAACCCGTCGCAGGAAGTGATCGCCGCCGACCAGAAGCGGCTGGTGGTCGACGCCTTCGCGCGCTACCGGATCAAGAATGCGCTGCGCTTCTACCAGTCGGTCGGCTCGGTGCCGGCGGCCAACCTCCAGCTCACCACGCTGCTCAACGCGGCGCTGCGCCGCGTGCTCGGCGAGGTCACCTTCATCCAGGTGGTGCGTGACGAGCGCGAGGCGCTGATGGGCCGGATCCGCTCCCAGCTCGACCGCGAGGCCGAGAACTACGGCATCTCGGTGGTCGATGTCCGGATTCGCCGCGCCGATCTGCCGGACCAGAACAGCCTGGCGGTGTATCAGCGGATGCAGACCGAACGTCAGCGTGAAGCCGCCGAGTTCCGCGCCCAGGGCGGCCAGAAGGCGCAGGAGATCCGTTCCAAGGCCGATCGCGACGTCACCGTGATCATCGCCGAGGCGAATTCCCAGGCCGAAGAGATCCGCGGTTCCGGCGACGCCGAGCGCAACCGGCTGTTCGCGACCGCCTATTCCAAGGATCCGGATTTCTTCGCGTTCTATCGTTCGATGACCGCCTACGAGCAGGCGCTGAAGAGCAACGATACCCGGTTCCTGCTGCGGCCGGATTCGGACTTCTTCCGGTTCTTCGGCAGTGCCGAGGGACGGGCGGCCACGAACGGCGCAGCGCCGTCCGCGGCCGCGACACCGGCGGTGCCGGCGGCTCCCGCCGTACCGCGCTGACGAATCCACGATCGAAAAACGGGCCGCCCAGCAGCGGCCCGTTTTGCGTTGGGGCGCCGCCGCCGGTTTCGGACGCTGCGAGAAGACGCGACAAAACAATTCTCTAGAGCCGCGGTTGGATTTCAATCGGACGCCGAATTGCTCTAGAACAGGCCGATCAACAGCGGCGCGCGGAGCTTGCGCCGGACGACAAGGGCCGAGCGCCGGCCGGGGAGGATGCTGTCGCATGAGGTCTTTCGCGTTCGCCGACCTCCTCATCGGCGTGGGATTGCTGTTCGTTCTGGAAGGACTGATCTTCGCGGCCAGCCCGAACTGGATGCGGCGGGCGATGAAGAGTGCGCTCGAGACTCCCGACAATGTGCTGCGCGCGGTCGGCATCGGCTCGGCGGTCGCCGGCCTGCTGCTGATCTGGGCGGTGCGGCACTAGCGCGACCCCAGCGGCCGGGACGGTGCCGGGGTGCTGTCACGACGTTTTCAACCGTGAGATCGTGTTTGGAGCCGGTTTTCGCCGCAATCGGTGCGGCGGATAGGGTAGCTTCGTTCACCACCGATGCTTGCGCCGGTCCCAGGATCGGGCGCAGTGTTTCACGCGACTGCGCCGCCGTTTCGCGCACGCCAGGAGAAGATTGGACCATGCCCGCTGCGATCGCGTTCAATTCCCGGATCAGGCCCATGCGGATCAGGCCGCTTCTCGCCGCGCTGTGCCTCGGCATCGCGACGATCGCCGGTCCTGGGCCGGCCTCCGCCCGCGGTCCGGAAGGGATCGCCGATGTCGCCGAGAAGGTGATCGACGCGGTGGTCAACATCTCCACCACCCAGACCGTCGAGGCCAAGGGCTCCGGCGAGAGCAAGGGCGCGGCACCGCAACTGCCGCCGGGTTCGCCGTTCGAGGAGTTCTTCGAGGACTTCTTCAAGAACCGTCGCGGCGACAAGGGCGGCGGCGGCGGCCCGCGCAAGACCAACTCGCTCGGCTCCGGCTTCATCATCGACGCGGCCGGCGTCGCGGTCACCAACAATCACGTGATCGCCGATTCCGACGAGATCAACGTGATCCTCAACGACGGCACCAAGATCAGGGCGGAGCTGGTCGGGGTCGACAAGAAGACCGATCTCGCGGTGCTGAAATTCAAGCCGCCGGCCGGCAAGACGCTGACCGCGGTGAAGTTCGGCGACAGCGACAAGCTGCGGCTCGGCGAATGGGTGGTGGCGATCGGCAACCCGTTCTCGCTGGGTGGCACGGTGACCGCCGGCATCGTCTCGGCCCGCAACCGCGACATCAATTCCGGCCCCTATGACAGCTACATCCAGACCGACGCCGCGATCAATCGCGGCAATTCCGGTGGGCCGCTGTTCAACCTCGCCGGCGAAGTAGTTGGCGTCAACACCCTGATTATCTCGCCGTCGGGCGGCTCGATCGGGATCGGCTTCGCGGTGCCGTCCAAGACCGTGGTGCCGGTGGTCGATCAGCTCCGCCAGTTCGGCGAACTGCGCCGCGGCTGGCTCGGGGTGCGCATCCAGCAGGTCACCGACGAGATCGCCGAGAGCCTGAGCATCAAGCCGGCGCGGGGCGCGCTGGTCGCCGGGGTCGACGACAAGGGCCCGGCCAAGCCGGCCGGGATCGAGCCCGGCGACGTGGTGATCAAGTTCGACGGCAAGGACATCAAGGAGCCGAAGGATCTGTCGCGGATCGTGGCCGACACCGCGGTCGGCAAGACCGTCGACGTCGTGGTGATCCGCAAGGGCAAGGAAGAAACCAGGCAGGTCACGCTCGGCCGGCTGGACGACGATGCCAAGCCGCAGCCGGCTTCGGCCAAGTCGCAGCCCGAAGCCGAGAAGCCGGTCACTCAGAAGGTGCTCGGCCTCGATCTCGCCGCGCTGTCGAAGGACCTGCGCGGCCGCTTCAAGATCAAGGACAGCGTCAAGGGCGTGCTGGTGACCGGTGTCGACAACGGTTCGGATGCCGCCGAGAAGCGGCTGTCGGCCGGCGACGTCATCGTCGAGGTGGCGCAGGAGTCGGTCGGCAGCGCCGCCGACATCAAGAAGCGCGTCGAGCAGCTCAAGAAGGACGGCAAGAAGTCGGTGCTGCTGCTGGTCGCCAACGCCTCCGGCGAGCTGCGCTTCGTCGCGCTCAGCCTGCAATAAGGCAAGATGGCCGAATCGGCCTCGACCGCGCCCGCCGTCGATTTCGTCGGCGGCGCGGTCGGCTACCGGTTTCGTTCCCAGGCCGGCCGCAGCCACGCGCTGCTCAAGGCCACCGGCGTGTCACCGGCGCGCCCGCTGCACGTCGTCGATGCCACCGCAGGCCTCGGCCGCGACGCCTTCCTGCTGGCCTCGATGGGCGCGACCGTGACGTTGATCGAGCGCGTGCCGGAGGTGCACGCGCTGCTGGCCGAAGCCCTCGAAGCCGCACGCAGCGAGAGCGACGAACTCGCCGGCATCATCGGCCGGATGACGCTGCTGCACGGCGATGCCCGCGCACTGCTGCCGACGATGCAGGCCGACGTCATCACCATCGATCCGATGCATCCGCCACGTACCAAGACCGCGCTGGTCAAGCAGGAGATGCGGCTGCTGCGTGATCTCGTCGGCGCCGACCTCGACGTCGCCGAACTGCTGGCGGCGGCGCTGTCGGCCGATTGCCGCCGCGTCGTGCTGAAATGGCCGCTGCGCGCCGCCGCGCCGCCCGCTCCGCGCAAGCCCTCACACCAGATTGCCGGCAAGACCGTTCGCTACGACGTGTTCGTGCGGTCGCAGCCAGCGGCCGAGCCGACGGCACGGAATGTCTGATCACGTTGGTACGATTTCGCACCTTTCTGCTTGGAGGCGATGCGGATCCTCACCCTTCGATATGTACGGCTTTGCCGGTCGATGGTGACAGTGTGGAGCTCCTCGGGCCGCTCGAGGAACTAACGTGAGACAGTCGATGACGCGGAAGACGTTCCTCGCTGCGCTCGATCCGCCGCATCGGTAGCAATGACGTCCTGCCTCCGGATCGTGACTGCTACGTATTGTCGCGACCCGCAACGACACGACAGCCGCCAGGCCGGTCGACGCACGCTGAATCGCCGCGTTTCCTCGGGATCGCGGATCGGCCATCGATCAGTATGCCACTGCGCGAGATATTCGCGCGGCATCGCGATCACGCCGCACTGCACACGCGTGAGGCCGCCGAGGCCGAGTGATTGACGGCCGATCACAGGCCGTGCTCTGATCGAAAGAAACGACACAGAACAAGATCAGCCAAGGGAGAAACCAATGTCGGGATCAACTAACAAGTTGAATCGACGCGCCATGCTCAAGGCATCGGTGGCCGCCGCCGCGGCGCCGGCACTGATCGGCAGCGCACAAGCTCAGCAGACGGTGACCTGGAAGGTGCAGGCGCATTGGCCGAAGGCATCGGGCTCGTTCAACGACAGCCTCGGCGTGCTGGCGAAGGAACTCGAGGAGCGGACCGGCGGCCGTTTCAAGCTGGAGACCTATGGGGCCGGCGAAATCGCCAAGGACCGCGAGATCTACAACGTCGTTCGGCGCGGTGTCGTACCGATGGGCACGATCTCGCCGGCCTACATTCTCGGCGAAGCGCAGGCGATGGGATTGTTCTACGGCGTGCCCGGAACGCTGCGCGAATCCTGGGAGATGATGCATCTGACCAAGAACCTCGGCATCGAGAAGATGGTCAACGAGGAGCTGCGTCCCAAGGGCGTGTTGATGATGGCCGAGAAGGCCTATCCGACCGAGGTCGTGCTGAAGAAGAAGGTGACCTCCGCGGCCGAACTCGGTTCGCTGAAGATCCGCTCGGCCGGCACCATGCTCGATTATCTGGCTGCCGCCGGGGCGTCGCCGCAGCAGATCGCCGGTCCTGAGATCTATCAGGCGATCTCGACCGGCGTGGTCGACGGCGCGCATTGGGGTGCCGCGATCGGCGCGCTGTCGATGAAGTTCTGGGAAGTGGCGAAGTACCACATGAAGCCGGCGCTCGGCTTCGCCAACGACGCCTACATCGTCAACATCGCGGCGCTCGACAAGCTGCCGCCCGATCTGAAGCTGCAGTTCGTGTCGCTGGTCGAAGAGCGCTATTTCCGCCGCTCGGTCGAGTATCTGAATCAGGAAGCGGTGGCGCTCACCACCGGCAAGACCAAGATGGACGTCGAGGTCCTGCGCTTCCCGGACGACGTGCTGAAGAAGTTCGCCGATGCGTCCAATCAGATCCTGAAGAAGGAAGCCGCCAAGGGTGATGTCGCGCAGAAGGGCACCCAGGCGCTCAACAAGCTGATGACCGATCTCGGCTACGCCTGACACCGGCGCAGACCGGGGCCGACGCGGCGGCGCACGCTGCCGCGTCGCTGTTCCTGCTCCGAACATCGGTGACGGTCGTCACCGCATCTCTTCAACCAACGGCGTAACCGGATGCTGAGCTTCGCACGCGCAATTACGCGCCTGAACTACTGGGTCGCGATGATCGCCGCATGGCTGATCGCGCCGATCTTCCTGCTGCTGATGGCCGACGTGATCATGCGCTACGTGGTCGGCAGCGCCGCGATCTGGACCGCCGAACTCGCCCAGCTGGTGTTCGGCGTTTACGCGGTGATCGCCGGCGGCTATCTGCTGGCCGAGCGTGCGCACGTCAACGTCGACATCATCTACGGCAGGTTCAGCCCGGCGCAGAAGGCCAAGGTCGATCTCGCCACCTCGTTCCTGTTCTTCCTGTTCATGGCGGTGCTGATCTGGCAGGGCACCGACATGGCGTGGGAATCCGCGGCGAAGTTCGAAACCTCGTCGAGCATTTGGAATCCACCGATCTGGCCGGTCAAGATCGCGATCCCGGTCGCGGGCGTGCTGCTGCTGCTGCAGGGGCTGGTGCGGATCGTCTCCGACGTGCGCACCGTGATGGGGCTTCCCAACGATCCGGACGCGTTCGGCAAGCAGGCCGCCGACGGCCCCTCTCATTGATCGGACCCGCCATCGTGTCAGTGGAAATTCTCACTCTTCTGTTCTTTGGTTCGCTGCTGGTGTTTCTGTTCATCGGCACGCCGCTGGTGTTCACGCTCGGCGGCATCTCGGTGATCTTCCTGTATTTCACGATGGGGCCGGTCGGCTTCTATCTGGTGGCGTCGAAGTTCTGGGACTCGATGACGAGTTTCACGCTGATCGCCATCCCGATGTACGTCTACATGGCGATGCTGCTGGAGAAGTCCGGCGTCGCGCAGGATCTGTACCGGATGATGCACGTCTGGTTCGGCGCGATCCGCGGCGGGCTGGCGATCGGCACCGTGGCGATCTGCGCGATCTTCGCGGCGATGAGCGGGATCAGCGGCGCGGCGGTGGTGACGATGGGCACGATCGCGCTGCCGCGGATGCTGGAGCGCGGCTACGACAAGCGGCTCGCGGTCGGCGCGATCAATTGCGGCGGCGGCTGGGGCATCCTGATCCCGCCGTCGATCCTGATGGTGCTGTACGCGCTCTTGACCGAAGTCTCGGTCGGCCGGCTGTTCGCCTCCGGCATCGGCCCCGGCATCCTGCTGTTCGTGCTGGTGTCGATCTACATCTTCGTGCGCGCCTGGCTGAACCCGGCGCTGGCGCCGGCGCTGCCGGTCGAGGAGCGCGGCGACTGGGGACTGAAGCTGCGCTCGCTGCGCGCGGTGTTCCTGCCGCTGTTCATCGTGTTCCTGGTGCTCGGCGCGATCTTCGGCGGGTTTGCGACGCCGACCGAGGCCGCGGCGCTCGGCGTGTTCGGTGCGCTGATCGCCTCGGCGGTGCATCGCAAATTGTCGTTCTCGGTGCTGCACGACGCCGCGGTGCAGACGCTGCGGCTGACCGCGCTGGTGATGTGGATCCTGTTCGCCGCGCACGCGTTCTCGACAGCCTATACGACGCTCGGCGCCAACGAATTGATGAACCACATGATGTCGCTGATCCCCGGCGGGCAATGGGGCGCGCTGGCGTTCATGCTGGCGGTGCTGCTGCTGCTCGGCATGGTGCTCGACCCGGTCGGCATCATGCTGATCACGCTGCCGGTGTTTCTGCCGGTGGTGCAGCTCTACGGCTGGGATCCGATCTGGTTCGGGGTGATCTTCATCATCATGATGGAGATCGGCTACATGACGCCGCCGTTCGGCTTCAACCTGTTCTATCTGAAGGCGGTGGCGCCGCCAGACGTCACGATGAGCGACATCTACTGGTCGGTGATCCCCTACGTGCTGGTGACGATGCTCGGCGTGTTGATCATCATCGCGATCCCGGACGTCGCGCTGTATTTCCCGAACCTGTTCTTCGGCAAGCCGGGCTGAGGGCGGTCCCGCGGGGCGCGGCGCCGACGCGCGCGCCGAGCCCTGCGAAGATCGCATGCGCATCCGCGCGCGGCGGCGCATCTCACCGCCGCGCCGGCCTGTATGGTCCTTTCGATCACAACGGCTTCTCCATGACCGCACCGACCGGGCCGCTCGCCGGCATTCGCATTCTCGACCTCACCAGCGTGCTGTTCGGCCCCTATGCGGCGCAGATCCTCGGCGATTGGGGCGCCGACGTCGTCAAGATCGAAACCCTCGACGGCGACATGTGGCGCTATGCCGGACTGTTTCGCAATCGCGGCATGAGCGGCCAGTTCATGGCGGTGAACCGCAACAAGCGCAGCCTCGCGCTCGATCTCAAACATCCGGACGGCAAGACGGTGCTGCAGCGGCTGATTCCGACCGCCGACGTGCTGCTGACCAACGTCCGCCCCGCCGCGATGGCGCGGCTCGGCTTCGGCTACGACGCATGCGCGGCGCTCAACCCGCGGCTGATCTACGCGGCTGCGACCGGCTTCGGCCAGGACGGGCCGTGGGCGGCGCGGCCGGCGTTCGACGAGATCATCCAGGCTTCCTCGGGCCTGGCATCGTCGATCGGTTCGGACGACGAGCCGCAATTCGTGCCCAGCCTGATCGGCGACAAGATCTGCGGCCAGGCGCTGGCCGGCGCAGTGTCGGCGGCACTGTTCAGCCGCGAGCGCTCGGGCAGGGGCCAGCTCGTCGAGGTGCCGATGCTGGAGACCATCGCCGGCTTCAACAGCATCGAGATGCTCGGCGGTTATGCGTTCGATCCGCCGATCGGCCCCGCCGGCTACAAGCGGATGAAGGAGCGCAAGCCGGTGCGCACCAAGGACGGCTGGATGACGATGCTGCCGTATTCAGGCGACAATTGGTGCGCGTTCTTCGCGGCGGTCGGCCGCCCCGAACTGATCGACACGCTGCAGGTGCGCGACCCGGTGGCGCGGGCGGAGAACATCGACAGGATCTATGCGGCGATGGCCGAGATCGCGCCGAGCCGCACCACCGCCGAGTGGGAAGAGCTGCTGCTGCGCCTCGACGTGCCGCACACCGCCTTCGCCAAGATCAGCGAGATCGGCGAACAGGAGCATCTCAAAGCGGTCGGCCTGTTCGAAGCGATCGACCATCCGAGCGAAGGCAGCATCCGCCAGGCCCGCCCGGCGACGCGTTTTTCCGAAGCGCCGCCGAACCTGCACCGCCCGACCCCGCGCCTCGGCGAACATTCCCGTGAAGTGCTGCTGGAGGCCGGCTACAGCACCGCGGAGATCGACGCGCTGGTCGAGGCGAAGGCGGTGGGAGAGGGGTGAAACGGCGCGGTCTCGTTTCACCTCTGCAGAGTTTTTCTGCTCGGACCCCGCTCGGGGGAGCCCGAGTGGTTATCGTGGCGTGAGAAAGTAGATCGGCGTCAATGGCAACCGCTCGCGTGCCAGATCGTCGAGCTTTGCGTAGTGCTCTATCCACAATTCGAGCAGGCGATCGAGATCGATGAGCGTAATCTTGCGGCGCTCTTGCATTCGTGCTGCATCCCGCGCCGCTTTCGTGAAGCCGCCGATCGCCACAAATAGGCCAGCATCATCCTCGTTCACCAAGGCAAGAAACGCGCGTAGTCCGCTCTCATCGACGGCTTGTGCATTGCGTTTGACCTGGACTTTGATACGTGGTGGGCGGGTGCCGAGCGGATCAGGGTGGGCAACAATGTCCAGGCCGCCATCGGGACCAGGCGGCGAGACCCAAGATGGATAGTAGCCCATTGCCTTCAACAGGTCGGCGACGAGCTGCTGCAGTTCATAAGGGTTGATCGACGAGAGGTAGGTTCTGATCTCGTTCTGCGCCTGCTCCTCGGCCTGTTCAAAAGTGATTTGGGCCGACTTCTCAATCGTCCCGCCGTTTTCGACGATCACATCCGAGCTTTCGTCGACTGGTGTTGTCGGCTTTCCTCGAGAAGCGTCCCACTCGCGATACAGTCTGACGGCCTCCTTGTAGAACGCTGCCGGATCTTTGATGGAACGATAGGCCGCGCGGCCTGCCTCCGTGAGGCTCCATATCCCGCGCTGTTTGACGAGCCACCCGGCCTTGCTGCAATCGACCGTCGCGAAGCGAACGATTTGCTCGAAGCGGCGGACGCCGCTGCTCGGATATACGCCAGCTTCGTACTCAGTAAGCGTCACCGACTCGGCCAACCGCGCCAGCGCAATGCTGGCTTGCATGCCTTCGGTCGCATCCATCAGAATCGAGAAGAGCTTTTGGAGAAGCTCGCCCGTTCGTCCTCGCGTTATTTCTGCCATCGTTCCCCCAGCTCATGATTCCGATGACCTGCCGAACGCGTCGGCATGGCAACCAGAAGATGTTCTGAGTGCGGTTTACCCGCAAATTCACAAAAAGCGGATTAACTTGGCTGGGGAACCTGGATTCGAACCAAGACAAACAGAGTCAGAGTCTGTTGTGCTACCGTTACACCATTCCCCACCGAGAATGCGCTGACGGATCAGGCATTAGAGTGCTGCACGGGGCACACTCGACACGGCGCCGGGCGCGGCGGGAGTGGTTCGCGACGCACCTCGGGTGTGCGGGTCTTCTAGCTGCGTCGGCTCCGCGCTGCAAGAGGGTTGCTGGCGACAGATGGGGAGATCGGGAGCCGATCTCGCCGCCGGCGCCAATCGGCTGGGCGCGGCGAACACGCGCTCTGGTTGAAGTTTAGGATATCCTGCATATGATATACATTCGGGCAGGAGCATGGAGGGTGCAATGAAGGTCTCCAGATGGGGCAATAGCCTTGCCGTCAGGCTGCCCACTGCGCTGGTGGACAAGCTCGATCTGAAAGAGGGCGACGAGCTCAACGTGGTCGACGTCGTCGAGCGAACGCTGGTGGTCGAGAAGCAGGATCGGCGCAAAGCGGCGCTGGAGCGGCTTTCCAAGCTGAGATGGACGCTGCCTCCTGATTACAAGTTCGACCGCGACGAGGCGAACGAGCGCTATCGCGACGAGACGGACGAGCGGTGAGGGCGTTTTTCGATACCAATGTTTTGGTCTACACCACGACGTCGGACCCGCGGCAGGCAACCGCCGCCGCTTGCCTGCGCGGCGGTGGGGTGGCCAGCGTTCAGGTGCTCAACGAATTCGTCCACGTGGCGCGCCGCAAGCTGCGGCAGGACTGGCCGCAGATCGAGATCGCGCTCGCGCAGTTTCGCACTGCGCTGGATGACGTGCGTCCGATCACTCTGGGCACCCACGTCGCTGCAGTTGCGCTCGCGCGCGACCACCGGCTGTCGTTCTACGACGCGCTGATCGTCGCTGCCGCGCAGGAGGCCGGCTGCGAGGTGCTGTACAGCGAGGACCTGCAGCACGGCCGCAGCTTCGGCACGTTGCGCGTCGAAAATCCGTTTCTGGACAATCCGCGATAGAGCGCGCTCGAGCGATGAACCGCCTCGCTCATTCGCGCTTCGCTTCACTCCGCCGCCTGCTTGACCCCGCCGGCTTCGTCCTCGTCCACCGGGATGTGGGCGCGGCCCCAGTTGGTCAGCGCGTTGGAGAGGCGGTCGAGATAGAGGTAGACCACCGGGGTGGTGAACAGCGTCAGCGCCTGGCTGACCAAAAGGCCGCCGACCATGGCGTAGCCGAGCGGCTGGCGGATCTCCGAGCCGGTGCCGGTGCCGAGCATCAGCGGCACGCCGCCGAGCATCGCCGCCATCGTGGTCATCATGATCGGGCGGAAGCGCAGCAGCGCCGCCTTGCGGATCGCCTGCTCGGGATCGAGATGCTCGTCGCGCTCGGCGGTGATGGCGAAGTCGACCATCATGATGCCGTTCTTCTTGACGATGCCGATCAGCAGGATGATGCCGATCAGCGCGATCAGGCTGAAGTCGAAGCCGAACAGCATCAGCATCGCCAGCGCGCCGACGCCGGCCGAGGGCAGGGTCGACAGAATCGTCAGCGGGTGGATGTAGCTCTCGTACAGGATGCCGAGGATCAGATAGACCACCACCAGCGCCGCGATGATCAGCAGCGGCACGGTCGACAGCGACTGCTGGAACGCCTGCGCGGTGCCCTGGAAGCTGCCGGTCAGCGTCGGCGGCGCGCCGATCTCGGCCATCGCCGTCTGCACCGCCGCGGTGGCTTCGCCGAGCGCCACGCCTTGCGCCAGATTGAAGCTGATCGTGGTGGCGGGGAACTGGCCCTGATGGCTGATCGACAGCGGCCGCACCGGCACCGTGGTCCACTTGGCGAAGGTCGACAGCGGCACCTGATCGCCGCTGGTCGGGGATTTGATGTAGATCTGGTTCAGCGTATCGAGCCGGCCCTGCAGTTCCGGCAGCACCTCCAGGATGATCCGGTAGGTGTTCACCTGGGTGAAGTACTGCGTCACCTGGCGCTGGCCGAACGCGTCGTACAGCGTATCGTCGATCAGTTGCGGCTTGATGCCGAACCGCGAAGCGGTGTCGCGGTCGATCGTCAGCGTCAGCGTGGTGCCTTCGGTCTGCTGGTCGGTGGCGACGTCGCGGAGCTGCGGCAGGCTCTGCATCTTCGCCAGCACCTTCGGTGCCCATTCGTTGAGTTCGGCGAGATTGGCGTCCTGCAGGGTGTATTCGAACTGGGTGCGGGTCGGCCGGCCGCCGAGCCGCACGTCCTGCGCGGCCTGCATGAACAGCCGTGCGCCTTCGACCTTCTCCAGCTTCGGCCGCAGCCGCGCGATGATCTCCTGGGCGCTCGCCGCGCGCTCCTCGCGCGGCTTCAGCGAGATGTACATCCGCCCGGTGTTGAGCGCGCTGCCGCTGCCGCCGATGAACATCGCGATGCTGAACACGTCCGGATCGGCCATCACGATCTCGCCGAGTTCCTCCTGGCGCTGCTTCATCGCGCTGAACGAGATGTCCTGCGCGGCCTCCGAAGCGGCGGTGATCAGGCCGACGTCCTGCTGCGGGAAGAACCCCTTCGGAATCGCGACGAACAGATACACCGAGAGCCCGAGGGTGGCGAAGAACACCATCAGCGTCGCAAGCCGCCAGCGCAGCACCAGATCGAGGCCGCGTTCGTAGCCGCGCAGCATCGCGTCGAAGCCGTTCTCGACCCAGCGATACAGCCGGCCGTGGCGGACCTCGGTCGCGGGCCGCAGGAAGCGCGACGCCATCATCGGCGTCAGCGTCAGCGACACCAGCATCGACACCCCGATCGCCATCGCCAGCGTCACCGCGAATTCGCGGAACAGCCGGCCGATGATGCCGCCCATGAACAGCAGCGGGATCAGCACCGCGACCAGCGAAATGCTGATCGAAACGATGGTGAAGCCGATCTCGCGGGCGCCCTTCAGCGCCGCGGCGTAGGGCTTCTCGCCCTCTTCGATGTGACGGGCGATATTCTCCAGCATCACGATGGCGTCGTCGACCACGAAGCCGACCGAGATCGTCAGCGCCATCAGCGACAAATTGTCGAGCGTGTAGCCGGCCGCCCACATCAGCGCGCAGGCGCCGAGCAGCGCCAGCGGCACGGTGACGCTGGGGATGATGGTGGCCCAGAAACTGCGCAGGAACAGGAAGATCACCATCACCACCAGGGCGATGGTGAGCAGCAGGGTGAACTGCACCTCTTCGACCGCAGCGCGGATCGTGGTGGTGCGGTCGCTCATCACCTCGACCTTGATCGCCGGCGGGATGCCCGCGACCAGCCGCGGCAGCTCCGCCTTGATGTGATCGACGGTGTCGATGACGTTGGCTCCGGGCTGCTTGAACACCACCAGGAACACGCCGCGCTTGCCGTTGGCCCAGGCCGCGGTCTTGGCGTCCTCCGGCCCGGTCACCGCGCGGCCGATGTCGCGGATCCGCAGCGGGCCGCCGTTGCGATAGGCGAGGATGACGTCGTTCCAGTCCTTGGACTCGGTGAGCTGGTCGTTGGCGTAGATGGTGTAGCTCTTGGTCGGCGCGTCGAGCGTGCCCTTCGGGCTGTCGACGGTGGTGATCGCGATCTGGCTGCGCACCTCCTCCAGCGACAGCCCCTTGGCCATCAGCTTGGCGGGATCGACCTGGATGCGGATCGCCGGCTTCTGCTGACCGCCGATGAACACCTGGGCGACGCCGGAGATCTGGCTGATCTGCTGCGCGATCTTGGTGTCGGCGTTGTCGCTGACGGTGGTCAGCGGCAGGGTGTCGGAGGTCGCCGACAGGATCAGGATCGGCGCGTCGGCCGGGTTGACCTTGCGATAGGTCGGCGGGTTCGGCAGGTTCTTCGGCAACTGGCCGCCGGCGGCGTTGATCGCCGCCTGGACGTCGTTGGCGGCGGCGTCGATGTTGCGGTTGAGGTCGAACTGGATGGTCACCGCGGTCGAGCCCAGCGAGCTCGTCGAGGTCATCTGCGACACGCCGGGGATCTGCGCGAGCTGGCGCTCCAGCGGCGTCGCCACCGAGGAGGCCATCGTCTCCGGGCTGGCGCCGGGCAGGCTGGCGGAAATCTGGATGGTCGGGAAGTCGACCTGCGGCAGCGGCGCCACCGGCAGCGCCGGGTAGGCGATCAGGCCGAGGAACAGGATCCCCGCCATCAGCAGCGAGGTTGCGACCGGGTAGCGGATGAACGGCGTCGAGATCCCGTTCATGGCTATTTCCCGGTGGGCACGGCCGGCGCCGAGCCCGGCGCGGCCGGCTCGTTGTCGGCGACCTTGAACGCCAGCAGCGATCCCGGCTTGACCTTGTACTGACCGCCGACCACCACCCGGTCGCCGGGTTCGAGACCACGCTCGATCACCGTGCTGTGGTGGTTGGCGGCGCCGACCGCGATCTTGCGCAGTTCGGCCTTGTTGTCGGCGTCGACCGCGTAGGCGTACAGCCCGTCGGTGCCGTGCTGGACCGCATCGTTCGGCACCACCACGACGTCCTTCAAGGTCTTCACCAGCAGCCGGGTCTGCACCGCCAGGCCAGGCCACAGCGCGTGGTTCTTGTTGGCGAACACCGCCTTCAGCCGCACCGTGCCGCTGTTGCTGTCGACTTGGTTGTTGACCACCGCCAGCGTTCCGTCTTCGGCGAAGGTGGTCTTGCCGTCGGTCGACAGCGCGATCACCTGCAAGGGATGCGCGGCCTGCGCGCGGTTGATGTCGAACACCCGCTCTTCCGGCGCGGTGAAGATCACCGCGATCGGCTCGATCTGGGCGATGGTGACGATGCCGGTCTGGCTGGCGGCGTTGACGATGTTGCCCTTGTCGACCTGGCGCAGCCCGGTGACGCCGGAGATCGGCGCGCGGATCGTGGCGTAGTCGAGCTGGGTCTGGGCGTTGGCGATCGCGGCTTCGTCGGCCTCGATCTGCGCGGTGAGTTGCTGCACCGTCGAGCGCTGGGTGTCGGTCTGCTGCTTGGTGGCGAATTCGCCGAGCCGGACCGAGCGGCTGAGGTCGAGCTTGGCGTTGGCCAGATTGGCCTCGTCCTGGGCCTTCTTGGCCTTGGCCTGATCCAGCGTCGCCTGAAACGGCCGCGGGTCGATCTGCGCCAGCAGGTCGCCGGCCTGGACCATCTGGCCTTCCTTGAAGGCGATCTGGTCGATCTGTCCGTCGACCCGGCTGCGCACCACCACGGTGTTGAAGCCCTGCACGGTGCCGAGCCCGCTCAGATACACCGGAAAGTCGGTCTTCTCCGCCGTTGCCACCGTGACGGGAACCGGCGCGCTGCGGACGCCGGCCGCCGATTTCGCCGCTGCGCCGCCGGAGCGGGCTTGCGTCGCCGCGGGCGGTGCGCCGAGGGGGCGCTCGCCCGAGATGCGCTGCCATCCCCAATACGATGCCCCCGCTGCAAGCAGCAGGCATCCGACAACGACAGCCCTGCGAGAGGCGCCGGCTTTGATCATGCCCGATCCGATCATTCGGCCGGCGGAGATCCGGCTCTGGCGACCGGTTCAGCCTGCGCGGCGGTGATTTCTGATTGGCGGCAACTATACCGGCAAACGCCGCCAGCACACCACAAACCACATGACATTGCTAAACTTTCATGGATTTGGCGACGCGGCCCCGCGCCGCGCCGGCCGAGTTGCGCATAGCTGCCAATCGCAGGACGCGAGGCCAAGCGTCGTCGGTCCGGCCGATGGAATAGAATAGTTCCAATTGTCAGTCGCAGTGTGCTCGGCCATATCACCGCGCGCGAAACGGCAGTGCGATGGAGCTGCCGCGCAGGAGGGCAGCATGGAAGAGCTCAACGGCCGGATGATCGCCTGCCAGATTCTGATCACCGGGCTGATCGCGCGCGTCGCCAACGAGCAGCGCGACCCGTTGCAGTTTCTCAGCGAGTTTCGCGACGAGATCCGCGCGGTGGTCCGCGGCATCCGGATCGATGGGATGTTGGACACCGAGCGCGTCCGACTCGCCGCGCAGCAGACCGTCGACGAGATGTTCTCGCTGATGAAGCCGCCGAGCCGCGACAAGGCGTGAGCGCTGAGCTCAACGCGGTCTCGCGCGGCAGAGTTTAGAATCGTTTCAGATTGCTGAGCGACTGATCAGTTGCTCGCTTCGCAAGCGCTGCGCTGAATGGTTGTAAGCCTGCGGTCGGCTCATGTTCGGAACGAGTCTTAGAATGGTTATCATCTTGAACGATTCCAGCGCGCGGTAATTCGACGTGCGTTGACCCTGTACCCCGCGGCCGATAGCTCTCAACGACTGCTTGTAATTAGCAACAGCATTCCTTGGGGGCGGATTAACATGAACGGGGCGAAGGCGCCGCGATCGTTGCGTGCTGAGGCAGCGACGCGCAGGGGCGATCAGGAATTCGATGGCGCGTACGGCCGCAAAGTGTCGGCCGTTGCCGGCATGATCGCGGTGGCTTCGATCGGCGGCGCCGAGGCGCAGCAGTCGAGCCTGCCGGCGGTGACGGTGGATGCGCCGGTGGCGCGGCCGAAGCCCGCGGCGGCGCGGCCGACCCCCGATCAGATGCGCGCCCGCACCGCGCTGCGCCGTGCTGCGCGCCGGACCCAGCCGACCCAGGTGCAGCCGGTGCCGTTTCCCAATGCCGGGTCGCTGTCGGCGGATCGTAACCCCTACGCGGATGCCGCTGCGCCCTACAAGGTCGATCGGCTGTCGGGCACCAAGTTTACCGAGCCGGTGCTCAACACCCCGCGCACCGTGACGGTGCTGACCAAGGAGCTGCTCGAGGACAAGAACGCCACCTCGCTGCGCGAAGTGGCGCGCTCCACTGCGGGCGTCACGCTCGGCACCGGGGAGGGCGGCAACGCGTTCGGCGACCGCTTCTTCATTCGCGGCTTCGACGCGCGCAACGACGTGTTCATCGACGGTATCCGCGATCCGGCGATCTCGATCCGCGAGAATTTCTTCACCGAGCAGGTCGAGATCCTGCGCGGCCCGGCTTCGACCATGGCGGGCCGCGGCACCGCCGGCGGCGCCATCAACATCGTCACCAAGCAGGCCACCACCGCGGGCAACTTCACCAAGGCGGAAACCACCTTCGGCACCGACGCCACCAAGCGCGTCACCGTCGACGTCAACCAGGTGCTGAGCCCGACCTTGGCGGTGCGCGTCGACGGCCTGTACCAGGACGCCAAGGTCGCCGGCCGCAATTTCGTCACCGACGATCGCTGGGGCACACTCGCCGCGGTGAAGTGGACGCCGACCGACGCGATCAAGGTCACGGCGAACTACGTCCACACCGATCTCGACGGCCTGCCGGATTTCGGCGTGCCCTACAACACCGCGCTGCGCCGGCCCTCGACCGACGTCAACGTGCCGCGCGAGACCTATTACGGCTTCGTCAATCGCGACTTCCAGAAGGCCAGGCAGGATTTCGGCACGGTCACCGGCGAGTTCGCGATCACGCCGGACCTGACCCTGACCAACCGCTCGCGCGCCGCCCATTCGGTGCTCGACTATATCGGCACGCTGCCGAGCAACCCGACCGCCACCACGGTCTCGCTGGCGTCGCAGAGCCGCTATCAGACCACCGACGTGCTCGCCAACCAGACCGACCTGACCTACAAGTTCGACACCGGCGGGGTGAAGCACACCATGGTCGGCGGCGCCGAGATCTCGCGCGAAAGCGTGATGCGCGACACCTATGCGGGGCTGACTTCGGAACTCGCCGGCTTCCAGACCGGCGGCCGCGTGATCGTGCCGCTGCTCAATCCGCCGAATACGCTCGAATTCGCCACCTCGCCGCAGCGCGCCTACAATCCGACCTACATCACCGTCGATACCAAGTCGGCTTATCTGATCGAGACGGCGAACTGGAACGACGTCGTCATCCTCAACGGCGGCGTGCGCTACGACGATTACGACATCAAGGGCGAGAACCGGACCGCGTCGACCGGTGTGCAGTCGGGGATGTGGAACTACAATCTCGGCGCCGTGGTGAAGCCGCTGCCCTACGGCAGCCTGTACGCCGCCTATGCGACCTCGACCAACCCGGTCGGCGCCGAACTCGACGCTTCGGGCACCGCCTATGGCGGCCTCGTCGTCAACAACACCACGTTCCAGGCGCTGCCGCCGGAAATGAACAGGGCGGCGGAAGTCGGCACCAAATGGGAACTGTTCGACCGCCGGCTGCTCGTGACCGCGTCGCTGTTCGAAACCCAGAAGTCGAACGCCCGCGAGACCGTCGGCAGCAACATCCTGTCGACCGGCGTCTATCGCGTCCGCGGCATCGATCTCGAAGTCGCCGGCAAGGTCACCGACCGCTGGAGCGTGTTCGGCGGCCTGGTGCTGATGGAAAGCAAGGTGCTGCAGTCGATCGATCCGAATTCGGTCGGCGCGCAGCTCGCCAACATCGCCCATCAGTCGTTCAACCTGCTGTCCAAGTACAAGTTGGACGACCACTGGGAGGTCGGCGGGCAGGCGGTGTACGCCTCCAAGATCTACGGCGGCACCTTCGCGGCGATCAACGGCAACGTGCTGCCCGAACATTGGCGGTTCGACAGTTCTGTCGAATTCAAAGTCGACAAACACATGACCGCCAAGTTGTCGGTCAACAACATCTTCAACACCACCTATTACGACGCGTTCTATCGTTCGAACTCGCCGTTCGTTTTCATCGCGCCCGGCCGTTCGGTCTGGCTGACGCTGCGCGGCGCGCTGTAAGCGCGTCGCGGGAATTGGAGCGGCCATGCTGGTCTGCATACCCGAGGTCCTGCCGAAGTCCGAGGTGGCGGAATTCCGCCGCCTGATGGACGCGGCGGAATGGGAGGACGGCCGCTCCACCGCCGGCGCGCAGTCGGCGATGGTCAAGCGCAACGAGCAATTGCCGCCGGACGGCGAGCTGTCGCGTGCGCTCGGCCGGCGGATCGTATCGGCGCTGACGTCGAACCCGAAATTCGTATCCGCCGCGGTGCCGCTGCAGATCTTCCCGCCGCTGTTCAACCGCTACGCGGCATCGAGCGGGCATCATTTCGGCATCCACGTCGACAACGCGGTGCGCGGCGATCATCTCACCGGGCTGCGCATCCGCACCGATCTGTCGATCACCTTGTTCCTGGCCGAGCCCGACGAATACGACGGCGGCGAACTGGTGATCGAAGACACCTACGGCTCGCACGAGGTCAAGCTGCCCGCGGGCGATGCCGTGCTGTACCCGTCCACCAGCCTGCACATGGTGACCCCGGTCACGCGCGGTGCACGGGTGGCGTCTTTCTTCTGGCTGCAGAGCATGATACGTGACGCACAGGCGCGCAGCATGATCTACGATCTCGACACCGCCATTCAGGCCCTTGTCGAGCGGCTGGGACGCGATGACCCTGAAACGGTCAAATTGACCGGTATCTATCACAACCTCATCCGCTACTGGGCCGAAGTATGAAGATGTTGAACTTCCGATCGATCGGCGTTGCCGTAATCGCATTGGCGCTGCTGGCGCCGCCCGCACCCTTGTTCGCGCAGCAGGCTCCCGCCGCTTCGCCGCCGAGCGCCACCGCACCGACGCCGAGCGCGACTGCGCCGTCGCAGCCGACGGCCGCACCTGCAGCCGTCCCGGCGATCAGCGCTGCTCCGGCTGCGAGCACGGCCGAGCCGGCCGCGACGCAGGCGTTGCCGGAAGCGGGCCACGCCCCGGGCAGCGTGGTGCCGGGCCTGTCGGAACTGTCGCCGTGGACGATGTTCCTCAACGCCGACATCATCGTTCAAATCGTGATGGTCGGTCTGGCCGTCTCGTCTGTGATCACCTGGACGATCTTCATCGCCAAGAAAGTCGAACTCGGTCGCGCCCGTTTCCGGCTGCGTCGTTCGCTGAAGAAGATCGCAGAGGCGCGTTCGCTCGCCGAGGCGCAGATGGCGCTCGGCGACAAGCACAGCGTGCTGTCGATGCTGCTCGCCGCCGCGTTGCGCGAGGCGAAACTGTCGGCCGGGCTGTCGAGCGACGACGGCATCAAGGAGCGCGCGGCGTCGTCGTTCAGCGAATACGTCCGCGCCGAAGCGCGGCACATGCGGCGCGGCATGGGCTTTCTCGCCACCATCGGCGCCACCGCCCCGTTCATCGGCCTGTTCGGCACGGTGTGGGGCATCATGAACAGCTTCATCGGCATATCGAAGTCGCAGACCACCAACCTCGCGGTGGTCGCACCCGGCATCGCCGAAGCGCTGCTCGCCACCGCGATCGGTCTCGTCGCCGCGATCCCGGCGGTGATCATCTACAATCACTTCTCGCGCGAGATCAAAGTCTACCTCGAACTGGTCGCCCGGGCTTCGGGCGCCGCCGGCCGGCTGCTGTCGCGCGATCTCGATCGCAGCCACGGCAGCGCGCATCGCGCCCGCGCGGCGGAGTGAGCGATGGCTGTCTCGCTCGGCAATTCCGACGATCTCGACGACGATTTCGACGAGACCCACGAGATCAACGTCACGCCGTTCATCGACGTGATGCTGGTGCTGCTGATCATCTTCATGGTGGCGGCGCCGTTGTCGACGGTCGACCTGCCGGTCAGCCTGCCGACCTCCAGCGCCACGCCGCAGAAGAAGCCGGACAAGCCGACCTATGTCAGCATCAAGTCCGACCTCGCGGTGGCGATCGGCGAGAACCAGGTCAAGCGCGTCGATCTGGTGAAGACGCTGGACACCATGCCGGACATGACCAAAGACCGCTTCATTTTCCTGCGTGCCGATCGCGCCGTGCCTTACGGCGAGCTGATGGAGGTGCTGGAGATGCTGCGGGCCGGTGGCTACGCCAAGATCAAGCTGGTGGCGCTGGAAGCGGTGCCTGGCGCCAAGCCCGACGGCAATTGAGCGGCGCCGTCGCGGCATCTTGGAGTTCTTCTAAACTCGCGTGCGGCGTGACGGGATTTTCCGCGCTTCGCGGGCGATGACGCCGCGGCCCCGTTTCGATAAGATTTTGAAGACATGTCGGACACTGATTTCGAACGCAATGGTTCCTACCGGCTTTGGCTGATGGCCGCCGTCGGCGCGGTGGCGCTGCACGTCGGCGGCGCCGCGCTGGCGCTGGTCGGCATGCCGGAGGAGGCCGACGACGACGCGCTCGGCGCGCCGGCGATCGAGGTCGGCGTCGAGATGATGTCGCCGAAGGTCGAGGCGTCGGACCTACCGCCGGGGCCGGACACCGAGGCGTCGATGGCCTCGCCGGCGCTCAACGAGCAGAAGGCCGAGGTGCACGAGAGCGACCTGCCGAAGGACACGCCGCAGGAGACCGAAGAGCCGGACCGCGTCGTAACCACCGAGACACCGAAGAAGGTCGACGAGGAGCAGAAGGAAAAAGCGCAGCAACAGCAGCAGGCCTCGACCGAGTCGGTCGCCGCAGAGGCCACTGCGATGCCGAGCAACGAGGCCGCCAAGGAAGGTCCGCGCTCGGTGGCGCCGGCGCAGGGCGTCGGCAAGGCCGCCGCCCGAATCCGCGCCACCTGGCAGAAGGAGCTGGTGGCCTATCTCGACAAGCACAAGCGCTACCCGAAGGACGCCGCGCAGAAGAACGTGCGGATCGTGGTCGGCTTCGAGCTCGACCGGGTCGGTCACGTGCTGTCGATGAAGATCGTCGAAGGCTCGGGCGATCCGGCGTTCGATCAAGCCGCGCTCGACATGATCAAGCGCTCCGACCCGGTCCCGGCCCCGCCGCCGCTGATCGCCGACGAAGGCCTGACCTTCAGCCTGCCGGTGATCTTCCGGACCAAGGGGAAGGGGTAGGGGACCACGTTCCAGCGCCGTCATTCCGGGGCGCGCGCGAAAGCTCGCGAACCCGGAATCCGACGCGGGCAATGACCAACGACCGTCATCAACAACGACCGTCATCGCCCGCGCAGGCGGGCGAACCAGTATTGCAGAGCCTTCGTGTTGATCATCGACGCCCTGGGATACTGGATCCCCGCCTGCGCGGGGATGACAGGGGGAGATTTTTTTGCCCACGAAGCAGGGCTTCGCGCGGCACGCAGAACATCTCGGGATTCCGGGTTCGCGCTGCGCGCGCCCCGGAATGACGTTGTGGGAGGATCACGTTCCCTGCGCGGTCATTCCGGGGCGCGAGCGAAAGCTCGCGAACCCGGAATCCGACGCGGGCAATGACCAACGACCGTCATCAACAACGACCGTCATCGCCCGCGCAGGCGGGCGAACCAGTATTGCAGAGCCTTCGTGTTGATCATCGACGCCCTGGGATACTGGATCCCCGCCTGCGCGGGGATGACAGGGGGAGACACGTTTGGGCATGAAGCGAGGCTTTCGCGCGCCGTCGCCCGTGGCCGATGCCCGGAACGACGAACACTACTGACAAATGTCGTCATCGCCCGCGCAGGCGGGCGAACCAGTATTGCAGAGTCTTCGTGTTGATCATCGACGCCCTGGGATACTGGATCCCCGCCTGCGCGGGGATGACGTGGGGAGAAGTTTTCGCCCACGAAGCAGGGCTTTCGCGTGCCGTCGCCTGTGGCGATGCCCGAAACGACGAACACCACTGACAAAAGCCGTCATCGCCCGCGCAGGCGGGCGAACCAGTATTGCAGAGCCTTCGTGTTGATCATCGACGCCCTGGGATACTGGATCCCCGCCTGCGCGGGGATGACGTGGGGAGACACGTTCGGGCACGGAGCAGGGCTTTCGCTCGGCACGCAGAACATCGCTGGATTCCGGGTTCGCGCTGCGCGCGCCCCGGAATGACGGCGTGGGGCGGGTGCTCGCCCAGGGGCCCCATCAATACGTCGCGCGGCCGCCGGAGATGTCGAACACCGCGCCGGTGGAGAACGCACAGTCTTCCGAGGCCAGCCACGCCACCAGCGCGGCGACTTCCTCGACCAGCACGAACCGGCCCTTCGGGATTTTCGACAGCATGAAGTCGATATGCTGCTGCGTCATCTGGTCGAAGATCGCGGTGCGGGCCGCGGCCGGCGTCACTGCGTTGACGGCGATGTCGTAGGCGGCCAGCTCCTTGCCGAGCGATTTGGTCAGCGCGATCACCCCGGCCTTCGAGGCCGAGTAGTGCGCGGCGTTGGGGTTGCCTTCCTTGCCGGCGATCGAGGCGATGTTGACGATGCGGCCGTATTTGTGCGCGATCATCAACGGCACGATCGACCTGCAGCACAGGAACGGGCCGTCGAGATTGAGCTTCAGCACCCGCTGCCATTCGGCGTAATCGGTCTCCCACACCGTCTTGTTGACCCCCGCGATGCCGGCATTGTTGACCAGGATGTCGATCTTGCCGAACACCTGCAGCGTCGCGTCACGGGCGCGATCGACCGCAGCCGGATCGGTGACGTCGACCGCCACGGCGATCGCGACGTCGTCGCCGATCTCCTTGGCGGTCTTCTCCGCCAGCGCGACGTCGTGATCCCACAGCGCCACCTTGGCACCGGACGCGACGAACCGCTCCGCGATCGCCCGCCCGATGCCCTGCGCGCCGCCGGTGACCACGGCGCAGCGATGGTTGAGGTCGATGCTGTTCATGGCAGTATCATCCTTGCTGCTCGATCCGGCTCCTCATGGTGAGGAGGCGCGAAGCGCCGTCTCGAACCATGAGGTGGCACGGCCTTGCCTCCCTTGGCTCATCCTTCGAGACGGCTGCTGCGCAGCCTCCTCAGGATGAGGTCGCGTAGTCGGCGTGGCGTATTCACAACGTCCAGCCGCCGTCGATGATGTGGGCGACGCCGGTGGTGAACGCGCTTTCGTCCGAGGCGAGGTACACCGCCAGCGCGGCGATCTCTTCGGCGTTGCCGAGCCGGCCCATCGGCTGGCGCGACACGAACATCTCGCGGCCCTGCGGTCCGAGCGCGGCGGCGCGGCCGACCATCGACGGGGTTTCGATCGTGCCCGGGCAGATCGCGTTGCAGCGGATGCCGCGGGTGATGAAATCCACCGCGACGGCGCGGGTCAGCGCCGCGACGGCCGCCTTGGTGGCACCGTAGACGTAGCGGTTCGGCGCCGCCTTGAACACGCCGGCGGCCGACGAGATGTTGACGATCGAGCCGCGGCCGGCTTCCAGCATCGCGGGCAGGAAGGCGCGGATGGTGCGGTGCATCGACTTGACGTTGAGGTCGAACGAGAAGTCCCAATCCGTATCCGAGCAGTCGAGCACCGTGCCGTGATGCACGAAGCCGGCGGCGTTGAGCAGGATGTCGACGGTGCCGGCCTCCCGGGCGATCGCCTCCACCGCGGCGGTGTCGCGGACGTCGAGCTTGGCGGTGCGCGCAATGCCGTGCTCGGCGAGCGAGGCCAGCCCGGTCTCGTCGATATCGGTGGCGAATACCTCGGCGCCCTCGCGCACGAACGCGATCGCCGACGCCCGCCCGATCCCCGCCGCCGCCGCGGTGACGAACGCGCGTTTGCCTTTCAGGCGGTCGGACATGTTTTCCCCTCGTTAGTTCGCGTAGCTCTCTTGGCTGTCATTCCGGGATGCGCCCGCAGGGCGCAGACCCGGAATCCAGAAATTCAGAGCACATCGAGATTCCGGGTTCGCGCGCTTTGCGCGCGCCCCGGAATGACGTTGCAAAATGATTTGTCGTGCGTCGCCGCCATCAATGATTATGCCGCGCCACGCCGACGGTGCCGGCGATGTTCTGGTAGCGGGTGGCGAACTCCATGCAGGCGCCGGTGGCCTGCTGGCCGACCGTGGAGCGATACAGCTCCTGCCACGGCGTCTGGTGCTTCGGGTAGGCGAAGCCGCCGTGGGCGGCGAGGTCGGCACGGCGCTGCGTCAGCTCCTCGTCCGAGATCAGGATATCGGCGCTGCCTTTGTTGAGGTCGATGCGAACCTTGTCGCCGGTCTTCAGCAGCGCCAGCCCGCCATTGGCTGCGGCTTCCGGCGTCGCGTTGAGGATCGACGGCGAGCCGGAGGTGCCGGACTGGCGGCCGTCGCCGATGCACGGCAGCGAGTGGATGCCGCGTTTGAGCAGCGCCGCCGGCGGCTGCATGTTGACCACCTCGGCGCCGCCCGGATAGCCGATCGGCCCGGTGCCGCGCACGAACAGGATGCAGTGCTCGTCGATGTCGAGCGCCGGATCCTCGATGCGGTGGTGATAATCCTCCGGGCCTTCGAACACGATCGCCCGACCTTCGAACGCGTTCGGATCCTTCGGATTGGAGAGATAGCGCTCGCGGAACTCGAGGCTGATCACGCTGGTCTTCATGATCGCGGAGTCGAACAGATTGCCGCGCAGCACCAGGAAGCCGGCGTCATGCACCAGCGGCACGTCGTATCGGTGGATCACGTCGCCATCGGGGGCGGGCGCATGCGCGCAGTTCTCACCCATGGTCTTGCCGTTCACCGTCAGCGCGTCCTGGTGGATCTTGCCGTGGCGCATCAATTCGCCGACCACCGTCGGCACGCCGCCGGCGCGGTGATACTCCTCGCCGAGATAGAGGCCGGCGGGCTGCAGATTGACCAGCAGCGGAACGGCGTGGCCGACGCTCTGCCAGTCGTCGATCGACAGTTCGACCCCGACGTGGCGGGCCAGCGCGTTGAGATGGATCGGCGCGTTGGTCGAACCGCCGATCGCCGAATTGACCACGATGGCGTTCTCGAACGCCTTGCGTGTCAGGATATCGGACGGCTTCAGATCCTCCCACACCATCTCGACCGCGCGCACGCCGGTTTCGTAGGCGATCTGGCCCCGCTCGCGATACGGCGCCGGGATCGCGGCGCAGCCGGGCAGCGACATGCCGAGCGCCTCGGCCAGCGAGTTCATCGTCGAGGCGGTGCCCATGGTGTTGCAGTGCCCAACCGACGGCGCCGAGGAGGCGACGATCTCCATGAACTGCTCGTAGTCGATCTCGCCGGCGGCGAGCCGCTCGCGCGACTTCCACACCACCGTGCCGGAGCCGGTGCGTTCGCCATTGTGCCAGCCGTTGAGCATCGGCCCGCCCGACAGCACGATCGCCGGAATGTTGACCGTAGCCGCCGCCATCAGGCATGCGGGGGTCGTCTTATCGCAGCCGGTGGTCAGCACAACGCCGTCGAGCGGATAGCCGAACAGCACTTCGACCAGGCCGAGATAAGCGAGATTGCGATCGAGCGCCGCGGTCGGCCGCTTTCCGGTCTCCTGGATCGGATGCACCGGGAATTCCATCGCGATGCCGCCGGCGGCGCGGATGCCTTCGCGCACCCGTTGCGCCAGCTCGACATGATGCCGGTTGCACGGTGACAGGTCGTTGCCGGTCTGGGCGATGCCGATGATCGGCTTGCCGGATTGCAGTTCCGCGCGGGTCAGTCCGTAGTTCAAATAGCGCTCGAGATAGAGCGCGGTCATTCCCGGATTATGCGGATCGTTGAACCATTCGCTGGACCGGAGTTTGCGCCGGGCAGTGCCGGCATCGTGCTTCGTCATCGTCTCTCCCGCACCGCACACATCCTTGACGCGGATGTTTTGAGCGCCTTTGCCGAGTATGGAACGGAGCGCATGCTGGCATGTCGCACCGCGCTACGCAATCGGCGTAGTGTGATCACGCGGACTAATTTGCGAGCGCGACAGCGGCGAAATATTCTGCTAGGAGTTGCGTCAACATAAGTCTCACGCCGGCGGCAACGACCGCACTAAATGGCGGGACCTCGGGAGGTGCTGGATGGCGTCGGTGCAGATTCACGACGTGCGTAAGTCTTTCGGCGGCTTCGAAGTGTTGCACGGCGTGACTGTTCCCATCGAGGATGGTGAGTTCGTCGTTCTGGTCGGCCCGTCCGGCTGCGGCAAGTCCACTTTGCTGCGGATGCTCGCAGGGCTGGAGAAAATCACCGCAGGAACGATCTCGATCGGCGAGCGTGTCGTCAACGACGTGCAGCCGAAGGAGCGGGACATCGCCATGGTGTTCCAGAACTACGCACTGTACCCGCACATGACTGTCGCCCAGAACATGGGCTTCTCGCTGAAGCTGCGCGGCGCCGATCAGAAGACCATCGACAGCAAAGTCCGTCGTGCCGCCGACATCCTCGACCTCGGCAAATTGCTCGACCGCTATCCGCGCCAGCTCTCCGGCGGCCAGCGCCAGCGCGTGGCGATGGGCCGGGCGATCGTGCGCGATCCGCAGGTGTTCCTGTTCGACGAGCCGCTGTCCAACCTCGACGCCAAGCTGCGGGTGGCGATGCGCACCGAGATCAAGGAACTGCATCAGCGGCTGAAGACCACCACGGTCTACGTCACCCACGACCAGATCGAGGCGATGACGATGGCCGACAAGATCGTGGTGATGCAGGACGGCATCGTCGAGCAGATCGGCGCGCCGCTCGATCTGTACGACCGGCCCGACAACAAATTCGTCGCCGGCTTCATCGGCTCACCGGCGATGAATTTCCTCGACGGCACGCTGAAGGTGAACGGCGGCCAGCCTTATGTCGAGACCGCCAGCGGCGCCAGGCTGCCGATCACCGCGGCGCCGGGGAACGGTAACGGTCGCCCGGTGAGCTACGGCATCCGCCCCGAACATCTCGACTTCGCGGGCAGCGGCATCGCGGCCGAGGTCGTGGTGGTGGAGCCGACCGGTTCGGAAACCCAGATCGTGGCGCGGGTCGGCGACCAGGAAGTGATCGCGGTGTTCCGCGAACGGCATCCGGTCGCGCCCGGCGATTTGATCCATCTGCAGCCGCGCGCCGACGTCGCGCATCTGTTCGACAAGGAGAGCGGCCGGCGAATCTAGACTTCCCAGCACGGGACCAGAATTGGTCGATCAACGAACCAATGCGCAAAGCGGAACTTAGGGAGTGAACGACAGATGACTGACTTTACCCTCGATCGCCGCACGCTGCTGAAGGGCGGCGCGATGACTCTGGCCACCGCGGCGACGATGTCCGCCGACCAATTGCTGGGCTACGCCAAGGCGTGGGCCGAGACCTCGCCGTGGAAGCCGGAAGCCGGCGCCAAGATCAACCTGCTGCGCTGGAAGCGGTTCGTCGAAGCCGAAGACGTCGCCTTCATGAAGATCGTCGACGCGTTCCAGAAGGCCAACAACGTCACCATCAACGTCTCCAACGAATCCTACGACGACATCCAGCCCAAGGCGTCGGTCGCGGCCAATACCGGGCAGGGGCTCGATATGGTCTGGGGCCTGTATTCGCTGCCGTTCCTGTTTCCCAACAAATGCACCGACGTCACCGACGTCGCCGATTATCTCGCCAAGAAGTGCGGCGGCTGGAGCGACTCCGGCAAGGCCTACGGCATGTACAACGGCAAGTGGATCGGCTTGCCGGTGGCCGCCACCGGCGGCCTCGTCAACTATCGGATGAGCGCCGCCGAAAAGGCCGGCCACAAGACCTTCCCGAACGATCTCGCCGGCTTTTCCGATCTGGTGAAGGGCCTCAACAAGAACGGCACGCCGGCCGGCATGGCGCTCGGCCACGCCTCCGGCGACGCCAATGGCTGGCTGCACTGGGCGCTGTGGGCCCACGGCGGCGCGCTGATCGACAAGGACAGCAAGGTCGTCGTCAATTCGCCCGAGACCGCCAAGGCGCTCGAATACGTCAAGGGCCTGTACGACAACTTCATCCCCGGCACCGCCTCGTGGAACGATGCGTCCAACAACAAGGCGTTCCTCGCCGGCCAGCTCTATCTCACCGTCAACGGCATCTCGATCTACGTGGCGGCGAAGAAGGACGCCAAGGAGATGGCCGAGGACATCAACCACGCGCATCTGCCGGCCGGCGTCAACGGCAAGACCCGCGAGTTGCATCTCGGCTTCCCGATTCTGATCTACAACTTCACCAAGTACCCGCAGACCTGCAAGGCGTTCGCCGCCTTCATGATGGAGCCGGCGCAGTTCAATCCGTGGGTCGAGGCCGCGCAGGGCTATCTGTCGCCGTTCCTGCTCGACTACGAGAAGAACCCGATGTGGACCGCGGACCCGAAGAACACGCCGTATCGCGACGTCGCCCGCACCGCCTCGACCCCGGCCGGCGACGCCCAGATGGGCGAGAACGCCGCCGCGGCGATCGCCGACTTCGTCGTGGTCGACATGTTCGCCAACTACTGCACCGGCCGCGAAGACGTGAAGACCGCAATGAGCAGCGCCGAACGCGCGGCGAAGCGGATCTTCCGGGCGTAGGGCGGTTATCGCTGCGGGAGCCGGCGCCGATTGCGCCGGCATCCGTCCCTCATGGTGAGGAGGCGCGTCAGCGCCGTCTCGAACCATGAGGCCGAAGCGCTCGCGGCCATCCTTCGAGACGCCCGGCATCGCCCTTCGGGCTCCGCCGGGCTCCTCTGGATGAGGGCGGTGCTTGTTGGTTGTGTGTTTTGCCGTCATGGCCGGGCTTGTCCCGGCCATCCACGGCCACCAGTACGGCGGCGCTTCAAGACGTGGATGCCCGGGACGAGCCCGGGCATGACGAAGTCATCGGACGGTCGGACAAGATGAGCCTGCGTTGCAGACAACAAGAAAGTAGCTCGCGATGACCATGCTTCAGCCATCGCTGCCGCAGTCCGCTCATAGCGGCCCCACCGCCTGGCAACGCGTCCGCACCAACCGCAACTTCATCGCGCTGTGGTTCATGCTGCCGGCAGCGGCGTTCTTGATCCTGTTTCTGGCCTATCCGCTGTTTCTCGGCGTCTGGATGAGCTTCACCGACGCGCGGATCGGGCGCGACGGGGCGTTCATCGGCATCGAGAACTACGAATGGCTGTGGGACGACAGCATCTTCTGGCTGTCGGTGTTCAACACCATTCTCTACACGGTGGTCGCCAGCGCGATCAAATTCGCGGTCGGCCTGTATCTGGCGCTGCTGCTGAACCGCCATATGCCGTTCAAGGCGATCATCCGCGCCGCGGTGCTGGTGCCGTTCATCGTGCCGACGGTGCTGTCGGCGATCGCGTTCTGGTGGATCTACGACTCGCAGTTTTCGATCATCTCCTGGTCGCTGATCAAGCTCGGCGTGATCGATCAGAACATCAACTTCCTCGGTGACACCACTTGGGCGCGCGCCTCGGTGATCTTCGCCAACATCTGGCGCGGCGTGCCGTTCGTGGCGATCACGCTGCTGGCCGGGCTGCAGACCGTGTCGCCGTCGCTGTACGAAGCCGCGACGCTCGACGGCGCCACCGCGTGGCAGCGCTTCCGCTACATCACCTATCCGCTGCTGACGCCGATCATCGCCGTGGTGATGACGTTCTCGGTGCTGTTCACCTTCACGGACTTCCAGCTGATCTGGGCGCTGACCCGCGGCGGACCGGTCAACGCCACGCATCTGATGGCGACGCTGAGCTATCAACGCGGCATCCTGTCGGGGCGGCTCGGCGAGGGGGCGGCGATCGCCACCGCGATGATCCCGTTCCTCTTGGCGGCGATCGCGATCTCGTGGTTCGGCATGCAGCGGCGCAAATGGCAGCAGGGGACCGACAATGACTGAGACCACCGCTTCCGATCCCCGGCTCGCCGTCAAAGCCGCCGCCACCGTGGCGCAGAGCGACGACAGCGAGGGCATGAGCTATCTGGAGTCGCTACCGCGCCGGCTGGTGACGCTGTATCTGCCGCTGTTCGTGATCCTCGTCGTGCTGCTGTTCCCGTTCTACTGGATGGGGCTGACCGCGATCAAACCCGACGAGCAGCTGATCGACATGGACACCTACAACCCGTTCTGGGTGGTGCATCCGACCTTCAAGCACATCGAGAAGCTGCTGTTCGAAACCCAATATCCGCGCTGGCTTTGGAACACGATGTATGTCGCCGCCGCTTCCACCGTGCTGTCGATCGCCGCCAGCGTGCTGGCCGCCTATGCGATCGTCCGGCTGCGCTTCCGCGGCGCCGACACCGTCGGCGGCGCGATCTTCCTCGCCTATCTGGTGCCGCCGTCGATCCTGTTCATCCCGCTCGCCTCGGTGATCCAGGCTTACGGGCTGTTCGACTCGCCGTTGTCGCTGATCCTGGTGTATCCGACGCTGCTGATCCCGTTCTCGACCTGGCTGCTGATGGGCTATTTCAAGACGATCCCGTTCGAGCTCGAGGAATGCGCGCTGATCGACGGCGCCTCGCGCTGGCAGATCCTGGTCAGGATCATCATTCCGCTGGCGGTCCCCGGGCTGATCTCGGCCTTCATCTTCTGCTTCACGCTGTGCTGGAACGAATTCATCTACGCGCTCACCTTCCTGCAGTCGACGCCGAACAAGACCGTGCCGGTGGCGATCGTCAACGAGTTCGTCGACGGCGACATCTACAAATGGGGCTCGCTGATGGCCGGCGCCCTGGTCGGCTCGCTGCCGCTGGTGATCCTGTACGCGTTCTTCGTCGAGCACTATGTGTCGGCGATGACCGGAGCGGTGAAGGAATAGCCGGTGGGCTTCGCGGCTTGACTTTCAACCACATCAGAGTTCGTCATTCCGGGGCGCGCGAAGCGCGAGCCCGGAATCCATAACCACCGCCGGGAATATGGATTCCGGGCCTGGCCGCGAGTCGGCTGCGCCGCCTCACGACCATCCCGGAATGACAAAAGATAGGGGATCACGTTGCACATTCTCATCCTCGGCGCCGCCGGCATGGTCGGTCGCAAACTCACCGACCGCTTGCTCGCGGACGGCCGCCTCGGCAGCCGCGACATCACCCGGATGACGTTGCAGGACGTGGTTGCGCCGGCGCGGCCGCCGCATGCCTCGATCGCGATGTCCACGGTGACCTCCGACCTCGCCGAGCCGGGGCAGGCGGCGGCGCTGGTGGCGCATCGGCCGGAGGTGATCTTCCATCTCGCCGCGATCGTCTCCGGCGAGGCCGAGGCCGATTTCGACAAGGGCTACCGGATCAATCTCGACGGCACCCGGCATCTGATCGACGCGATCCGCGCCGAGGGCGACGACTATCATCCGCGGCTGGTGTTCACCTCGTCGATCGCGGTGTTCGGCGTGCCGTTCCCGGAGAAGATCGGCGACGAATTCCTGTCCGCGCCGCTGACCAGCTACGGAACGCAGAAGGCGATCTGCGAACTGTTGATCGCCGACTACACCCGCAAAGGCTTCTTCGACGGCGTCGGCATCCGGTTGCCGACCATCTGCGTCCGGCCCGGCAAGCCCAACAAGGCGGCGTCCGGCTTCTTCTCGAACATCATCCGCGAGCCGCTCGCCGGGCAGGAGGCGGTGCTGCCGGTCGGCGATGACGTGATGCACTGGCACGCTTCGCCGCGCTCGGCGGTCGGCTTCCTGATCCACGCCGCCACGATGGACACTGCCGCGATCGGCCCGCGGCGCAGCCTGTCGATGCCGGGGCTGGCCGCCACCGTCGGCGAGCAGATCGCCGCGCTGCAGCGGGTCGCAGGCAAAGGCGTCGTGGCCCGGATCAAGCGCGAGCCCGATCCGACCATCATCGGCATCGTCTCCGGCTGGCCGCGCAACTTTGCGACCGACCGGGCGCTGAAGCTCGGCTTCACCACGGCGGAACAGAGCTTCGACGACATCATCCGCATCCATATCGAGGATGAACTCGGCGGAACGTTCGCTCGCTGAAGTATTTCCGCGACACCGCCCTCATCCTGAGGAGCGGCCACTTGGCCGCGTCTCGAAGGATGGCGACAATCTCATCATGGTTCGAGACGGCGCTTCGCGCCTCCTCACCATGAGGGTGGTGCTTGGGGACCGGGTCAAGCGCGGGCATGGCGGGTCTTTATGCGTCCCACGGGGGATGCTTTTGGCTGACGGTCGTCCTATATTCCGCGTCAATCAACCGTCACCCGGGATCGAGGAGAAAACGCCATGACCGCCAGCATCGTCGGATGGGCCCATATGCCGTTCGGCAAGTTCGACGCCGAAACCGTGGAAAGCATGATCGTCCGCGTCGCGGGTGAGGCGATCGCCGATGCCGGGATCGCGCCGGGCGATGTCGACGAGATCGTGCTCGGGCATTTCAATGCCGGCTTCTCGCCGCAGGATTTCACCGCCGCGCTGGTGCTGCAGGCCGATCCGGCGCTGCGCTTCAAGCCGGCGACGCGGGTGGAGAACGCCTGCGCCACCGGGTCGGCCGCCGTGCATCAGGGCATCCGCGCGATCGAGGCCGGCGCCGCCAAGGTGGTGCTGGTGGTCGGCGTCGAGCAGATGACCCGCACCCCGGGTCCCGAGATCGGCAAGAACCTGCTGCGCGCCTCTTATCTGCCGGAAGACGGCGACACCCCGGCCGGCTTCGCCGGCGTGTTCGGCATCATCGCGCAGAAGTACTTCCAGAAATACGGCGACCAGTCCGACGCGCTGGCGATGATCGCCGCCAAGAACCACCACAACGGCGTGGCCAATCCCTATGCGCAGATGCGCAAGGATTTCGGCTTCGAGTTCTGCCGTGCGGAAGGCGAGAAGAACCCGTTCGTCGCCGGTCCTTTGAAGCGCACCGACTGCTCGCTGGTGTCCGACGGCGCCGCCGCGCTGGTGCTGACCTCGGCCGAGAACGCCAAAGCGATGGGCAAGGCGGTCAACATCCGTGCCCGCGCCCACGCGCAGGATTTCCTGCCGATGTCCAAGCGCGACATCCTGCAGTTCGAAGGCTGCACCGTCGCCTGGCAGCGCGCGCTGGAACAGGCCGGCGTGACGCTGAACGACCTGTCGTTTGTCGAAACCCACGACTGCTTCACCATCGCCGAGCTGATCGAATACGAAGCGATGGGCCTGACCCCGAAGGGCCAGGGTGCCCGCGCCATCAAGGAAGGCTGGACCCAGAAGGACGGCAAGCTGCCGATCAATCCGTCCGGCGGGCTCAAGGCCAAGGGCCATCCGATCGGCGCCACCGGCGTGTCGATGCACGTACTGAGCGCGATGCAGCTGCTCGGTCAGGCGCCGGAAGGCATGCAGATCAAGGACGCCAAGCTCGCCGGAATCTTCAACATGGGCGGCGCCGCCGTCGCCAACTACGTGTCGGTGCTCGAACCGGCGAAGTAGTCTCGCCAACATCGTTTTCGTCATGCCCGGCCTTGTGCCGGGCATCCACGTCTTGAAGGTCTTTCAGCGCAAAAGCCGTGGATGGCCGGGACGAGCCCGGCCATGACGTGTGAGTGAGTCGGCATCAACGACCCCTTCGTCCTACACTTGAGAGGCGCGCGATGAATTTGGCGGAATGGCTCGCCGCGAGCGCCCGGATGCGGCCGGACGCCCCGGCGCTGCTGACCGGCACGACGATCGATGCCGACTACGCGACCTTCGCGGCGCGTGCGGCGTCGTTCGCAGCCGGGCTGGCGCGCGACTACGGTGTCGCGCCCGGCCACCGGGTCGCGCTGTTCGCGCACAACTGCACGCGCTATCTCGAGGCGCTGTACGGCATCTGGTGGGCCGGCGCGGTGGCGGTCCCGATCAACGCCAAGCTGCACGGCCGCGAAGCGGCCTGGATCTGCAGCAATGCCGAAGCCAGGCTGGCGCTGATCTGCGACGACACCGCCGACACTTTCAACGAGGCGGCGGCGGATTTTCCAGCCGGCATGGCGACCCTGGCGATCGACAGCGACGGTTACGACCGCGCCCGAAACGGCACCGGCCCCAGCGCGCCGGTGCCGCGTGACGATGACGATCTCGCCTGGCTGTTCTACACCTCCGGCACCACCGGCCGGCCGAAGGGCGTGATGCTCAGCCACGGCAATCTCGTCGCGATGTCGCTGTGCTATCTCGCCGACGTCGACGCGGTGACGCCGGAGGATGCGGCGCTGTACGCCGCGCCGATCTCGCACGGCGCCGGGCTCTACAACATGATCCACGTCCGGTTCGGCGCGCGCCACGTCGTGCCGGAGTCCGGCGGGTTCGATCCCGACGAAGTCCTGACGCTCGGCCGGCAGCTCGGCAACGTCGCGATGTTCGCGGCACCGACCATGATCAAACGCCTGGTGGAGGCCGCCAAGCGCCGCGGCGAAGCCGGCGAGGGGCTGCGCACCATCGTCTATGGCGGCGGGCCGATGTATCTCGCCGACATCCGCGAGGCGCTCAGCGTGATGGGCCAGCGCTTCGTGCAGATCTACGGCCAGGGCGAGTCGCCGATGACCATCACCTCGCTGAAGCGCGCGCTGCACGCCGACGTCGATCATCCGCGCTATCTGCAGCGGCTCGCCTCCGTCGGCACCGCGCAGAGCGTGGTGTCGGTGCGGATCACCGGGGCGAACGGCGAGGTGCTGCCGCCGGGCGAGACCGGCGAGATCGAGGTCAAGGGCCTGACCGTGATGCTCGGCTACTGGAACAATCCGCAGGCCAATGCCGAGGCGCTGAAAGACGGCTGGCTGCGCACCGGCGACGTCGGGCGGCTGGACGACGACGGCTTCCTGACGCTGTCCGACCGCTCCAAGGATGTCATCATCTCCGGCGGCACCAACATCTATCCGCGCGAGGTCGAAGAGGCGCTGCTGACCCATCCCTTGGTGCGCGAAGTCTCGGCGATCGGCGTCGCCGATCCGGAATGGGGCGAGAGCGTCGTCGCCTGCGTTGTGCTGGCGGAGGGGGCGGAGCCGAGCGACTCTGCGCTCGACCAACATTGCCTCGCCGCCATCGCCCGCTTCAAACGCCCCAAGCGCTACGTCTATCTCGACGCGCTGCCGAAGAACAACTACGGCAAGGTGCTGAAGACGGAATTGCGCAAGATGGTGAAGTAATTCGGCAACAACTTCCGATTCTCCCCGTCATGGCCGGGCTCGTCCCGGCCATCCACGCCTTGGGGTCGTCGGGATTCTAGAGCGGCTCATCGTTTGATTGAAACGATCCGACGTTTCCGAAGGCACTGAGTCCTCATCCCGAGGAGCCCGGCGAAGCCGGGCGTCTCGAAGGATGGGGCAACGCATTCCGTGCGTCACATGGTTCGAGACGGCGCTACGCGCCTCCTCACCATGAGGTTGTGCGTGTGGCACGCGGTGCGGATCAGCTCTGATTCTACAAAAAGCAGAACTAGTCTAAAAGGCGTGGATGCCCGGCACAAGGCCGGGCATGACAAGTTGATAGTTCCAGAGCTGGATTGCTTCGTCGGCTTCGCCTCCTCTCAGGGACGGAGACTTAGCTCATCCGCCCCACCATCGCGGCGCGCTCGTCGCCGTCGACCCACAGCGCGAAATCTTCGCCGTCGGCCGAATGCGTCTGTCGCAGCGTCACCGCGCGGTTGTAGTAGACCGGCCCCTTGAGCCAGAGGTCGAGCTGGTTCGGAGCGGAGGTCTTCGTCAGGTGGCCGAGGCATTCGGCGGCGACGCGCTGCGGATGCGCCGAGGCGGCGGCGAAGCCGGTGCGGCGCGCATAGGCGTCGAGCAGGTGCAGCGGATTGTAGTCGCCGGTCAGCCGCGCCCAGCGCAGCCGATCGCCGCCCTCGGCGATCCAATGCGCCACCGGCTCCAACTCCGGGTCGATCGCCGGGGAGGTCATCGGGGCGCCGTCGTCGGCGCCGTGCCGCGGCGGTCCCGCGAACCGGCCGCGATAGTAGAACGTGGTGATACTCTCCCAGACGCAGTCGTCGCCCTGCAGCAGATGAGCGTGGATGTCGAGCTCGATGCCCCTGTCGTGGACCCGCCAGCCGGTGGACCGCACGATCAGGTCGGACGGAAACGCGATACGGATCTCGCCGCGGCGGATCAGCCGGTTGCGCAGCTGCAGCGCGCGCCAGATCGGCAGCGGCCAGTGGCGGTGCATCAGCATGGCCAGGCTCAGGCGGAAGCCGGTGACGTGTGGCGCGAGCAGCAGCAGCCGTTCGCTGGTGGCATCGTCGGCGCGGCCGGCGAGATGCTGCAGCGTCGCCAGCACCGGCCGTGCGATCTCGTAGCCGCGCCAGATGAAGCTGAAGCTCGGAAAACCGTCTTTCGGATTCCAGCCCGCGGACGGCCACAGCGTGTTCAGCATCATCGCCGGGCCGAACGGCGGCGCGGTGTATCGCTCGTGATGCGTCATGGCGCTGTGCTTTCGATCGGTCGGGCGTCGGTCGCGGCCGATTGATGCGGGCGCCACCATGCGCGGTCAATGACCGCTGTCAAACCTTCCGTTACACGAACTATTCGCCGGCGGGCGACCGCATGGCGCCATGCCGGGCGGCTCGCTTGATCTTCGCCCGATCGCAACGTTACATCGACCGGCGGCGCCGGACGAGAGCGCCGCGAACCAGGGATGCGAAGCGCAGCGATGGGGCCACTGGCGGGCACGACAATCGTCGACATGACGTCGGTGCTGATGGGGCCTTACGCCACCCAGATGCTCGGCGACTACGGCGCCGACGTGATCAAGATCGAATCCCCGGACGGCGACGTCACCCGGCAGATCGGCCCGGCGCGGCATCCCGGCATGGGGCCGGTGTTCCTCAATGCAAACCGCAACAAGCGCAGCATCTGCCTCGATCTCAAGCACGCCGCCGGCCGCGCCGCCGCGCTGCGGCTGATCGCAGGCGCCGACGTGCTGGTCTACAACGTCCGCCCGCAGGCGATGGCGCGGCTGAAGCTCGGCTATGACGATGTCGCGCCGCTCAATCCGCGGCTGATCTATGCCGGCGTGTTCGGCTTCGGCCAGGACGGGCCGTACGCGGCCAAGCCCGCTTACGACGATCTGATTCAGGGCGCCACCGCGCTGCCGGCGCTGAATGCGCGCATCGGTGACGGCACGCCGCGCTACGTGCCCAATGCCCTGGTGGACCGCATCGTCGGGCTCACCGCGGTCGGCGCAATCTGCGCCTCGCTGGTGCATCGGGATCGCACCGGCAAGGGCCAGCGGCTGGACATTCCGATGTTCGAGACGATGGCCAGCTTCGTGATGGGCGATCACCTCGGAGGGCTCACCTACGAGCCGCCGCTCGATCGCGGCGGCTACGCGCGGCATCTATCGCCGGATCGCCGGCCGTACCAGACCGCCGACGGCTACATCTGCGCGATGGTGTACAACGACAAGCAGTGGATCAGCTTTCTCACCGCGGTCGGCCGCGACGACCTGCTCGCCGACGACCGCTACACCAGCTTCGCGCGGCGGGCGGTGAACATCGACGTGGTCTATGCCGAGCTGGCGCGGATCTTCCTGACCAGGACCACCGAGGAGTGGGTGGCGCTGCTCGACGTCGCCGACGTGCCGGCGATGCGGATGCACGATCTCGAGAGCATGCTGCACGACCCGCATCTGGTGACGACCGATTTCTTCCCGGTGGTCGAGCATCCCAGCGAGGGCGCGATCCGCGACATGCGGGTGTCGGCGACCTGGTCGGACAGCAAGGTCGAGCGCCAGCGCCTCGCGCCGCGGCTCGGCGAACACGGCGCCGAGGTGCTGCGCGAGGCGGGCTATGGCGACGGCGAGATCGCGGCGCTGGCGGCGTGCGGGGCGCTGAAGTTGCTGCAGGAGAGCTGAAGAAAGTGACGCGTTCGGTGCGAATTCTCCGAAGTCTCTCGTTCGTCATTCCGGGGCGCCGCGAAGCGGCGAGCCCGGAATCCATAACCACCGTCAGGGGATATGGATTCCGGGCCCGCGCCAAGAGGCGCGTCCCGGAATGACGTTGATAGGTTCTGCTTTCTCGCGAGCGTCGAAGTGGGAAGTGATCCGATGAGCTACATCACCGGCGCCGGCCTCACGCGGTTCGGCAAGATCGAAGGTTCGACCACGCTCGGCCTGATGCGCGAGGCGGCGGAGGCGGCGATTGCGGATGCGGGCTTGAAGCGCGGCGACATCGACGGGCTGCTGTGCGGCTACTCGACCACGATGCCGCACATCATGCTGGCGACGGTGTTCGCCGAGCATTTCGGGATTCGCCCGAATTACTGCCACGCGGTGCAGGTCGGCGGCGCCACCGGGATGGCGATGGCGATGCTGGCGCATCAGCTGGTCGAGAGCGGGGCGGCGAACAACATCCTGGTCGTCGGCGGCGAGAATCGCTTGAGCGGGCAGAGCCGCGACGCCTCAGTGCAGGCGCTGGCCCAGGTCGGCCACCCGGTCTACGAAGTGCCGCTCGGGCCGACGATCCCGGCCTATTACGGCCTGGTCGCGTCGCGCTATATGCACGACCATGCGGTCACCGAGGAAGACCTCGCCGAACTCGCGGTGCTGATGCGCAACCAAGCACTCACCCATCCGGGCGCACAGTTCCACGAGCCGATCAGTGTCGCCGAGGTGATGGCGTCGAAGCCGATCGCTTCGCCGCTGAAGCTGCTCGATTGCTGCCCGGTGTCGGACGGCGGCGCCGCGCTGGTGGTCAGCGTCGAGCCGACCACCGAACATCGCATCCAGGTGCGCGGCTGCGGTCAGGCGCACACCCATCAGCACGTTACCGCGATGCCGGCCGAGGGACCGTCCGGCGCCGAGCTGTCGATCGCGCGCGCCAAGGCTGCGAGCGGCGTCGCGGTGTCCGACGTCAAGTATGCCGCGGTGTACGACAGCTTCACCATCACGCTGCTGATGCTGCTGGAAGACCTCGGGCTCGCAGGCCGCGGCGAGGCGGCGGCGCGGGCGCGCGACGGATATTTCTCGCGCGACGGCGCGATGCCGCTGAACACCCATGGTGGACTGTTGAGCTATGGCCATTGCGGCGTCGGCGGCGCGATGGCGCATCTGGTCGAGACCCATCTGCAGATGACCGGGCGCGCCGGCGACCGTCAGGTGCGCGATGCGTCGCTGGCGCTGCTGCACGGCGACGGCGGCGTGCTGTCGTCGCATGTCAGCATGATCCTGGAGCGGGTGCGATGAGCGAGATGGCGATGCCCGACTGGACCTGCGGCGAACCGAAGATCGTGTATCAGCGCTGCGGCGGCTGCGGCGCGGTGCAGTATTTCCGCCGCGACTTCTGCGCGGCCTGCGGCAGCGAGGAACTGTCCACGCTGGTCGCGAGCGGCGAGGGCGTGATCTGCGCCGAGACGCTGGTTCACCGCGCGGCGACCGCCGAGGCGCGGGCGCACGTGCCGTTCAAGATCGTGCTGGTCGATTGCGCCGAGGGGTTTCGGATGATGGCCCACGGCGCGGTCGACCTGGCGATCGGCGATCGCGTTCGCGCCGGCTTTACACAATTCACCGGGCAATTGGTGCCGTTCTTCGGGAAGGCGGACCGCTGAGCCGGCGCGGCAAGCGGGCACCGGAGTGCCCGCCGCCGCCGTTGGTCGCGAAGCTCAGCCGCACCACACCCGGACGACACGCTCGGTCTTGGGATCGAGCTCGATGTTGCCGCGGTCGGTGCGATAGTCGTCAGTGATCCCGTCGCCGGTGTGATAGACGCGGAGCACCTTGCCGGTCAGATCGCAGTCGGACGCCGTCGCCGTGACGATCAGCCATGGAATCGGATCGTCGTCGCCGCGAAACAGCGAGATCGCCTGGGCGAGATCCTCGGCCGCATTGAAGCTCGCTTCCTTGGTGTTGGTGCGGGCGTGGATCCGGACGCCGCGGAGCGCCTTGCATGGTCCCCAATAATCCTCGGGATCGCGGGGGATGGTGGCTTCGGCGACGATGGTGGTGATCATCGGCAGCACGATGCCGGTCGGGGCATCGGCGACAAAGTCGAAGTCCTGGATGCCGTCGTCCGGCGGCCGGATGTAGAACCACGGCGACAGCCGCGGATGCTTCCATCCGGAGGTCGGCACGGTCCCGTGAGTCACGATGTGAATCTGCGGAGGCTTGGTCTTGACCAGGCTGAGATCAACCGAAGTGACTTCCAATACACGCTGCATTGCAAAGCTCCTTGGTTTGAAACACCAGGATGCTCAATCAGTGCGTGTAGCAAGTCCAGTGAAATCTGAACGACGGGGGGCAGAGGCCCGCCGCCGCAATCGTCCTCACAGCACCGGCCGTGCCGCCTGCCGGGGCGGGTCGCCGCGGCGCACCAGCAGCAGCGCGATCGCCAGCGTCGGGACCAGCAGGCACAGCCCGAGCGAGGTGACCTGCACCTGCGACAGCGGATTGATGCCGCCGCCCGGGGTCGCCAGCACGAAGCCGCCGATCACCAAGGCCACGCGCAGCGGCCATTCCAGCGCGCCGGCGCGGCGCAGATCGCCGACGCCGACCTGATAGCCCTGGATGCCGCCGCAGATGCACACCGTGCCGAGCGCCGCGAGCCCGAGCAGGCCGAGCGCGGCGAGATACGGGCTCGGGCCCTGCAGCACCAGCGCCGGGTTCATCACGAAGAAGAACGGGATGAAGTAGATGATGCTGCCGACCCACATCGATTCCCAGCCCGTCTTCATCGCCGGCGAGCCGGCGATGCCGGCTGCGGCGAACGAGGCGATCGCGACCGGGGGCGTGATCGACGACAGCATGCCCCAATAGAAGATGAACATGTGCACCGCCATCCGGTTCAGCCCGAGCTTCTCCAGCGCCGGCGCCACCAGGATGGCGAGGAAGATGTAGCAGGCGGTGGTGGTGAGGCCGAGGCCGAGGATCAGGCTGGTGATCGCGCACATCGCCAGCAGCAGGAAGGCGTTGTCGCCGGCGAGCCGCAACAGATCGGCCGCGAGGCTGGAGATCACCCCGGTCATCGAGAACGCGCCGATCAGCAATCCGCAGCCGGCCAGGATGCCGATCAGCTCGACGAAGGTGCGGCCGTTGACTTCGAGGAAGCGGACGATGCTGCCCAGATTCCAGCGGGTGTCTTTCGAGAAGATCTGGTTGAGCACCAGCAGCAGCGCGGTGGCGTAGAACGGGGCGTGGCTCTCGCGCTTGAAATACAGCAGCATCACCACCAGCAGCGCGATCACGAAGGCGTAGTACCAGCCTTCCTTCAGCGTCTGCCACAGGCTCGGTAGCTCCGAGCGCGGGATGCCTTCGAGTCCGTGCCGGGCCGCATAGGCGTCGACTTGCATGAACAGGCCGATGTAATACAGCGCCGCCGGCAGGATCGCCGCCAGCGCGACTTCGGCGTAGGACACGTTGACGAATTGCGCGATGACGAAGGCGGTGGCCCCCATCACCGGCGGCGCCAGCACCGCGCCGGTGGAGGCGCAGGCTTCGATCGCCGCGGCGTAGGAGGCGCGGAAGCCGCTCTTCTTCATCACCGGGATGGTCATGGTGCCGGCGGTCAGCACGTTCGAGATGATCGAGCCCGACATCATGCCGAGCAGTGCCGAGGCGAAGATGCAGACCTTGGCGGCGCCGCCGCGGAAGGTGCCGCAGATCGCGAACGCCAGATTGATGAAGAACTTTCCGGCGCCGGTCAGCATCAGCGCGGTGCCGAACACCAGAAAGCCGATCACGGTGTCGGCGAAGGCCTGGATCGGAATCCCGAGCAGGCTCTCGCCGGACAGCACGTGATAGGCGGTGGCCTGTTCCAGCGTCGACTGCGAGCCGCCGAGCGGGCCGAGCCAGCGCGCGCCGGCGAACAGCGGATACACCGTGAACGGGAAGATGCACAGCAGCAGGCTCCAGCCGCCGGTGCGGCGCAGCGCCTCCATCAGCAGCGCCCACATCACCAGGCCGGCGATGAAGACGTGGGTCGGCGCGCCGCCGAATTCCCATCCGGCCTCCGCCGCCTTGCGGATGGTGCTCATCAGCACCAGCGCCGCGCCGATCGTCAGCAGAAACAGCGCGACGTCGTACAGCGGGACGCGGTCGAGCCGTGCCGTCGGTGACGCCGGGAAGATCAGGAAGGTGAACGGCAGCATCAGCGCGATCAGGAGATAGAAATACTCCGTGTTGAGCTGGGTGTGGCCGACGAAGAAGCGCAGCGAGAACTGCTGGTTGATGCACAGCAGGATGGTGGCCGCGGCGGCGGCCACCAGAGCCCAGCGCCAGAAGCCGCGCAGGCTGCGCACCCGCGTGACTTCGGCTTCCTGCATGTTGTCGACCGAGTGCGGATCGTCGAGCACGATCCGCTTGGTCGGGCGGGCGACAGATTCGGCAGCACGCATGGCGACGTCCCCGGCGCGGAGGAGAACGCTATTGCTCGAATCCGTTCGGCAGGCCCGCCCGCTTCAGCGCAGCGGCGCGCGCCGTCATCCAGCCGTCGCGGAAGTCCTGCTCACCGGACGGCGCCGCGGCTGCGTATTGCTTCCACGCGGCGGCGAGCACTTCCTGGCGCTTGATCAGCCCGTCATTGTGGGCCTGATCCTCGGCGCTCCACTGGCCGGCCTCCTGCAGCGCCTTCACCGCGCCGGGGTGGAACGGCACCACCCATTTCATGGTCTGGGTCTTGACCGCCAGCCCGGTCGCGCCCGGAGCGCTGTCCTTGTAGGCGTCGTAGTTGACGATCATCGACTTGGTGATCGAATACACCTGATCGCCGGATTGCGTCGCGTAGACGGTGGCGATCGGGTAGGGGTAGTTCGACAGCTCGATCGGCTTGCCGGGCTCGTGGGCCGCGCCGCAGGTCGACATCGCCGGGTTGAAGAACGGCGTCACCTTCTTGACCCGCTCCCACGCCGCCTTGTCGGCGTGCGGCATCGGCGGCCAGATCAGCCCGCGCGGCGAACTCTCGGCCTCCTTGGCCGGACCGGTGATGGTGGTGCCGAACGCGGCGTCGACGTCGTTGTTGATCAGGCCCTTCCACATCGCGCCGTAGCTGGCGAATTCGACGATCTTGACGTCGTCCTTGGTCAGTCCGCCATAGGCCATGATGCCGAGCGCGTTCTGGTTCAAAGCCGGCGAGCCGACCACGAAGCCGACGCGCTTGCCGCGCAGGTCCTTGATCTCCTTGACGCCGGTGTCCTTGGCGACGCCCAGCGAGGAGCCGTTGCAGTCGATCACGCTCAGCGTGATCTGCAGGGCCTGCGGTCCCCATTCCTTGGCGCCGAATTCGAACACGCCTTCCTGCGCGAAGTAAGTCCCCGATCCCATCCAGGCGAGCTGGGCACGGCCGGCGCGGAGCGGCGCCAGACGGGCGACGTCGTTACCCGCCGGCAGCACGCGCACGTCGGTGCCGTGCTTGTCCTTCATCATCTTGCCGACCGCGACCGCGATGTTGAATCCGGCGGTTCCGGTGTCGTAGGCGGTGAACGCCATCGTGCTGGGTAGTTTGATGTCGCCGGCACCAGCAGGGGTTGTGGTGAGCAGCGCACAGCCGACAGCGAGCGCCGCGAACGGACCGAAACGTCCCGTCATGTTTCTCTCCCGGAATGCATCCGCTTCGCGGATTGCTTTGTTATGGAGAGAGCATGTCATCACTGATCGGTGATGGCAACGACGTGCTGAGGACTACCGCGGGGCTGTGTGTACCGATCGAACTGTGATGCGGCATTACGTCTCGTCGCGATGCCGTGCATGTCGACGTGACGCAACTGCGACGTGCTTCAGCTTTCGATGACGGCGACGAGCTGGCCTTCGGCGACCACATCGTCGAGCGCGACGTGCAGCGACTTCAGCGTGCCGTCCGCGGGAGAGGCGACCGGGATCTCCATTTTCATCGCTTCGACAAAGGCGATGTCGTCGCCTTCACCGACGCCGTCGCCGATCGACAGCGGCAGCGCGCAGACGCGGCCGGCGACTTCGGTGACGATCTTGATCTCGGCCATCGGTGTTCCTCCGTCGTGTTGTTGTTGTCGGCGCCGGTTCCGCTGCGGCGGTCGCAGCGAAAAATCTTGCGCCGAGTGGTCGCGCGTAGGGCGTTGCGCGGCGCCCGTCGATGTTGTCCTCGCAATTTGCCTGATGTAGCTTTGTCTTCAAGCGGAATTATATTCCGCTGTGCGAAACTAGACGACGATAACAACCAAGAACGTAAGATGGGCCGGGGTCGGGAAGGTGGGCGCTCCCGGCGCATCGGGCATCATAACCACGCAGGACAAAAGACATGGGACGACGCTCGGAACGACTGTGCAGGCAAGGGGACGTGGCCGGTGACGGCGATGTGATTCAGGTGGTGTCGCGCGCCTTCGACGTGCTGCGCTGCTTCGAAGGACACGACGTCCGGCTCGGCAATCTCGAAATTTCCAATCGCTGCGGCTTGCCGCGCTCGACGGTGTCGCGCCTCACCCATACGCTGACTCGCATGGGCCAGCTGGTCTACCTGCCGCGCGATCAGAAGTACCGGATCGGTCCCTCAGCGGTCGCGATGAGCACGTCGATGACCCGCGGCCTGCAACTGCGCAATCTGATCCGCACCCGTTTGCAGGAAGTCGCCGACCAGATCCCCGGCACCGTCGGCTTCCTGATCCCGGACCGCTCTCATCTGGTGTATCTCGAATTCGCGCGCGCCCCGCATGCGCTCGGCCTGCATTCGACCACCGGCAGCCGGATCGCGATCAGCCGGTCCGCGGCCGGCCACGCCTACGCTGCTTCGCTCGACGACAACGTCGCCGCCGCGTTGCTGGCCGACATCCGGCGCGAAGCCCCGGCCGACGCGGCGCTGTTGAGCGAGCGGCTCGAAGCCGGCCGCGCGATGCTGCGTGAGCGCGGCTATGTGGTGTCTTGCGGATTGTTCAGCCCCCACATCAACGGCATCGCCGTGCCGATGTGGTCTCCGCAATACCAGACCTACGTGATGGTGACGATCGGCGTGCTCGCCGCGATGTACGACGAGCAGCGGCTGCACGAAGAGATCGCGCCGGTGCTGCTCAAGCTCGCCGGATCGATCGAACCGCTGGTGCAGAATGCGGACGGCGGTCTGGTCGCGGTGCGCCCATCGGCAAGCAATAACAAGAAGACGATCAGACCGGAGGGAATGCATGAGTTGGAAGCCGGAGCTCGACGAGCTGGCCCGGCGCGAGAACTTCGCGCGGCAGATGGGCGGCATCGACAAGGTCAAGCGCCAGCATGACCAGGGCCGGCTCACCGTCCGTGAGCGCATCGACCGGCTGAGCGACGCCGGCAGCTTCCACGAGATCGGCGCCGTCGCCGGTCTCGGCGAGTACGACGCCAATGGCGAACTGATCGATCTGACCCCGGCGAACTGCGTGTTCGGCCGGGCGAAGATCGACGGCCGCACCGTGGTGGTGGTCGGCGACGATTTCACCGTGCGCGGCGGCTCGGCCGACGCCTCGATCCACGCCAAGCCGCAGATGGCGGAGGAGATGGCGCACGACTACCGCCTGCCGATCATTCGCGTGATCGAAGGATCGGGCGGCGGCGGCTCGGTGAAGACGATCGAGAGCAAGGGCGCCGCCAATCTGCCGGGCGGCGTCGATGGCACCCGCTGGTACTGGTACACGACGGCGAACCTCGCGCAGGTGCCGGTGGTGGCGCTCGGGCTCGGCTCGGTCGCCGGCCTCGGCGCGGCGCGGCTCGCCGCCAGCCACTATTCGATCATGACCCGCAGTTCGGCGATGTTCGTCGCCGGCCCGCCGGTGGTGGCGCGACTCGGCCAGGATCTGACCAAGCAGGAGCTCGGCGGCGCCGACATCCAGACCCGCGCCGGCGCGATCGACCATGCGGTCGACACCGAGGAAGAAGCCTTCGCCTGCGCGCGGCGCTTCCTGTCCTATCTGCCGTCGTCGGTGCACGAACTGCCGCCGACGATTGCCTGCGACGACGATCCCGATCGCACCGATGAGAAGCTGCTGAAGGCGGTGCCGCGCAATCGCCGGCAGGTCTACAAGATGCGGCCGATCATCGAAGCGGTGGTCGATCAGGGCTCGTTCTTCGAGATCGGCTCGGCGTTCGGCCGTTCGATCATCACCGGTCTCGCCCGGCTCGAAGGGCGGGCGGTGGCGCTGCTGGCCGGCGATCCGTATCACTATGGCGGGTCGTGGACGGCGGACACCTGCCAGAAGGTGATTCGCTTCGTCGATCTCGCCGAGACCTTCCATCTGCCGGTGGTGTATCTGATGGACTGTCCAGGCTTCATGATCGGGCTGGAGGCCGAGAAGTCGGCGACGATCCGCCACGGCGTGCGCGCGATGACGGCGGTCAATCAGTCCACCGTGCCGTGGTGCACGATCATCGTCCGCAACGCCTTCGGCGTCGCCGGCGTAGTGCACCAGCCGGCCAACCGGTTCTCGATGCGCTACGCCTGGCCGTCGGCCTATTGGGGCTCACTGCCGCTCGAGGGCGGCATCGAGGCGGCCTACCGCGCCGATCTCGACGCCGCGGACGATCGCGACGCCAAGATGCGCGAGATCGAGGACCGGCTGAACAAGCTGCGCTCGCCGTTCCGCTCGGCCGAAAAGTTCTGGGTCGAAGAAATCATCGATCCGCGCAAGACGCGCTCGCTGCTGTGCGAATTCGCCCGCTTGGCCGAACCGCTGCGCAAGCCCGGCGTCGCGACCGGCATGCGGATGCGGCCGTAGGCCTTTCGACCTCTCCCCGCAGCGCGGGGAGAGGTCGACCGGCGCAGCCGGTCGGGTGAGGGGCCAGGCACTGAGGTTGCCGAACGCGCAGCCTCTCGGGCCTGATGACTTGTCTTCCTGATAGTTCGGACGCGCTGAAGGGCCGTGCCTTGCCCCTCACCCCAACCCTCTCCCCGCGACGGGCGGAGAGAGGGAGCAGGCAACGCTCCTGTTCACGCCGCCGCCGGCTTGGCCGCCTTGCTGATCGTCAGCGCGGCCGCGGCGGCGATCACGCACAGGGCGCCGGCGATGAAGAACGCCGGCAGGTAGCTCGCCAGCAGGTCGCGCGACAGGCCGGCGCCGAAGGCGGCGGTGGCGGCGCCGAGCTGGTGGCCGGCGAAGATCCAGCCGAACACCAGATTGGCGCGCTCGGGGCCGAACTTCTGCGCCGTCAGCCGCACCGTCGGCGGCACGGTGGCGACCCAGTCCAGGCCGTAAAACACCGCGAACAGCGACAGGCCGTAGAACGAGAAGTCGGTGAACGGCAGCGCCAGCAGGCTGAGGCCGCGCAGGCCGTAGTACCAGAACAGCAGCCAGCGATTGTCGTAGCGGTCGGCCAGCCAGCCCGACAGGATGGTGCCGATGAAATCGAACACGCCCATCGCCGCCAGCAGTCCCGCGGCCTGCACCTGCGGGATGTTGAAATCCGCGCACAGCGGAATCAGGTGAACCTGCACTAGGCCGTTGGTCGACGCGCCGCAGATGAAGAAGGTGCCGAACAGCACCCAGAACACCCGCGTCTTGGCCGCGTCGCGCAGCGCGCCGAGCGCAGCGGCGGCGATCGAGCCTGGCGCAGCCTGCGCCGACAGCGGCACCTCGGTGCTGGTGTCGCCATAGGGCCGCAGTCCGACATCGCTCGGCCGGTTGCGCATCGCGATCAGCACCGCGACCGCGGCGACGCCGAGCAGCGCGCAGACGTAAGCCATCGCGATCCGCCAGCCGTAGCGTTCGGTGAGCGCGGCGAGGATCGGCAGGAACACGAGCTGGCCGGTGGCGACGCTGGCGGTCATCAGGCCGATCACCAGACCGCGGCGGGCGACGAACCAGCGCGTCGCCACCGTGGCGCCGAGCACCAGCGCGGTGAGGCCGGTGCCGACGCCGACCACCACGCCCCACAGCAGCATCAATTGCCACAACGAGGTCATCGCCAGCGACGCGATCAGTCCGATCGCGACCACCAGGAGCGCGGTCAGCGTCACCTGGCGCAGGCCGAACCGGTTCATCAGCGCCGCGGCGAACGGCGCCATCAGGCCGAACAGCACGAAGCGGATCGACAGCGCGGACGAGATATCCGCGGTGCTCCAGCCGAATTCCTGCTGCAGCGGCACGATGAACACGCCGGGTGCGCCGACCGCACCGGCATTGACCAACGCGGTGAGGAAGGTGACGCCGACCATCACCCAGCCGTAGTGGATGTTGCGGCGGGCCAGCGCGGCGGCGAGGGCGTCGGAGATCATGCGGCGATCCTGTCGGCGAACGCGCCGGCGCTCGGGCGTGAGCCGGCTAGTTGAAAATGATGCTCATCATATAATTCGTCGGCCGCAAAGCAATATGAGAATTTCCCAAGATCGCGTGATTAGATCTCAGCGTTTGCGGTTGACGAAATCCGCCATCAGCGCCTGCGGCTCGCCGGTGAGGTAAGCCTCGCCGAACACCTTGACGGAATGCGCCACCGCCTGCGGCAGCGGCATGTCCTCCCAGGCCGCCAGCAGCGCCTTCTGCGCCCGCATCGCCTGCGGTGCGCCGGCGACCAATGCGCCGACCAGATGCTCGACCGCGGCATCGAGTTCGCCCGGCGCTGCGATCTTGTCGATCAGGCCCCAGGCCAGCGCTGTGTCGGCATCGATGTTTTCGGCGGCCATCACCAGGAAGCGTGCCCGTGCCCAGCCGATCAGTCGCGGCAGCAGGGCGGCGTGGATCACCGACGGAATCCCGACGCGGACCTCGGGCATGCCGAATTTGGCGTCGTGGGCGGCGACGCGGAAGTCGCAGGCGGCGGCGAATTCCAGGCCGCCGCCGAGGCACCAGCCGGGAATCCGCGCGATCACCGGATAGGGCACCGCGCGGACCGTCTCGCAAAGCTCCGCAAGGCCGGTGATGAAGCGCTCGGCGGAACTCTGATCCAGCGTGGCCATCTCGTTGATATCGGCGCCGCCGATCATGCTGCGCTCGCTCTGGCCGGTGACGATCAGCACGCGCAGGCTTTCGTCTTCGGCGAGTTGCTGCAGTCCTTCGCGGACGCCGGTGATCACCGCGGTGTTCAGAATGTTGAGCTTGCCGGCATTGCAGATGGTGAGGCGGGCGACGCCGCGGGAATCGCGGTCGACGCCGCAATGGGTGTTGAGCATCTGCATGATGGATCTCTTCGGCGAGGGCGGGACAGGCGCGACATCATGCCCGGCAAGGCTGGGGGGCTGTCAAGCACGTCACCGCCCGGCCGCTTGCCGCGATTGCTGATCGATTATATGATATACGTAATTCCAAACTGGAGTTCGCCGATGACGCTGCTCGATTCCGCCGTACCGCACGATCCCGCCGAGTTGTTCGCGCCGGCTCAGCGCCGCAGCCGCACCGTCGACTGGCAGGAGCCGGGGCCGGTCGCCCGCGCCGCGATGGCGATGTCAGGCCTCGAGGCGATGCAGGCGATCCGCGACGGCCGGTTGCCGCCGCCGCCGCTGGCGCGGCTGATCGGCTTCAAGATGGCCGAGGTGCATCCCGGCCGGATCGTGATGCAGCTCGATCCGGAGCAGAGCCTGGAGAACACCGCGGGCCTGCTGCACGGTGCGATCGCTGCCGCGCTGCTCGACACCGCGATGGGCTGTGCGATCTCGACACGGCAGCCGGCCGGGCAGGGCTCGGTGACGATGGACCTGAAGCTCAGCTATCTGCGGCCGCTGTCGGTGCGCTCCGGCACGATCGTGGCCGAGGGGCGGGTGGTGAAGCTCGGCCGGCAGTCGAGCTACACCGAGGGCTTCGTCTATGACGGCGCCGGCAAATTGGCGGTGCACGCCACCGCAACCTTTGCGATGCTCGGCGGCGCGCCTGCTGCGACGCCATATCCGCACGATTCCTGAGGCGATGCGAAACTTGAGGCAAACGCCCGCGTTCGTGTCATAATATGATCCTGAACATGGCATGGATCGCCGATGCGCTATTCGAAGGAACACAAGCAGGAAACCCACGACCGCATCGTCCGGCGGGCGTCGGTGAAGCTGCGTGAAAAGGGCGCCCACGGCATCGGCGTCGCCGATCTGATGAAGGACGCGGGCCTCACCCACGGCGGGTTCTACGCGCATTTCGCCTCGCGCGAGGCGCTGGTGATCGAAGCCTTCAGCTACGCGATGGACCGCTCCACCGAGCGCTGGCGCAAGCTGGCGGAGGAACTGCCGCCGGAGCAGCGGCTGGCCGCGCTGGTCGACGGCTATCTCAGCGCCAGCCATCGTGATGATCCCGGCCGTGGCTGCGCGGTGCCGGCGCTCGGCGCCGAGATTGCGCGTGAAAGCCCGAAGACCCGCAAGGCGTTCGCCGCCAAGCTCGACGAAATGATCGACATGATCGCCGCCGAGTATGTCGGCTCGACCCCGAAGGCCGCGCGCAGGCAGGCGATGGCGACGCTGGCGACGATGATGGGAACGCTGGTGCTGGCGCGGATCGCCGGCAGCGGCGAATTGTCCGACGACATTCTCGCCGCCGGGCGCGCTGCGGCGCTGGCGGATTGTGCTCCGGGCGGACCGAAACGGCCGCCCCAGGCGGCCACGGCGAGGTCGAGAAAGACCGCCATCAAGGCGGCGGCGAGGCCTGCCGCGCAGGATTGAACCGCCTGCAATCGCCTCGCGCCACCGCGAACGGTGGCCGCATGCCGCAGCGCGGCCGCATCGCTATTTCGGCACAGGTGTCGCGCGTGCGGGGCCTTCCCAAACCTGAAAAAATTCTGTTCAAGGGGACGAGAACACAGCCTTTCAGGAGGAAGTCCATGCGCACGGTCGGGCATTTCATCGGCGGCAAAGAGGTCGAGGGCAAGTCGGGGCGTTTTGCCGACGTGTTCGAGCCGATGACCGGCGAGGTGAAGGCCAAGGTCGCCCTCGCCACCAAGGCCGAGCTCCGCGCCGCGGTCGAAAACGCCAAGGCGGCGCAGCCGGAGTGGGGCGCCACCAACCCGCAGCGCCGCGCCCGCGTGCTGATGAAGTTCCTCGAATTGGTGCAGCGCGATTACGATAAGCTCGCCGAGCTGCTGGCGCGCGAACATGGCAAGACCATTCCCGACGCCAAGGGCGACATCCAGCGCGGCCTCGAAGTGGCCGAATTCGCCTGCGGCATTCCGCATCTGATGAAGGGCGAATACACCGAGGGTGCCGGCCCCGGCATCGACATCTATTCGATGCGCCAGCCGCTCGGCGTCGTCGCCGGCATCACCCCGTTCAACTTCCCGGCGATGATCCCGATGTGGAAGTTCGCCCCGGCGATCGCCTGCGGCAATGCGTTCATCCTCAAGCCGTCGGAGCGCGATCCCGGCGTGCCGATGGCGCTGGCGGCGCTGATGCTCGAGGCCGGCCTGCCGCCGGGCATCCTCAACGTCGTCAACGGCGACAAGGAAGCGGTCGACGCCATCCTCGACGATCCGGACATCAAGGCGGTGGGCTTCGTCGGCTCCTCGCCGATCGCGCAGTACATCTACGAGCGCGCGGCGCAGACCGGCAAGCGGGCGCAGTGCTTCGGCGGCGCCAAGAACCACGCCATCATCATGCCGGACGCCGACATCGACCAGACCGTCGACGCGCTGATCGGCGCCGGCTACGGCTCGGCGGGCGAGCGCTGCATGGCGATCTCGGTCGCGGTGCCGGTCGGCAAGGCGACCGCGGACGCGCTGATGAGCAAGCTGATCCCGCGCGTCGAGGCGCTGAAGATCGGTCCGTCGACCGATCCGACCGCCGACTACGGCCCGCTGGTGACCAAGGAAGCGCTGGAGCGCGTCAAGAACTACGTCGAGATCGGCGTCAAGGAAGGCGCGACGCTGGCGGTCGACGGCCGCGGCTTCAAGATGCAGGGCTACGAGAACGGCTTCTACATGGGCGGCTGTCTGTTCGACAACGTCACCAAGGACATGCGGATCTACAAGGAAGAGATCTTCGGCCCCGTCCTGAGCGTCGTTCGCGCCCACGACTACGCCGAAGCGCTGGCGCTGCCGTCCGATCACGACTACGGCAACGGCGTCGCGATCTTCACCCGCGACGGTGACGCCGCCCGCGACTTCGCCGCCAAGGTGAATGTCGGCATGGTCGGCATCAACGTGCCGATCCCGGTGCCGATCGCCTACTACACCTTCGGCGGCTGGAAGAAGTCCGGCTTCGGCGACCTCAACCAGCACGGCCCGGATTCGGTGCGGTTCTACACCAAGACCAAGACCGTCACCTCGCGCTGGCCGTCGGGCGTCAAGGAAGGCGCGGAGTTTTCGATCCCGCTGATGAAGTGAGGCGAAACGCCGGGGAATGATGTAAGATCATTTCCCGCAGCTTGCATTGGTATCAGGCAATGACCGACACCGCATTCAAGCAGAAGCTCGACGAGACGTTGGCGCCCTATGTCGAGCGCGCCAAAGCGAACGGGCGCACGTTGCGCGAGGAAATCGACGCGCTCGGAGGCGAGGGGCGTCCGTACACTCCGGCTGAGCGCGTTGCGGTGTCGGCCTATTTCCTCTCGCAATATTCGGAGCCTCAGCCGTCTATGACGCTCGACGAAATACGCGAAGGTCTCATGTGACGAGCCTGGTCGTAGACGCCAGCGTCGCTGTGAAATGGCTTGTCTACGAGGACCTGTCGACTAACGCCATCTCGCTCGCACGCAGTGGAAATCCGCTCCTTGCGCCACGTCTCTTACTGATTGAAGTCGCAAACGCATTGGTTCGGAAGGCTGCACGCGGCGAGCTCTCGATGGACAGGGCGATGCACGAGTACGATAAGTTGCCGTTATTCTTCGACGAAATCGTCTCCATCGATGACGTCATTCCCGCAGCTCTTCGAAGGGGCTGCACGCTTCGCCATCCGATCTACGATCTGATTTATCTCGAAACAGCGCGCAAGCTCGGTGCTCGGCTCGTCACCGCGGACCGCCGGTTCGCCGCCAAGCTTGCCGGCACCGAGCATGCTCGGTACGTCACGCTCCTTTCCGACTGGCAGCCTGAATGATGCAGTTCGACCTCAACGAAGACCAGATCGCCATCCGCGACATGGCGCGCGACTTCGCGGCCGAGAAGATCGCGCCGCATGCGCTGAAGTGGGATGAAGACAAGCACCTGCCGCTGGACGTGATCCGCGAAGCGGCGGCGCTGGGCATCGGCGGCATCTACATCCGCGACGATGTCGGCGGCAGCGCGATGACGCGGTTCGACGCGGCGCTGATCTTCGAAGCGCTGGCGACCGGTTGCCCGGCGGTATCTGCCTTCATCTCGATCCACAACATGGCGGCGTGGATGATCGACAGCTACGGCTCCGACGCGCAGCGCCGGCGCTGGCTGCCGAAGCTGTGCAGCATGGAGCAGGTCGCGAGCTACTGCCTGACCGAACCGGGCTCCGGCTCGGATGCCGCGGCACTGCGCACCCGCGCGGTGCGCGACGGCGACACTTACGTCCTCAACGGCCAGAAGCAGTTCATCTCCGGCGCCGGCGCCAACGACCTCTACGTCGTGATGGTCCGCACCGGCGGCGACGGCCCTGGCGGCATCTCGACGCTGGTGGTCGACAAGGACACGCCGGGCCTGTCGTTCGGCGCCAACGAGCGCAAGATGGGCTGGAACGCGCAGCCGACCCGTACCGTGATTTTCGAAAACGCGCGGGTGCCGGTCGCCAATCGGCTCGGCGACGAAGGCATCGGCTTCAAGATCGCGATGGCCGGGCTCGACGGCGGCCGCCTCAACATCGGCGCCTGTTCGCTCGGCGGCGCCCAGGCCGCGCTCGACAAGACGCTCGCTTACATGAAGGAGCGCAAGGCGTTCGGCAAACGGCTCGACGAATTCCAGGCGCTGCAGTTCCGGCTCGCCGACATGGCGACCGAATTGGAGGCCGCGCGGACGTTGCTGTGGCGCGCCGCCGCCGCGCTCGACCGCAAGGACGCCGACGCCACCAAGCTGTGCGCGATGGCCAAGCGCTTCGCCACCGATGCCGGCTTCGGCGTCGCCAACGAGGCACTGCAACTGCACGGCGGCTACGGCTATCTGGCCGAATACGGCATCGAGAAACTGGTGCGTGACCTGCGCGTCCACCAGATCCTCGAAGGCACCAACGAAATCATGCGGCTGATCGTGTCGCGCAAGCTGCTCGAGGCCAATCGATGAATGGGGCCGTCACCGAACCCGATCTGATTGTTCGGCGCGAAGGCGCCGCCGGTGTGATCCGGCTCAACCGGCCGAAGGCGATCAACGCGCTGACGCTGGAGATGGCGCGTGACCTCGATAACGCGCTCGACGACTTCGCCGCCGATCCGAACGTCGCGCTGATCCTGGTCGAGGGCGCCGGCGAGCGCGGGCTGTGCGCCGGCGGCGACATCGTCGGCCTCTACAACAGCGCCCGCGAGGGCGGCGATCTCGGCAAGGTGTTCTGGCGCGAGGAATATATCACCAACGCCAAGATCGCTAAGTATCCGAAGCCCTACGTGGCGTTCATGGACGGCTTGGTGATGGGCGGCGGCGTCGGCATCGCCGGCCACGGCAGCCACCGCATTGTCACCGACAAGACCAAGATCGCGATGCCGGAAGTCGGCATCGGCTTCTTTCCCGATGTCGGCGGCACCTGGCTGCTGACCCGATCGCCCGGCGAGATCGGGACGTATTTCGGCCTGACCGGCGACATCATGAACGGCGCCGACGCGATCCACGCGCAATTCGCCGACGCCTATGTGCCGACCGTGAACTGGGCGGCGCTGCGCCAGGCGCTCACCGAGGCGCCGAGCGGCGCGTCGGCCGCGCAGGTCGGCGGCATCATCGCGCGCTTCGCGGGGCAGCCGGCCAAGGGCCCCGCCGAACTGCATCAGGCCGAGATCGACCGCTGCTTCGGGCACGAAACGATCGAACAGATCGTCGCCGCGCTGCAGAACGACGCGTCTGAGTTTGCGCAGGCCGCGCTGAAGACACTGCGCATCAAGTCGCCGACCAGCCTGAAGGTGACGCTGAAGCTGCTGCGCGCCGCGCGGCACAGGGCGTCGCTGGAAGAATGTCTGGTGCATGAATATCGCGCCGCGCTGCAGGTGTTCGTCAGCGACGATTTCGTCGAAGGCGTTCGCGCCGCGGTGATCGACAAGGACCGCAAGCCGAAATGGCGGCCTGCGACGATCGCAGAGGTGACGCCGGAGATCGTGGCGCGCTACTTTGAAGATCGCGGCGACGACGAGCTGAAATTTCCGGGCTGAAGCGCCGGAGACAGACAAAGGGGAGGAAGGGGACATGACGGAGATCGCATTCATCGGTCTCGGCAATATGGGCGGGCCGATGGCCGGCAATCTGGTCAAGGCCGGCCGCAAGGTCGCCGGCTTCGATCTGGTGGCGGCCTCGTGCGAAGCGGCCAAGGCCGAGGGCGTCAGCATTGCGCCCACCGCGATCGACGCGGTGAAGGGCGCCGGCGTGATCGTCACCATGCTGCCGGCCGGCAAGCATGTGCTGGCGGTGTGGAACGAGATCCTACCGCACGCCGCCAAGGGCGCGCTGATCATCGATTGCTCGACCATCGACGTCGAAAGCGCCGTGCAGGCGCATGCGCTCGCCGCCAAGCACGACATCGCGTCTGTCGATGCGCCGGTCTCCGGCGGCACCGGTGGTGCCAAGGGCGCGACGCTGACCTTCATGGCCGGCGGCAGCGAGGCGGCGTTCGCGGCGGCCAAGCCGGTGCTCGAAAAGATGGGCAAGAAGATCGTGCATTGCGGCGGTGCCGGCGCAGGGCAGGCGGCGAAGATCTGCAACAACATGATCCTCGGCATTTCGATGATCGGCGTGTCGGAGGCGTTCACGCTGGCCGAGAAGCTCGGCCTGTCGCATCAGGCGCTGTTCGATGTCGCCTCGACCTCGTCGGGTCAGTGCTGGTCGCTCACCAGCTATTGCCCGGTGCCCGGCCCGGTGCCGGCGTCGCCCGCCAACAACAGCTACAAGCCGGGCTTCGCCGCAGCGCTGATGCTGAAGGATCTGAAGCTGTCGCAGGAAGCCGCCAAGGCCGCCGGCGCCGCGACCCCGCTCGGCCAGCACGCCGCCGAGATCTACGCCGCGTTCGAACAGGCCGGCCACGGCGGCACGGATTTTTCCGGAATCATCAACTACCTGCGCGAGCAGGGGCGGAAGTAATCAATCCGATGTCTGGCACGACCGCTCCCCGATCCAGCCGTCATGCGCGGGCTCGACCCGCGCATCCATCGCTTTCGCAAGGATGATGGATGGCCGGATCAAGTCCGGCCATGACGGATGAGGAAGTGGTTGCGGGTGTGCCTCGTAAGCGAGGTGCTTCATGACCACGTTCCAGCAAGCCCGTTCCTTTCTGCTCCAACACCGCACCGACTACGCAGCCGCGGTCGCCGGCTTCCGCTGGCCCGATCCGGTGCCGTTCAACTGGGCGCTCGACTGGTTCGACGCCGAGCTGGCAAGCAATCCGGACAGCCGCAACCGTCCGGCGCTGTGGATCGTCGACGGCACCAGCGGCCGGGAGGAAAAGCCGAGCTTCGCGCATCTGTCGAAGCGCTCCAACCAGGTCGCGAACTATCTGCGCGCCAAGGGCCTGAAGCGCGGCGATCATTTGCTGCTGCTGCTCGGCAACGTCGTGCCGTTGTGGGAGGTGATGCTGGCGGCGATCAAGCTCGGCCTCGTCACCATCCCGGCGACCACGCTGCTGACGCCGGAGGAATTGCGCGACCGGCTCGACCGCGGCCGCGCCAAGGCGGTGGTCGCTGCGCCCGACCAGATCGCCAAATTCAAGGGCCTCGGCGGCGACGATCTGCTGCGCGTCGTGGTCGGCGACGCCCAGGACGGCTGGCTCGCTTACGACGGGACCGCGCTGCAGCCTGACGTCTTCACGCCGGACGGGCCGACACAGGCCGACGATCCGATGCTGCTGTACTTCACCTCCGGCACCACCGCGAAGCCGAAGCTGGTGCGGCACAGCCAGCGCTCCTATCCGGTCGGTGCGCTGTCGACGATGTTCTGGCTCGGGCTGCAGCCCGGCGACGTGCATCTCAACATCTCCTCGCCGGGCTGGGCCAAGCACGCCTGGAGCTGCCTGTTCGCGCCGTGGAACGCCGGCGCCACCGTGTTCGTGGTCAACCAGCCGCGGTTCGACGCCAAGAGCCTGCTGACGACGATCGGCCGCTGCGGCGTCACCACGCTGTGTGCGCCGCCGACGGTGTGGCGGATGTTCATCCAGGAGAAGCTGGCGGACTATCAGGTCGTGTTGCGCGAAGTCTGCGGCGCCGGCGAGCCGCTCAATCCGGAAGTGATCGATCAGGTCAAGGCGGCCTGGGGCGTCACCATCCGCGACGGCTATGGCCAGACCGAAACCACCGCGATGGTCGGCAATTCGCCGGGCCAGACCGTGAAGATCGGCTCGATGGGCCGGCCGCTGCCGGGCTATGTGGTCAGGATCACCGATGCCGACGGCCATCCGGCCAAAGAAGGCGAGATCACGCTGGCGCTCGGTGACGCGCGCCCCGCCGGCCTGATGCAGGGCTATCAGGGCGAGGGCGGCAAGCTTTCGGGCGCCGACGGCGAGGTGTATCGCTCCGGCGACGTCGCCTTCGCCGACGAGGACGGCTATCTGACCTTCGTCGGGCGCACCGACGACGTGTTCAAATCCTCCGACTACCGGATCTCGCCGTTCGAACTGGAAAGTGTACTACTCGAGCACAATCTGGTGGCGGAGGCCGCGGTGGTGCCGAGCCCGGATCCGATCAAGCTGGCGATCCCGAAAGCCTATGTGCTGCTCACCGCCGAGGCGGAGCGCTCGCGCGACACCGCGCTGTCGATCTTCAAGCACATGCAGGGCCGGCTGGCGCCGTTCAAGCGCATCCGCAAGCTGGAGATCGTCAGCGAACTGCCGAAGACCATCTCCGGCAAGATCCGCCGCGTCCAGCTCCGCCGCATCGAGCACGAACACGACCAGGCCGACAGCTTGCGCGGGCTCGCCTTCTCCGAAGAGGATTTTCCGGAGCTGAAAGCCGCGCCGGCGAAGGAGGGGTGAGGGTTGGCGCGCCAAACCTCTCACCGTCATTCCGGGGCGCCCGAAACGCGCGAACCCGGAATCTCGCCACGAAAACAAGCTCTCGTTCGTCATTCCGGGATGCGCCCGTGAGGGCGCAGGCCCGGAATCCATAACCCCTGCGCTATCGTCCTGATAACAGCGTTCCGCCGCCGTGCCCCAGTGCCGCTGCTGCGGCGTATGGATTCCGGGCTCGCGCTACGCGCGCCCCGGAATGACGCGGTGAGGCTGTGCTGGTAACTGCTGGATTCCGGGTTCGCGAGCTGGCGCTCGCGCCCCGGAATGACGTGCTTTGGAGACGGCGCTTACTTGTATTCGCGCTCGTCCCACCACGGGAAGTAGGGCGGCATGTCGGTGGTGATCTTGTTCTTGAACTGCGCCGGGCGCTTTTCCAGGAACGAAGACACGCCTTCCTTGACGTCGTCGGAGCGGCCGCGCTCGTAGATGCCGCGGCTGTCGATCTTGTGGGCTTCCATCGGATCGTCGGCGCCGAGCATCCGCCACATCATCTGCCGGATCAGCGCCACCGACACCGGCGCGGTCTTGGCGGCGATCTCCTTGGCGAGCGTGCGCGCGGTCTCCAGCAGCTGATCGGCCGGGACGACGCGGCTGACCAGCTTGCCGTCGAGCGCTTCCTGCGCCGGGAACACGCGGCCGGTGTAGCACCACTCCAACGCCTGGGCGATGCCGACGATGCGCGGCAGGAACCAGCTCGACGCCGCTTCCGGCACGATGCCGCGCTGCGAGAACACGAAGCCGAACCGCGCGGCTTCGGACGCGATGCGGATGTCCATCGCGAGCTGCATGGTGACGCCGATGCCGACCGCCGGGCCGTTCACCGCCGCGATCACCGGCTTCAGGCACTTGAAGATCCGCAGCGTCACCTGGCCGCCGCCGTCGCGCACCTGCGGGTCGGAATAGTCCGCCGAGCCGTCGGCGTTGCGGCGCACCGGGCCGCGGCGGGCGTCGCGATCGAAGGTGTCGGCGCCGGACGACAGGTCCGCGCCGGCGCAGAACGCGCGGCCTTCGCCGGTGACGATGATGGCGCGGATGTCGTCGTCGGCGTCGGCCTTGTCGAACGCCTCGATCAGCTCGTGCTGCATCGCCGGGTTGAAGGCGTTGAGCTTGTCCGGGCGGTTCAGCGTGATGGTGAGGATCTGATCGGCGACCTCGTATTTGATGGTCTCGAAACTCATGGGTGTTTCCTTCGCCCGTTGTTGTTCTTGTTGATGCCTTTCGGCGCGTCATTCCGGGATGCGCGCTCGCGCGCAGGCCCGGAATCCATAGCCCCTGTCGGTGCGTATGGATTCCGGGCTCGCGAGCTGGCGCTCGCGCCCCGGAATGACAATGGTTAGGAGGTGTGTGCGGCCTTGGTCAAGCGCGCGGCGGCACCGGCCACGGTTTCTGTTCGCCGCGCAGGCCTTCGAACGCCTTCGCCATCCGCAGCACGCCGAGATCGTCGAAGCGCTTGCCGACGATCTGCACGCCGATCGGGAAGCCCTTGGCGCTATAGCCGGCGTTGATCGAAGCGGCGGGATTCTCCGCCATATTCCAGGGCACGGTATAGAGGATGTGATCGAACGGCCGGTCCGGATCATTCCACGGCGAGGCGACGTCGGCGGCGAAGCTCACCACCGGCGCCACCGGCGAGATCAGATAGTCGATATCGGCAAACAGCTTGGCGCCGAGCGCGCGCACCGCCATGGTCTGGTTGAAGCCGCGGACCACGTCGACGCCGCTCAGCCGCGCGCCGGGCTCGGCCCAGCGCACGATGTAGGGCAGCACGCGTGCGCGCTGCTCGTCGGAGAACAGCGCCAGATCGCTCCACATCCGCGCCCGCCAGAAATTGTCGAGCCCGTCCATCATCTCGCGGGTGAAGCCGAGTTCGACCGGCTCGACGATCGCGCCCTGCGCCTCGAAGGTGCGCGCCGCCTGCGTGACGACGTCGCGAACCTCGTCTTCCAGCGCCATGCCGAAGCCGAGATCGGTGAGCAGGCCGATTGTCTTGCCGCGCACATCGACGTCGAGCTCGCTCCAGTCGAAATCGTGCGGCGGCAGGCTCATGCCGTCGCGGCCGTCGGGCTGCGACAGCACGCTCATCATCAGCGCGGCGTCGTCGACGGTGCGGGTCATCGGCCCGGCGCAGCGGCCGACATAGGGCGGATCGATCGGCACCCGGCCGAGGCTCGGCTTCAGCGCGAAGATGCCGCACCAGTTCGCCGGCAGCCGCACCGAGCCGCCGATGTCGGTGCCGAGATGCAGCGGCCCGTAGCCGGCCGCGCCCGCGGCTCCGGCGCCGGCCGACGAGCCGCCGGTGTTCTGCGACACGTCCCACGGATTGCGGGTGACGCCGTGGAAGCTCGACAGGCCCGACGACAGCATGCCGAAATCCGGCATCGTCGTCTTGCTCCACAGGATGCCGCCGGCTTCGCGCAGCCGCGCGGCGGGCGGCGCATCGGCCGTGGCCGGCGTCAGCGGCGTGATCGGCACGCCGAGCGGCACCGGCACGCCTGCGGTGGCGACGTTCTCCTTGATCGTCACCGGCACGCCGTCGAGCAGGCCGATCGGCTCGCCCTTGGCCCAGCGCGCGGTCGAGGCCTGCGCCGCCTTGCGCGCGGCATCGGGGTCGAATCCGTACAGCGCGTTGATATGCGGCTCCCAGCGCGTCGCCTGGGCGATCACCGCCTCCATCACCTCGCTCGGCGAGAACTGCTTGCCGTAGTAACCGGCGAGCAATTCGGTGGCGGAGAGGTCGTGCAGCGCGGTGGCGGTGGTGGCGAGGCCGTCAGACATGCGCAGCTCCGTTGTCGCCGCCGAGCGGCAGCCGGGTTTCGATCAGCCGGGCGAACATGCTGGCGCCGACCGGAAGGATCTTGTCGTCGAGCACAAAGCCGGGATTGTGCAGCGGCACGTTGCCGTCGTGGCCGATCCAGAAATACGCGCCGGGCACCGCCTGCAGCATGTCGGCGAAATCCTCGCTGCCCATCTTCGGCGTTTCGCGGGTCTTCACATTGGCTTCGCCGACGATGCTGCTCGCCACTTCGGCGACGCGCTCGCTGTGCTCGGGGGCGTTCACCAGCACGCTGAAGATGTCGCGGATGTCGACCTTGATGTCGACCTCGAACGCCGCGGCGATGCCGGCCGCGACCGCGCGCATCCGGGTGCGGATCAGGTTGCGGATCTCGTCGGAGAACGCGCGCACCGTGCCGGCGAGCCGGGCTTCGCCGGGGATCACGTTGTAGGCCGAGCCGGAATGGATCTGGGTAATCGACAGCACCGCCGACTGCAGCGGATCGACGTTGCGGCTGACGATGGTCTGCAGCGCCTGGCCGAGCGTCATCGCGATCACCACCGGGTCCTTGGAGCGCTCCGGCATCGCGCCGTGGGCGCCGTAGCCCGAGATGGTGATGTCGAAGAAATCGGCGCCGGCCATCGCCGGGCCGGGCCGGATCGCGATCTCGCCATGGCCGAGGTCCGGCGCGTTGTGCAGGCCGTACACTTCGTCGCACGGAAATTTCTCGAACAAGCCGTCCTTCAGCATCGCGCGCGCGCCGCCGAGGCCTTCCTCGGCGGGCTGGAAGATGAAATGCACGGTGCCGTCGAAATTGCGGGTCTCGGCGAGATAGCGCGCGGTGCCGAGCAGCATGGTGGTGTGGGCGTCGTGGCCGCAGCCGTGGAAGCGGCCGGGAATGGTCGAACGCCACGGCAGGTTGGTGGCTTCGTCCATCGGCAGCGCGTCCATGTCGGCGCGCAGCCCGATGCGGCGGCCGCCGTCGCCTTTGCCCTTGAGCACGCCGACGACCCCGGTGCCGCCGATGCCGCGATGCACCTCGATGCCCCATTGCCCGAGCTTGTCGGCGACGATGCCCGAGGTCCGCACCTCTTCGAACCCGATCTCGGGATGGGCGTGGAGGTCACGGCGGATCGCAGTCAGTTCGTCGGCGAAGGCGTCGATACGGTCGATGGTCGGCATGCGCGGGTCACCTCGGCTGTGGCGGGCTGTATGGGACGTCTCGGGCGGCCTGCATGCAAGGAACGGGCAACAGCGGGGCAGGGCAGAAGGAGAGCGGAATCGGCATCGGCTTAAAGACAGACCGCCGCGCCCGACGCCGCAGGCGCCGTGCGTATTCCAGCCGACAATGCGGGGCGATGTCAAAGCGCGCGGACGGCGAAGCCGCCACACGGCTGCAACCCCGCTTTGCGTTGCGCCGCCGGGTCGATTATGAATGCGGCGCACTGGCGCGGAACCCGGCACCATCACGGCCGCCGAGCCGGACAGCCACCACCGCAGCCGCCACCGTGAAGGCGGCGTCGCGGTCCGGGATGCGGGCGTGGCGAAATTGGTAGACGCAAGGGACTTAAGATTCGGTCGTGTCGGCGACAAAAGCACAATCGGAACATATACTTGAATCCGATCTCGCTATATCAAACCTGACATAGGCCCGCTGCGCGTGACTCGAACGAGTCTCGGGCGTGGGTTATTGGGCTGGAAAACTGAATGGCCGCTTGCCGAAACTGGTAGACGGAAGGCACTTAAAATGCCTCGGGCAATGCCCGTGTGGGTTCGAGTCCCACAGCGGCCACCACGCCAATACGCTTCCTGATCAAACTGGGTACGACAGCCGACAGGCGCTACTCTATCAAGCTCTTCTTGAACGTCCTGAGATCGTAATCACCTGACAGTTCGGCCCCGAAAGAACCGGGGGCGGACCGCATGAGTCCGAGAGTCCGAGAGTCCGGTTCCGGTGGTCGCGCCGCGTCCGAGCGGGTTTGATGGCGTCGCCAAACGACCAATCGAACCCAAAGGACAAACGATCATGACCTCCAAGGACAAGATAGCACGGCGCAAGCTCTCGCTGCTGGAACTGGCGACCGATCTTCAGAAAGTCAGCCGCGACTGCAAGCTGATGGGCTATTCCCGTAGCAGTTCTACGAGATCCGCCGCAACTTCCAGACCTTTGGCGCCGAAGGGCTGATCGACCGGCTGCCCGGCGCCAGCTGGCCCGCACCCCAACCGGGTCTCGGCCGAGATCGAGGCCGCCGTGCTCGACCACGCGCTGGTCCATCCCTGCCACGGCGCTTTGCGGGTCGAGCAGGAGCTGCGCCTGAAGGGCCTGCAGGTCTCCGCCGGCGGCGGTCCGCGGAGTGTGGCAGCGCCATGGCCTGCTGACCAAGCACGAGCGCCTGCTGCGGCTGGAGAAGACCGCCGCCGAACGCACCATCGAGCTGTCCGAAGAACAGACGAGGCTGCTCGAACGGTTCTCGCCGGAGTTCCGGGAGCGTCACATCGAGGCCCCGCACACCGGCAGTTTGGTCGCCATCGACACCTCCTTCGTCGGCTCGCTGAAGGGCGTCGGCAAGGTCTATCTGCAGACAGCGATCGACTGTCACAGTCGCTACGCATGGGCCAGGCTCTACACCAGCAAGCTGCCGGTCACCGCGGTGCATCTGATGAACCACGACGCGCTACCGACCTTCGAGGCGCACGACGCCAGAATCGAGACCGTGCTGTCCGACAACGGCCGGGAGTTCTGCGGTCGCCCCGACCAGGATCCCTATGAGCTGTTCCTGCAGCTCGAGGACATCGACCATCGCGCCACACGGGTGAAGCGGCCGCAGTCCAACGGCATCGTCGAGCGGCTGCATCGCACGCTGCTCGACGAGCACTTCCGGGCCGAGGACCGCCGCACTTGGTTCGAGACCGTGGACGAGATGCAGACCGTTCTCGACGACTACCTGGTCGGTTACAATCAGCGGAGGCCGCACCAGGGCCGCGGCATGAACGGCCGCACGCCCGACACCGCCTTCGTCGAAGGCCTGCCCGCGTCACAGCAAAGGAAGGAGGGAAAGAAAGCCGAAAAACAAGTCGCCAAAGTAGTGCCTGACGCTGCCCGCTCACCACGGCACTGTCAGCCGATTACCCTCCTCTGTACACCAGGTTCGAGCCCTAGTGCGCCCCACCAATATTGCGAGAAGAGCTACCATATACGTCAATGGTATTATCGTTTGTCCTTCTGTTGGATAGGCTTCCGCTCTTGTCGCGCGGTGGCCAAATATCGACCACCGAAACATTCGCCGAATACATCGTTGCTTAGAATATTACCGCAGGCTTCCCACTGTTCCCGCTAGACGTGCCTTTCAATTGTCAATTTGTCGAATGGGAGCAATTTGGATGTTTACTCGCGCTTCGTCAAACGGCAGATTTACTCCGAAAAAGGGGCTCCATTGAATGACCTACTCATCCGAGATTAGCCGCGACAATCCTACAGCGATTCTTTTTGTCATTGACCAGTCGCATTCAATGAATGACAAAATGAGTACTCAAAATTCTAAAGCCTCTTTCGTAGCTGACGTTCTAAACCGAACGATCTACACGCTTGTGACTAACTGCAGTCGATCGGAAGGGATTCGCGACTATTTTCACCTCGGCGTGATAGGTTATGGAGAAGGTGGTGCGTCACCCGGCCTAGGCGGCGTCCTAGCGGGGGCCGTCTTCCACCCAATTTCGGCTGTAGCCGCTGCACCGCTACGAGTTGAAGATCGCCTTCGATCGGAAGATGATGGTGCGGGTGGAATAATTGAGCGCAAAGTAAAATTTCCCGTTTGGTTTGAAGCCAAGGGAAACAACGGAACGCCTATGAACGCAGCTCTGCTGATGGCAACTGAAGTGCTTGCGGAGTGGTGCGAAACATACCCCACCTGCTATCCACCGACCGTCCTGCACGTTACTGACGGGGAGTCCGGGGATGGCGATCCATCGGATGTTGCTGCCGCTCTAAGGCAGATTTCGACCAACGATGGTCCGTGCTTGTTGTTCAATGCCCATGTTTCAAGTGATGCGGGGCGGGCAGTACAGTTTCCGTCGGTGCTTCCCGCCGTTCAAGATAAATTCGCAAGCACGCTATTCAATATGTCAAGCGTGCTCCCGTCCCATATTGCTCATATGGCGGTCGATCGTGGGTACAATGTGCCTGAAGGAGCGCGAGGGTACATATTTAATGCAGATCCCCGGGATATCGTGAATTTCTTCGAGATTGGGACTCGTCCAAGACTTACAATGGATAGGTAATTGTCGTCTAACGAGACAGCCGAGCAGGCGACTAAACTGATTCTTAGGAAGGCGTTCAGTGTACCAAAGTCTGTACGCGATCCAAACGAGGACAGTTGGTGCAGCAGGGAGTTTCCATTTGGCTCCCTCCATGCCATCAGTGATGGGGCGTCTGTCTCATTTGATCCAGCGCGGTGGTCTGATATTCTCGCAAGAAAATTTGTTGCAGATCCGTTCGTAACGCACAGTTGGCTGAAGGAGGCGCAGCTCGAGTTTAGCGAGTACTTCGATCGTGAAGCGATGCCTTGGAATCTCCAGGCTGCTTACGACGTAGGAACGTTTGCATCGCTTCTTGGTGTTGTCGTTTATGAACCTGGCGCAACGGTTATGCTGCTGGCAATTGGCGATAGCCTAGGTGTCTGTTATGATGGAAGTCGATTTGTTAGCTCTTTTCCATATCAAAGCGAAGAGCAATTTAAGCAGCGTCCGAAACTATTATCGACCAACTTAGTTGATAACGATTTCTATCTTTCGGCCAGATCGTCGTTTAGAGAGTCAATTCAATTGTGGCAGCTCAAAGATCCTGTGCTGCTATTAATGAGTGACGCGCTAGGTGAGTGGCTCCTGTCGTCGGACAATCGGGACTGCTTCGCCGATCGCGTTATGAACTATTCGGAGGCTGATTTTGAGGAATTCGTCGAAGCGGAACGCGCCATAGGGCGGCTTAGACGTGATGACACCACACTGCTTGTGATCGCCACCGATGTCCTACCCGGATAACACGGACTATAGCGAAGCCATTCAGGATGTGGCTCATGCGCTAGCTGATAGGGAGCTTGCAAGGGGAAAGTTGCGGACAACACCCCTTGGTCTGCCATTGGCACTGTCGGGCGGTTTCGCGATCACGTATCGACTGAATGTCGGGGCAAAAGAGTACGCGGTGCGTTGCTTTCATCGCGAAATTCCGCAGATCGAGCAGCGATACGATCGTATTTCCAATGCCCTGAAATCCCTGTCGTCCGATTATTTCGTTAGGTTCGATTTTCAGCCGTCTGGAATTCTGGTGAAAGGTAAGCGCTTTCCGATCTTAAAGATGGATTGGGCAAAGGGTGATACCCTGTTTGTCTACTTAGAGCGAAATGCGGCAGACAGAAAGAAAATAGAGGCGCTTAGAGAGGAGTTTGCGAAGCTAGAGAGATTCCTTCGATCCGTTGGTGTGGCGCATGGAGACATCCAAAACGAGAATGTAATTGTTGCGCCGGATGGGTCACTGCGTTTGATCGATTACGATGGGATGTTCGTGCCTGGCATGACGTTGGGAGACGGTACGGAAATTGGCCAGCCACATTTTCAGCATCCGCTCCGCAAGACTACTGATTTCGGTCCTTCCATTGATAGATTTTCATTCGCAGTGGTAGACGCTAGCCTCCAAGCTCTCTCATTTGACGGGAGTCTACACAAGCGGTTCAATGCCGGCGGGCAGGCCATTATATTCCAAGCCAAGGACTTTCGGGACCCTGCAGGCTCCGATGTTTTTCAATATCTTGAAGGCGTACCAACTCTGTCCGAGACGACGGCGCGTCTGAGGGGCATATGTGGGTTGCCGGTTCGCGATCTGCCTAACCTTGAGCAGTTCCGGAGCGGTAGTTGGAATGCTAGCGGGGGAGGGAGCAACGGCAGCGTGCTTTCGCAATGCCGGGATTACCTCGGTGTCTATCCAGTCCTCAACGCGTCCGATGTTGAAGAGGTGGTTCGGTGCGTTGGTGACACTGTCGAGTTGGTTGGCAAGATTGTCAGTGTGAAGGGTGGTTTCACAAAGCGGCAGAATCGAAAAGGGAGATTTGTCGGTCGACGGTATAAATTTATTTGCTTCGGCAATTCGCAACAGAGGCACGTTCGGGCAGAGATTGGGGCGGATGGGTTGGCAAAGCTGAATCCAGAGCCGGACGAGACGTGGGAGTCGACGTGGGTCAGCGTATCGGGATTGATCAGTTACCTTGATAACACACGTTTAGTTGTCGGTATCACCATTTCCGAGAATGGCCAAATTGAACGAATAGAGGAGCAAGAAGCCCTTTTCAGGCTAGGTGTTCGAGAGCGATCGACAAATTTCGGCATTCTGCGTTCAGTTCGAAACTTGGCGGGGGCAACCGCCGGCGGTCGCCGTGCGGCGGCCGCAGTGTCAAAGTCCAATCGAGCAGTTTTGAGTGGTTTAAGAAGTCAAGGAGTAGATGCAAAGGCGGCGGCGCCGAGTGCTCCGTCGTTCGGTGGCACTCAAGCTGTGGCACCGCCTGTGATTAAGGGGCCCGTTAAGCCGATGCCGCCTGCATGGAGTGCTCCGCGGGCGCTCAGGCATCTTTTAAGCTTGGTGACGGTACTTTTGATTGGCGGATTGCTCGGTGCGCTCGTTCTGTTCAACCTGAGTGATAACGGAGATAGGTCAAAAGAAGATGGTGTCAACGGGACAAACCGTGAGCCCGGCTCCGTTCCCGCGACAGCCCCCTCTGGCGGAGTTGCAGCCCCCCCAAATCGCGGCAAAGTGGACGGCAAGGCCGATGAAAATAGGCCGAGTCTTGAAGACGCATTGTGGTTTGAAGACAAGATTGCGGATGGTGTGATTGGCCTTGCCGCGGGTCCATTCCCACAGGAACGATTGCGGGGGCTCACGATTAGGTGCAGCCAATCTTTGGGGGTGGATCCTGTTGGTGTTAACCAGCGATCGGAAACGACCACCTTGCGCGTGACACTAAGATCCGGAGGGGCGGCGACGTTTTCCTTTCGCGAATCGAGGCAGGACGAAAGTGTTGTTCGGAATCTTGTCAGTTCGTTGCGGCTTGCATTGTCGCGAAGTGAGTTTGCTGTAATCGAAGTCGAGATCGTAGAATCAAATACTCGGCAAGTGTTGCGTGTACCACGGCCATCGAAGGCAATAGGCGAGTTTCTGGCATCATGCGTTTTCCCTGGCCCCTTGATTGCCACACCGGCCGTGTTGGTGCCGTCTACTGCTTGGCGTCCCAACGAAGAGGCGGTTCTGGTTGATTTAGTGGATTCCGATGCGGCTCGCCGGGTTCAGGAGAGGTTGCGGGTATTGGGGTATTTTTTAGGAATTCCTGACGGCTTGTGGGGGCCTCGCTCAAGGCGAGCTTTGCGTGAATTCCGAATTGGTGCCGGGTTAGGGCAGGATGATCAATGGGATCTTGAAACGCAAGCGTCCCTGTTCGCTACGAGCGCACGGTCTGGGAGCCGCATTTCGGAAGAACCGGAGAGTCCGTTTGAGGAGTTCAGCTTTCCGGGTGTGCAGGGCGCATATCTTAGTCCTCTGAATGAGGGGGACGCTAGGTGGATACAGGAAAGGCTCCGCTCATCTGGGTATCTAGTTGGCAGTGTAGACGGAGTGTGGGGCTTGAGATCGAGGAGCGCGCTAAGGGACTACAAAGTTTTCAATGGTCTTGGTCAGACTGATGGATATGATGGTCGTGTTGAAGATGCACTGAAGCGGCCGCCGCGAGTCCATGGGGATGACACTTTCATCGGTACCTGGGCCGCGAACCCTTCTGCCTGCGCGACAAACGGAACTGATGAAATTGCCAGCATCAACACGGACAAGGCAAGCACCGCAGCGGGAAGCTGTGTATTTCGAGCGCTGGAGGGGAGTGGGTTTCGTGCTTGGAGAGTCGGTGCAGAATGCAATGCAAACGGAGATAAGTGGGATTCGGAAGTGCGCCTTTCTCTCAGCGGGTCGACGCTCTCGTGGGTGAGTGACAGGAAGGGTAGGGCAATATACTATAGATGTCCGCGCAAAAATGGTCAGTAATGAGTTGGCGTGACGAGCCGGCCGTACGCCAGATGATCAAAGCAGCTGGCGCCAGGCTATGGTATCTGCCGCCATACTCGCCCGACCTCAACCCGATCGAGCAGGTCTTCGCCAAGATCAAGCACTGGATGCGCATATCCCAGAAGTGCACGATCGACGCCGTCTGCAATCACATTGGCCACCTCGTCGGAACTATCCTTCCAGACGAATGCACCAACTACTTCGTCAACGCAGGATACGCTTCAATCAAAACATGAAATGCTCTACCCCATCCGTTTCACCATATGCACCACCCGTGCTCCGTTGGCCCGCGTCTCCAGCCGTTCCTGTGCGTAGCCGAGCGATGCGTAGAGCCGGGTGTTTTCTTCGAAGCGTTCGTTGGTGTAGAGCCGCAGCGTGGTGCGACCGGCCTCGGTGGCAATCTGTTCGGCGAGTGCCATCAGGCGGCGGCCGTGGCCGCGTTTCTGGGCGTCCGGTGAGACCGCGACGTTGACGATCAACAGATCGTCGTCGCGCAGCTCGGTCTCGATCAGCGCGGCGAGTTCGCCATCGACCTCCAGCAGGTCGAAGCGATGCTGCGCGATCGCCGCCGCGTAGTCGGCGAGCATCGGCAGCGGCTCGTAGCCGATCAGCGCGAGCCATTTGGCGTAGGCACGCATCGTCAGGTCGGTGATCGCCGCGACGTCGGCGGGCGTGCCGCGCCGGATCAATACAGGCATGCGATGGCTTTCGTCTCCTGGCGTGGTCAGCCCGCCTTCGCCGCGTCCTCCGCCTTGCCGAATACCCGATCCAGCACCGGCAGGATCGAGGTGTCGTCTTCGGCGTTCATGTCTTTCTCGGCGGCGAAGTGCCAGTCGCTGTCGCGCGGCACCGGCGTCGAGGCGTCGCCGCGCTGGATCTTGGTCTGCAGGTCGGACAGCGAGCGCGACCAGTAGTGATTGAGGCGGAGCAGGTCGAGCACCGGGCGGTCGCCCTGGAACGGCCGGCCCATGGTGTCGATGGTGTCGCCCTGCCAGTATTTGTAGAGATGCACGTTGCGGATGGCGCGGATCCAGCGCGGGTTGGCGATGGTCTTGGCCGAGATCTTCGACAGCGGCGAGCGCTTGGTGAAGGCGCGGCTGATCGGCACCGGCGGCCGCTGCTCGTGACCGGCCGAACCGAAATACGGCGAGAACACGCCGACCGCGGGCGCGCCGTCGAACCGGCCGAGCACGTCGGTGACCTTGTCCGCGACCGGCGAGAACAGAAACTCGTCGATGTCGATGAACGCCATCCACTTCGCATCCAGCATGTGCTGCTTGATGCAGTGGCGATACGCCGGCAGCTGCCCGACCTCGACCGGCCAGTCGGTCAGCGTCACCAGCCCGCGCGCGATCCACGGCGCCAGCACCTCGCGGAAGTGATCGGTGCTGAAATTGTTGTAGAGGTAGAAATGGCCGACGCCGACCGCTTCGTGGAAGCGCAGCCATTCGTCGAGGAACGGCGCCTCTTCGCGGAAGATCGCCACCACCGCCAGTGTCGGCACGTCGCGCTGCGCGACGAGGCGGTCGCGCGCCTGCGCCCGCCACACCCAGGGGGCACGCAGCATTTGCTTCAATCCCGACACGGGTCGCTCCTTGGTAAGTCCGATCGATCGCGGCGGGACACTGTTCCAAACCCGCCGGTTTGGCAAGGCGAGCGCGGCGCGAGTGGGCGGTTACTTCACCAGCGTCACTGGTAGTTTGGTCAGGTGGACGACCTTGTTGGCGACCGAGCCGAGTACCAGATTGCCGATCGCGCTGCGGCCGCGGGTGCCCATCACGATGCCGCTGCAGTTCAGCTCCTCGGCGCGCTTGACGATGCGCTGGGCGGTATCGCCGGTCAGCACTTCGGCGGTGAACGGGATCTTGGCGGCGGTGAGCTTGGCGATCGCCGGCTGCAGGATGTCGTCGCCGTGCGCGCGCTGCAGCTCCTCCATCTTCTCCTGGGAGACGTACACGGCGATCTCGCCGTACAGCGCCGGCTCGGGGTGGGCGTAGACCAGCACCAGCTCGATCGGCACGTTGTCGTGGGCGAGGGCGATCACCCAGTCCAGCGCGCGGCCGGCATTGGCGGAGCCGTCGTAGGGGAGGAGGATCTTGGGCATCGGTCGCGTCCTGCTGGTGGGGGCTTGCGGCCGGCCACACTGCGGTCATCACAGCCTGATTTGACCGAAACCTCAACCTGGTTCACACAGCCGGTCACCATGACATCGCAACGCTCGCCCGCTTTCCCCGCAGCCCGCGCCGCTGCCGCCGCTACGTTGGCCGCGCTCGCCCTGTCCGGCTGCGCCGGGATCGGCGACAGCGCGCTGTCGCAGGCGTTCGTCGATCCGGCCAAATACGCGCTGTACGACTGCAAGCAGCTCGAGACGGAGCGCAAATCGCTCGATGAGCGGCTCGCCAAGCTCGACGGCCTGATGCGCAAGGCGCAGACCGGCGTCGCCGGGCCGGTGGTGTCCGAGATGGCCTACCGCAACGACTACATCAACCTGAAGGCGCAATCCCGGCTCGCCGAGCAGACCTGGCGCGACAACCGCTGCACCGAGTCCCCGGAGCCGCCGCCGACCGAGCCGGCCGCGCCCAAGCGGGCGGGGCGCGCCACGCGCTGAGGCGGCCGCCTCAGCGGCGCCAGTCGTAGATCCAGCTCTGCCGTGCCAGCAGCCGGTCCGGGCCGAGTGCCCGCATCGCGACGTCGCGGGCGAGCGCCGCGACGCCGGGCAGGTGGTAGATCACGCCGTTCTGCCGGGCGAGCTGCTGCACCCGCTTGACCCGGGGCCGGCGCAGCGCCGCGTAGCGCTGCAAAGTCGCCGGCACCTCGGCGGCGCTGCCGCCGCGGCCCTCGCCATGGCTGGCGGCGAGGCAGTCGGCCAGCACCGCGGCGTCTTCGATCGCCATACCGGCGCCCTGCGCCGCGAACGGCAGCATGCCGTGCGCGGCGTCGCCGAGCAGGGTGACCGGTCCGCGGTTCCACACCCCGCCGTCCGGCATTCCAAACAGCGCCCAGCGGGTCCAGGCGTCCACCGCCCCGATCAGCGCCCGGGCTGCTCCGTCCCAATGGGCGAACCTCGCGATGATCTCGGTCGGCTCGCCGCGCGCGCTCCAGCCGCGCTGGTTCCACGAGCCGTCGACCACCGCCACCAGATTGATCCGGCGGCCGCCGGAGATCGGGTACACCACCAGATGCGCTTCCGGCCCCAGCCACAGCTGCACCCCGCGCAGCGTCGCGCCGTCCGGCATCGCCTCGGCCGGGAGCGTGCCGCGCCAGGCGATCAGGCCGGAGAACAGCGGCTGGGTATCGGCAAACGTCAGGCCGCGCACCGCCGACCAGATGCCGTCGGCGCCGATCAGCGCCAGCCCCGGCTCCTGGGCGCCGCCGGCCGACACGGTGACGCCGTTGGCATGGGGCGCGATGTCGTCGACGGCGCAGCCAAGCCGCAGCTCGATCGAGGGGTGTGCCGCCACCTGGGCGGCCAGCGCCGCCTGCAGATCGGCGCGATGCACCACCCAATACGGCGCGCCGGTGCGGGCGGCGACATCGCCGATCGGCATCCGCACGATGGCGCGGCCGGAGCGTGCGTTGATGGCGGTGACAGCGTCGGGTGCCACCGCGCAGTCCTGGAGCCGGGATTGCAGGCCGAGATCGACCAGGATGCGGGAGGCGTTGGGGGAGAGCTGCAGGCCGGCGCCGACCTCGTCGAGGCGTTCGGTGCGCTCCAGCACGACGATGCGGAACCCTTTGGCGGCGAGTGCCAGCGCCGCCGTCAGGCCGCCGATCCCTGCGCCGGCGACGATGATGGTTCGGGAGACCGCCACGCCGCGGTCAGCGTCCAATCAGGCGACCTTGTCCTTCAGCACGCATTCCGGCGGCCGAGCCTCGCCCGGTTTCAAGTCCGGCGCGTAGCGATACAGCGTCGAGCAGTACGGGCAGATGATCTCGTTGTCGTTGCCGAGGTCGAGAAACACGTGCGGATGATCGAACGGTGGGGCGGCGCCGACGCACATGAATTCCCGCGAGCCGATCTCGATCGTCGCAACGCCGGCATCGTTCTGGAAGTGGGGAACCACGTGGTCGGACATTCAGCTCACCTTTGCTGACAGCGGAGGGCAACTAACACGGTGCAGCGCACCATACCGGCGCCGTCGCCTGATTCCTAGAGCGGCCGAATAGCAATTGCCCGGCGAAATTCGACACAATCCCGTGGTGTGGGAGAAGCCCTTCTTTCGTCTGATCGGTTGTGTCGAAGTGATGACGCACCACATCCTTCCGGAAGACCCATGAGGATCCCAATGCGACTGCAACTCGGCGTGGCGAAGCTCGGCCTTGCAATCAGCGCTGTGGCGCTGGTTGTCGCGTGGCCGCAGGCCCGGCACGGCGCCGCGATGCTGGCCGCCCGGGACGACCCCGCCCGGCTGTCCGAGCTGCAGATCACTGAGGCATTGCGGCGGGACCAAGGCCTGATCGCGCGCCAGGCCGAGGCGGCGCTGGCGGCTGGCGACGCCGATCTCGCGCGAAGCCTGGTCGAACTGGCCGGCGCGCACCAGGTCGCGCTTCCCGAGCAGCTCACCCGCCGGGTCGACGACGCCGTCGCGGCGGAGCGTGCACCGGCGCAAGTCGCGACCCGGTTTGCGACCGGGCTGGTCACCGGCCAGGCCGATGATCTGGCCGGACTGTCCGGCACCGTTGCCGGCGATCTGTTCGTGTTCGGCGATGTCCGCGACGTGGTCCGCGAGGGCAAGCATCTGGCCACCGGGGAGGCGACCGATCATCTGCTGCTCGGCCTCGCCGCCGCGGGCATCGCGGTGACGGCTGCGACCTATGTCAGCATCGGCGCCGCCGCGCCGGCGCGTGCCGGGCTGACGCTGGTCAAGGATGCGCGCAAGGTCGGCCGCATCAGCGAGGGGCTGGCGACATGGGCCGGGCGGTCGGCGCGCGAGATGGTCGATACGCCGGCGCTGCGCCGCGCGGTCGCCGACGCTTCGCTGCTGCGCCCGGCGCAGACGCTCGACGCCGTGAAGGCGGCAGTCCGCACCGACAAGGCCGGCGGCCTGCTGCGGCTCGCCAAGGATGTCGGCAAGATCGGCGAGAAGGCCGGCACCCGCGGCGCATTCGATGCGCTGAAAGTCGCCGACAATCCGAAGGAGGTCGCGCGCGCCGCCAAGCTCGCCGAGGCCAAGGGCGGCCAGACCCGCGCCATCATCAAGCTGCTCGGGCGCGGCGCATTGCTGCTCGCCACCGGGGCGTGGAATTTCGCCTCGTGGATCTTCAGCGCGCTGCTGATGCTGATCGGATTCGTCACTTCGCTGAAGGCCGGCACCGAGCGGCTGACGCAGCGCTGGCTCGACCGCCGCAGACGCAAGGCTGCCAAACGCGTGCTCGCCGCCGAGACACAGCCGCAGCCGTCCGTCGGCGTGGCCTCTGCCGCGGTCGAGGCATAGTGCGAGCGCCGCCACAATGATAACGTTCTCTCCTGTTCGATACGACGGCGCCGATCGCGGCCGTGCTCGCTTGCCGAAGCGACGGATCGTGTGGCCCGGCTGCGCTCGCCGTCCGGGCCTGACGACGTAACCCGCCACGCTCATTCCCATCATCAACGACGGATACCTGATGCCGAGCTTCGATCACGCCGGACTCACCATCGCTTACCTCGACGAAGGCGAGGGCGAGCCGATTTTGCTGGTTCACGGCTTCGCCTCCAACAAGAACGTCAACTGGGTGTATCCGTCCTGGCTGTCGGAGTTGAAGCGCGCCGGACGTCGCGTCATCGCGATCGACAATCGCGGCCATGGCGAGTCCAGCAAGCTGTACGATCCGCACGACTACACGCTCGAAGCGATGGCGGCAGACGCCGCGGCGCTGATGGATCATCTCGGCATCGCGCGCGCCGACGTCATGGGCTACTCGATGGGCGCGCGGATCGGCGCCAATATGGCGCGATGGCGGTCGCAGCGGGTGCGCTCGCTGGTGCTCGGCGGCCTCGGCATGGGGCTGCTCAGCAACGAGGGCCGTCCCGGCGAGAACGTCGCGCGCGCGCTCGAGGCCGACTCGCTCGACGACGTCACCGATCCGGTCGGTCGCACCTTTCGCGCCTTTGCCGACCAGACCCGTTCCGATCGCAGAGCGCTCGCCGCCTGCATGCGCGGGTCGCGCGGACTGATGAGCCGTGACGATGCCGCGCAGATTGCGGTGCCGGTGCTGATCGCGGTCGGCACCGACGACGACGTCGCCGGCTCGGCACACGAGCTCGGCGGGATCATTCCCGGCTCACAGGTGCTCGATATCCCGCGGCGCGACCACATGCGCGCGGTCGGCGACAGGGTCTACAAGGAAGGCGTGGTCGCATTCCTGGAGCGCCGGCCGTGAGCGCCGCCGCTCCGCGCTCTTGATTCCGACCGCATCGCACCCAGGTTGATCGGGAGGTGCGTCAGCCACAGAGCCTCGCCGATTTTTGGAATGTCGGCCAGGTTCAATGGCTTAAGGAGCCGGCGCGAAGCCATCCGCGGCGCCTTCGAGGCGCCGCGACAGCGTGGCAGCCGCCGTGCTATAGTTTTGTAACGACCGATCGAGAGAGCCGGCATGGTGATGCATCAGATCAATCCGCACAATGCGACAGTCGCGACTCTCGATCCGATCTGGGAGCGGGTGCGTAGCGAAGCCGACGACATTGTGCGTCGCGAGCCGGAATTGGCGTCGTTCATCTTCGCCACCGTGCTGCATCACGACCGCCTCGAAGACGCGGTGGTGCACCGGGTCGCCGAGCGCCTCGATCATTCGGCGCTGTCCGGCGATCTGATCCGCCAGACCTTCGAAGACGCGCTGCGCGACCAGCCGGATCTCGGCAACGCGTTTCGCGCCGACATGGTGGCGATCTTCGACCGCGATCCGGCGACCGCGCGCTTCATCGATCCGCTGCTGTACTACAAGGGCTTTCACGCGATCCAGACTCATCGTCTGGCGCATTGGCTTCACGGCAAGGGTCGCAAGGATTTCGCGCTGTATCTGCAGAGCCGCGCTTCCGCCGTGTTCCAGACCGATATCAATCCGGCGGCCAAGATCGGCCGCGGCATCTTCCTCGATCACGCCACCGGGCTGGTGGTCGGCGAGACCGCGGTGATCGAGGACGACGTGTCGATCCTGCACGGCGTCACGCTCGGCGGCACCGGCAAAGAGCACGAGGATCGCCATCCGAAGATCCGTCACGGCGTGATGATCGGCGCCGGCGCCAAGATCCTCGGCAACATCGAAGTCGGCCATTGCGCCCGCATCGCCGCCGGTTCGGTGGTGCTGAAGCCGGTGCCGCACAACATGACGGTGGCCGGCGTTCCGGCCAAGGTGGTGGGCGAGGCCGGCTGCGCCGAACCGTCGCGCACCATGGACCAGATGCTCAACGCGATCGGGCTGTGATCGGCGGTCGCCCGATTGCGGTTCGCAACTCGCGGCGAGGGGTTGCGGCAGCGGCCGCGAGAAAGTACTGACGGCGACCCCGGCCGTGACCGATCGTGCGATGGACGTAACGTCCGTGGCCTCGTCGCGTTGCCGTTCAATTGAATTGGAGATCACCGTGGACGTTCAGGAAGTCAGAAAGCTCGATGCCTATCTCAAGCGGGTGTTCGGCAATCCGAAGATCCGCGTCGTGCCGCGTCCGAAGAAGGAAGACTCCGCCGAAGTCTATATCGGCGAGGAGTTCATCGGCGTGCTGTTCGTCGACGACGAGGACGACGATCGCTCGTTCCAGTTCCAGATGGCGATCCTCGAAGACGATCTCGCCGACGTCGACTGAGCCGAACCGTCGCCCTCAGCCGCGCACGTGGATCTGCGCGGCGAGCCGCGCGATCGCACTCGCGACGTCGCGCCACTGGTTCAGCCACTGACGCGGAAACCGGAAGGTGACGTCGGCGCCTTCGATCCGCACTTCGCTGAGACACATCCCCGGGGTCTGACGGTCGCGGGTACAGCGCGCCGCCAGTTCGGGCTGCTCGGCGGTGAACAGGTCTTCGCCGGCGTAGGGCGAGCCGTCGACGAACGGCCGCATGGTCAGCCCGTCGACCGTCTGCGGCGCGACCTGAGCCAGATAGCGCGGATAGATGGTGCGGAGCCGGGTCTCGGGAGCCAGCGTCTCCTGATGCGCGGCGATGCTGACGAAGATGCGGTCGATCGGCTGAAACTCGGCGATCTCGCCTGCGGTCTTGTGCGCGGCGCGCTCCGGCGGATTGAGCGACGGATAGAGGAAGGCGAGATCGACGCGCTCCTGCGGTCCTGACCGCCTTTGGTACTTCACCCGGAACGCCTTGGTCGGCACGTTGAACAGGGTGTCGCCGATCGTCACCGGCGTCCGGTCGGGATCCCCGGCGCTCTGCACGTGCCAGGTCGGCCACAGCAGATAGGCGACCGCGGCGATCGACGCCGCGCCGATGGCGCCGCCGATCAGCAGGGGAATCCGGGACGAACTCCGCACTGCGCGGCGGCCGCGCCGGCGGTCGGTAAGCGACGAGACCAAAGTCATGACAACGCGAGATGTCTGTACCCACACGAATCGTTTCCGACTATGCCACGCGCCGAATCGCCGCCGAACGGGATTGTGCGATGCAGGGCAGCAATTCTTACCGGGCACGTTAACCCTTTCTTAAGGATGTCGTGGCGGCCGTTGCCGGTTTCTGCGACAGATCGGTCGTCCGCGATTCAGCCGGAGGCCGCAGATGTCGCCCGAAGCCTTCACCAACCTGTTCTCGCTGCTGATCGGCTTCGCCGTCGCCGGAGCCTTGACCAGCGCCTATCAGTCGCTGGCGCAGCGGCCGGCCGGCTTCGGCCTGCTGCAACAGGGGGTGGTGGCGCAGAGCTTCGCCGCCGTGCCGTTTCTGATGTTCGCAGCCCCCTTCATCATCATGCGCAACACCTTGCTGGGGCCCCGCACCACCACGACGGCGCGGCGGCGCACCGAATTCGTGGCGCTGGCGACGGTGCTGGCGGGCACCTGGAGCCTGATGTCCGGAACCGTCGTGCTGATGGCGCTGCACGCGGTCGGGCTGATCGCCTGAAAATCGTTGCGTCGTCCGGCCCGCATTGCGATGACGGAGCGGACGACAGGAGACAGCGATGGCGATCTACGAACTCGACGGGCAGCGGCCGGATCTTCCGGCGGATGGAAATTACTTCGTCGCTGACAGCGCGTCGGTGATCGGCAAGGTGCGGCTCGGCAACTCGGTGTCGGTGTGGTTCGGCGCGGTGCTGCGCGGCGACAACGAGTGGATCGAGATCGGCGAAGGCTCGAACATCCAGGACGGCACCACCTGCCACACCGACCCGGGCTTTCCGCTCAAGGTCGGCAAAGGCTGCACCATCGGCCACAACGTCATCCTGCACGGCTGTACGATCGAGGACAGCGTGCTGATCGGGATGGGCGCGATCGTGATGAACGGCGCCAAACTGGCGCGCGGCTGCGTGGTCGGCGCCGGCGCCGTGGTCACCGAAGGCAAATCGTTTCCGGAGAATTCGCTGATCCTCGGTGCGCCGGCCAAGGTCGCGCGGACGCTGGCGCCGGAGCAGGTGCAGGCGATGCTCGCCGGCGCCGGGTTCTACGTCGCCAACGGCCAGCGCTACGCCAAGGGTTTGAAGAAGATCGGCTGAGTTGCGGCGAAGCCGCTCTCTCACGTTCCTTCCGATTCGTTCGCTTCGATCGCGGTCGCGATCCGCTCGTGACCGGCGGCCCACAGCGCGTGTTCTTCGCTGCCGTCGTGATACGGATTGGCTTCGGCGGGAATGTTCTGGCGTGCGGCGCGTTCGCCCAGCGTGAACGGATCCGGATCGGCTGACATCGGCTGCTCCTCAATGCTTGCGATGCGAGGCGGCCGCCGCGCTCTTGCGCAGTGCGTCCTTCAGGTCGATCGGCACGCCGTGCTTCTTCAGCAGATCGGCGAAGGCTTCGTCGGCGAGCTCCTGCAGGCTCGCCATCCGATCGCGGCCGAGTTGCTTCAGCTTGTCGAAAGTGTCGTCGTCGAAACCGATCAGCTTGCGCATCGCGGGGTCTCCGCGACGTCAAGTTCCGTGCCGGCAAAACGTTCCGGCCGAGGCAGGGAGACGCGAGAGCTCGATTCCTCCTTGGCGATGAGTATTCACCTCGGGGAAACGATGCGAACTGCCGACAGCAGAGCCCAAAAAGAAAACCTCCGGCGGGGCATCGCCGGAGGTTCCTTGGAGGTTTACAAGTTCCTTTCGTGTGGACTTAGAAAGTGCGCTGAACGCGAACCGCGCCCACCACCGTGTCCTGATCCTTGAACTCGTACCGAGCAAACGGCTTGGTTCCGGTCGGCTGCACGTTGGCGGCGGTCACGCCCGAGTAGTTCTGGTCGAGGCGCATCCACATCACTTCGCCCGAGAACGTCAGGTTCTTGACCGGGGTCCAGGCGGTGCGGAGACCGACCTGCGCGATGTTGAAGTTCGGGTTGCCGGTGTAGGTGGTGCCGAAGCCCGGGACGGCCGCGGCAAGACCCGCGTTGTACAGCGCGCCGCCGGTGCCACCGAAGTCGACCGACGAATAGGCGCCGAACAGCGAAGTCGACCAGTTCGGGTTCCAGTTGTGGTTGAACGCGCCGCGGATACCCCAGGCCTTGACGGTGGAGATGCCGGTGCCGTTCAGGTTGTTGGTGCCGCCGAACACGCCGTCCGGCGCCGAGCCGAAGCCGACGCTCTGGTACACGCCAGCGCTGCTGTCGCTGTACATCGCGAACGCGTTCGGGCTGGTGCCGCCGATCACGTAACGGGTCGCGCCGTCAGCGTAGGTGGCATCGAGGTTGATCGAGTCGCCCGGGCCGGTCGGCAGATTCTTGAGCGACAGGGCGGCGAGCACCGCGAAGCCCCACTTGTCGCTCGGATGACCCGAGGTCTCCAGTGTCGGGGTGTAGTAGCTGGCGCGGATCTGGTGGGCCGCGGCCGACACCTGGAACAGGCCCCAGGCCTGGTCGACGCGGATCTTGCCGACGATGTCCGGAACGTTGGTGCCGGCAGTGTAGTTGGTGCCGTTACCGGTGCCCTGCAGCCAAGCGGATGCGGCTCCGCCAGTGGTGTTGACCACGTTGGAAACGCCCGAGGCGGTGCGATAGCTGCTCTGGTCTTCGAGGCTGATCGAGGCCGACACGCCATTGCCGAATTCGGCAGTGTAGCTGACCTGATTGATGCCGGTCGAAGTGTCGTCGCCGCCGAGCAGGTTCGAAGTGATGTTGCCCGGCGAACCGTGCCACGGGGTCGAGAACTGCGAGACCGCCTTACCGAAGGTGAAGCCGGCGAACTGCACGAAAGCGAAGAACACGCCCAGGCTGCCGTTGGCAGTCGTATCGCTGCCGGTGGTCCAGGTGAACACCGAGTCGAAATAGGTGCGGACCACGCCGTATTCGGTCGCGGTGCGGGTGTCGATGTTCAGGTCGGCGCGCGAACGGTAGATGGTGTTGTTCGACAGCCGGTTGCCCTGACCGGCATTGCCGTTCCACGACGGGGTTTCCGTCATGCCGCCGGCGTTGAACGCGTACTCGGCGCGGATGTAGCCGCCGAGCTTGATGCAGGTGTCGGTGCCCGGGATGTAGTAGAAGCCGGCGCCGTACAGCGAGCAGACCTTCACGTATTCGACCGCCTTGGCCTTGAGCGGAAGATCGGCCGCCTGCGCGCCGGCGGTGGCGACGAGGAGCGCCGCACCACCGAGCATAAGGCTCTTCGCAAAATTCATCGTAAACCTCCAAGTTTGCCTTCGAAGGGCCTGCCGGACCGGCGCTGTGCACCGGGATACGGCCCGCCCGTGAACCCGACTGCCGTTCGCCGCAGTGATCGGCAGCTTGAGCCGGGACGACTTCGAGGTTGCCCCCCTCCGTCAGGGCTTTAGATACATAACAAAAATAGCTAACGAAAGGATCGAAGGACGCTGCCGGGCTTCATCCGGGGAACCTGTGGTATTGAAGCAACAGGGTGTCACGATTCTGTCACGTGAAAATTCCGCCCTGCGGGCCCACCGGTGCCGTGGTCGGTTGGCTGATCCGCTTGGGGATATTATTGAAGATTAAGGGGTTTCCCTGCGAACTGGGCCCTCAGCGAGGGGCTTCAGCGATCGAGGATACCGACACGGCAGAATTTGGCACCTTTGGTCTCTGCTCATGTTTCCATGCATAATGCAGACTCGGTCGTGCCGTTTTCGGGCGCACGAGTCGACAAGCAAGAACAAATGGTCCAGGGGTGATTCGAGAAGGGCGGAGTATGTCGCATCGAAGTAGGGAGCAGCGCCGCGGCGATGCCGTTGAGGAGCCCTCCGTGGTGACGACACTGTCTCCGCCCGCGCCGCGCGAGGAGCCGGCCGCAGCTCCGCAGGCCTGCGGGCACCGCGATTTCGGCCTGTCTTACCAGGTGATCTGGGATTTCGTTTCGATCAGCAACAATCTCGAGGATATGCGCCGCGCCTGGGCCAAGCTGTTCGGGATCAGCGGCTCGCAATGGCTGATCCTGATGGCGATCGCCGATCTCGACCAGGGGAAAGGCGTCTCTGTCGGCGACGTGTCGCAGAAGATCCACGCCGTCTCGACCTTCGTGACCACGCAGACCAAGATCCTGGAGCGGATGGGCCTGCTCAACCGCGTGCCGTCGACCGAGGACGCCCGGGTGGTGCTGATGTCGCTGTCGGAAGACGCGCGGTGCAAGATCGACCACTTGTCGCCGCGCTGGGAGGCGTTGCACGAATACATCTTCCGGGACTTCGACGCCGAGGCGCTCGCCGACGTCAAGGCCAAGCTCGAGATGCTGAAGCATCGCACCAAGCTGGCGATGCAGCGCGTCGTCGAACAGACCTGAAGCGCCGTCGTCCGCGCCGCCGGTCCTTAGAGCCGCCGGTCCTTAAAACGGGGTGTGGCCAGCCTTGGGGGAGGCGAGGCGGTGGTGAGCAATATCAATTGGTTGCGGGGTGACAGCTTACACTTCAGCGCCTTTTCCACGCCCGCGGTGGGACCACCATTCGCGTTCGATTTGCGGATCATCCGGGGCGACGGTCTAAACTCGCCCCTTCGGAGGGGTTGTGTTTTCCGAGAGCTGCGACATATGGTTGCGAGGCTGTAACGGCATGGGGCGTCGGAATGGGGAGGCCGAAAGGCCGGGAAGTTCGTTTTCCCGGTAAACAACGCGTGTTGCGCAAGAACGTTAGCGCGGAGGAGCTGGAGGTTGCTGCCTCTGCCGCTCTGTACGCGCCGAGCAACTATCACTGTAAAATCGATGGAAAATTGGCTCGTCGTTTAAAGCCCGCGACGCCTTGCCCAAAAGAGTTCTCACTTCCTGAAGCGGGAATGGCAATTCGAGAGGCGATCCGAAAAGGACGCGTTTCGGTTCGATGGGTTAACGGATTCCCCAAACACGTATGGCATCGAGATGGGGATGTCTGGTACGAAGCGTGTACGGAAGCTGGAACTGCTGGCACCTACCACGCTTACCCAGTTGAGGTCGTGCCGCCAGAGCTAATGAGATCATGAGCGATTTTGAGCTGCAAGTCGATTGGGTCGACCAAGAGGGGCGGAACCAATCCGACGCTACTCTTGCAAGCCTGCTGATCCAGGTGGGCGGCGTTGCTGTGACCGAATTTACTGCTCGGCATATGAACAAATTTGGCGGTCCGCTACGAAACAAATGCAAGGCGGTCCAAATCCCCGCTTACTTCGTCGCAGAGTGGATTGCCGATAACTGGTGGTCCATTTTATGGGAGCCGCGAAAGAACGAAGAAGAAGCCGATGACGACGAGTTCCTGTCGCGTCATTCGTTGCTAACTGCTCAGCATGGATTCTCCCTGCCACGGTTGGAATTTGTGGCGTCGGGAGGGACACTACAGATTTCGGCGAGAGCGCGAGATCCAAAATTTTCTGATGTTCGTTTTTGCAATTCTGCGCGCGCAACAGCGCCGAGAGAAAAGGTCGAGTCCGAGTTGAGACGGTTCGTGCAGTCGGTCGTCGACCGGTTGAACGATCGTCGCGTTTCCGAAACTTGGCTACAAGATACTTGGTCGCTAATAACTGAAACCAAAGATGATGAGCTGAGTTTCTGTCGCTTTATCGGAGCACTAGGTATGTCTCCGTACGATATCGACGATGGGTTCGCCAAACTGATAGAGCGGCTCGAAGTTGCGCTTGGCGAGCGCCTCCTTATGGACCTGTGTTTGGCTTCATCGGAGAGCGACTTCGCTTCTGTTTCTAAGGTTGCGGAAGAGGCTGTTGCTCTCACGAGGACGGTTGAGAAGTCTACACTGTCGCCAATCGAAGCTATTTCCGTTCCCCAGGACAACTACGCAGTTCCGGCGTTCCGGCGAGGACTGCAGGCGGCGGAAATCCTGCGAAAGAGACTGGGGATCAGCGATACTGATCCGAACGCTGCCAGTCGGATATTTGATATGCTGGAAATCGACACGACGCTCCAGACTAAATCAGTTCAACGTAACGATGATGTTGCAGTTACCGGAGCGGTTGTTCGATTTGAAAATGAGATGAAAGTTGCCTTGCTGCAGCAAACAGAAGCGAAGAGGCGCTTCGCCGCAGCGCGAGCGGTTTTTTCCGCTTGGTCTTCCGAGACTCCAACGGAGAGTAGGCTTCTTACATCAGCTGTAACGAGGGATCAGCAGGCAAACCGCGCGTTTGCAGCGGAATTAACGGCGCCAAAGGCGCTGATTCGATCGCGTTTCCGTGGGAAGAAAAGGAAGTTCACTCAATCCGATATACGAGAGTTGGCCGATGAGCTTCGCGTGAGTCCTGACGTGGTTCGTAAGCAGGCCTCTAACAATGGAGTTACAATCTCGTTTGGATGACGTTGATCAATTCTCCAAAGCTGGTAGTTCGTCGCCGATGAGCGTTCACCTCTCAGTTATCTTTTTGTCTGATCTCGGCAGCAGATCGACCCGGCTCCATTCCTCGCGCGAAGCGACGTGGGCATAGTGGGCGGCTGAGCGTGGATCGCGCCACCGGCCAGTGGCGACCAACCCCTGAAGGTCAGCGCCGCCATAGCGCCGCATCCAAGTTGCCCACGTGTGGCAGGACGTATGGAAGCCGACCCACAACAGGCGATGAGGCCTTCGTCTCGGTCCGCTTGCGCGGCTTAGGCTTGATGCCGCATACGGCGAGCTTGGCGCGAACAAGCCTATCCTCCAGGCCGCCACCGCAGCGGAACGGGAAGACCGGCCCTTGCGTAGCACCGCCGGCAAAGGCTGGCATTTCCTCGCACAGATCGCGCTCCAGCTTCACCGTACGCGCATCGTCGTTCTTGCTCGTGACGAAGTAGGCGAGCCCCTGATCGAATTGCACGTTCTCCCAGCGCAGCGCCATCGCTCGCTGATGCGGCAGCCGGTGTAGAGTAGGAGGCGCAGCAGCATGCCGAAAGCGCGGTTCTCGCTGTCCGCCCCGGCGATGATCCCAAACGCATCGTCCACACTCAGAAACTCGGTGACGATCTTTCCCTTTGCGCCCTTCGGCCGTTTCAGCCGGATATCCCGGCCCGCGCTCTGAAATAGGCGTGTAGACTTTCCGATTGCGGGTGGCTGGCGTTGCTGTCGGAAAGAGGGGGAGGGCGGCTTGGTCGATTGCCGCTTGGTCGATTTCGTCGATCGGCGTTTCGCCGAAATGATCAATAAGCTCTGCCTGCTCTTTCTGGAACCCCAATAAAATCGCCGTTCTGGCGCTTAAAACGGGGTGTGGCCAGCCTTGGGGGAGGCTGGCCACGCACGATCCGGTCTGGGACGGGGAGGGGTGGGGATTCGACCGGGTCGCGTTTCTCCTGTTGTCTCGGTTGCGCTCAGCGCTGCTTGGCGCTGGCGGTGGCGACGGCACGACCATCGCCGAGCGCGACCCATGCATTGGGATCGCTTTGCGACTGCCGCTTGACGAAGCGGTAGCCGGTCTCGGTCCAGGCGACGACCTCCTCGTTCTGATTGTCGAGCACGAACTCACCCTTGTCGGTCTTCACCGTCAGCACGGCGTGGCCTTCGTTTTTCTTGTCGCGGACGACGGTGATCAGCAGCGCTTCGCGCGGCCAGCCGGCGTCGATCAGCATCTTGCGCTTCAGCAGCACGTAGTCTTCGCAATCGCCGTAGCCGTCGGTCGGCAGCGACCATTTCTCGATCACGCCCCAATGGTCGGAGTCGGTCAGCGGCTTGATGTTGTCGTTGACCCAGCGATTGACCTTCAGCAGATCCTGCCAGGCGATCTGAGTCAGGACGATGTCGCGCGGCTGGCTGCGGCCGCTCCTGCACTCCGACGGATTGTCGGTGCAGAAGTCGATCCAGCCGATTGGTGCACGCGTCTCGTCGCCGACGCTGGCGTAGCGAACTCTGTCTTCGGCTCGTGCCGTCGCGGTCAGCGCGACGACGGCGGCGATCACCGCAAGCCCCCGAAATCCCCTGTTGCCCGACATTGTGGCCCCCGTTTCTTGTTGGGACCATCATTTGCACAAACGATTTGCAGGGCCGCTAAGTCGACCAAGTAAAGTCGAGGCGAATACAAGTAAAACTGTCGGCGAATTCGATCTATACTTGAATCGAATTTGCGTAAAATGCGAGACATCGGCGATCGATTCAAATTTGAACGATTAACGCGCGCGTCGCTGCGGCACGCGCGGTTTTCCATCGTCACACGGCGCGCGTTAACCGCACGGCGCGCCCGGCTCGGGGCGAAGTTGAAGCGATGGAAGCAGGCAGGCGCTGGGAAAGTGCGGTGCTACGCGGCTGTGGATCGCCGCGATCCGTTCACCGCGCGGTAACGCTGTCTTCGAGCGTTTCTTCGAGCTGCTCGTGGATGAACTCCAGCGCGAAGCCGTCGTCGAGGTGACGCACGACGCGGGAGGCGACGCGGCCGAGCAGCACCTGCGCGTTCAGCGGCGGCCGCTGCTCGGCGGCGATCGCGGCGCCGGAGCGCGACATGTCGATGATGCGGCAACTCATCTTGCTGCCGTCGTCGAGCGTCAGCACGGCGATCGGATTGCGCGGCACGATACGGTCGTGGCGGCGGTCTTCCGGCAGGTTGAGGATGTCGCGATTGGCGAGCCAGGTGAGCTGTGCGGCGAGCTTGTCGCGCTTGCGCGGCGTCGCGGCCAGAGTCATCGCGAAGCCGTTGTCGATGATCCTGGTGATCTTGCCTTCGACGCGGCCGACATGGTCGAGATACGCGATCACACGGTCGCCGACATTGCCGATGCCGGGCGCCAGCAGCGCCAGGCCGCCGGGCGACATGTTGATCACCTGACACGGAAACTCCCGGCGATCCGGCAGCATATAGCGGCCGAGCAGGTGAACCTTCACCCGCTGGAAGCGACGCCGCTCGAGCGACGCCGGCTGCATCTTTGGTTTCTGCAACAACAAAACAGGGAATCCGAGAGCCGGTCGAGCTGCCGTAGATTTCAACCTACGACCGGCACAGTTAACGGCTCGTTAGCACTCCGCCGCCCGCAGGTTGCAGGCGCCCATTGCGTCTCGGATTTGGGCGGGCTCGACGGACCTGCGCGAGAGGCGACGTCGTCGCGGAGGTCGGGCGATGTGCGCATGCGCACCCTAGGGCAGCGCGGTTCGTAGATTGCGATTATAGTCCGATTTACTCGCCGCGTAGTTGTACGAAGTGGACATTTTTGCTCGCTCAATCGATTAGGTTTCCAGGGGGCCGCAATTGCAGCGGCTTGATTGAGGAGACGGGGCGCACCGTTTCGCGCGGCGTGCCTGGTCCCGGGGCAGACACACCATGGCGATCAGTCAATCGGCCAACGAATTGCTCGCGGCCTTACCAGTGGCGGATTTCGATCTGCTGCGGCCGCATCTGCGCACGGTCGAGCTGAAGGTCGGTCAGGTGCTGATCGAAGCCGGTGCGCCGCTCGAGCAGGCGGTGTTTCCCCACGGCGGGGTGATTTCCAGCGTCGTCGAACTCGGCAGCGACGAGGCGATCGAAGCCGCGGCGATCGGCCGGGACGGCGTGCTCGGCGGCGAGGCGGTGCACGAGACCCAGGCTGCGACCACCGCGGTGGTGCGCCATCCGACGACGGCATCCGTCGTCGACGTGCTGCATTTCCGCCGTGCCGTCGGCGCCAGCCCGATGCTGCGCAGCGTGCTGCTGCGCTATCACTGGGAGCGTTCGGTCCGTGCCGAAAAGATCGCGGCTTGCAACGCCGCCCACTCCGCCGAAGCCCGGCTGTGCCGCCGGCTGCTGGACTTGCGTGACATGGCCGGCAGTGATTGCCTGCAACTCGGCCAGGACCTGATGGGGCGGATGCTGGGCGTGAAGCGCAACACCATCTCGCTGATCGCGCATGCGCTGCAGCAGCAGGGGCTGATCCGGTACAGCCGCGGCCGGCTGGCGATCACCGATGTCGAGGGGCTGATGCAGCGGACCTGCGGCTGCTACAAGGCGGACCGCGGTGCGTTCGCTGCCGCCGTCGTCGAGCGCCAGCCGGGCGTGGTGAGGTCGCGAATGGCGACGGACTACGCCGCGCCTCAGCGGCTGCCTTCATAGACGGTCAGGCCGCCCACCACCTGCAGCTTGCGCAGCTTGCGCGGCGCCAACCGGCGCGGCTGCTGGCCGATCGTGCGCCACGATGTCAGCCGGAGGCTGCTCAGCGGCCCGAGAACACGGCCGCCGAGCGGCGCCAGCAGCCCGGTCATGCTCAACGGCGTGTGGGGGCGCGGCGCGAACGGCAGCAGCAACAATTCGAGGGCGACCGGGCTGGCGGTCGGCGCCGTCGCGATGATGCCCGCCACCACCGCGACGGTGTCGCCGGCGACGACGTCCAGCACCTGCTGCACCGCCAGACGCTGGTCCAGCACGAACTGCGTGGTCAGTTTCTCGCCCTTCAGCTCGCGTCCGAGCAGGGCGTTCAGCCGGGTGCCGGCGAAGCGGAACGGATAGCCGGTCGCGTCGCACGACACCACGAACACGTCCCCGAGCAGACTGCGCAGAGCGTCGGGTTCGATCGCACTGCGATCCGGCGCGGGTGCGCCGTCGCGTTGCTTGTCCCAATAGGCGAAGAATGCCCGGCTCGACGGATGCTTCATGGACGACCTTGGTTCGCGGTCGTCGCGGCCGGACGGCATTGGGACAGGGCTGTCCCGAAATCGCCCGGCGCGACGCTCGAAGAGTGTTGTGCAGGAGGGCCGTTGCAGCGTCCATGCCGGCCGGCGCGAATGGCGCCGTCATACCCGGCTTTGCGTCGTTAAGGTTAAATTAACTATGGCGTTGCGGCCCGCGGAACTGCCGCTAAGGTGTCGGTGTTCCAGCGTCGGAGGACTCCAGACCGCCGGCGCTGGCGAGATACAGGGTGGCTGCAAAACAGGCGGCCGACGCATCGGATAGGCGGCCCTTTTGCCGATGCGAACGGCGGCCGGGACGAATCGGGGGAGAGGCTTTCTCAGGGCCTCTCCCTTCTCCCGTTTTGGAGGCTGGCTGCGCGGAGTACCGGCGCGGCCGTCCGAATTCCACTTTGCCGGAAAATGCTCTAAGGGTGCGGATCGCTCGCCCGAGCCGTTCGCAGCAGGTTGCAGGCCGTTGGATTCCCCGCTCGTATCGTCGTCGTTGCCGCCGCAGCCGCCGCAGCGCGAACCGATTTTGACGCTGCCCGGGGCGGTGACCGCCTACATCGTGCTGTTGGCGGTGATCCATCTGCGCACTCTGCTCTCGCCGGAGTTCGAGTACTGGACCATCGAGATGTTCGGCTTCATCCCGATGCGCTACGACCAGACGCTGCTCGACTCGCCGTTCCCCGGCGGCACCGGCGCGAAGATCTGGACCTTCGTCAGCTATTCGCTGCTGCACGCCAATCTCAGCCACATCGTGTTCAACGTGCTGTGGTTGCTGCCGTTCGGCAGTGCGCTGGCGCGACGTTTCGGCGGCTTGCGGTTCTTCGTGTTCATGGCGGTGACGGCCGCGGCCGGCGCATTCGCGCATCTGCTCACCCATGCCCACGAGATGGCGCCGATGATCGGAGCGTCCGCGTCGGTGTCCGGCGCGATGGCGGCGGCGATCCGCTTTGCCTTCGTCCGCGGCAGTTTCCTGTCGCTGCGTCGGGGCGATGCCGACGCGGCTGCGAAAGTGCCGGCGCAGCCGCTGCTGCGGGCGCTGCGCGATCCCCGGGTGCTGGCGTTCCTCGGCATCTGGTTCGGCATCAACATCATCTTCGGGATCGGCTCGATCGCGATCGGCAACGAGGGCGCCAGCGTCGCCTGGCAGGCGCATATCGGCGGCTTCTTCGCCGGCCTGTTGCTGTTCTCGCTGTTCGATCCTGTACCGCGCACGCCCGACACGCCCGTGCTGTGATGCGCTGCAACTGACATTCGCAGTTGCGAGAGTTTTGACTTACCGCTGAAACGCCGCAATCTTGCGGTGTCATTACACCCGGCGCTGATTAGCGCCGGGCTCGGAGTGGGGATTGGCGCGATCAGTAGCGCCGATCTGGTCGAGCGCCCATTCCGCCCACCGCCGTGACTGATCCGCTGCAAGCGTCACAACGAGAGCCGTCCGGCTCGGCCGGCGGCCTATGGGAGGCGACCATGACCGTGCGTGCAATTCTGGAATCGAAGGGCCGTTACATCCACACCGTCGAGGCCGATGCCCGGCTCGCGGTGGCGGTGAAGACGCTGGCCGAGCGTCGCATCGGCGCGGTGCTGGTGATGAACGGGGCGCGGCTCGAGGGCATTCTGTCTGAGCGTGACGTGGTTCGCGTGCTCGCCGAGCGCGGCGCCGCGATGCTGGACGCACCCGTCGGCACGGTGATGACGCGCGACGTCATGACCTGTCGCCAGGACGACACCGTCGGCCAGATCATGGAACGGATGACGGCGGGCAAGTTCCGGCATTTGCCGGTGATGGAGCAGGACCGCGTCGTCGGCCTGATCTCGATCGGCGACATCGTCAAATCGCGCCTGACCGAATACGAACACGAGCAGCAGGCTCTGCACGACTACATCAAGTCGGCCTGACGGCAGCGGCCGGACTGTGACTCAGGCGCCCGCGCCGTCGAGGAACAGCGTCCAGGCTTTGTCGAAATAGACATTCTGGGCGCGGGACGATGCGTAGGTCGTGCCGCCCAGCATGGCGTCGAGCATCGGTCCGACCGCAATGCAGTTGATCAGCTGCGCGGCGAGAAAGCGTGCGTCGCCGCGCGCGAGTGCGCCGGCTTTCTGCGCCTCGCCGATCAGCGACAGCAGCCGGTCCATGATCGGATCGTCGGTCCGGTTCGCGACGGCCTGTCCGACCACGAGCGCCTCGCTGAACGCGATCCGCTTGAACGCGATCAGCGTCGGATCGAGGTTGACGGCGAGCAGCCAGCGCGCCGCAGCACGGAGCTGCGTCAGTGCGTCGCCTGTCTGTGTTGCCATCGTGGTCTGGAAATGCGCCAGCGTCTGCACGCGGGCGTGCTCGACCACGCCTTCGAACAACGCCAGCTTGGACGGGAAGCGTCGATACACGGTGTCCTTGCCGACGCCGCACGCGGCCACGACCTGTTCGACCGAAGTCGCCGCGAAGCCCTGCTGCGCGAACAGCCGCGACGCGGTCTCGATGATGTGAAGCGACTTGGCCTCGACATCGCTTTTGCGCGGGCGGCCGCCTTTGGAAGGAGTGGTCGAAGTCGGCATTGCGATCCTTGATCGTCGCTACGACGAGGCGAGTCTTTCGAGCAATTCCAATCCCAGATTTGTATTCACTTGGCAATCGATCTGGACAGGACGGTCCCGTCCCGTTTATTTCCCGCCGGCCTCGAGGCGAGGTATCTGGGGGATAGCGGATGGGAAACGAGAACAAGATCGCCGCCGGCGTCGCGATTGCGCTGTCGCTGAGTGGCGGCTCCGAAGTGCTGGCACAGAGCGCGCGCGAAGCGTCAGTGGCGCTGCCGCCGGTTACTGTGCAGCCCGCCGAGCGTCGCGCAGTGCGCCGTGCGCCGCCAGCTCCTGCGGCTCAGCGCGCCGTGCCGACACGCACTTCGGCGCGTGAACAGGCGGCACCGGCGGCGCGCCCGGTCAACGTCAGCAACACCTCCGATCGCTACGTCGCCCGTACAACGGCGACCGCGACCAAGACCGACACGCCGGTGCTGGAAACGCCGCAGTCGATCTCGACCGTCACCCGCCGGCAGATGGACGATCAGAACGTTCAGACGGTTGCCAATGCGCTACGCTACAGCGCCGGCGTGCTGTCGGACGCCGACACCAATTCGCGCTACGACAGCGTGTTCATCCGCGGCTTCGGCGCGTTCGGCACCGCGACCAACTATGTGAGCTTCCTCGATGGCTTGAAGCTGCCGCGCGGTCAGGCCTTCGCCAACACCGCGATCGATCCGTTCCTGCTCGACCGTGTCGAGGTGCTGAAAGGGCCTTCGGCGGTGCTGTACGGCCAGACCAGCCCGGGCGGTCTCGTCAATCAGATCAGCCGGATGCCGAGTGCGGTCCCGTACAACGAGGTCCGCGTCGAGGGCGGCAGCTATGGCCGGTTTCAGTCCGGCGTCACCAGCCAGGGCGCGCTCGATAAGGACGGGCATTGGCTGTACAGCCTGAGCGCGATCGGCCGGTCGTCCGGCACGCGCTACGACAATGTCGACGAGCAGCGCTTCGCCGTCGCGCCGGCATTGACCTGGTCGCCGGACATGGACACGCGCTTCACGATCCAGAGCTACTATCAGAAGGACCCGAAGGGCGGCTATTTCAACTCGCTGTACCCGACCTCGCTGGCCCCGCTGCAGTACCGGCCATACCTGAACTCCAAGCTCAATGTCGGCGATCCCGGCTTCGACTCGTTCGAGCGCGAGCAATACGGCATCGGCTATCAGTTCGACAAACGGCTCAACGAGGTCGTCAGCGTCAAATCGAGCCTGCGCTATTCGCACGTCGACGTCGACTTCAAGTCGCTGCAAATGAACGCGCCGCTCACCGCCACCGGCACGATCCCGCGCTGGGCATTGCGCTCGATCGAGGACGTCGGCGGGCTGTCGACCGACAACCGCGTCCAGTTCGATTTCGCCACCGGCGCACTGCAGCACAAGATCATCACCGGCGTCGACTATCAGAACACGCTCAGCAACTGGACCTACCAGCTCGGCGGCGCGACTTCGCTCGATGTCGTCAATCCGCAGTACAATCAGCCGGTCGGCCCGCTCGCCTCGCTGATCGACAGCGGTCAGAAGCTCACGCAGACCGGGCTGTATGCGCAGGACCAGATCAGCCTGGGCGGCTGGCGCGCCACGCTCGGTGTCCGCCATGATTGGGCCGAGCAGAGCACCGAGAGCCGTCTTGCCGGATCGCGCTCCAATCAGTCGGACGACAAGACCACCTATCGGGCCGGCCTGCTGTATCTGTTGGACAACGGCGTCGCGCCCTATGTCAGCTATTCGACGTCGTTCGAGCCGGTCACCGGCGTCGGTGCCGACGGGCAGCCGTTCATCCCGACAACGGCCGAGCAATACGAAGGCGGGATCAAATATCAGCCGACCTTTCTGCCGATCCTGTTCACGGCGTCCGTGTTCGACATCCGCCAGCAGAACGTGCTGACGCCGTCGACCGTGCCGGGCTTCAACGTGCAGCAGGGCGAGATCCGCTCGAAGGGCGTTGAGCTCGAAGCCCGCGGCAATGTCACCGACAGCCTCGAGCTGATCGGCGCCTTGACCTTCCTCGATACACGTGTGGCGAAATCCACGACTGTGTCGATCATCGGCAACCGGCCGCAGGCCGTGCCGGATTTCTTCGGCTCGATGTGGGCGAACTACACGTTCCGGTCAGGCCCGGTCAGCGGCCTGACCTTCGGCGGCGGCATCCGCCATGTCGGCGCCAGCTACGGCGACGACGCCAACACGCTGCGGACACCGGCCTATACGGTGGTGGATGCGGCGTTGAAATACGACCTCGCGAACGTCGCGCCGAGTCTGAAGGGCACGACCCTGACGCTCAACGTCAACAACCTGTTCGACAAGGAATACTATTCGAGCTGCTCGTCGGGATTCTACTGCCAGTTCGGCAATCGCCGCACCGTGCTGGCGGGGATCAGGTACCGGTGGTGAGGATCGCCGCCAGGAAGGCGCGCCGCCGATGACGCGGCGCGCCGTTCGAGCTTGGGTCTGGGTGCATCGCTGGAGCAGCCTGATCTGCACGCTGTTCGCGCTGCTGCTCTGCCTCACCGGGCTGCCGCTGATCTTCAAGGACGAGCTTGGTCCTGACCTGAAGCTCGCAGCCACGACGGCGGTGCCGGGCGCGGCCTCGGTGGACGCGATGATCACGCAGGCCGTGGCGGCGCGGCCCGGCGAGGTGGTGCCGTATCTGTTCTACGATCGGGATCATCCGATTCTGAAGGTGCCGACCGCAGCCTCGATGACGGCCGATCCGGCGACGTTTCACTATCAGGTGTTCGACACCCGCACCGGAGAGCAGATTGAGGTGCCGCAGCCGAACGAGGGCTTCCTGTATGTGATGACGCGGCTGCATCTCGATCTGTTTGCCGGGGTGCCGGGCACGCTGTTTCTCGGCTTCATGGGACTTCTTCTGGTGGTTGCGATCGTGTCCGGCGTGGTGCTGTACGGTCCGTTCACGCGGCGTCTTGCGTTCGGCGTCGTCCGGACGGACGGCAGCCGCCGGCGGACATGGCTCGACCTGCACAATCTGCTCGGCATCGTGACGCTCGCCTGGTTCGGCGTTGTCAGCTTTACCGGCGTCATCAATACGCTGGCGGCGCCGGTCGAGCTCGCCTGGCAGGCCAACCAGCTCGTCGAGATGGCATCGCAGGCGAAGCCGGCGTCCGGCGAGAGCCGGCACGCATCGATCGACGACGTACTGCGCGACGTCCGCACCGCGGTGCCCGGCATGAACGTGATGACGGTGGCATTTCCCGGCACGCCGTTCGCCACGCCGTCGCACGTCGCGATCTTTCTCACCGGCAACACGCCGATCACCAGCCGCATTCTCAAACCGGCGCTCGCCGATGCGTCGATCGGGCAGGTGGTCTCGGTCCGCGACATGCCATGGTATGCGACCGCGCTGTTCATGTCCCAGCCGCTGCATTTCGGCGACTATGGCGGGCTGCCGCTGAAGATCATCTGGGCGCTGTTCGACGTCGCGACGATCGTGGTGCTGATCAGCGGGCTGTATCTGTGGGGAGCGAAACGCCCGCGCCGTGGCGCTGATGCGGATGCTGGCAGATCCGCATCATGAGCGCGTTGCGACGACAATGGCTGTGGCCGATCGCGCTCGCGGCTTCGACCCTCTGCGGATTGCTGTCCGCATTGGCCGGCGAGGGCGGCCTGTGGTGGCTGCTATGCTGGGTCGCGCTGGGGGTGCCGCTGGTGACGATCGCGCTGTGCGTTGCGAGACGCCGCAGCAGCGGCGGCCGTTGATCCGGTTTCCGCTCAGGTTTCCACCGGCACCGTGGCGTTGGGCTGCGGCACGGCCTCCTCGATCGTCTCACGGATCGAGTCGATGGCGCGTTCGGCGGCGCGGGCACCGTGGGCGATGATCTCGTCGGCGCGGTGGAAGTCGAACCAGCCGATCCGGCCGACCCGTGGCGAGATCAGCAGGTCGGGCGGATCGCCGGCGAGCCGCGCCCGGGTGATGCGGTCCTGCATGATGTTGAAGGCGTCGGTCATCACTTTGGAAATGCCGGGACGTTCCGGACTGCCGAACAGTTCCTGCTTGACGAAGCGCTCTGGCGAGAAGAACCGGGTGAAGCCGCGCTTCTGCGCCGGCGGCTCCTCGGGTTCCGGCACGACCGGGTCGGCAACCGGGTTGCCGTGTGAGAAGATCGTGGTGCCATGGCCGAACACGTCGCTGGACACGTTTGCGGCGATCACGATTTCGGCGCCGAGGGCGCGCGCGGCGGAGACCGGAACCGGATTGACCAGCGCGCCGTCGACCAGCCAGCGATCGCCGATCAGCACCGGCGAGAAGATGCCAGGCAGTGCATAGGAAGCGCGGACGGCATCGACGATGCGGCCGTGGGTGAGCCAGATCTCGTGACCGGTTGCCACTTCGGTGGCGACGCTGGCGAATTTCTGGCCGAGATCCTGGATCAGGATCGGACCGAGGGTGGCATCGAGCTGTGCGGCGAGTTTGCTGCCGCCGATCAGGCCGGAGCCATTGAGCCGGATGTCGAGATAGCCGAAGATGTTGCGGGGCTGCAGCCGCCGCGCCCATTCCTCCAGCGTGTCGAGATGGCCTGCCACATAGGCTCCGCCGACCACCGCGCCGATCGAGGTGCCGACCACCACGTCGGGCGTAATGCCGTGCGACAGCAGCGTGCGCAGGATACCGATATGCGCAAAACCGCGCGCGGCGCCGCCGCCGAGCGCCAAGCCGATCACCGGCCGGCGGATCGGGTCGAGGCCGACCTTGTCCTGTGCCGCCGGTTGCGTTTGCCCGCGTCCGATCAGGTTTTCGAGCACGGTTGTCTCCTCAGCTTGCCGCCGTTGCGGCCGGTCCATTTCGCGATTCGCGCCGGATCGTGCCACGTCGTTTCGAATGCATGATTAATGCCTTGGGCGGCCGGGACTAGGAGAAAATCGTGACGCAATCACGAACAGCACGACCATACCGCCGATCGCCCGGCCGGCCTGGCCCGGCGTTGGACCGGCTTGAATTTGCCGCGTTTTCGGTGAAAACCATCACGATGATTTGCAGGGGTAACATCGTCGGGAGCCGTCCGCGGGGGACAGCTCGGTGGGTGCTGGTTGCGGCGTGCGCAATGTCGCTCACCCAGCCCGCCGCAGCGCAATTGTTCAGCGACCGGCCGCCCCCGGTGCCGCCGGCTTCCGTGCCGGAGCCGCCGGCCGGCGGGGCGATCAGCCTCGCTCCGCAGTCCGGCCCGGCCGCCGCCCCGAATCTGCCGGGGCCGCTGACCCAGCCGCCGGTCGCCGCGGTGGCGCCGCCGGCGATGTCGCCGCTGCCTCCCGTGACGGCGGCGCCGCAGGGCGTGCTGGCGCTGAGCGCGCGCTACGGCAAGGACCAGCCGGTGATCAACAGCGGTCTGGTGTGGCGGGTCTATTCCGATCGCCCCGACGACAGCGGTTCGATCAAGCTGGTGCGCGAGGACCACGGCGCCACACCGAACATCCTGCTGCCGCCGGGCAATTACGTGGTGCACGTCGCGCTCGGCCTGGTCAGCGCGGTGCGGCCGGTGACGGTGAAGTCCGACACCGAGCGCGAGAATTTCCTACTGCCCGCCGGCGGCCTGCGGATCGAAGGCAAGGTCGGCAGCTCGCGGATTCCGTCGAACCAGATCTCGTTCACGATCTACAAGGGCAGCCAGTTCGACAACGCCCAGCGCGCGGCGCTGCTGCCCAACGTTGCCGCCGGCGACGTCGCGCTGGTACCGGAAGGCACCTATTACATCGTCTCCAATTACGGCGACGCCAATTCGGTGGTGCGCTCCGACATCCGGGTTCAGGCCGGCAAGCTGACAGACGTCACCATCACCCACCGCGCCGCGGTGATCACCTTGAAACTGGTCAGCGAAAAGGGCGGCGAGGCGCTGGCCAACACCTCGTGGTCGGTGCTGACTCCGGGCGGCGACGTCATCAAGGAATCGATCGGCGCCTTTCCGCGCGTCGTGCTGTCGGAAGGCGAGTACCGCGCCATTGCCAAGAACGAAGGCAAGGTATTCGAGCGCGGCTTCAACGTCGTCAACGGCGTCGACGGCGAGGTCGAGGTGCTGGCACGCTGAGCATCGCGCCGGTTGCACGTCTGACGCGACCGGTTGTGAGCTTCATGCTGCTGTACGTGCGGCGTCACAATGGTGAACGCGGGATAACCATCGCACGACTTAAAAGCTTCATATTCAGTGGTTTTTCCGCGACGAGCCGGTTCGTTTACATCGTCTTAATCGGGAATAGCTCGACTGCGCCGCAGTTCTCATCCGCGGGGCGCTACTCGTGTCGGCTGCCGTCACTCAAATTTCCGAAAATCCGATCAACCAGCTTGCTTCCGACTTAACCGTACTGCAGCGCAAGTGGTACGCGGCGATCCAGCCGGGACAGTCGCTGCCGAGCTACGAAGAGGTGATGCTGGGCAGCCTTGGTCGTCTGGCTGATCATCTGGTGCTGCTGGAGATCGACGGCGAGACGCCGGAGGTGTCGCGCACCGGCCGATACGCCCAGCAATGGCTCGGCGACGAGCGCTGGGACATTCCGCTCGACGCGCTGTCGCCGGACTGCGGCACCGCGCTGGCGCAGGCCGCTTCCGGTGCGCTGCAGAACAAGCGGCCGCATCTCGGCACCGCGCATTGCGTCCGCGACGGCATCGTGCAGCGCTACACGCTGCTGGCGCTGCCGACCGCCTCGCGCTGGGGCGGCACTCTGGTCGGCGTCTATGTCAACGAAGAACGCCACCGCTACAATCTGCTCGACGCGATCTTCTCCTCGACCGACGACGGCATTGTCGCGCTGACCGCAATTCGCGGGCCCGACCGCAAGCCGTTCGATTTCCAGATCGTGCACGTCAACTCCGGCGCCTCGGAATTACTGGGACGGTCGGTCGCTGCGCTGCGCTGGAGCCGGCTGTCGGTCGGGCATCATTTGCTGTGCACGCCCGACGTCGCCGGGCGATTGATCGATCTGGTCGATTCCGATTCCAGCATCACCTTCGCGGTCGACAGCGGCGACCGCAATCTCAGCCTCAGCGCCACCGCATTCGGCGACGTCGTCTCGGTGACGATCTCCGACGTCACCTCGCTGAAGAAGCGCGAGGAGTCGTTCCGCCTGCTGTTCGACGGCAACCCGATGCCGATGTGGGTGTTCGACGCCCAGACCTTCGAATTTCTCAGCGTCAACGACGCCGCGGTGGCGCATTACGGCTATCCGCGCGAGCAGTTTCTGCGGATGTCGCTGCGCGAGATCTGGCCGCGCGAAGAGTGGATCGCGCACGGCCAGACCCTGCTGGAGATGCGCGACAGCTATCAGTCCGAAGGCAACTGGCGCCACGTCAAGGCCGACGGCTCCGAGATCCACGTCCTGACCTTCGGCCGCCGCGTCGTGTTCGACGGTCGCGACGGCTTTCTGGTCGCGGTGGTCGACATCACCGAGCGACGCAAGGCCGAAGCCAAGATCGCCCATATGGCGCATCACGACGGGCTCACCAACCTGCCGAACCGAGCATTGTATCAGCAGCGGCTGGAGCAGGCGCTGGCGCAGGCCCGCGGCAGCGGCACCATGGTCGCGGTGATGTGCGTCGACCTCGATCTGTTCAAGAACGTCAACGACTCGTTCGGTCACCCGACCGGCGACCGGCTGCTGCAATGCGTCGCCGAGCGGCTGCGGCAGCAGGTCGGCGACGGCGATCTGGTGGCGCGGCTCGGCGGCGACGAGTTCGCGATCGTGTTGACCTCGCTGGCGACGCCGAACGAAGCCGGCAGCTTCGCGGCGCGGCTGATCGAGATCCTGAGCGCGCCCTACGACATGGACGGGCTCGAAGTGGTGATCGGCGCCTCGATCGGGATCGCGCTGGCGCCGTCCGACGGCGACGAATGCGAGGCGCTCTCGCGCAACGCCGACATGGCGCTGTACCGGGCCAAGGCGGCGGGCGGCGGCTGTCACCATTTCTTCGAGAAGGAGATGGACCGCCAGGCCCAGATCCGCCGCGACATGGAGCTCGACCTGCGGCAGGCGTTCGCGCGCGGCGAATTCGAGCTGCACTATCAGCCGCTGATCGATCTTGCCGAAGACCGGATCGGCGGCTTCGAGACGCTGCTGCGCTGGCGCCACCCCGAGCGCGGCATGATCTCGCCGTCCGACTTCATCCCGGTGGCCGAGGACATCGGCCTGATCGTCGGCCTCGGCGAGTGGGTGCTGCGGCAGGCGTGCCTGGAGGCGGCGTCGTGGCCGTCCGACGTCAAGGTCGCGGTCAATCTGTCGCCGGTGCAATTCCGCAGCCGCAATCTGGTGCAGGTGGTGATCTCGGCGCTGGCGCAGTCGAGCCTGGTGCCCCACCGGCTCGAACTGGAGATCACCGAGTCGCTGTTTCTCGCCGACAGCGAAGCCAACCTCGCCACGCTGCATCAGCTCCGCAGTCTGGGCGTGCGGATCTCGATGGACGATTTCGGCACCGGCTACTCGTCGCTCAGCTATCTGCGCAGCTTCCCGTTCGACAAGATCAAGATCGACCGCTCGTTCGTGAAGGATCTCGCCGAGCGGCCGGACTGCCTCGCGATCGTCCGCGCCATCGCCGGTCTCGGCCGCAGCCTGGACATCACCACGCTGGCGGAGGGCGTCGAAACCGTCGAACAACTGGACGCGCTGCGCGCCGAAGGCTGCCACGAGGTGCAAGGATTCCTGTTCAGCCCGGCGCGGCCGTCCTCTGAAATTCACCCCCTGCTGACGCGGTTCGGACGGCAGGCGTCGAAGGCGGCGTAGCGGCGCCCGACGAATGGCCGGGGCTGAGTTTTCGACTCAGTGCTAAGCTGCTTTCAGGGCCACTAACAACTCGGTCCTGGAGCGCGCGCCATGTGCATCGCCTGCAATCCAGCATTCCAGTTCGCATTCCGCTCACTGTCGCTGCCGTCGCGCCGCAAGGTATTGAAGGGTGCGGCCGCGTTGAGCGCGAGCGTCCCGTTCGCTGCCGAGGCGGTGGTATCCAGGTCAGCGAAAGCCGATGGTGGTATCAACGCGCGGCTGACGAGCGCACTCGGCGGCGAGCAGGTCGCCGGAGCCGCAGTGCCGGTGACGATCTTCACCGCCAGGAAGTTCATCACCATGGAGCGTGGCGCGCCGGAGGCGACCGCGGTCGCCGTCGCCGGCAAGCGGATCGTTGCGGTCGGCTCGCTCGATCAGGTCAAGGCGGCGTTGGGCGACCGTTCATTCACGGTGGACGAGACGTTCGCGGCCAAGATCGTGACGCCGGGACTGATCGACCAGCACCTGCACCCGGTGCTTGGCGCACTCACGCTGGCGGTCGAGGTGATCGCGCCGGAGGATTGGGTGCTGCCGGGCGGCACCCACAAGGCGGCCGGCAGCGCCGACGCCTATCAGGCGCGGCTGAAGGCGGCCGATGCCAAGCTCGACAAGCTCGACGCCTGGCTGCTGACCTGGGGCTATCACGCGCTGTGGCACGGCAAGCTCGACCGCGCCGCGCTCGATGCCATCAGCCCGACCCGGCCGATCGCGGTGTGGCATCGCTCCTGTCACGAGTTCTATCTGAACACCCCGGCGCTGGCGGCGCTCGGCATCACCGAGGCGATGACGCAGAACCAGGGGCAGGCGAGCGAGCAGTCGAACTGGCGCGAGGGGCATTTCTGGGAGGGCGGCCTCAACCTGATGATGACGCCGATGATGAAGGTGCTGGCGACGCCGGAGCGGCTCGCCTTCGGGCTGAAGCAGATGGTGAGCTATCTGCACGCCAACGGCGTCACCGCCTATATGGAGCCGGGCGCCCTCTACACCCCGGACATGTGGAAGCTGTACGAGCAGATCCTCGGTGCCCCCGACACCCCGATGTACTCCACCTTCATCGCCGACGGCCGCGGCATCGTCGACCGCGTCGGGCTCGACGGCGCGCTCGATGCGGTGGAAGCGCAGATCGCGGTGGCGCCCGAAGCGCCGGGCCGCAAGCTGATGTTCTTCCCCGGCCAGATCAAGCTGTTCGCGGACGGCGCCATCATCTCGCAGTTGATGCAGATGAAGGACGGCTATCTCGACGGCCATCAGGGCGAGTGGATCATACCGCCGGACGAATTGGAGCGCCGCGCCCGGCTGTTCTGGAACGCCGGCTATCAGATTCACACCCACGTCAACGGCGATCTCGGCCTGGAGAAGCTGCTCGACATTCTGGAGAAGCTGAACGCCGAGCACCCGCGCGCCGATCATCGCAGCGTGATCGTGCACTTCGCCAATTCGACCGAAGATCAGGTGGCACGAATCAAGCGCCTCGGCGCACTGGTCAGCGCCAATCCGTACTACACGACGGGTTTTGCGGATAAATACAGCGCGGTGGGCCTCGGGCCGGAGCGGGCGGACGCGATGGTCAGAGCCAAGTCGGTGCTCGATCAGGGCGTACCGCTGTCCTATCACTCCGATCTGCCGATGGCGCCGAGCGCGCCGCTGTATCTGGCATGGTGCGGTGTCAACCGGATCACCCCGTCCGGCCGTGTCGCCGGTCCGGAGCAGCGCGTCTCGGTCGATGCAGCGCTGCGCGCGATCACCATCGAGGCGGCGTATTCCTGGCGCCACGAGGACTACCTCGGCAGCATCGCGCCGGGCAAGATCGCCAACTTCACGGTGCTCGAGCAGGATCCCTATGCGGTGCCGCCGGAGCGGCTCAAGGATGTGTCGATCTGGGGGACGGTGTTCGAAGGACGGGTGTTTCCGGCCGGCCGCGGTTAGCGCGCTGGACGGCCGCGGTGCGCCGTGAGCGGACCGCAGCCGGAAGCTCGAACGCGCTTAGAACCGCGTCACGATCTCGTTCAGCGTCGGGCGCGGCCGGTCTTCGATGTCCTTCGGCCGCGTGCCGATATGGATGAAACCGGCGAGCTTCTCGTCGCCGCGCAGGCCGAGCCTGCTCAGCACTTCGGGATCGAACGCGATCCAGCCGGTCAGCCAGTTGGCGCCGTAGCCGAGCGCGGTCGCGGCCGAGACGATGTTCATGCAGCTCGCGCCGGCAGATAGCTCCTGCTCCCACACCGGCACCTTGGGATGCGGCTTCGGCGACGACACCACCGCGATCACCAGCGGCGCTTCGCACAGCCGCGCTTTTTCGGCGGCGATCTCGGCGGCGGTCGCCTCGGGATGCTTGCGGGCGAACACCTCGGCGATCACCTCGCCGGCACGGGCGCGGGCGTCGCCTTCGAACACGATGAACCGCCACGGCGCGATCTTGCCATGGTCCGGCACGCGGGCGCCGATCGTCAGGATGGTCTCCAGCTCGTCGGGCGAGGGGCCGGGGCCGGTCATCTCGCGCGGCTTCACCGAGCGGCGGGTTTTGAAGAATTCGATCGGGTCGGAAATGGCTGCTCTCCATCTGCTCCAGCGCCGCCCGCGGCACCGGTCCGCGGGCGCACGCTTCGGCCGGCAATCTATCGCATGTCGGCGCAAGGTTCGATCAGAACCGTACCAATCCTGCGGCTCGACCATCGCGCTTGGCAGTAGGAAAAGCTTGCCGCCGCCGGCAATTGCCGCCGCGATGCGCGCAACGACCGCCGCGCGATCGTGTTGATCGGACAAGACTTCTTCGTGGCGCGAAGTTTGCAGCCCCACCACCGCTCGGACCAATTTGGAGCGGGGGGCGCATCATGAATATCACCGACCGACACGGCCACGTGCTGACGCCGTACATGCACGTGACCAAGGCGGATTCGGAGAAGTCCACCAACAAGAACGGGCTCGCTTTCGAAGGCGACGTCTACAGCTTCGCGGACCTGATGAAGGCGCATCCGGAAGCGGTGCGTAAAGTCACCTCCGCCGAGGTCGACGAGATCGCGCGCGTCTGGCTGCAGCAGCAGGAGACGGCGCCGCGCGGCGGCTCCGACAACGAGCCGGACGACGTCTACGCCACCGTCAAGGTCGGCAATCAGGTGGTGGCGAAGCTGTACAATGGCGGCATCGCCGAGATGAGCAACGCCACCGCGTCCGCGGTCAGCGGTCTCGACGAGCCGTCCCTGGTTGGCCCGGCGCTGGCGCAATGGCGGGCGGAGACCTACGCCAGGCTGCTCGGCGGCAACGTCGAGATCGCCGATACCGCCAAGGCGCAAAGCGAATGGACGCCGCGCTCCGGCACCGCGCCGCAATACAGCCGCGCCGAACTCGATGCGGCGATCGCCGCGATGCAGAAGGGCACCACCCAGTCCCCCGAGCTCGACCGCAGCGCGTAAGCTGGTTTTCGACGTGGCAGAGGGGGGGGCGCCGTTGCCGCTTCGCTTTCAACTTGGTCCCAGGCTGGGACTATGCTAGATTGCGCAGGTGAGGGTGATAGCGCTCAGCACGATCAAGTCGTTTCTCGCCCGACCGGGCCACGACGATGCGCGTGAACCGTTGATGGCGTGGTTCACCCACGTCCGGTCGGCGGATTGGACGCGCCCGGCGGATCTGAAACGGGATATCCGCTCCGTCAGCATCCTGAAAGACGGCCGCGCGGTATTCAACGTCGCGGGCAACAAGTACCGGGTCGTGGTCTGGATCAACTATCCCTATCGCGTGGTTTATATCCGCTTCGTCGGAACGCATCGCGATTACGATGCGATCGACGCACAAACCGTTTGAGGTCGCCATGGACATAGCTCCGATCAAGTCACAGCGCGATTATCGCCGTGCCCTCAAGCAGATCGAGGAACTGATGAATGCGCGGCGGAATACGCCGGAGGGCGATCGGCTGGACGTGCTGGTGACCTTGGTGGAAGCCTGGGAGCGCAAGCACTACCCGCTCGATCTGCCCGATCCGGTCGAAGCGATCCGCTATCACATGGAGCAGAACGATCTGCAGCCCCGCGACCTGATCCCGTTCATCGGCAGTCGCAATCGGGTGCACGAGGTGCTCAATCGCAAGCGCGATCTGACGTTGCCGATGATCCGGAAATTGCATCAGGGGCTCGGCATCCCGGCCGAGTCCCTGATCAAGAGCGTAGGCGAGGCGGCCTGACGCCGCCTCGACTTGGTCTCGGTCAGGCCGCCCCGCGCATCCGCTTGACATCCGGCGGGGTCGCCTCGTCGACCAGCGCGGCGATCGCCTCGTCGGTCGGCATCACCTTCTGGCCCTCGCTGCCGAGGCGGCGGACGGAGACCGAGTGGGTCTCGGCTTCCTTCTTGCCGACCACCAGCAGGGCGGGGACCTTGGCGAGCGAATGCTCGCGCACCTTGAAGTTGATCTTCTCGTTGCGCAGATCGATGTCGGCGCGCAGGCCGGCCTTGCGCAGCGCCGCCAGCACCTTCTTGGCGTACTCGTCGCCTTCCGACGTGATCGTGGTGACGACGACCTGCACCGGCGCCAGCCACAGCGGGAAGTTGCCGGCGTAGTGCTCGATCAGGATGCCGGTGAAGCGCTCCATCGAGCCGCAGATCGCGCGATGCACCATCACCGGCGCCTTCTTGGCGCCGTCGGCGTCGATGTAGAACGCGCCGAACCGTTCCGGCAGGTTGAAGTCGACCTGCGTGGTGCCGCACTGCCAGTCGCGGCCGATCGCGTCGCGCAGCACGTATTCGAACTTCGGCCCGTAGAACGCGCCTTCGCCCGGGTTGATCTCGGTCTTGATGCGGTTGCCGCCCTTGGCCTTGATCTCGGACAGCACCGTGGCCATCACGCGCTCGGCGTGATCCCACATCTCGTCGGTGCCGACCCGCTTGTCGGGCCGGGTCGACAGCTTCACCGTCAGTTCGCCCTCGAAGCCGAAGTCCGAATAGGTCGACAGGATCAGGTCGTTGATCTTGATGCACTCCTCGGCGAGCTGCGCCTCGGTGCAGAACACGTGGGCGTCGTCCTGGGTGAAGCCGCGCACCCGCATCAGGCCGTGCATCGCGCCCGACGGCTCGTAGCGATGTACCACGCCGAACTCGGCCATCCGCAGCGGCAGGTCGCGGTAGCTCTTCAGGCCGTGCTTGAAGATCTGGACGTGGCCGGGACAGTTCATCGGCTTCAGCGCGAACCAGCGCTTGTCTTCGGCGTCCTCGCCGGCCGATTGCGCCGCGAACATGTTCTCGCGGTACCACTCCCAGTGCCCCGAGGTTTCCCACAGCACCTTGTCGAGGATCTGCGGCGCGTTGACCTCGTCGTAGTCGCCCGCGAGGCGCCGGCGCATGTAGCCGACCAGTGACTGGAACAGGCTCCAGCCCTTGGCGTGCCAGAACACAACGCCCGGACCTTCCTCCTGGAAGTGGAACAGGTCGAGTTCACGGCCGAGCTTGCGGTGGTCGCGCTTCTCGGCTTCCTCGATCTGGTGCAGGTAGGCGTCGAGATCTTCCTGCTTGGCCCAGGCAGTGCCGTAGATCCGGGTCAGCATCGGGTTGTTGCTGTCGCCGCGCCAATACGCGCCGGCCACCTTCATCAGCTTGAAGGCGGTGCCGATCTTGCCGGTCGAGGTCATGTGCGGGCCGCGGCACAGATCGAACCACTCGCCCTGCTTGTAGATCTTGATGGTCTGGTCTTCGGGAATGGCGTCGACCAGCTCGACCTTGAACGCCTCGCCGTTGTCGGCGAACACCTTCTTGGCTTCGTCGCGGGTCCAGACTTCCTTGGTGAACGGTTTGTCGCGCGCGATGATCTCGCGCATCTTCTTCTCGATCGCGGCGAAGTCTTCCGGGGTGAACGGCTCGTTGCGGAAGAAGTCGTAGTAGAAGCCGTTCTCGATCACCGGGCCGATCGTGACCTGGGTGCCCGGCCACAGGCTCTGCACCGCTTCGGCGAGCACGTGGGCGCAATCGTGCCGGATCAGTTCCAGCGCGCGGCCGTCGTCGCGGGCGACGAAGTCGATGGCGGCGTTGTCTTCGATCGGATCGGCGAGATCGGTCAGCGTGCCGTTCAGCGCCATCACGACGGTGCGCTTGGCGAGCGAGGGCGAAATGCCCTTGGCGATGTCGAGCCCGGTGGTGCCGCGGGGGTATTCGCGGGTCTTGCCGTCGGGGAAGGTGATGGTGATCTGGTCCATGGGGGCTACCGGCTTGAGGTTGGAGAGCGTGTATTGGAAGCCGGAGGTGGACGCGGAAGGCTTGTCGCCCGAAAGCTTGTCGCCCGAAGTCTTGTCGGTCATCGGAAGGCTCCTCTGGCTCACTCCTGCGTACGAGCGCAGGTAAGCGGAAAGGGGCTGTATAGCAGGGGAATCGGACGATTCAAGGATTGTCCAGTGGTTTTCGGGCGAGGGGTGTCCAGCTTGGCATATTTTAGCTTCCTTGAATCCCTCGCCGTGCGACTGCGTCGATGACCCGCTGATTCAATCCAACACGTATTCTCATTTGAGCCGAGCTGAGATTTCGTCTCTGTTTGGTGTCTTGGAGAAAACCATACTCCCAGGAATTGAACAGATTTGCCCTGTAAAAAAATGCGATCGAATCTTCATTGAGTGACTTTGTGACGTCTCGTCGAATTCGCTTCAATGCCGCGAAGATCAGGTCCGAGCGAATGCCCATGAACCGCTTTACACATACATTCCCCACTTCGGCTGTGACTTGAGTGATGGTGTTCTTAATTACGCATATTTCGATTATTGGATAGTGCTGACAAAGGCACGTCTCTTGATGGTCAGATTCATAAATATCAATCAGCACCCACTCTCGACAGGCTGTGATCCAGTCTGTTGCTCTACTCAGCTTGAGAATTTCTGATTGAAGAATCTTGAAATTGTAGCCGTCACCCATGACCACCTCGCATCGTCATGTCCGGATTTTCTCTAAAAGATTATCACATACAAAAAACAGTATTGGTTGGTGCCCGAATCTCTGTACTTACATCGGGATTCTTTCGTCTTGTTAATTTGTGCCGAAGCTTCCGATCTCGTTGGATCTGTTAATCTGAGGCTCAGCCGAGCAGGGGCAGGTCACGCGCAAGGTCGGCGGGGTGCCTCCATAGGTCGCTGAAAACTGAGGTGAGGCGGCTCTTAGGCCGCCTCTTCATCGTCATCGGGCGCATTCAGTCTGAGCTCAATGTCGAAAGTCAGATCCATTGGTAGATCGATTGGTTCTTTGTCAGCATTGATCGAGTTCCAATGCATGATGTCCAGTGTTAATTGAAGACCGTCACCCACCATCTGCTCTCGCCGTGTCACCGCAGATTTGAGAAACGGTCCACGTTCAGCCTCGTCGATATCAATCCAGAGGTGAAGTTGTTGGCCACCGCGTCGTTCCACGAAGGAGTGATTCACTCGGTATGGACGACCAGTAGCAAGGTCGCGCTTCGTCTCCTCGCGAGCCGCATCAGCGAATTGCTTCGCCAACAACTCTAAAGGGTCTTGCGGGATTGGAAGAGGCCAGCCCTTGCCGGCTGCCCACTTCGCGACTCTCTTCATGTCGACAACGCGTTCCCCAGTCTCGTCTTTGTAAGACCGGATCAGGCGTTGCATCTCGCGCTTCTTTGACATCATCCGTCCTATTGCTCGATTGGATATACGTTGCCCCATCCGTCAGAAATGGAGCTCGGTAGTACTGATGCACGCACTTTTACGAGGTAATTCCCAAATCTGTCATACCTGTTAGTCCGACGTCTAATCTGTCCCGCAATCAGGCCTGGGTGCACGTTGATCATTTTCGCGAAAGCAAGGATGTCGCGTTCGTAAAAGAACGGCGCTTTACGTGCTATAAATGCATTCATCTTTGACTGAGGGACGCAAAATTCGGCTGCAGCTTGGTTGGCTGCGGCCTCTTCCTCATCAATTAACGAGTCCTCACCCTCAAGGTCAGCATCAAGCATTATTCGAGTTTTGCCATGTTCTTGTAAGACGTGCTCAATCTCGTGGCGTAAAACGAACCAAAAGTTGTCGATGCGATCAAAGCGCATGGAAAGAGCGATGACTGGCGACTTCTCGTTTAGCCAGAAGCACACGCCATCAATCTTTGCGCTCGGCAAACTTTCGACAATTAGGAAGCGAACTCCGCACTCTGCCAGAAGCCGCGGGACTTTGCGGGCCTCTTCGGGTGACAGTAGGAGCTGCTTTAGCCTTGGCATCGTTGCTAGCAATGCTTCGTGGCTGTACCTAGCCACAAGCATTTCACCAGCAATCTTCTTGACTCGATAAAGCCACGCTAACTGAACCGGTGTCGGCTCGTTCTTTACGTCTGTTTTCTTTGCGGCGTGGGGGAGTATTTCGATGTCTTCAATGCGATTTACGCCGAAAAATCGAACTAGTTCAGATTGGACCAAAGGGTCCCTGACGTCTTTAGCGTGAATCCAGCCTCGTTTGATCATTTCAGCGATAGGCAGCTTCCCGAATAAGTGAGCGCGAAGCTCCCTAACCGGATCATGGGGAGCTGCCAGCCTCGCCTGCGCTAAATCGTAGCTCTGTTGCAGTTCCAGAAAATGTTCAGCCGGAACATTAAGCGCTTCCTCAAGAGCTACTGCCAGCGCCGCGTCCACATCGCGCTTGCCGTTTACGATGCGTGACGTGGTTGCCTCATCTAAACCGAGGACCAAAGCGAAGACGCGATTCGTCCAACCTTTTTCCCTCAGAAGGGCTTCGATTAGCTGAGCCGGAGTCCGAAATGTAGAGAAATTTCCATTCATAACAGACAGTTATCATATTTGCGCAAACTTGCAAACTCGGATTTCGCCCCTTTCGGGGCCTCGCATCTTCGACCCGCAGAATTTTAATGCACTTGCATGAAAACCCTGCTAGCCTCTGGAAGTGTCCCGCAAATTCGCTCCCCCCGCCCTGATGCTCGGCAATTTCGTCACCGGAACCTCGGTTCTGGCGCCGGCGGGCATGTTGCCGGATCTGGCGGCCGGGCTCGGCGTGACGATCCGCGACGCCGGGCTGCTCATCACCTTCGGGGCGATCGTGCTGTGCATCGGATCTCCGCTCACCGCGTGGCTGACCAGCCGGATCGACCGCCGGCTGCTGCTGACGGGGACCCTGGCGGTGCTGGCGCTCGGCAATCTCGCCTCCGCCCTTGCGCCGAACTATGCAGTGCTGCTGGTGGTGCGACTGGCGATGCTCGCGGTCGGCGCGCTGTACACGCCGCAGGCCGCGGGCGCGGTGGCGTTGATCGTGCCGCCTGAGAGCCGCGGCGGCACCATGGCGTATGTGTTTCTCGGCTGGTCGCTGGCGGTGGCGCTCGGCGTGCCGCTGGTGACCTTCGCGGCCGATCATGCCGGCTGGCGCGGCGCCTACCTGACGGTCGGCGGCATCGGCCTGATCAGCTTCATCCTGTTATGGCTGCGGCTGCCGGGCGGCCTGACCGCAGCGCCGGTGAGCCTGCGCACCTGGGCGGCGGTGGGGCGCAGCCGCCGCATCCTGACGCTGCTCGGGGTGTCGTCGCTGCAGACCTCCGGGCAGTTCGTGGTGTTCACCTTCTTCGGGCCGCTGCTCACCGGGTTGACCGGCGCCGGGCCGCGCGAGATCGCGCTGGTGTTCGCGATCTACGGCGTCTGCGGCTTCGTCGGCAACATCATCGCCAGCCGCATCGTCGACGGCTGGGGCGCGTATCGCACCTCGGCGCTGTTCACCTCGCTGATGCTGGCGGGCGTCGCCGGCTGGACCTTCGCGGCCGGACATTTTGCCGTGATGGCGGCCGCGGTGGCGGTGTGGGGGCTCGGCTTCGCGGCATCGAACTCGATGCAGCAGGTTCGGCTGGTCACGGCCGATCCGATGCTCGCCGGCGCGACGGTGTCGCTGAATACGTCTGTGCTGTATGTCGGCCAGGCGATCGGCTCGGCGGTCGGTGGCGCGCTGTTCGCGGCCGGGCTGCTGCGCGTCAACGGCTACGTCTCGACCGCGGTGCTGGCGCTGGCGCTGTGCATGGTGGTGGTCGCGACCCGCGACCGCAGCGCTTGAAAGCGCTGCAGCCGCATCGCGTCGCGCTCCGACGCCTCACATAGTCGATCACACCCAGCAGCAGGCGCGCGCCGATCAGAACCGGCGCATGGGTCGGCGAGGCGTGCGGCGGGATCAGCGCCGCGATCGCGGTGAGGACGAGGCAGATGTGCAGCGCCAGCCGGCGGCGCAAAGACAGGGTCGGGGCGAGGCGGGCGTCGATCGAACGGACGGCCATGGGAGTCTCCAGGCTGATCCGCGATCGGCGGCGCCATCAGCGCACGCCGATCGCGATGGATCGGGACGTGCGTTGATTGACGTTGAACGCTTACGGCCGGCGCTGCCGGCGGCAGACCACGGGGCGGGCGCCCCGTCGAAATGATCAGCCGAGCCGCATCGACAGCTCGACATCGGCCGCGAACGGCACCGACAGATAGCCGTTGGCCGGATCGCGCACCCGGGCGAGATAGTCCGGGCAGTGATCGGCATTGTCGGCGACGATCAGCGCGCCGGGCGCAAGCCGGCTTTCGAGCCGGTCGAGAATCTCCGCATACAACGCCTTGGCGCCGTCGAGCAGCACGAGATCGATGCGGTCGGGCAGATCCTTGCTGAGGGTCTGCAGCGCGTCGCCTTCGCGGAATTCGACCAGATCGGCGAGGTCGCCGGCTTCTAGGTTGGCCTCGGCACGGACCATCTTGGCGTGCTCGAACTCGGTGGTGATCAGCCGGCCGCCGCCATTGTCGCGTAGCGCTGCGGCCAGATGCAGCGTCGAAATGCCGAACGAGGTGCCGAACTCGACGATCGTCCGGGCGCGGCAGCTTCGCGCCAGCATGTAGAGCAGCGCGCCGGTCTCGGGCGACACCGCCAGCGCGTAGTCCTTCAGCCGGCCGTACAGCGTCGCGTAGTCGGTCTTGCTGCGCATCAACGACATCGTGTCGGGCGGGAGCCGGTCGAGCTGCGGCTGGGCGGCGTCGGCTTCGTCGAACAATCGTGCCAGCAGCGGGGCCAGGGGTGAGGTGGTCAGGGTGGTCATTGCGAACTCCAACAGGGAGTGATCAGCGCGATGTTGCGCGTCCTCAGAAATACGAATAAATATTCGCATTCGCTAATCGCATTCCCCGGGGCGCTCATGGCCGAACGCCGAAGTGGCTCAATCTCCACGCGAAAACAGCCGCAGCAGGCGCGCTCGACGGAGTTGGTCGCGGCCATTCTGGAGGCGGCTGTTCAGGTTTTGGCGAAGCAGGGCGCGCAGCGCTTCACCACGGCGCGGGTCGCCGACAAAGCCGGCGTCAGCGTCGGCTCGCTGTATCAGTACTTCCCCAACAAGGCCGCGATCCTGTTCCGGCTGCAGAGCGACGAGTGGCGGCAGACCTCACAGATGCTGCGCGACATCCTCGAAGATCGCCGCGATCCGCCGCCGAAGCGGCTGCGCCGGCTGGTGCACGCCTTCATCCAGTCCGAATGCGACGAAGCCGAAGTCCGCGGCGCGCTCGACGATGCCGCGCCGCTGTATCGCGACGCGCCGGAAGCCCGCGCCGCGCGCAAGGCGATGGACGGAACGATGGCGGCATTCCTGCGCGAGGCGGCGCCGCAGAGTTCAGAGGCGACGCGGGCTCGCGCGGCCGAGCTGATCGGCCGCACCATCGCTGCGCTCGGCAAGGATTTCTCCAGCCGCCCCCGCGCAGCCGCCGCGATCACCGCCTATGCGGATTCGGTCGCCGACATGCTATGCGCCTATCTGAAGACGCTGCGACGAGATTGAGACGATGCCGAAGCCGATGATGATGCGGTGGTTGGTGGCCTGCCTCGCTGCAGCGACGCTCGCGGGCTGTGCCGCTCTGCCGGCGCCGGCGTGCCTGCCGCCGTCGCAGCCGATGCTCAGCGCCGAGCTGGCGTTCGGCCGCAACATCGGCGACCGGCTCGGCGTCAGCGATGCGGAATTCAAGCGCTTCACCGCCGAGGAAATCACACCGCGGTTTCCGGACGGGCTGACGGTGGTCGACGGCGTCGGGCAGTGGCGCGACGGCGAGCGCGGCCACGTCGTCCGCGAGAAAGCCAAGCTGGTGACGCTGGTGTTCGCCGAAGATTCGGTCAGGCGCGCGGCGCTCAGCGCCATCGCCGAAGCCTACAAGCAGCGCTTCAAGCAGCAGGCGGTGATGGTCTCGGTGCGGCCGAGCTGCGTCAGCTTCTGAGCGCAGCGGCGACGCCGCGATCGGTGATCTGATAGTGGGTCGAGCGTGGATCGACCGAGGCGCGCTTCAGCCAGCCGAGCTCGACCAGGTCTTCGAACGGCTTCCGCTCGCGCGCACCGAACACCTGGCGGCGGCCGCCGTTACTCTGGATGTCGCGGATCAGTTTGAAATCGTCGACGGTCGCCATCGTCGTCTCCAGCCGGGACCGCGCCAGCGGCGCACCGCTCATGTCGGACTCAGGACGTCTTGCGGGTCCGCTTCTTCGGTGCCGGCGCCGCGTCCGAGGCGGCGGCGGCCTGTTCGGCCTCGCGGGCGAGCCGCAGCTCGCGCAGCCGCGCCATGTTCTTGCGCGTGGCGACGGCCTCGCGTTCGATTTCGGCCATCCGCTGCGCGCCTTCCTGCTGCTCGAGTGCCTTGCGGCGCGCCCGTTCGATGCTGGTCGGGGAGGGGGTGGTCGTCTTGGTATCGCTCATATCCGCTTCCTTTCGGCACGCGCGGCAAAACCCGCCCGATCACGAGGATCGAACGGGCCCATCTGCCGTTTCAGTACATCCGTGAAACGGAGACGCCGGATCAAGCCAGCGCGAGGTTTTCGGCGCTGCTCTTGCCGCGCATTCTGTCGACCTTGACCTCGAACGAGACCTGCTGGCCTTCGGCGAGGCCGGACAGCCCGGCGCGCTCAACCGCGCTGATGTGCACGAACACGTCGTTGCCGCCGTCGTTCGGGGCGATGAAGCCAAAACCCTTTTGGCCGTTGAACCACTTCACGGTACCTGTCGTCATTTCTATTCTCCAAAGCACATCGTCCGCGCCAACATGGCACGTGACGTTTCAACTAATCGATGACTTTGGGAAGGAGCCCGCGGGCGCATTCAGAAAGGCACAGCGGCTAATCGAATGACCTGCACCGTATAGCATCCGCTTCGATCATACAAGGACTATATTGTCGCGCGCCGTGCGGAGGGGCTGCAACCGTACCGATAGAGACAACCGCAGCGTCTTCGCTTATCGGTTAGTTCCATCCCGCACCCCGCACGTCACCTCGCTATGCCAAGCTCGATGCTGTCCGACGATCTGATATTGACCTGGAGTATCGTCGCCCTCGCCACGGCGGGCGTGATTATTCGTCCGCTGCGCTGGCCCGAGGCGGTGTGGGCGGTCGCCGGTGCGGGCGCGCTGGTCGTTCTCGGCCTGCTGTCGTGGCAGGACGCGCTCGCCGGGGTGCGCAACGGCATCGACGTGTATCTGTTCCTGATCGGCATGATGCTGATCGCCGAGCTGGCGCATCGCGAGGGGCTGTTCGATTACCTCGCCGCCTACGCGGTCGAGCATGCCCGCGGCTCGCCGCAGCGCTTGTTCCTGCTGGTCTATGTGGTCGGCGTGCTGGTCACCGTGCTGCTGTCGAACGATGCCACCGCGATCGTGCTGACGCCGGCGGTGTACGTCGCCACCCGTGCCGCGGGCGCCGCGCCGCTGCCGTATCTGTTCGTCTGCGCCTTCATCGCCAACGCGGCGAGCTTCGTGCTGCCGATCTCCAATCCGGCCAATCTCGTGGTGTTCGGCGAACACATGCCGCATCTCGGCGGCTGGCTGCAGCAATTCACGCTGCCGTCTGTGGCGGCGATCGTCGCGACCTATCTGGCGCTGCGCCTCGCATTGCGCCGCTCGCTGGCCGAGCAGACCATCGAGGCGCGGGTGGCGACGCCGCATCTGTCGCGCGGCGGCAAGCTCGCCGCGGTCGGGATCGGCGCGATCGCGATCGTGCTGCTCACCGCCTCGGCGCTGAACGTCGCGCTCGGCCTGCCGACCTTCGTATGCGGACTCGTCACCACCGCCGTCGTGCTGGCGCTGGCGCGGCAGTCGCCGCTGCCGGTGCTGCGGGGAGTGTCGTGGAGCGTGGTGCCGCTGGTCGCAGGCCTGTTCGTGATGGTCGAAGCGTTGAGCCGCACCGGCGTGATCGGCGCCCTCGGCGGCGTGCTGCGCGAGGCGGTGGCCGATGCGCCGCGGCTCGGCTCGTGGGCGGCCGGCATCGTCACCGCGATCGCCTGCAACATCGGCAACAACCTGCCGGTCGGCCTCGTCGCCGGTTCGGTCGCGGCCGACAATCATCTGCCGCGCGAGACCATCGCGGCGCTGCTGATCGGCGTCGATTTGGGGCCGAACTTCTCGGTCACCGGTTCGCTCGCGACCATCCTGTGGCTGGTGGTGCTGCGGCGGAACCGGATCGAAGTCAGCGCCTGGCGGTTCCTCAAGCTCGGCCTCGTCGTCACGCCGCCGGCGCTGATCGCCGCGCTGGCCGCGGCGGTGTGGTGACCCTCTTGCCGCGTCGCTGACAACGCGTGCCGTTCCAGCACGAGCGCGTGATCGGTTCTGGCGAGAGGCAGGGTGCCGTCTATATTCCCAGCATCCTTCCTCGTTTCGACCCATCCCGCGTGAGACGTTTCGTGCTGATCCTGTTGCTGTTGCTGATCGTGCCGATCGCCGTGTCGGCCGGAAAATACTGGCTGGGCGATCGCAGCGTCGACTGGCAGAGCGCCGACCGCTCCAGCGCCGGGCTGCTGCCGCCGGCGGCGCAGCATCCCGATGCGGTGGTGCGGGTGTTCGCCGCGCGCACGGTGCGCTGGCGCGGCATCTTCGCGGTGCACAGCTGGATCGTGGTCAAGCCGGCGGGCGCGTCGCGCTACACCCGCTACGACTACACCGCATGGGGTGCGCCGATCCGCGTCAATGGTTTCGTCGCCGACGGCCGCTGGTTCGGCGACGAGCCGCAACTGATCGCGGCCGCCGACGGCGAAGCGGCGGCGGCGATGATTCCGAAGATCGAAGCCGCGGTGAAAGGCTACAGGCTTGCCGCTTACGGCGACTATCGCGCCTGGCCGGGGCCGAACTCCAACACCTTCGTGGCCGCGGTGATGGCGGCGGTGCCGGAGCTGCGCACCACGCTGCCGCCGACGGCGATCGGCAAGGACTATCCATGGGACGGCGGCTGGATCGCGTGGACGCCGTCCGGCACCGGCGTGCGCGCCACGCTCGGCGGTTACCTCGGGCTGACGCTGGGCTGGATCGAGGGCGTCGAACTCAACGTCCTCGGCGCGGTGCTCGGCCTCGATCTGCGCCGCCCCGCGCTCAAGCTGCCGGGCCTCGGCCGCATCGGCGTCAGTGCGGCGTGAGCTGCGAATGCTGCGAATGCGTGCCGCAGCCGCACGGCTCGGCGGGATCCGGCGGCGGCGCGTTGACGCCGCGCCAGCGGGCGTAGCGCCACGGCAGATACCAGCGCGCGCCGCGCGGGGTGGTTTGTGGAACTAAGTCGATTCCCGAGGTGCCGAACGGCTGGCAGCGCAGCAGCCGCGCCAGCGTCATCCAGCCGCCCGCCCACAATCCGAACCGGCTGATCGCTTCGTCCCCATACATCGAACAGGTCGGATAGTGCCGGCAGTTATAGCCGACCAGCGGCGACAGCGTGTGGCGATACAGCCAGATCAGGCCGCGGCCGAAGTTCCGTGGCAGCCGCAGCGCGATAGCGATCCAGTTAGTTCTGCTGGTTGGTAGTTGCATGAGCAGGTGCCGTTTCGACGAGCGGCGGCTTGCCCGGTTCCTCGGCGGGGAACCGCAGCTCGCCGACATTTGCGCAACACTTCACCAAAACTCGCGCGCTGTTGAGCGCAACGCAGCAAATCGCGGTGGAGTTTGCGGTTGATCAAAGTTAGCTTTTTCGCAACGGTTAGGTAACAGAGACGTGACAGATTCGGATTGGAACTTGTCGCGCTGTTGCTGCCGGATGCGAAGGACGCAAGGTTGGGACGCTCGGTTCTCTCCTGTTTGACCGGTTCGGCGCTGTGGCGGGTCGCAGCGTTCGGCGTCGTTCTACTCGGGTTCGCGGCCGACAGCAGCATTCCCGTCACCGCCGGCTCAGGCAGCCTGGAGGCGCGGCGGCAGCCGATGAAGTTCGGCTGGGTTGCCTGCGATCCGGATTGCGGCGGCTGGATCAGCGCGGTCGGGATCGTCACCATCGACACCCCGAAGGCGTTCGAAGACTTCGCCCGCGGCCGCCAGCTCGGCGGCGCCACCGTGGTGCTGGATTCCAGCGGCGGCTCGGTCAATGACGCCATCACCCTCGGCCGGCGCTGGCGCAAGCTGGGGCTGGCGACCACGGTCGGCATCAGCGTGCCGTCGGCGTCGCCGCTCGGCAACCGGCCGCGGATCGAGCCGGGCGCCTATTGCGAATCGATGTGTGTGTTTCTGCTGTTGGCGGGGCAGACCCGCTATGTGCCGGAAGGCGCCCGCGTCCGGGTGCATCAGATCTGGATGGGCGACCGCGCCGAGGACGCCCGCGCCGCCAGCTATTCGGCGCAGGACATGTCGATCGTCGAGCGCGACATCGGCCGGCTCGCCAAGTTCACCTTCGACATGGGCGGCACCGGCGATCTGTTGTCGCTCGCCCTCAGCGTGCCGCCGTGGGAAGACCTGCACGAATTGTCCCGCGCCGAGCTGCGCGACACCAATCTGATCACCACCCTGGCGATCGCCGATCTGCTGCCGGGGCTTGGCGGCAGTCCGGCCAAGACGGCGGCGTCGGTTGGTCCGAAGCCGGTGCAGGACCGCTTCACTGCCCAGCCGGCACCCGCCACCAAGACCGCCGACGCCCTGCCGACCGGCAGCACCGCCGCGGCCCAGCCGGGGCACTGAACCAAGCAACGTCATTCCGGGGCGCGCGAAGCGCGAACCCGGAATCCCGAGATTGTTGCGCGTTCTTTTTCGAAACGTCGAGATTCCGGGTTCGCGGGCGTTGCCCGCGCCCCGGAATGACTCGTGGAAAGGGCGGACTTACGCCGTCGCCTGGGCGCCATCCCGCTGCGCTTCGATCTGGCCGATGGCGTCGACCACGGCGTCGAAGGTCAGCAGCGTCGAGGCGTGGCGGGCCTTGTAGTCGCGGACCGGCTCGAGCATCGCGATGTCGGCCCATTTGCCGTCGGGCGGGGCGCCGTTCTCTTTCAGCATCTTGCGCACGGTCTCGCGCAACGCTTTGAGTTCGCTGGCGGTCGAGCCGACCACATGGCTCGCCATGATCGACGACGACGCCTGGCCGAGCGCGCAGGCTTTGACGATGTGGGCGAAGTCGGTGACGGTGTCGCCGTCCATCTTCAGGTCGATCGTCACCGTGGAGCCGCACAGTTTGGAATGTGCGGTGGCGCTGGCGTCGGGATGCTGCAATCGTCCGATCCGCGGAATATTACCGGCCAGTTCGATGATGCGGTTGTTGTAGATGTCGTTGAGCATGCGGCGAATTCCGTGCGGGCGCCCTGGGCACTGGTCGCGCGGGGCGGCGACCTTGGCGGTTCCGGCTTGCCGTCTTATATAGGAAGCGTGGGGTTCGAAATGAAGCCTCGCCTTGCGGCTGACTGCGCCGCGTGGAGGATGCGAGCCGAGATCGGTCAAAGATTTGGCCGGCCGGGTTCGCCGAAGGGATCAAGACGACCGGCTGTTGTCCGCCCGTCTGCCCGGTGACACATCCGGCCCAACAAGGCCGGTCGAACGGAGAGAAGATGGACGCCAAAATCAAGCCGATCCGCGGCACCAAGCCGGCCGACAGCCGCCCCGAATTCCAGCCGACCGAACTCGATCCGTCCGACTTCCTGGAAGTCGCGGTGCAGCCCGATCAGCCGCGCCCGTCGCGTGCCGAAGCCGAGGCGGCGGTCAAGACGCTGCTGTCCTATATCGGCGAGAACACCGAGCGCGAGGGGCTGATCGATACCCCGCGCCGGGTGGTCGAAGCCTATGACGAGCTGTTCCAGGGCTATCACCAGTGCCCGAAGGAAGTGCTGGAGCGCACCTTCGGCGAGACCGCCGGCTACGACGACTTCGTGCTGGTCCGCAACATCAGCTTCACCTCGCATTGCGAGCACCACGTGATGCCGTTCTACGGCAAGGCGCACATCGCCTATACGCCGGTGGAGCGCGTGGTCGGGCTGTCGAAGCTGGCGCGGCTGGTCGACATCTTCGGCCGCCGGCTGCAGACCCAGGAGCATCTCACTGCGCAGATCGCCGCGGCGGTCGACGAGGTGCTGAAGCCGCGCGGCGTCGCGGTGCTGATCGAGGCCGAGCACACCTGCATGTCGGTGCGCGGTATCGCCAAGAAGGGCGCCACCACCTTCACCAGCCGCTACACCGGCGTGTTCCGCGATAATCCGGCGGAGCAGGCGAGGTTCATGTCGATGGTCAGGGACCGCGGCTAACACGCGAGTCCTGCAAGGCAATTCAATCGTGTCCAGCGAATCGCGTTCAACGTGTTCACCCGTCGCACCCGATGACATCGAGGAAGGCGTTGTGCTGCGCCCGAAATTCGATTCGCACGGGCTCGTCACGGTCGTCGCCACCGACGCCCGGACCGGCGACGTGCTGATGGTCGCGTTCATGAACGACGAAGCGCTCGACCGCACCATCCAGACCGGCGAGGCCTGGTACTACAGCCGCTCGCGCAAGCGGCTGTGGAAGAAGGGCGAGACCTCCGGTCACGTCCAGAATGTGCTGGAGATGCGGGTCGACTGCGATCAGGACGCGGTGTGGATCAAGGTCGATCAGACCGGCGGCGCCGCCTGCCACACCGGCCGGCACTCCTGTTTCTACCGCCGCATCGACCGCGGCGGCGACGGCGCGCCGGTGCTGATCGAAACCGACGCCGACCGCAAGTTCGATCCGGACAAGGTGTACGGCAAGTAGCCGAGCGGATCAGGCCAGCCGGCTGGCGATCTCGCGCTGCTGCTGCACCAGGTCTGGACCGGCCTTCGCGCCGGTCGGATCGGCGATGCTGTCGATGTAGTCCATCGCGGCGGAACGCAATTCGCCGTCCTCGAGGCTGATCACGCCCGACAGCGTCTGAATATTCATCGAGCGGATGTTGTAGTTTGTCCAGGCGCTCTGCTGCTGCTTGCTGCCCGGGCCGCCGGAGCCCTTTTCCTTGTCGTAGAGCTCGAGCGCGGCGTTGGCCGCCTTCAGCGCATTGAGCCCGGCGATCGCTTTCAATTCCTTGGCGAGATCGGGATTGTCCTCGAAGAACTTCTCGATCTTTTCCTTCCACGGCCCTTCGGCGGTGACCTTGCCGAATTTGTCGACCTGCAGCCGGACGGCGTCGTCGAGGTTGACGTTCATTTTCTTGAACGCGTCGGTGAGCTTGGTGGTCAAGGCATCGGTGCGCTGCTGCAGCATCTCGTCGAACGACAAGGTGAGCTTGGCGGTCGCCGCCTTGTCGGCATTGGCCTTGTCGAGGATCGCCTTGGCGCGGTCGGACAGTTGCACCGTGTCGGTGACGGCGGCTGTCGACGGGGTGGTCGGCGCGGAGGAGCCATTGGTGCTCGAACCGGCTTGCCCGATCTGAGCCAGACTGGTCGGCTGAGACCAGCTCGATGTGGCGGTGGAAGAATTGGCGATCGCGGTCATGGCGGTCTCGCGCATCCCAGACCAGAGAAGAATCTCTGGACAACTACCAGGGATAGAACCAATTGCCCGGTTAAGGCAAAGTTAAGAAAAGACGCGCAGAGCCTGGCGCGCTCGTTGTCTTAACTCCTCGTTAACCATAGTCGCCGCAGGGTCCATGGCAGATGGGCGCTTCCGCGCGCGACTGGCGCATTGGAGCGGGGCAGGGCGATGGCGGCTGAGGTCTCAAATCCGGCGGTGATGATCGTCGATCCGGCGAGGACCAAGGTCGCCGGCGCGATCAAGCAGGCGGCTGGCCAGACCGGCACCAGCTTCCAGTATCTGCTCGCCACCGCCAAGATGGAGTCGGACTTCAACCCGAGCGCGCAGGCGACCACATCGTCGGCGCAGGGCCTGTTCCAGTTCATCGAGCAGACCTGGCTCGGTACTGTGAAGGAGGCCGGCGCACAGTTCGGCTACGGCCAGTACGCCGACGCCATCACCCGCTCGGCGTCCGGCAGCTACTCGGTCAGTGATCCGTCTGCGCGCACTGCGATCATGAACCTGCGTAACGATCCGGTGGTGTCGTCGGCGATGGCCGGGGTGCTGACGCAGTCGAACAGCTTCAAGCTGACCGGGGAGATCGGCCGCCGCCCGTCCGACGCTGAACTTTACATGGCGCATTTCATGGGCGTGGCCGGTGCCGCCAAGCTGATCAATGCAGCGGGCGACACGCCGAACGTCGCCGGCGCCGCGCTGTTCCCCGCCGCCGCCGGTGCCAATCAGTCGATTTTCTACGACCGCTCCGGCAATGCCCGCAGCGTCTCCGAGGTGTATTCCAATCTCGCCTCGCGCTACGAGGCGGCCGCCAACTCGCCGGCGACGCAGAGCGCGATCGCTTCGGTCGCCGGCCTGCCGGTGACGCTGGCCTCGGCCGCGCCGCCGCCCGCAGCGGTCGACAACGCCGCGTATCTGGCGAGCTTCCCGGACGTGCGCAACGTCACCCCCGCCCAGGCCGGCGACGCGACCCGCACCGCCACGGCGCAGCGCGGCAGCGAGCCGATGTTTCGCTCGCTGTTTCTCGGCGGCGACCGGACCGAACCGGTGTCGCCGGCCGTACAGTCGCTGTGGACTTCGCCGTCGCAAGCCGCAATGCCGTCGCAGACCGCGATGCCGGAGCTGTCGCGCACTCCCGAGGTCCGCCCGCCGACGCCGCTCGACCTGTTCAGCGACCGCAGCGGCACGTTCGCGAGCTGAGCGCTGGTCAGCCGTTCCGCTTCCGGCGACCGCGTTGATTCTGCACCGAGTTGAGAAACGCTCTGTCGGCCTCGATCCGCTTTTCCAGGAACGTGGTGACGGCCTTGATCCGCGCGACGTGCAGCAGATCTTCGTGCACCGACAGCCAGATGTCGCGGGTGGTGAACAGTTCGGGCATCACCGGAATCAGCTCGGCATTGCCGGATGCCACGTAGGACGGCAGCATTGCGATGCCTTGCCCGGCCGACACGGCGACTGACTGCGCCACCAGGCTGGTGCTGCGAAAGATCGTGTGCGGCGGCCGCAGCACGTCGGACAGCCAGCGGTTTTCCTTGCTGTAGATGTAGTCCTCGATGAAATCGATGAAGGCGTGGGTTTCGAGATCCTTCACCGTCGTCGGCGGGCTCCGCCCTCCGAAATACGCGTCCGTCGCGTAAAGCGAGATCCGGAATTCGCCGACCTTCTTGATCGACAACCGCTTGCCCTGCGGCCGGAAGAAGCTGACGAAGACGTCGGCCTCGCGGCGGCTGAGGTCGAGCAGCCGCGTATCGGTGATCAGCTCGATCTGAATCGACGGGTAGATCCGGTTGAAGTCGGCGATGCAGCGCGTGAGATAAAAACTGCCGATTCCTTCCATCGCGGCGATCCGCACCGCGCCGCCGGCATCGGCGGTGTCGGTGCCGATCGCCTCGACGATCGAGTTCGCCTGGCTCTCCATGCCCTCGGCGTATTGCAGCAGCCGCATCCCGATCTCGGTCAGCGTGAAGCCCGACTTGCTGCGCTTGAACAGCGTCGAATTCAGGCTGCGCTCCAGCTCGCGGATGCGGCGGCTGACCGTGGTGTGGTCGACCTTCAGCTTGGCGGCGGCGCGGACCAGGCTGCGCTGCCGCGCCACTTCCAGGAAATAGACGACGTCGTTCCAGTCGTACCTGATGGTGCGCTGTGTCTTCGCCACGCCCGCCGCCGTCTCCCCGGCACGGCCGGCGCCGATGCGCCGGCCTTCCGTCTGTGTCCGGACAGCCACCGAACGGGACTACGCCGCGACGATCGGAGCGTACGTCTCCACCAGCCGGTTTGCAAACATGTCCACCTTCGGGATCATCAGCTTCTGCCGGCACACCGCGAGGTCGATGTGCTTGGGCATGACCGCGCCGAGCTTCATCACCCGCGGCGCCGCGACGTTGATATCCCATTGCGGGAAGCCGGTCGGCGGGATCACCACGCTGCCGCCGGGGTAGGGGCTGTCGACCCGGTTGGCGAGCACGACCGCCACGCGGTTGTCCTCGGCGCGCGGCACCGCCAGCAGTTCGCGCTCGAACGGCTCGCGCAGCGCCGCCGGCCACAGGATGATGTCGGCTGCGCCGATCCCGAGGCAGCGCGAGGTTTCCGGAAACACCGCGTCATAGCCCGACATCACGCCGATCCGGCCGAACGGGGTGTCGAACACCGGATAGTCGAAGCCGGCGACCGCCCATTTGCGCTCCTCGGCGGTGAGATGCGTCTTGCGATAGCGGCCGATTTCCTTGCCGTCGGGGCCGATCAGCACCGTGCTGACATAGAGGCCGGCAGCGGCGCGCTCGACGATCGGCGCCGCGATCAGGCAGCCATAGCGGGCGGCGATCTTGGACACTGCGGCGAGGTTGGCGCCGGCCTCGTCGGCGGCTGTCGCCGCTTCGGCCGGCGTCAGGATGTAGTGCGCGCTGAAGGCGTATTCGGGCAGGGTGATCACCTTGGCGCCGAGCTTGGCGGTGTGGTCGACCATGTCGAGCACCTCGGCGACGCTGCAGTCCGGCGTGACGTGGATCTGCACCGCCGCCACCTTGGTGACCGATTGCGACGGGATCAGCGGCTGATAGGCGACGCCGTGGACCGGGGTTTTTTCGTAGGGCTGCGCCATGATGCCGTAGGTCTCGGGGCGGCGATCGGCGATCTTGTCGTTGGCGGTGTAGATCGACTTGTCGGCGGCTTCGTCGAGATCGATGGTGGCGATCGACAGGCCATGGGTATCGTACGGCACCTTCGACAGCACGCGGCCCTTCGGGTCGACGATCATGCTGCCGCCCGGATAGTAGATCGAGCGCTCGTAGCCGGCCTTGGTGGCGGCCACCAGCCAAACGCCGTTTTCGTAGGAGCGCGCCGGGCCCCACATGTCGGCCTGATCCATCGCGAAGAAGTTCGCCATGTCGACGATCACTTCGGCGCCCTGCATCGTCATGGCGCGGAAGATCTCGGGGATGCGGCCGTCGAAGCAGATCAGCAGACCGATCCTGCCGAGGTCGGTGTCGACCACCGGGCAGCCGCGCTCGCCGAACGCGAACCAGTTCTGGTCGTGGGTGGCGAGGAACTGCTTGTGATAGTGGCACGCGACCTCGCCGTTGCGGTCGAACATGATGCCGGTGTTGAAGATCTTCTGTTTGGCCGGATCCCATTCGGTGATGCCGCTGGCGATATAGACGCCGTGCTTGCGGCTTAGCGCGGCGAGCGCCTTGACGAACGGGCCGTCGGTCAGCGTCTCGGCGAGCTCGCGGCAGTGCTCGGCCGAGTCGAACAGATAGCCGGTGTCCATGCATTCCGGGAACACGATCAGCTCGGCACCCTGCCGGACCGCGTCCTCGACGTAAGCCGTCGCGAGCGCGATGTTGAAATCGAAATCGCCCAACTTGGCGAGTGTCTGCACCGCAGCGGCGCGAAACCGGCGCTTCGTCATGTCAGTCTCCAGATTGTAAGGGTGGTTCGGATCGGTCGGGCCCGGCTCAGCCGGCACCCGTCATTTCTTTACTTCCTGCCAGAAGCGATCGAGGCAGTGGCGCTTGATCGCCATGAAGTCGTCGCCGGTGGTGACGGTGCGGTCGCGCGGCCACGGCAGGCCGATCTCGACGATCTCGGCGACCTGGGTCGGCCGCCGCGTCAGCAGCACCAGCTTGTCGGCCTGTTCGATCGCCTCGTCGAGATCGTGTGACACCAGCAGCATCGTGGTCTTCGTCTTCATGAAGATCTTCTGCAACTGCTCGCGCATCGACATCGTCATCTCGTAGTCGAGCGCCGAGAACGGCTCGTCGAGAAACAGCACCTCCGGCTCGGTCACCAGCGCGCGCAGGATCGACACGGTCTGCTGCTGGCCGCCCGACAGCGTGTAGGGGTAGGCGTTGAGGTCGATGCGGATTTCGAACTCGGCCAGCAGCTTCTCGATCCGCCGCTCGCGCTCGGCGCGCGGCACGCCCATCACCTTCAGCGGGTAGTGGATGTTGTCGATCGCCTTCAGCCAGGGAAACAGCGCCTCGCGGTAGTTCTGGAACACGTAGGAGATCCGCGTCTCGCTGATGCGCTGGCCGTCGTACAGCACCTCGCCGGCATCCATCGGCATCAGGCCGGAGATCATGTTGATCAGCGTGCTCTTGCCGCAGCCGTTCGGGCCGAACACCGAGATGAACTGGCCGAGCGGCAGGTCGAGGTCGAAGCCGTCGTAAACGACGGCATCGTTGAAGGTCTTGCGCAGGCCGCGGATCGTCATCTTAGCCTGCCGGCCGGGCTTCGGCGCGGCCGGAACGGTTGCGGTGTCGGTCATGGGCTCCGGCCGCAATTGGAGGACGCTGCGCGCGTTCATTCGCCGAGATCCGCCTTGGTCAGCAGTTTGTCGCGGACGTTGATCGGTCCCTGCATCACGCCCTGGGCGATGAACACGTCGACCAGCGCCTGATAGGATTTGACGTCGGTGTCGTCGAGATCCTTGAAGCCGCGCAAATAGGGCTGCGCGACCAGATCGAGCTGGTCGGCCTTGATCGGCGTATAGCTCGGCAGCACCGCCTTGTATTTGGCGAAGTCGGCGTTGACGAGGTCGGTGGCCTGGTCGATCACCGCGACGACGCGGCGGGCGACGTCGGGCCGCTCGGTCAGGAACTTGGTAGTCATCACCGAGGCGCCGGAATAGAACGGGTCGGCGATCACGCTGGCGACCGGATTGGTCATCGCGCGCTTGGCCTTGCCGGACGCCACCGCGATCGAGCCGACCGGCTCCAGCGACAGCGTGGCGTCGACCGTGCCGCCGACCACCGCCGGCACCTGCATCGCCACCGCGAGATCGACCAGCTTGACGTCCTTGTCCGGATCGAGCCCCGCGGCCTTCACCATCTGGCGCGAGATCGTGCGCCACTGGATGCCGGGGACGTGGCCGAGGGTCTTGCCCTTGAGATCGGCGAAGCTCTTGATCTCGCTGTCCGGCTTGACGATCAGCCCGTCATTGATGCGGTCGACCTTGATGCCGCCGCCCTGCAGCCCGAACACCTTCAGCTTGCCGGGGAACTTCGACTCCGCGATCATCGCGATGCCGGCCGCGGCGCCGGGCGGACCGAAATCGGCGCGGCCGGCGATCAGCGCGTCGATGATCTGGTTCGGCGATTCCATCTTGGCGGATTCGATCTCGATGCAGGCCTTCTCGAACAGCTTCTGGTCGAGCGCGACGTAGTAGGCAGTGGTCTGCATGATCGGCAGCCAGGCGGCCGACACCTTGTCCATCTTGGCGCAGGCGGCCTGCGCGGTGCCGGCCGTGGAGAGTGCGGCGGTCACCGCGGCGGCCAGCAGAAGGGATTTGGACATCGTCGTCTCCTTGTGAACGAGGGCAGCGGGGAGGGTCATTTGCCCGACCAGTGGACGATCGAGCGCTCGAGAAACAGCAGGATCAGGTTGAGGCCGTAGCCGAGCGCGCCGGCGATCAGGATCGAGCCGTACATGTCGGTGAGCGAGTAGGAGATCTGCGCGTCGATGATGCGATGGCCCATGCCGTCGGTGGCGCCGATGAACATCTCGGCGACGATGATCACCACCAGCGCCAGCGACACCGCGGTGCGCAACCCGATGAAGGTCTGCGGCAGGGTCTCGAAGAAGATCACGTCGCGGAAGATCCGCAGCGACGAGGCGCCCATCGAACGGGCGGCGAGGATCCGGGTCTGCCGCGCGTTCATCACGCCGTAGGCGACGTTGAATACGATCACCAGCCAGGCGGCGAACGCCGCCACCGCGATCTTGGCGAGATCGCCGAGGCCGAACAGCAAGAGGAACAGCGGAAACATCGCGGTCGCCGGCGTCGAGCGAAAGAAGTCGACGATGAACTCGACCGAGCGATACACCGCCGCCTTGGCGCCGAGCACGATGCCGACCGGCACGCCGGCGATGATCGCAATGGCTATCGAATAGCCGACGCGCACCATGGTGTGCGCGATGTCCTTGCTCATGCTGCCCGACCACAGATTGACCGCGGTGTCGCGCAGCGTGTCGACCGGGGAGGGCAACAGGTCCTTGTTGACCCAGCCGCCGCGCGCGGCGAGCCACCACACGCCGAACAACAGCACCGGCCCGATCGCCAGTTCGGTGGCGCGCCGCAGCTTCGCGGCGGAGGCTTTCGAGATGTCTGCGTGCACGGCGCTCTCCTTGCTGATCAGCTCGAAGTCGTTAGTTCGCTCGCTCATCATCGCCGACGGCGGCCGGATGAAAATGACGAATTGTGCAAGGCAATGTGCAAATTTACATATGAAAACGGCCGCGACTTGCGATCAATTTGTAATCATACATTGTCGCGTTTGTAGGCAGCGGCGGCCGAGGAACCCGGGACGGCGCTTGTGCGCGGCAATGCGAGCAGGTCGCCGGGCCGCCCGCGTGCCTTAACGAAACGTCAACGAACTCAGCCGGTTATGGTGAACCCTTTGTTAAGAGGGATGGTTTATCGATGGTTGACATGAGGCGCCTTGTCACAAGGCGCGAGGTGAGGTTGCGTCGGCCGGAAGTGTCATGATTGTTCGGCAGTTCATCAGTTGGATCCGCCACGCCCCGGCCGGCGAACGCGCCGAAGCCACCCGCGCTCTGGCCCGTGCCTGGCTTGTTTCCGATCTCTCGACAGACGACCGCATCGCCGCCGAAGGCGCGCTGCTCCTGATGCTGGATGATCCCGCTGCCCAAGTGCGGCAGGCGATCGCCGAAGTCTTCGCCTCGACGCCCGATGCGCCGCCGACGATCGTGCGTGCGCTGGCGTCCGATCAGGCCTCGGTGGCGCTGCCGGTGCTGGAATTCTCGCCGCTCTTGCTCGACGCCGATCTGGTCGACATCGTCGCCACCGGCGACAACGCGGTGCAATGCGCGGTGGCGCGGCGGTTCGAACTGCCCGCCGCGGTGTGCGCCGCGATCGCCGAGGTCGGCTCGCCGGCGGCGGCGCTGGAGCTGATCGAAAACCCGCACGCCGAGCTGGCGACGTTCTCGTGGGACCGCATCGTCGAGCGCCACGGCCATCTCGCCGCGATCCGCGAGTCGATGCTGGCGCTGCCGGATCTGCCGGCCGCGACGCGGCTGGCGCTGGTGGCGAAGCTGTCCGACACCTTGCAGCAATTCGTGGTGGCGCGCGGCTGGCTCAGCGCCGACCGCGCCGCGCGCGCGGCCGGGGAGGCGATGGATCGCTCCACGATCGTGATCGCCGCAGGCGCCCGCGGCACCGATATGGCGGCGTTGATGCGGCATCTGCGGCAGACCGGCACGCTGACCGCCGGACTGATTTTGCGCGCGCTGCTCTCAGGCAATCTGCCGCTGGTCGAACACGCGCTCGCCGAACTGTCCGGCACCGCGCCGGCGCGGGTCGCGGCGCTGCTCGCCGACGGCAGCCGCGCCTCGCTGAATGCGCTGCTCGGCCGCGCCGGGCTGCCCGAGACGGTGTTTCCGGCGTTCCGCGCCGCGCTCGCCGCCGAGCGCGAGATCGGTTTCGTGGCCAATGAATCCGGCGCCGCCCGGCTGCGCCGCCGCATGGTCGAGCGGGTGCTGACGCAGTGCGAGACCGATCCGGATGCGGCCGGCCCGCTCTTGATCCTGCTGCGCCGCTTCGCCACCGAATTCGCCCGCGACGAAGCCGCCGCGCTGCGCGACGAAGTGATCGCCGAACAGCAAGCCTGGAGCTACGCGCCGGTCGCGGCGTAGGTCAGTTCTGTTCCTCATCGAAGCATGGTCGCACTTTGCTGGGCTCACAACGAGCACAGCCTCATGGTGAGGAGGCGCGCAGCGCCGTCTCGAACCATGCGTCGCGGGATGTGCGGCTCCTCATCCTTCGAGACGCCCCGGCTGCGCCGGGGCTCCTCAGGATGAGGAACCAGTACCCTTGGGAACTTATAAATCCGCTTCAATCGATCGATGAGCGCTCTGGATAGTCCCGCCGTCTGCAAGCCAACGATGAGTCATTCCGGGGCGGTTGCGTAGCAAGCGAACCCGGAATCTCGCGCTGTTGAGAGCTCGGCGTCGTCACAACCTCTGGATTCCGGGTTCGCCGCTGCGCGGCGCCCCGGAATGACGAGCCCTTGGCGAACTACTCCTCCGGCACCAAGCTCGGGGCGAGGATGGCTTCAAGGTGTTCGGGGCGGTCGCGGTTGACGGCGGCGAGGTAGTCGTCGGCGACATTGCGCAGCTTGCGGTTCAGCGCGCGCTGCACTTCGGATTTCTGGCCGCCGGCGCCTTCGCGCACGATCGCCTGGATCGCGGCGACGTGGTTGGCGATCAGTTCGGCCGGCACCTTGGCGAGATCGGGCGCGTGCTCGACGATCCGGCACAGGCTGGCGGCGGTCGCCGCGGCGGCCGGGAAACCGAAGGTGGCGGCGTCGCCCTTGATGTCGTGGGCGGCGCGGAACAGCGCGGCGCGATTGTCCTTGGTGACGCCGTCGCGCAGCAGCTCGGCATGGGCGGTGGCGAGCCGCTGGCATTCCTCCGCCATCCAGTCGCCGAATTCGCCGGACAGCGACGCCAGCGCCGCTTCGGCGCGCGCCACCGGATCGTCGGCGGGCTCGGCCGGGGCGTCCTCGGCCAGCCGCCGCATCGCGCGGCGCAGCGGGTTGGCCTGGGTGATCACCTGATGGGTCGGGAAGGTCGCGACCTGAATGTCGCCGGGGCGGGGCTTGCTCATCGGTCTCGGGCGCCTGCTAGGTGTTGACGCGGGCTTTGTCGAGCAGCGACGGCTGCTGGATGATGTCGGCTTCGCCGCCGTGGCGCCGCTCCGGCCCGATATAGCCGGCGGTGGTGTTGCGGCGGCGGTCGGGGCCGAAGTAATTGCGGGTGCGGATGAACGGGCGCGGGCTCGCCACCACGTTGAGGACGCGCTGATACAGCCCCTTCGACGAGATCGGCTTGGCGAGGAATTCGGTGACGCCGGCATCGCGCGCCAGTGTGACGCGGCGCTTTTCGGAATGCGCCGTCAGCATGATGATCGGCGCATACGGATTGCCCTTGGCCTCCGGCTGCCGGATCATCTGCGCCAGCTCCAGCCCGTCGAAGATCGGCATCTCCCAATCGGTGATCAGGATGTCGGGCGAATAATGGCTGTACATTTCGAGCGCAGTGGCGCCGTCCTCGGCTTCATAGACTTCGCGGGTGCCGAACGAGTGCAGCAGCGTGCGCAGAATGCGCCGCATGTGCGGATTGTCGTCGACGATCAGGAAGCGCAGCTTGTTGAAGTCGATCCGGTACATGGCACGGCCCGGGCGCGCATCGCGCCGATAAACGGTGCGTTAACGATAGCGGCGCGTCGTTAAGGAAGGGTTGAGCCGCGCCGGCGGCGGCCGCCGCCGCAAGGTGCGCGACTTTCGGCTGCGACCGCATGGCGCAGCTCCGGCGAATCCCTGCGCGCCAGATCGCAGTGGCGATGGAACCCGAAATCGTGCCGACTAGGGATTGTCCTGATTCGGATGGCGCGCATGACCACCACCACCCCGCATTGCCCGACCTGCAACGTCACCCTGGAGCTGACCGGCAATCGCCCGCTGGTGAAGGGCTATCAGGTGCGCGAGTACAAATGCCCGGCGTGCGGGACCGAGACCCACCGCGCCACGCCGTGGGACCATTCGCTGACCGAGCCGCACGGGCATTTCTATCACGAGTAGTTGTGCTGCGTTGCACAACGGCCCGCTTCATCAAAGATTAGCCATCGCGCACGACAGACGCTCGCATGCGAGGGCCGGTTGTCACCGGTCATTTCTGGTTATGACTCCGGCGTCTAGCATCGTGTATCGTTCGCACAGCGATGCGGCCGGCCCGCCGTCCCGGCGCCGGCCGCGCGCCAATCGAGGAGAGGAACGACCATGGGTGACGACGTCGTCGCGTTCGCAGTGTTCACGCTGATCTGCAGCGCCTTCCTCGCCGGGCTGATGCTGAACTACAGCCGCCGCATCAACCGCCTCCGCAACACCGTGTCGGCCCTCACCGAACTCGTCCCGCAACCGGTCCCGGTGCGCAGCAAGAAGGGCTGAGCCCTCCGGCCGCTTTCCAATGTCATTCCGGGGCGCGAGCAACGCTCGCGAACCCGGAATCTCGCTCGGCGATGCGACCCGCCATGTCGTGAAGCGCGCGCCGTTCTTCTGTGATTGCCTCGTGATCCTGCGCCGTGCCGCGAAGCGGTTCGCGCGCTCCGCCGTTGCTGCTATCACGCACGGGGCAGGCCGGTGCCGGCCCGCAGCAGCAGACGGAGGCAAGCATGGCAGTCGACAAAGTGGCCCTGATCACCGCGGGCGGCAGCGGCATGGGCGCTGCGGCGGCGCGCCGGCTGGCCGCGGACGGCTTTCGCGTCGCGGTGCTGTCGTCGTCCGGCAAGGGCGAGGCGTTGGCGCGTGAGCTCGGCGGCTTCGGCGTCACCGGATCGAACCAGTCGAACGACGATCTGAAGCGGCTGGTCGATCAAGCGATGGCGCAGTGGGGCCGCATCGACGTGCTGGTCAACAGCGCCGGCCACGGCCCGCGCGCGCCGATCCTCGAGATCACCGACGAGCAGTGGCATCAGGGGCTCGACGTCTATTTCCTTAACGTTGTCCGCGCCACCCGGCTGGTGGCGCCGATCATGCAGCAGCAGAAGGCCGGCGCCATCATCAACATCTCGACCGCCTGGGCGTTCGAGCCGAGCGCGATGTTTCCGACCTCGGCGGTGGCGCGGGCCGGGCTCGCCGCCTACACCAAGATCTTCGCCGACCAATACGCCGCCGACAACGTCCGGATGAACAACGTGCTGCCCGGCTGGATCGACAGCCTGCCCGCCACCGAGCAACGCCGCGACACCGTGCCGATGAAGCGCTACGGCACGAGCGCCGAAATCGCCGCCACCATCGCCTTCCTCGCCTCCGACGGCGCCGCCTACATCACCGGCCAGAACATCCGGGTGGACGGTGGCCTGACGCGGGCGGTGTGACGGCGCGGCGCCTGCGGACCGCAGGCCATTCAAGGGCGACAACACAAGCCACACCTCGCGGCCTCTCCCCACGTCATTCCGGGGCGCGAGCAAGGCTCGCGAACCCGGAATCTCTGGCGATGAAGTTTGCGTTCACCGGCAGATCAATCGTTCGGCCGCAGCCTCCGCTCCGTGTCGTCCCCGTGCAGGCGGGGACCCATATCCCCTGGCTTTGCCGGTGAGGCAAGGCGTCTGCCGCAAGACTTCAATCGAGACGCTGCAGCGCATGGGGCCCCGCCCGCGTGGGGACGACAAGCGGATAGGTCGTAGCTGCCCATCCACGTCGGACGGGAGCGCTATGCGACCCAGTCGAAGCCACGGCCTTCGTAAGGTTGTGTGTGCCGAAAATTTCTAGTAGCGAAATGAAGAAAGCGCGCGGGACTCTTTTTAGGGGTTGGAAGTTGGCGGCGAAGTCGGTCGAAAGCGCCGTGGCGGAATTCGGCGCCGCGGCGAAATCCAAGCTGTCGAATCCAGCAGTCAGTGGCGCACCGGAAGATCAGCTTCGCGCTCCGCTGGAGAGATTGCTTCATGCACTGGCCGAACTCGGCGGCCTGCCGCCGACAGCTCTCGGCCTCGTTGGCGAGACCGCGCTCGGCGATCTCAAGATTCGCCCAGATTACGCGGTCACTCTCCATAACGCACTGATCGGTTTCATCGAGGTCAAGGCGCCGGGCAAAGGTGCTGATCCGCGCAGATTCTCAGACCCCCACGACAAGGCGCAATGGGACAAGCTGAAATCCCTGCCCAATCTGCTCTACACCGATGGCAACAGCTTTAGCCTCTGGCGCGACGGCGTGCTGATCGACAAGCCGGTCCACCTCGACGGGGACGTCGAAACTGCAGGCGCCAAGCTTACGGCGCCAGCCACGTTGGCGCCGCTGATCGCTACCTTCCTGCAATGGAGTCCGATCGCACCGAAATCGGCCAAGGCACTAGCCCAGGTCAGCGCGCGGTTGTGCCGGCTGCTCCGCGACGAGGTGATCGAACAGCTCGAACTCGGCAGCGCCGGGCTCACCGAGCTCGCCAAGGATTGGCGCCATCTTCTGTTTCCGCAGGCCGACAACGCACAGTTCGCCGACGGCTATGCGCAGGCGGTGACGTTTGGTCTCCTGGTTGCGCGCGCCAAGGATATTTCGCTGAACAAGGGCATCGACGCAGCTGCGCAGGAATTACGCAAGTCTAACACTCTGATTGGCACGGCGTTGCGGCTACTTACTGACGACGATGACAATCAGCAGGCGCTGAAGACCTCGCTCGGTACCCTGACCCGTGTGCTCGGCGAAGTAAATTGGCATATCATCAGTAAGGACAAGCCAGAGGCGTGGCTCTATTTCTACGAAGACTTCCTCGAGGTTTACGACAACACGCTACGCAAGAAGACCGGCTCATACTACACGCCGCCGGAAGTCGTCGCCGCGATGGTTCGCCTCGCCGACGAGGCGCTCCGCGGAGAGCTGTTCGAACGCCCGAAGGGCTTCGCGTCACCCGACGTGACAGTGGCCGATCCTGCCGTCGGCACCGGCACATTCCTGCTCGGCGTGCTACGCAAGATTGCGGAGACTGTGAAGGATGATGAGGGCGAAGGCGCGGTGCGTGGCGCAATCGGAGCGGCGGCGAAACGCTTGTTCGGATTTGAGTTGCAGTTCGGCCCGTTCGCCGTCGCGCAGCTCCGCTTGATCGCCGAGATGCAGGCACTGGTCGCAACAAAGACCAATCCGTTGCCGGAAATTCCGGAACTGAATCTGTTCATCTCCGACACGTTGGGCAATCCATTCGTTGAAGAAGAATCGCTTGGCCAAGTTTACGAGCCGATCGCGAAATCGCGCCGCGAGGCCAACGCCGTCAAGAAGGACAAGCCGATCACGGTCGTGATTGGAAATCCGCCTTACAAAGAAAAAGCCAAGGGGCGCGGAGGCTGGATCGAAAGCGGTTCCGGCGGCGATCTGGTCGCCCCGATGGACCGGTGGAAGCCGCCCAAGGAATGGGGCGTCGGCACTCACGCCAAGCATCTCAAGAATCTTTATGTGTATTTTTGGCGGTGGGCGACATGGAAGGTGTTCGGTAACGGCAACTACGCCGCTACAGGATTCCCCGACAAGGATCAGGAAGGGATCGTGTGCTTTATCACCGTCGCCGGGTTCCTCAACGGTCCTGGTTTCGAGAAAATGCGCGCTGATCTGCGTGAGAGCTGCTCGGATATCTGGGTCGTAGACTGCTCGCCGGACGGTCACCAGCCGGAAGTATCGACGCGTGTCTTTCAAGGTGTTCAGCAACCCGTCAGCATCGTCCTGGCGGCGCGTAAGCTCGGGAAAGCGGCCTCAGAACCTGCCCGCGTAAAATTCCGCGCACTGCCAAAAGGGCGCCGGGAGGACAAGTTCGCAGCATTAAGTCTCATCGCTCTCGCTGATGATGCTTGGCTGGATTGTCCGTCTGGCGGACGCGACCCTTTCATGCCCGCGGCCGTCGGCTTTTGGTCGACCCTGCCCAAGATCCAAGAATTGTTTCTTTACGATGGTTCGGGAGTGATGCCGGGCCGCACGTGGATCATCGCACCCGACCGAACCTCGCTGGCTTCGAGATGGGATCGACTTGTCTCGGAGAAAGATCCTGCAAAGAAGGAGTTGTTGTTTCATCCGCATGAAGGTGGCGACAAGACTCCATCAAAGCCGACAAGCAAAGGCCTTCATGGTCACGCGTATCATTCCGCTTCGGTGAACGCAGATCCATCTCTCGTTGCGCCGACCGCTTATGCTTTTCGCTCGTTCAATCGCCAATGGATCATCCCAGACAATCGGGTCATCAATCGGCCGAACCCAACGCTTTGGAATTGTTATTCTTCGCGGCAGTTGTTTTTGACCGCACCGGAGGATCGATCGCCGACTTCAGGTCCAGCATTGACCCTGACAGAGCTTATTCCCGATCTGCATCACTACAATGGCCGCGGCGGACGTGTGTTTCCGCTTTGGGCCGACCGCAATGCGACGGAGTCCAACATCAAACCCGTCCTGCTGGCCTTCCTAGCTGAGCGATTTGGTAAAGCGGTCAAGGCCGAAGACGTGATGGCTTATATTGCGGCGCTGATGGCACATCCGGCCTTTACTGCGCGCTTCGCTGCGGATTTGGTGCAGCCGGGTCTGCGTTTGCCGATAACTGCGGATGCTGCGTTGTTCGACGAGGCCGTAAACCTCGGAGGCGAAGTGATCTGGCTGCACTGCTACGGCGAGCGTTTCGCCAATCCGGCCGCTGGACGGCCGAAACAGACGCCGCGTCTGCCGAAGGCAAGTGCGCCGCGCATTCCGGCCGAGGGCGCGATTCCCTCGGCGCCGGAGCCGCTGCCCGACAGCATCTCTTACGATCCCGCAACTAAGCGATTGAAGATTGGCGAGGGTTTTGTAGAGAACGTAACGCCGGAAATGTGGGCTTACGAAGTTTCGGGCAAGAAGGTTGTTTGGGAATGGTTCAGTGATCGGCGTAGGGATCGTACAAAGCCGATTATTGCCGACAAGCGTCCGCCATCGCCGCTCGACTCCATCCAGCCGGATGGCTGGCTCGCCGAATACACCAGCGATCTTCTGGATTTGCTCAACGTGCTGGGGCGACTTATCGAGTTGGAGTCCGCACAGGCTGATTTGCTCGACCGCGTCTGCGCTTCACATCTGTTTTCGCGCGACGATCTGATCGACGCAGGCGCGCTTGCTTAGATCGACGCCAAGGCGTTCGCTGCCAAGTCAACCGAGAAGAATTGATCGGACAGGTGGGGACAAACGACCGCGTGCTCTCGACAGCGCCGCGCATCCGCGCAAGATGCGGAAACATCGTCAACCGCGAGTCCCATTACGCGATGGCATCATCCCGCCAAGGCGATTTGTTCGCTTCCGATCCGCAAGCCGAATTGTTCGACGAGGACCGGCCCACGCCGGTGTACCGTGCCGATCCCGACAAGGTGCGCAACGAGTTGCTGCAGATTCTTGCTGAGGCGCGGGCTGCCAGCACGCTTCCGTGGGAACCGCGCAAGCTCTCATACTATCGGACGGTGTTTCCGCAGATGGCAAACTGGCTGCCCGACGATGAAGCCGATCAGCTTCGCTTCGAGTTCGCTGCCGAGCTGGCGCGGCTGCAGGCTGCCTGACGCCGTGGGCGCTACCGCCGGGCTTTCGAATGACTGTTTCCCGGCTCCATGAGAGGGGCGGCAGCCGCTACCCACAAAATCCCTCAATACCCAAACTGCTCGCTCAAGATCCGCTCCTCCAGACTGTGCCCCGGATCGAACAGCATGCGCATCGCGATGGTCTTGTCGGAGATCACTTCGACGCGGCGGACGTCGCGGGCTTCGTCGTGGTCGGCGACGGCGGCGACCGGGCGCTTGTCGACTTCGAGCACCTCGATCACCACGAAGGCGCTGTCGGGCAACAGCGCGCCGCGCCAGCGCCGCGGGCGGAACGGCGAGATCGGGGTCAGTGCCAACAGCTGCGCGTTGATCGGCAGGATCGGGCCCTGCGCCGACAGATTGTAGGCGGTCGAGCCGGCCGGGGTCGCGACCAGGATGCCGTCGGCGACCAATTCGCTCATCCGCTCGCGCTCGTCGATGATGATGCGCAGCCGCGCCGCCTGATGGGTCTGGCGAAACAGCGACACCTCGTTGATGGCGTGATGGATGTGCACCTCGCCGTAGATGTCGGTGGCGCGCATCAACAGCGGATGGATCACGGTCTCGCGCGCGGCGGCGAGACGGGTGCGCAGATCGACCGTCGAATATTCGTTCATCAAAAAGCCGACGGTGCCGCGATGCATGCCGTAGATCGGCTTGCCGCTGCGCATCTGCTGATGCAGCGTCTGCAGCATCAGGCCGTCGCCGCCGAGCGCGACCACGACATCGGCGTCCTGCGGCTCGGCATTGCCGTAGAGCTGCACCAGCTGCGCCAGCGCGGCCTGCGCCTCGGCGCTGGTCGAGGCGACGAAGGCGATGCGGTCGGTCGCGATGCGCGGCGAAGCGGGGCGGGACGACGGGGTGCGGTCTTGCCGCGCGGACGTGCTCATCGAAGGCGGCCTCTGGCGGCGGCGGACGGCGGGCCGGCGGCGCGGTGCCGGCCGCCATTCACCGCCGTCGTCTATACGAGCTTTCCCCGCCTTGTCGAGCCGGGCCCGGCGCCGCGCGCTGCGCCGCGGCGGCGCGCGGCCGTCCGGTCTTTGATTTCGCCGCCCGCCGCGCTATGGCAATGGGCCATGCTTCGCCGTTCCGCCGCGTCCCCACAGTTCCGGCTGCCGCTGCGCGCCGCCCTGGCGCTGCCGCTCGCGGCGCTGCTCGGCGCCTGCGCGATCGGCGGCTCGGCGTCGTTCGACAGCGATCCGCCGCAGCCGTTTCCGCAGAACTATCGCAGCGAGATCCCGGCGTTCCTGCGCACCTATCTGAACAACCCGGCCGGCCTGCGCGACGCCGCGATGGCCGAGCCGGTGCAGCGCCCGGTCGACGGCCGGACGCGCTGGGTGTCGTGCCTGCGCTTCACGCCGCGCGGCGGTACGCTGCAGGACATGGCGATCGTCCATGTCGACGGCCGGCTCGACCGGGTCGCGCCGCAGGCCGGCGAGCTGTGCACCGGGGTGGTTTATGCGCCGTTCCCCGCACTGGAAAAATTGTCGCGCTGATCCCGACCGATCCGCAATCCGCCGCGACTAAGCTGATGCGAGCCTCTGCTGCGAATTTCGGCACGGCCGGGTTCCCGTCTGTTGCGGCGTCGTCACAGTGCTGCTGAATGAATGCTGCGCCGTCGCCACCGGGCAACCAAACCATTGCCATGCTGTTTTGAGCACATCGGAACGCATCGAAGGAGGGACGACGATGACCACGATGAAGAACACTCTGCTCGGCGCAGCGGCGGTGATCGCGCTGTCCGCTCCCGCCTTCGCGGCCGACCTGCCGCCGCGGCCCTACACCAAGGCGGCGCCCGCCTATACGGCGCCCGAGGTGGTGTATAATTGGACCGGCTTCTATGTCGGCGGTCATGTCGGCGGCGCCTGGGCCGGCGACAACAGCATTCCGGGCAATTCCGGCCGGTTCTTCGGCGGCGTCCAGGGCGGCGCGGACTATCAGTTCGCCACCAATTGGGTGATCGGTATCGAGGCCCAGTACAGCTGGATGTCGTCCAACAACACCGGCGTGATCTTCCCCGGCGGCAGCACCGCGACCGAAGACACCCGCGGCCTCGGCTCGGTCACCGGCCGGCTCGGCTATGCCTGGGGCCCGACGCTGGTCTACGCCAAGGGCGGCTACGCCTGGCGCGACAGCGATCTCAGCGTCGCATCGCTCGGCGGCGTGCCGTCCGGCTACACCACCAGCGGCAGCCGCAACGACGGCTATACCGTCGGCGCCGGCCTGGAGTATCTGTTCGCGCCGAGCTGGTCGGCCAAGGTCGAGTACCAGTACTACAAGTTCGGCGACACCACCTTCACCGGCGGCCCGGCCGACGTGATCGGCACCTCGTTCCGCAACGACGAGCACACCGTCAAGGCCGGTATCAACTACCGGTTCGGCTGGGGCGGACCCTCGGTCGCCAAATACTGATCGGGCCGCGCGACATCGGCGGCTGTCCGCATCAGCTTTGCTGATCGGGACAGCCCGCCGAGGGACCTGAAGCGACACGTCCTGGCCGATTGAACGGCCAGGACGCGCTCCCTGACGGATGAAACAGGCGGGCAGTCCAGGCGGCCTCAACGTTCCGACGCGAGCTCTTTCGCTTCTTCTTCGGCCAGCAGCTTCTGAATCACGCGCCGCTTGTCGGGGTCGATCTCGGTCTTGAGAAGGTCGCGGTACCGCTTGATATTCTCATTTCTGACAAAGCGTTCCATAGCTACGCTCTCATTGCGAGGAGTTCGCAATTGTACCGTTCAACCTGAAGCGACGGTCAATCAAACGATCTTCCGGGCCAAAAAAAACGCGCCGGGCACAGCTCGACAATCGGCCCGGCGGAGTGGGCGGCCAAGACGGACAAAGCCGGGAATCGAAGGTTAACGAGGGTTGAATCCGGCGAAAAATATCGCTTGGGACTCCGGCGCTAGAATCACCCGATGGTCCGGTCATGTCCACGGGTTCCGACATGATGACGACGATCCTGAAAACCCGCATCGATGGCGCACCGTTCGGCCTGACGCTGGTCCTGCTGACCGCCTGTGCCGTCAACCTCACCGTGCTGGCGCGGTGGCTGTGACGGCCTTTCCGGCAGGCCGTTACCGCAGCGGCCGCGCCGCTGTTGACCGGCGTCAACGCCGCCGGTCGTGGCCGTGCAGATAATCGTCTCCGGCAGGCGTCGCGGCTGCGACGCTCCCGTGGCGGCGGCCGGACGGCGTGCCGCCCGTCCCGACGGAGGAGCGATCCGATGAGCGAGACCGACATTCTGGTGCTGGCCGCGGCCGGCCTGTCCACGCTGGTGATCTGGCTCGGCGTGGTGATCCAGGGCCGGATCGCGGCCGCCCTGGCGTCGCGGCACTGATCCGGCGAGCGCGCAATCGACCATTCGCCGGACAGGCGCGGACGCCGCTGCCCGCAATGTCGGGCGGCCTCCGAGGATCTGCGCATGGTTCGAAACGGTGCGATGCGGTCGCTCGCGATGAGGGGCCGTGAGGTGTGCGCGCGCCGATGCGCATCCCGAGCCGATCAGGAGGAAGGCGAGCGCTCGACCCGGCGGTTCGCCGCAAGCCGCGACCGGGCCGCGCGCACCGCTTGCCAGAACAGCGCTCGCTGGCCGCCAGCGAAGCGGTCAGGAGACCGGCGAGGACTGATCGATCACGGTCCACGGCGTGCCGGCTTCCGGAGCCACGTCGTAGATGTTGACCTGTCCGCAGCGGCGGCACTCGTAGGTGCGGCGCTCGCTGCCGCCGGCGGCCGGGGTGTTGCGCGTCAGATTGGCAACCGCCCCACACGCCTGGCAGGGATGAAAGAAGTAATCGCGGTGATGATACGAGCGCATTTCCCGGTGAGTCCTCAAAAGCGACTCCGATAATTTTGCAACCTTTGCTGGCAATTGTATTGATCCAGCGCAAGCCGCGCTGAGTTCCCTCGATGGAACTGATAGTTAGGTGCCCCGGTGGGGATCAATTGGTAGTTGCGGTCTGCAGCGACCTGCCGACGCGGCGTCGCGTGTAGCAAGGCGTCGGCATCGGCGAGCAACGCCAGCCGACTCGTAGTGATCCGAGGATGCTCCAGAAACGGATTGTTACGACAGGTGCGACACTGTCGCATTCGCACAGTTGGATGCCGCCGTTGACCGGCCGACGGCTGTCCGATAGCTGCATGCGCCGTACCGCAGCAGCGCACCGGATGGCTGAGCGGCGAACGGCGGCTGCCGAAACGAGGAATCCCTAAAACATGTTCGCGAATCCGAGCAGCGCCGAGGTCGTCAGGCACGTGCCTCATCGCTGGTTGATCAACCAGTGGGCGCGGGGCGGCAGGATCGCGGATCCGGCTCTGGTGCCGTTCGCGTTCGAGCCGGCGAGCATCGACATGTCGCGGTCGATCATCACGCGGGTGGTCGGTGACGGCGAGCCGCGGCGCTATCAGGTCCTGCACTACGGATCGCTGATGGCGGCCGCCACCGGGCTGGAGCCGCGCGGGCGATATCTCGACGAGGTGCTGCCATCGGCGACCCGCGATCACGTCCTGATGCAGTACGAGCTGTGCCGGCGCAGCCGCAAACCGGTGTATTCGATCTCGCACATCTCCGACGTGCACGACGTGCCGGTGGACTACGAGAAGCTGCTGCTGCCGTTCACCGGTGCGGACGGTGAGGTGCACTGCATCTTCACCACCAGCTTGCTGATCAGCACCGAAGGGCGGTTCGAGCGCGACGGCATTTTCGCGCATGGCGATTTCCCGTCCGCGAATACGGTGGTGGTGTATGCGATCGACGTCGCCCGCGCCGACGATGCGCCGAGCGCCGTTGCGGTCTGACCGCAACTGTCCTGATCGCCGGCGCGCACGGCTTGGCGGCAGCGCGCGGTGGACCGGCTGGTCGGGGCAGGGCAGCTTGCGGGAAACGTGGTGCCGGCGGAGAGGATCGAACTCCCGACCTTCGGTTTACAAAACCGCTGCACTACCGCTGTGCTACGCCGGCATCGGCCAGACAGCTAGCAGCGCCGCTGCGGCTCGACAAGGCCGCGGTCGCAGTTTCGGCGGGGCGCGGATCGAAAGCCGGCGTTAACGACGTTGCGGCTCGGCGGCGTGCGTGGACCCGAAACGCCGGTCGCGCGTTGGGGTGAACGGCCGTTCGCGGCCGTGCCTTAACCGATCTGCCAGGCTTTTCCGTTACCGTTGGCCGCATGTCCGATCCCGTCACCTTCCGGCGCCTGGCCCAGGCGCTCGTCCTGCTGGCCGCGACCGCGGCGCCGGCGCCGGTGCTCGCCGAGAGCGGCGGGCGGGCGATCGTGATTCCCGGCCGTCCCGGCGTGCCGATCATCATCAACGGCCGCGACGCCTCCTATGCGATGATCGAGGGCGACTGGGGGCTGGAGCGCGGCACCCACATGCAGCCGACGATCTACGGCAGCCGGCCGGTGGTGTATCCGGAGGTCGGCCACTATTACCCGGGCTCGAACCGGCTGCCCGGCTATGGCCGGCTCGAGATCGAGCCGCCGGCGGACCGCAAGCTGCCGAAGCCGGCGGAGAGCTTCCATCAATCCTGGGAAGTCGAATCGCGCCCGCCGCAGCCGGCGCCGCCGATGACGATCGATCCCCAGGTGATCGTGGCGCCGCCCTATGAGGAACCGCTGCCGCGGCCGCCCGGTCCGCGGCCGTACCGGTGACGGGCGGACGGCCGCCCCGCACCCGACCCCGACGACATCGAACAGGAGCGTAGCATGCGTAGGATGATTTCCGGACTGGTCGCGGCGCTGGCCGTGGTGACCGCGAGCGCCGCGCCGGCGCTGGCCTGCGGCGGAGCGGCGTTCGGCTGCGGACCGTGCGGTCCGGTGGCCGGCCCGTGCGGCGGCGGCTACGCCACGTTCGAGACCGGCTACGGCTATGGCTACGGCACCGCGGCGTTCGATCGGCTGCCGGACCCGACGCGGTACTATTACGTCAACCAGGGCCCGGCCTATACCGGCCCCGGCCGGTTCGCCCCGCGCCCTTATTATGACGAGCGCGCCGTCTCGGTGTACCGCACCGGCACCGCCTATACCGGCGGGGCCTATGCCCACGCCATGACCCATCAGGTGATCGGCGAGCCGTCCTGGGGCCCGGTGGTCTATCGCTACCGCGGCCGTGCGCACGCCCACCCCACGGCACATCGCCGCCACCATGCCGGCTGGCACCGCGGCCATCGTCCCCACGGGCCGATGCATCACCAGCGCTATTGACCGGCGTGTTGCGGTTTCGGCGTTAGCGCCGGCCCATCAGGTCGAGCCGGCTGGCGCCGATATACAGCGCCAGCGCGGCGGCGTTGGAGACGTTGAGGCTCTTGATCTCGCCCGGCATGTCGAGCCGGGCCACGGTGGCGCAGGTCTGCCGGGTCAGCTGCCGCAGCCCCTTGCCCTCCGCCCCGAGCACCAGCGCCAGCGGCTGACGCAATTCGACCGCGGCGAGGTCGTCGTCGCCTTCGCTGTCGAGCCCGACGGTGAGGAAGCCGCGCTCGTTCAGTTCGGTCAGGGCGCGGGCGAGGTTCTGCACCAGCACCAGCGGCACCAGCTCCAGCGCGCCGGAGGCCGACTTGGCGAGCACGCCGGTGGCTTCCGGGCTGTGCCGGGCGGTGGTGACGATCGCCTGCACGGCGAACGCCGCCGCCGAGCGCAGGATCGCGCCGACATTGTGCGGATCGGTGATCTGGTCGAGCACCAGCACGATGCCGTGCTGGGGCAGGGTGTCGATTCGCGGCGTCTCCAGCGGATCGGCCTCGGCCAGTAGGCCCTGATGCACCGCATCCGGACCGAGCCTTCGGTCGATCTCGGAGGGGCGGACGATCTCCGGCGCGATTCGGGTGTCGATGTGCTCTTCGGCGAGCCGGCGGGCGGCGTTTTCGGTCAGCCACAGCTTGCGAAATTTGCGCTGCGGATTGGCCAGCGCCGCGGTCACGGTGTGCCAGCCGTACAGGATCACCGGCCCGTCGCCGTCGCGCGCCCCATCGCGCCGCAGCCCGACAGGGCGCGGCTTGCCGCGTGGCGGCCCATCGCGGCGGGAAAAGCGGGGATTCGGCGGTCTGTCGGTCATGGCGGCGCTTGTCTCACGCCGTATCGCCCAAGGCAATTTCGCTCCGATCGTCCGATATGACGAAGGAGTGTCGAAATCGTCATGGGGTTGGTTGACTTTAGGGGGCGGCATCGCCCATAACCGCGCCGCGTTGCAGGCCCGCCCGCGGGCCCGCTGCGGCTTCCGGCCCCGGTTTTGCCTGCCACAGGCGTTCGGCCGGCGGCACGGGCGGGGGAGTGTCCCGAGTGGCAAAGGGAGCTGACTGTAAATCAGCCGCCTCATGGCTTCGCAGGTTCGAGTCCTGCCTCCCCCACCAACCCCAACTGATCTCTCGCTAAAATCGATCTGCCTGATCGACGCTCAGGGATCGACGGCGTCGCGGTACATCAATCCCAGAGTCACGTTTTTGCCACAGCGCAGTCGTTTTCGCGCGAAATGTGGCGAAACGATTGCGAGTCAATCAGGGGTTTGTTAGTGGTTCCGTATGTTGAACCGAATGCCAATTTTTGCAGCAACCATTTTCGCCCTTTTGGGTGCGGGTTCGGCCCGGGCGGCCGAGCCGTTTTTGATTCTCGATGCCATCAATCAAGCAGTGAAATCCAATCCGAGCGTCGGTGAAGCCGCGGCGAACCGTCGTGCCACCGAAGCCGAGTTGCGGCAGAGCCAGGGCACGCTGCTGCCGCAGGTCCGTCTCGAGGCCAGTCTCGGCCCGGAAATGATCAAGCAATATGTGACCCCGGCGCCCGCCAACAACGGGATCTACCTGCGTGGTCGCGAAGCCGGCGTCGTCGTGCGTCAGTTGCTGTTCGACGGGTTCGCGTCGATCAACGAGGTGTGGCGCCAGGCGGCGCGGGTCGATGCGGCATCCTTCCGCGTCCTTGAGCGCACTGAACTGATCGGCCTGGATGCGGCCGAAGCCTATATCGATGTCGTTCGCTATACCCGTCTGCTCGCGCTGGCCGAGCAGAACGTCCAGGTCCATCTTGGGCTCCGCAAGAACGTGCTGGCCCGCTTCGAAGGCGGCCGGGCCGGCGAGGGCGACACCCAGCAGGCTGAAGAGCGTGTGGCGTCGGCTCAGGCGATCGCTGCCGAGTTCCGTCTCAGTCTCGAGAATGCGCGCGCCAAGTTCCGCAAGATCGTCGGGATCGAGCCCTACAATCTGCGATTCCCGGGACGTCTGGCGGATCTGCCGAAGAACAAGCAGGAATCGCTCGATATCGCCTACAAGTTCAATCCGACGCTGCGCGCCGCCGGCGCCGACGTCGCTGCGGCAAAGCGCGGCTTCGATGCGACGACTGGCGCCTTCATGCCGACGCTGGCGCTGGAAGGCCGGGCCAGTCGTGGCAAGGAGTCGATCCTCTACAGCAACCAGTACGACGAAGTGAGCGGCAAGCTGGTCGCGTCCTGGGACATCTTCAATGGCGGCCAGAGCAGCTGGCGCCGTGAGGAAGCCGCCCAGCGGATGATCGAAGAGCAGCAGAAGCACGCGCGGCTGCAGCGGGGTGCGCTGGAATCGATCGACAAGGCGTGGGCGGCGCGGATCATCACGGTCGATCGCGTCGCGGCTTTGGTGCGCGACGTCGAGGCGGCCCGTCGCACCTTCGCTGCTTACAACAAAGAGTACGAACTCGGGCAGCGTACGCTGATTGATCTGCTGAACTCCCAGAACCAGTATTTCAATGCAAATGTCTCGCTGGTTTCCGCACGCGGCGTGGCGGTGTTTGCAGACTATCAGTTGCTTGCGGCCATGGGGCAACTGCTGAACTATCTGAAGACCGGCCATCCGCCGGAGGCCGAACTGATCGACGTTCACCCGAGCGGGTTTATCGGCTTCAAATTGCCGCCGGTTCGGTTGAGCCCGCCTTCGCCGGGTCCGGAGCCTCTCGGCGCTGTCGCTCCGGTCCCGCTGTTCGGCCTGTTTGCCGACACGGTGAAATTCCCCACTCCGATTACCTTCGGCGACCGCTGGGCGTCGACGGAGCCGGCGGAGAGCAACACTCTGTTCCTCACTTCCGGCAAATACGCGACCGCGGTGCCCAAGTAAGTCAGGTCCGGTTCACCATCTGTACCTTCTGATCCGCCCAAGCTTACGTTCTGATCCGCCCAAATTTACGATACGCGCCGATTCCGGCCCGCCCCCGGGGAATCGGCAGGCAATTTCCGAAAATTTCAATTAATAGAACGTTAAGTCGTTGGTGCCCGCTTAACACAGGTGTGGCCGTACCAGCACGACAGACCTCTTGAGTTCGAGGCGTCGATGAACATTCGGTCCGCACAGTCGACAATCGAGGATGCGTCCCCGGTACCCTCGGCGCCGCCTTCCAGCAGCGTATCCGATCCCTTGAGCGACAGCCTGCTGTATCTCGCGGCTCACCATGGCCGGGCGCTCAGCCGCAGCGCGTTGTTGTCTGGACTGCCCCTCGAGCGCGGCTTGCTCAGCGTCGGCTTGTACGAGCGCGCCGCGCAGCGGGCCGGGCTCGAGGCCCAATTGGTTGAGCGGGCGCTGTCGGAGATCCCGGCCCTGGTGTTGCCCTGCGTGTTGCTGTTCCACGACGGCTCCACCCGGGTGCTGCTGAGCACGGATCAGTCGAGCAGCCGGCTCGTTCTGGTCGACCCGTCGAAAGGCGAGGCCGAACTCACCGAGCGTGCCGAGGTCGTCGCCGCCAGCTATTCGGGGTTTGCCTACTTCGTGCGCCCCGCCATGGTCGACGATCCGCGCGCGGTCGCCACCGGCGACCTGCCGAAGCGCCACTGGTTCTGGTCGGTGGTCAGCCGGTTCGGTGCCAACTACATCCATGTCGCGGTGGCGGCGTTCATCGTCAATATTCTGGCCTTGGCAGCGCCTCTGTTCACGATGAGCGTCTACGACCGCGTGATTCCGAACGGCGCAATCCCCTCGCTGGTGGCGCTCGGCATCGGGCTGGGACTGGCGATTGTTTTCGACTTCGTGCTGAAGGTGGTGCGCAGCCGTATCATCGATATGACCGGCAAGAAGATCGACGTGGTGCTGGCATCGCAGATCTTCGAACACGTCATGTCGCTGAAGATGGACAAGCGCCCGCCTTCGGTGGGCATTCTCGCCAACCAGATGCGCGACTTCGACTCGGTCCGTGAGTTCTTCACTTCGGGCACGGTGGTCTCCGCCACCGACATGCTGTTTGCGATCCTGTTCATCGCCGTGCTCTTCATCATCGCCGGGCCGCTCGGCTGGATTCCGTTGGCGATGCTGCCGGTCATGATCGTGATCGGCCTGTTGCTGCAGCGGCCGCTCGATCGCGCGATGCGACGCATGCAGGCCGAGTCGGCTGCGCGTCACGGCATCCTGGTCGAATCGCTGAGCGGTATCGAAACCGTCCGCGCGGTGGCCGGCGAGGGGCGGGTGCAGCGGATATGGGAGCGGTCGGTCGCTGCGACGGCGCGCTCCAGCGAAGACGTGCAGTTCTGGGCTTCGATGGCAATGACTGCGGCCAGCGTCGCGAGCCAGCTATGCAGTCTGCTGCTGGTCGTCGCTGGTGTGTTCCTGATCCTCGACGGCAAGCTGTCGGTCGGTGCGCTGGTCGCCGCCAACATGTTGTCCGGGCGGGTCCTCGGCCCGATCGCGGGAATTGCCGGCGTGATGACGCGCGCGACGCAGACCACCTCGGCGCTGCGTTCGATCGATCGGCTGATGTCGCTCGAACGCGAACGGCCGCCGGAGAAAATCTACGTCGCCCGCGAAATCAAGGCCGGCGGCATTCAGTTCAAGGGCGTCAGCTTCTCGTATCCGGGCAGCCAGACCAAGGCCCTCGACAACGTCTCGTTTCAAATCAGACCGGGCGAGAAGATCGGTATCATCGGTCGGATCGGATCCGGCAAGACCACGATCGGGCGGCTGGCGACGGCGTTCTATCCGCCCAGTGACGGCACCGTGCTGATCGATGGGATCGACATCCGGCAGTACGATCCGGCCGATCTGCGTGCCGGAATCGGCTTCGTGCTGCAGGATACCGATCTGTTCTACGGCAAGCTGCGCGACAACATCACGCTCGGCCGCGCCGGCGCGACCGACGAGGAGGTGCTCGCAGCGGCCCGGCTGGCCGGGGTCGAGAGTTTCATCGCCGGTCATCCTCAGGGCTACGACATGATGATCGCCGAAGGCGGACGCAGCCTGTCCGGCGGCCAGAAGCAGGCGATCGGCCTGGCGCGCGTCCTCATCCGCAAGCCGAAGGTGCTGTTCCTGGACGAGCCCACCGCGCATTTCGACGTGCGCAGCGAGGGCGAATTTCTGGAGCGTCTGAAGGCGCTGGCCAAAGGCGAAATGACCATCATCGTGTCGACGCACCGTCCGTCGCTGCTGACGCTGGTCGATCGCATTCTGGTGTTCGATCAGGGCAAGCTGGTCGCCGACGGGCCGACCGAGCAGATTCTCACCAAGCTGCGGCCGCAGCCTTCAGCCGCCGCGGCCAGGGCGTGAGGTCGAAACATGGCACAGACTGATTTCGCATTCTCGAACGACGTCCGAGCCGCAGTCGAACTGCGTACGCCCAAGACCGCGCGGCTGCTGCTGATCGCGAGTCTGGCGCTGTTCGTCACGTTTCTGATCTGGTCCTATTTCGCCGTGCTCGACGAGGTCAAGCGCGGCAACGGCAAGGTGGTGCCGTCCCGCCAGACCCAGGTGGTGCAGTCGCTCGAAGGCGGCATCATCGCCGATCTGCTGGTTCAGGAAGGTGCGATCGTCGACAAGGATCAGGCGTTGGCCCGCATCGAAGACACCAACTTCGCCTCGCAGTTCGGCGAGATCCGCGAACGCCGTGGCGCGATGGCGGCGCGGGTGATCCGGCTCGAGGCCGAAACCAACGGCAGTACCAGCGTGGAATTTCCGGCCGAGTTGATGCAAAGCGCTCCCCGCGCGGTGCAGTCGGAACGATCGGTGTTCGAGGCTCATATGCGCAAGCTGGCGCAGGACGTCGATGTCGTTCAGCAGCAGGAATTGCAGAAGACCAAGGAGATCGACGAGCTTCGAGCTTCGGAGAAGCGGTTCTTGGAAACGCTGGCGCTGCTCAATCGCGAACTCGCGTTGACCCGCAAGCTGTACGACCAGAAGGTGGTGCCCGAGATCGAGATGCTGCGCGCGGATCGTCAGGCGACCGATATGCGCGGCCAGCTCGCGGTGGTGCAGGCCACGATGGTCAAGACTCAGGCGGCGGTGGATGAAGCCCGCTCGCGGCGGCTCAACATCAGCACCGCCTTCCGCGCCCAGGCCGAGGACGATCTCGCCAAATCGCGTGCCGACCTCGCCGTCCTCGAAGAGAATATCAAGTCGGCCGAAGACCGCGTGCGCCGCACCGAACTGCGCTCGCCGGTGCGCGGCGTCGTCAACAAGCTCAACGTGACCACGATCGGGGCCGTGGTGGCCCCCGGCGCCAGCCTGATGGAGATCACGCCGCTCGACGACACGCTGCTGGTGGAGGGACGGATCCGTCCGCAGGACATCGCCTTCATCCGCCCGAACCACGAGGCGGTGGTCAAGATCAGCGCCTATGACTCGTCCGTGTACGGCTCGCTGCACGGCAAGGTCGAGCGGATCAGCGCCGATACCATCACCGACGAGAAGGGCGACAAGAACGAGCGGGGCGAAACCTTCTATCGCGTGATGATCCGCACCGAGACCAATCATCTGGGGACTGCGGAGCACCCGCTGCCGATCTTGCCCGGCATGGTCGCCACCGTCGAAATCCTGACCGGGAAGAAGTCGGTGCTCGACTATCTGATCAAGCCGGCCCGCACGCTGCGCGACGAGGCGCTGCGCGAACACTGACCGGAGCCGCAGGACGCGGCTGCGCGTCCCGGCGAGGCGTCGGGGTGAACAATCCCTGAATCGCTAAAATGCGATCCGTTCCGGTCGCCAACGATTAGCTGCAAGATCAACAACTGATTGAATCCTAAGCCGGTTTAACCGCGTCGAAGCGGTGCGCGCCGTATCCCTGTCGGACAACAACCGGGACAGGGACCGGCGCGTGAGCGCGGGCCGATGCCCCGGAAACCACGGGGCGTCAGTCATGTTGCGGATCGATCAGCCGCGCGGATTCCCGCGCGCGTGCGGACTTGTGCTCGCGGTTGCGGCCGGGCTCAGCGTCACGCCGGCGGATGCACGGACCAAGAAGGCGACGATCGAGGCGTCGACCTCGGATGTCGGACTGACGGTCACCGCGCCGCAGATGCGGTTCTTCACTATCAACGACGTGCTCGCCAAGCACGACGGGCTGCGCCGTAAGGCGTCCGGTCCGGTCGAAGTCGCCGCCACCGATCCGTCGGCACGGGCCGGCGTGGCAGGCGACGCGCCGCGGCTGCCGGCGATCTCCGCGACGACTGACGAGCCGTTCGGATTGATGACGTTCCGCGCGCCGGAGGGTGTGCTCTGGACCAAATGGCGCGGCGTCAAGGCGACGATGACATCCGACGCCGCATCGATCAAAGCCTGCAATCAGGATGATCAGCGTTGCTCGCCGGTCGAGCGCCGCTTCGTCGCGATGACGCGGAGCGCCGCCGCCGAGACCGACCTCCGTGCGCGCGCCGAGATCGTCAACCGCAACGTCAACGAGGCGGTGCGTTACGTCGGCGACTATCAGCACCATGGCGTCGCCGACCTGTGGAACGCTCCGCTGACCACGCTGCTCAGCGGGCTCGGCGACTGCGAGGACTATGCGATCGCCAAATACGCGCTACTGCTGGCGGCCGGCACCCCCGAAACCGATCTCAAGCTGCTGCTGGTCCGCGACTTGGCGGTGCGCCAGGACCATGCGGTGCTGGCGATCCGCATCGACGGCCGCTGGTCGGTGCTCGACAATCGCCGCGCCGCGCTGATGGAAGGCCGCGATCTGCAGTCGTTCATGCCGCTGTTCGCGATCGACCACCGCGGTGTCAGCCTGTTCGCCGCGCCGTACGCCGAGCGGCCGCATCACGAGAGTGAAACCGACATCGCGCCAGCGGCCAACGTCGATATTTCCGGCGGACCGAGCTCGGACCTGCCGTTGCAACTCTGACGCAGTCCGTCGGGAAACGGCCGGGCGCTTCAGCGGGCGCTTGTCCGCGCCGCCGAATTGAGTTCTTAATGCGTCCGGAACCGGTTTTGAACGCGGGGGGCGCTGTCGTGAATTTCAGGAAATGGATTGCTTGCGGCCTGCTGGCGCTGACGCCGGTGGGCGCTATGGCCGGCAAGGCACACGCCGAGGTGTTGGTGTTGCCGGAGTCGACCTTCGCGGTGAGTTGCGCCAATGGCGGCAACTACTTGCTGAAATCCGGCCCGGTCGCCGAGCCCGGACAGATCGTCACCGCACGGTTCTACTTCAATCCGCACCGCGCCGCGTCTGTCCGGCTGATTCCGATGGGCAATGGATACCGCTACGCGGGCCGCGATTTTTGGATCGACGGCATCCGGGATCAGGCGCTGCTCTATCTGAGGAAACACGAACCGATCCCCTGTGTGGTCGGGCGGACCTAGCCTCAGTCTTTCCCCAAGTAACAACCACAAATAGTAATCGCCCCGGAACAAGAGTTCCGGGGCGATTTTGTTTCAGACAGACTATTCCCGTCAAAGTTGTTGAATTCCGTAGCGCCGTATTTGGTGATCTCGCTAGATTTACAGTCACATTCGTAGTTTCTCTAAATATTTTACCGCCGCAATACTTATAGAATTGATCGAATACTAGTATAGATCGAGCCAAGTCGCGTTTTTGCAACAGCGTTGCAACTGGTAATTACGCTCGATTGGGTGATTAACACTTTGGTCGACTTAACCAAAACAAATCAGATTCGACGAAAACACATCTGATTTCTTGACCCCCGAGGGGGCTTTAATAATAATTTAACCTTCAGTAGCCGCGCGGGCGGCTTCGTTGGAGGCTTAGGCAGATGAACGCTCCCGTCGTGCTTGCGCAACTGAATGGTGTCACGCCGCAAACGTCGAGTGGGTCGATCAAGGACTTGAAAGTCGCCAAGCCGCAGAACGGGCAGGCCGTGACGGTGCATCTCGACGGCGGCACCAAGATCGACTTCAGAGACATCTCCAGCGAGAAGCTGACCTTCGTCCGAATCGGCGATCGCCTGATCATCCTGTTCGACAACCAGTCGACGGTTTCGATCGATCCGGTGTTCAACAACGACGGTGCGCCGCTGCCTGGCCTGTCGTTCGAGATGGGTCCCGAGCGTATCCTTGACGGCAATCAGTTCGCCGAGCTGTTTCCGATTACTACCGATCAGTCGGTGCTGCCGGCGGCGGGCACGCCCGGCGCGCCCGGCGTTCCGGCCGGCGCCAATTTCGGCGGCTTCACCATCGACGCGCTGACCGGCGGCACCCCGCTCGCTCTGCTTGGCGCGGAGGATATCGGCGGCGGCTTCGCCGGCGGCGCGCTCACGACGACGTCGACGCCGATCCCGGGCACGCCCGACGCCACGATCCTGAACGAGGATGGCCTGTCTGAAGGCAATCTCGGGGGGCCCGGCGACACCGGCGGCGTGCTGACCAGCTTCACCGGCTCGCTCAACATCGACTTCGGGAGTGACTTCGCCGACCGCAGCCTGGCGTTCAACGCGGCCCAGCCGGGCCTCGTCGGACTGACCTCGGGCGGCGAGGCGGTGAGCATCGCGATCGCCGTCATCGGCGGCGTGCCGACGCTGATCGGCTACGTCGGCGCCGACCCTTCGGTCGCCGCCAATCAGGTGTTCGTTGTGACGCTGGACGCCGCCACCACCGTCGCCGGCAGCTACACCGTGACGCTGCTGCGCCCGCTCGACCACTCGGTGTCCGGCACCGAGGACACGCTCAGCCTGACCATCGGCGTGATCGCCACCGACGGCTCCGGCGACACCGCGCCGGTGTCGATCGTGATCAACATCAACGACGACTCACCGGAGGTTTCGTCGGTCGGGGCGGTCGGCCTGGCCGAGCAGACGGGGCTCGACGACGTCGAGAACGTGTTCGTGGAGACTTCGCGCACGGTGTCGCTGGGCATCGCCTGGGGTGCCGACAGCGGCAACAGCGATGTCGACGGTGGCTCGACCGGGATCGCGGTCGACGGTGACCGGTCGCTGGTATTCGACCCCGCGACCATCACCGCGTTGGAAGCGCTGGCGCTGACCTCGAACGGCGAGACGATCAGCTACGCGCTGTCGGCAGACGGCACCGAGATTGTCGCCAGCGCCGGCGGAGGCGAGAGCGCGCGCACCGTCTTCACGGTGACGCTGTCGGACCAGGGCGCCGGCAGCTACACGTTCGTCCTGTCCGACAATCTCGATCACGTCGGCGCCGATGACGCGTCGCAGCCGCTGAACTTCACCGTGGTGGCGACCGACGCCGACGGCGATTCGATCACCACCAATTTTGAAATCGACGTTGCCGACGACGTGCTGACCATCGGCACGCCGGAATCCGCCGCCGTGGACGAGGACGATCTTCCGGCCGGCAACCGCGACGTCGTAGAAACCGACGACGAACCCGACACCAATTCCGACATCGACACCGATGGGTCGGTGCTGACGTCGGCCGGCAGTCTCGCCATCGACTGGAACTCGGACGACGCCAACAGTAACGTCGACGGCGGATACAGTGGCACCCAGGTGCTGGGCGATCGTTCGGTGAGCTTCGCCGACCAGGACGCGCCGGAGACGCTGACCTCCGCCGGCCAAGCGGTCCGCTACGCGATCTTCGCCAACGGCACCGTGCTGGTTGCGTACACCGGGGAGTCCGCGCCGGAGGGCTTCGACCCCAGCCAGCCGGGCAGCAACGTCGTGTTCTTCGTGACGCTGTCCGACCAGGGCAACGGCTCCTACACCTTCCATCTGCTGCGGCAGCTCGATCACAGCCCGGCATCGGAAACTCCGGACGACCAATCGGAACAGCCCGAGGCGGCGCTCGCAGCGGTGGCGGTCGAGGACAATCGCGACCTGACCTTCAATTTCATCGCGCGCGACGGTGACGGCGACGTCGCAACCGGCTCGTTCACGGTCTCTGTCGACGACGATTCGCCGGTCACCAACGGCGCGGTCACGGCGCCGATCGCGCTGGACGACGACGAGTTCGGCGGCAACCTCGGCGGTGCCGGCGACGTCACCGACGCCACCAGTGTGTCCGGCGCGGCGGGTGCGCTGTTCACCGTAGGTGCGGACGGCATGAAGAGTGTGGTGCTGGATTCCTCGACCGCATTCGATGCGATCTATGTCGATGCCGATGGCGTCGCGCGTCAGGAGACGGTGACCGTCGGCGCCCCCGTGGTGAACGGAAGCGCGACCACCTGGACCTTCTCGAGCGACAGCATCGCCAAGGTGGCGACGCTGACGATCAACGCCGACGGCTCCTACAGCTTCACGACGTTTGCGCCCGTGGTGCATCCGACCGCGGGGACGACGGAGGAGAACCTCGGCCTGAGCTTCGCCTACACCGTGACGGACGGCGACGGCGACACCGCGACCGGGTCGCTGACGGTCGACGTCAACGACGACACGCCGGTGTCGACGGGCGACGTGGCGCCATCGACGATTCTCGACGACGAAGCGCAGCTTGAGTTTACGCCGGCCAATGACGGCATCGGGCTGGTCGGGGACGTGTCGCCGAACGTCAAGGTGGTGACCGGAGTGGCCGGCTCGCTGTTCGTGCCGGGTGCCGACGGGTTCGGCTCGGTGGCGGTGACGCCGCCGTCGTTCGCGGTGGTGTACCAGGACGCGCAGGGCTTTGCGCAGACGGAATCGGTGCAGTGGAACGGCGGTGTGACCGCCGGCGGGACCACGACCTGGACGGCGACGAGCCCGAACTATCCGGGCGGCGCCGCGGTGCTGGTGATCAACGCCGACGGCTCGTACAGCTTCACGCTGAACGCGCCGTTGGCGCACGGGCTGGCGCTGCCGCTGGTGGAAGAGAACGCGACGCTGACGTTCGGCTTCACGGTGACGGACGGCGACGGCGACCAGGCCTCCGGCTCGCTGGCGATCCGGGTCAACGACGACACGCCGACGGCGAACCTTGTGGTGGTTCCGTCCACGGTTCTGGACGACGAGGCGCAGACGACGTTCGTGCCGGGCAATGCCGGTCCGGGCGGCTTCCTCGGCGGCGACGTGTCGCCGGACGTGAACACGGTGTCGGGCGGCGCGGGTGCGCTGTTCTCGATGGGGTCCGACGGTCTGACGTCGATCGCGCTGGACCTGCCGTCGTTCGCGGTTGTGGCGAAGGACGCCGACGGCTTTGCGCAGGGCGAGCCGGTGACGTGGGGCCCGGGCGTTCGCAGCGCCGACGGGACGACGACGTGGACGGCGATCAGCGCGAGCTATCCGGACGGCGCGGCGACGCTGGTGATCCGTGCGGACGGCTCCTACAGCTTCACCATGCATGCGCCGCTGGCGCATGGCGACGGGCTGCTGGCGGAGAACACCGACACGCTGGGCATCGGCTTCACGGTGACGGACGGCGACGGCGATCAGGCCGGCGGTCTGCTGATGGTGCGGATCAACGACGACAGGCCGGTGGCGTCGAACGTGACGCCGTCGACCCTCCTGGACGACGAGGCGCAGAGCCTGTTCACGCCGGCGAACATCGGCGGCAACGGCGACGTCGACCCGGACGTGAACACGGTGTCGGGCGGTGCCGGCGCGCTGTTCTCGATGGGGTCCGACGGGCTGAGGTCGATCGCGCTGAACCCGCCGGGCTTTGCGGTGATCTACAAGGACGGCAACGGCTTTGCGGGCTCGGAATCCGTCCAGTGGAGCGCCGGGGTCCGAAGTGCGGACGGGACGACGACCTATACGGCGACCAGCACGCATTACGGCTCGGGGACGCCGGCTGCGGTGCTGGCGATCAAGGCGGACGGCTCGTACAGCTTCACGCTGAACGCGCCGGTGGCGCATTCGAACAACTCGACGACCGAGGAGAACGCCACCCTCGAGTTCCGCTACACGGTGACGGACGGTGACGGCGACACCGCTTCGGCGCGGCTGCGGATCTCGGTCGATGACGACGGTCCGGTGTCGGCGGGCAGCGTGACGGCTTCGACCACGCTGGACGACGACGGGTTCGGCGGCAATCGGAACGGTGCCGGCGACGTCACCGACGCCACCACGGCGTGGGGCGGGGCGGGTGCGCTGTTCCAGATGGGCTCGGACGGGCTGAAGTCGATCGCGCTGACGCCGCCGGCGTTCAAGGTGATCTATGTCGACGGCAGCGGTGTGGCGCACCAGGAGAGCGTGAGCTGGAGCGCGGGCACGCCCGGCGCCGGCGGCGCCACCACCTGGACGGCGACCAGCACGCACTACACCGGCGCGACGCCGGCCGCGACGCTGACGATCAACGCCGACGGCTCCTACAGCTTCACGACGTTTGCGCCCGTGGTGCATCCGACCGCGGGGACGACGGAGGAGAATCTCGGGCTGAGCTTCGCCTACACCGTGACGGACGGCGACGGCGACATCGCGACCGGGTCGCTGACGGTCGACGTCAACGACGACACGCCGGTGTCGACGGGCGACGTGGCGCCATCGACGATTCTCGACGACGAAGCGCAGCTTGAGTTCACGCCGGCCAATGACGGCATCGGGCTGGTCGGGGACGTGTCGCCGAACGTCAAGGTGGTGACCGGAGGGGCCGGCTCGCTGTTCGTGCCGGGTGCCGACGGGTTCGGCTCGGTGGCGGTGACGCCGCCGTCGTTCGCGGTGGTGTACCAGGACGCGCAGGGCTTTGCGCAGACGGAATCGGTGCAGTGGAACGGCGGTGTGACCGCCGGCGGGACCACGACCTGGACGGCGACGAGCCCGAACTATCCGGGCGGCGCCGCGGTGCTGGTGATCAACGCCGACGGCTCGTACAGCTTCACGCTGAACGCGCCGTTGGCGCACGGGCTGGCGCTGCCGCTGGTGGAAGAGAACGCGACGCTGACGTTCGGCTTCACGGTGACGGACGGCGACGGCGACCAGGCCTCCGGCTCGCTGGCGATCCGGGTCAACGACGACACGCCGACGGCGAACCTTGTGGTGGTTCCGTCCACGGTTCTGGACGACGAGGCGCAGACGACGTTCGTGCCGGGCAATGCCGGTCCGGGCGGCTTCCTCGGCGGCGACGTGTCGCCGGACGTGAACACGGTGTCGGGCGGCGCGGGTGCGCTGTTCTCGATGGGGTCCGACGGTCTGACGTCGATCGCGCTGGACCTGCCGTCGTTCGCGGTTGTGGCGAAGGACGCCGACGGCTTTGCGCAGGGCGAGCCGGTGACGTGGGGCCCGGGCGTTCGCAGCGCCGACGGGACGACGACGTGGACGGCGATCAGCGCGAGCTATCCGGACGGCGCGGCGACGCTGGTGATCCGTGCGGACGGCTCCTACAGCTTCACCATGCATGCGCCGCTGGCGCATGGCGACGGGCTGCTGGCGGAGAACACCGACACGCTGGGCATCGGCTTCACGGTGACGGACGGCGACGGCGATCAGGCCGGCGGTCTGCTGATGGTGCGGATCAACGACGACAGGCCGGTGGCGTCGAACGTGACGCCGTCGACCCTCCTGGACGACGAGGCGCAGAGCCTGTTCACGCCGGCGAACATCGGCGGCAACGGCGACGTCGACCCGGACGTGAACACGGTGTCGGGCGGTGCCGGCGCGCTGTTCTCGATGGGGTCCGACGGGCTGAGGTCGATCGCGCTGAACCCGCCGGGCTTTGCGGTGATCTACAAGGACGGCAACGGCTTTGCGGGCTCGGAATCCGTCCAGTGGAGCGCCGGGGTCCGAAGTGCGGACGGGACGACGACCTATACGGCGACCAGCACGCATTACGGCTCGGGGACGCCGGCTGCGGTGCTGGCGATCAAGGCGGACGGCTCGTACAGCTTCACGCTGAACGCGCCTGTGGCGCATTCGAACAACTCGACGACCGAGGAGAACGCCACCCTCGAGTTCCGCTACACGGTGACGGACGGTGACGGCGACACCGCTTCGGCGCGGCTGCGGATCTCGGTCGATGACGACGGTCCGGTGTCGGCGGGCAGCGTGACGGCTTCGACCACGCTGGACGACGACGGGTTCGGCGGCAACTTCGGCGGTGCCGGCGACGTCACCGACGCCACCACGGCGTGGGGCGGGGCGGGTGCGCTGTTCCAGATGGGCTCGGACGGGCTGAAGTCGATCGCGCTGACGCCGCCGGCGTTCAAGGTGATCTATGTCGACGGCAGCGGTGTGGCGCACCAGGAGAGCGTGAGCTGGAGCGCGGGCACGCCCGGC
>NZ_UFQQ01000002.1:138603-141589 GCF_900218015.1 Rhodopseudomonas pentothenatexigens | reverse complement strand
GATCGCGCTGACGCCGCCGGCGTTCAAGGTGATCTATGTCGACGGCAGCGGTGTGGCGCACCAGGAGAGCGTGAGCTGGAGCGCGGGCACGCCCGGCGCCGGCGGCGCCACCACCTGGACGGCGACCAGCACGCACTACACCGGCGCGACGCCGGCTGCGACGCTGACGATCAACGCCGACGGCTCCTACAGCTTCACGACGTTTGCGCCCGTGGTGCATCCGACCGCGGGGACGACGGAGGAGAACCTCGGCCTGAGCTTCGCCTACACCGTGACCGACGGTGACGGCGACACCGCGACCGGGTCGCTGACGGTCGACGTCAACGACGACACGCCGACGCTGACGCAGACCTATCGCTACAACGACGTCTACGAATCCGCCTTGTCGACCGGCAACGCCACCGACGGTTCGATCTTCGCTGTGCATTTCGGTGCGGACGGCTACGGCGCGACCGCATTCACCGGATACATCAAGCTCGACATCGGTCCTGGGCTGGCCGGCAATGTCGCCTTCGATCTGGCGGGCGGCGCGCATCGCGAGCCGCTGCTGACCTCTGAAGGCCGCGCGATCACTTTCGTCAAGGTCGACGACAACACTATTCGTGGGTACGTCGCGTCGGCCGACAACGGCGGCCACGGCGACGAGACGATCCTCGAGATCAAGCTGACCGACACCGACGCCAGCGCGACCACCACGCTTTACGGCGTGCTCGACCACATGGCCGCGGCTGACGACGCGCCGATCGGGACGCTCCGGGTCGACGCTGCGGTCGCGTTCAGCGACGGCGACGGCGATGTCGTCACCGGCGTCATCCGGACAACGATCCACGACGACGTGCCGGTCGCCCATGTCGGCACCGCGTCCGCGGTCGAGGACGAATCCGTCAACGGCGGCAACAACGAGGCCGACGGCCTCGCTGCGTCGGTCAGCAACGTGTCGCTGAACATCGCGTGGGGCGCCGACGACGCCAACGACGACAACGGCCAGCCGGGCGACCGCTCGGTGGCATTCACCGACGCCAATGTGACGGTGGCCGGCGCGTATCTCGGTGCGACTCTGACCTCGCTCGGACAGGACGTGTCGTTCAAGCTGCTGTCGAGCGGCGAACTGGTCGGTTACACCGGGTCGACCGTGCCGACCGCGACGACGGACACCAACGTCGTGCTGTTCGCATCGCTCTCAGACGTCAATAACGGCGAGTACAGCTTCACTTTGGTCAAGCCGCTCGACCAGGCGGCGGGCAACGGCGAGGCGCCGCTGTCGCTGACCTTCAACTACACCGCGACCGACGGCGACGGCGACAGGTCCTCCAGCACGTTCACCGTGAACGTCGTCGACGACATGCCGGTGGTGACCGGTGACGGCAACACCAACACCGCGGTCCATGAAGCTTATGTCGATGCCGTGAGCGGCGTCCAGCCGGCCGGCACCGATCCGGGGCAGCCGTCGTCGGTGAGCGGTGTGATCGGCAAGGTGAATTACGGCGCCGACGGATTCGGCGGGATGGTGTTCACCGGTGCGTTCGGGGTGCCCAACGAAAACAGCGGCACGCTGACTTCAGGCGGTGCCGGCGTCGACTCCGGCATGACCTCGGATGGACGGCCGGTGTTGTTCCGGCTGTCGGCGGACGGCTTGACCATCGAGGGTTACGTGCCGGGCGGCGGCGCTGGCGGCGGAGACGAACTGATCCTGCAGGCTCGGCTGAATGGCACCGATACCGGCTACACCGTCAATTTGTTCGGCAATATCGACCACCAGCTGCCGAACAACAGCAACAGCCGCGACGACGCGCAGTCGATGAGCTTCACCGTCCAGGCGACCGACGGGGACGGCGACAGCGTCAACGTGACGTTGTCGGTGCGGCTGAACGACGACGCGCCGGTGCTGGTCGGCAACGTCACCACTGGTCTCGTTCTCGACGAGGACGATCTGGCGACCGGCACCGATCCGACCAAGGAGCCGGTGTCGGCGATTGGCAATCTGAATATCGACCTCGGCGCCGACGGCGGCAGCGTGGCGCTGTCCGCCGCGAACGCCAGCTGGAGCGCCGGGACTCGGACTCTGTCCGCCGACGACGGGTCTTGGACCATCGTCCTCAATGGCGACGGCACCTACACCTTCACGCTGCTCGACAACACCCTGGCGCATGGACCGGGCAACAACGGCGAAAATCCGTTCGACGTGACCGTCACCTACACCGCTGTCGACGGCGACGGCGACAGCTTGAGCGGCACCTTCGCGGTCAGCATCACCGACGATGCGCCGGTGGCGCGCGGTTCGGGGACGGTGGCGGTGACGGAAGACGCCGCGGCCGGCGTCTTCACCCCCCAGACCGCGAACGGCACGCTGCTTTTCGACGCCGGGGCGGATGACGCCAGGGTCACCGGCATCGTCTATCGCTTCGGTGCGAACGTCATGGACATGGACGCGCCGGGTGGCTTCCCGGCGCTGACGTCGCATGGCCAGCAGATCGTCGTCAGCACCTCGCCCGATGGCCTGACGATCACGGGCATGGCTGGGGCCACCAAGGTGTTCGACCTCGTGGTGACCAACGCCGCGACCGGCGCCTACACCTTCACGCAGTACGGACCGATCGATCACCCGGACATCAACCAGAGCGGCACCGCGGACTTCCTCCGCATGGTGTTCGATTTCACCGTCACGGACGGCGACGGCGACAAGTCGACCAGCTGGGTGCAGGTCGACATTCGCGACGACGCGCCGGTGCTGGTCGGCAGCGTCACCACTGGTCTCGTTCTCGACGAGGACGATCTGGCGACCGGCACCGATCCGACCAAGGAGCCGGTGTCGGCGACTGGCAATCTGAATATCGACCTCGGCGCCGACGGCGGCAGCGTGGCGCTGGCCGCCGCGAACGCCAGCTGGAGCGCCGGGACTCGGACTCTGTCCGCCGACGACGGGTCTTGGACCATCGTCCTCAATGGCGACGGCACCTACACCTTCACGCTGCTCGACAACACCCTA
>NZ_UFQQ01000002.1:16786-138505 GCF_900218015.1 Rhodopseudomonas pentothenatexigens | reverse complement strand
CGCCGGGACTCGGACTCTGTCCGCCGACGACGGGTCTTGGACCATCGTCCTCAATGGCGACGGCACCTACACCTTCACGCTGCTCGACAACACCCTAGCGCATGGGCCTGGTAACAACGGCGAAAATCCGTTCGGCGTGACCGTCACCTACACCGCCGTCGACGGCGATGGCGACACCTTGAGCGGCACCTTCGCGGTCAGCATCACGGACGACGCGCCCACGGCATCCTATTCCGGGCGGCTGACGTTGCAGGAAGATCGCGATCCGTCGACCGATGCGTTCGTCGTCACGTCGGCGAACGGCACCATGCTGTTCGACGGCGGCGCCGACGGCGCCAGGATCACCTCGATCGGCTACGGCCTCGGCAACGCGGCGAGCGGCTATCTGATCGCCGATGGCGATTCGGCGAGCTTCACCACCCGGCCGCTGACCTCGAACGGCCAGACGGTCGTGATGGAGACCTCGCCGGATGGACTGACCCTGACCGGCAAGACGCTCGGCGGCGACACCGTGTTCGTGGTCCAGGTCACCGATCCGTCGACCGGCGCCTACACCTTCACGCTGTCCGGTCCGATCGACCATTTCGACGCCGACGAGACCGGCGCGGCCGATCCGGCGCGGATGAAGATCCTCTTCACCGTCACCGACGGCGACGGCGACACCGCCACCAGCAGCCTGCAGATCGACATTCGCGACGACGCGCCGGTGATCGGTGCGACCGAAGCCGTCACGCTGGCCGAAAGCAGCGTTGCCGTGCCGCTCGCCAATGCGAGCTTCGAGGCCCGGTCGCTGGAGACCGGCCAGCCGGGCGTAGTCGTCGATGCCGTCCGGGGCAACTACACCTACGGAAGCCCGAGCGACTGGAGCATCATCGGCGGCAATGGCGGCCTGTTCAAGCCGACCGCCGCCGTCGTCGATGCCGACGGCCACGCCGGCGGCAACGTCGTCTGGCTGCGCAACGGCGCGATGCTGGCGCAGGACACCGGCGAAATGATCGGTGAGGGCGAAACCTACACCGTCCGGCTCAATGTCGGCGATCGCACCGACCAGGGGTGGCCCGGTGGCGAAGTGCGCCTGGTTGCGACCGACGGCGTCAACACCGTGATCCTTGCGCAGTTGTCGCTGCCGACGCCGCCGAACGGCGACTGGACCACGGTCGAATTGACCTCCGATGCAATCACCGCGGCGCAGGCTTCGGCTCTCGCCGGCTATCACCTGCGCGTCGAGATTCAGCAGACCTCGCCCGGCAGTGGCGATCAGATCCTGGTCGACAACGTCGAGCTGTCGACGCTGCAGCCTGCGTCCGATACTGGTTCGCTGAACTTCGATTGGGGCGCGGACAACAATCCGGCGCTGCGTACCCTGGCGTTCGCCGCATCGCTTGCGAACGATACCGCGGTCACGACCACGAATGGCCCGCTGACCTCCGGCGGCAAGGCCGTGCTGCTGGTGCGGGTGTCCGACACCGAACTGCTCGGCGTCGCCGACGACGACAACAACGGGGTCGTCGACGTCAACGGCCGCCTCGTCTTCCGCGTCACCCTCGACAGCGGCAGCAGCGCGCCCGACCACGGCAGCTACACTTTCACCTTGCTCGACAATGTCGACCATCTGCCTGTCGCCAATGACGGCAGCCTGTCGCTGAGCTTCGGCTTTGTCGCGACCGATGCGGATCAGGATTCGGCAAGCTCGAGTTTTGTCGTGACGCTGAGCGACGACGCAGCCGTGCTGGTCGGCAGCGTGACGACGGGTCTCGTTCTCGACGAAGACGATCTGGCGACGGGCACCGATCCGACCAAGGAGCCGGTGTCGGCGACCGGCAATCTGAATATCGACCTCGGCGCCGATGGTGGCAGCGTGGTGCTGTCCGCCGCGAACGCCAGCTGGAGCGCCGGGACTCGGACTCTGTCCGCCGACGACGGCTCTTGGACCATCGTCCTCAATGGCGACGGCACCTACACCTTCGCGCTGCTCGACAACATGCTGGCGCACGGCCCGGGCAACAACGGCGAAAATCCGTTCGGCGTGACCGTCACCTACACCGCCGTCGACGGCGACGGTGATTCCCTGAGCGGCAACTTCGCCGTCTCGATCATCGACGACGTGCCGGTGGCGCATGACGTCGCCGCCGCGTCCATGGGCGAGAATGCCGCCCCCACGGTGACATTGGTCGCCGGGGCCGATTACGAATTCGGCGCCGACGGCGGCACGATCGCGTTCGGCACGGCTTACGTCGACAATGGCCCGGCCGGCGTGACGCTCGGCCTGCCGACGCTGACGGCCGGGATCGACGGTCATTCCGTGACGATCGAGCCGGGCAGTGCGTTCGACGCGCTGGCGCTGGGCGACAGCGCTCTGTTGCACATCCCGTACACCGTGACGGACGGCGACGGTGATGCCGTCACCAAGATCATCACGCTCACGGTCACGGGCACCAACGATACGCCCGTGATCACCTCGACGACGGGACCGGCAGTAACCGGTTCGGTCACCGAGTCCGGCGACATCGCCGGGATCGCGGAGGCGGGGATCGGCGGTGCGCTGGAGCCGGGTTTCGCGGTGGCGACCGACATGTCGGGCCTGCTGACCAATCCGTCGTCGCTGTCGTCGTTGCTGGCTGCGGTGAAGACCGAGTTCGGCGGCGACACCGCCAAGGCGATCACTGCGGTCTGGGACTATCTGGACGACGTCTACACTTCGGCAGGGCCGAACCAGATCAACGTCAACGAGGCGTTCGTGCGGCTCGGCGTCGAATACGCCGCCTATGTCAAGGCCGGCGGCATGCCGCTGGTCGACGTGACCGCGAAGTTCACCGCCGACGGCGCCGACGCCGGGACTCTGCCCGACCGGCTGCAGTCGCTGCACGACAACCTGCTCGGCAATCTGCAGACCGCCGCGCTCGACCAACGCTTCGGCGCGGGCTCACCGCAGAACAGCGCGATGCAGGTGCTGATCAGCGGCGTCGATGCCGACCTGCTGACGCGGGCGTACTACGACGGCGGCGAGACCCACACGGCGCAGCAGGCCGCCGTGCGGGCGTGGGACATCGTCAACGGCTTCGTGCCGGCGGTGACCGGCCATCTGACCGCGGCCGACGTCGATCACAGCGCGGTGCTGGGCTGGTCGGGCAATGCGAGCGGCACCTACGGCACTTTCGCGATCGATCCGTCGACCGGGACGTGGACCTACACGCTGGACGACACCAGGCCGGCGACCCAGGCGCTCGGCCAGGGCGACAGCGTCACTGAGACCTTCGTGGCGACGGTGACCGACGAGCACGGCGCGTCCGACACGGTCGACGTCGTGATCACCATCAACGGCACCAACGACAACCCGGTGCTCACGACCGCGACTTCGCAGGCGAACGCGGCGCTGTACGCGGGCGGCGGACTCGACCACGTGGCGACGGCTGATATCACTGGCGACCATAAGTTCGAGATCGATCAGAACATCGACGGCGCGATCGCCGCGGCGCTGGCGGCGACCCCGAACGACATGCATGCGGTGCTGCTGCAGGTGCAGGCCGCGCTCGGCCACGCTGCCGGGTTCGGCGACGCCATCGCGGCGATGTGGGACTATGTCGACGATCACTACAGCTACTACGACACCGCCATCAACGCGGTTGGTGTCCGGCTCGGGATCGAGTATGCCAAACACGTCCAGGCGGGCGGCGAGCCGCTGACCGGGATCATCGTCAAGTACGCGCCAGACACCGCGGACGCCGGCACCGCGCCGGACCGCGTTCAGTCGCTGCACGACAACCTGCTCGGCAATCTCGATGCGGGTTCGATCAACGACAAGTTCCTGCCGGGCGGCGGCGGCGGCTCGAACCCGAATCCGGACATCGCGTTGCACGATGCGCTGATCGCCGAGATCAACGCGGCGGGGCTGGGCGGGCGGCCGTATTACGGCGGCACCGAGGGGACGAATCCGTCCGATACCCAGGCGTGGGACGCCGCGCACGGCCTGCTGCCGGGCGGCAGCCACCAGGTCGTCAGCGGCCAGCTGACCGCGACCGACGTCGACACCAATGACGCCGGCCAGCTGACCTGGTCGCTGGCGTCGACGGCGACGCCTTACGGCACGATGGCGATCGATCCGTCGACCGGGGTCTGGACCTACGACCTCGACAACAGCCTGCCGGCGACGATGGCGCTCGCGCAGGGCGAGACGGTGACGCAGAGCTTCATCGCCACCGTCACCGACGGCCATGGCGGCAGCGCCCGCCAGACCGTCACCATCACCATTCACGGCACCAACGACGCGCCGGAGATCACCGGCGGGGTCAGTACGGCAACGGTGTTCGAAGCCGGCAGCCTCGACAACGTGGTGACCGCGAACGTCGCGGCGGACCACAAGTTCGAACCGGGGGTGAATCTCGACAGCCTGATCTCGTCGCAGCTGTCGAGCGGCAGCCCGGTCGACATGGGCGCGCTGCTGACCGCGGTGCAGGGTGCGCTCGGGCCGCAGGCAGGTCAGGCCGACGCGATCGCGGCGGTGTGGGACTACGTCGACGACAACTACAGCTACTACAACAATCTGATCAACGAGGTCGGAATCCGTCTCGGCCTGGCCTATGCCGACTATCTGGAGGCCGGCGGCAAGCCGCTGCTCGACGTGGTGGCGAAGTTCAAGCCGGACGGCGGTGATGCCGGCACTCAGCCCGACCGGGTGCAGTCGCTGCACGACAACCTGCTCGGCAATCTCCATTTGGCGTCGATCAACGACAAGCTGCTCGGATCCGGCAATGGCGGGTCGAACCCGTCGCCGGTGCCGCAGTCGCTGTATGACGAACTGACCCAGGCGATCACCGACGCGGGTCTGGCCGGCCGTCCGATCTACAGTGGCGACGAAGGAACGCCGAACAATGCGCTGGCGTGGGACATCGCGCACGGCCTGGTTCCCGCGACCGGCGGCACGCTGACTGCAAGCGACGTCGATCACGGCGCGGTGCTGAGCTGGTCGGGCAGCACCAACGGCACCTACGGCACCTTCGCGATCGACGGCGCCGGCAACTGGACCTACACGCTCGACAACGCCCGCGCGGCGACGCAGGGGCTCTCCGAGGGCCAGACCGTCACCGAGACCTTCGTGGCGACGGTGACCGACGAGCACGGCGCGTCCGACAGCCAGACCGTGACCGTCACGATCCACGGCGCCAACGACGCGCCGCGGATCGAATGGGCGGCGACGATCGCCGATCTGTACGAGACCTCGGGCACCGGCTCGTCCGCAGTCCTGAACAAGGGCGGTTCGTTCCGGTTCAGCGATGTCGATATCGGCGACAGCCACCACGCCACGGTGACGCAGCTCACCAGTGACTACACCGCGAATCCGAGCGTGTTCCTCGGATCGTTCACGGCCTGGATCGACGGCGAACCGAACAACGCCGGCCTCGACAACGGCTCGCTGAAGTGGAACCTGTCGGTGACGTCCAGCGCCATCGATTATCTCGCCGCCGGCGAGAGGGTGACGCAGACCTACCGCGTCGACGTTGTCGACGCCCATGGCGCGGTGACCTCCAAGGTGATCACGGCCTACTTCATCGGCACCAACGACGTCCCGGTGATCACGCTGACGGGCAGCGACAGCGCCAGTGCCGCCCTGGTCGAGGCCGATGCCGGCCTGAGCGCGAGCGGCACGCTGACGGTGAGCGACGTCGACGTCACCGACGTGGTCACCGGCTCGGTGCAGTCGGTCGTCGCCACGGGTCCGACCGGCGGGCTGAGCAATGCGCAACTGCTGTCCTACCTGCAATTGTCGGCGCAGCCGGTGCTCGACGGCACCGAGACCAGCGACAAGCTGAGCTGGGCGTTCAATTCCGGCAGCCAGGCGTTCAATTTCCTGGCGGCGGACGAGAGCCTGACGCTGACCTACACGGTGCGCGCCACCGACGATTCCAGCGGCGCGGCGTTCGACGACCAGACCGTGACCGTTACGATCCAGGGCACTAACGACGTGCCGGTGATCACCTGGCACGAAGGGGCCGAGAGCTTCAGCGAACTCGCCGGTCAGACCGGCGCGGCGACCAACCGTCACATCCAGCGCAACATCGCGTTCACCGATCTCGATCTGACCGATACCCACACGCTGGTGATCACGCCGTTCAGCACCACGGCGCCGGGCGGCTCGTTCCTGGGCGCGACCTCGTTCAGCGTAGCGGATGCCTACGGCGACAGCACTGGAGCCAGCCGCAACTTCTGGTTCCACTTCAACGTGACCGACAGCGCGCTCGACTTCCTCGGCGAAGGCGACAGCGTGGTGCAGGTCTATCGGATCAACGTCGTCGACGACACCGGTGCGGCCTCGGTCGCGACCAAGACCATCACCTTGACCATCAATGGCACCAACGACGTCCCGGTGATCTCGCTCGGCTCGGGCGACAGCGCCAGCGCCGATCTGACCGAAACCAACGCCGGCCTGACCGCGAGCGGCACGCTGACGGTGAGCGACGTCGACGTCACCGATGTGGTCACCGGCTCGGTGCACTCCGTCACCGCCAGCGGCCCGACCGGCGGGCTGAGCAACGCCGATCTGCTCGGCTACCTGCAGCTGCCCGGTCAGCCGGTGCTCGACGGCACCGAGACCAGCGACAAGCTGAGCTGGACCTTCAACTCCGGTAGCCAGGCGTTCAACTTCCTGGCGGCGGACGAGACCGTGACGCTGACCTACACGGTGCGCGCCACCGACGACTCCAGCTCGGCGGCGTTCGACGACCAGACCGTCACCATCACCATCACCGGCACCAACGACGCCCCGACCATCACCGGCACGACCGCGGCCGTCTACGTCGAGCCCGACGGCGACAATGGCAACCAGGCGGCGGCGTATCTCGGCCTCAACCTGACGGTGACCGACGTCGATAACGGCGCCGATTTGTTCAACAAGGTGGTGGTCGCGATCACCAATCCAGTGGCCGGCGACGCCATCCACATCTACAGCAATGCCGACCGGCAACTCGCCACCGGCACGGTGGTCAAGCTCGTCAATCAGGCCAACCAGATTGATCACGCCGGCACGACGCTGACCATCACCAATGCGGCCGGCGGCACGCTGACCGCCGCGGAGGTCGAGGAGGCGCTGTCGCTGATCCGGTTCTGGACCAGCGACGCGCTGCCGAACAACGCGCCGGACCGCACCATCTCGGTCACCGTGTACGACGCGCTGAACCAGGCCAGCACGCCGCATTTGGTGACGGTCGACGTCACCGGCACCAACGACACCCCGGCGTGGAAGGACGGGTCGGCGCATCTGGCCGTCACCATCAACGAGGACACCTCGTTCGACCTGCAGGACTTCTTCACCGACACCCAACTGACGCCGAACGACCGCGACAGCCAGGGGCCGGCCCGTCTGACCCTGCACGCCGATCACGGCACGCTGACGATCGACCAGGCGATGGCGACCGCGCTCGGCATCACCATCGTCAGCGGCAACGGCAGCGGCACGGTGGTGCTGGAAGGCCCGCTCGATCCGGGGCTCGACGACCTGCTGGTGTCGGGCTACAGCACCCAGAGCGGCGTCACCTACACGCCGAATGCGAACTACACCGGCACCGACCACATCACCCTGACGGTCAACGATCAGGGCGACTACGGCATCGGGCCGGCCAAGGAAGCCGTCAAGGTCATCGACGTCACCATCATCCCGGTGAACGACGCCCCGACGATCAGCGCTGCCGCCGCGGCGACCGCGATCGACGAGGATCCGTCGAGCAACCCGGGCACGCTGGTCAGCGCGCTGCTCGGCGACGCCGCCGACATCGAGGGCACCGTCAGCGGCATCGCCGTGGTCGGTCAGTCGTCCACCGGCGGGCATTGGCAGTACAGCAGCGACGGCGGCGCCCACTGGGCCACGCTGTCGACCGATCCGCAGCACGCGCTGGTGCTCGGCCTGTCGTCGCTGGTCCGGTTCGTTCCGGAGCTCAACGTCCAGACCACCGCCTCGACCTCGCCGCAGACCCAGATTGCGCAGCCGTCGCTGACGTTCCACGCCTGGGACGGCACCAGCGGCCACACCGGCGACATCGTCGACCTGACCGCGCCCGGCGCCACCGGCGGCAGCACGGCCTTCAGCTCCGGCACCGGCACGTCCGTGCTGACGATCAACAGCGTGGTCGATCAGGTCTTCACCGACGACGACGATTCGGTCGACCTGGGAAGCTTGTCCAACGACCCGACCACCCAGGCCAACTGGTTCGAAGACGGCAACTATCTTGATGCCAAGGACGGCGACGATACCGTCGTGCTGCCCGACACCGCCGATGCGCTGTACGGCCACTACGCCGGCCAGACCTTCAACGCCGGGGCCGGCGACGACCACGTCACCGGTGGCGACACCGGCGAGCACATCGTTGGCGGTGTCGGTGATGATACACTCGAAGGCATGGCCGGCGACGACCTGCTCGAGGGCGGGGCCGATGACGATCAACTGATCGGCGGCAGCGGCACCGACACTGCGACCTACGCCACGAATCTGTCAGCCGGCGACATCAGCTACGATCCGTCCCTGTCCGTGTTCCGGGTCGACGCCATCGGGGGCGGCGAGGGCTCCGACGATCTGCAGGGCATGGAGATCGTCACCGATGGCGGCGGCCATCGTTTCCTGCTGGTCGGCGCGGGCGGATACGCCACCATCCAGGCCGCGGTCGCCGCCGCGCAGGACGGCGACACCATCCTGATCGCCAGCGGCCACTACGCCGAGCAGGTCGTGGTCGACGGCATCGACAATCTGACGATCCGCGCCGCGACCGGCGCCACCGTCACGGTCGATGCACCGGCCAGCCTCGTCGCCACCGGCGTTTCGCCGACCAATGGCAGCAGCATCGCGGGCGTGATCACGGTGAAGAACGCCGTGGGCGTCGAGGTTGCGGGCCTCACGGTCGACGGCCATCACCAGGGCGACAGCGCGCATCTGACCGCCGCCGGTGCCGGCACCATGATCGGCATTGCCTATCTCAACGCTTCGGGCACCATCGACGGCGTCACCGTGACCGGCATCCGTGAGGACGACGCCGGCATCGGCAACCAGCGCAACGTCGGCATCTACGTCTCCAACACCGATCCGGACGGCGGCGTCGCGACGCCGACCGCCGCGACGGTGCTGAATCCGATCGTGATCTCGAACTCGAAAGTTGCCGACTTCCAGAAGACCGGCATCGTCGTCGCCAACGCCGCGGTCGACATCCACGACAACACCGTGACCGGCATCGGCGCGACGCCGAACCAGGCGCAGAACGGCATCCAGGTGTCGGGGTCGACGGGTCAGATCCACGACAACACCGTGTTGGCGATCGGCTACGCCGGCAGCAGCTGGGCAGCCAGCGGCATCCTGACGTTCCACAACCTCAACCTCGTGATCGACCACAACACGGTCGACGGCGCGGGCATCGCCACCTCGACCCTCGGCATCGCCGCCGAGGATTCCACCGGCGTGGTCGTAACCAACAACGCGATCTCCAACGTCGCCTGGGCGATCGACGTCGAAGACTATCCGACCGCGTCCGGCTGGCCGGAATCGCTGCTGCCGGGTGCCAGCACGGTGTTCACCGGCAACACCTTCACGTCGATCGGCTTCGAGTACCTGTATTTCGACCCGAATCCGGCGACCACGGCGGCCTTCACCGTCGGCGGCACCACCGGTGACGACGTCATCTACGGCGCTGCCGGCGCCGACAATCTGAGCGGCAATGGCGGCGACGACGTTCTCGAAGGACGTACCGGCAACGACACGCTGAACGGCGGCGCCGGCAACGACACCCTGATCGTCGATGCCGACATCGCCGATGCAGGCTCGTACGGATCGCGCAACTTCACGCTCGGCGACGGCGCCACGCGTTCGATCTCGCTGACAGGCCTGTCCGGCGAGGGCGATGCGCTGATCGGCGGCACCGGCAGCGACACCGTCCAACTGGTCGCGGCGGCAGGGGCCTCCGGCTTCGTGTTCGACCGCGCCAGCTATCCCGGCACGTTGTCGGGGATCGAGCATTTCGTCGGCACCGACGGCAACGACCTGATCATGCTGCCGGCGGGCTACACCGCCGACGGCGGCGCCGTGACCATCGACGGCGGCAAGGGCAACGACTCGCTGCAGGGCAGCAACGTGGGTGGCGACACGATCCTCGGCGGCGAGGGGGCCGACCTGCTGTCCGGCCTCGGCGGCGCCGACACGCTGGACGGCGGCGCCGGCAACGACGAGATCTGGGGCGGCCGGGGCGATGACACGCTGGTCGGCGGCCACGCCGGCGACAGCGTCGCCGACCGCCTGATCGGCGGCAGCGGCAACGACACGCTGTACGGCAACGCCACCGACCTGACCGAGGCGGCGAACAAGTTCGCGCAGGCCAGCGAGGACGACCGCGCGATCTATGCCGGCTCGGCGTCCGACTATGTCGTCAGTTACAACAGCGGGCTCGGCGCCTGGCAGGTCACCGCCAAGGCGACCGCGCCGGACTACGACGGCGGCGGCAGCAACACCGACACGCTGTACGGCGTCGAAGGCATCGACTTCGGCAACGACGGTGTGGTCGACGTCAATCTGACGATGCCGGTGGCGCTGTTCAACAGCAGCAACGTGCTGATCGGGCAGTTCACGACGATCCAGGCGGCGATCAACGCCGCCGGCGATGGCGCCGGCCAATACATCGTCGCCGCGCCGGGCACCTACGCGGAAAATCTGGTCGTCAACCGCGGCGTCGAGATTCGCGGCGCCAACTACGGCGTCGACGGCGACCGCAGCCGCGGCGCCGAGACCGTGATCCAGGGGACGATCACCGTCACCGAAGCGACCAACGACGTGGTGATCGACGGCCTCGAGCTGCTCAACACCAGCGGCAACACCACCGCCTTCAACGGCCTCAGCGTGACCGCCGGTGCCGACGTCACGATCGCTCACAACCGCTTCGTCTCGTCGGGCCAGAACGGCGTTGGCGACCGCGCCGTGATGCTGACGACCCAGGCGACCGGCGACATCATCATCGACGGCAACGCGTTCGGCGGCGCCGCGACCGGCAAGTACAGCGACGCGAACTGGAGCTCCGGGATCTGGTCCGACGGCTCGTCGGCCCACCTGACGGTGACCGACAACGACTTCACCAACGTCCGCACCGCGATGAACCTCGACGGCTACGACGACGCCACGAGCTCGATCGCCGGCAACACCATCACTGCGGCCGGCACCGGCATCAGCATCGGAATCGGCAGCGACTCGGTCATCACCAACATCGACGGCAACACCTTCGCCAACGTCGATACCGACCTCAACCTGCGCAACCTGACCACTGGCATCCAGTTTGACGTCGGCGGTAACGGCAACGCCGCGCCGGACGGCATGACCATCCTGGCCGGCGCCGGCAGCGACGACGTCACCGGCACCAGCGGCGCCGACTTCTTCGACGGCAACAATCTCGGCAACCCGTCGGGCGCCGACACGTTCCGTGGCGGCGGCGGCAACGACATGATGTTCGGCCGCGACGGCGCCGACACCGCGAAGTTCGACACCGTCCTGACGGCGGCGAATTTCGCGGCCGTGACCGGCGTCGTCGTGCCGGGCTACGGCATCTCCACCGGCTGGACGGTCAACGCCGGCCCGGTGGAAGGCACCGACACGCTGATCCAGACCGAGATCGTCCAGGGTGGCGATCCGGACGGTGCCGGCGCCTCGTCGGGCCGGTTCCTGCTGGTCGGCAACGGCGGCTTCGCCAGCATCCAGGCGGCGGTCAATGCCGCGCAGAGCGGCGACACCATCTTGATCGCGCCGGGCACCTACAACGAGAATGTCACGATCGCGACCAGCAACGTGACGCTGATCGGCATGGGCGATGGCGACGACGTCGTCATCCACGGCACCTTCAAGGCCGACAACAGCCTCGCCGAGTCGGCATCGGTGGCCGACTTCCTAACCAACGCGCCGAGCTACAGCACCGGCAGCGGCTACGGCGTCACGGTCAACGCCGACGGCGTGACCCTGTCGAACTTCAAGGTCACCGGCTTCAACCACGGCCTCGAGATCGGCAACGGCACCGACCACACCACCGTCACCGGCGTCACCCTCGACGGCAACGTCATGGGTCTTTACAAGGACGGTGCCGGCGCTATCTCCGACCTGAAGCTGCTCGGCGGCGCCATCACCGACAGCTATATCGGCGTGTATCTGATGAAGGTCGCGGGCGGCGGCGACGCCACCGGCGTCACCATCGACGGCACACACTTCGTGCACCTGACTCAGAAGGGCATCTACGCCGAGACGCTGCAAGGCACCACGCTGTTCGACAATATCGTGATGACGGACGTCGGCCAGTACGGCGGTGGCCAGGCGTTCGGCGCCAAGGGCCTCAACGGCGCCGGGATCGACGTCAATCTGAAATACGGCACCTACACCGGACCGCTGACGATCGAGGACTTCACCTTCACCAATGTCGGCCGGTCCAACGGCCTCGGCAGCTCCCACTTCAACGCCGCCGCGATCGCCATCAAGGCGCGCGACGACGCGCCGAGCTACAGCGCGGTGCCGGCGAACTTCACCGGCGACGTCGTGATCCAGAACGGCACGATCAATGGAACGTCGACGGGCGTGCGGCTCGGCGAGCCGAACAAGCCGACCACCGGCATCGACATCGATCTCACCAATGTGAGCATCACCAACGCGCTGTATGATGCCGACAACACCACGACCAACGTGTTGACGGTGACCATGCCGGCCGGGCTCGACGACGTGTTCCTGGTCAATCCGGCGACCACCATCGGCGCGGTGATCGTCCACGGCAACGACTCGGACAACACGATCGTCACCGGCCAGGGCGCCGACACCGTGTACGGCGGCTTCGGCAACGACACCATCACCGGCGGGCAGGGCGCCGACATCCTGCACGGCGGCGACGGCGACGACACGTTCTATGTCACGAGCGGCGACAGCATCGTCGAGGGCAGCGGGGTCGGCTCGGGTACCGACGCGGTGTTTACGGCCGAGAGCTTCAACCTCTCGACCCACGGCGCCAACGTCGAAAACCTGACGCTGCTCGACGGCGCCAGCCACACCGACACCTTTGCGAACTTCGACATCGGGCCGATCACCAATGGTGAGAACGGTTGGAAGGTGGTCGCCGGCGTCCGCGACCAGGGCGTGGTCGACCTCGGCGGCAACCACGTGTTCAAGATGTCGAGCGATCCGAGCATCCCGGACTTCGCCGGGCCGTATTCGATCGCGCTGCCGGTAGCGGCGGGCGAAGCCTCCACGACCGCCGGCTACACGGCGCAGTCGATCTCGTTCCGCTTCAAGGCGGTCGATCCGACCGGCGACGATTCCCGGCTGGAGGTCGATTTCGGCAACGCCGCCGGAACCGACCGCAACAACTTCATGGTGATCGAGTCGACCGCCACGGGCATCCGGATCGCGGTCAACGAGCCGAAACTCGACGGCAGCTGGACCACTAACGACTTCAATGCCTTCACCGGCAATGTCACGCTGGCGAGCGGCGCCAGCCTGACCGAATGGCACCAGCTCGAGATGCGGCTGGTGTACGGCGACGGCTCCAACGACGACGTCATCGAGGTCTATCTCGACGGCGCGTCCATCGGTCAGACCACGACGTTCGAGAACTATCGGGAAGCGCTGCATGGGGCCGGCGCGCACGACGCGGATGCGGAGGCCAATCAAACGAGCCGTGTGTTCTTCCGGCCGACCGCGGGCGGCGCGGCGACGGACGGCCCCGGCGGCGTCAACGAAGGCTTCTACTTCGACGATGTGACCACGGCCGTCTATAACAATGCGAACGCCACCGGCAACGAACTCGCCAACGTCATCACCGGCAATTCCGGCGACAACGTCATCGCCGGCCTCGGCGGCGACGACCTCCTGCGCGGCGGCGCCGGCAACGATACGCTGCTCGGGGGCGACGGAAGCGACGTGCTCGGCGGCGGTCTCGGATCCGACAAGCTCACCGGCGATACCGGTGCCGACACCTTCGTCTGGCAGGCCGGCGATCTCGACGGCAATGCCGTCGACAGCATCCTCGACTACAACTTCGGCCAGGGCGACAAGATCGACCTGAGCGGGCTGCTCGACACGCTGTATGGCGGCACCCAGACCGACGCCGACGTCCAGCTGGTCGCCAACGGCGGCAACGTCGCGATCCAGATCGACAGCGATCCATCCTCGGGTACGACCCAGTGGCAGAGCGTTGCCACGATGGTCGCGTTCGACAGCGGCGGGCCCGATCAGGTCAACATCGTGCTCAGCAGGCTCACGACCGAGCAGAGTCACACCTACACGGTCTGATCGCGCGATCGCGATACACGCAGGGGAGGCCGCCTTCGGGCGGCCTTTTTCCGTTGGGCGACCCGCGGAGCGTGCGGGCGTTTCGTAAATCTGGCGCCGAACGTCGTCAGCGCAGGCCCGGTCGGCCGCACCACCATCGGTTGATTGCCGCGATGCGAGTCGCGCGGCGGGGGACATAAAAGGGCAGGTTCGCCGCTGCGGGCAGCCATGGGCGCTGATGCGCCGCAATCACCCCGGTTCCAGTTCGGAAAGTTACCGCCGGCCTGTTCAAAATAATACCCATTGGCTTGGTTCGTATTCCACACAATGTGAAGTGGAATTGCGTGTGAATCGCATGGTCCGGCGGGGTACCGAACATGTATTCGTGGTTCCGAAATCTGGAATTCTAGAACATAAGGGCTGCACGAATGTTCAATACTGCAAGTAAAAACTTCAATATTGTCTAGATTATCTTCCGGTGGTCTTCAGAACTACGAAATATAGAGATTTGACTGTACGTCTCACATTTAACCAATACAATTCAAACATACTGAAAATAAGCGAGATTTATTGACGAAAATCCATTGGTAAGAATATTTTAACCTTCGTCGAAGGGCCGCCACGTATGTGGCCCTGATGTGGAGGTTGTGACCAATGAATGCTCCGATCGTGCTGGCTCAGCTGTCTGGTTCGTCGCCGCAATCATCGGCCGCCCCCAAGCCGCTGAAGGTCGCTAAGCCGCAGAGTGGCCAGGCCGTGACCGTCCATCTCGACGGTGCAACCAGGATCGATTTCAGCGACATCTCGAGCGAGAAGTTGACCTTCGTTCGCATCGGCGATCGACTGATCATCCTGTTCGACAACCAGTCGACGATTTCGATCGATCCGGTGTTCAACAACACAGGTTCGCCGTTGCCGGACGTGTCGTTCGAAGTGGCGGCGGACCGGATTCTCGACGGCAATCAGTTCGCGGAACTTTTCCCGATCACGACCGATCAGTCGGTGTTGCCGGCGGCAGGCACGCCGGGTGCCCCGGGCGTGCCGTCCGGCGCGAATTTTGGCTCGTTTACGGTCGATGCGCTCGCCGGCGGCACGCCGCTGGCGCTGTTGGCAGGCGAAGCGGGGGCCGGAGGATTCAATGTCTCCGCGCTCAACTCCACGTCGACGCCGATCCCCGGCACGCCCCAGAGCATCATCCTCAACGAGGACGGTCTGCTGGAAGGCAATCCCGGCGGCCTCGGGGATAGCGGCGGTCTCGTCACCAGCTTCACCGGTTCGCTCAACATCGATTTCGGGAGCGATTTCGATGGCCGCACCTTTGCGTTCGCGGCCGCCCAGCCGGGACTTGCCGGCTTGACCTCTGGCGGGCAGGCGGTCAGCCTCGCGATCACGACGATCGGCGGCCAGCCGGCCCTGATCGGCTACATCGGCAGCGATCCGTCGATCGCCGCCAATCAAGTGTTCGTCGTCACCCTCGATGCCGCCACGACGATCGCGGGCTCCTACACCGTGACGTTGCTGCGTCCGCTCGATCATCCGATCGGCGGCACCGAAGACACGCTGAATCTCACCTTCGACATCATCGCGACCGACGGCAGCGGCGACACCGCACCGGTGTCGGTGGTGATCGGCGTCAACGACGATTCGCCGGTGGCCGGCAGCGTGGCGCCGACTGGCCTGAACGAGCAGACCGGCGAGGGCAACGCGTTCGTTTCCAGCGCCGTGACCGCGTCGCTCGGCATCGCTTGGGGCGCCGATAGCGGCAACAGCAGCGTCGACGGCGGGTCCACCGGTGCGCTGGTCGTCGGTGACCGCTCGCTGGTGTTCGCCGGCTCGGCTCTCGCCACGCTTGCCGCTTTGGGCCTGACCTCGAACGGCGAAACCGTCAGCTACGCGCTGTCGGCCGACGGCACCTCGATCGTCGCCACCGCGGGCGACCGCACCGTGTTCACGGTGTCGCTGTCCGACGTCGGCGCCGGCAGCTACACTTTCACGCTGCTCGACAACCTCGATCATGTCGGCCCCAACGGTGCGACCCAGCCGCTGACCTTCGCGATCGTGGCGACCGACGCCGACGGCGACCCGGTGGCGTCGAGCTTCACCGTCGACGTCGCCGACGACGTCCCGGTCGCCAATCCGGGAAATCTCGCGACCGTCGAGGACGAGGCGCTGCCCGGCGGCAACAACGAAGAGGGCTTCCTGTCCGCTTCGGTGAGCGGCGTTTCGCTCAACATCGACTGGAATTCCGACGACGCCAACACCGGCACCGGAGGAGCCGGCGATCGTTCGGTCGCCTTCACCAATGCCGAAGTCGCCGTCACCGGCGCCTATGGCGAGACGCTGACCTCGCTCGGACAGCAGGTGCGCTTCACCATCCTGGCGACCGGCGAACTGGTCGGCTACACCGGCGAGTCGGTGCCGACCTCGACCGGCGCGGCCAATGTGGTGCTGTTCGCGTCGCTCTCGGACGCCGGCAACGGCAGCTACAATCTGACCCTTGTGAAGCCGCTCGACCACGCGGCGGGCGGCGAACAGAACACGCTGTCGCTGACCTTCAACTACACCGCGACCGACGGCGACGGTGACCCGTCGTCCAGCACCTTCACCGTCAATGTCGTCGATGACGTGCCGATCGCCGACAGCGGCGACACCTCGATGGTCGAGGACGAGGGGCTTCCCGGCGGCAACGACGAGGAGGACGGCGTCGGCGGCGCCGCGGTGAGCGGCGTCTCGCTGAACATCGCCTGGGGGGCCGACAACGGCAACGACGGCAACGGCCAGCCGGGCGACCGCTCTGTTGCCTTCACCAACGCCGACGTCACGGTGGTCGGCGCCTATGGCGAAACGCTGACCTCGCTCGGGCAGCAGGTGCGCTTCGCCATTCTGGCGACCGGCGAACTGGTCGGCTACACCGGCGAGACCGCTCCGACCGCGATCTCGGGGCCGAACGTGGTGTTCTACGCATCGCTGTCCGACGCCAACAACGGCGAATACAGCTTCACCCTGGTGAAACCGCTCGATCACGCTGCGGGCGGCAGCGAAAACACGCTGGCACTGAACTTCAACTACACCGCGACCGATTCCGACGGTGATACGTCCTCGAGCGTGTTTCAGGTTCAGATCGTCGACGATACACCGATTGCGAATACCGGCACCAAGGCGACGGTCGAGGATGAGTCGCTCGCGGGCGGCAACAACGAATCCGCCGACGGTTACGCTGCCTCGGTTTCCAATATTTCGCTCAACATCGCCTGGGGCTCGGACAACGGCAACGACAACAACGGCCAGCCGGGCGACCGCTCGGTCGCCTTCACCAGCGCCAACGTCACGGTGTCGGGCGCTTATGGGGAGGTGCTGACGTCGCGCGGGCAGACGGTGCAGTTCGCGCTGCTGCCGGACGGCACGCTGGTCGGCTACACCGGCGAGGCGGTGCCGACGTCGACCAGCGCATCCAACGTGGTGTTGTTCGCCACGCTGTCGGACGCCAATAACGGCGAGTACAACTTCACGCTGGTCAAGACGCTCGACCACTTCGGTGGCAACGGCGAGAACACGCTGTCGCTGACCTTCGGCTACACCGCCACCGATTCCGACGGCGACACGTCGTCCAGCAGCTTCACCGTCGACATCGTCGACGACGTTCCGGTGGTCGGCACGCCCTATCAGGACGGCGTGGTCGAGGAAGAGCAGCCGATCGTCGTCGGCGCCGGCAACGAAGATTTCGGCGGCAGCGGCGATGCCGACACCGGCATCACGGTGGTCGGCGTGCCGGTCGTGCTCAATGACCGCACCACGCAGACGGCCAACGGCACGCTGGCGATCGCCTGGGGCGCCGACAACGCCAACGACGGCAACGGCCAGCCCGGCGACCGCGCGGTCGCCTTCACCGCCGCCGGCGTCGCCGCGCTCGAGGCGCAGCAGCTCACCTCGCGCGGCGCAGAGATCCACTACAAGGTCTTCACCATCAATGGCGGCCAGGTGCTGGTCGCCTACACCGGCAGCGTCGAGCCGGCGTCGGTCCCGGCCAACACCAATGCGGCGATTGCGGCGCATGTGGTGTTCACCGTCAGCCTGTCGGATTCCGGCGCGGGGTCCTACAAGTTCACGCTGATCGACACCGTCGATCACAAGGGCGAAGTGCAGGGCGAGGATTCGCTGGCGCTGCAGTTCCAGTTCACCGCCACAGACAGCGACGGCGACACCACCGAGCCGGCGTCGTTCAGCGTCAAGGTGATCGACGACGCCCCCGTGGCGGTCGGAACGATCCTGACCCGCACCGTCGAGGAAGAGCAACTCGGCGGCAACGAGGACACCCGCGGCGTCGGCGACGGCGACTTCACGCTGGGCGGCCTGGTCGACCTCACCACCGCGACGGCCGGCGGCCCGCTCAACATCTTCTGGGGCGGCGACGATTCCAACGTCGGCGGCAGCGTCGGCTACGCCGGCACGCAGGCAGCGGGTGACCGCTCGGTCGTGTTCGGCGGGACCAGCGGGGCCTACATCGCGGACGGCGTGATCAGCGCTGCGGTCGCCGCGCAGTTCGTCGCCGTCACCGGCGGAAACGGGGCAATCAGCCTCGCCGATCTCACCTCGGGCGGCGAGAGCCTGATCTACACGCTCTCTGCCAACGGCACGGTGCTGACGGCGACGACGGCGGGTAGCAACCAGACCGTGTTCACGGTGACGCTGTCGGATCAGGGCTCCGGCGCCTATGTCTTCAATCTGAGCGGTGTGCTCGATCATCCGGTCAGCGGCAGCAGCGCGTCGCAGGAAGACTCGCTGTCGTTCCGCTTCACCTTCACGGCGCGCGACGGCGATGGCGACGTCGCGCGCGATACGTTCACCGTCAACGTCGTCGACGACAGCCCGATCGCAAATGTCGGCAACTCGTCGACGGTCGAGGACGAGTCGCTTGCCGGGGGCAACAACGAGGCCGACGGTTTCACCGCATCGGTCAGCAACATTTCGCTGAACATCGCCTGGGGTGCAGACGACGCCAATGACGGCACCGGCCAGCCCGGCGACCGCTCCGTGGCGTTCAGCGGCGCGTCCGTCGCGGTGTCTGGTGCCTATGGCGAGGCTCTCACCTCGCGCGGACAGACCGTACAGTTCACGCTGCTGCCTGACGGCACCCTGGTCGGCTACACCGGACCAATCGCGCCGGCCTCGACGGCGGCGGGCAACGTGGTGTTGTTCGCCACGCTGTCGGACGCGGGTAACGGCGAGTACAGCTTCACCCTGAAGCAGCCGCTCGATCATGCGGCCGGCAGCGGCGAGAACACGCTGTCGCTGACGTTCGGCTACACCGCGACCGATTCCGACGGCGATACCTCGTCGAGCACTTTCACCGTTTCGATCGTTGACGACGTTCCGGTGGTCGGTACGCCCTACCAGGACGGCGTGGTCGAGGAAGAGCAGTGGATTGTGGTCGGTCCCGGCAACGAGGACACGTCGGGGACGGGCGATGGTGATGGCTGGGGCAGCTTCCTCGGCTTCCCGTATTTCGTCGACAACACCACCGAGACCGCCGGCGGTACGCTGGCGATCGCGTGGGGCGCGGACAGCGCCAACGACGGCAACGGCCAGCCAGGTGATCGCAGCGTGTACTTCACCGCTGCCGGCATCGCGGCGCTGGAAGCGCAGCAGCTGACCTCGCGCGGCGCGGAAATCCACTACAAGGTCTTCACCCTCAACGGCGCCGAGGTGCTGGTCGCCTACACCGGCGACACTGCGCCGTCGGCGGTGCCGACGACCTCGGGCGCGGCGATTGCAGCCAATGTGGTGTTCGTCGTCGGGCTGTCGGATTCCGGCAACGGATCCTACGCGTTCACGCTGGTCGACACCATCGACCATCCCGGCGCGGTGCAGGGCGAAGACGCGCTGCCGCTCAGCTTCGGTTTCGCCGCGACGGATTCCGACGGCGACACCGTCACCGGCAGCTTCACCGTCAAGATCATCGACGACGCGCCGGTGATCGGCAATCCCGACGACGAGGTTGTCCGTGAAACGGATCTGCCGACGACGAACTACGATGCCAACCATCCCGACTATCCGAATTCGACGGTGCAGACCGGTGATCTGGAAATTTCCTGGGGCGCGGACGACAACAATTCGGGCGCCATCAGCAACCGCTCGGTGGTGTTCACAACCAGCCAGGGTGCAACCGGGCTGACCTCGGACGGCTCGCCGATCAGCTACTCGATCTCGCCGGACGGCACGCTGCTGACCGCGACCACCGCGGACAACCGCGTCGTTTTCACCGTTCAGCTCTCCGACAGCGGCGATGGCAGCTACACCTTTACGCTGTTCGACAACCTCGATCACGCGTCGTCCGGTCCGAACGACGGCAGCCTTGCGCTGAGTTTCGGCTTCAAGGCGACCGACGGAGACGGCGACACCGCGACCAGCAGCTTCAAGGTCACGGTGCTCGACACCACGCCCGTGGCCTATGGCGGCGACGCCCGCACGGTCGACGAGGACGACCTCCCGAGCGGCACCGACAGCGCCAAGGAGCCGCGTATCGTCAGCGGCGACCTCAACGTGTCCTGGGGCTCGGACGACGCCAACCCGACGTCGGGCGGCGGCCTCGGCGACCGCTCGGTCGGATTCAGCTATGCGACCGCGAGCGCCAATGTCGATGCGGAGAACGCCTACGGCCAGAACCTGACGCTGAAGTCGGATGGCCAGACGGTCAAGTACGCCTTCGAGAACGGCGTGCTGGTCGGCTACACCGGCACCGACCTCGCCAACGGCACCCGCGTGTTCGAAGTGTCGCTGAGCGACCAGGACGACGGCTCCTACACCTTCACGTTGCTCGACAATCTCGACCATCCGGCCGGCGCCGGCGAGAACGTCATCAGGCTGGAATTCAGCTACACCGCGACCGACGGCGATGGCGACACGTCGAGCGACAGCTTCACCGTCACCATCAAGGACGACGTCCCGGTGATCGGAAACACCGTCGACGCAACGCTGACCGAAAACACCACAGGCCTGGCAGGCACGGAAGCGTTCCAGACCCAGACCGCGTCGAACGTCTCGCTCGCCATCAACTGGGGCGCCGACGACAACAATTCCGGTGCGGCCAATCGCTCGGTCGCGTTCAGCTCGTCGATCGACAGCGGCGACGTCGTCCGCACCACCGCCTGGGGCAGCCCGGCGCTGACCTCGAACGGCGTCACGGTGCAGTTCATCCGGGTTTCGGACACCGAGATCTGGGGCGTCGCCAACGACAATGGCGGCTCGCTTTCGCTGAACGACCGCAAGGTGTTCCACATCACCCTGTCGGACGACGGTTCGGGCAGCTACACGTTCGAACTGCTCGACAACGTCGATCATCGCGGCACCGGGCAGGGCAACGCGCTGTCGCTCGACATCGGCTTCACCGCGACCGATGCCGATGACGACACCGTCGGCAGCAGCTTCACCGTCACCATCAACGACGACAACGGCCGTCCGTCGATCGGTACCACGGAGACCAAGACTGTCGATGAGGATGGCCTCAGCGGTGGCAACACCGCGCCGGCGACCGGCGACGTCGCGGGCGCCAACGTCGCGGCGACCGGCTCGCTCGCGATCTCCTGGGGCGCGGACGACAACAATTCCGGCACGGCGAACCGCTCGGTGGCCTTCTCGGGCATCACCAACGGCCAGAATGCGACGTCTGACGCAGGCCTGCTGACGGCCGACGGCGTGCAGGTGAAGCTTTGGGTGGTCGGCAACACGCTCTACGGCTACACGGGCGCCAATCCGTCCGGCGGCAATCCGCCGTCGAGCGGCAGCCGGGTGTTCACGGTCACGCTCGATGACAGCGGCGCCGGCAGCTATAGCTTCACGCTGCTGAAGAACGTCGATCATCCGGCCGGCGGCGACGAGAACGACGTCAACCTGACGTTCGGCTTCACCGCCACGGATTCGGACAACGACCAGGTCACCGGCAATTTCACGGTGACGATCGACGACGACAGCGCGACGATCGGGACCATCGCCAATCAGTCGGTCACGGAACTGACCGCTTCGGGCTTCTCCAACTCGTTCCAAGCCCAGAGTCTGTCCAACGTTTCGCTGAACATCTCCTGGGGCGCGGACGACGCCAACCCGACGGCGGGCGCAGGCGTGCACGACCGCTCGGTCGCCTTCGCCGCGTCGCTGGCGGATGCGGTGCCTGCCGGCATCACGTCCAACGGATACGATCTGGTCTACCGGCTGTCGGCCGACGGCCAGACCCTGACCGCGTATCGCTACGAGAACGGCCACTATCTGGCCGGCAATGGCGGCGACCTCGGCACCTCGCCGTCGAATGCGGCGCGGGTGTTCTCGGTGTCGCTGTCGGACGCCGGCAACGGCTCGTACAATTTCACGCTGTACGACAATCTCGACCATCCGACCGGCGCCGACGCCAACACGCTGCCGCTGAACTTCGGCTTCACCGCGACCGACAGCGACGGCGACGTCACGTCCGGATCGTTCACCGTGGACGTGATCGACGACGTGCCGGTCGCGACCGGCTCGCCCGATGTCGGCGCGGTGACCGAAGTCGCCCTGACCGGCGGCTTGTCGGTCACCACCGGTGCGCTGAAGATCGACTGGAACGCGGACGACTACGGCGGTCGCCACCTCGAGTTTGTGACGTCGGGCGGCAACCCGGTGATCACGGCCGGTCTGACCTCGGACGGAGTGCCGCTGGTGTATCTGGTGCGCACCGCCAGCAACGGCGTCGATCAGGAATTGGTCGCCTTCAAGACCGGGGACGCGCAGATCGACGGTAACGCCGTTTTCATCATCGCGCTGAATTCGCCGTCGAATCCGACCTATGTGTTCACGCTGTTCGAGAATCTCGATCATTCCGGCGTCAACGGAACGACGCTGCCGGTGACGTTCCAGGTGCGCGGCGTGGATGGCGACGGCGACACGGTCGACCAGACCGTCACGGTCAACGTCGCCGACGACACCCCGACGCTGACCCAGACCTATCGCTACAACGACGTCTACGAGCCGCAGCTCTCCGGCGGCCGCGATGTCGACGGCCACAACTTCGCCGTTCAGTTCGGTGCCGACGGCTATGGCGCGACCGAGTTCACTGGCGCCATCAAGCTCGACATCGGCCCGGGTCTGCCCGGCAATATCAGCTTCGACGTCTCGGCGGGCGCGCATCGCGAGCCGCTGCTGACGTCCGACGGGCGGGCGATCACTTTCGTCAAAGTCGACGCCAACACCATCCGCGGCTACGTCGCCTCGGCGGACAATGGCGGCAACGGCGACGTCACGATCCTCGAGATCAAGCTGACTGACACCGATACCAGCGCCACCACGACCCTGTACGGGCCGATCGACCACATCGCCGTGGCCGATGGGTCTCAGATCGCCAGCATCCGGGTCGACGCCACGGTGGCCTTCAGCGACGGCGACGGCGACGTCGTCACCGGCATCATTCGGACAACGATCCACGACGACGCGCCGACCTCGACCGGCGCGGTCACGGCCGACACGGTGCTGGACGACGATGCCTTTGGCGGCAACGCAAACGGCACCGGCGACGTGGCCGACGCGACGACGGTGAGCGGCTCCGCAGGCGCGCTGTTTGCCATCGGGGCGGACGGCTTCAAGAGCGTGGTGCTGGGTGCCACCACGTCGTTCAGCGCGATCTACACCGACGCGAACGGCGTCGCGCAGACGGAATCCGTCACCTGGGGCAGTCCGACCGTTGTAGGCGGCGCGACCACCTGGATCGCGTCCGGCGCTCACGGCGATGCGGCCAGACTGACGATCAATGCCGACGGATCCTACACCTTCACGGCGCTCAAGCCGCTGGTGCATCCGACCCCGGGGGCGACCGAAGAAACCTTGTCGCTGACCTTCAACTACACGGTCACCGACCGCGACAACGACACCGCCTCCGGGTCGCTGACCGTGAAGGTCAACGACGACACCCCGACTCTGACGCAGACCTATCGCTACAACGACGTCTACGAGGCGCAGCTCAGCGGCGGTCCCGATGCCGACGGTCACAGCTTCGCGGTGCAGTTCGGCGCCGACGGCTACGGCGCGACGGCGTTCACCGGCGCGATCAAGCTCGATATCGGCGCGGGGCTCGCCGGCAATGTCAGCTTCGACGTCTCGGCGGGCGCGCATCGCGAGCCGCTGCTGACGTCCGAGGGGCGGGCGATCACCTTCGTCAAGGTCGATGCGAATACCATTAGGGGCTACGTCGCCTCGGCCGACAATGGCGGCAATGGCGACGTCACGATCCTCGAGATCAAGCTCACCGACACCGACGCCAGCGCCACCACGACCCTGTACGGGCCGATCGACCACAAAGCCGCGCAGGACGGAGCGCCGATCGCCGACCTTTGTGTCGACGCCACCGTGGCCTTCAGCGACGGCGACGGCGACGTCGTCACCGGCATCATCCGGACAACGATCCATGACGGCGCACCGACGATCACGGCGATCGACAGCCAGTCGGTCACGGAACTGACCGCTTCGGGCTTCTCCAACGCGTTCCAGGCCCAAAGTCTGTCCAACGTTTCGCTGAACATCTCCTGGGGCGCGGACGACGCCAACCCGACGGCGGGCGCAGGCGTGCACGACCGCTCGGTGGCGTTCGCCGCGTCGCTGGCGGATGCGGTGCCTGCCGGCATCACGTCCAACGGATACGATCTGGTCTACCGGCTGTCGGCCGATGGTCAGACCCTGACCGCGTATCGCTACGAGAACGGCCACTATCTGGCCGGCAATGGCGGCGACCTCGGCACGTCGCCGTCGAATGCGGCGCGGGTGTTCTCGGTGTCGCTGTCGGACGCCGGCAACGGCTCGTACAATTTCACGCTGTACGACAATCTCGACCACCCGACTGGCGATGGCGCCAACACGCTGCCGCTGAACTTCGGCTTCACCGCGACCGACAGCGACGGCGACGTCACGCCGGGTTCGTTCACCGTGGACGTGATCGACGACGTGCCGCAGGTCACCGCCGGTGCCGAGGTCGGCTCGGTAGAAGAGCGCTATCTCGACGGTCCGCATCCGACCACGTTCGGCAACCTCGAGATCGACTGGAATTCAGACGATCGCAACGTCCATCTGACCTTCACCAGCACGACGATCACCGACGATTTCGGCAACGTGCTGGCGCTGACCTCCGGCGGCGTCGCGCTGAAATACGCGATCGTACCCGCCGACGGCAGCAGCAATCCGCTGGATCAGAAACTGATCGCTTACAAGGACGGCGACACGCCCGACAACCCGGTGTTCACCGTCAATCTGATCGCCGCCGGCAATCCATCCTATCAGTTTGTGCTGTACCAGGCGCTCGATCATTTCGGCACCTATGACGACACGCTGCCGCTCACCTTCGGCGTCACCGGTCACGACGGGGACGGCGACACCGTGACGCAGACCTTCACGGTCACGCTCGAGGACTGGTCGCCGCAGTCCAACGACATCGATCCGGTGACGATCGAGGAGGCGGCCGGTAGCGTCTCGACCGGCGATGTCGATCTCGAGATCGATTTCGGTGCCGACGGCGACAGCGCCGGCGCCTCGGTCACGTTCGTGCAGGCGTCGCCGACGTCCGTCCTCACCCAGGACGGCGCCGCGGTGACGCTGACCTCGCTCGGCGTCGGGCTGATCTACGTGCTGTCGCCCGACGGAACCACGCTGAGCGCCTACCGCTTCAACGGCACCAGCTTCGTCGGCCAGAACGGCGCTCTGCTCGGCAGCAATATTGCCGCAGCGGCGGACGCCCAGGTGTTCACGGTGACCCTGTCCGATGCCGGCACCGGCTCGTACAATTTCACCCTGCTGCAGCCGCTCGATCACCCTGGCGCGACCGGTACGACGCAACAGCTCACGCTGGCATTCGGCTTCCGCATCATCGACGCTGACGGCGATGACGACTTCACCAACGGCTTCAGCGTCGTCGTCGATGCGGCCGGCTCGGTCTCGACCGCCTACACGGCTCCCGACTCGGCCGTGTTCGTCAACCTCAGCGACACAGCACAGACGGTCAATGGTCAGACCGTGTTGGCCCACAGCGTCACCGACCGCGCCACGGTTGCCGACAAGGTGGTCGGACTGGATCGGCTCGGGGCGATCACGATGGCCAATGGCGGCAACGCCGGCGACATCCTGATCGGCGGAGTGGGCAACAACAAGCTGTTCGGCAACGGTGGCGCCGACATCCTGATCGGCGGTGGCGGTCTGAACACCCTGCAGGGCGGGGCCGGGGACGACACCACTATCTACGATGTCGGCATCGGCGGCCGAGACACGGTGGACGGCGGCGCCGACACCGATACGCAGATCATCAACGGTACGTCTGCCGACGAGACCTTCAACATCAACGCCATCAATCTCGGCGGCATCAGCCATCTGGCGGCCAACATCGACACGACGTCGACGGCGGCGGACGGCTCGAACTACGAGGTCGCGACCGCCGCGGTCGAGGAATGGGTCGTCGAGGGCGGCGCCGGCAGCGACACGTTCAACATCACCGGTCCGCTGCTCGGTACCGGGATCGCCACATCGACCCTGACCATCGACGGCGACGGCGGCGCCGACACGCTCGACCTGACCAACTACGCCCACGACATCCGGATCGTGTCGGACGGCGGCTCCGACAGCGACACCGTCAAGTTCGGATTCAACAAGGCCGACGCGACCTACGCCAAGGTGTTTGCGCCGGACGGCGTGACCCTGACCGGCGTCCAGGTGACCTATAACGGCGTCACTCACCTCCTGACCAACTACGAGACCTTCAGGTTCGCCGACGGCGACTGGACGCTGCCCGATCTCGTCAACACGCCGCCGGAATTCACCTCGGTTTCGTCCGGCCAGGTGACTGAAGATTTCACCTACACCATCCCGCTGAGCCAGCGGGTGACCAACGGCAGCTTCGAGGGGCCGACGTCAGCCGCGCGGCTGAGCGGCTGGACGACCAGCAATATCGATCTGATCAGCGAACCGCACAGCGGCAGCTCGTCGGTCGGCGTCTACCAAACGACCGGAACGCTCACCCAGACGATCCAGACGGTGGCCGGCGTCACCTACACCATCTCGTTCTACGCCTCGAATCCGTTCGACTCGTTGGGCGAAGTCGAGAGTCTGAAGGTCCTTTGGGACGGGCAGACGGCGTTCTCGCAGGGCAACATCCCTGCGTCCGGCTCCTACACCGCCTTCACGCTGTACAGCATCACCGTCGTCGCGACCGGGCCGAGCACGACGCTGACGATCGAGATGCAGGACAGCAGGGGCTGGTGGGTGCTCGACGACGTGTCGGTCACAGCCGTGGTCCAGACCGGGATCGAGACCGCCAGCGGCACGCTGTCCTTCAGCGACGTCGACATCGGCGACGTCCATCAGGTCAGCTACACGCCGGCGGCGGGCGGCTATTACGGCACCTTCACGCCGGTCATCACCGACAGCGCCACCGCCGACAGGCAGGGAACGATCACCTGGACCTACACGGTGAACGATTCCGAGATTCAGCATCTGGCCGCGGGACAGACCGTGACCCAGACCTATACCGTCAGCATCGACGACGGCCACGGCGGGGTCACGACCCGGAACGTCGACATTCAGCTTCACGGCACCAACGACGCGCCGGTCGCCACCGGCGACACTGTGAGCATGACATACATCGGCGTCCCGCCCGGCGCGGCGTCGTCGACCCCGGTGCTCGACGAGGCCGAAAACAACAACAGCCGGCCCAACGCCAACGTCATCGACAGGTCGCTGCTGAAGGTCGCTGCGAACGCCAATCTGACCGAGGCGACCGATCCGTCGATCACCGTCAAGGGATCGATCACGGATGGTAGTTCGGACTATTTCGCCATCACGCTGAAGGCGGGCGAGAAGTTGGTCCTCGACGTCGACAACACGTCGGGCAACCTCGATACGATCCTTCGTGTGCGGGCCGCCAACGGCGACGTGCTGGCATACAACGACGATTCGTCGAAGTCGCTGGGCGGGGGCGGTTCCAACGACAGCAACGGCGGACGCGATTCGTACCTGACCTACACGGCGACGGCGGACGGCACCTACTATATCGAAATCGCGCGTTACAGCGGAGGCACGACGGGGAACTACGAGCTGCAGGTCTCCATCGACAACATGAAGTGGTACACCGCGTCGCCGCTGACGGTGTCCGCGGCCACGCTGCTGGCCAACGACTACGACGTCGACAACGGCGATACGTTCACCATCGTGTCGGTCGGTGGCCAGGGCGTGACGCTGGTCGGCGGTGATGTCGTGGTGCAGCCCGGCGTCACTTCGTTCACCTACACGGTTCGTGACAGCCACGGCGCCGAAAGCACCGCGACTGTGCAGGTCGATCAGATCATCGTCGATCCGAACGATGCGCCGGTGCTGACCGGGCCGGGCGTCGCGCTCGGCGCGCAGGTCGAAGACGCCGGTGCGCCGGTGGGAGCGGTCGGCACCAAGGTGTCCGATCTGGTCGATCTGCCCGGCAATGGCGGCCACAACAACGTCGCCGATCCCGACGCCGGCGCGGTGACCGGCATCGCGCTGACCGGGGCCAACGCGGCGAACGGCACCTGGTGGTACTCGCTCGACAACGGCGCGACCTGGTCCAATGTCGGCAATGTGTCCGGAACTCAGGCGCTGCTGCTCGGCGAAAACGCGCGGTTGTACTTCCAGCCCAACGCCGACTGGAACGGCTCGGTCGCCAACGCCATCACCTATCGAGCCTGGGACCAGACCAGCGGGGCCGAAGGCAGCAAGGCCGACACCTCGGTCAATGGCGGCACCTCGGCGTTTTCGACGGCGGAAGTCAGCTCGAGCCTCGGCGTCGATGCGGTCAACGACGCGCCGCAGATCCACGCGCCGGCCGGCATCACGGTCGACGAGGACGGCTCGTTCACCTTTGCCGGGTCGAACGCCATCACGTTCTCTGACGTCGATGGCGACGTGGCGCTCACCGGCAGCATTTCGATTACGAACGGGACGCTGACGTTCCCCAGCGGCGGCACGGCGAACTCGATCACATTCGGTGTTACGACGATCTCGCAGCTCAATTCTGCATTGGCCAACCTCGTGTTTAAGCCGATCCCGAACAGCGAGGCGCCGGCGCAGATCCATATCTCGATCACCGACAACGGCAATACCGGCAGCGGCGGCAGTCTGATCGCGACGAAGACCATCACGATCGACGTCAACCCGATCGCGGATGCGCCGATCGCGGTCGACGATTCCGTCTCGGCGACCGAGGATATGCCTCTCGTGGTGTCGGATCCGGCCCAAGGCGTGCTCGCCAACGACAGCGATCCGGATACGGGCGATACGATCAGCGTGGTGGCCGGGGACTATGCCACGTCGGGCGGTGGCATCATCCACTTCAACGCCGACGGAACCTACAGCTACACACCGAAGGCGGACTTCAACGGCATCGACACCGTCGAATACACTGTCACGGACGCGTCGGGAGCGACCGACACCGCGACGCTCACGATCGAGGTAGCAGCGGTCAACGACGCGCCGCAGATCCACGCCCCGGCCGACATCACCGTCGACGAGGACGGCTCGTTCACCTTCGGCGGGTCCGACGCCATCACGTTCTCCGACGTTGACGGCAACGTGGCGCTCACCGGCAGCATCTCGATTACGAACGGGACGCTGACGTTTCCCAGCGGCGGCACTGCGAACTCGATCGTATTCGGTGTTACGACGATCTCGCAGCTCAATGCGGCACTGGCCAACCTCGTGTTCAAGCCGACGCCGAACAGCGAGGCGCCGGCGCAGATCCATATCTCGATCACCGACAACGGCAACACCGGCAGCGGCGGCAGTCTGATCGCGACCAAGACCATCACGATCGACGTGAACCCGATCGACGACGCGCCGGTGACGACGCCGGTGGCGCTTGCGGCGATTGCCGAAGACAGCGGCGCGCACCTGATCACCCAGGCGCAACTCCTCGCCAACGCCAGCGACATCGATAGCTCGACGCTGACGGCGACCAATCTGCAGATCGCGACCGGCGGCGGCACGCTGGTGAACAACAACGACGGCACCTGGACCTACACGCCGTCCGCCAACGACGACACCGCGGTGTCGTTCAGCTACACCGTCAGCGACGGCACGACGTCCGTCCCCGGCTCGGCCACGATGGACATCACCCCGGTCAACGACCTGCCGCAGGCGGTCGCCGACAACGGCGCGACGGATCCGGCGTTCCGGATGACGGAGGACGCCGGATCGGCGATCTTCGACGTGCTGGCCAACGACACCCGCGATGTCGATGACGGCGCGCCGAACACCGTGACGATCTCCGGCATTCAGGTGCCCAACAACACCTACGGCATCGACGCCAGCGATCTTCAGGTCACCGTCACGAGTGACAACAAGATCCAGGTGACGCTGCTGGGGACCGACTGGAACAAGCTCTCGGGCGGCTCTTTCTTGACGATCCCGATCGGCTACACGCTGCATGGCGATGGTGCCGACGCGTCGTCGGCGTTCCTCACGCTGCGCGTCACCGGCGTCAACGACGCCCCGGTACTCGATGCGACCAAGACCCCGACGATCACCCTGGTCGAGGACGCCGGTCCCGCGAGCTTCGCCGGCAAGGTCCAGGTCTCGTCGCTGGCCAGTGCCTCCGGCATCGGCAACGTCAACGATGTCGACGGCACGGTCGCGGGCATCGCCATCACCGGCGCCAGCACAGCGCACGGCACCTGGTCGTGGTCGATGGACGGTAACACTTGGTTTGCGCTCAATCCGGCCGGCCTGTCGGACAGCCACGCGCTGCTGCTGTACGGCAACTGGTACGTCTACTTCCAGCCGGCGGCCGGCTACGACGGCACCGTCAGCGACGGCCTGACGATCCGCGCCTGGGATCAGACCGCGGGAACGCCCGGAAGCTATGCCGACGTCAGTGTCAATGGCGGCTCCACGGCGTTCTCGAGCGTGGCCGACACCGTTAGCCTCACGGTGTATCCGGGCAATGACGCGCCGGTGATCACCGGGATCGGCACGCTGGCCTATGAGGAGAACATGGGCCCCACGGTCATCGCCCCGTCGGTGACGGTGGTCGATAGCGACTCGGCGAACTTCGCCGGGGGCTCGCTCACCGTTGCACTGACGGCCAACGGTGCAAGCTATGACTCGTTGATGCTCAAGGAGCAGGGCACCGGCGACGGCATGATCCACATCAACGGATCGACCGTCAGCTACAATCCGATCGGTGCTGAGACGCTCGTCGTTGTCGGCACGGTGTCCGGCGGCGACAATGGCGCGCCGCTGGTCGTTACGTTCCTGTCCACTGCAACGCCCGAGGCCATCGCGGCATTGATCGAAAGCGTCGCCTTCGTCAGCGCCTCCGAGGATCCGAGTACGTTGACTCGGGCGGTGACCTACACGATGACGGACGGAGACGGCGGCACCACCTCGGTGATAGGGACGATCACGGTGGCGGCTGTCAACGACAAGCCGGTGTTCGACCTCGATACCGACAACAGCGCCGGCATGACGGGGGCCAATTATCAGACGAGCTATGTCGGCGGCGCCGCCGCGAAGTCTATCGCCGATACCGACTCGCACCTGACCGACGTCGACAACACCAGCATGGCGTCGGCAACCATCACGCTGACGAACGCCCAGACCGGAGATGCCCTCAATCTCGATACGTCGCTGCTCGACAGCCTCGGCATCACCACCCACGTCATCGACACCTCGGTGCCCGGAAAGGTCTCCGTCACGCTCGGCGGATCGGCGTCGCTCGCCGCCTATGAGAGCGCAATCGAGTCGGTGACGTTCTCCAGCACCGGGCAGAGCAGCGTCGACCGCACCGTCACCGTCACCGTGAGCGACGGCACCGCATCGTCCGACGTCGCCACCACCACGATCCACGTGACGCCTGCTCCCGCATCGACGGCCGCGGTCGCGCAGGGCGACATCATTTCCCTGGTGCCGACAGGCTGGACCTGGCTGTCGGATAACGGCCACATCTACAAATTCGTCGGCACCTCGACGTCGTGGGATGCGGCGGTTTCGTCCGCTGCTTCGATGATCGCGGGGCAGTCTTATCTCGCGACCGTCACCAGCGCGGGCGAGGACGGCCTGATCGACTCCCTGGTCGGTTCCGGCAACCGCAGCTATCTCGGCGCGTCCGATGCGGCCACGGACGGCACCTGGGTCTGGGCGACCGGTCCGGAAGCTGGGCAGGTGCTGTACGCTGGCGGGCTTGCCGTCAACGGCGCCTATACGGACTGGAGCGGCACCGGGCCGAGCGGGACTTCGCCGGGCGGGTTTGAAGAGGACTACCTAGCGACTGATCTCAATCACTTCTGGAACGACGTCTCGTTGAGCGGCAGTTCCAATACGATCGGCTATACCGCGGAAGCGGGCGGCGGAGGCACCACCTACGCCGCGATTACCGAGGACGCGCCGTTCTCGTTCTCGCAGAGCTGGCTGCTGAGCAACGACAGCAACGCACCGTCGGCGATCATGTCGGTGTCATCCACCAGCGCCAAGGGCGCAGTGGTCAGCTATGACGCGCAGACAGGGCTCATCACCTACAATGCGTCCGGTTCGGCGACGTTGCAGCATCTCGCTGCGGGCGAAACCACGACCGATACTTTCACCTATACCATCGACGACGGCAACGGCGGCACCTCGACCGCAACCGTCACGGTGAACGTTCAGGGTGTCAACGACGTGCCGACCGGCACCAGCGCCGCCCTGACGGTGATGGAGGACGTCACCCGCGTGCTCACGCTGGCCGACTTCGGCTACAGCGACGACGACGGCGACGCGATGAGCGGCGTGACGATCACGTCACTGTCGGCCAACGCCGGGCTCGGCCAGTTGCTGTACGGCAATGCCGCGGTTACGGTCGGCCAATTCGTCTCGTCGGCCGACATCGCCGCCGGCATGCTGAACTTCGCGCCGAAGGACAACGTCTTCACCAATGTCGGAAACGTCAGCTTCGGCTTCAAGGTGATGGACAGCAACGGCGCCAGCGACGCCTCGGCGGACACGATTACGATCCAGTTCGACAACTCCAATAAGCCGGACTCCACTTCCGACAATTACGATTCGACGGCCAATGCCTCCGAGAACATCGGGCTATCCGCCTCGTACAAAGACTCCGGCGGCACCGACAATCTCCGGATCGCCAACGCGTCCTTCGCCACACTGACGTCGCTCACCTTCCTGCGCAGCGACAACAATCTGGAGATCGGTTGGGCAAGCAGCACCAGCAACGGCTATGCCACCGTTCTCGACCAATATGTCGGCGGCAATGCTTTCGAGAATGTCCTGTTCCAGGCGAATGCAAGCTATGGTGGGTACGTGATCGCCGGGCCATACACGCTTGCGCAAGGCCTGAACAACTCGGCGACGTCGTCGTACAACATCATTGCCGGCACCGAGGCCAGCGACACCATGTCGGGTGGCAGCAGCCGGGACGTGATGTTCGGCAATGGCGGTCATGACACGCTTTACGGCAACGCCGGCAGTGACCTGCTGGTCGGCGGGCTCGGCGATGACCGGCTCGAAGGCGGCTCGAGCGACGACACCTATCTGTTCGGTCTGGCCGACGGAAACGACACCGTCTACGACGAGGGCGGAGCCGGCGACAGGATTGTCATCAAGACCAACGGTGCCGACTTGACGGGGCTGCACGCTCACGACACCAATTCTGCGGCAGGTTCCGGCAATCTGATGATCCAGTTCAACGGCCAGTCGATTGTCGTCGAAGCCCAGTACGACGGCACCGGCCATGCCGCGAACACCATCAACTTCGATAACGGCACCGTTTACGGCTATACGCTCGGCGCAGGGGACTACACCTTCGACGGTTCGGATCCGGTTGCTGATGCCAACGGCTTCCGCACCGTCAGCGTGTCGAGCGGAAGTAACTTCATCGCTGGCGAAATCGAAGCGGCCAATAAGATTGCCGGCGGCTCCGGTGCGGACCTGATCTTCGGCGGCGATCTGGCCGATACGCTCAACGGCGGCGGAGGCAACAACCTGATCGTCGGCGGTAAGGGCAATGACACGCTCAGTGCCGGTATCGGCAACGACGTCTACGCCTTCGGCCTGCAGGATGGGATCGACACGATCACCGATAGCAGCGGCATTGCCGACGCGATCTTCATCGACACCGACGGTGCGGCCTTGTCCGGCCTCTCGGCTTACGACAACAACAACGGGACGTCGTCGGGCAGTCTGGTGATCCAGTACAACGGCCAGCAGGTCACCGTGGTGGATCACTTCGGGGGCAAGGCGATCGAACGGATCTCGTTCGATGGCGGCTCGGTGGACGGCTATGACCTAGGTACAACGATCTATACCGTGCGGACCAACGATCCGAATTCGAGCGGCGGTGCTCGCACCGTCGATCTGTCGTTCACCTCATCGGACAATTTCATCGCGGGCGAGGAGGGCAGCGCCAACGCCATCACCGGCGGCAGCGCCAGGGACCTCATCTTCGGGGGTGGGCATGACGATGTCCTGTCCGGCGGCGAAGGCAACGACTACATCGTCGGCGGCGGCGGCAACGACAGCCTGATCAGCGGCGCCGGCAACGACACCCTGCGTGGTGGCAGCGGCGCCGACGTGTTCAAGTTCGCCGAAACCGGCAGCAGCAACATCGACACCATCCTGGACTACAACAGCGCCGAGGACGACTCGCTCGACCTGTCGGCTCTGCTCGATGCCGCCTACGGTCCTGGTAACAACGTCGATGCGAACTTCGTCCGGCTGGTGAATTCGGGCGCCGACGTGAAGGTGCAGGTCGATGTCGACGGCGCGACGGGCGGCCAGAACTGGGCCGACGTCGCGGTGCTGCAGGGCTATCACTCTGCGGGCAACACCGTTCTCGCGCAGTTCGAGAACACGACACACACGCTGACCGTGTCGGCCTGAGCCCGGCGCGACGCGCAAGACCCGCCGGTTATCGCCGGCGGGTCTTGTCGTCAGGGGCGTTGCGAGCGTGGCTCTCGGGCGGCTCAGATCTTCTGTCCGCCCGGGCCGATGCCGACGTTGACGGTGATGCGCTGCACTTCGCTGCGGCCCTGCGGGTACTTCACTTCGAGGGTCAGAACGTCGACGCCGCTGAAATCCGGCTTCGACCGGTAGAAAGCCACGAAGCCCGGCACTTCCAGCGCCAGGCATTGTTTGTAGTTGGTGGCGCTGATCTTGCCGCGCTTGATCTCCACCTTGCCATTCGCCGGTGGGGTGATCAGCCGGATCGAGGGCAGCGGGCCCGAGCTGCAATCCGGCTGGACATTGAGGTACACGCCGACCCGCACCGGCTTGCCGGCGGCGGCCCGGGCGTTGCGCTCGACCGGGGTCACGGGAGCGCCGGGGGAGGGAGCTCCGGCTGACGGAGCGGTCGCGGAAGGCGGTGCGGTCGCCGAGGGGGGCGATTGCGCCTGGGCGGCCGCGGTGCCGATCAGGGCGGCGACGGCGCAAGCGGCCGTCCGGTGGATCCAACGCATGTGCGCGTCGCGCTCGGGGCGCATCAGGCGGCCCGAACGCCGTGTCGGCAGGATGGAATGCATCGTCAGTGCGCCCCCGCAGGATGCCCGCCAACTGTGTCGCAGCCAACGGCCATCGACAACGGCAGCGAGCCGATGATGATCGCGCTCGGCAGGTCGCCGGTTGTCAGCCGGACCGACTACCGGCGCGGTCGTTCGGTCCGCACGGTACACGATCGCCGCTGCGGCGTCAGGGACTCAGTTCGGCATGCGCCGGCCGCTGCGTCATATCCCGGTCATCACGGCATCGCGATTTGATGTTCTCGCGCCCCGCTCGCAGATTGCCTCGCGAGGCTGCAATGGATCGGTTGCGGCTCCGCGGTCCGTTCGGACGTCTCGCTGCAATTTCCCAAGATGTTGCGGAGTAGAAGGATCGCGGAGGTCGCCGCCTGCGGCCGCACGCGAGCCGCCCGCTTTGCCGGCGCTCATTCGACACCACCATACAGCGCCCGCCGCGAAGCCGCGGTCAGCGGGCCGGAAGGGCGACGATGAACCAGGCGATGGCGTTCAGGCGCAGGTTTGATCGGTCATGACCGCGGACGAAGCAGGAGCCGGCGCAGCGCCGGCGAACGGTCGGCTGGACCCGCCGCACGCGCGGCCGTCGCGCCGTCCCTGGAGCCGGCGGCGGTTCGCGGCCGTGATGTGGCCGCGCCGGATCGGGTTGTTTCGACTCTGCCTGCTCGCAGTCGTGGTGGGCGTCATCACCGGCTTTGGCGCGATCGCGTTTCGGGCCTTGATTGCGCTGATCCACAACGCGGCGTTTCTCGGCGCTTTTTCGACCTATTACGACGCCAACGAATTCACCCCGGCTTCGCCTTGGGGGGCGTTGATCATCCTGGTGCCGGTGATCGGCGGTCTGGTGGTGGTCTGGCTGGTCAACAACTTCGCGCCCGAAGCGCGTGGCCACGGCGTGCCGGAGGTGATGGACGCGATCTTCTATCGCGAGGGCAAGATCCGGCCGCAGGTCGCCGCGGTGAAATCGCTGGCCTCGGCGATTTCGATCGGCACCGGCGCGGCGGTCGGCCGCGAGGGGCCGATCATCCAGATCGGCGCGTCGCTCGGCTCCTCGCTCGGCCAGCTCATCGCCCTGGCGCCATGGCAGCGGATCACGCTGGTCGCGGCCGGCGCCGGAGCCGGCATCGCCGCGACCTTCAACACCCCGATCGGCGGGGTGATGTTCGCGATCGAGCTGATGCTGCCTGAAATCAGCGCGCGCACCTTCCTGCCCGTCGCGCTGGCGACCGGTACGGCGACCTTCATCGGCCGGCTGTTCCTCGGCCTGGCGCCTGCCTTCGCGCTGCCGCAGGATCTGCTGCTGGCGGACCAGCCGACGCCGCTGACGTCGCTGCTGTGGTTCGCGCTGCTCGGCGCCCTGATGGGGCTGGCGGCGACCGCCTTCATCCGCGGCCTGTCGGCGGCCGAAACGCTGTTCGAGAAAATCAGGAACACCTACCTGCGAAACATCGTCGGCATGCTGATGGTCGGCGTCCTGCTCTACGTGCTGATGCGCAATTTCGGCCAATACTACGTCGACGGCGTCGGCTATGCGACGATCCAGGCGATCATGACCGGCGGGTTGATGCTGCCCGGGCTGCTGGCGCTGTTGTTCATCTGCAAGCTCGCCGCCACCTCGGTCAGCCTCGGCGCCGGTGCCTCGGGCGGCATCTTCTCGCCGTCGCTGTTCATGGGCGCGACGCTCGGCGGCGCGTTCGGCGCGGCGGTGGCGCTGGTCGATCCCGCGCCGGGCCTGACGGTCGCGACCGCTGGGATCGTCGGCATGGCGGCGATGGTCGGCGGCGCCACTGGCGCGGCGATGACCGCGGTGACGATGATCTTCGAGATGACCCGCGACTACGATCTGGTGATGCCGGTGATCGTCGCGGTGGCGTTGGCGATCGGCGTGCGCCGCCTGCTCAGCCGCGAGAACATCTACACCATCAAGCTGGTCGGCCGCGGCCATGCGATCCCGAAGGCGCACCACGCCAATATGTTCCTGGTCCGCCACGCGCACGAGGTGATGGATCGCAATCCGATCGTGGTCGCAGCCACGACGCCGCTCGACGACTTCCTGCGGCGCGACGATCTTCCGCAGGGGCTGGCCCATGTCGTGGTGACGCGCAGCGATCTGATCGTGGGGGCGGCCCGGATCAACACCGGATTCCGCCGCAGCAGCGCGCCGGCGTATTCAGGTGTCACGCTCGGCGATCTGGCGCAGAAGTTCACGATCGCGCGCCGCGGCGACGTAGTGTTCGACATCGTCGCCCGCATGACCCGCCGGCAAGCGTCGATGGCGATCGTCGTCGACAGCGACGGCCGTCCGCGTGCGTCGCAGGTGGTCGGCGTGATCACCAAGGAGCACGTCGCCGACTCGGTCGCCGAGAGCGTGCGGCCCTACGGCTGAGCCGGGTACCATTTGTCCGGCACCAGACTTTTCCAGCGGGGCGCCGCGGACCGCGCGAGCGGCGGGGTCAGGCGTTGCCAGTGAGGTGCAGGATCGCCTGGACCACGAACCGGCTCGATTGCGCGATGAACTGCGTCGCGACGCCGATGCCGGCCAGCGGCAGGATGAAGATCAGCCCGAGCAGGATCACCATGCCGTATGGCTCCAGCCGGTCGAGCGGGCGCGCCAGCACGCGCGGCAGGATACCGACGGCGATGCGGCCGCCGTCGAGCGGCGGGATCGGCAGCAGATTGAAGATCGCCAGCAGCACATTGATCAGCAGCGCGTTGACCAGGTTCTGCGCCAGCCATTGGCCGGCCTCGCCGGGCACATAGCCGACGACGTGGAACGCCAGGCCGGCGAGCGCCGCCAGCACCAGATTGATCCCCGGGCCGGCGGCCGCGACCAGCACCATATCCCGGCGTGGATTGCGCAGATTGCGGAAATTCACCGGCACTGGCTTGGCATAGCCGAACAGGAACGGCGACTGGACCAGCAGCAGCAACAGCGGCAGCAGCACCGTGCCGAACGGATCGATATGCTTGATCGGATTGAAACTGACCCGGCCGAGCATCCAGGCGGTGCTGTCGCCGCAGAGCTCCGCAACATAAGCGTGCGCGGCCTCGTGGAAGGTGATCGCGATCAGGAGCGGCAGCGCCCAGACCGAAACCACCAGCATCATGTTGGACAACGAACCTGTCATGTCGATCGACTCGCGCTGGGATCGATCGGTCGGCCGAGGATCCGGGAGGGGAACAGCCGAGATATAGAAGCCGGTCCGGCGCGGCGCCAGCGGCGAGGCGGCGGCTTCGGCCATCATGGACGAGATGTCATGCAGTGGCGTCTGTGGCGGGCGCTGGGCTAACCAAACGTTAACGGCGGGCGCCGGCCGCCGCCCGTGCCGGATCTGGCGCGGCGCCTGGCGGATGCCTACTTGCCGCCGATGGAACCGGTGGGAACGTCGTGCATTAGCGGTTGGCGGAGCCGATGGAACCCGAGACCGCTGCTGCTGGTTCGAGGTCGGTTTTGCGCAGAGGATTATGCCCGCCATGACGTCGCTCCCACCCCGTTCGTCGGTCCCTCCCGGTCCGGATCCCGATCCCCGGCTTCGGCAGGCGCAGCTGCAGCGGGCTCGGGGTACGGACCGGCTGCTGCGGATCGCGATCATTTGGCTGTTGCTGCTGGCGACCTTCTGGGTGGCACAGCCTTATCTCAGCGCGCTGTGGTTTTCCGCCACCGGTCCGCGGACCGTCACCGCGCGTGGTGACCTGGCGCCGGCGGAGAAAGCCACCGTCGAGCTGTTCAAGCAGGTGTCGCCCTCGGTGGTGCACGTGTTCGCGCAGGCCGCGCAGCGGGTATCGCCTTTCTTCGCGCAGCAGGAGGCGCCGGTGCAGTCCGGCTCGGGCGTGATCTGGGACGCCGCCGGCCACGTCGTCACCAACAACCATGTGGTTCAGAACGCCAGCCAGCTCGGTGTTCGAATGGCCTCGGGTGAGTTCGTCACCGCGCGCGTGGTCGGCCAGGCACCGAATTACGACCTCGCGGTGTTGCAGCTCGAACGGCCGCAGACGGCGCTGCGCCCGATCGCGATCGGCAGCTCGGAGGACCTCCAGGTCGGCCAGGCGGCTTTCGCGATCGGCAACCCCTATGGGCTCGAACAGACGCTCACCACCGGGATCGTCAGCGCGCTGCGGCGCCGGCTGCCGACGGCGGCGGCACACGAGGTCCGCGGCGTGATCCAGACTGATGCCGCGATCAATCCCGGCAATTCCGGCGGTCCGCTGCTCGACAGCGCAGGCCGGCTGATCGGGATCAACACCGCGATCATCTCCGGCTCCGGCGCGTCGGCCGGGATCGGCTTTGCGATTCCGGTCGATGCGGTCAATCGCGTCGTGACCGCCCTGATCACCAGCGGCACGGTGCCGGTGCCCGGCATCGGCATCATTGCGGCGCGCGAGAACGAGACCGCACAGCTCGGCATCGACGGCGTGGTGATCCTGCGGACCCTGCCGGATTCGCCGGCGGCCCGCGCCGGCCTCGAAGGCGCGACCAATGACGGCTACGTCCGCGACGTCATCACGGCAGCGGACGGCAAGCCGGTCCACGGCATGTCGGATCTCGCCGCGGCGCTGGAAGACGCCGGCATCGGCCGCGACGTCAAGCTGACGATCGAGCGTGACGGCCGAAGTCGCACGGTGACGGTCAAGGTCACCGACATTTCGCAACAGCGGCGCACGTAGTTCTTTAGGAGGACGAGCCGAATCTATCCGATCGGACCCCCAGCCAAGGCAACGGGTCCGATCTGTCCGGTGTCATCACTTCCACGGGGGCTAGACGAACCTCGTAGTCGTACCGGTTCCATTGTTAACCTACTCAACAATCCCCGGTGATACCCCTTTCGACGCTAAGGGGGATCCCATGAATAAATTCAACCGAATTGGCAACAAGCTCGCAGTCGCCGGCCTCGTCGGCATTGTGCTGGCGGTTGCGATGGCGGTGAACCAGCGGCTCACGGCCTCGGCGATCCAGGCGTCCAGCCAGCGCGCCGACGTTCAGGCCCAGATTTCCGAGCACGCGCTGATCGCGGAATCCGAGATGCGCAACATGCAGCTCGCGGTGCGCGGCGTCCGGCTGGCGCGCTCGACCAAGGAATTCGACACCCGGCGCAAGGAGTTCGATGCGGCCAAGACGGCGCAGGCGAAACTGATCGATGCGGTGCTGGCGCTCGCCACCGAACCGAAGGATAAAGAGCTGTTCGGCCAGATCAAGCAGATGACCGCCGACTATGCGGTCGGCGCAGACGAACAGGCCGAGCAGCAGAAGCGTGTCCTCGAGGCCAATGCCAAGCGCGTCGCGCTATCGGCCGAATGGGATGCCAAGCTCGCAGCCGCGAGCGCCTTGGTACCCGCCGACGGTCTGCCTGACAGCGTCGCCCTCGAAGCGAGCCTCCGGGAAGCTGACGGCGCGTTCGACGGCATTCAAGCGGTGGGATGGCAGTTCTTCGTCGTCGACGACAAGGACTACAAGAGCAAGCTCGACAACAACACTGCGGCGACCATCAAGGCGTTGAAGAACGCCGCCGCCGTTGCCGACTCCAAGATCAAGCCGGGGCTCGCCGAACTCGAACAGATGGTGAAGCGCTATCTCGTGCTCACCGACGAGGCGATCGCTGCCGACAAGCTCAAGAACAGCATCAGCCGCGATCGCACCGTGCCGATCGCTAACAAGGCGGCGAAACTGCTGCGGGACTCGGTGGAACAGAGCGAGCGGGCCGTTGCGGAAGCGAAGGCCAAGGCCGCCGCCGAGATCGCTTCGTCGAACACGCTGAACCTGATGTTCGGCTCGGCCATCATCCTGGTGCTGATCGGTTCGGCGGTGTTCTCGTTCCTCGGTGTGGCGCGTCCGCTGACCCGGTTGAACGACGCGCTCGGGCGGATCGCATCCGGCAAACTCGACGTCACCATCGCCGGCGCCGAGCGCGGCGACGAGATCGGCGACATCGGCAAAACCGTCCGCGTGATCCAGGCCAACGCCGAACGCAAGGCTCGCGACGAAGCCGAGGCGCGGATCGCCCAGGACGAGGCAATCGCGCGGCAGCGCAAGCAGGACATGATCAAACTCGCCGACGAGTTCGAAAGCGCGATCGGCGAGATCGTCGAGACGGTGTCGACCGCGTCGACGGAGCTGGAGAGTTCGGCCACCTCGCTGACCGGCACCGCCGAGCGTTCGGAGGAACTGGCGACCATGGTCGCCTCGGCCTCGGAGGAGGCCTCCACCAACGTCCAGTCGGTCGCCTCGGCGACCGAGGAGATGACCTCGTCGGTCAACGAAATCAGCCGGCAGGTCCAGGAATCGGCGCGGATGGCGCACGATGCCGTGGAGCAGGCGCAGCAAACCAACGACCGGGTCGAGGATCTGGCCAAGGCGGCGGCGCGGATCGGAGACGTTGTCGAGTTGATCAACAGCGTTGCGGGCCAGACCAATCTGCTTGCGCTCAACGCCACGATCGAGGCTGCGCGCGCCGGCGAGGCCGGGCGCGGCTTTGCGGTGGTGGCGGCGGAAGTGAAGGCGCTGGCCGACCAGACCGCCAAGGCCACCGACGAGATTACCCAGCAGATCGACGCAATTCAGGCGGCGACCGGACAGTCGGTGTCGGCGATCAGGGCAATCGGCGAGACGATCGGCCGGATGTCCGAGATCGCGTCGACCATTGCGGCGGCGGTGGAGGAGCAGGGCGCGGCGACGCAGGAGATATCCCGCAACGTGCAGCAGGCCGCACAAGGCACCCAGCAGGTCTCGGTCAATATCGCCGACGTTCAGCGTGGCGCCACCGAGACCGGCTCGGCGTCGTCGGAGGTGCTGTCAGCCGCCCGCTCGCTGTCGGAAGACAGCAACCGGTTGAAGGTCGAGGTCGCACGCTTTCTCAACAGCGTCCGCGCCGCCTGATTGCCCGCCACGGAGCGGCCGACGACGTGGCGGCGGAGCTGCTTCCGCCGCGCGTCGTCAAGGAACCATCGCCAGCCGCCGCCATTATCGCAAGGAAATGGAGGTGTGCATGGGTAAGGCCTACTACGACATCATCGGCAGCGATGACCGGTGGGGGATCCGTCACGACGACGATCCGACCGGCGAATATGCCAGCAAGGAAGCGGCGTTCGAAGCGGCCTGCGCCGCGGCTTCCAACGCCATCAAGTTCGGCCACGAGGTCCGGATTACCGTGCCGGGCAATGAGGGCTCGGAGACCAATCTCGGCGTCATCACCAACTGAACGTTTCCGTCTCGGTCGCGAGCGGTCGGGTGCCAGCCCGGCCGCTTTTTCGTTAGAGAAGTTCTTCTTTTCATCGAATCAGAGCTGATCCGCACCGCCTGCCACACGCACAACCTCATGGTGAGGAGGCGCGTAGCGCCGTCTCGAACCATGTGACGCAGGGAATGCGTTGCCTCATCCTTCGAGACGCCCGGCTTCGCCGCGCTCCTCAGGATGAGGACACAGTGCCTTCGGAAAGGTCGGATGGTTTCATCAAACGATGAACCGCTCTCGGAGAATTGCCGCTGTCGAGGGGATGGCGAGCCCCGCGCCATTGCCGGGAGCGAAGCGACGAAGCAATCCAGATGTTCGTGCCGGGGGCTGGATTGCTTCGCTCCGCTCGCAATGACGATTGACTTATCCGTAACGGTCTTACGCCACCTTCGACAGCGGTGTCGCAGCAGCGGTCTGGTCGGTCACCTCGTGAGTGATCACTTCGAAGTTCAGCAGGTTGGTGACGCCGAACGAGGTGGAGATCGCCACATCGGCGGCGTCGCGGCCGCGGGCGATGACGATGCGGCCGATCCGCGGCGTGTTGTGGCGCGCGTCGAAGGTATACCAGCGGCCGTCGAGATAGACTTCGAACCACGCGGAGAAATCCATCGGCGCCGGGTCTACCGGCACGCCGATATCGCCGAGATAACCGGTGCAGTACCGCGCCGGAATGTTCATGCAGCGGCACAGCGCGACCGCAAGATGCGCGAAATCGCGACAAACGCCGATCTGCTCGGCGTGACCTTCCGAGGCGGTGCGATCGTTGCGGGCGAACTGATAGCCGAAGGTGATGCGATCGTGGACGTAGTCGACGATCGCCTGCACCCGTTCCCAGCCGGAACTGATGCCGCCGAACAGCGACCAGGCGAGGTTCGACAGCTTGTCGGTGTCGCAATAGCGGCTGCCGAGCAGATACACCATCACCTCGTCCGGCAGCTCGGCCACCGGGATCTGGCGGGCGCCGGGGGCGACCTCGTCGGGCAGGCCGGAATCCTCGATCAGGAAGTCGTTGCTGATATCGATCCGGCCGGGCGGCGCGACGATCCGGGTGCAGACATTGCCGAACATGTCGGTGAAGTCGCGCGCGGGCAACTCCGGTGCAAACTTGATGACGTGCTCGCCGATCACATGCCGGGCCCGCGACGGATGCACGCTGAGCAGCAGATTGATCGGCGTTTCCTGGAAGCAGTGGAAAGCGATGTTGTACCCCGCGCGAATGATCACCTGAAAAGCTCCGTTGCTGATCGAGAAAGGGCCGATCGCAAGCGGCCCTGCTGGGTTCTCAATCGCGGAACGAAGCTGGTGTTCCCGGTAAGTTGCGGAAACGGTTGCGCAAATTAGTGGCAGCACGCCGTCAGATAGGGACGGCGTGCCACGGTCTAGTCGCTGAGCCCGAACAGCAGCATGGATCGCGCGGTCACCTGGTACACCTCCCCGCAGGCGAACTGTTCCCCCGGAGCGCCGTCGGACAGATTGGTATCGATCAGCAGCGACCATTGCGAACCGTGCGGAACCTCCGGCAGGGTGAACTCGACCACACCATCGAAGCTGTTGAGCACCAGCAGCACGGTGGCGTCCTCGCCGTGCCGGCGGATGCCGGTGGTCTGGGCGCGGCCGTCGAGCAGCATGCCGAAGCATTTGACATTGGAGTCGTCCCAATGCTCCTGCTGCATCTCGCCGCCATTGGCGTTGATCCAGGTGACGTCGCGAACGTCGAGGGCCTCGTCGTATTGCCCGGTGAGGAACCGGCTGCGTCGCAGCGTCGGAGTGGTCCGGCGCAGTTCGATCAGCCGCTGTGTGAAGGCGCGCAGTTGCTGCGCGGCTTCATCGTGATCCCAATGCACCCAGGAGATTTCATTGTCTTGGCAGTAGGCGTTGTTGTTGCCGTTCTGGGTCCGGCCGAACTCGTCGCCCGCGAGCAGCATCGGCGTGCCTTGGGCGAGCAGCAGCGTCGCCAGCATGTTGCGCTTCTGGCGTTCGCGCAAGTCGAGGATCGTTTCGTCGTCGGTGGGACCTTCCGCGCCGCAGTTCCAGGAACGGTTGTCGGAATGGCCGTCGCGATTGTCTTCGCCGTTGGCCTCGTTGTGCTTGTCGTTGTAGCTCGCCCAGTCGTTCAGCGTGAAGCCGTCGTGCGCGGTGATGAAGTTCACGCTCGCCCAGGCACGGCGGCCCTGGCGGTTGAACACATCGCCGGAGGCCGACAGCCGCGGTGCCAGCGCGGCAGCCGACGCTTCGCCGCGCCAATAGTCGCGCACGGTGTCCCGGAATTTGTCGTTCCACTCCGCCCAGCCGGGCGGGAAGCCGCCGACCTGATAGCCGCCCGGGCCGCAGTCCCAAGGTTCGGCGATCAGCTTGACCGAGCTCAGCAGCGGATCCTGCATCACCGATTTCAGGAACCCGCTCTGCTCGTCGAAGCCGTAATGCTCGCGCGCCAGGATGGTGCCGAGATCGAAACGGAAGCCGTCGATGTGCATCTCGCCGGCCCAGTAGCGCAGGCTGTCGGTGACCATCTGGATCACACGCGGATGCGACAGGTTGACGGTGTTGCCGGTGCCGGTGTCGTTGATGTAGTAGCGCTTCTGCTCCGGCAGCAGCCGATAGTAGCTGGCGTTGTCGATACCCTTGAACGACAGCGTCGGCCCGAGCTCGTTGCCTTCGGCGGTGTGGTTGTAGACCACGTCCAGAATCACGGCGAGCCCGGCGTCGTGCAGCCGCGCCACCATCTCCTTGAACTCGCGCAGGCTGTTGGGCACGTCGGCGGCGTAGCGGGGATCGGGGGCGAAGAACCCGATGGTGTTGTAGCCCCAATAATTCACCAGGTTCTTGTCGAGCAGATAGCTGTCGTTGACGAAGGTGTGGATCGGAAGCAGTTCGACGGCGGTGATGCCGAGCGAGGAAATGTAGTCGACCACGGGCTTGGTGCCGAAGCCCGCATAGGTGCCGCGCAGATCCTCGGGCACCTCCGGATGCAGCTTCGTGAAGCCCTTGACGTGGGTCTCGTAGACGATGGTCTGGTCCCACGGCACGAATTTGCGGCCCGGCTCGCCCCTCCAGTCGAAGTCCGGATCGACCACCACGCATTTCGGAACGAACCGGGCGCTGTCGCGCTCGTCGAAGGTGGTGTCGTCACCGCTCTCCATCACGTAGCCGAACACGGCCGGATCCCAGGTCAGCGAGCCGGCATGGGCTCGCGCGTAGGGATCGAGCAGCAGCTTGTTCGGATTGAAGCGGTGTCCGTTCTCCGGCTCGTACGGGCCGTAGACGCGATAGCCATAGAAAGTGCCGGGACCGACGTCCGGGATGTAACCGTGAAACACCTCGTCGGTGTATTCGGGGAGCTCGATGCGGCGCTCGGTGTCGCCGTCGAACAGGCAGACCTCGACCTTGGTGGCGTTCGCCGAGAACAACGCGAAGTTGGTGCCATTGCGGTCCCAGCAGGCACCGAGCGGAAACGGCAGGCCTTCGCGCACGGTCGAGGAGTCGTTCACGACCTGATAGGGTGCCGGCTGCGGCTTGGCCGGGGCCTTGGGCTCGGCGGTGGTCTCCGCCGGCGGCGCGAGGGTTTCGGTGACGTCGGTCATCGACCGCCCTCCGCCGCGAGAGGGGCGGGGCGAGCGCGGCGGGCGCGCCCGAACAGGAAACACGCCGATCTAGTCGTCATTGATTTAAGTCCCCCATACGGTCTTTACCGACAATGCGGGAAGCCGGAATCCGGTTCCCATCGGTCCGGAGGTCGGTGCCCGTCCATCTTGATCAGGTCGGGCCCCGCGGGGGCCGGTCAATCGTGCCGCCGTTCTACACCGAGGTGAAAGACACGGCGGTGACGGCCCGGCACGATGATCCGGCCGGGCCGCAGAACGTCGCTTCGCGTCCGTTACTTGGCCGACTTGGACTGCGAGGTGGTGTTGGTGCGATCACGCTCCAGCTGCTTGGCCATCTGCAGATGGTGTTGCAGCTTCGGCAGCGTGGTGCCGGCCCAGTTTTTCAGCGCGTCGTTGTCGCCGCCCTTGGCGTAGCGTTCGAACAGCGACACCGCGTTTTCGTGGGCCTCGACCTGCTGCTCGTCGAAGGTCTCGCTGAACTCGGCGCCGTTGGCGTTCTTCAGCTTGTCGAGCTTGTCCTGGTGGGCCGAATCCAGCGCGGTCGGAAGCTCGGCCTTGACCTTGCCGTCCGAGACCAGCGACTTCAGCTCGCTCGAAGTCTTGGTGTGGTCCGTGATCATCTGCTTGGCGAACGCCTGCTCGGCGGCGTTGCCCTTACGTTCGGCGAGCTGGTTCGACTGGATCTCGAACATGTCGCTGATCGCAACCTGCTTGACGAAATCCGCGGTGGACGGCGAGACTCCGAGCACCGAGTTGATACCGGTTTTCTCGGTGACCGATTGCGCCAGCGCCGGGCTTGCGATCAGCAGGCAGCCGAGAACGAGTGCGGTACGGTTCATGATGTGGTTTCCTTTCAGCTTGCGGCTTTGCGGTTGACGCCCTTGCGGAGCGCCACGGTGTTGAGCTTGGTGTTGGCCGCCTTTTCCTCGTTGAGATTGGTGGTCAGGAAGCGCACGATGTCGTCGTGACCGAGCTCCTCGGCCCAGGCGATCAGCGTGCCGTAGCGGGCGATCTCGTAGTGCTCGACCGCCTGCGCGTTCGCCACGATGGCGGCGTCGAGCACGGTCTTGTCGGCGATCTCGCCGGCAGTTTCGTCGGCTTCCTTGATCAGGCCGTCGATCGCCGGGCAGTTGATCCCCGACGGCTTCTCGCCGAGCTTCTTGAACACCTGATCGAGCCGCTCGATCTGCTTCTGCGTCTCTTCCAGATGCGCCTTCAGGCCCTGCGACAGGTCGCGATTGGTGGCCTGCTCGATCATCTTCGGCAGCGCCTTGGTGATCTGCTGCTCGGCGTAATAGATGTCGCGGAGGCCGTGCAGCAGCAGGTCCTCCATCGTCTGAATGTCCTTGCTGAAGAATCCCATCGTCGCCTCCGCTCCAATCATCCGCCTCCTGCGGCTGGACCGGAAAACCAGGGACAACCGATTCTGTTCCGCCGGCGCTGAAGCGCGCGTGGAGGTGGCGGCTGAAAGGGCGGGCGCCGAGCAGCCGGCGGAGGGCGGGCGGTGGGGCCACGAAGTTGCGGTGCGCCAGCGAGAGGAGTTGAGAGGCCGCGCCTAACGTGTTACGGGGGCTGCATTGCGGGTGTAGCTCAATGGTAGAGCAGCAGCCTTCCAAGCTGAATACGAGGGTTCGATTCCCTTCACCCGCTCCAGCGATTTCAATGGGTTAGGGTCCGTAGCCGGGTGGCGATGAGTGGCCCTCGGATCGTGAGCCGATCGCCATCAGGCAAGCCGCGCGGGCCTCAGCCTGCCGAATCTCTCGCGGCATCTGGATGGATGCTCGGGTCAGCTCACGCTGCCGGGCTTCGTCACATCACCACCACCACTTTGCCGACGGCGCTGCGCTCGGCGAGGCGCTGGATCGCACGACCGCCGTCGGCAAGCGCGAATTCTGCGGTGATGCCGGACGACAGCAGGCCTTCGGCGTACCAACGCTCGAGCTGGCTCTTGTTGTCGCGGAGCGCCTCCGGCTGGGTCAGCGTGAAGGTCCGCCAATTGACGCCGAGCACGTCGCAGTTCTTCAGCAGCGGGAGATTGAGCGGCAGCGACGGAATGCCGGCAGTGAAGCCGAGCACGACGTAGCGGCCGCCATCGGCGATGCAGCGAATCGCCGGGTCCGTCAGCCAGCCGCCCACCGGATCGATCACCACGTCGGCTCCGCCGCCGACCGCCTCCTTGAAGCGCTGTCCGACCGCCTTGCGGTCCTGCGGGGTGTCGGTCGGATACAGCACACCACCGGTGGCGCCGTGGGAGCGGGCGAAGGCCAGCTTCTCCTCGGAGGAGGCCGCCGCGATCACCGTTGCGCCGAGATTGCGCGCGACCTGCACCGCGGCGATGCCGACGCCGCCACCGCCGCCGAGGATCAGCGCGGTTTCACCCGGCTGCAACCCTGCGCGGTTGCGCAGCGCGTACAGCGCGGTTTCGAAGGTGAACTGCATCACCGCGGCGTCGACGAACGACATCCCGTCCGCAATCGGAGCACAGCGCCCGACGTCGACGGCGACGGCTTCGGCCATGCCGCCGGTGCCGATCCGCGCCGCGACGCGGTCGCCGACCGCGAATTCGTCAACTTCAGCTCCGAGCGAGGTCACCACGCCGGCGATCTCCGCGCCCGGCGCGAACGGCCGTGCAGTCTTGACCTGATACAGGTCCTGGATGGTCAAAAGATCCGGATAGTTGACGCCACACGCCTTCACCGCGATCACCACTTGGCGGGGGCCCGCGACCGGCTCGGCGACGTCAAGCAGTTTCAGGCTGTCCGGGCCTCCCGGCTCGCAACTCAGCAACGCGCGCATGGCTCCGCCTCCTTGATGGCTCACCACCCCGGCATCTATCTCCGCCACCGGTGATGCAATGACCGGATCGCCCGTTTGCGTTGGCCGTCGGCTCCAGTTCGGCGCTGGCGGCCGTGCGGGCGGGTCGCTAACATGCCGGCCATGCCGCACATTGCCAAACGCCCGCGCCGAACCCTTCGTGGCGCCACATCCCGCTCTGCGATCGATACCGGCTATGTCGGGCTGATCCTCAGCGGGGTGCGCGAGGCGGGATACGATATCGACAAATTGCTGGCGCGCGCCGGGATCGCCGCTGACCAGCTCGACGAGCCGGGCGCGCGGCTGCCGCAGGAGCAATTCGCGCGGATGATCGCCACCCTGACACGGGTAACGCGCGACGAGATGTGGCTGCTCGGCAGCCGACCGATCAAGCCCGGCACCTTCCGGATGATGTGCCGGCTGCTGATCCACTGCGCCAATCTGCGCGAAGCGATCCGGATCGGCTGCCAGTTCTATCATCTGGCGGTCGACGATTTCGTCGTGCGGCTCGCCGAAGGCGAGCACGATGCCTCGGTCTACGTTACTGACACGATCGGGCAGCCGAAGCGCCGCCGCATGGTGAACGGTGCGATCCTGATGTTCACCTACGGTTTGATGTGCTGGCTGGTCGGCCGCCGGCTGCCGCTGATCACGGTGCACTACGTGTTCCCGGAGGAGGCGTTCAGCTCCGAACTCGAGCCGGTGTACCAGGTGCCGATGCTGTTCGATCAGCCGCGCACCGAGATCAGGTTCGACGCCGAACTGCTCGATCTGCCGATCATGCCCGATGAACAGCGGTTGCGGCGGTTCCTCGCCTCGATGCCGAGCGCGCTGCTGGTGCGCTATCGCGACGACGCCAGCGTCGCCGAACGCGTCCGCGGTCTCCTGCGCCGCAATCTGAAGCGACCGCTGTCGCTGGAAGACGTCGCCGCCATGCTGGCAATGTCGCCGCAGACGCTGCGGCGTCGCCTGCTCGACGAACAGCAGGTCGGGTTTCAGGAGATCAAGGATCAGGTGCGGCGCGATGTGGCCACCCACATGCTGAAGAAATCGCGGCTGTCGCTGGAGGAGATCGCGCTGTCGCTCGGCTTTTCCGAACTCAGCACCTTCCACCGCGCGTTCCGGCGTTGGACCGGGCTGGCACCCGGCGAATTTCGCGACCGCTCCGCACAGGCCTCCGGGACGGCGTAGGATTCCGCCAACCGAAATGGCGCGCACGGTCATTCAGCCGAGCCGCGTTTGACCGGATACTCCCCGCAACTGGCCCATCAGAGCCGCCAACGGGGAAGAGATGCCGATTCTAAGACAATGGGCCGAGCGCCATCCCGACAAGATTGCCACCCGGATCGCATTCGGTGACGACACCATCAACTATCGGGAGCTCGATCGCCGCGCCAACGCAGTCACGCAGCTGCTGATGTGGATGGGCCTGTCGGCCGGCGACGGCATCGCCGTGCTGCTCGACAACGATCTGCGCTATTTCGAGCTGCTGTGGGGCGCGCGGCGCCATGGCGTGTACTACACCCCGGTCTCGACGCATCTGAAGCCGGAGGAGGCCGCCTATATCGTCCGTGACAGCGGCGCCAAGCTGCTGTTCGTCGGGGCGCGCTTCGGCGAGGTGATGCGCGCGCTCGCCGCCGACAATCCGCACGGCTGCACCATCATCGTGATCGGCGACGAGGTCGTCGGCGGGCTGGACTACGCCCGCGAGTTGACGCGATTCGACCGCATGATCGAGATCCCGGACGGGCCGGTCGGCAAGGACTTCTTCTATTCGTCCGGCACCACCGGCAAGCCGAAGGGCATCAAGCAGCCGCTGTTCGCCAATCTGCGTCAGGCGCAGGCCTCCGGCGATTGGGTGCGGGAGAATTTCGGCTTCGACGACGACACCGTGTATCTGTCGCCGGCGCCGCTGTATCACGGCGCACCGCTGCGCTTCACCATGCGGACGCTGGAGAGCGGCGGCACCGCGGTGGTGATGACGAAGTTCGCCGCCGAGCAGGCGCTGGCGGCGATCGAACGCTATCGCATCACCCACAGCCAGTGGGTCCCGACCATGCTGTTCCGGTTGCTGGCGCTGCCGGACGACGTCCGCGCCAGCTACGACCTGTCGTCGCACGCCTGCGCCATCCACGCCGCCGCGCCGTGCCCGCCGGAACTGAAGGAGCGGATGATCGCCTGGTGGGGACCGATCGTGTGGGAATACTACGCCGGCTCGGAGCGCAACGGCGCCACCTGTATCTCCAGCGCCGACTGGCTCAGCCATCGCGGCTCGGTCGGGCGGGCCTGCGTCGGCACCATCCACATTCTCGACGAGGATCACAACGAACTTGGACCCGGCGAGATCGGCGACGTGTATTTCGACGGGCCGAGCTTCGTCTATCACAACGATCCGGACAAGACCGCGCGGTCGCGCAACGCGCTCGGCTGGTCGACGATCGGCGACGTCGGCTATCTCGACCAGGACGGCTTCCTGTATCTCACCGACCGCCGCTCGCACATGATCATCTCGGGCGGCGTCAACATCTATCCGGCCGAGATCGAGAACTGCCTGGCACTGCATCCGCTGGTCGCCGACGTCGCGGTGTTCGGCGTCCCGAACGTCGAGTACGGCGAAGAGGTCAAGGCGGTGGTCCAGCTCAAGGATCCGTCGCTGGCGACGCCAAGGCTGGCGCAGGACCTGATGGCGTTCTGCCGCGAACAGCTCTCTCACGTGAAGTGCCCGCGATCGATCGACTTCGAAACCGAACTGCCTCGCCAGGAGAACGGCAAGCTGTTCAAGCACGTGCTGAAGCGGCGCTATCTGCAGCCCGCCTGAATCAATCCTTCCTCCACCAGCGACAGGACAACACCATGAACAAGCTGATTGCAGCGGCATGCGCCGCGGCATGCGTCGCCGTGTCCGCGGCTGCGCATGCCGACGCCAAGAACTACGGGCCCGGCGTCACCGACACCGAGGTGAAGATCGGCCAGACCATGCCGTACAGCGGTCCGGCGTCGAGCTTCGCGGCGATCGGCCGGGCGATGACGGCATATTTCGAGAAGCTCAACGCAGAAGGCGGCGTCAACGGCCGCAAGATCAACCTGATCTCGCTCGACGACGGCTACAGCCCGTCCAAGGCGGTCGAGCAGACCCGCCGGCTGGTCGAGAGCGACGAGGTGCTGGCGATCGTCGGCACTTTCGGATCGCCGACCAATTTCGCGATCCAGAAGTATCTCAACGTCAAGAAGGTGCCGGGCCTGTTCCTCGGCACCGGCGCCAACCGGGTGTCGGAGCCGAAGACCTATCCGTGGTCGATGGGCTGGCAGCCGAACAACCACGCCAAGGGCGTGATCTACGCCAAATATCTGCTCAAGGAGCGGCCGAACGCCAAGGTCGCCGTGCTGTATCAGAACGACGATTTCGGCCGCGACTATGCCAAGGGTTTCCGCGACGGTCTCGGCGACAAGGCCGACTCCATGATCCTCAAGGAGCTCAGCTACGAGGTCACCGAGCCGACGGTGGATTCGCAGATCTTGCTGCTGAAGTCGACCGGCGCCGACGTGTTCCTGAACATCTCGACGCCGAAGTTCTCGGCGCAGGCGATCAAGAAGATGACCGAGACGAAATGGGAGGCGCTGCATCTGCTGAGCGACGCCGCCGGCTCGATCTCCAGCACGCTGGTGCCGGCTGGGCTGGAGAACTCCAAGGGCGTCATCACGGTCGCGTTCCGCAAGGACCCGAACGACCCGGTCTGGGCCAACGATCCCGGCATGAAGCAGTACCTTGACTTCATGAAGCAATACATGCCGAACGCCGATCCTTCGGAGACCTATTATGTGTTCGGCTATGCCACGGCTCAGACCTTTGAGCATGTCTTGAGGGCGTGCGGCGACAATCTGACCCGTGAGAATCTGATGAAGCAGGCCGCCAGCATCAAGGATCTGGAACTGCCGATCCTGCTCCCCGGCATCAAGCTCAACACCAGCGCCACCCATTACACCCCGATGAGCCAGGAGCAGTTGATGCAGTTCGACGGGACGAGGTGGAAGCCGATCGGAACCGTGATCGACGCCGAGAAGTAGGCCGACGAGAGATCCGCAAACAACAACGCCCGGCGCGAGCCGGGCGTTTCTGCGTTTTATGGGAGCGACGGTCGTGATCAGCCGGCCATGCTGGCGCGCAGCACCTCGCGGGCGATCGTCATCTTCATCACCTCGGTGGTGCCTTCGGCGACCTGGGCGATCCGGCTCTGGAAATAGAGCTGGCCGAACCGGCTTTCCTGCAGCACGCCTAGTCCGCCGTGGATCTGGATGGCGCGGTCGATCACGCGGCAGGCGGCGAGCGGGGCGAAGCACTTCACCATCGCGGCTTCCTTGCGGGCGTCGAGGCCCTGATCGAGCATCCAGGCGGTCTTGTAGACCATCAGCCGCGACTGCTCGAGGTCCATCTCCGACTCGGCAAGCATCCATTGGATCGCCTGGCGTTCCGACAGCGGCTTGCCGAAGGTTTCGCGCTGGCGCGCGCGCTTGGCGGCCTGATCCTGCGCCCAGCGCGCGGTGCCGGTGAGCCGGGCACCGATCACGGTGCGGTTGCGGTTGAGTTGGTCCATCATGTAGCGGAAGCCCATGCCTTCGGCGCCGAGCATGTTCTTGGCCGGGACGACGCAGTCCTTGTACTGATAGTCGCAGCTGCGGCCGAGATAAGTTCCCGGAGCCATCGTGGTGTATTCCTTCAGCACCGAGACGCCGGGATTGGGATAGTCCACCAGGAACAGGCTGATGCCTTCGTAGCCGCGGCCGGGATCGGTGACGGCGTAGCACAGCAGATATTTCGGCGTGATCCCGGGGTGGTTCGGCGGCGGCGCCCAGCGTTTGATGCCGTTGATGACGTAGTTGTCACCGTCGCGCACCGCGGTGGTCTCGATCCCTGCGGCGTCCGAGCCGGCGCCCGGTTCCGAAATGTTGATGTGATAGAACTTGTCCTCTTTCAGGATCGGGTAGAGATAGGCCTCCTTCTGCCATTCCGGCGCGACGTACAGCGCCGGATGCGGATCGAGGAATCCCGACCACGTCGTCAGCAGGCCGTGCATCACCGGAGATTTGACGATCTCTTCGTACACCAGGCATTTCGCCATGGTGCCGAGCCCCTGGCCGCCGGCGTCCTTCGGCACGGCGAGGCCGCGGAAGCCGTACTCGCGAAACTTGCGGACCACGTCCATGAAGACGTCGTGCGGCACCGCGTAGTCGTCGATGCCCCAGGTGTCTTCCAGCGGCTTGCAGACCTCCTCGACGAAGGCGGCTGCGCGCCCCTTGATCTCGCGTTGCTCCTTGGAAAGTTCAAAATCCACGTGTGATCTCCAGCCGGTTCAAAACGGCCGACGGTAGATCGCGCGCAGGGCCGGCGACATGGCGCCGGCCGTCAATCTGGTTGGCCGATTGATCCAGAAGATCGCAGCGGATGCCGGCCGGTCCGCTCCGGCGGCGCATCCGGCTGCTGAGCGGCTAGCGCCCGGTGAACCGGGCCGGGCGCTTCTCGACGAAGGCGGCGGCGCCTTCGCGCAGGTCCGCGGTGACGAAGGCGCGGCCCTGCTGTTCGGCTTCGTCGTCCAGCACCGCGGCGAGCGGGGCTGCCCAGGCGGTTTCGATCTGGCGCTTGATCAGGCCGATGCCGATCGGTGGGCCGGCAGCGAGCTGCTCGGCGATCGCCATCGCTTCGTCCATCAGGTGGTCGTCGTCGACGGCCTGGAAGATCAGTCCGGATTGTTCGGCCTGTTCGGCGGACAGCGGCCGGCCGAGCAGCGCCAGCGCGCGGGCGCGGACCACGCCGATCGCGCGCTGCACGAACAACGAGGTGCCGGCATCGAGCGCGGCGCCGAGCTTGACGAAGCTCAGCACGAACTTCGCCGACCGCGCCGCCAGCACGATGTCGCCGGCGAGCGCCAGCCCGACGCCGGCGCCGGCCGCGGGGCCGTTGACGGCAACCACGATCGGCTTGGCGGCGCCGCGCATCGCTTCCAGCACCGGGCTGAGCTCGGCGCGCATCCACGGCGCCACCTCGGCACCGGCTTCGAAGGTCTCGCTGCCGAGCGCAGCGCCGGCGCAGAAGCCTTTGCCGGCACCGGTCAGCAGGATGGCGCGCACCGCGTCGTCGGCGAGCGCCGCGTTCAATGCGGCGCCGAGCTCGCCGAGCAGGCCGCGGCGCATCGCGTTGTATTGCGCCGGGTTGTTCAGCGTCAGCACCGCGACGGCGCCGCGCCGCTCCGACAGAACCAGGGTCATCGCCGTATGTCCGCTTACAGGATCAAGCCGCCGCCGCAGACCAGCACCTGGCCGCTGACGTAGTTGGATTCCGGGCTGCAGAACAGATACACCGCGTCAGCCGCTTCCTCCGGCGTGCCGCCGCGCCCGAGCGGGATCATCCGCGCCATCGCATCCAGCATCTGCGGCTGCACGCCGACCTTGATGTCGCGGCCGGCGACGTCGATGGTCTTCTGCTGCGCCTCGATCGGCTGGGTGAGGCGGGTGTTGATCAGGCCGAACGCAACGCAATTGACGTTGACCTTGTAGCGTCCCCATTCCTTGCACAGCGTCCGCGTCAGCCCGACCAGCGAGGCTTTGGCCGACGAGTAGCTGGCCTGGCCGGCATTGCCGTAGAGCCCGGCGATCGACGAGATGTTGACCACTTTCCGGAACACCTCCTGGCCGGCCTCGGCTTCCTTCTTGGCGAAGATCCGGATCGGCTCGGCGGCGGCGCGCAGGATGCGGAACGGCGCCACCAGATGCACGTCGAGCATCGCCTGGAATTGCTCGTCGGTCATCTTCTGGATCGTCGAGTCCCAAGTGTAGCCGGCGTTGTTGACGATGATGTCGAGGCCGCCGAACTTCTCCACCGCGGCGCCGACGAAACGGTCGGCGAAGCCGGCTTCCGACACGCTGCCGTTGATGGCGATTGCGTCGCTGCCCATCGCCTGGATCTCGGCGGCCACGGCGTCACCCGGTTCGGCGTCGAGGTCGTTGACGACGACGCGCGCGCCTTCGGATGCGAGCTTCAGTGCGATGGCGCGGCCGATGCCGCGGCCCGATCCAGTGACCAGCGCCACCTTGCCTTGCAGTTTGCCCATGAGATTTCCTCGGGTTCTTATAGTAGTGGATCGTCATGCCCGGGCTTGTCCCGGGCATCCACGCCTTCTGAGTCGCTCAAGACGTGGATGGCCGGGACAAGCCCGGCCATGACGGCGTTACAAAGCCACGACGGCCTCGCCGGCGAGCTTGGTTTCGCCGTGCTGGTCCTTGGTGGTGAGTGCGATCCGGGCTCGGCGTTCGCCGCCTTCTTCGAACAGCTCGGCGACGGTGCCCTCGCAGGTGATCTCGGCGCCGAGCTGGGTGATCGCGGCGAACCGCGTCGAGAAGCTGCGGATCCGGCCCGGCGGCACCGCGTCGCTGAGTGCCTGGCCGAGATAGCCCATCACCAGCATGCCGTGGGTGAACACGTCTGGAAAACCCGACGCCTTGGCGAAGTCGATATCGACATGGATCGGATTGTGGTCGCCGGAGGCGCCACAATACAGCGCCAGCCGGTGGCGGCTGATCGCGGGAAAGCGCTTGTGGACGATGCGGTCGCCGACCGCAGGGGAGGTGGCCATGTCCATGGTGTCGGTCATCCGTTGCGCACCACGATGGTCCGCGTCGTGTCGGCGACGTGGACGCCGTGCTGATTGGTGACGGCGGTTGCGACGCCGATCAGCGTCATCGCGCCGCCCTTCTTGTCGGTGACGCTGGTCACCTGCGGGCTGAAGGTGAGGGTGTCGCCGACCGTCACCGGGGCGTGGTAGGTAAAGCTCTGCTCGCCATGCAGCACCCGCCCGAGATCGATCTCGAGCGCCTCGAGGAACTCGAAGGGCTTCTCGTTGTCGAGCATCTCCAGGCAAAACAGATAGGTCGGTGGGATCGGCGGTGCCGCAAAACCTGCGGCCTTGGCCGCGTCGGCGTCGCGATACACCGGGTTGGTCTCGCCGAGCGTATCGAGGAAGTAGCGCAGCCGGCCGGCTTCGACATGGGCAGTCACCGGTGTGAACCGGCGACCGACAGCGGATTGATCGACCATTGCGTCCGCCTCACGCGCGCTCGTACAGCGTCACCACGCAGGCGCCGCCGAGACCGAGATTGTGCTGCAACGCGCGCTTGGCGCCGTCGACCTGGGTTGCCTCGGCGGTGCCGCGGAGCTGCCGGGTCAGCTCGTAGCACTGGGCGAGGCCGGTGGCGCCGAGCGGATGGCCCTTCGACAGCAGACCGCCCGACGGGTTGGTGACGAACTTGCCGCCATAGGTGTTGTCGCCGTCGGCGATGAACTTCTCGGCGCCGCCCTCCGGGCACAGGCCGAGCGCCTCGTAGGTGATCAGCTCGTTGTGGGCGAAGCAGTCGTGCAGTTCGACGACGTCGATGTCGTCCGGCCCGACGCCGGCGTCCTCGTACACCTTGGTGGCCGCGGCGCGCGCCATGTCGTAGCCGACCACCCGCATCATGTCGTGCGCTTCGAAGGTCGACGCCGTATCGGTCGTCATCGCCTGCGCGGCGATACGGACGCGGGTGTCAAGGCCGTGCTTCTTGGCGAAGGCTTCCGACACCAGCACCGCGGCGGCGCCACCGCAGGTGGGGGGACAGGCCATCAGCCGCGTCATCACGCCCGGCCAGATCACCTGATCATTGAGCACATCGTCGGCCGAGACTTCCTTGCGGAACAGCGCCAGCGGGTTCTTCGCCGCATGGCGGCTGGCCTTGGCGCGGACCTTGGCGAAGGACGACAGCGGCGTGCCGTATTTCTGCATGTGGCTGAGGCCGGCGCCGCCGAAATAGCGCAGCGCCAGCGGAATGCCGGGCGCGTCGATCAGTTGGTCGGCGGCGGCGTCGAAATCCTCGAACGCGCTGGGGCGATCGACGAACACCGAGCCGAGCGCGCCGGGCTTCATCTGCTCGAAGCCGAGCGCCAGTACGCAGTCGGCGGCGCCGGAGGCGATCGCCTGCCGCGCCAGATACAGCGCGGTCGAGCCGGTCGAGCAGTTGTTGTTGACGTTGACGATCGGGATGCCGGTCATGCCGACCTGGTACAGCGCGCGTTGGCCGCAGGTGGAGTCGCCGTAGACGTAACCGACGAAGGCTTGCTGGATCGCGTCGTAACCGACGCCTGCATCGCGCAGCGCCAGCCGCGCCGCCTCGGCGCCCATCAGGTGATACGGCTCGTTCGCGCCCGGCTTGACGAACGGGATCATGCCGACGCCGGCGACGTGGACGGGTGACGCCATCGTTTCCTCCCTAAACTTACCCATTGGACTTTTTATTACCCGTGAGTAATATAAGCGCGTCACTTCCCGAGTCAATCGATCCGATACGGACGATCGGCTCGCTGCCGAATTGCTGCCTGCGGAATTTGCGATGAACGGACCCGCCGCCGACGATCACTCGCCCTGGATGCCGTTCGAGAGCCGCCGCCGCGCCCGCGACGAAAAGCGCGAGGCGGTGCTGCGGACGGCGGTGCATCTGTTTCTGGAGCAGGGCTATCATCGCGCCACGCTGAACGACGTTGCAGAGCGGCTGAACATCACCAAGCCGGCGCTGTATAATTATTTCCGCAGCAAGGAGGAGATCCTGTTCGAGTGCTGGGCGCTCGGCCAGGAACAGGTCGACGACATCATTGCGGGCATCAACGTTTCCGGCGAGAACGGGCTCGGCAAGCTGCGCGCACTGGTGCGCGCCTATGCCGCGACGATGGCGACGGAGTTTGGTGCCAGCATGGTGCGGTTCAATCCGCGCGACCTGTCGCCCGAGAACGAGAAGACGGTACGCGCCGCCAAGCGCGGCATCGACCAGACGTTCCGGCGCTATATTGCGGACGGCGTCGCCGACGGGTCGATCAAGCCGTGCGATCCGAAGCTGACCGCGTTTGCGATCGCCGGGTCGCTGAACTGGATCGGCCACTGGTACCAGCGCGACGGCGCCCTGTCGCCGGGGGCGATCGCCGACGAATTCGCGATGCGCCTGACCGAAGGCCTCGCCACCCGATCAATCAAGAAGAAGAGCGCCCTCGAGGCGCCGGACGGCAACAACAGCAGGAAACGACCCAAGGGAGGACACCATGAACATCACCCACGGCCTGCGGCGCGCGCTGCAGATCAACCCGGAAGGGCTGGCCACCGTCTGCGCCGGCCGCCGACGTAACTGGCGCGAGGTCGGCGACCGCGTCGCGCGGCTCGCTGCCGGGCTGCGTGCCGGCGGCGTCGGTGAGGGCGAGCGCGTTGCTATCCTGTCGCTGAATTCGGACCGCTATCTCGAAATGTATCTCGCCGCCGGCTGGTGCGGCGGCGTGATCGTGCCGCTCAACATCCGCTGGAGCGCGCTGGAGAACGAGGATGCGCTCAAGGACTGCCGCGCGGTGGCGCTGGTGGTCGACAAGGCGTTCGCCGCGACCGGTGCTGTGCTGGCGCAGGCGATCCCGTCGCTGACGCTGATCTATGCCGACGACGGCGAGGTGCCGGCCGGGATGCAGGGCTACGAGGATCTGATCGCCGCCCACGCGCCGATTCCGGATGCGATGCGCAAGGCCGAGGATCTCGCCGGCATCTTCTACACCGGCGGCACCACCGGCCGCTCCAAGGGCGTGATGCTGAGCCACGGCAATCTGATGGCGAACGCGCTGAATGCGCTGGGCGAGGGCCTGTTCCCGGGCACTTCGGTGTATCTGCACGCCGCGCCGATGTTCCACCTCGCCAACGGCGCGGCGATGTACTCGCTGCTGCTGTCGGGCGGCTCCAACGTGATGATCCCGTCGTTCACGCCGGAAGGGGTGATGCAGGCGATGCAGAACGATAGGGTCACCGACGTGCTGCTGGTGCCGACCATGATCCAGATGTTCGTCGACCACCCGGCGCTGAAGAATTACGATCTGTCGTCGCTGAAGAACATCGTCTACGGTGCGTCGCCGATCAGCGAGGCGGTGCTGGCGCGGGCGAGCGCGGCGCTGCCCAATGTGCAGTTCACCCAGGCCTACGGCATGACCGAGCTGTCGCCGATCGCCACGCTGCTGCATTGGAAGGAGCACATCGGCGAGGGCAAGGCCAAGGGCCGCCAGCGCGCCGCCGGCCGCGCCACGCTCGGCTGCGAGGTAAGAATCGTCGACGCCGAGGATCGCACCGTTCCTTACGGGACGGTCGGCGAGATCTGCGTTCGCGGCGACAATGTGATGATGGGCTATTGGGAGCGGCCGGAGGAGACCGCGCGGGCGCTCGCCGGCGGCTGGATGCACACCGGCGACGGCGGCTACATGGACGAGCACGGCTTCGTCTACGTCGTCGACCGGGTCAAGGACATGATCATCTCCGGCGGCGAGAACGTGTACTCGGTCGAGGTCGAGAACGCGGTGGCGCAGCATCCGGCGGTGGCGCAATGCGCGGTGATCGGAATCCCGCACGAGGCCTGGGGCGAGCAGGTTCACGCCGTCGTCGTCACCAAGGCCGGCGCCACCGTCACGGCGGACGAACTGATCGCGCACTGCAAGGCGCTGATCGCCGGCTACAAGTGCCCGCGCAGCGTCGAGATCACCGAGACGCCGCTGCCGCTGTCCGGCGCCGGCAAGATCCTCAAGCGCGAGCTGCGCCAGCCGTATTGGGAAAACCGCGAGCGCCGGGTGAGCTGACCGCGCAGCCAGCCGGGCGGGACGGCCGATATGGTCCCGCGCGGCTGGCACAATCGGCGTTGCCCTTGGAGGGAAGCCGGCCTCAGTCGAATAGCAGCTTTCGATCGGCTCAATTTCGGAATCGTGTTGTTGCGTCGCACTGTGGTGCCGCGTCTTCGCGACCAAACGTCACACAGACCAAGCGCATCGGAGCGATCGTTTCCGCACGAAGCTGTGGAATGTTTGTGCGGCGCAATATGTGACGGCCGGACTACGTCGCGCGCCGCGTTGTGCGGTGATTTTCTCAGAATCGCTTGTCGCGCCGCATCATGATCTGTCACGGCGGCGTGACGATTAGTTATGTCAACTGAAATAGCAATTACCTGCGCAACTCCCGCGTGGAGTCCTCCTTAGACAAAAGGAGCGGTTGACCCTCATCCACCCTCTCTCCAAGACTTCGGCTTCGTTGCCGGAAGAGCAGCCTGGGCACGATAGCGCGCGATCGCTCGCATCGTATTCGGAACAATAACAACGTGATTGACCGAGGAACCTGAGGAGAGAAGCCCCATGGCCGACACCAAATTCATTATCGACCGCAGAACTGCGCTCAAGACCGGCCTGGCCGGTGCTGCCGCCCTCGCGACGCCGACATTCTTCATCCGCGACGCCTGGGCCGACGATTTCTGCAACATGCCCAAAGGCAAGGAAGTCGTGTTCGGCTTCAACGTTCCGCAGTCCGGCGCCTATGCCGATGAGGGCATGGACGAGCTCAAGGCCTATCAGCTCGCCGTCAAGCACCTCAACGGCGAGGGCGACGGCGGCATGCTGAAGACCATGAAACCGCTGGCGCTCAAGGGCAACGGCGTGCTCGGCAAGAAGGTCACCTTCGTCTCCGGTGATACACAGACCAAGGCCGATCAGGCGCGTGCCACCGCCAAGCGCATGATCGAGAAGGACGGCGCGATCATGATCACCGGCGGCTCGTCGTCGGCCGAAGCGGTCGCGGTGCAGTCGCTGTGCCAGGACGTCGGCGTGATCTTCATGGCCGGCTTGACCCACTCCAACGACACCACCGGCAAGGACAAGCGCGCCTACGGCTTCCGCCACTTCTTCAACGCCTACATGTCCGGCGTGGCACTCGGCCCGGTGCTCGCCGAAGCCTACGGCAAGGATCGCGCGGCGTACCACCTGACCGCCGACTACACCTGGGGCTGGACCCAGGAAGAGTCGATGAAGGACGCCACCGAGAAACAGGGCTGGAAGACCGTCAAGGCGGTCCGCACTCCGCTCGGCGCCGCAGACTTCTCGCAGTACATCACCCCGGTGCTGAACTCCGGCGCCGACGTGCTGATCCTGAACCACTACGGCAAGGACATGATCAACTCCTTGACCCAGGCGGTGCAGTTCGGCCTGCGCGACAAGATGGCGAACGGCAAGAAGTTCGAGATCGTGGTGCCGCTGTTCTCCGAACTGATGGCGCAGGGCGCCGGCGACGCGATCAAGGGCATCTACGGCACCGCCAACTGGGACTGGAAGCTCGAAGACGCCGCCACCAGCGCCTTCACCAAATCGTTCGGCGCCGTCTACGGCACCCCGCCGTCGCAGGCCGCGCAGACCTGCTACGTGCAGGCGATCCTGTATGCCGACGCGGTCGAGCGCGCCGGCACCTTCAATCCGTCCAAGGTGATCGCTGCGCTCGAAGGCTTCGAGTTCGACGGCCTCGGCAACGGTAAGACGCTGTACCGCGCCGCCGACCATCAGTGCTTCAAGGACGTGCTGGTGGTGCAGGGCAAGGACAAGCCGAAGGACAAGTTCGATCTGCTTGAAGTTCGGAAGATCGTGCCTGCGTCGCAGGTCACCTACGATCCGAGCATCTTCGGCGGCGAACTCGGCTCCAAGGACGCCAAGAAGTGCGGCTGATCTGATCGAGCCTGGCTGCGCACCCGCGGCCCGGCGAGCAGAAGCGTGACCGGTCGGCTGAGCCTCGGGCGCGGCCGACCGCCACGTGTCTCGTAAGCAATGCCTTTTACGCGCGCCCGGTGCGATCGTTCGAGCTGCGCGCGACTGCCGAGTTTGTATTGGCCTGGCGGCCGGGGTCGGTCGTCGGGGGATTTCGATGGACGCGCGCCGATGGCGCCGCGGACACAGGGGAGATTGACCACGCATGGACGCGATCGTTCTGCAGATCCTGAACGGCCTCGACAAAGGAGGGGCCTATGCGCTGATCGCGCTCGGGCTGACCTTGGCCTTCGGCACGCTCGGCGTGGTGAACTTCGCCCACGGCGCGCTGTTCATGCTCGGCGCGTTCTGCGCCGTGGTGTTCAACAAGCTGCTGACCCTGGAGATCGTCAAGGTCGACCCGACGCGGACGACTCCGTGGGGCTCGCCGCTGGAGGTCAAGACTCCCTACGTCCAGGCGATGCTCGGCGATTGGGGCAAGGTGCTGATCGACTATTCGGTTCCGGTGTCGATCTTGTTGGCGATCCCGGTGATGCTGCTGATCGGCATCCTGATCGAGCGCGGCCTGATCCGGTTCTTCTACAAGCGGCCGCACGCCGACCAGATCCTGGTCACGTTCGGCCTCGCTATCGTGCTGCAGGAAATCGTCAAGCACTTCTTCGGCGCCAACCCGATCGCGCAATCGGCACCGGCGCTGTTCTCCGGCTCGTTCCAGATCACCGAGGCGATCGTTTATCCGTACTGGCGGATCGTCTATCTGTGCTTCTCGCTGGTGGTCATCGGTGGAGTGTTCGCATTTTTGCAGCTCACCACCTTCGGCATGGTGGTGCGCGCCGGCATGCAGGACCGCGAGACCGTCGGCCTGCTCGGCATCAATATCGAGCGGCGCTTCACCATCGTGTTCGGGCTCGCCGCGGTCGTCGCCGGTCTCGCCGGCGTGATGTACACGCCGATCGTGCCGCCCGACTATCACATGGGCATGGATTTCCTGGTGCTGTCGTTCGTGGTCGTGGTGGTCGGCGGCATGGGATCGCTGCCGGGGGCGGTGCTGGCCGGCTTCCTGCTCGGCATCCTGCAGTCGTTCGCCTCCATGAATGAGATCAAGGCGCTGCTGCCGGGCATCGACCAGATCATCATCTATCTGGTCGCCGTGGTGGTGTTGTTGGTGCGTCCGCGCGGATTGCTGGGACGCAAGGGCGTAATGGAGAGCTGATCCGATGAAGCACACCTCCAAACTCGCCGACATCGCGCTGCTGATCGGCTTCGCCATCATGGTGGCGCTGGGGCCGGTCATCTTCACCCCGATCGGCGCCGGCTATCCGGATCTGCTGCAGAAGTTCGCGATCTACGGCATCTTCGCGATCGGCTTCAACATCCTGTTTGGCCTCACCGGCTATCTGTCGTTCGGCCACGCCGCGTTCCTCGGCGTCGGCTCCTACGCCGCGGTGTGGTCGTTCAAGCTGGTGTCGATGGACCTGCTGCCGGCGGTGGCGCTGTCGGTGGTGCTGGCCGGGCTGCTGGCGCTGGCGATCGGCTTCGTCAGCCTACGCCGCTCCGGCATCTACTTCTCGATCCTGACGCTGGCGTTCGCCCAGATGTGCTACAATATGGCCTATTCGGTGCTGACGCCGATCACCAACGGCGAGACCGGCCTGCGCGTGCTCCGCAACGATCCGCGGGTGCTCGACGCCGCGATCGGCTACGTCTCACCGATGCCGTCGCTGTTCGGAATGCAGATCACCGGCTGGACCGGGTTCTACATCTGCGGTGCGGTGCTGGTGGCGGCGTTCGGTCTGTCGATTGCGATCTTTCGCTCGCCGTTCGGCATGACGCTGCGCGCCATCAAGTCCAACCAGAACCGGATGGGCTACACCGGCTACTCGACCCGGCCGTATCTTTTGTCCGCGTTCGTGATCTCCGGCATGTTCGCCGGTCTCGCCGGGGCTCTGCTGGCGGCGACCGATCCGCTGGCCGGCGCCGAGCGGATGCAGTGGACCGCCTCCGGCGAGGTGGTGCTGATGACCATCCTCGGCGGCGCCGGCACGCTGCTCGGCCCGGTGCTCGGCACCGGCATCATCAAATATTTCGAGAACATCTTCTCGGCCTACAACGAGCACCAACTGATGTCGGTGTTCGCGTTCCTGCCCGATGCGGTGCGCGAGGGGGTGGTGAAGACGCTGAGCCTTTTCGTCGGCGAAGGTTGGCAGCTCACCCTCGGGCTGCTGTTCATGGCGGTGGTGATCTTCCTGCCGGGTGGCATCATGGAAGGCATCAACCGGCTGATCGGCCTGAAGCACACTCCGAAGGTCAAGTCGCTGGGCGACTCGCCGCAGCGTGACGGTCTCGGCGAAATGGTGATCGAGGAGATGCCGGCGCACGACCGCACCTCCGAGATCGAGAAGAAAGCCGCCGAGAAGAAAGCGAGAGCCACCGCGCCATGAACGTGAACAGCGACATCGTTCTGCACATCGATCACGTCCACAAGACGTTCGCGGGCCTGCATGCTCTGGCCGACGTGCATCTCGACATCCGCGAGGGCGAGACCCACGCCATCATCGGTCCCAACGGTGCGGGCAAATCGACGCTGCTCAACGTCTGCGTCGGCGTGCTGCCGCCGACGCAAGGCAAGGTGATGTTCCACGGCACCGAGCTCACCGGGCTGAAGCCCTACGAGATCAACCAGCTCGGGGTAGCCCGGGTGTTCCAGACGCCGGAGATCTTCGGCGATCTGACCGTGCTGGAAAACGTCATGATGGCGATGCTGTCGCACCAGGACGGCGCGTTCCGGCTCAAGTTGGTGTCGCGGTTCGACGAGCAGGGCGAGATCGGCCAGCGCGCCGTCCAGGCGCTGCGCGAGCGCGGCCTCGGCGAGCATCTGTATCATCTGGCCGGCGCGCTCTCCCGTGGCGACAAGCGCCGGCTCGAACTGGTGATGGGCCTGGTGCAGAAGCCGAAACTGCTGCTGCTCGACGAGCCGACCGCCGGCATGGCGCGGGCCGACACGAACGTCACCATCGACATCCTGCGGCAGATCAAGCAGTCGGGCATGACGATCGTGATCATCGAGCACGACATGCACGTGGTGTTCTCGCTGGCCGACCGCATCACCGTGCTGGCCGGCGGCCGCGTCATCGCGCAGGGCGTGCCCGACGAGATCAAGGGCAATCCGAAAGTGATCGAAGCCTATCTCGGCGAGGAGCAAGTATGACGACGATGACCGCCGAACGGCCCGACGCCACGCAGCCGGCCGCGATGCCGTTCTTTCGCTGCCGCAATCTCAATTCCTATTACGGCGACAGTTATATCGTACAGAACGTCTCGTTCGACCTGAACAAGGGCGAGATCCTGGCGCTGCTCGGCCGCAACGGCGCCGGCAAGACCTCGACGCTGCGCTCGATCGCCCGCGCCTCGACCCCGGAGCTGGTTTCCGGCGAGGTGATCCTCGACGGCGTCAAGCTGCACGGCAGGCCGAACTACGTCGCCGCCCAAGCCGGTATTCAGCTGGTGCAGGAAGATCGCCGCATCATTCCCGGAATGACGGTGGAGCAGAACCTGCAGCTCGCAACCATCTCCGGCAGCGTCGGCTGGCCGTTCGAGCGGATCTACGAACTGTTCCCGCGGCTCGCCGAGCGCCGCAAGCAGGAAGGCGTGACGATGTCCGGCGGCGAGCAGCAGATGCTGGCGATCGCCCGCGCGCTCGCCCGCGATCTCAAGCTGCTGCTGCTCGACGAGCCCTACGAAGGCCTGGCGCCTGTGGTCCGCCACGACATCGCCAAGGCGCTCCGCGAGGTCCGCGCCGCCGGCATCACCACGATCATCGTCGAGCAGAACGCGGTGGCGGCGCTGGAATTGTCTGACCGCGCCGTGATCCTCGACACCGGCGAGGTCGTGTACGACGGCACCGCCAAGCACGTCCTCGACAGCGAAGACCTGCGGCATCGTTATCTGGCGATCTGAGACGCGCACTTTCCGTTAGCCGCGTCCGTTCGCTGTCATTGCGAGGAGCGAAGCGACGAAGCAATCCAGGGTCACGCGCGTGGCTCTGGATTGCTTCGCTTCGCTCGCAATGACGAATCGTGCGCCGCATCGCCTCGAGTGAGCGGGATTACCGCTTCCGCGCCTCGGCTCTTTCGGCAGCCTCGGCCTCGCCGGTCATGTTCGTCTTCAGCGCCAGCGACGCAACCGCGACGACGCGGTCGATCACGCCGTCGACGTCGTCGAGATCGCAGGCGCCTTCCGACAGCCGCAGCAGGCGCTCGCTGTCGCGCACCGTCTGCTGCGCCATTGCGAGCGCGAAGTGCAGCCCCCAATAGATCTCCGCGTCGGGCTTGCCGGGAAGCGAGCGCCGCATCGCGGCGGCGAATTTGCGCAAATGATCGATCTCGCGGTTCTTGATCTTGCGGATCGGCGGGATGGTTTCGATCGCGGCGCGGATCATGAAGCGCGCGGCATCCGAGCGCTGGCTGTCCGGACCGAGGCACCCGCGCAAGGTCGGACCGACCAGGGCCCGCAGCACCGCTTCGATCGGCGCGCGGCCGCCGCCGGCGGATTCCGCGGCCTTCAATTCGTTGAGGCGCTGGCGATTGGTGACGATCGAGCGAGTCACGAACAGCTCGGCGATCAGTTCGTCCTTGGAGCCGAAGTGATAGTTCACCGCGGCGAGGTTGACTCCGGCGGTGGCGACGATGTCGCGCAACGTGACGTCGCCGAAGCCGCGCTCGGCGTACAGCCGTTCGGCGGCGGTCAGGATCGCACTGCGTGTAGTGTCGGTGGACATGCCGCTCCGCGGGAAATCATCGTTCTTGCAATTCAAACAGCTGTATGAAACTATCGTTTCACAGCCGGAAGTCAATGCGCCGTCGGCGCTGAGGCGCCGGCAGCTTCGTTTTCGCGGTTCGTGGCCGCCCGGCTGTCGGGCGGTGCGGGGCGGAAATCCGACTTGCGGGCGCGATGCGGCAGGACGACAGTGCCGCCACCCCGTCGGTCACAACAGTCTGGGAAAACAGTGAGGATCGCCTGATGGATTTCACGATGTCCGATCGCCAGCGCGAGTGGCTGGACCGCGTCACCAAGTTCATGAACGACCAAGTGCGCCCCGCGGTGCCGATCTACAAGCAGCAGGACGCCGAGGGCGAACGCTGGAAGGTGATCCCGGTGCTGGAGGAACTGAAGGCCAAGGCCAAGGCCGAGGGGCTGTGGAACCTGTTCCTGCCGCCGTCTTCGCATGACGACGACGAATTCCACGGCGCGGGGCTGACCAACCTCGAATACGCGCTGCTGTCCGAGCAGATGGGCCACATTTCCTGGGCCTCGGAAGTGTTCAATTGCTCGGCGCCGGACACCGGCAACATGGAAGTGCTGTTCCGCTACGGCACCAAGGAGCAGAAGCAGAAGTGGCTGCGGCCGCTGATGGCCGGCGAGATCCGCTCGGCGTTCCTGATGACCGAGCCGGCGGTGGCCTCGTCGGACGCCACCAACATCGAGACCCGGATCGAGAAGGATGGCGATCACTACGTCATCAACGGCCGCAAATGGTGGTCGTCGGGCGTCGGCGATCCGCGCTGCAAGATCGCGATCGTGATGGGCAAGACCGATCCGAACGCCGCGCGTCATCAGCAGCAGTCGCAGATCCTGGTGCCGCTCGACACCCCCGGCATCACCATCGAAAAGATGCTGCCGGTGTTCGGCTTCGACGACGCGCCGCACGGCCACGGCATGGTCAAGCTGGAGAACGTCCGCGTGCCGGCGTCGAACCTCTTGCTCGGCGAGGGCCGCGGCTTCGAAATCGCACAGGGCCGGCTCGGCCCGGGTCGCATCCATCACTGCATGCGCACCATCGGCAAGGCCGAAGAGGCGCTGGAGAAGATGGTCAAGCGGCTGCAGTCGCGTGTCGCGTTCGGCAAGCGGATCATCGAGTTCTCGGTGTGGGAGCAGCGGATCGCCGAAGCCCGCATCGACATCGAGATGAATCGCCTCTTGTGCCTCAAGGCCGCCGACATGATGGACAAGGTCGGCAACAAGACCGCGCAGCTCGAGATCGCGATGATCAAGGTGGCGGCGCCGCGGATGGCGCAGCGCATCATCGACGAAGCGATCCAGGCGTTCGGCGGCGCCGGCGTGTCCGACGACGCGGGTCTCGCCAAGGATTACGCCAACATCCGCACGCTGCGGCTCGCCGACGGTCCGGACGAGGTGCACAACCGCGCCATCGCCCGGCTGGAGATGAAGAAATACGCCAACGCGGCGCACTGACCGCGCGCAAGGCGGACAAAAACGTCATCGCCGGACTTGATCCGGCGATGCATCTCTTGAAAAGATGGATACCCGGGTCAGGCCCGGGTATGACTGTTTTGGGATTGTCGAAACGCGCGGCGCGTAACGCGCGAACAAGAACAAGGAGCGTCACTTGGTCGGGATGCGAAACGACGACGATTACACCGGCACCAAGCCGGTCGAGGAGCGGCATCGTGTCGACGAGGCCCGCCTCGCCGAATGGATGCAGTCGAATGTCGAGGGCTATCAGGGCCCGCTCGAGGTTCAGCAGTTCAGGGGTGGGCAGTCCAACCCGACCTACAAGCTCGTCACCCCGAACCGTTCCTACGTGATGCGGCGCAAGCCGTTCGGCAAGCTGCTGCCGTCGGCGCACGCGGTCGATCGCGAATTCCGCGTCATCGCCGCGCTCGGCAAACAGGGGTTTCCGGTCGCCAAGGCCTATGCGCTGTGCACCGACGACTCGGTGATCGGCGTGTCGTTCTACATCATGTCGATGGAAGAGGGCCGGGTGTTCTGGGATCCGACCCTGCCGACCCAGACGCCGGAGTCGCGCTGGGCGATCTTCAAGGCCAAGATCGAGACCCTGGCGCAGCTCCACAGCTACGATCCGGAGAAGATCGGTCTCGGCGACTTCGGCAAGCCGGGCAATTACTTCGCTCGTCAAGTCGACCGCTGGAGCAAGCAGTACAAGGCGTCGGTGGCCGAGCCCATACCGGAGATGGAGCGGCTGATGGAATGGCTGCCGAGCACGCTGCCGGTGCAGGAGCGGGTGTCGGTGGTGCACGGCGATTACCGGCTCGACAACATGATTTTCCATGCCACCGAGCCGCGTGTGCTGGCGGTGCTGGATTGGGAGCTGTCGACGCTCGGCGATCCGATGGCCGACTTCACCTATCTGTTGATGCAGTGGGCGATGCCGGGCCTCGCCGAGGCCGATCTGAAGGCGCTGAATCTGCCGACGCTGGAGCAGGCCGCCGAGATCTATTGCAAGGCCGCGGGCATCGCCGGTGTGCCGGACCTGAACTGGTATCTGGCCTATAACACCTTCCGCCTCGCCGGCATTCTGGCGGGCATCGCCGGCCGCGTCCGCGACGGCACTGCCGCCTCCGACAAGGCCAAGGAATCCGCCGCCCGCACCGTGCCGATGGCGCAATTGTCGTGGGAGTTCGCGCAGAAGGCGGGCGCGAAATAAGCGAATTTCGAGAATGAAAAAGGCGCGGTCCGCGAGGATCGCGCCTTTCTTATTGCTTTCGCCAACGTCATCCCGGGATGCACGCCGAAGGTGTGCAGACCTGGAATCCCGTGTTGATAAGAAACGAGTGCCAGTCACAAAGAGATTTCGGGTTCGCTCTTTTCACGCGGCGCCCGGAATGGCGAAATCGCGATATTGATCTCAAGAAAAGGTCGTCATCGCCCGGCTTGTCCGGGCGACCCAGTATCCCAGTGCGTCTTTGTCATTAAGAGCTCCCGGAATACTGGATCCCCGCATACGCGGGGATGACGGTTGTGTCTGGAGCGGCGGCTTCGCTAACTACCCCGTCTCAGATCGGCTTGCCCGCATACGGCATCGACGCGGTCAGGCCGCCGTCGACCGGGAAGGCCTGGCCGTTGACGTAAGATGCTTCGTCGCTGAGCAGGAACAGGCCCATGGTGGCGAGTTCGTGCGGCTGGCCGGCGCGCTTCAGCGGGTTGAGCTGACCGATCTTGTGATCGGTGCCGCGGGCGCGGGCGCCGTCGAACACCGGCTTGGTCATGCCGGTTTCGATCAGGCCCGGGCACACCGCGTTGATGCGCACGCCGGTGCCGGACAGCGAGTAGGCGGTGGTCTGCACCAGGCTGATCACGCCGGCCTTCGACGCGGCGTAAGGATGACCCGACGCGCCGCTTTTCAATCCAGCGACGGAGGCAGTGCACAGGATCGCGCCATGGCCCTGTTTGATCAGATGCGGCATGGTGTGCTTGATCGCCAGGAACGGACCGATCAGGTTGACGCGCAGGATCTCCTGCCAATGCTCCGGCGTCTGTTCGGGCAGAGGCACCAGGCCGCCGCTGATGCCGGCGTTGGCCCAGATGCCGTCGAGCTTGCCATAGGCCGAGAGCGCCTTGGCGACGAAGCCCTTCACGTCGTCCTCGGAGCCGGCGTCAGCCATCACCGCCTCGGCAGTGCCGCCGGCCTTGCGCACCTGCTCGACCGTCTCCTGCACGCCTTCGGTGCGATCGACCGCGATCAGTTGTGCGCCTTCCTTGGTGAACAGCAATGATGCGGCGCGGCCGATGCCGCTGCCGGCACCGGTGATGATGATGGATTTGCCTTCGAGGCGGCCCATGCGTTGCTCCCTGCTGATCGTTTCGGCGTTTGCCGCTTGACGGAATTGGAACGACGATCGTTCGATCGGCACCGCGCGTCCGACACACAAGTGACTTGAGGCGATGCGAGGTCTGACGTACAGCGACTTATCGCCGGATTGAAGGATTTTCTCGCATGACGAACGTGCCGCCGTCTTCCAACGACAAACCGTTCGTCGCCCAGCATTCGGTGCCCGCCGGCGTGACCGCGACCCGGTGGTGGTGGGTGCGGCATGCGCCGGTGCGCAGCGACGGCGGCAACATCTACGGCCAGATCGACATCGATTGCGACTGCAGCGACAAGGTGGTGTTCGATGCGGTCAGCCGGGTGCTGCCGCAGAACGCGGTGTGGTACGCGAGCAAGCTGAAGCGTACCCACATGACCGCCGAGGCGATCTTCGCCACCGGCTTCCCGCGACCGGACACCGTCACCCACGACGCCGATCTCAACGAGCAGCATCTCGGCGACTGGCAGGGCACCAACCGCGCCGCGTTCTTCGCCAAGCTGCCGCCCAATCTGTCCACGTTCTGGTTCGCGCCGATCGACGAGCCGGCGCCGAACGGCGAGAGCTTCATGGATCTGTACCGGCGCACCAAGCGGGCGATCGCGCGGATTTCGGCCGCGCATCCCGGCGGCGACATCGTCGCGGTCGCGCACGGCGGCACCATCAAGGCGGCGATCGGCCTGGCGCTGCGCGATCAGCCGGAGCGGGGGCTGGCCTTCACCATCGACAATTGCTCGATCACCCGGCTCGACCACATGGCCTCCAACGGTCACGAGGGCTGGCGGATTCCGATGGTCAACCAGCAGCCCTGGATCGCCGATCCGTCGCACGCCGCGATGCATCAGCCGGCGGGCCCTGAATTGGCGACGCCGAGTAAGCTGGCCTAAGCGCTTTATTCGTGCGCCTGACAAGTCTCACCGTCATTGCGAGCGAAGCGAAGCAATCCAGGGCCGAATGCACTGAGCTTGGATTGCTTCGTCACTTCGCTCCTCGCAATGACGAACTGCAATAATCAACAGCACTCACAACGGGAGAGAAACATGAACTTGTTCGACCTCAGCGGCAAAGTCGCCGTCATCACCGGATCGTCGCGCGGCATCGGCAAGGCGATCGCCGAGCGGATGGCCGAGCACGGCGCCAAGGTGGTGATCTCGTCGCGCAAGCAGGACGCCTGCGATGTGGTGGCGAAGACCATCAACGACAAGCACGGCGCAGGCACCGCGCTGGCGCTGGCCGCCAACATTTCCAGCAAGGACGATCTCAAGCGTCTGGCGCAGGAAGCGACGCAAGCCTTCGGCAAGATCGACGCGCTGGTCTGCAACGCCGCGTCGAACCCGTATTACGGCCCGCAGGCCGGCATCAACGACGATCAGTTCCGCAAGATCCTCGACAACAACATCGTCGCCAACCACTGGCTGATCAGCGAAGTGGTGCCGCAGATGATCGAGCGCAAGGATGGTTCGATCACCATCGTGTCGTCGATCGGCGGCCTTAAGGGCTCGACCGTGATCGGCGCCTATTGCATCTCCAAGGCCGCCGACATGCAGCTCGCGCGCAATTTGGCTTGCGAGTACGGCGAGCACAACATCCGCGTCAATTGCATCGCGCCCGGCCTGATCAAGACCGACTTCGCCCGTGCGCTGTGGGAGAACCCGGAGACGCTGAAAGCCTCGACCGCGCGCTCGCCGTTGCAGCGGATCGGCGAGCCCGACGAAATCGCCGGCGCCGCGATCTTCCTCGCCTCCAAGGCCGGCACCTTCACCACCGGCCAGACCATCGTGATCGACGGCGGCGCGACGATCAGTTGACGCGGTCGGCTACGCCGATCGCGTCATTCCGGGGCGCGCGAAGCGCGAACCCGGAATCCCGAGGTTATAGTAACGAGAGAGATTCCGGGTTCGCGAGCTGTCGCTCGTGCCCCGGAATGACTCGGGGAGGCGGTTACTCCACCGCCGCGTACACCAGATCCCGCACCAAGGTCCGGAAGTATTCACGCTGGCCGGGGCCCTGCGACATGAACACCGCGAACATCTCCTCGGCCGGGTCGATCCAGAAGAACGTGCCGGCGATGCCGCTCCAGTAGAACTGGCCGACCGAGCCGGGGAAGGCGGAAATGCCCGGCTGGGTGCGGACCGCGAAGCCGAGGCCGAAGCCGTGGCCGGGCGGCAGGATGTAGTTGTCCGGCGGGATGTGCGGCTCGAGGTGGTTCGACGCCATCAGCTCCAGCGTCTTGCGGCCGATGATGCGGGTGCCGTCGAGCGTGCCGCCCGACAGCAGCATCTGGCAGAACCGCGCGTAGTCCATCGTGGTCGACACCAGGCCGCCGCCGCCGGATTCCATCGCCGGCTTTTCCAGCATGTTGAACAGCGCCACCGGATCGCCGGTCCACGGATCGGTCGGGAATGCCTCGGCGAGCCGGCCCTTGTTCGCGGCCGCGGTGTGGAAACCGGTCTCGCTCATCTGCAGCGGCGTCAGGATGCGCTCGGTGAGGAACGCGCCGAGCGTCTGATCGGCGACGACTTCGATCACCCGGCCAAGGATGTCGGTCGAGCGGCTGTAGTTCCACGCTGCGCCGGGCTGGCACACCAGCGGCATCGATGCGATCAGGCTGGCGTGTTCTTCATTGGTGATCTTGCGGCTGCGAATCCGCGAGGCGCGGTACATCTTGTGGATCGGACCGTCGCCGGTGTGGTCGTAGGTGATGCCGGAAGTGTGTCGCAGCAGGTCCTGGATGGTGATCGGGCGCTGCAGCGGCACCAGTTCGAGCTCGCCGCCGCGCACGATCCCGACGTTGGTGTTTTCGAATTCGGGAATGAACTTCGAGAGCGGATCGTCGAGCAGCATCTGGCCGTCCTCGACCAGTTGCATGATGCCGACCGAGACGATCGGCTTGGTCATCGAGAAGATCCGGAAAATGCTGTCGCGGCGCATCGGCACGTCGGAACCGGGCGCCTGTCGGCCCAGCGCCTCGAACCAGCCGATCCGGCCCTTGCGCGACACCAGCACGGTGACGCCGGGGATCGTGCCCTTGTCGATCTCGCGCTTGAAGGCGTCCGACATCACCTGCAGCCGTCGCGGCGACAGCCCCAGAGTTTCGGGCTTGGCCTCCGGCAAAGGCGGGGTCTGCGGGGGGAGGGCGGAGGTTGCGGCGGCGGTCGCGGTCATGGCGTTTCCCGGTGCTGTTTTTTGTTGTGGTCCGGCGCCGGTGTTCACACGCATGTCATCCGGGGCCTGCGGGGGCGTTCCGCGCCAGATTGACCCATAAAATCCGGCTTGAACAGGGTGCTTTTCCGCAGTAACCAGCCGCGGTTTCGCCGCCTTCCGGGCTGGCGCCGACAAGGATGGAGAACGATGGCCAAAGCAAAGTTTGAACGTACGAAGCCGCATTGCAACATCGGGACGATCGGTCACGTCGACCATGGCAAGACGTCGCTGACGGCGGCGATCACCAAGGTTCTGGCGGAGACGGGCGGTGCGACGTTCACGGCCTACGACCAGATCGACAAGGCGCCGGAAGAGAAGGCGCGCGGCATCACGATTTCGACCGCGCACGTCGAGTACGAGACGCAGAACCGTCACTACGCGCACGTCGACTGCCCGGGCCACGCCGACTACGTCAAGAACATGATCACCGGCGCGGCGCAGATGGACGGCGCGATCCTGGTGGTGTCGGCGGCCGACGGCCCGATGCCGCAGACCCGCGAGCACATCCTGCTGGCCCGTCAGGTCGGCGTGCCGGCGCTGGTGGTGTTCCTGAACAAGTGCGACATGGTCGACGATCCGGAACTGCTCGAGCTGGTCGAGATGGAAGTGCGCGAGCTTTTGTCGAAGTACGACTTCCCGGGCGACGACATTCCGATCGTCAAGGGCTCGGCGCTGGCGGCGCTGGAGAACTCCGATCCGAAGCTCGGCCATGACGCGATCCTGGAACTGATGAAGCAGGTCGACGCCTACATCCCGCAGCCGGAGCGTCCGATCGACCAGCCGTTCCTGATGCCGGTGGAAGACGTGTTCTCGATCTCGGGCCGCGGCACCGTGGTGACCGGCCGTGTCGAACGCGGCGTGATCAAGGTCGGTGAGGAAATCGAGATCGTCGGCATCCGCCCGACGCAGAAGACCACCTGCACCGGCGTCGAAATGTTCCGCAAGCTGCTCGATCAGGGCCAGGCCGGCGACAACATCGGCGCGCTGCTGCGTGGCACCAAGCGTGAGGAAGTCGAGCGCGGCCAGGTGCTGTGCAAGCCGGGTTCGGTGAAGCCGCACACCAAGTTCAAGGCCGAGGCCTACATCCTGACCAAGGAAGAGGGCGGCCGCCACACCCCGTTCTTCACCAACTACCGTCCGCAGTTCTACTTCCGCACCACCGACGTGACCGGTGTGGTGCACCTGCCGGAAGGCACCGAGATGGTGATGCCGGGCGACAACATCGCGATGGAAGTGCACCTGATCGTGCCGATCGCGATGGAAGAAAAGCTGCGCTTCGCCATCCGCGAAGGCGGCCGCACGGTTGGAGCAGGAGTGGTTGCTGCGATCATTGAATGATCGCAGCAACCACTCCGTCCGCTCCAACCGCATCTATAATGCGCAAGTGCGATAAATCGCACTTGCGTGGGCGCCGGCGTCGTCGCCGCGATCATCGAGTAACGAGCGATCGCTCTCACAGGACCAAGGCCGCGAGCGCGTTTCATCGTGCTCGCGGCCTTTCTTTTTGCAGCGGTCGCGCCGGCGGCAGGCGAGGCGGCCTGTCCCGACCGGCCGCCGTGCAAAGGCTGCGGCTGCAAGGGCGGCACCGGCTATCGGGCGCCGGACGGGCATTGCGTCGGCTTCCGCGAGCTCGACCGGGTGTGTGGGGTGCCGCCGAGCCGCTGCGTGTTCGAGAATGCGCCGGGCACCGGTGCCAATCGGGAATGCGCGCTGGCGCCCCGATCACGTCGCAAGTCCGGAACCGGTCCGGACGCCGTGCCTGTGGAACCTGTCGAATAGGACCAAAGCCTAACCGCGTATCCCACTTGCCAGCAGGGCACCGCCTGTGCTTCAAACGGCCCGTTCGGCGGCGACGCCGACGTAGGAGTGTAGCTCAATTGGTAGAGCACCGGTCTCCAAAACCGGGGGTCGCAGGTTCGAGCCCTGCCACTCCTGCCAGCTAAACTCTTGAAGCTGCATCCAATAATTGTCATTTGGCAAACTTGAAGGCAGTTCGCGGGTCTGCCGCCGAGCAGGATTTGCACCTGAATCGGGACCAGCCGTTCCGTTGCCTGAGTCGCGGTCGGGACGATCACCCACATCGGCGTCGGTCGACCGGCGAAGCCTTTGGTCGGCGTGATCGGGTCGCCGTGGCAGAGTTGCCCAAAGGCCATGCCGTGGAATTTCCGCGCGCTCGGCTAGAGCCAATCTAATTCACTGGGTTTGCGACGAAATCGGCCGGCTGCTAACCGGATTGTCGCGGCTGGCGTTGTGGGGGCGAAAGGTTGGGTGGCGTTGGTTCGATGACGGATTTGACCGAGAGTCTGGCGCACCTCTATGCCGACGAGCACAGGCGGCTGCAGCGGTTTCTGATCGCTCGCGGACTGTCCGCGAGCGCCGCGGCCGACATCGTGCAGGAGGCATTCCTGCGGCTGTTGCGCGCACCGCGCGAGGAGGTGCGCGACCTCCGCAGCTACTTGTTTCGCACCACCGACAATCTGGCGATCGACGATGCCCGCCGGCGCCGCCGCAATATCCTGGCGACCGCGGTCGAACTCGACGAGGCGATCGCCGACCCGGCGCCGCTGCCCGATGCGGTGCTGATCTCCCACCAGGAATTCCAGGCGCTGCACGCGGCGCTCGCCGCGTTGCCGCCGCGGCCCCGCGAAGTCCTCATTCTCCACAAGTTCGAAGACTTGAGCTATGCCGACATCGCCGCCCGACTGGGGATCTCCAAGAATACCGTGATGGCGCACATGCTCAGGGCGATGCTTTGCCTCAAGGCCAGCTTCTCGGCAGGGGATGGCGGCGGTGCGAACGGCTCGTCGAGCCGGTGATGCTGTCCCCCTGATGGACCGATTTCGCTGTTTTTCCTTCACCTGAACGTTTTCCGTGCATAGCTACGCCCTGCATCGGCGACGTCTCCCACCGCCTGCCGGTGCAATTGCGCAATGCACGACCGTGTCACCCGAGGCCGTATGGACAGATTGGACGGACCATCGTCCATAGACGAGCAGGCGGTTCAATGGTTCGTCATCCTTCGCGACGACGAGGCCACCGAGGCGGACCGCGCCGCCTTTGCAACGTGGCTGGCGGCTGATCCGGCCCACGAGGCTGCCTGGCGCTCGGTCGAGCAGATGTGGAGCGGTCTCGATGCCGTCGGACGGCGTCCGGCGCCGCGCAGCCCGCGGCTGCAGCGATCGAACCTGCCGAAGCGCATCGCGGCGACTGCCGTGCTGCTGCTGGTGATGGCCGGCTTCGGCTGGCAGTTGCTGCCGGTCGGCCTGTTCGCGGACCATCGAACCGGCGTGGGCGAGCGCAAGACGGTGACGCTGCAGGACGGTTCGCAGATCGAGCTTTCGACATCGACGGCGATCGATGTGTCGTTCGGCGACACCGAGCGGCGCATCAAGCTGCTGACCGGGGAGGCGTTCTTCACGGTGGCGAAAGACCGCGAACGGCCGTTCATCGTCGCGGCCGGCGGCGGCGAGGTGAAGGTGTTGGGAACCGCGTTCGACGTCAAGATCGCGCACGACGTCATGGTCGCTGTGGCCGAGAGCACGGTTCAGGTCGGCGCACCGGCTGCGGCGTCGGTGAAAGTCGTGGCAGGGCAGGAGGTGCGGTACGGGGCCGGCGGCATATCCGCCGTCACTGCGGCCGATCTCGACGCCGTGCAGGCATGGCGGCGCAACCAACTGATCTTCCGCGACGTGCCCTTGGATGATGTGGTTGCCGAACTCGGCCGCTATCGGCGCGGGCCGATCATGCTGTTCGGCGGTGAGCTCGGCAAGCGGCACGTCACGGCGGTGTTCGACACCGACGACGTGGACGCGGCGCTCGACACCATCGCTCAGTCGCTTTCGCTGCGGATCTATCGTGCGGTCGGCCTTCTGACTGTAATGATTCCAGACAACGAGTCGCAAAAAGAGCCGGTACGCGAATAACTACTTTGTCCAACTCCGCCGTCTTCATCGCAGCAGGCCGCTACATGCGGCCGCTCGACGATGGGGGCCTTCGGGATGAGTTTGGATACAAAGTGCGTATGCTCTAACGGGCGACTGGCTGTTCTGTTGATGGCGGCGACGTTTCTGTCGACGGCCGCGACGGTCGAACAATCCTACGCACAGGCTCCGCAACCCTCACGCGCCGGCGCCGGCGCCGGCTCGCACGAGCTCGACATCCAGGCTCAGCCGCTCGGGAGCGCGTTGATCGCGTTCTCCCGTCAGTCGCGGCTGCAGATCTTCGTCGATCAAGCGCTGGTGGCGGGAAAGTCCGCACCGGCGGTCCGCGGCGCGCTGACGCCCTCGGCCGCGCTCGACCGGCTTCTGGCGGGGTCTGGACTGTCCTATCGGTTCAAGCACGGCGGCACCGTCACGATCGTCGGTCCGGTCAGTGCCAGTATGAACCAGATGCCGGCGTCCGATGGATCGCTGATGCTTGATACGATCGACATCTCGGGTGGTCGCGGCAGTCCGGCCGAGGTGCCGTATCGCACGCCCGCGCCCGTGACCCAGATCTCGCAGGAGAGCATCGAGCGTTTCCGTGGCAGCAGCCCGGCCGACATCTTCCGCAGCACGCCGGGGGTGATGTCAGGCGAGGCCCGGAACGGCGGCGGCTCGATCGACGTCAATATCCGAGGCATGCAGGGCATGGGCCGGGTCGCCGTGACGGTGGACGGCGCTGAGAACGGGCTCACGGTTTATCAGGGCTATCAGGGTATCTCCAACCGGACCTACGTCGATCCGGACCTTCTGGCCGGCGTCGACATCACCAAGGGTGCGGACGTCTCGTCCCGCGGCATCGCCGGCACGGTGGCGATGCGCACGCTCGGCGCCGACGATGTCGTGAAGGCCGGCGAAAAATGGGGCGTGTTGGTCAGGAGCAGCTTCGGTACCAACACCGCCAGCCCGCGGCCGGGCGACCTCGGCGGTTACACCTGGCCGCGGCCCTATGTCAGCGATCCGCAGCCCTATCCGGTGCCGACGGCGCAGGCGTCCGGCCTCGACCGGCCCGGACTGCTCGATCCGACCAGTGGTTCGTTCAGCACCGTCGCAGCGATCAAGGAGGCGAACTACGATCTGCTGTGGGGCTATGCGTACCGGAAGCAGGGCAACTACTTCGCCGGCAAGAGCGGGCCGGGCGCGGGTGTGCTGGACACCGGGCCGCAGCCGCTCTGCTATTCGAGTGGCTTCTGTTATTATCCACCGAGCCCGATCTCTTATGCGCATGTCTACCAGAACACCGGTCTGACCAGCTATCGCGCCGGCGAGCAGGTTCTGAACACGCAGCTCGAGACCGAATCCTATCTCGTCAAGGGCACCGTGCGATCCGACGACGGCCAGAGTCTGCAGGTCGGCTACAACGGCTATCGCAGCAAGGCCGGTGACGTCATCGCGTCATTGTTCTCCAGCGCGCAAAATCAAGCGGTGCAGCAGGCCCAGGAGGACGTGACCAAGGTCGATACCGGCACCGTCCGCTATCGCTGGAAACCCGAGGACAACGGTCTCGTCGACTTCAAAGCCAATATGTGGATGACCAGCCTGACGTTGTTGACGCCGCCTCGGACGAGCATTGCGACCAATGTCAAGCCGGAAGATTTCGGCCTTGCCTACGGTTATCTTCCGGGCAACCAAAGTACGATGGGGGGAGGCGATGTCGGCAACAAATCCCACATCGGGTTGGATCGGTTCGGTTCGCTGGATCTGGAGTATGGTGCATCCTATCTCCAGGAGGCGACCAGGCCGACGCCGTTCACGAACCAGCTCAATGCCGGCATCCCGTCCCGTGACGGCGCCAGGCAGGAGGTCGCCGGTTTCGGCAAAGTCGCTTACAAGCCGGTCGAATGGCTCACGCTGAACGGCGGTCTCCGATATTCGCACTATTGGTCTCAGGATCGGAGCGCGATCACCAACGCAACGCAGGTGAATCCGGCGCCGTCGCGGGACAGCGGCGGATACAGCCCATCCGCCGGCATCGTGGTTGAGCCGATCAAGGACGTGCAATTCTACACCAATTACTCCAGCGCGTTGCGTATGCCGACGCTGTTCGAATCGGTCGCCGGTTACAGTCTGGTTCCGAATGCTGGTCTGCTTCCCGAGCGCTCCAACAATTGGGAGGCCGGCGTGAACCTGTTCCGAGAGGGGGTGTTCGGTGCTGCCGACAAGGCGATGATGAAGTTCGGCTATTTCAATTGGAACGTGTCGAACTACGTCGCCCGGATGAGCAAGTCGTTCGTGGATCCGACCTATGGTTACACCTATTCCGCCCTTCAGGTGGTCAATATCGATCGCGCGCGCTTCGAAGGACTCGAATGGTCGGGCCGCTATCAGAACGGCGGCTTTACCGTTGAGGTGGCTGCAAATTACTATCTCAACGTCGAATATTGCCCGACCTCGACCACTTGCGCCAACTCGACGCTGTCCGGCGACTATTCGGCCAACCAGGTGCCGCCGAAATATTCGGCGAACATCACGCTGTCGCAGAAGCTGCTCGATGACGACCTGACGGTCGGCGGTCGTGCGAGCTATATCGGGCCGCGCTCGATCGGATACGGCACGGTGCAGTATGGTGCGTCCGCCATCATCGCGCCGATCATCTGGCAGCCGTATTGGCTGGTCGATGTGTTCGCCGAATACAAGCTCACCGAGGACATCAGCCTGCGGGCGACCGTCGAGAACCTGACGGATCAGTATTACGTCGATCCGCTCAGTCTGGTTCAGCAGCCGGGTCCCGGACGCACGATCCGTCTCGGGATGACCGGAAAGTTCGGAGGAAACGAAACGGTGTCGCCAGGGTCGCTGACGCGCCTGTTCGCGCCGAGCGCGACGGTTGCGAACTGGAGCGGATTCCATGCCGGCGTCAATACGGCCTACAATTCCGCGAAGTTCGGCGGGACCATGACCGCGTTGAACGGATCGGCCGACAGTCACGCGGCGAACGAATCGCCGAATCAGCAGGTCGGCGCGCTCTCCTTCGGCTTGCATGCCGGTTACGACTATCAGTTTGCGAGCCGCATCGTCGCCGGCATCGAGGCCGACATCGCCAAGACCGAGATCGGCGCGTCCCAGGTGACCTTCGCCAGCGAAGGCGTCGCCTGCAACTGCGCGAACAACCTGGCCAGGATGCGGCAGTTCGAAGCCGTGCAGCAGAGCGAGATCAAATGGCTCTCCACCGTGCGCGGACGGCTCGGTTACGCGGTCAACGACAGGCTGATGCTGTATGCCAGCGGAGGCGTCGCCCTCATGCAGCAGGACGAATCCCGGACACAGTACCGTGCCGTCAATTCCGGAAACTTCTCGTGGCCGACGACGACCGTGGCGGCGTTCACCGAAGACAGTTCGCGTACCCGAGTGGGATATGTGGTCGGCGGCGGCGGCGAATTCGCTGTGGGCGGTGCCTGGTCGATCAAGGCGGAGTATCTGCTCGCCCGTTTTTCCGGTGAGGATTTCACCTTCGCCGACGCAAGGGCCGGGGTGCTGCCGGGCAATTTCGTGACGCCGGCGACCTACGCGACGAGTAACGGCCGCAAGCTCAGCAGCAACGTCGACATTCCGATGGTCCGGGTCGGGGTCAACTACAGGTTCTGACGTCGGACAGAAGCGATGCGCGTAAAGGACGACGCGGCCGCGCTGAGGCGCGCGGCTGGTGGTCGGAGGTAGCGTACAGCGCCGCTGGTCTCAGCGAGATGGCCTGCCGGCGAAGGCGGCAGCAAACGAGGACGAGTCGGGATGACCGCATTCTGCAGGTTGGAGAATTCTGAATGACGGCAATCGAGAGCGAAGCGGAGCCGGCACTCAGTCGGTCGAAACGGCTGAAGTCCGCGACGCAGGCGACGCACGAACGGCTCGACACCGGGATCATGGCGCGGAAGCCGTTCGCGGACCGCGAGCGATACGCGCTGTTTCTCCGCGTCCAGCATCGCTTTCACCAGGACGTCGATGCGTTCTATCGCAGCGCGGCGCTGAGCGCATTGCTGCCGGCTCTGGCGGAGCGGCGGCGGCTCGAACTCATCGAGCAGGACCTTCGTGATCTCGGCGTCGCGCCCGACTGTTCGCATGCGACACCTGTTTCGATCGGCGAGCGGATAGACATCCCGACGGCGCTGGGTTGGCTCTATGTCGCCGAAGGCTCGAACCTCGGCGCTGCGTTCCTGCTCAAGCAGGCGGCTAATCTCGCTCTGTCGGAGACTTTCGGTGCCAGGCATCTCGCCGCCGCTCCGGAGGGACGCGGCCTCCATTGGAAGACCTTCACCGCCGCGCTCGACGCAGCGCCGTTGTCGGCGGCGGAGGAGGACCGCGCGATCGCCGGCGCGCGTGCCGCGTATCTGCGCGTGCAGGAGCTGGTGAGCGAGTTGCTGGTAACCGCTGCCGAAGCTCCGGGAGAGGTCCCAGCCGTGGTCGATGCCGACCGGTAACGAGCCGCTGCTGCACTCCGACCGGCGTCCCGCGTGAAGCTGGCACCGCGGCGGGACGGGGTGCCGTCTCGTTCTGAATGGAAGGAAGGTGAGGGATGAAGACGGTCCACCGGATATCGAGATGGGCGTCGCTGGCGCTGATCGGTGCACTGCTCGCCTTTGCGCCGGAAGCTGCGGCACAGCAGCCCGGATCGGCGCCTGCATCGCCGGCGCCGACGACTCAGACTTCCCCGGATGCGCCCGCCGCACCGGACGCGCCGCTCGCTGCAGGTCCGGCCGGCGAGGGCGGCGGACTGGCCGCACAGGCCCCGCCGAAACCGGATCGCCACTCCGATCTGCCGCACGATCTGTCGCCGGTCGGCATGTTCATGGCGGCGGACTGGGTGGTGAAGGCCGTGATGATCGCGCTGCTGCTCGCTTCGTTTCTGAGCTGGACGGTGTGCGTGGCGAAAGCCGTCGAGGTCGCCTGCGCCCGCGCCAGAGCGAAGCGCGCGTTCAAGGTGGTGGATCAGTCGCGAAGCCTCGACGAAGCCGTCCAACGTCTCAGCAAGCGGGGCGGCCCCGCCGTGTTCATGGTGCGGTCGGCGAACGACGAATTGCACCGTTCGTTGCCGGCGATGGCCTATGCCGGCGAAGCTGGTCTGAAGGAGCGCGTGGTGTCTCGCCTGGCTCGCATCGAGGCGCAGGCCGGCCGCAGGCTGATGCGCGGCACCGGATTGCTCGCCACCGTCGGCGCGGTGTCGCCGTTCGTGGGCCTGTTCGGCACGGTGTGGGGCATCATGAACGCTTTCATCGGAATCTCGCAAAGTCACACCACCAACCTCGCGGTGGTGGCTCCGGGCATCGCCGAAGCTTTGCTGGCAACGGCGTTCGGCCTGGTCGCCGCGATTCCGGCGGTCGTCATCTACAACATCTTCGCGCGTGCCATTAGCGGTTATCGCCAGGTCATGGCGGATGCTGCGGCCGGGGTCGAGCGCTTGGTCAGCCTCGATCTGGATTTCCGCAAAGTCCCGGACGAGCGCCGGAGGTCGACCTCGATTTTGGCTGCAGAGTAGGAGTAGAGAAGCAATGGCAGGCGACATTTGCGCGAGTCGCGGCGATCGGATCGACGACAAGCACAGACTCAACGTCCCCCGGTTGATCGACGTGATGCTGGTGCTGCTCCTCATCGTCATGGTCGCAGCGCCGATCGCGGCGGCCGATATCGACGTCGACGTGCCGGCATTGACGGCGAAATCGACGGCGCGAGCCGGCAAGCCGCTCTATCTCACTCTGAACAGCGACCACACGCTGCGCATCGGCGGCAGTCCGGTCGTTCGGGACGACCTGCGGACGGTCATCGATCGCTCGGTCGGCGGCGACAAGCAGACCCGCATTCTCGTTCGCGCCGACAGGAACGTCGACTACGGAAGTCTGATGGAGGTGATGGATCTGTTGCGCGACGCCGGTTATTCCCGCGTCGCGCTGGTCGGTCTCGAGATGGTGACGGTTCTGCCTCCGTCCGCAGCGTTGCCGTGACCGATTTCGACAGCTCGATCGGCGGCCGGACCAAAGCTCTGGAAATCCTGGGCTGGTCGGTCGCTGCCCTGCTGATGATGGGGGCCCATGCCGGCGCCGTGGTGTGGATGTTGCAAACCGATCCGGTGGTTCCCGCGGACGATTCTGCGCCGGCCGCCATCATGCTGGACATGGCGGCGGTACCCGAAGCGACGGCCACGGCGAAGACCGAGATCTCGCCGGACCGTAAATCGGCCGATGCCAGCCGGCCGCAGGCGGAGCAGCAGCACGAGCCTCGGCCGCAACTCGCCGAGCCGGTCGAGCCGGACCAGCCCGAGCCGCTCGAACAGGCCAAGACCGAGGACGACACGCCGCTGGTCGAGACCGCGGAGGTGCCGCTTTCCCGTCCCGAGCCACCGCGGACGGTCGCGCCGCCGCAGCACAAGCCGACGCCCAAGAAGAAGCAGCGTCCGCGCCCGCAGCGTGCGGCCGCCAATTCCCAGGCGATGCGTCAGGCGCAGTTCGAAGCGAGGCAGTCGGAGCGGCTGGCGGCCGCACAGACGGCGTTCGGTGGGATGTCGCAGTCGCCTGCCGAATGGCGGTCGCGGCTGATGGCTCACTTGCAGCGCAACAAACGGTCAGTATCGGCCACGATGGACCAGCGGGCGCGCCGGATCGCCTATGTACGGTTTGCGATCGATCAAGCTGGCAATGTCGGATCGGTCAGTCTGATGCGTTCGTCGGGGCTCGCCGAGATCGACCGCGAGGCGGTGGCGCTGGTGCGCCGTGCCTCTCCGGTCCCGCCGCCGCCGGCCGGCGTGAGCCGCAGCCTGACGGTGCCGGTGGGGTTTGCCTCCGACTAGGCTCTCCCAGGCACGCTGCGCGCAGCCCAAACGGAGTCCGTCCGGCCGGTGTAGGCGATTGGAATATTGCAGCTTTTGGGATACCTGAAAGGGACGAGGGGCCGGTTGGCGCGGGCTGCGACAGCCGTCCGCAGCTTGACGTTTCGGCGATCTAGCCTTACAAGGCCCCACTCGCTGCCGGCCCGCTTTGACGGATTTCCGGCGCGGCTTGATTTCCCGAAAACAGGGCCCGGTTGGCGGCTCATCCTGAAGCTGAGGGGTTCCTTGGCGAAGGTTGGGCGCAACAGGGCTGTCTGGCTTTCACCAACCCGATATCGAGACTGATCCGGATCACGCCATGGCCTTCAGCCCGTTCAAATTCCTGCAGGAAGTGCGGAGCGAGACCGCCAAGGTGACCTGGCCGACCCGCCGCGAAACCTCGATCACCACGATCATGGTGTTCGTGATGGTGGCGCTGGCTTCGATTTTCTTTTTTGCCGCCGACCAGCTGATCAGTGTCCTGATCCGCCTGGTGCTCGGCGTCTAACGGCAGGCCCCGCCCTATGAGCATGCGCTGGTACATCGTCCACGCCTATTCGAACTTCGAAAAGAAGGTCGCGGAATCGATTCGCGAGCAGGCCAAGCAGCGTGGCCTGGAGGATCTGTTCGAACAGGTGCTGGTGCCGACCGAGAAGGTCACCGAGGTGCGCCGCGGCCGCAAGGTCGACGCCGAGCGCAAGTTCTTCCCCGGCTACGTGCTGGTGAAGATGAACCTCACCGACGAAGCCTTCCACCTGATCAAGAACACCCCGAAGGTCACCGGCTTCCTCGGCGCCGAGAACAAGCCGATGCCGATCTCGGAAGCCGAGGCGATGCGCATTCTGCACCAGGTGCAGGAAGGCGTGGAGCGCCCGAAGGCGTCGGTGTCGTTCGAGATCGGCGAGAACGTCCGCGTCGCCGACGGCCCGTTCGCGTCGTTCTCCGGCGTGGTCGAGGAAATCGACGAGGCGCGCTCGCGCGTGAAGGTCGCGGTGTCGATCTTCGGCCGCGCCACGCCGGTCGAACTGGAATTCGGTCAGGTCGAGAAGGTCTGATCGTTCGAGGTCGTGGCAGGGCCTTGGCTCTCGCCATGACGTCATTGCCGGGCTTGACCCGGCAATCCATCTCCTTCGCGAGAGTTTTGCGAAGAGGATGGATGCCCGGATCCAGTCCGGGCATGACGGGAGAGGGCGGGGCGATGGCCTTGCTTAGCACTGACGTGGGAGGCGTGCCGGTGATCGCCAGTCATCGGATGGCGCCCCACCACGAAACCTGAAACCGCCGGCTCGCCGGCAACAGGAGAGTTCAATGGCAAAGAAAGTGACCGGATACCTGAAGTTGCAGGTGCCGGCCGGAGCGGCCAACCCGTCGCCTCCGATCGGTCCCGCGCTTGGTCAGCGCGGCCTCAACATCATGGAGTTCTGCAAGGCGTTCAACGCGCAGACCCAGAAGGAAGAGAAGAACACGCCGATTCCGGTGGTGATCACGATCTACGCCGATCGGTCGTTCACCTTCGAGATGAAGACTCCGCCGATGTCCTACTTCCTCAAGCAGGCGGCCAAGATCCAGTCCGGCTCCAAGCTGCCGGGCCGCGACGTCGCCGGCAAGGTGACCTCCGCCCAGGTGCGCGAGATCGCCGAGAAGAAGATGAAGGATCTCAATTGCGACACCGTCGAGTCGGCCATGCGCATGGTCGAGGGTTCTGCCCGCTCGATGGGCCTGCAGGTCGAGGGGTAACGGATCATGGCAATCGGTAAGCGTCTGAAGAAGATCCGCGAAGGCATCGACCGCACCAAGCTGTATCCGCTCGACGAGGCGGTGAAGCTGATCAAGGAGCGCGCGATCTCGAAGTTCGACGAGACCATCGAGGTCGCGATCAACCTCGGCGTCGATCCCCGCCACGCCGACCAGATGGTCCGCGGCGTGGTCATGCTGCCGAACGGCACCGGCCGCACCGTGCGCGTCGGCGTGTTCGCGCGCGGCGCCAAGGCGGACGAAGCCAAGGCCGCGGGCGCCGACGTGGTCGGCGCGGAGGATCTGGTGGAGCAGGTGCAGGCCGGCAACATCAACTTCGATCGCTGCATCGCCACCCCGGACATGATGCCCCTGGTCGGCCGCCTCGGTAAGGTGCTCGGCCCGCGCGGTATGATGCCGAACCCGAAGATCGGCACGGTGACCATGGACGTCGCCGGCGCGGTCAAGGGCGCCAAGGGCGGTTCGGTCGAGTTCCGCGTCGAGAAGGCCGGTATCATCCAGGCCGGCGTCGGCAAGGCCTCGTTCGAAGCCGACAAGCTGGTGGAGAACATCAAGGCGCTCGCGGACGCGGTCAACAAGGCCAAGCCGAGCGGCGCCAAGGGCACCTACATTCAGCGCGTCGCGGTGTCCTCGACGATGGGCCCTGGCGTGAAGGTCGAGCCGGGCACCGTCCACTAAGTCCGTGCCTGGACGATCGACGATTTGAAAGAGGGCGGACGGGGCAACCCGTTCGCCCTTTTTGTTTGCTCGCAAGAACAACAACAAACATGAGGGCAGGAATGGCTGACAAGGTTCTGGTGACGTCGCGGTTCGGCAGGTCGATGCTGGGACGGTTCGCCGAACGGTTCGCGCTGCTGGAGACCGCAGGGAAGCCGGCCGATCAGGTGTTCGGCGCCGCTGAGCTCGCGGATGTTCGCGCGCTGCTGACGATGGGCGGCCAGCCGCTCGGCCGTGAAACCTTCGAGATGCTGCCGGCGCTCGGTGCGGTGATCTGCTACGGCACCGGCTATGACGGCGTGGATCTGAAAGCCGCCGCCGAGCGCGGCATCGTCGTCGGCAACAGCCCGGGTGCCAATGCGTCTGCGGTCGCCGATCTGGCGCTCGCGCTGTTGCTCGCGTTGATGCGCCGGGTGCTGCCGGCGGACGCCTACGTGCGGGCCGGCGGCTGGTCCGGCGCCAAGCCGTCGCCAATGCTGAAGCCGCCGCGTGGACTCACCGGTGCCAAGGTCGGCGTCTACGGCATCGGCGAGATCGGCCGCAAAATCGCGACGCGCGTCGCGGGCTTCGAGACCGAGGTCGCTTATCACAGCCGCAGCCGTCACGACGTGCCGTATCGCTACATCGGCGACCTCGGTGAGCTGGTCGACTGGTGCGACGTGCTGCTGGTCGCGGTCCGCGCCGGCCCGGACACCGAGAACATCATCGATGCGGAGATGCTGAAGCGGCTCGGGCCAAACGGCGTGCTGGTCAACATCTCGCGCGGCTCGGTGATCGATCAGCCGGCGCTGATCGCCGCGCTTCGTGACGGCACAATCGCCGGCGCCGGCCTCGACGTCTACGCGCAGGAGCCTTACGCGCCGGATGCGCTGGCGGAGTTTCCGAACGTGGTGCTGACGCCGCATATCGGCGGGCATACCCTGGAAGCGCACGTCGCCATGCAGGATTGCGTGATCGCCAATCTGGCAGCTTATTTCGAGGGACGGCCGCTGCCGTATCCGGTCGAGGCATAGTGCGTGCCGCGACAGGCCGGGGAACGCGGCAAGCTCGGTTTTGTTCCGCAGCCCGGCTGGTATTTCGCTGCAACTTGATGTGAGTTGTAGTTGCCAATTCGTCGCAGCTAAGTTCCCTCCGTGATTGTCAGGGAGGGCGCGCCGATGGCGGCGTTTACACTTTCCATCAACGGGCAGGCGCATGCGGTCGACGTCGATCCTGATACGCCGTTGCTGTGGGCGATCCGCGACGGCGCCGGACTGACGGGCACCAAATACGGCTGTGGCGTCGCGCAATGCGGTGCCTGCACGGTGCATATCGATGGCCAGAGCATGCGCTCGTGCTCGTTGCCGGTATCGGCGGTGGGAGATCGCAAGATCACCACCGTCGAGGGGCTCACCAGCAAGGAGGGCCGCGCGGTGCAGGCCGCCTGGGCGGCGATCGACGTACCGCAGTGCGGCTACTGCCAGTCCGGCCAGGTGATGAGCGCAACTGCGCTGCTGGCGCAGAACAAGGCCCCCACCGACCGGGACATCGATCTGGCGATGAACGGCAACATCTGCCGCTGCGCGACCTATGTCCGTATCCGCGCCGCGATCCATCAAGCCGCGAAGTCGCTGGAGGGCTGAGCATGACCATGCACGATCGCAGCCTTTCCCGTCGCAGCGTTCTCAAAGCCGGCGCGGGCCTCGTCATCGGCGCCTACGTCGCCGCGCGCACGCCGGCCTTCGCCCAGAACCAACCGGCGCCGCAGCAGGTCAACATCGCGCCCAACACCTTCCTGATCATCAAGCCGGACTCCACCGTGACCGTGCTGTGCAAGCACATCGAGATGGGGCAGGGTCCGCTCACCGGGATGGCGACGCTGGTCGCCGAAGAGCTCGACGCCGATTGGACGCAGATGCGCGCCGACCATGCGCCGTCGAATCCGGCGCTGTACAAGAACCTGTTGTTCGGCCTGCAGGGCACCGGCGGCTCCAGCGCGATCGCCAATTCCTTCGATCAGATGCGGAAAGTCGGCGCCGCCGCGCGGCAGATGCTGGTCGCCGCCGCCGCCGAAGGCTGGGACGTGCCGGCCGGCGAGATCACGGTCGAGAACGGGATTATGCGCCATCGCTCCGGCAAGGAGGGGCAGTTCGGCGAGTTTGCCGACAAGGCGATGCAGATGCCGGTGCCGGCAGATCCGAAGCTGAAGGATCCGTCCGAGTTCAAGCTGATCGGCAAGGACGGGGCGGTCAAGCGTCTCGACAGCGTCGAGAAGTCCAACGGCTCGGCGGTGTTCACGCTCGATATCCACGAGCCGGAGATGCTGACGGTGCTGGTTGCGCGGTCGCCGCGGTTCGGCGGCAAGGTCGCGTCGTTCGACGCGGCCGAAGCCAGGAAGGTGCCGGGCGTCGTCGACGTCAAGCAGGTGCCGACCGGCGTTGCGGTGTATGCCATCGGCTTCTGGCCGGCCAAGCAGGGCCGCGACAAGCTGAAGATCAGCTGGGACGACTCCGCCGCGGAGACGCGCAGCACCGCCGACATCCTCGGCGAGTTCCGCGAGCTGTCGACCAAGCCCGGCCGTGTCGTCAAGGCGAAGGGCGATTTCGACGCCGTGGTCGCTGGTGGCGGCCAACTCGTCGAGGCCGAATTCGTGTTTCCCTATTTGGCGCATGCAGCGATGGAGCCGCTCAACGGCTTCATTCACTGGCAGGGCGAGACCGCTTCGGCGCGCTACGGCTGCCAGTTTCCAACCCCCGATCACGGCGTGATCGCCGAGGTGCTGGGCATCGGCGTCGACAAGATCAAGCTGCAGACCATTCTGGCCGGCGGCAGCTTCGGCCGCCGAGCCCAGCAATCGGCGCAGGTCGCTCGCGAGCTCGCCGAGGTCGCCAAGGCGTTCGGGCCGGGCCGGCCGATCAAGCTGGTGTGGACCCGCGAGGACGACATGCGCGGCGGGTTCTATCGGCCGTTCGGCCTGCACCGGATGCGGGGCGTGGTGAAGGACGGCAAGATCGCCGCCTGGAGCGACACCATCGTCGGCCAGTCGATCATGAAGGGATCGGCGTTCGAGGCGATGATGAAAGACGGTCTCGACCCCACTCTGGTCGAGGGCTCGAACGAGTTGCCCTACGACATCGCCAATTTCAAATGCGAAGCGCATCAGGTCGAGATCGGCATTCCGGTGCTGTGGTGGCGCTCGGTCGGCCACACCCACACCGGCTACGCGGTCGAGGCGTTCGTCGATCAGTTGCTCGAAGCTGCCGGCCAGGACCCGGTCGAGGGCCGGCTGGCGATGATGAAGGACAAGCCGCGCCACGCCGGCGTGCTGCGCGCGGTGGCGGAGAAGGCCGACTGGAAGGGTGCCAAGCTGGAGACCGGCCGCGCCCGTGGCGTTGCGGTGGTCGAGAGCTTCAACACTTTCGTGGCGCAGATCGTCGAGATGTCGGTCGGCGACAGCGGTCCCAAAGTGCACAAGGTGTGGGTCGCGGTGGACTGTGGGGTGGCGGTCAATCCGGACATCATCCGCGCCCAGATGGAGGGCGGTGTCGGCTTCGCGCTTGGCCATATCCTCTATGCCGAGCAGCCGATCGACGCCGGTCGCCCGGTCGCCGGCAATTTCGACACCTACCGGTCGCTGCGGATCGACGAAATGCCGGAAATCGAAGTCACCATCGTTCAGTCCGCCGAGAAGCCGACCGGAGTCGGCGAGCCCGGCGTGCCGCCGCTCGGGCCGGCGGTGGCCAACGCGATGGCCCGGCTCGGCCTCGGCCGACCGCGGCAATTGCCGATCGTGCCGGGAGCCGCCGCATGAGCCGGGTTCGTCAGGCGGTCCTGGCTGGTTTTGCTGGGGTGGCTGTCGCGAGTCTGGTCGCGGTCGCCGGATCGCTGCTGCCAGGCGAAGCCGATGCCGCCAGCCGCGCAGCCGCTTCCACTCAGCTCCGGCCTGTCTCCGACTTTGCCAAGATCCGCGACAAGCAGAAGCGGGCGATCGCGCTGTTCGAGGAGGCCGGCAAAGTCATCACCTCGCCGCGCTGCATGAACTGCCATCCGGCCGGCGACCGGCCGACCCAGACCGACGCGATGCGGCCGCATCAGCCGCTGGTGGTACGTGGCGACCATGGCCTCGGCCCGCCCGGCGGATTGGCGTGCACCACCTGCCACCACCAGGCGAACTTCGATCCGGCCGGCGTGCCCGGCAATCCGAAATGGGCGTTGGCGCCGCTTGAGATGGCGTGGCAGGGCAAGACGCTGGGCCAGATCTGCCTCCAGATCAAAGACCGAACCCGCAATGGCGACAAGGACATGGCCGCACTGGTGCATCATATGGCTGAGGATGAGCTGGTCGGCTGGGGCTGGCATCCGGGCGAGGGGCGCACTCCTGCCCCGGGAACTCAAAAGCAGTTCGGTGCGCTGATCAAGGCGTGGGCGGAAGCCGGCGCTGCCTGCCCGAAAGGGTGACCGAGACGCGCGGGCTTTTGACCCGAAGGCTTGCGCACGCCGAGCCGATCCGGCAGGATTCCAGAAGTCGCTGTCGCTGAGCGCGCCCTGGTGCTGGGCGTGCTATGCCAAAATCGTGCCGATTGGCCAAGTTTGCTCTTGGCAAGCGCATTAAGACTCGCTAAACACCCCGCTCCGGACGTGCCGGCTGTGGCTGGCGCGCTCGTGCGCGCATTCCAATGACCTGATCGATAGGAGACTGTTCCTTCAACTCATCCATCCGGATCGCTGAAGGACGCAGCAGACTGTCGATCGATTGGGAATGCGGGCAGGGATCGGAAAGGTCGATAGCCCGTCTCGCCGGACTGTTTGCCAGAACGATCCCGTCCTGTCCGAGACTGCAGGCGCCAACGTCGAAACGTCACGTTTCTTCAGCGGCTTAATCGCATGGCCTGCATAGACGGGTGAAGACCGGATTTTGCGTTTCGTCTCACGCGGGCGGGATGCGGAGAAAGGTTCGAACCTCGACACCCCGAGCGGGCCAAGGCGGCAAGCCTCAGCGCGCGCGGGAGGGCAGGCTTTAGTATCGTTTTGCCCTCGGGTCCGAAGACCGTGTGTCGAAGGTGGTGAGGGCAGGGCGAAGGGTGCAACCCGACGGCTCCTGCTTGCAGAGGCCGTCAACCGGAAAGAGCTTGCTGTGGATAGAGCGGCAAAAAAGGCAGCGGTCGAGGAGCTGAATGGTCTGTTCGGGACCACCAGCGTCGCCGTCGTTGCTCATTATTCCGGCCTCACCGTGGCCCAGATGCAGAAGCTGCGTCAGCAGATGAAGCAGGCGGGTGCGTCGGTGAAGGTCTCGAAGAACCGTCTCGCCAAAATTGCTCTTGAAGGCACCGACGTCGTTGCCATCGGCTCCCTGCTGAAGGGGCCGACCGTGATCGCGACTTCCAGCGATCCGGTGGCGGCGCCGAAGATTGCCGTCGAATTCGCCAAGGCGAACGAGAAGTTCGTCATTCTCGGCGGTTCGATGGGCAAGACTGTCCTGAACGTCGACGGTGTGAAGGCTCTGGCCTCGCTGCCGTCGCTCGACGAACTGCGTGGCAAGCTGGTCGGCCTTCTGGTCGCGCCGGCCACCAAGATCGCGCAGCTTTCGACTGCTCCTGCGGCCAAGGTCGCGCGGGTGGTTCAGGCCTATGCCTCCAAAAGCGAAGCGGCCTGACGCTTCACTCCCAATCAACCCAGGTTCGAACTGATACCCGTAAGGAACTGATTCAATGGCTGATCTGCAGAAGATTGTTGACGACCTGTCGAGCCTCACCGTGCTCGAAGCCGCCGAACTCGCCAAGATGCTCGAAGAGAAGTGGGGCGTCTCGGCCGCTGCGGCCGTCGCGGTCGCCGCTGCTCCGGGCGCCGGTAGCGCCGCCGCTCCGGCGGAAGAGAAGACCGACTTCACCGTTGTGCTGGCCGCGGCCGGCGACAAGAAGATCGAGGTGATCAAGGAAGTCCGCGCCATCACCGGCCTGGGCCTCAAGGAAGCCAAGGATCTGGTCGAAGGCGCTCCGAAGCCGCTCAAGGAAGGCGTCAACAAGGAAGAAGCCGACAAGATCAAGGCCCAGCTCGAGAAGGCTGGCGCCAAGGTCGAGCTCAAGTAACCGCAGGTTACGTGAGTTCGATCCCGGGCGCGCGCAGCGAGGTCCGGGATCTTGCCCAGGGATGGATGGCCGGGTCGAGCCCGGCCATGACCCCCGGGCGAAAGTGCTCAGCGGTTGGGGCCGGTTCGCCGGCCCCGGTCGCGGCGGCGGGGGGCGGAAGATCTGATGCTCCCGGGCGCCGTCACAGGAATGTGTGGAAAGGCGTGGGGATAACCCCTCGAATCTCCGCATTGCCGTCCCATATTGGTCCGGCAGCACGAAAGCGCAGGCGCGATGGGCGTGATAGGGTGTCCGCGCAGCCTCTGGGAGAATCGGCAATTTCGGGCTTTTTCGGTCTATAACCACGAGATTTCGACGGGCGGGTGCGGCAGCGCCCCGCGCGTTATTTTGCGTTCGGAATTAGTGCTGAGCCGATTTAGGATTTAGTTCCTGAGGTCTGGCTCCTAAATTTCGGATGTTCGGTATTCAACCCGGGGGCGAGGCGGCTCGCGCTCCGGAAGGTTCGCCCCACCGGGCGACGAAACGAGAGGCCACGATGGCGCAGCAGACGTTCACCGGTCGCAAACGCGTTCGCAAGTTCTTCGGTCACATCCGGGAAGTCGCGGAGATGCCGAACCTCATCGAGGTTCAGAAGGCGTCCTACGACCAGTTCCTGATGGTTGCCGAGCCGCCCGGAGGACGGCCTGACGAGGGCTTGCAGGCGGTGTTCCGGTCGGTCTTCCCGATCTCGGACTTCTCCAACGCCTCGATGCTCGAATTCGTTCGCTACGAATTCGAGCCGCCGAAGTACGACGTCGACGAGTGCCGTCAGCGCGGCATGACCTATGCCGCGCCGCTGAAGGTGACGCTGCGCCTCATCGTGTTCGATATCGACGAGGAGACCGGCGCCCGCTCCGTGAAGGACATCAAGGAGCAGGATGTCTACATGGGCGACATCCCGCTGATGACGATGAACGGTACCTTCATCGTCAACGGCACCGAGCGCGTCATCGTCTCGCAGATGCATCGGTCGCCGGGCGTGTTCTTCGACCACGACAAGGGCAAGACCCATTCGTCGGGCAAGCTGCTGTTCGCCGCCCGCATCATCCCGTATCGCGGTTCCTGGCTCGACATCGAGTTCGACGCCAAGGACATCGTCTATGCGCGTATCGACCGTCGCCGCAAGCTGCCGGTGACGTCGCTGATGTTCGCCCTCGGCCTCGACGGCGAAGAGATCCTGTCGACCTTCTACAACAAGATCCTCTACAAGCGGACCAAGGACGGCTGGCGCGTTCCGTTCGACGTCAACCGCTTCCGCGGCTACTCGACCGTCAACGACCTGATCGACGCCGACACCGGCAAGGTCGTGCTCGAGGCCGGCAAGAAGCTGACCGTGCGCGCCGCCCGCCAGCTTCAGGAAAAGGGCCTCAAGGCGCTGCGGATGTCCGACGAAGAGCTCGTCGGCAACTATCTGGCCGAGGATCTGGTCAACCCGAAGACGGGTGAAATCTACGCGGAAGCCGGTGAGGAAATCACCGACAAGACGCTGAAGATGCTGAACGAGCAGGGCTACAAGGAACTGCCGCTGCTCGACATCGACCATGTCAACGTCGGCCCGTACATCCGCAACACGCTGAACGCCGACAAGAACATGACGCGCGAGGACGCGCTGTTCGACATCTACCGGGTGATGCGTCCGGGCGAGCCGCCGACGCTCGACTCCGCGCAGAACATGTTCCAGTCGCTGTTCTTCGATGCCGAGCGCTACGACCTGTCGGCCGTCGGCCGCGTCAAGATGAACATGCGCCTCGACCTCGATGCGCCCGACACCCATCGTACGCTGCGCAAGGAAGACATCCTCGCGGTGATCAAGACCCTGGTCGGCTTGCGCGACGGCAAGGGCGAGATCGACGACATCGACCATCTCGGCAACCGCCGTGTGCGCTCGGTCGGCGAGCTGATGGAGAACCAGTACCGCATCGGCCTGCTCCGCATGGAGCGCGCCATCAAGGAGCGGATGAGCTCGGTCGACATCGACACCGTGATGCCGCAGGACCTGATCAACGCCAAGCCGGCGGCGGCGGCGGTGCGCGAGTTCTTCGGCTCGTCGCAGCTCTCGCAGTTCATGGACCAGACCAACCCGCTGTCGGAGATCACCCACAAGCGGCGCCTGTCGGCGCTCGGCCCGGGCGGTCTGACGCGCGAGCGCGCCGGCTTCGAAGTCCGCGACGTGCATCCGACCCATTACGGCCGGATCTGCCCGATCGAGACGCCGGAAGGTCCGAACATCGGTCTGATCAACTCGCTGGCGACCTTCGCCCGCGTCAACAAATACGGCTTCGTCGAGACGCCGTACCGCAAGGTCAAGGAAGGCCGCGTCACCGACGAGGTGGTGTATCTGTCGGCGATGGAAGAGGGCCGCTACGCGGTGGCGCAGGCCAACGTGGCGCTCGACGCCAAGGGCAAGTTCACCGACGATCTGGTGGTCTGCCGCGCCGGCGGCACCCGCGACGTCGTGCCGATGCCGGCCGACCAGGTCGACTACATGGACGTGTCGCCGAAGCAGCTGGTTTCGGTCGCCGCGGCGCTGATCCCGTTCCTCGAGAACGACGACGCCAACCGCGCGCTGATGGGCTCGAACATGCAGCGCCAGGCGGTGCCGCTGGTTCGCGCCGAGGCGCCGTTCGTCGGCACCGGCATGGAAGGGGTCGTCGCCCGTGACTCGGGCGCGGCGATCGCCGCGCGCCGCACCGGCATCATCGACCAGATCGACGCGACGCGTATCGTCATTCGCGCCACCGAGGATCTCGATCCGACCAAGTCGGGCGTCGATATCTACCGGCTGATGAAGTACCAGCGCTCGAACCAGTCGACCTGCATCAACCAGCGTCCGCTGGTGAAGGTCGGCGATCACGTCAAGAAGGGCGACATCATCGCCGACGGTCCGTCGACCGATCTCGGCGAGCTCGCGCTCGGCCGCAACGTGCTGGTCGCGTTCATGCCGTGGAACGGCTACAACTTCGAAGACTCGATCCTGCTCTCCGAGCGGATCGTGAAGGAAGACGTCTTCACCTCGATCCACATCGAGGAATTCGAGGTGATGGCGCGCGACACCAAGCTCGGCCCCGAGGAAATCACCCGCGACATTCCGAACGTCTCGGAAGAAGCGCTGAAGAACCTCGACGAAGCCGGCATCGTCTACATCGGCGCCGAAGTCCGCGCCGGCGACATCCTGGTCGGCAAGATCACGCCGAAGGGCGAAAGCCCGATGACGCCGGAAGAAAAGCTGCTGCGCGCCATCTTCGGCGAAAAGGCCTCGGACGTGCGCGACACCAGCTTGCGGGTGCCGCCGGGCGTGCAGGGCACGATCGTCGAAGTCCGCGTGTTCAACCGCCACGGCGTCGACAAGGACGAGCGTGCGCTGGCGATCGAGCGGGAAGAGATCGAGCGCCTCGCCAAGGACCGCGACGACGAGCAGGCGATTCTCGACCGTAACGTCTACGGCCGTCTCGCCGACCTGCTCGACGGCCGGCAGGGCATCGCCGGTCCGAAGGGCTTCAAGAAGGACACCAAGATCACCCGCGCGGTGCTCGAGGAGTATCCGAAGTCGCAGTGGTGGCTGTTCGCGGCGCCGAACGACAAGCTGATGGCCGAAATCGAGGCCATGCGGAAGCAGTACGACGAGTCGAAGAAGGGCCTCGAACAGCGCTTCCTCGACAAGGTCGAGAAGCTGCAGCGCGGCGACGAACTGCCGCCCGGCGTGATGAAGATGGTCAAGGTCTTCGTCGCGGTGAAGCGCAAGATCCAGCCGGGCGACAAGATGGCCGGCCGCCACGGCAACAAGGGCGTGGTGTCGAAGATCGTGCCGATCGAGGACATGCCGTTCCTGGAGGACGGCACTCACGCCGACATCGTGCTGAATCCGCTCGGCGTGCCGAGCCGCATGAACGTCGGTCAGATCCTCGAGACGCATCTCGGCTGGGCGTGCGCGGGCCTCGGCAAGCGCATCGGTCAGACCATCGACACCTACTACCAGAGCCAGGATCTCAAGCCGCTGCGCGAGACCCTGCGCAAGATCTACGGCGAGGACGAGACCATCAAGTCGCTCGACGACGGCGAACTGCTCGAGCTCGGCCGCAATCTCAGCCACGGCGTGCCGATCGCGACCCCGGTGTTCGACGGCGCCAAGGAGGCCGACATCGAGGAGATGCTGAAGCTCGCGGGCTTCGACGCCTCGGGTCAGTCGACCGTGTACGACGGCCGCACCGGCGATCAGTTCGATCGTCGCGTGACCGTCGGCTACATCTACATGCTGAAGCTGCATCACCTCGTGGACGACAAGATCCACGCCCGGTCGATCGGTCCGTACTCGCTCGTCACCCAGCAGCCGCTGGGCGGTAAGGCGCAGTTCGGCGGCCAGCGCTTCGGCGAAATGGAGGTGTGGGCGCTCGAAGCCTACGGCGCGGCTTATACGCTGCAGGAAATGCTGACTGTGAAGTCGGACGACGTCGCGGGCCGCACCAAGGTGTACGAGGCGATCGTGCGCGGCGACGACACGTTCGAGGCCGGCATTCCGGAATCGTTCAACGTGCTCGTCAAGGAAATGCGCTCGCTCGGCCTCAACGTCGACCTGCACAACTCCAAGCTGGCGGCGACGCCGCCGGCCGAGGCTGCCGAGTAACTCAATGCGTCGAGCCCGGCGGCGTGCGCTTCGCGCCGGCCGCCGGGTGTCTCCGCCGCGCCAGCGTCACGCGCGCGACGGGGGGAGGCCTCTGGAATTCCGATTTTGCGGCCGGTGACGACCGGCACGCGAGGAGATGGCGATGAACCAGGAAATTATGAATCTGTTCAATCCGACGACGCCGGCTCAGGTCTTCGACCAGATCCGGATCTCGATCGCGTCGCCGGAGAAGATTCTGTCGTGGTCGTACGGCGAGATCAAGAAGCCGGAAACGATCAACTACCGTACCTTCAAGCCCGAGCGCGACGGCCTGTTCTGCGCCCGCATCTTCGGGCCGATCAAGGACTACGAGTGCTTGTGCGGCAAGTACAAGCGGATGAAGTACAAGGGCATCATCTGCGAGAAGTGCTCGGTCGAAGTCACGCTCAGCCGCGTCCGTCGCGAGCGCATGGGCCACATCGAGCTGGCCGCGCCGGTCGCCCACATCTGGTTCCTGAAGTCCTTGCCGTCGCGCATCGGGCAGCTGCTCGACATGACGCTGAAGGACCTCGAGCGCATCCTGTACTTCGAATACTACGTGGTTCTGGAGCCGGGCCTCACCGACCTCAAGGAGCGTCAGCTCCTGTCGGAGGAGGAGTATCTGCGCGCCCAGGATCAGTACGGCCAGGACTCGTTCACCGCCATGATCGGCGCGGAGGCGATCCGCGAGCTGCTCAAGGGTCTGGACCTCGACAAGATCGACGCGCAGCTGCGCGCCGAGATGGCCGAGACCGACAGCGACATCAAGCACAAGAAGCTCGCCAAGCGGCTGAAGATCGTCGAGGCGTTCCGCTTCTCCGGCAACAAGCCGGAGTGGATGATCCTCACCGTGGTGCCGGTGATTCCGCCGGACCTGCGGCCGCTGGTGCCGCTCGACGGCGGCCGGTTCGCGACCTCGGACCTCAACGACCTGTACCGCCGCGTCATCAACCGTAACAACCGCTTGAAGCGGCTGATGGAGCTGCGTGCGCCGGACATCATCATCCGCAACGAAAAGCGCATGCTGCAGGAAGCCGTGGACGCGCTGTTCGACAACGGCCGCCGCGGCCGCGTCATCACCGGCGCCAACAAGAGGCCTTTGAAGTCGCTCGCCGACATGTTGAAGGGCAAGCAGGGCCGGTTCCGTCAGAACCTGCTCGGCAAGCGCGTCGACTATTCGGGCCGGTCGGTGATCGTGGTCGGTCCCGAGCTCAAGCTGCATCAGTGCGGCCTGCCGAAGAAGATGGCGCTCGAACTGTTCAAGCCGTTCATCTACTCGAGGCTCGACGCCAAGGGGCTGTCGACCACCGTCAAGCAGGCCAAGAAGCTGGTCGAGAAGGAGCGGCCGGAGGTTTGGGACATCCTCGACGAGGTGATCCGCGAACATCCGGTGCTGCTGAACCGCGCCCCGACGCTGCATCGTCTCGGCATTCAGGCTTTCGAGCCGGTGCTGATCGAAGGCAAGGCGATCCAGCTGCATCCGCTGGTGTGCTCGGCGTTCAACGCCGACTTCGACGGCGACCAGATGGCCGTGCACGTTCCGCTGTCGCTCGAAGCGCAGCTTGAAGCGCGCGTCCTGATGATGTCGACCAACAACATCCTGCACCCGGCGAACGGCCAGCCGATCATCGTGCCGTCGCAGGACATCGTGCTCGGCCTGTACTATCTGTCGATCATGCGGGAAGGCCTCCCGGGCGAGGGCAAGGTGTTCGGCGATCTCGCCGAGCTCGAGCACGCGCTGTACTCCAAGGTCATCCACCTCCACACCAAGATCAAGTATCGCTGGCACTGGGTGGGTGAGGACGGCAACGAGACCGTTCGCCTGATCGAGACCACGCCGGGCCGCATCCTGCTCGGCCAGGTGCTGCCGAAGTCGCCGAAGCTGCCGTTCGACGTCATCAACAAGCTGATGACCAAGCGCGAGATCTCCGGCGTCATCGACCAAGTCTATCGCCACTGCGGTCAGAAGGAGACGGTGATCTTCTGCGACCGGATCATGGCGCTCGGCTTCTTCAACGCGTTCAAGGCCGGCATCTCGTTCGGCAAGGACGACATGGTCGTGCCGGGTTCGAAGTGGAAGATCGTCGACTCGACCCGTACGCTGGCGAAGGACTTCGAGCAGCAGTACAACGACGGTCTGATCACCCACGGTGAGAAGTACAACAAGGTGGTCGACGCCTGGTCGAAGGCCACCGAGGAAATCGCCAAGGAGATGATGAAGGAGATCTCCGCGATTCGGAAAGCGCCGGACGGCTCCGAACAGCAGGTCAACTCGATCTACATGATGGCCCATTCCGGTGCGCGTGGTTCGCCCGCGCAGATGCGTCAGCTCGCCGGTATGCGCGGCCTGATGGCGAAGCCGTCGGGTGAGATCATCGAGACGCCGATCATTTCCAACTTCAAGGAAGGTCTGTCGGTTCTCGAGTACTTCAACTCGACCCACGGCGCCCGTAAGGGTCTGGCCGACACCGCGCTGAAGACCGCGAACTCCGGTTACCTGACCCGCCGTCTGGTGGACGTGGCGCAGGACTGCATCATCACGCAGGCCGACTGCGGCACCTCGCTCGGCATCAAGATGCGGGCGATCGTCGACGCCGGCACCGTGGTGGCTTCGCTGGGCAGCCGTATCCTCGGCCGCACCGCGGGCGAGGACGTGCGCGACCCGGCTACCAACGAGATCATCGTCAAGCGCGGCGATCTGATGGAGGAGCGGGACGTCGAGGCGATCCATCAGGCCGGCGTGCAGGAAGTGAAGATCCGCTCGGCGCTGACCTGCGAGCTGGTCAACGGCATCTGCGGCAAGTGCTACGGACGCGATCTCGCCCGCGGCACCCCGGTCAACCACGGCGAAGCGGTCGGCGTGATCGCGGCGCAGTCGATCGGCGAGCCGGGCACCCAGCTGACGATGCGTACCTTCCACATCGGCGGCGCGGCGCAGATCAACGAGCAGTCGGTGATCGAGTCGAACTTCGACGGCAAGATCGTGATCAAGAACCGTGGCATCGCCCGCAACGGCGAAGGCCACAACGTCGCCATGGTCCGCAACATGGTGATCGCGATCGTCGATCCGGACGGTTCCGAGCGTGCGACCCATCGCATCCAGTACGGCGCGCGCGTGCACGTCGACGAGGGCGACATGGTCAAGCGCGGCCAGCGCATCGCCGAGTGGGATCCGTACACCCGGCCGATCCTGACCGAGGTCGAGGGCACCATCGACTTCGAGGATCTGATCGAGGATCAGTCGATCTCCGAAACGCTCGACGAGTCGACCGGTATCGCCAAGCGTATCGTCATCGACTGGCGCTCGAGCCGCGGCGGCGCCGACCTGCGTCCGGCGATCGTGATCAAGGGCAAGGACGGCAAGGTGCTGAAGCTGGCGCGCGGCGGTGACGCCCGCTACATGCTGTCGGTCGACGCCATCCTGTCGGTCGACGTCGGCGCCCAGGTCAAGCCCGGCGACATCCTCGCGCGTATCTCGACCGAGAGCGCCAAGACCCGCGACATCACCGGCGGTCTGCCGCGGGTGGCGGAGCTGTTCGAGGCACGGCGGCCGAAGGACGCGGCGATCATCGCCGAGATCGCGGGCACCATCCGGTTCGGCCGCGACTACAAGAACAAGCGCCGGCTCTCGATCGAGCCGCTCGACAAGAACGAGGAGCCGCGCGAGTACCTGATCCCGAAGGGCAAGCACATCCACTTGCAGGACGGCGACGTCGTCGAAAAGGGCGACTTCATCGTCGAGGGCAATCCGGCGCCGCACGACATCCTGGCGATCAAGGGCATCGAAGAACTCGCGGCCTATCTCGTCAACGAAATCCAGGAGGTCTATCGACTCCAGGGCGTGTTGATCAACGACAAGCACATCGAGGTGATCGTTCGCCAGATGCTGCAGAAGATCGAGATCACCGACCAGGGCGATACCGACATGATTTCGGGCGAACAGGTCGACAAGATCGAGTTCAACGCGATCAACGCCAAGGCGGTCGAGGAGGGCAAGAAGCCCGCCACCGGCAACCCGGTGCTGCTCGGCATCACCAAGGCGTCGCTGCAGACCCGCTCGTTCTTCTCGGCGGCGTCGTTCCAGGAGACCACGCGGGTGCTCACCGAAGCCGCGGTCAACGGCAAGGTCGACCCGCTGGAAGGCCTCAAGGAGAACGTCATCGTCGGCCGGCTGATCCCGGCGGGCACCGGCGCCTCGATGGCCAAGATCCGCGAAGTGGCGGTGAAGCGCGATCGCCTGATCCTCGACGAGCGCGAGAAGCAGGCGACGATCGTTCCGGCCGCCGCGCCGGAAGCCGAACCGCTGTCGCTGCCGCCGGCCGAGTAAGCCGGTTGCTGCTGATACGAGTTGTGAAAGGCCGGCGCGAGCCGGCCTTTTGCGTGAGGGGAACCCGAACGGCTTGTGTTCGCCGCGTATTTGGATGAGCTTGTCGGTTGTGGGGCGCAGGGGGCGGATACCGGTTAGTTCGGCAGGCCGGTTGCCGGCCCGGATAGCCTGATTGTTTCTGCGGCCGTCGCCCGCGCGGCGGTGCTGCTTGATCGGTGTAGCGAACGATGACCTTGCCAGCGGATCATGCCGGTCTCGTCGATCGCATCTACGAGGCGGCGCTGGTGCCGCAGCTTTGGCCGGAGCTGCTCGGCGCGCTGAGTGCGGTGTCCGGCGGCGAGCGCGGCGTGCTGTTCGCGGTGCGCGACGGCTACGCCAGCGGGATCGTGTCGCCGGGCTGGGAAGAGCTGCTGCAAGTGTTCATGCGGGACTGGGCGCACCGCGACCCGCTGCTGGCCAGCGCCCACAAGAAGAACCATGCGGGTTTCCTGACCGATCGTGATCTGGTCGGCGCCGACGTCATCGCCACGCATCCGATCTATCGGGAGTTCTACCGGCCGAGTGGCATGGGCTTCCGCGCCGGGACCCTGATCCCGATCCCGAGCGGCGACATGATTTCGATCCTGCTGCCGCGCCATCACGATCTCGGCCCGATTCCGCCCGAGGTGGTGGAAGCGCTGGATGGCTTGCGGCCGCACATGGCGCGCGCCGCGATGACGGCCAATCGCATCGGCTTCGAGCGGGCGAAGGCGCAGACCGATACGTTGCAGGCGCTGGGGCTGCCGGGCGCGGTGCTGCGCGGCGCCGGGCGGGTGTTCGCAGCCAACGCGCTGTTCGATGCACTTGTGCCCGCGGTATTTCAGGACCGCGCACAGCGGCTGACGATCGCCGACCGGGCGGCGGACGTGATGTTCGCCGACGCGGTCGCGTCGCTGCCGGCCGCACCCGCTGTCAGGTCGATCCCGGTAGCGGGGACCGAAGGTGTTTTGCCGATGGTGCTGCACCTGATCCCGGTCCGCGGCTCGGCCCAGGACATCTTCACGCAGGCGATCGCGATCCTGGTCGCCACCCCAGTGGATCGCGCCAGGGTGCCGACCGCGGAGGTGCTGCAGGGGCTGTTCGACCTGACGCCGGCGGAAGCGCGGGTCGCGCGCGGCATCGGCGAGGCGCAGTCGGTCGACAGCATCGCGTCGGCGCTCGGTGTCTCCCGCGAGACGGTGCGCAGCCAGCTCAAGGAGGTGCTGTCGAAAACCGGACTGTCGCGTCAGCAGGAGCTGATCTCGCTGCTGGCCGGTAAGGCGATCCCGGCTGGGCGGGAGTTCTGAAGGTCCGGAACATTTCAGCACCGTCACCCGATCGGGTGATGCGAGTACCCGGCTACACCCGCAAGTTGAAGTCGCGCACGACAACAGCGGGCATTTCGATGCAAACGTTGGATCTGATCGACTATTTCCGGCTCGATTTCGACGTCCCCGATCCCCGTCCAGCCCAGGCACCGTGGCCGCGGGTCGCGCGGATCGCCACCGAACCCGGCATCGCCATCGCGCGGACGGAGGCCGATCGGCACGCAGCCCGCACCGCGCCGGACGATCACAGCGGTCCGGTGCTGGTCGCGACGCGGCAGCGCCGCACGCTCGCCTCCTTGCGGCTGGTGCACGCCGCCGATGCGACCGGCGAGGCCGGCCTCGCGGCGCTGCGCGACACCGTCGCTCCGCACCACCTCGCCGGCACGGTCCTGCATCAGGTCGCGATGGCGCCGGGCCGGCCGGGGCGGGCGCTCGTCGAGCGTCTGTTCCGGCAGGCGTATCGCACCGCCATCCTTGCCGGCGGCCGGACTGGCCTGATCGCTGCAGTCCCGGTCTTGCGCGATCTGCTCGTCCCGCTCGGCTGGCGCGCAACCGGGGCGGGCTATCGCGACGCGGTCGCCGGGGACGTCGTGATCCTCCGGCTCGATCTGTTCGACCTGGACCGGCTGCGGGCGGCCGGATCGCCGTTGCTGCAGGTCGCCGAAGATCTGCTGCGCAGCGCCGAGCGGTTGCTGTACGACGGGCGGTGAGCCGGGCGGCGCGAACGCCGGCGTGTCGCCGGCGGGTTCGCCGATCAACCCGCCTTGAAGACCTAGCTACATCCGGCAAATGCCCGGAAAACCACTGCATTCTCCGGGCAATCTCAGCCGCAAAGGGCTGACCTGCGGCGTTTTGTGCTGTACCTTACGCTTTGTTCATCTTCCCTTCAGGTGAAAAGCGCCTTGCTGTGGTCCGAACGACGCGATCCCGGCACCGGGGCGCCGGTTCGACGTCAAAATCAGCCCCAAGCCATTGAAGCCGCGCTGGTTTTCTCAGAGAATCACGGCCTGGACAGGAGCCGCGGAACGAACCGGCACGTGCGGCGGGCGCCGCGACGATGCGTTTGAAAGAGCACGATGTTTGACCTTGCAATCGTAGGTGGCGGCCCGGGCGGTCTGATGAGCGCCTGGTATCTCAAACGCAAGCTCGGGGGCCTGTGCAAGGTCACCATCTTCGAAGCCTCCGACCGGCTCGGCGGCAAGATCGTCACCCAGAAATTCGAGACCGCGCCGGCGATGTATGAGGCCGGCGTCGCCGAGCTGTACGACTACTCGATGACGGGGCCGGACCCGCTGCGGGAACTGGTGCAGCATTTCGGCCTGCAGACCATTCCGATGGACGCCGAACAGGTGCAGCTCGACGGCGAGTTGCTCGCCGACGTTCCCGGTATGCGCAAGAAGTACGGCGACAAGACCGCCGAGGCGATCCTGGCGTTCCGCAAGAAGTGCACCGAGCAGATCACGCCGACCGAGTACTACGAGGGCGTCGGCGCGCACGACAACGAGCACCCCTGGGCCTGGACCAATTGCGAGCAGCTGCTCGACAAGGAGATCGAGGACCCGACCGCCAAGCGCTTTTTCAAGGTGATGGCGCGGTCCGATATCGCCACCGAGAGCCACAACACCAACGGCCTCAACGCGCTCAAGAACTTCGTGATGGATATCGACGGCTATATCGGCCTTTATTCGATCCAGAACGGCAACGAGCAGCTGATCGAGTGCCTGCGCTCCGAGATCGACGCCGACATCCAGTTCAATCATCGCGTCCTCAAGGTCGGCAAGACCGAGAGCGGCCGCTACGAGCTGAACATGATGAACGGCAAGGGGCCGGAGACCCGCGACTTCGACCTGGTGCTGATGTGCCTGCCGCACAACTGGCTCGCCACGCTGAGCTGGGGCAACGAGCAGTTGCGCAAGGCGATGGTCAAGCACATCGCTTATTTCGACCGCCCGGCACACTATTTGCGGATCTCGCTGCTGTTCGATTCGCCGTTCTGGGGCGAGAAGATCCCCGGGTCATGGTTCATGTCGGAAGCCTTCGGCGGCTGCTGCGTCTACAACGAGGGCTCGCGCCACGATGTCGGCAAATACGGCGTGCTCAACTTCCTGATCGCAGGATCGGACGCGCTGGCGTTCTCCAACCTGACCGACAAGGAGCTGATCGAGCTGGCGCTGAAATCGCTGCCGGCCGCGCTCGGCGACGTCCGTGGTCACTTCCTCGAAGGCAAAACCCATCGCTGGCTGTCGTCAGTGAACTGCATCCCCGGCGGCCTGCCGGTGCGCGACGTGATGACCAACCACCGCCCGGAACCGAAGAGCCATCCGGGCTTCGTCATCGTCGGCGACTACCTGTTCGACTCTACTCTGAACGGCCTGCTCGATTCCTCCGACGCTGCAACCGACATCATCGTCACCGAGACCATGAAGCTGCGCCGCGCCCGCAGCAACGGCGGCAAGCCCGTGACCGACAAGATCGATCGCGACTATTTCGAGAACTACCGCAATCAGGGCCCGTATCGCGACGTCTGGAACCGCTTCACCGATCCGGATTACCTGATGCAGACGATCAACACGGCTTGGGGCGAGCCGCATGGCTACAAGCTGCTGGTCGCCGGTTCGGCGAGCGGCGAACTGGTCGGCGCGCTGCGTCAGCGCGGCGTCGAGGCGTTCGGCGTCGAGAACAACCGCTACATCCATGCGAAGACGCCGGAGGCGCTGAAGCCGTTCAACAAGCTCGGATCGATCGTCGATCTGCCGTTCGACGACGAGGAATTCGACTTCGTGTTCGAGACCAGCCTGTGCCACGTCGCCGACAACCGCGTGGTCAAGGCGATCCGCGAGCTGAACCGGGTGACCCGCACCGGTTTGATTTTCGGCTCGGTGACCAGCGACATGGAACCGGAGCTGATCGACCGTTACGACCTGCTGCGCGGCGTGAAGAAGCTCGGCACCTGGTGGGAATGGTCGGAGCTGTTCTTCAACAACGGCTTCGATCTCGCGGTCCATCGCAACGATTGCGGCGACGCGCTGTGGGAGATCGCGGTCAAGGCCGGCAAGGGCCCGGGCCAGTGGTACGGCGACGCCGACAGCCTGCGCTATTCGTTCTTTGACAAGGTCGAGGACGACGAGGACGCCGACGATTGAGCGGGCTTTGCCGGACGGTGCCGTTCGCCTAAACAGATTCCGCGCGCCGTGGCTTGAACGAGTCACGGCGCAGCTCATTGTGATCGCGGGTCCGGTTCTCCCCAACGGTTCGAGTCATGGCGCGCAAGCGTAAGCCACCAGCCAATCCGGCCGCCAAGCCGACCGATACGTCGAACGACAAGCCGACCGGGCAGCCGCCCGCCGGCGACGGTGCGGCCGCCGAGCCGGCGACTCCGGCGTCGCCGCTCGACGAGAAGTTTGCGATTCCGGTGGGCACCGGCGCGCCGGTGGTGCCCAGCACCAAGCCGCAGGTCAAGCAACTGATCGCCGACAAGACTCCCGCCGCGCCCGGCGCCGCCAAGGCGGTCGCGGACGACGACGACGGCGATGAGGAGGACGACGACGAAGACGACCTCGACGACGACGACGAGGAGGACGAGGAACTCGTCGTGTTCACCGCACGCGAGGCCGCCGGCGCGTTCGCGACGATCGCCCGGTTCATCCGCCCGGTGGTGGTCAATTACAAGAAGATGCTGGCGTTCGTGGTGTTCGGCGTGGTCGTCGAGACGCTGTTCAACGTCATCATGCCGCTCAGCCTGAAGTTCCTGATCGACGATGCGCTCGGTGAGGAAGACTTCCACGAACTCTACAAGATCCTGTCGGTGCTGGCGGTCGCCGGGATCATCACCTCGATCGTCGCGGTGTGGTACGAGCGCTGGGACGCCCGGCTCGCCGCCGTGGTGGTCGCCGACGTCCGCACCCGACTGTTCGAGCACGTCCAGCGCCTGCCGGCCGGCTACTTCGCCCGCACCAAGCGCGGCGAGATCCTGTCGCGGTTCTCAATCGACATGGCGGCGTTCGAAAGCGTGGTCGAGATCCTCGCCAACACCGCGCTGCTGCCGTTCCTCGAACTGATCGCCGGCATCATCCTGATGCTGTTCCTGAACTGGCAGCTCGCGGTGGTGGCGCTGCTGATCTTCCCGATCACTTTGATCGGGCCGCGAATCCTGACGCCGAAAGCGGTGCAGGCGAACTACGAGCAGAAGGTGCAGGAGGCCGGGGTGCTCGGCCTGGTGCAGGAGAATGTCGGCGCCCAGGCGGTGGTCAAGGCGTTCAGCCTGCAGCGCAAGATGTTCGGCTTCTTCTCGCTGCGCAACCAGGCGACGCGGCAGAAGATGGCGCAGGCCACCTTTCTGACCTCGATGGTCGAGCGATCGGTGACGGTGTCGGTGCTGATGCTGCACCTGGTGGTGCTGGCGATCGGCGCCTATCTGGCGACCACCGGTCAGATCACCGTCGGCACCTTCGTCACCTTCGAGAGCGCGTTCTGGGAGGTGTCATACAACATCGCCCATCTGATGCAGTTCATCCCGGTGTCGATCCAGGCGGCGGCCGCGGTGCGCCACATGCAGGAGCTGCTCGACGAGAAGACGCCGATCGCCGACAAGCAGGGCGCAGCCGAGATGCCGCGCATCGTCGACAACATCGCGTTCGAGCGGGTGTCGTTCGCCTATGAGGGCGCCGAGCGGCCGGTGATCGACAATCTCAGCCTCAAGCTGAAGGCCGGCAAGACCATCGCCATCGTCGGCCCGAGCGGCTCGGGCAAGAGCACGCTGCTCAACATGGTGCTGCGGCTGTACGATCCGACCGAGGGCAGGGTCTCGGTCGACGGCGTCGACATCCGCAACGTCACGCTGGACTCGCTGCGCCACAGCATGGCGGTGGTGTTCCAGGAGAACATGCTGTTCAACATGTCGATCCGCGACAACATCCGGCTCGGCAAGGAAGGCGCCACCGACGCCGAGGTGGTGCAGGCGGCCAAGAAAGCGGAGATCCACCGCTTCATCATGAGCCTGCCGGAGAAATACGACACCGTGGTCGGCGAGCGCGGCGACACGCTGTCCGGCGGCCAGCGCCAGCGCATCGCGATCGCCCGCGCGATCGTGCGCGATCCGTCGGTGCTGCTGCTCGACGAGGCGACCTCGGCGCTCGACCAGACCACCGAGGCCGCGATCAACAAGACGCTGATGAAGCTCGCGCGCGGCCGCACCATGATCTTCTCGACCCACCGCCTGACCAGCGTGGTCGACATGGACGAAATCGTCGTCATCTCCGCCGGCCAGGCGATCGAGCGCGGCTCGCACCAGGAGCTGCTGGCCAAGAACGGGGTGTATCGCAAGCTGTGGGACGACCAGAAGCGCCACGGCGCCCGGGACGATGACGACGACGATGATGACGACGACGAGTAAATAGCCGGGCGTCAGTCGGCGAGGCGGCCGAGCCGGTTGAGTTCGGCCCTTACGCCATCGGCATCGGCGAGATCCGCTTCGATCTCCGCGTGGAGCTTGCGCCAGATCGGCACCGCTGCGGCCAGCGTCTTGCGCCCGCTAGGCGTCAGCCGTAGCAGCCTGGCACGCCGGTCGGCCGGATCGATCAGCACTTCGAGCAGGTTGCGCCGCTCCAGCGGCTTCAGGTTCGCCGTCAGCGTGGTCCGGTCCATGGCCAGCAGCGCGGCGACGCTGCCGAGCGGGGCGGGCTGCGGCCGATTCAGCGACATCAACAGCGAGAATTGACCGCTGGTGAGCCCGGCCGGCTTCAACGCGAGGTCGAACCGCCGCGCCAGCGCCCGCGCCGCGCGCTGGGCGTGCAGGCACAGGCAGCTGTCGCGCACCAGCAACGTGGTTTCGAAGCTCGGTTCGGCCGACGGACGCATTGAGAACGGCTCTTGACAAGCGATGGGCGATATACGTTGATATCAACCTAATGACTGGGGTTCAAGCGCGCTCGTGCGATCGCGCGTCGCCGGGCGGACAGGAGAGGAAAACTGCATGAAGATCGTGACCAGCCTGAGCTTCCAGGGACAGTGCCGCGAGGCGTTCGAGTTCTACGCAAAGGTGCTGGGCGGCAAGATCACCGCGGCATTCCCCTATGGCGACGCGCCGCCGGAGATGCCGGTCACCGATCCGAAGTACAAGACTTGGCTGATGCACTGCTGGCTCGAGGTCGGCGATCAGGCGCTGATGGGCGCCGACATGGACACCGGCTGGGCTCCGAACATCGACAAGCCGAAGAACGGGTTCGACGTCACCCTGCACACGGAGGACAAGGCCGAGGCGCAGCGCTGGTACGAGCAATTGTCCGAGGGCGGCAAGCCGATGATGCCGTTCGGCGAGACGTTCTGGTCGCCCGGCTTCGGCTCGCTGATCGACCGCTTCGGAATTCCCTGGATGATCAACACGCTGCCGGCGTCGGCCTGACGGCGGCGCGGGGCCGGCGAAAAAAAACGCCGGCCCAATGTCGGCCGCGGCGGGGTCGCTTCGTCCTCGGAGTATGGGAGACCCAGTCCTTTCGCGCGAGTCTTTCAACGTCATTGCGAGCGAAGCGAAGCAATCCAGCTGCGCGCACTGAGCTGGATTGCTTGGTCGCGGAGCCTGTGCCCGGACGGCGCATCGCGCCGATCCGGGTGCTCCTCGCAATGACGCGGCAAGCACTCGTGCAACACGGAAACGACCATGAACCAGTCCTATCGTTGGGTGATCGTTGCGGCCGGCGGCGTGCTCGGCTGCGTCGCGGCCGGTGCGATGTTCTCGTTGCCGGTGCTGATCAGGCCGATGTCGCAGGACACCGGCTGGTCGGTCACCGGCATCTCCACCGCGATGACGATCGGCTTCCTGGCGATGGCGGCCGCCAGCATGCTGTGGGGCAATCTGTCGGACAGGTACGGGCCGCGCCCCGTCGTGCTGGCAGGATCGGTGGTGCTGGCGGCCAGCCTCGCGCTCGCCAGCCGCGCCGGTTCGCTGATCGAATTCCAACTGCTGTTCGGCGTAATGGTCGGCGCCGCCACAGCCGCGGTGTTCGCGCCGATGATGGCCTGCGTCACCGGCTGGTTCGACACCGGGCGCGGCCTTGCGGTGTCGCTGGTGTCCGCCGGCATGGGCATGGCGCCGCTGACGATGGCGCCGCTGGCGGCGTGGCTGGTGACGATCCACGACTGGCGCGGCGCGATGCTGATCATGGCTGCAGTGGTCGCCGCGCTGATGATCCCGGCGGCGCTGCTGGTGCGGCGGCCGCCGGCGCTGGAAGCGGGCGGCGCCGAGGCGGCGGCGGTGGATGCTGCGGACGAGATGACGGTGGGGCAGGCGGTGCGCTCGCCGCAATTCGTCACGCTGATGCTGGCCAACTTCTTCTGCTGCGCGACCCATTCCGGTCCGATCTTCCACACCGTCAGCTACGCGGTGACCTGCGGCATCCCGATGATCGCGGCGACCACGATCTACAGCGTCGAGGGACTGGCCGGGATGTTCGGCCGGATCGGCTTCGGGCTGGCCGGCGACCGCTTCGGCGCGCAGCGTGTGCTGGTCATCGGTCTCTTGGCGCAGGCGTTCGGGGTGCTGGCCTATGCCTTCGTCGGCGGGCTCGGCGGTTTCTACGCCGTCGCGGTCGCGGTCGGCTTCATCTACGCCGGCACCATGCCTCTCTATGCGGTGATCATCCGCGAGAACTTCCCGCTGCGGATGATGGGCACGATCGTCGGCGGCACCGCGATGGCCGGCAGCCTCGGCATGTCGACCGGCCCGGTGCTCGGCGGGCTGATCTACGATGCCTACGGCAGCTATGCGCCGATGTACGTCGCCTCCTGCGCCATGGGCCTCGCCGCGATGCTGATCCTGGCGACGTTCCGGCCGTTCCCGCCGCGGCGGGTGGAACTGGCGGTGGCGTAGCTGGGGGCACAGTTCCGTACCCGGAAAGCGCTGCGCCTACGCCTGGAGCGAAGTTGCCGCGACATCCGGGCTGGACAGACCACGCCAGAGCAGATCAACTCGCGAGCGAGCTTCATGACGATGAGGTCGTGTGATGGGTTCCGAGCATTTGGAGCGGAGCTATCGGCAGGGCCGGCGTTGGTTCGGCGCAGCCGCGTTGATTGGCTGTGCTAGCGCGGTGGTGGGAAGTGCGCCCGAGGCGTTCGGCTTCGCGGCTCCGTTTCAGACGAGCTCGACCTTCAGCGTCGACCCCGGCCAGTTCGGCATCCGCGCGATCGCGACCTATCTGTGGCGCCGGGGAGCGGACGAGATTGCAATTCCGCGCACCGAGGCAATGTATCGGATCTCGAAGAATCTGGAGTTCGACTTCTCGCTTCCATTCGAAGCCCGAAGCGAAGCGGACACCTTCACCTACGGACCGGGATCGGCCGAGTTGGCTTTGGGCTACCGGGTTCTCGATGCACCTGACGGATCGTGGTTGCCGTCGATCGGCTTCGCGCCGCAGATCAGCCTGCCATCGGTGTCCTCACAATATGGGATCGGCTCATCGCACCTGCGTGGCTACTTCCCGGTGATCTTCGAGAAGAGCTTCGGCAAATGGTCGCTCATCGGCAATATCGCTTACGGACTGAATCCGGGGGCGGACAATCGGGACTATGTCTATGTTGGCCAAGCGATCTCGCGTGAAGTGACGGATCATCTCAGCCTCGGCCTCAACGCCTATTATCAGAGCGCGACCAGCCGAACGACGCCCGAGACGGCGGGGCTGGAATTCGGCGGAAAATACAAACTAGCCGACAAGCAGCATTTGTATTTCTCGGTCGGCCGGGCATTTCTCAATGCATCGCAGACCAATCAGTTCAGATCGTACCTCGGCTACCAGATCGTGTTTTGACGCTGGGACCTCACGATAGGCATGGCCGCCATCGCGGCGGCATCGCGGGGGGCTGGCCTATGCGCCCTGTGTTGGTTCGGAGCCGGCGAGCGGCTCGGCGTCGCGGCAGAGCCAGGCTGTGCTGATCGCCAGCAGCAGGGTGGAGGCGGCGCTGGCCCAGGCCATGCTGTCCCAGCCGGCCCAGGTGCCGGTGCCGAGCAGACGAATGACGACCGGCCCGATGATTTGTCCCACGGCGAACGCCACCGTCATCCGCGCCAGCAGCGGCGTCAGATTGGCGGGGCACAGCTCGCGGGCAAGCTGAAGTCCGGCCATCGTCGCGACCATGAAGGTGCCGCCGACCAGCACGGCGGAGGCGGCGAGGGACCACAGCGCGTGGCTGATCAGCGGCAGCGCCGTGCCGACCGCCATCGTCCCTTGCGCCAGCGCCCACACCCGCCGCCGCGGCCAGCCGTGGAGCCGATGAGCCGCCAGCGCCACCGAGATCGCGGCGGCCAGCCCGAACAGCGGCCAGGTGATGCCGAACACCAACGGGTCCGCGGTCAATTCCCGCGCCATCGCCGGCAGGAAGGTGGCCGGAATGATGTAGCCGAAGCCGAAGACACCGTAACACGCTACGATGTCCCACTGACGATCCGCACTCTTCGCCACGAGTTGCGCGTGCGCAGGCGTGACTGCCGGTGGCGGTGCGCTGGTCCGGCGTCCGAGGCCGGCGGCGACGATGATCGTTCCGGCGGCCGTGATCGTTCCGAGTTCGAGCCACAGCGCGGAAGCCGTCTGCTGCCCGCCGAGCCAGGCGATCGTTCCGGCCAGCGCGATGCCGAGACCGACGCCGCAATAGATCCAGGCGCCGAGCTGAGGCCTGTGGCGCCGCGCGAGTTCAGTGAGGCACCAACTGCTGGCGCACACCAGCGCCCATGCACTGCAGACCCCGGAGACGGCGCGGAGCACTGCGCCGACAAGCTCCATCGAGTCGCGATCGATCCACGCCGGTGCCATCGTCGACAGCGCGATGCCGACCAGCGACAGGCGCACGCCGAGCTGGGGATGGCCGGCAAAGATCGAGGCGGTCAGCGCGCCCGCCAGGTAGCCGGCGTAGTTCGCGGCCGCCCATTCGGCGCCGGCGGCGGCATTCAAGGTGCCGTCGCGCAGCATCAGCGGCAACAGCGGCGTGAACGCGAACCGGCCGATCCCCATCGCGGCGGCGAGCGCCACGATGCCGCTCACGACGATCAGCCAGGTCGGCGGATGAGGGGCAGCGGCTTCGGCGGAACTACGTTGCATCAGGTCGACCGATTCAATCATGGGCTCGACAACAGCAAATCGGGCCGATGTTGAAAAATGAATTATTTTGAAATATCGTTCTCGATATGAGAATAATGGACCTCGACGACCTCGAGATTTTCCGCGCCGTCGTCAGGGAGGGCGGAATCACCCGCGCGGCGGACCGGCTGCACCGGGTGCCGTCCAACGTCACCACCCGCATCAAGCAATTTGAGGAGCGGATCGGGCACAGCCTGTTTCGCCGTCAGGGGCGCGGTCTGGTCCTCACCGATCTCGGCCGCACCCTGCTGAGCCACGCCGAACGTCTGCTGCAGTTGGCCGACGCCGCCGAGCAGGAGTTGCGCAGCGGCAAGGCGAAAGGCGTGCTGCGGCTGGGGTCTCTGGAAAGCGCCGCCGGGGTGCGGCTGCCGCCGCTGCTGTCGCGCTTTCATGCGCGCTACCCCGACATCGCGATCCAGATGACGACCGACACCACCGGTGCGCTGCTTCGGCAGTTGGAGCGGTTCGAGATCGAGGCCGCCTTCGTCTCAGAGCCGTTCGAGCCGGGTAGCTTCGCCTCAGTCGCGGCGTTCGAAGAAGAGCTGGTGCTGATCACCGCCAAGGGCGACCGCCCGCTGCGCCGCTCCGCCGACCTCGGCGGCAAGACGGTGGTGGCGTTTCCGCACGGCTGCTCCTACCGCCGGCGCCTGATGGAATGGCTGGCGTCCGAAGGCGTATCGCCCGACCGAATTCTCGACCTCGGCTCCTATCACGCCATCGTCGCCTGCGTCGCTGCAGGCTCCGGCATCGCGATCGTGCCCGCAGGCGTGCTCGATCACGCCGCTTTGGGCACGGCGGTCGACCGCCATCCATTGCCGGCGAAGCTGCGCAAGAATCGGACGCATCTGGTGTGGTCCGGCGATCCGAGTTCGCTGCTGCAAGCCCTGATGGCGCTGATTTCGAATGCGGGTGCGAGGCGGCGGGGCGGTGGATAGCAGAAGGTCGTTTGACTGAGCATGATCTGCGTGACGCTCGTTCTTCGACCGCTTCGAGATTGAAGCAGGCGTGCAGCCTTGCTTGCATGAGGGTGGGAGGGCTGGTTGTGACCCGTTGCGGCATCTGCCGCGCCTCCGCCGCCGGGATCAGCCCGACCAGCCGCTCCGCCGGCCTCAGTTCTTCGTCAGATACAGCGGCGTCCGCACGGTGAGCTGATAGGCCGGCTTCGGCGTCCACGACACCTGCGCGGTGATGCCGAACAGCCGGTTGTCGTTGTCGTCCATCTTGTCGAGATCGATCCGCAGGATCGGCTGGGTGAAGGCATCGATCGGGGTGAAGCGCAGCAGCTCGGCGCCGCCGAACGATTGCAGGCCGGCGCGGCCGGTCAGCTTCCAATTGCTGTCCCACTGATAATAGCCGCCGAGCCAGCCGATGGTGTTCGGACGGATCGCTGCGCGGTCGGCGTCGATCGCGGTGGTGGTGAACTGAACGCCGGCAAGCACGCCGCGGGTCTCGTCGGCGTCGAACGCGTAGGACGCCTCCAGCACGGTGTTGACCGAGGTGGTGGCGAGCGGCCCGCTCGGCACCGAGCGGGTGAGGGTGGTCTGCAGCGTCAGCGTCGGCAGCGCGCCGCCGTCCTGGCGATAGATGTCGGCCTGGAAGCCGACGTTCCAGCTGGTGATGTCGACCGAGCTCCAGCCCGCACCGCTTTTGCTGGTGGTGGTGCTGAAGCCGCCGTACAGCGAGACGCGGTCGTTGACGTCGATGGTCAGCGGGACATCGAGTTCCACGCTCTGGCTCGCCGGCAGCGTCGGCGCCTGCAGCGGCGGCAGCGCCGCCAGTTCGCGCAGTCGGGACAGCACCGCGATGGTCGGGCTCGCAAAGCCGATCGACAACACCCCGGCCGGGGTGCGGCCGTAGCTGGTGCGGAGGTCGAGATAGATATTGGGGTAGGTCTGCGCCGGCGCGTCGTCGTCGTCAGCCGCCAGGGCAGGCGCGACGGCGAGCTGCAGCGACACGGCGGCCGCCGCGACCGCCGCCATGTGTCGCGGCACCACCCGATCTCGCCCCGAACCCGCCATCTCGTTCCAACCCATGCTGCGGCTGGCCGACCACGTCGCCCCGCCTGGCACTTAGCCACAGCGATTCCGCCGCCGGCAATCAGGATCGTCCGGCTTCTGTGGATCGCGCCGCCGCCGGCCGCGATCGTCCTTGAACGGGACGGCGGGTCTTGGTCGAATGGAAGGGGGATTGTTGGGGTATCAAATTACCGAATATCGCGGTGGCGTGTTGGCGGCGCCGCCCTGTGCCGAATCGAGACGGCAGGACGAAGCGAATCCCCCCGAGTCGGAGGCGGATTCGCCCGGGCAGTACCTGACGATTCTATGAATCCCGTCGTGAGGAGCGTCGGTCCGGCCCTTGCCAGCGGGCTCCGGAGTCCGAAATCGGACCTTCGCCGCGGCCGAAGCGGGACGCGACAACGCCCCATTCCATAGGCATTTCACGCCGGTCGGGCAGGGAGCCGAAAGTCGTCGCCGAACCGTCATCAAGCGGCGGTTTTGCCTTGACTTGGGGGTAGTCCGCCGATACAACCCGCCCACTTCAAGACAGGCGGTGAGCTTCGCCAACGTCGGAACGGAACACCCGGGCCGTCCTTTCAAGGACTTACGGGCACCACCCTCGACCCAAGTCGCTCAAACGCTGTCGACATAAGCCAGGCAATGCCAGGACATTGAGCGTTCTTTCGGGGCTCTTTCTCGTCAGGACGGTTTTGGAAGCATGACCTCGGTAGGAGTCGGTCAGCGGAAGCTGCCCGGTCTTTGCTGCGGTCCTCTGTTGCGTGGAAGCGCTTTCCGCTCAGCGATGAGTGGCTGGCGCGATTTCGCTTTGCGTGATCGAACTCGGGTTCGGTCGGGTAGGGCGGCCGCTGGGGCGGGTAGCCCCGAACGAATTTGCGAAACCGACAGACGGTTTCGCGCGAAGCTTGAGGGTGAAGGCGAAGATGCCGACGATCAACCAGCTGATCGCAAATCCGCGCGTGGTGCAGAAGTCGCGCAAGAAGGTTCCGGCGCTGCAGCAGTCGCCGCAGAAGCGCGGCGTGTGCACCCGCGTCTACACCACGACGCCGAAGAAGCCGAACTCGGCGCTGCGTAAGGTCGCCAAGGTGCGCCTGACCAACGGCTTCGAGGTCATCGGTTACATTCCGGGTGAGGGTCACAACCTGCAGGAGCACTCGGTGGTGATGATCCGCGGCGGCCGCGTCAAGGACTTGCCGGGCGTGCGCTACCACATCCTCCGCGGCGTCCTCGATACCCAGGGCGTCAAGAACCGTAAGCAGCGCCGTTCGAAGTACGGCGCGAAGCGTCCGAAGTAAGCGGGGAGAGCATCCATGTCCCGTCGTCACGCCGCCGAAAAGCGCGAAGTTCTGCCCGATCCGAAGTTCGGGAACATCATCGTCACCAAGTTCATGAATTCGGTGATGTACGCCGGCAAGAAGTCGGTCGCCGAAAGCATCGTCTACGGCGCCTTCGACCTGATCGAGGCCAAGACCAAGCAGCCGCCGCTCGGCGTGTTCGAGCAGGCGCTCGACAACGTGATGCCGACCATCGAGGTCCGCTCCCGCCGCGTCGGTGGTGCCACCTATCAGGTGCCGGTCGAAGTCCGTTCGACCCGTCGTCAGGCGCTGGGCATTCGCTGGCTGATCGCCGCGGCCCGCGGCCGCAACGAGAAGACCATGACCGAGCGGCTGTCCGCCGAACTGCTCGACGCCTCGAACAACCGCGGCAACGCGGTGAAGAAGCGTGAAGACGTGCACAAGATGGCGGAAGCCAACCGCGCGTTCTCGCACTATCGCTGGTAACGGCGAAGCAACGGAATCAAGGAAGACGCTATGCCCCGCGTTCACGCCATCGAGGACTACCGCAACTTCGGCATCATGGCCCACATTGATGCCGGCAAGACCACGACGACCGAGCGCATCCTGTTCTACACCGGCAAGAGCCACAAGATCGGCGAAGTGCACGAAGGTGCCGCGACGATGGACTGGATGACGCAGGAGCAGGAGCGGGGCATCACCATTACGTCGGCCGCCACGACCGCGTTCTGGAACGGTAAGCGCCTCAACATCATCGACACCCCCGGCCACGTCGACTTCACCATCGAAGTCGAGCGCAGCTTGCGCGTGCTCGACGGTGCCGTGTGCGTTCTCGACTCCAATCAGGGCGTCGAGCCGCAGACCGAGACGGTGTGGCGCCAGGGCGACAAGTACAAGGTTCCGCGCATCGTCTTCGCCAACAAGATGGACAAGACCGGCGCCGACTTCTTCAAGTGCCTGCAGGACATCGTCGATCGCCTCGGCGCCAAGCCGGTGGCGATCCAGCTGCCGATCGGCTCCGAGAACAACTTCAAGGGCGTGATCGATCTGGTCCGCATGAAGGCCGTGGTGTGGGACGACGAGTCGCTGGGCGCCAAGTTCCACGACGACGAGATCCCGGCCGATCTGCTCGATCAGGCGAAGGAATATCGCGAGAAGATGATCGAAGCCGCCGTCGAGCTCGACGACGACGCGATGGGCGCTTATCTCGAAGGGACCATGCCGGACGAGGCGACCCTGAAGCGTCTGATCCGCAAGGCGGTGCTGACCGGCGCGTTCTATCCGGTGCTGTGCGGCTCGGCGTTCAAGAACAAGGGCGTGCAGCCGCTGCTCGACGCCGTGGTCGACTACCTGCCGTCGCCGCTCGACGTGCCGGCGATCAAGGGCACCGACGACCAGGGCAACGAAGTCGTGCGCAGGGCGGACGACAAGGAGCCGCTGTCGCTGCTGGCGTTCAAGATCATGGACGATCCCTTCGTCGGCACCATCACGTTCTGCCGCATCTACTCGGGCGTTCTGCAGAGCGGCACCGGCGTGGTGAACTCGACCCGCGAGAAGAAGGAGCGCATCGGCCGCATGCTGCTGATGCACGCCAACAACCGCGAAGACATCAAGGAAGCCTATGCCGGCGACATCGTCGCGCTGGCCGGCCTGAAGGAAGCGCGCACCGGCGACACGCTGTGCGATCCCGCCAACCCGGTGATCCTCGAAAAGATGGAATTCCCGGAGCCGGTGATCGAAATCGCGATCGAGCCGAAGTCGAAGGCCGACCAGGAGAAGCTCGGCATCGCGCTGGCGAAGCTGGCGGCCGAAGATCCGTCGTTCCGGGTGTCGACCGACCTCGAGTCCGGTCAGACCATCCTGAAGGGCATGGGCGAACTTCACCTCGACATCAAGGTCGACATCCTGAAGCGCACCTACAAGGTCGATGCCAACATCGGTGCGCCGCAGGTGGCGTTCCGTGAGCGCATCACCAAGAAGGCCGAAGTCGACTACACCCACAAGAAGCAGACCGGTGGTACCGGTCAGTTCGCGGCGGTCAGCTTCGTCGTCGAGCCGAACGAGCCGGGCGGCGGCTACGTGTTCGAGTCGAAGATCGTCGGCGGTGCGGTGCCGAAGGAGTACATCCCGGGTGTCGAAAAGGGCATCGAGAGCGTGCTGTCTTCGGGCGTGGTCGCGGGCTTCCCGGTGGTCGACGTCAAGGTGACGCTGGTCGACGGTAAGTACCACGACGTCGACTCGTCGGCGCTGGCCTTCGAAATCGCCTCTCGTGCCGCGTTCCGCGAAGCGCTGCAGAAGGGCAAGTCGGTTCTCCTCGAGCCGATCATGAAGGTCGAAGTGGTGACCCCGGAAGACTACACCGGCTCGGTCATCGGCGACCTCAACTCGCGGCGTGGCCAGATCCAGGGTCAGGACATGCGCGGCAATGCCAACGTGATCAACGCGATGGTGCCGCTGATGAACATGTTCGGCTACGTCAACAACCTGCGCTCGATGAGCCAGGGCCGGGCGAACTTCACCATGCAGTTCGACCACTACGCGGAAGCGCCGGCCAACGTGTCGGCTGAAGTCCAGAAGAAGTTTGCCTGATTGTCGCAGGTGTGAGCCGCGACTGAACGGAGAGAGCAATGGCCAAAGCAAAGTTTGAACGTACGAAGCCGCATTGCAACATTGGGACGATCGGTCACGTCGACCACGGCAAGACGTCGCTGACGGCGGCGATCACCAAGGTTCTGGCGGAGACGGGCGGTGCGACGTTCACGGCTTACGACCAGATCGACAAGGCGCCGGAAGAGAAGGCGCGCGGCATCACGATTTCGACCGCGCACGTCGAATACGAGACGACGAACCGCCACTACGCGCACGTCGACTGCCCCGGCCACGCCGACTACGTCAAGAACATGATCACCGGCGCGGCGCAGATGGACGGCGCGATCCTGGTGGTGTCGGCGGCCGACGGCCCGATGCCGCAGACCCGCGAGCACATCCTGCTGGCCCGTCAGGTCGGCGTGCCGGCGCTGGTGGTGTTCCTGAACAAGTGCGACATGGTCGACGATCCGGAACTGCTCGAGCTGGTCGAGATGGAAGTGCGCGAGCTGCTGTCGAAGTACGACTTCCCGGGCGACGACATTCCGATCGTCAAGGGCTCGGCCCTTGCCGCGCTGGAGAACTCCGATCCGAAGCTCGGCCATGACGCGATCCTGGAACTGATGAAGCAGGTCGACGCCTACATCCCGCAGCCGGAGCGTCCGATCGACCAGCCGTTCCTGATGCCGGTGGAAGACGTGTTCTCGATCTCGGGCCGCGGCACCGTGGTGACCGGGCGTGTCGAGCGCGGCGTGATCAAGGTCGGCGAGGAAATCGAGATCGTCGGCATCCGTCCGACGCAGAAGACCACCTGCACCGGCGTCGAAATGTTCCGCAAGCTGCTCGATCAGGGCCAGGCGGGCGACAACATCGGCGCGCTGCTGCGCGGCACCAAGCGTGAGGAAGTCGAGCGTGGCCAGGTGCTGTGCAAGCCGGGTTCGGTGAAGCCGCACACCAAGTTCAAGGCCGAAGCCTACATCCTGACCAAGGAAGAGGGCGGCCGCCACACCCCGTTCTTCACCAACTACCGTCCGCAGTTCTACTTCCGCACCACCGACGTGACCGGTGTGGTGCACCTGCCGGAAGGCACCGAGATGGTGATGCCGGGCGACAACATCGCGATGGAAGTGCACCTGATCGTGCCGATCGCGATGGAAGAAAAGCTGCGCTTCGCCATCCGCGAAGGCGGCCGCACGGTG
>NZ_UFQQ01000002.1:0-16688 GCF_900218015.1 Rhodopseudomonas pentothenatexigens | reverse complement strand
GCCGGGCGACAACATCGCGATGGAAGTGCACCTGATCGTGCCGATCGCGATGGAAGAAAAGCTGCGCTTCGCCATCCGCGAAGGCGGCCGCACGGTGGGCGCCGGCGTCGTCGCCGCGATCATCGAGTAAGAACGCGAATAGCGAACAGGGAGTGGCGAATAGGAGACTATTCGCTACTCGCCACTCACCACTCGCTCTCCAAAGAAAGAATACGGCAATGAACGGCCAGAATATTCGCATTCGCCTCAAGGCGTTCGACCATCGGATCCTCGATACGTCGACCCGTGAGATCGTCAACACCGCGAAGCGAACCGGTGCGCAGGTGCGCGGGCCGATCCCGCTGCCGACCCGGATCGAGAAGTTCACCGTCAACCGTTCGCCGCACGTCGACAAGAAGAGCCGCGAGCAGTTCGAGATGCGCACGCACAAGCGCCTGCTCGACATCGTCGACCCGACCCCGCAGACCGTCGATGCTCTGATGAAGCTCGACCTGGCCGCCGGCGTCGACGTCGAAATCAAGCTCTGAGATTGTAACGTCCGGTTATCGAACGGACAGAAAGAACAGGAAGCACGCCGATGCGCTCCGGAGTGATCGCACAGAAGGTCGGGATGACGCGGGTCTTTACAGAGGCCGGCGAGCATATCCCTGTGACCGTGCTGAAGCTTGGCAACTGCCAGGTGTTGGGCCACCGCACCAAAGAGAAGAACGGCTACGTGGCGCTGCAGGTCGGCTCCGGCTCGCGCAAGACCGTGTACATGCCGAAGGCCGAGCGCGGCCAGTTCGCCGCCGCCAAGGTCGAGCCGAAGCGCAAGGTCGAAGAGTTCCGCGTGTCCGAGGACGCGCTGCTCCCGGTCGGCGCAGAGATCCAGGCCGATCACTTCGTCGTCGGCCAGTTCGTCGACGTCACCGGCACCTCGACCGGTAAGGGTTTCGCCGGCGGTATGAAGCGCTGGAATTTCGGCGGTCTGCGCGCCACCCACGGCGTGTCGGTGTCGCATCGTTCGATCGGTTCGACCGGTGGTCGTCAGGACCCCGGCAAGACCTTCAAGAACAAGAAGATGCCGGGCCACATGGGCGTCGATCGCGTCACCACGCTGAACCTGCGGGTGGTGCAGACCGACGTCGAGCGCGGGCTGATCCTGGTCGAGGGCGCTGTGCCCGGCACCAAGGGCGGCTGGATCCGCGTGCGTGACGCGGTGAAGAAGGCGCTGCCGGCGGATGCGCCGAAGCCGGGCAAGTTCCGGCTCGCCAATGGCGATGCGGCTGCGGAAGCGCCGGCCGCCGAGCAGGAAGGTGCGTGAGATGGAACTGAAAGTCACCACCCTCGAGGGTAAGGAAGCCGGTTCGGTCCAGCTCTCCGACGAGATCTTCGGTCTGGAGCCGCGCGCCGACATCATTCAGCGCTGTGTGATCTGGCAGCTCGCCAAGCGGCAGGCCGGCACTCACAAGGCCAAGGGCCGCGCCGAAGTCTGGCGCACCGGCAAGAAGATGTACAAGCAGAAGGGCACCGGCGGTGCTCGTCACGGCTCGCAGCGGGTGCCGCAGTTCCGCGGCGGCGGTCGCGCCTTCGGCCCGGTGGTGCGTTCGCACGCCATCGACCTGCCGAAGAAGGTGCGCGTCCTGGCGCTGCGCCATGCGCTGTCGGCCAAGGCCAAGGGCGGCGGTCTGATCGTGCTCGACAAGGCCGAGCTCGAAGCCGCCAAGACCAAGACGCTGGTCGGTCACTTCTCGGGCCTCGGCCTGGAGAGCGCGCTGATCATCGACGGCGCCGAGGTGAACAACGGTTTCGCCGCGGCGGCCCGCAACATCCCGAACATCGACGTGCTGCCGATTCAGGGCATCAACGTCTATGACATTCTGCGCCGCAAGAAGCTGGTGCTGACCAAGGCGGCGGTCGATGCGTTGGAGGCGCGCTTCAAATGAAATCCATCGATCCGCGCCATTACGACGTGATCGTCGCGCCGGTCGTGACTGAAAAGTCCACGATGGCGTCCGAACACAACAAGGTCGTGTTCAAGGTGCAGGGCGGCGCGACCAAGCCGCAAATCAAAGAAGCCGTCGAAAAGCTGTTCGACGTCAAGGTGAAGAGCGTGAACACGCTGGTGCGCAAGGGCAAGACCAAGGCCTTCCGCGGCACCTTCGGCACGCAGTCGGACGTCAAGCGTGCGGTCGTGACCTTGGAAGAGGGCCACCGCATCGACGTCACCACCGGACTGTGAGGCGGGACCGACCATGGCATTGAAAACCTTTAATCCCACGACGCCGGGCCAGCGCCAGCTGGTGATGGTCGATCGTTCGGCGCTGTACAAGGGCAAGCCGGTCAAGCGGCTGACCGAGGGCAAGATCTCGAACGGCGGTCGTAACAACACCGGCCGGATCACCGTTCGGTTCCGCGGCGGCGGCCACAAGCAGGCCTATCGTCTGGTCGATTTCAAGCGCACCAAGGTCGACGTTCCGGCCAAGGTCGAGCGCCTGGAATACGATCCGAACCGCACCGCCTTCATCGCGCTGATCAAGTACGAGGACGGCGAGCAGGCTTACATCCTGGCGCCGCAGCGTCTGGCGGTCGGCGATACCGTGATCGCGGGCGCCTATGTCGACGTCAAGCCGGGCAACGTGATGCCGCTGGGCAACATGCCGATCGGCACCATCGTGCACAACGTCGAGCTGAAGATCGGCAAGGGTGGCCAGCTCGCGCGTTCGGCCGGCACCTACGCTCAGATCGTCGGTCGTGACCACGACTACGTGATCCTGCGCATGAACTCGGGCGAACAGCGCCTGGTTCACGGCCGCTGCATCGCGGCGATCGGTGCGGTGTCGAATCCGGACCACATGAACATCTCGATCGGCAAGGCCGGTCGCAAGCGCTGGCTCGGCCGGCGCCCGCACAACCGCGGCGTCGTCATGAACCCGATCGACCACCCGCACGGCGGCGGTGAAGGCCGCACCTCGGGCGGCCGTCACCCGGTCACCCCGTGGGGCAAGCCGACCAAGGGTAAGAAGACCCGTTCGAACAAGTCGACCGACAAGTTCATCCTCATCAGCCGCCACAAGCGGAAGAAGAAGTAAGGAAGCCGGACATGGTTCGCTCAGTCTGGAAGGGCCCGTTCGTCGAGGCCTCGCTGCTGAAGAAGGCCGATGCCGCGCGCGCGTCGGGCCGTCACGACGTGATCAAGATCTGGAGCCGTCGCTCGACCATCCTGCCGCAGTTCGTCGGCCTGACCTTCGGCGTCTACAACGGCCAGAAGCACGTGCCGGTGTCGGTGAACGAGGAAATGGTGGGTCACAAGTTCGGCGAGTTCTCGCCGACCCGCACGTTCCACGGCCACGCCGGCGACAAGAAGTCGAAGAAGGGTTGAGGACGAGACGATGAGCAAACCCAAGCGCGAACGTAGCCTGCCCGACAACGAGGCCAAGGCTGTCGCCAGGATGCTTCGCGTCTCTCCGCAGAAGCTCAACCTGGTCGCCCAACTGATCCGCGGCCGCAAGGCGTCGGCGGCTCTCGCCGACCTCGCGTTCTCGCGCAAGCGGATCGCGGTCGACGTCAAGAAGTGCCTGGAATCGGCGATCGCCAACGCCGAGAACAATCACGACCTCGACGTCGACGCGCTGGTCGTCTCCGAGGCCCATGTCGGCAAGGGCATCGTGATGAAGCGTTTCACCCCGCGCGGCCGTGGCCGCTCGGGCCGTATTTTCAAACCCTTCGCGCAGCTGACGATCGTCGTTCGTCAGGTCGAAGAAGCAAGCGCTTAAGCGAAGGCGCGGGAGACTTTCGATGGGTCAAAAGATCAATCCGATCGGGCTGCGGCTGGGCATCAACCGGACGTGGGATTCCCGTTGGTTCGCCGGCAAGAACGAATACGGCAAGCTGCTGCACGAGGACGTCAAGATCCGCGAGATCCTGCACAAGGAACTGAAGCAGGCGGCGGTCGCGCGCATCGTGATCGAGCGCCCGCACAAGAAGTGCCGGGTGACGATCCATTCGGCGCGTCCCGGCGTGGTGATCGGCAAGAAGGGCGCCGACATCGACAAGCTGCGCAAGAAGGTCGCCGACATCACCTCGTCCGACGTGGTGATCAACATCGTCGAAATCCGCAAGCCGGAGCTCGACGCGACCCTGGTCGCCGAGTCGATCGCGCAGCAGCTCGAGCGCCGCGTCGCGTTCCGCCGCGCGATGAAGCGGGCGGTGCAATCGGCGATGCGTCTCGGCGCCGAGGGCATCCGGATCAATTGCTCGGGCCGCCTCGGCGGCGCCGAAATCGCCCGCATGGAGTGGTACCGCGAGGGCCGCGTACCGCTGCACACGCTGCGCGCCGACATCGACTACGGCGTCGCGACCGCGTTCACGACCTTCGGCACCTGCGGCGTCAAGGTCTGGATCTTCAAGGGCGAGATCCTCGAGCACGATCCGATGGCCCAGGACAAGCGCATGGCCGAAGGCGAGAGTGGCGGTTCGTCCCGTCCGCGCCGGGACGCCGCCTGATCGCGCAGAATTCGAATTGAGGGCGTAAAGCCATGATGCAACCAAAGAGAACCAAGTTCCGCAAGGCGCACAAGGGCCGCATCCACGGCGTGGCGTCCTCGGGCGCGACCCTGGCGTTCGGCCAGTTCGGCCTGAAGGCGATGGAGCCGGACCGGATCACCGCCCGTCAGATCGAAGCCGCCCGTCGCGCGCTGACCCGTCACATGAAGCGTGCCGGCCGCGTCTGGATCCGCATCTTCCCGGATCTTCCGGTGTCGAAGAAGCCCGCCGAAGTCCGCATGGGCTCCGGCAAGGGTTCGCCGGAATTGTGGGTGGCGCGGGTCAAGCCGGGCCGGGTGATGTTCGAGATCGACGGCGTCAACCAGCAGATCGCCCGCGAGGCGCTGACGCTCGCTGCCGCCAAGCTGCCGATCAAGACGCGCTTCGTCGCGCGTATCGCGGAGTAATCCTCATGGCTGAGATGAAGACCGCCGACATCCGTGCGATGAGCGAAGATCAGATGGACGACGCGATCCTGAACCTGAAGAAGGAACGCTTCAACCTGCGGTTCCAGCGCGCCACCGGCCAGCTCGAGAACACCTCGCGGCTGCGCGAGGCTCGTCGCGACATCGCCCGCATCAAGACCATCGCCGCGCAGAAGCGCGCCGGCAAGACGAAGTAAGGACCTTTAGACATGCCGAAGAGGACCCTGCAGGGCGTGGTCGTCAGCGACAAGCAAGAGAAGACGATCGTGGTGCGCGTCGACCGGCGCTTCACTCACCCGATCTACAAGAAGACCATCCGGCGCTCGAAGAACTACCACGCGCACGACGAGAACAGCCAGTTCAAGCCGGGCGACATGGTGTGGATCGAAGAGAGCAAGCCGATCTCCAAGTTGAAGCGCTGGACCGTCGTCCGGGGCGAACCGAAGAAGACCGCCTAAGCGCGCATTTGCGCATCAGTTTAGCGCGCAAACAGCGCAGCAGAGAGAGGACGAGGTGCATCAATGATTCAGATGCAGACCAACCTCGACGTGGCCGACAATTCAGGCGCACGCCGTGTCATGTGCATCAAGGTGATTGGGGGATCCAAGCGCCGGTATGCGACCGTGGGTGACGTCATTGTGGTCTCGATCAAGGAAGCGATTCCGCGGGGCAAGGTGAAGAAGGGCGACGTGATGAAGGCCGTGGTGGTCCGTGTCCGCAAGGACATCCGCCGCGCCGACGGTTCCGTCATCCGGTTCGACCGCAACGCCGCCGTGCTGATCAACAATCAGTCGGAGCCGATCGGCACCCGTATCTTCGGGCCGGTGCCGCGCGAGCTGCGTGCCAAGAACCACATGAAGATCATTTCGCTGGCGCCGGAGGTGCTGTGATGGCCGCCAAGATCCGTAAGGGTGACAAGGTGATCGTGCTGAGCGGTCGCGACAAGGGCCGCACCGGCGAAGTGTTCGAGGTCCGTCCGGACGCCGGCAAGGCGCTGGTGCGCGGCATCAACGTGGTCAAGCGTCACCAGAAGCAGACCCAGACCCAGGAAGGCGGCATCATCTCGAAAGAGGCGCCGATCGACCTGTCGAACATCGCGATCGTCGGCAAGGACGGCAAGCCGACCCGCGTCGGATTCAAGATTCTCGCGGACGGCAAGAAGGTCCGCGTCGCCAAGCGCTCGGGAGCAGAGATCGATGGCTGAGACCGCTTACGTTCCGCGGCTGCGCACGGAATACGACCGCAGCATTCGCGCGCAACTGACCGAGAAGTTCGGCTACGCCAACGTGATGCAGGTGCCGAAGCTCGACAAGGTCGTGCTCAACATGGGCGTCGGCGAGGCGGTGAACGACCGCAAGAAGGCCGAGCAGGCGGCGGCGGATCTGTCGCTGATCGCCGGCCAGAAGGCGGTCATCACCTATTCGCGCGTCGCGATCTCGACCTTCAAGCTGCGCGAGAACCAGCCGATCGGCTGCAAGGTGACGCTGCGCCAGGCCCGGATGTACGAGTTCATCGACCGCCTGATCACGGTCGCGCTGCCGCGCGTTCGCGACTTCCGCGGTTTGAACCCGAAGAGCTTCGACGGCCGCGGCAACTACTCGCTCGGCATCAAGGAGCACATCATTTTCCCCGAAATCGACTTCGACAAGACCGGCGAGTCGTGGGGCATGGACATCACGGTGTGCACCACCGCGCGGACCGACGACGAGGCGCGTGCGCTGCTCACCGCTTTCAATTTCCCGTTCCGGCAGTGAGACGCTGAAAAGCCTCTCAAACGCGGAAACCCAGGAGCCACACATGGCAAAGAAGAGTGCGATCGAGAAGAACAACCGTCGGAAGAAGATGGCGAAGAACGCGGCGCCGAAGCGCGCGCGTCTGAAGGCCCTCATCGCCGACAAGTCGAAGCCGATGGAGGAGCGCTTTGCGGCGACGCTGAAGCTCGCCGAGATGCCGCGCAATTCGTCGCCGACCCGGATCCGCAACCGCTGCGACCTCACCGGCCGTCCGCGCTCGGTCTATCGTCTCAACAAGCTGAGCCGCATCGCGATCCGCGACCTGGGCTCCAAGGGCCTGGTTCCGGGCCTGGTCAAGTCGAGCTGGTAAGGAGGCGGGCAGATGTCGACGCACGATCCGATCAGCGACCTGATCACCCGCATCCGCAACGCGCAGATGCGCTCCAAGTCCAAGGTCTCGACCCCGGGCTCGAAGATGCGCGCCAACGTTCTCGACGTGCTGAAGGCCGAGGGCTACATCCGCGGCTACGCCTCGGTTGAGCATCCGTCCGGGCGCAGCGAGCTCGAGATCGAGCTGAAGTATTTCGACGGCGAGCCTGTGATCCGCGAAATCGAGCGCGTGTCGCGGCCGGGCCGCCGGGTCTACGCTTCGGTGAAGAACCTGCCGCGCGTCAACAACGGCCTCGGCATTTCGGTGCTGTCGACCCCGAAAGGGATCATGGCCGATCACGATGCCCGCGACGCCAATGTCGGCGGCGAGGTTCTGTTCACGGTGTTCTAATCGCCGGCGCCGGCGGCCGCAGGGTGCGGCCGGGAGGCGCCGGAGAACGGAAATTGGCGCATCGTCCCGGGCGGGTTTCGCCGGAGGATGCAGGGTTTAAGAAGGATCGACCATGTCACGCGTTGGCAAGAAGCCCGTCACGGTCCCGTCTGGGGTGACGGCGACCGTCGAGGGACAGACCGTCAAGATGAAGGGGCCGAAGGGCCAGCTTCAGTTCGTCGTGCACGACGACGTCGACGTGAAGTTCGAGAACGGTTCGGTCTCGGTCTCGCCGCGGTTCGAGACCAATCGGGCGCGGGCGCTTTACGGCACGGCTCGCGCGCAGATCGCGAATCTGGTGGAAGGCGTCACCAAGGGGTTCGAGAAGAAGCTCGAAATCACCGGCGTCGGCTATCGCGCCGCGATGCAGGGCAAGAAGCTGCAGCTCGCGCTCGGCTACAGCCACGACGTGCTGTACGACATCCCGGAAGGCATCACCATCACGGTGCCGAAGCCGACCGAGATCACCGTCGCCGGCATCGATTCGCAGAAGGTCGGCCAGGTCGCCGCCGAGATCCGCGAATATCGTCCGCCGGAGCCGTACAAGGGCAAGGGCGTCCGCTACTCGGACGAATTCATCTTCCGCAAGGAAGGCAAGAAGAAGTAACGGAGCCGGTCATGTCGAAGATGAAGGTTACGAATGCCCGGCGCACCAACCGGGTCCGGACTGCGCTGCGGCGCACCGCGAACGGCCGTCCGCGGCTGTCGGTGTTCCGCTCCTCCAAGCACATCTACGCCCAGGTGATCGACGATGCGAAGGGCGAGACCCTCGCCTCGGCGTCGTCGCTGGAGAAGACGATGCGCGAAGCCGGCAACACCGGCGCCAACATCGACGCCGCCAAGGCCGTCGGCAAGCTGGTCGCCGAGCGCGCGGTGGAGAAGGGCGTCAAGGAGGTCGTGTTCGATCGCGGCGGCTATCTGTATCACGGGCGCGTCAAGGCGCTGGCGGATGCGGCCCGCGAGAGCGGACTGAGCTTCTAAATTTCGGATTGAACGGATACCAGGATCGGGGCGCGAGCCTCGCAAGGATTGGAACACACCATGGCAGCTGAACGCGAACGCGGCGGACGCGAACGGAGCAGGGAGCGCGAGGAGCGCGACAGCGAGTTCGTCGACAAGCTCGTCCACATCAACCGTGTGGCGAAGGTGGTGAAGGGCGGCAAGCGCTTCGGCTTCGCCGCGCTGGTCGTGGTCGGCGATCAGAAGGGCCGGGTCGGCTTCGGTCACGGCAAGGCGCGCGAAGTGCCGGAGGCGATCCGCAAGGCCACCGAGTCCGCCAAGCGCAACCTGACCCGCGTCGCGCTGCGCGAGGGCCGCACCCTGCATCACGACATCGCCGGTCGTCACGGCGCCGGCCGCGTCTATCTGCGCGCCGCCCCGGCCGGTACCGGCATCATCGCCGGCGGCCCGATGCGTGCGGTGTTCGAGACCCTCGGCATCGCCGACGTGGTCGCGAAGTCGGTCGGTTCGTCGAACCCGTACAACATGGTTCGCGCCACCTTCGACGCGCTGAAGCATCTCGACTCGCCGCGTTCGGTCGCCGCGCGCCGCAACATCAAGGTTTCCACTCTGCAGGCCCGCCGCGTCGGCGGCGACGCCGAGATGGTGGCCGAATAACAGCGTGATCGAGGGCGATCACGCGGTCTTCTGACAAGACGCGATCGGAGTGAACGAGATGGCCAAGGCCGCAAACATGATCAAGGTCGAGCAGATCGGCAGCCCGATTCGGCGCCATCACTCGCAGCGCGAGACGCTGATCGGCCTGAAGCTGAACAAGATCGGCCGCGTCGCCGAACTGCAGGACACTCCTGAGGTTCGCGGCATGATCGGCAAGGTGCAACACCTCGTCCGCGTCGTCGACGAGAAGTAAGGAGACAGGGCGATGAAGCTCAGCGAGATCGCCGACAACGTCGGTTCGCGCAAGAAGCGCATGCGGATCGGCCGCGGCATCGGTTCGGGCAAGGGCAAGACCGGCGGCCGTGGCGGCAAGGGCCAGACCGCGCGTTCGGGCGTGCGCATCAAGGGCTTCGAAGGCGGCCAGATGCCGCTGCATCGGCGCCTGCCGAAGCGCGGCTTCAACAACATCTTCGCGCTCGACTTCGCCGAAGTGAATCTCGATCGCCTGCAGGAGGCGGTCGACGCCAAGGCGATCGACGCCGGCAAGGTGGTCGACGCCGCGGCGCTGGTCGAGGCCGGGGTGCTGCGCCGGGCCAAGGACGGCGTCCGTCTGCTCGGCCGCGGCGAGCTCACCGCGAAGCTGAACATCGAAGTGTACGGCGCGACCAAGGCGGCGATCGCCGCGGTCGAGAAGGCCGGCGGTTCGGTCAAGATCCTCGCCCCGAAGGCGGAAGAAGGCGAGGCGGCGTAACGTCCGCCTCAGCGCCCGCTTGCAAAGCGGGCGTCCGGCCTTGCCGGCACGGTGGATTTTTCGACGCGCGCGCACCAAATTGAGGCCCGGCGCCGACCCGATCGCCGCATCCGGCGGCGGATCGGGACGAGCAGCGCGGGAGAAAGCCGGACATGGTCTCAGCAGCAGAACAACTTGCGGCAAACCTCAACTTCTCGGCGCTGGGTAAGGCCGAGGAGCTGAAGAAGCGGATCTGGTTCACGCTCGGCGCGCTGCTGGTGTACCGCCTCGGGACCTACATCCCGCTGCCCGGCATCGATCCGAACGTCTGGGAGCAGGTGTTCCGCCAGCAGGCCGGCGGCATTCTCGGCATGTTCAACATGTTCGCCGGCGGCGGCATTCACCGCATGGCGATCTTCGCGCTCAACATCATGCCGTACATCTCGGCATCGATCATCGTGCAGCTGCTGACCACGGTGTCGCCGCAGCTCGAGGCGCTGAAGAAGGAAGGCGAGAGCGGCCGCAAGACGCTCAACCAATACACCCGCTATCTCACCGTGATCCTGGCGCTGTTCCAGTCCTACGGCATCGCCGTCGGCCTCGAGGGCGCCGGCAACGTGGTGTCCGACCCGGGCATGTTCTTCCGGCTGTCGACCACGATCACGCTGACCGGCGGCACCATGTTCCTGATGTGGCTGGGTGAGCAGATCACCTCCCGCGGCATCGGCAACGGCATTTCGCTGATCATCCTGGCCGGCATCGTCGCCGAGCTGCCGTCGGCGCTCGCGAACATGCTCGAGCTCGGCCGTCAAGGCGCGCTGTCGACCGGACTGATCCTGGTCGTGCTGGTGATGGCCGTCGTCGTGATCGCCTTCATCGTGTTCATGGAGCGCGCCCAGCGCCGGTTGCTGATCCAGTATCCGAAGCGCCAGGTCGGCAACAAGATGTTCGAGGGCCAGTCCTCGCATCTGCCGCTGAAGCTCAATACCGCCGGCGTGATCCCGCCGATCTTCGCCTCGTCGCTGCTGCTGCTGCCGACCACGATCGCCAACTTCAACGCCGGCAGCGGGCCGGAGTGGTTTCAGTGGATCGTGACCCAGTTCGGGCACGGCCGGCCGCTGTTCCTGGTGTTCTACATCGGCATGATCGTGTTCTTCGCGTTCTTCTACACCGCGATCGTGTTCAACCCGACCGAGACCGCGGACAATCTGAAGAAGCACGGCGGCTTCATCCCGGGCATCCGTCCGGGCGAGCGCACCGCCGAGTACATCGACTACGTGCTGTCGCGCATCACCGTGGTCGGTGCGATCTATCTTGCAGTCGTCTGCTTGATCCCGGAAATCATGATTTCCTACGCCGCGGTGCCGTTCTATTTCGGCGGAACTTCGCTGCTGATCGTCGTCAGCGTGACGATGGATACGGTGGCGCAGGTGCAGGGCTATCTGCTGGCCCACCAGTATGAAGGCCTGATCAAGAAGTCGAAACTGCGGGGGCGCAAGAAATGAGACTGATCCTCCTCGGACCGCCGGGCGCGGGCAAGGGCACCCAGGCGGCCCGTCTGGTCGAGCGGCACGGCATCGTGCAGCTCTCGACCGGCGACATGCTGCGCGCCGCGGTGGCAGCCGGCACGCCGGTCGGCCTGAAGGCCAAGGACATCATGGCGGCCGGCGGTCTGGTGCCGGACGAGGTGGTGATCGGGATCATCTCCGACCGGATCGATCAGGACGATGCCGCGCAGGGCTTCATCCTCGACGGCTTCCCGCGCACCGTGCCGCAGGCCGAGGCGCTCGACCGTCTGCTCAAGGACAAGGGCTTCGACCTCGACGCCGTGGTCGAGCTCAAGGTCAACGAGGGCGCGCTGCTGGAGCGGGTCGAGACCCGCGTCGCCGAGATGCGCGCCCGCGGCGAGGAGCCGCGCGCCGACGACAACGCCGAAGCGCTCGCCAAGCGTCTGTCCGCGTATCGCGCGCAGACCGAGCCGCTGGTCGACTACTATTCCGAGAAGCGCAAACTGCTGACCGTCGACGGCATGATGACGATCGACGAGGTCACCCGGGAGATCGGCCGGGTGCTCGAAGCGGTGCGCGCTGCCGACGCCAGGAAGGGGACGAAGGCCTCCCGCGCCAAGCGGACGGTGAAGACAAGCACCAAGGCCAAGGCCGCCACCAAGGCAAAGGCCGCCAAGAAGCCCGCCGCGACGGCGGGCGGCAAATCCGGCGCAGCCAAGAAATCCTCGGCCAAACAGGCCGTTGGCAAGAAGGCTTCAGGCAAGAAGGCAGCCGCCAAGAAGGTTGCCAGCAAGCCGGCCGCGGGCAAGGCGAGCAAGGCTGCGGTCGGTAAGGCTGCGAAGGCCGGTCTGAAGAAGGCGACCAAAGCCGTTGCAAAGGCTGGCAAAAAGGCCGCCAAGGCAGTGGTGAAGGCCGCCAAGGGTGCGGCCAAGCCGGCGGCCGGCAAGAAGGCGGCTGGCAAGAAGGCGACCCAAAAGGCCGCCGCGGCGTCGAAGACCAAGGCTGTCGCCAAGGTCCAGACGCGTGGCAATAAGGCCAAGAAGGTCACGAAGAAGCGAGCTTGAATTGGGATTCGGTTGACGAAGCGAAACGGAATCCTTTAATAAGGCCCGATATCCCGTCGGATAGGTTTCAGACGATGCCGGGCCCCAAAACTGAGCGAGGGGTCGGCGTCGTGTTCGCGTTTGTGAACGCCGCCCGAGAGAGCAAGGAATTGACCGGCTTTGGCCGGTGACAGGAGAGAAGTCTGTGGCCCGTATAGCCGGCGTGAATATCCCGACCAACAAGCGCGTGCTGATCGCGCTTCAGTACATCCATGGCATCGGCCAGAAGCATGCCGCCGACATCATCGAGAAGGTGAAGATCCCGCTCGATCGGCGCGTCAATCAGCTCAGCGACGCCGAGGTGCTGCAGATCCGCGAAGTGATCGACCGCGACTATCTGGTCGAGGGCGACCTTCGCCGTGAGACCGGCATGAACATCAAGCGTCTGATGGACCTCGGCTGCTATCGCGGCCTGCGCCATCGTCGCGGCCTGCCGGTGCGCGGTCAGCGTACCCACACCAACGCCCGCACCCGCAAGGGTCCGGCGAAGGCGATCGCGGGCAAGAAGAAGTAAGTTTGCGAGTTGCGAACGGCCAGTGGCGAGTAGGGGACTTCCCCTAGTCGCCACTGGTTGTTCGCCATTCGCCGTTTCGGTGGAGCCGCTGGCGTTACGGCGGCGTTGAGATCACGTAGAAAGGTAGACTATGGCCAAGGACGCCACCCGCATTCGCCGTCGCGAGCGCAAGAACATCGCCTCCGGCATCGCGCATGTGAATTCGTCGTTCAACAACACCACCATCACCATCACCGACGCGCAGGGCAATGCGATTGCCTGGTCGTCGGCCGGCACGATGGGTTTCAAGGGCTCGCGCAAGTCGACCCCGTACGCCGCCCAGGTCGCGGCCGAGGACGTCGCCAAGAAGGCGCAGGAGCACGGCATGCGCACCCTCGAAGTCGAGGTGGCGGGCCCTGGTTCGGGCCGTGAGTCGGCGCTGCGCGCGCTGCAGGCCGCGGGTTTCACGGTGACCTCGATCCGCGACGTCACCACCATCCCGCACAATGGCTGCCGTCCGCGCAAGCGTCGTCGCGTCTGAGTTTTGTTCACCGGCGGTCCCGTTCCGCCGGTGATTCTATTCGTTGTTTCCCGCGGATTGATCCGCAGTTTCCAATGCCAGCGACGATGCGCCGGGGCCCCGGCGTCCATCGACCGGCCAGGAAGGTGACACAGTGACGATCCAGAAGAATTGGCAGGAATTGATTCGACCGAACAAGCTCCAGGTCACGGCCGGGAGCGATGCCACCCGGTTCGCGACCCTGGTCGCCGAACCGCTGGAGCGCGGCTTCGGCCAGACGCTCGGCAACGCGCTGCGCCGCGTGCTGCTGTCGTCGCTGCAGGGCGCGGCGGTGCAGTCGGTGCACATCGACGGCGTGCTGCACGAGTTCTCCTCGATCGCCGGCGTGCGCGAGGACGTCACCGACATCGTGCTGAACATCAAGGACATCTCGCTGAAGATGCAGGGCGAAGGCCCGAAGCGGATGGTCGTGAAGAAGCAGGGTCCGGGCGTCGTCACCGCTGGTGACATCCAGACCGTCGGCGACATCGTGGTGCTGAACCCGGATCTGCAGCTCTGCACGCTGGACGACGGCGCCGAAATCCGCATGGAGTTCACGGTCAACACCGGCAAGGGCTACGTCGCCGCGGAGCGCAACCGTCCCGAGGATGCGCCGATCGGCCTGATCCCGGTCGACAGCCTGTACTCGCCCGTGCGCAAGGTGTCGTACAAGGTCGAGAACACCCGCGAGGGCCAGATCCTCGACTACGACAAGCTGACCATGACGGTCGAGACCAACGGCGCGATCAGCCCGGAAGACGCCGTCGCCTACGCGGCGCGCATCCTGCAGGATCAGCTCAACGTCTTCGTCAACTTCGAAGAGCCGCGCAAGGAAGTCGCCCAGGAGATCATTCCGGATCTCGCCTTCAATCCGGCCTTCCTCAAGAAGGTCGACGAGCTCGAGCTGTCGGTGCGTTCGGCGAACTGCCTGAAGAACGACAACATCGTCTACATCGGCGACCTGGTGCAGAAGTCGGAAGCGGAAATGCTCCGCACCCCGAACTTCGGCCGCAAGTCACTGAACGAGATCAAGGAAGTGCTGGCGCAGATGGGCCTGCATCTCGGCATGGAAGTGCCGGGCTGGCCGCCGGAGAACATCGACGAGCTCGCCAAGCGCTTCGAAGATCACTACTGAGCGAACCGGCCTCATGGTTCGCCATGAGGCCTCTTTCCTCATCCTGCGGAGCGGCGTGGCCGCGTCTCGAAGGATGAGACACCACCGGGCGAACGCAGGGTGCCCGCCTGCATCTCCGACGAACCGTCGGGAATCATCGAGTGAAGGACTGACAAAATGAAACACGGCAAGGTTCATCGGAAGCTCAACCGCACCGCCGAACACCGCAAGGCGATGTTCGCCAACATGTGCGCGGCGCTGATCAAGCACGAGCAGATCGTCACCACGCTGCCGAAGGCCAAGGAGCTGCGGCCGATCGTCGAGAAGCTGGTCACCCTCGGCAAGAAGGGTGGCCTCGACAAGCGCCGCCAGGCGATCGCCGAGATGCGCGACAAGGACCAGGTCAAGAAGCTGTTCGACGTGCTGGCGCCGCGCTATGCCGACCGCAACGGCGGCTACACCCGGATCATCAAGGCCGGCTTCCGCTACGGCGACAACGCACCGATGGCGGTGATCGAGTTCGTCGACCGCGACGAAGACGCCAAGGGCAAGGATTCCGGACCGACCCAGGACAGCGAAGCCGAAGCGGCGTAAGCGGCTTCCTTCCAGTCTGAAGTTTCGAAAGGCGGTGCCGCAAGGTGCCGCCTTTTTCGTTGCTGCGTGAATGCCCTGTCCGACGTCATCCCCGCGTATGCGTGGATTCAGTATCCCAGCGCCTCGATGGTGAGCACGAAGGCTCTGCAATACTGGGTCGCCCGCCTTCGCGGGCGATGACGGCTGGTGCGGTGATGGCGCACGTCATCGTGTCTGGCGCTGGCGATCGGCGGTCCGGATTGTTACTTCCGTGATCGCGTTGATGATTGGAAACGGGAGCACTCCATGAACATCGATCTGTCCGGCAAGACCGCGCTCGTCACCGGTTCGACCGCCGGCATCGGCCATGCCATCGCCAAGGGCCTCGCGGCGGCCGGCGCCGAGGTGGTGGTCAACGGCCGCAGCCAGAGCAAGGTCGACGCCGCGCTCTCGGCGCTCGACAAGGCGTTGCCCGGCGCCAAGCTGTGCGGCGTCGCCGCCGATGTGTCGACGGCGGAAGGCTGCGCCGCGCTGCTGGTGGCGATCCCCCGCGTCGACATCCTGATCAACAATGCCGGCATCTTCGAGCCGAAGCCGTTCTTCGACATTCCGGACGAAGACTGGCAGCGCTTCTTCGACGTCAACGTGATGAGCGGGGTACGGTTGTCGCGTGCCTACATGCCGGCAATGCTGGAGCGCAACTGGGGCCGGATCGTCTTCATCTCGTCGGAGTCCGCGCTGATGATCCCTCAGGAAATGATCCACTACGGCATGACCAAGACCGCGCAGCTCTCGATCTCGCGCGGCCTCGCCGAGATGACCCGCGGCACCGCGGTCACCGTCAATGCGGTGATGCCTGGTCCGACGATGAGCGAGGGCGTGCAGACCTTCGTGGCGGATCTGGCGCGGCAGAACGGTCAGTCCGAGGCTGAAGCCGCCGCCAACTTCATCAAGCAGCACCGCCCCGGCTCGCTGATCCAGCGCTTCGCCACCGTCGAAGAGATCGCCAACATGGTGGTCTATGTGTCGTCCAAGGAAGCCGCCGCCACCAACGGCGCCGCGCTCCGCGCCGAAGGCGGCCTGCTGCAGACGATTGCGTAGTTCGTTCTCGTAAGCCTTTCGCTCAGCGCCCGCGGCAGCCCTCACCCCAACCCTCTCCCGCAAGCGGGAGAGGGAGCTCGCTGCCGCTCGGGCAGGCGCTTCGGATGGAAACGAATGCTGACGAGCTCAATCACGCTCCGATGAGCCGGGCTGCTCTGATAACGGACTGCTCTGATAGCGGGCTGCTCTGATAAGCAATGAGCGAACTCATCGCTTGGTCCGCTGTCGTCACCGCATCGGCAGCCTGCTCCCTCTCCCGCTTGCGGGAGAGGGCTGGGGTGAGGGCGACGCGGGGGTACAGACCGGCTAGATTCCTGACAGTTTGGACCGGGATGATTGTCGACAGTTCACACTGCATCGGAGGGAGGACCGCCGATGCCTTTTGTGG
>NZ_UFQQ01000048.1 GCF_900218015.1 Rhodopseudomonas pentothenatexigens | reverse complement strand
AACTCCTCAGCGCCAATGGTACTCCGTCTCAAGACGCGGGAGAGTAGGTCGCCGCCAGGCCTGCAAAGAACAAGAGATCCTCAAACACCACGATGTCCCATCAAACAAAAACGCCGCCTCAAAACCGAGGCGGCGTTTTTTGTTGTCTGCAGCTCGCCTCAATACACGTCCTGCTGATAGCGGCCCTGCTTCTTCAGTTCGGACACGAACGCCGTCGCCTCTGCGGCCGATCGGGCGCCGTGCTGGGCGACGATGTCGACCAATGCGCGTTCGACGTCCTTGGCCATGCGCTTGGCGTCGCCGCAGACGTAGAGGCTGGCGCCGTCGGTGAGCCAGCTCCACAGGTCGCGGCCGACCTCGCGCATCCGGTCCTGGACGTAGATCTTCTCGCCGCTGTCGCGCGACCACGCCAGCGTCAGCCGGGTCAAATGGCCGGCGTTCTTCATCGCCTTCAATTCGTCCTCGTAGAAGAAGTCCGTCGCCGAGCGTTGATGCCCGAAGAACAGCCAGTTCTTGCCGGGTGCCTGGATCGCCCGGCGCTCGTGCAGGAAGGCCCGGAATGGAGCGACGCCGGTGCCCGGCCCGATCATGATGATCGGCCGGTGCGGGTCCGACGGCAGCGCGAAATTATGGGCCTTCTGCACATAGGCGCGCAGCGTCTCGCCCGGCTGCACCCGCTCGGCGAGACCGGTGGAGCAGACGCCGAGCCGCTGCCGCTTGCCGACCTGGTAGCGCACGCAATCGACCGTCAGCGTCAGCCGCCCCGGTGCCGTCTTGGGCGACGACGAGATCGAGTACAGCCGCGGCTGCAGTGGATCGAGGGCCTCGATGAATGCTTCCGGATCGGGGCGGAGACCGGGGAATTTCTCCAGCGCGGCGAGGACGTCGAGTGTCGCCGCGTCGCCGTCGGGATCTTCGCCGCTGGCGAGCGCGCGCGCCTTCTTCCGCTTGTCGCCGCCGGTGATGTAGCTGATCAATTGAAACAGCGTGTCGGGCGCCGGCGCCAGCGACACGCTGTCGAGCAGCGTCTGCCGCAGCGTCGATTGCAGAATCGGCAACTCCGCCGGTGGGCCCAGCGCCGCGATGATCGAATCGACCAGCGCCGGATCGTTGGTCGGAAACAGTCCGAACGAATCGCCGGCCTCATAGCTCAGACAATCCTCCAGCTCGAACTCGACGTGCCAGGTTTCCTTCTCCGAGCCCGGCTTGTTGAGCCGCGTCCGCGACAGCACTTTGGCGGTCGCCGGATTGTCGCGCGAGGTGCCGCGCGGCGGCAGCGCAGCCACCGGCGCGACGTCGGCGGCGAGCGAGGGCGCGCTATCCAGCGTCGGCGCAGCGCCGATCTGTTCGGCCAGCGTCTTCACCATCCGCGCGGTGTCCTTGCCGCCGGGGGCGCACAGATTGAGCCGCGTCTCCTTGCCGTCGAAGATCGCGCCCGAGTAGTTGCGACAGTCGTAGCCGCACTGACCGCAATCCTGCTGCGCCATCGCGGCCATCAGCTTCCAGCGCAGCGGCTTGCCCTCCGCGAGCTGCATCCGCTCTCCGATCGGCAGGCTCTGGTCGTGCCACGGCGTACCGCCGTCATCGTCTTCGGCCGCGGGCGCATCGCCGGCGAGCAGTGCGGCGGCCTGATCGGGCGACAGCGCGGTGACGCCTTGCCCATCGAGCGACACCAGGCCGGCGAAGAAGCCGTTGAGCCAGGCGCGTTGCTCCTCGGAGAACGGTGCGGTCTCCGGCACCAGCAGCGGGATGGGCGGCGGCAGGTTCGGGCTCATGCCACGGTCTCCGGTGATTGCTCAAAGGCGAACAGGTGCTGCAGCGCCGCCGCATCGTGGCGGCGGACGAAAGCGAGGAAACTCTCCGCCGGCGACGTGCGATGGGCCAAATAGGTCTGCAGCATGTGCTCGATCACGCGCGGCGCGTCGTCCTGCTTGACGTCGCGCAGCACCTCGGTGCCGATCGCCGCCTCTGAGCCGAAGCCGCCACCGACATGGATATGAAAGCCTTCGACGCTGTCCTCATCCGAGATCGCCACCTTGGCGCCGATCAGGCCGATGTCGCTGATGAAGTGCTGCGCGCAGGAGTTATGACAGCCGGTGAGGTGAATGTTGATCGGACTGTCGAGCGCAACGCGCGGCTCGCAATGCTGCGCGATCGCTTCCGCGGTCTCTTTGGTGTGGGCGGCGGCGAATCGGCAGCCGCTGGCACCGGTGCAGGCGACGAGACCGGCGCGCAGCGGCGAGGCGGTGATCGCGAGGCCCAGCGTCTCGATCGCGGCGGAGGCATCCGCCACCCGCGCATCCGGCACGCCGGAGATCAACAGATTCTGCCACACCGTCAGCCGCAGATCGCCGTCGCCGAAGCTGCGCGCGATCTCGGCGAGGCCGCGCATCTGCGCCGAAGTCAGATGCCCGGTCGCGAGCCGGACGCCGATCCAGTTCAGCCCGGCCTGTTGCTGCCGATGCACGCCGAGATGGGCGGTGCGGTCCTGCGCAGGCCGCGGCGCCGCCGCCTCGGCCGGCACCCGGATCAGCTTGCGGCCGAGTTTGTCCTCCACAAGCTCCAAGTACTTGTCGAAGCCGAACGCATCGAGCACATATTTCAGCCGCGCCTTGTTGCGGTCGGTGCGATCGCCGTGCTCGATGAACACCCGCACGATCGCGTCCGCGACCTCGGTCGCCTCCTCGGCCGCCACGATCACGCCGGTGTCGCGGGCAAAATCCCTGTGGCCGGTGATGCCGCCGAGGGCGAGACGGAAGTACACGCCGGGCGCGACGCCGTGGCCGTCCGCGATCTGCACCGCCTGGAATGCGATGTCGTTGGTGTCTTCCAGCGTCGGGATCAGCCCGCCGCCGTCGAACGCGACGTTGAACTTACGCGGCAGCCCGAACAGCGCGCGTTCGTTGAGGATGTGGAAGTGCCAGTCGCGGGCGTAGGGCCTTGTATCGATCAGCTCCTGCGGATCGATCCCGGCGGTCGCCGAGCCGGTGACGTTGCGGATGTTGTCGGCGCCGGAGCCGCGCGCCCACAGCCCCAGGCTCTCGATGCCCTGCAGCAGCTTCACCGCATCCTTCGGCGCGATCTCGCGCATCTGCAGATTGGCGCGCGTCGTCACATGCGCGTAGCCGCCGGCGAGGATGTCGGCGAGATCGGCGAGGCCGGCCATCTGCCACGAACTCAGGATGCCGTTCGGAATCCTCAGGCGGCACATATACGAGGTCTGCGCCGGCGCGACGTAGAACAGCCCATAGTAGCGCCAGCGGAAATTGTCCGGCGGCTTCGGGGCCGCGTTGTCGCGTGCCTGCTGCTTCAGCCGCACGTAGGCTTCGAACGGATGCTGCTCGCGCTTCCACTTCTCCTGGTCGTTGAGCTTCTTGCCCGCCGCGGTGACGCGGTCCTGTGCAGCCAGGTGGATCGCGTCCGGGCCGCTCGGCGGTGCCGCACCGCCGGCCGGCAAGCTGCCGCGCGCGGCGCGCGCCGCGGTGACGCCGGTGGCGAAGCCTTCGAGATAGCGCTTCTGGTCGACCGAGAATTCGCTGCCCATCGCCGCCTCACGCCGCCGGCACGAGGAGGGGCAGGGCGGTCAGCTCGGCGCGGTGTCGCCGGAAGCCGCCGCCGTCATCGCGTCCGACAGCATCGCATAGGCCTCGCGCCAGGCCGCCGCCAGCTCCGGCGTCCAGTCGGCGCCGAATTCCTGCTCCAGCGTCCACAGCAGCGCCGCGCCGAACGGCGTGTAGTCGGCGGCGCTGACGCCATAAGCGATGTGCAGCCGCGCCAGCCGCCCGGTGGCCGGCAGGATGGTGGCGAGATCGGTCAGCCCGGTCACCACCACGTTCAGCGTGCTCATCAGCTTCTTGCCCTGCCGGCGCATGTCGCCGTGAAACAGCGGTCGCAGCTCCGGCGCGGTCGCGAACAGCCGCGCGTAGAACAGCGCCGCGGTCTCGTCCGAGATCGGCGTCAGCCGCGCGAAGCTCTGTTGTACCAATGCGATCGCCTGCGGCGTCATCACGGTCCTTGGTTGCGATGTGGTCTCCCCGACATCCGTACACCAAGCGCTGCATCGACCAATCCCCTTTGCACAGGGCGCCTCGAACCGACGAAAAAAGCCGCTGCCTGGTTGCTCGCGGAGCGAGACCAGGACAGCGGCGGTGCTGTCGGAGTTTCGATGACGCCAGGACGCCCCACCGGCATCCCGCACAGATCAGTAGAGCGAAATCTGTGCCAACCGTTGGCAGCAGGATGATTTGTCCGGTTTTTCAGGAGCTTGGCGTCTGACCGCGGCGCCGCCCCGCGGTCGCGCGAGTCACCGCGCGCCGCCGTCCGGCTGAGCAGCATGGCGATGAAATGTGCAGCGCAGCGCCGATCAGGCGGGGCCGTGGTCCGGATAGGCGGCGCCGATCATCCGCGCCGAGATCACCGCATAGACCTTGCGCCAGGACTGCTCGACGTCGTCGTTCCAGAACCCGGCGAGTTGGCGGCCGAGGCTCCAGAGCAGCGCCTCGCCGACCGGCGCGTAGTGATCGGGACGGACGCCGTAGCGGGTGTGGTCGACCGCGAGCTTGCCGGCGACCGCGTACAGCCCGGTGAGATTGTCGAGGCTTCCGACCAGCACCGCCAGGGTCGAGATGAACTTGTCCTTCATCCGGGTCATGTCGCTGCGAAACAGCGCCCGGCTGTCGGGTGCGATCTCGAACAGGCGCGCGTAGAACTGATCGGCCATCTCGGTCGAGCGCGGCCACATCAGGTCGAACGAGGCCTGAACCCGTTGAATGTCGGCGGCGGTCAGGGTTGCGAGTCTCTTCATCGCGGATCTCGTTCAGCCTCAGCGCCGGATCGTCATCCGCGCCAGATAGCCGGCGATGTCGTCGGGATCGAACGCGCCGCCGGTGCACTCGCCGATGCCGTCGGCGGGTGCCGCCGGCAATGCAGGAGCCGTGCCGACGGCGGCGTCATACAGATCCGGCCGGAACACCGCCTTGGCGGCGGCGAGCAGATCGGCCGACAGCGGGGCCTGGCCCCAGCGCACCATCTGGGCGTAATTCCAGGCGCCCTGCACCGGATCGGGCCGCGCCGCGGCTTCGCGCCCGACCAGCAGATAGCGGGCGGTCGCGCGGATCGTGCCGTCGGCCGCGACCTTGAGCCGGCCGTCGAGGGTGCGGCGGATCAGCTCCGGCGTCACCTCGATCCGGCCCGGCGCGGTGAGCAAGGCGCAAACCTCGTCGCGATTGGCGACGTCCTCGATGTAGTCGGCGGCGCGGACATGGGCGCGGATCAAGGCCTGCAGCACGTCGGGATGCTGCGCGGCCCAGCTCGCCCGCACCGTCAGCATCTTCTCGGCGGCGCGCTGGAACAGCTCGCTGGTGAAATGCAGGATGGTGCCGATGCCGAGATCGATCGCCACCGAATTCCACGGCGCGCCGACGCAGAAGCCATCGAGGTGGTTGCTGGCCAGACTCTCGACCATGAACGGCGGCGGCAGCACCACCAGCCGCACATCCTCGTCCGGATCGACGCCGCCTGCGCCCATCCAGAATCGCAGATCGTAATTGTGGCTGGAGAACGGGAAGGTCATGCCGAAGGTCAGCGGCTCCTGTCCCTTGGCTTTGCGCCCGGCGACGACCCGCGCCAGCGCGCGCGCCGAGACGACCGGATCGGCGACGTCGCCGTCGGCCATCGCGACGATCGCGGCGTGCAGATCCGGCGACACCGTGATGGCATTGCCGTTGACGCCGAGGCCGAAGCCGGAGATCACCGGCACCTTGACGTGGCCGATGCCGAGGCTGGAGGCGACCGCCAGCGGCGCGAGCAGATGCGCGGCGTCGAACATCCCGATGTTGAACTTGTCGCGGACATTGGCCCAGGAGATCTCGCGCACCAGCTCGACGTCCAACCCCTCGGCGGCGCAGAACCCCTTGTCGGCGGCGACGATCAGCGCGGCGGCGTCGACCAGCGGGATGAATCCGATGCGCAGGCGCTCGCTCATGTCAGGCGCTCCAGCGTTCCACTCGTCATGCCCGGCCTTGTGCCGGGCATCCACGCCTTGCTGACGGCAACCCGAGAAAGGCGTGGATGGCCGGGCCTTCGCCGCGCCGGAGCGGCTTCGGCCGCGCAGGCGGGACGAGCCCGGCCATGACGCGCGGAGAGGATGGTATTGATGGCGCGACGCATCATTTCAGCATCTCCGAAGCCGTGATCACCGACTGGGCGATCTCGGCGATCTTCTTCTTCTCGTTCATCGCGGTCGAGCGCAGCAGCACGTAGGCCTGTTCCTCGGTGAGGCCCTTGGCCTTCATCAGGATGCCCTTGGCGCGGTCGATCACCTTGCGGTCCTCCAGCGCCGAGCGGGCGTTGCTCAGCTCGGTTTCCAGCTTGGCGAAGGCGTTGAAGCGCGAGATGCACAGATCGAGAATGTGCTTCATCCGCTCCTTCTTCAGCCCGTCGACGATGTAGGCGGAAACGCCGGCATCGACCGAGGCCTGGATCGAAGCGGTGTCGCTCTGGTCGACGAACATCGCGATCGGCCGCTTCACGATCCGGCTGACCTGGAACATCTGCTCCAGCATGTCACGGCTGGGGTTCTCGAGGTCGATCAGGATCACGTCCGGGTCGATCTGGTAAATCCGCGCCAGAAGGTTGGTGGTGCCTTCGAGATGGGTGATATCTGTCATCCCCGCCTCGCGCAGGCCCTCGGTGAGAATCGCGGCGCGAACCGGGTTCTCATCGACGATGACGATGCTGAGCGAGTGGTCCATCACGGGCGGCGGTACCTGCGGAAGGTGGATAGCAGCACAAACCATATCCCGGTCGGCAATTGAAGCGGATTGATTGCGCCGCGTGCGTTCGAGGATCGAACGGGCGTCGGCCGCGGCCGATATTGACGGCGAAACCGCGATCGGGTGGGGTGGGGCAAAACCGCTGTCGTCATCCATCTTCCGGGGAAGAACGCTGATGCCTTTCGTCATGGCCATCGATCAGGGCACCACCTCGTCGCGGGCGATTCTGTTCCGCTCCGACATTTCGATCGCGGCCTCCGCGCAGCAGGAATTCCCGCAGCATTTCCCGGCGTCCGGCTGGGTCGAGCACGAGCCCGAGGATATCTGGGCGACGACCATCGCCACCTGCCGCGCCGCGATGGACAAGGCCGGCGCCACCGCCGCCGACATCGCCGCGATCGGCATCACCAACCAGCGCGAGACCGTGGTGGTGTGGGACGCGGTGTCCGGCCAGGCGATCCACCGCGCCATCGTCTGGCAGGATCGCCGCACCGCGGAGTTCTGCACCCGGCTGAAGGCCGAGGGGCTGGAGCCGATGATCACCGCCAAGACCGGGCTGATCATCGATCCGTATTTCTCCGGCACCAAGGTCGCCTGGCTGCTCGACAACGTGCCCGGCGCGCGGGCCCGCGCCGAACGCGGCGAGCTGAAGTTCGGCACCGTCGATTGCTATCTGCTGTGGCGGCTGACCGGCGGCAAGGTCCACGCCACCGACGCCACCAATGCGTCGCGCACGCTGCTTTTCAATATTCATGATGGCGCCTGGGACGACGAGCTTCTCAAGTTGCTCGGCGTGCCGCGCTCGATGCTGCCGGAGGTCAAGGATTCCTCGGCGCATTTCGGCGACAGCGTGCCGGAGCTGTTCGGCGGCTCGATCGCGATCCGCGGCATCGCCGGCGACCAGCAGGCCGCGACCATCGGCCAGGCCTGCTTCACCCCTGGCATGATCAAGTCGACCTACGGCACCGGCTGCTTCGCGCTGCTCAACACCGGTACGACGCCGGTGAAGTCGAACAACAAGCTGCTGACCACGGTGGCCTATCAGCTCGACGGCAAGCGCACCTACGCGCTGGAAGGTTCGATCTTCGTCGCCGGCAGCGCGGTGCAGTGGCTGCGCGACGGCCTCGGCGTGATCAAGCACGCCTCCGAGACCGGCCCGCTCGCCGATAGATCGGATTCGGCGCAGAGCGTGTATCTGGTGCCGGCGTTCGTCGGCATGGGCGCGCCGTATTGGAATCCGCGCGTCCGCGGCGCGCTGTTCGGCCTGACGCGCAACACCGGCCCGGCGGAGCTTGCCCACGCAGCGCTGGAGAGCGTGTGCTACCAGACCTTCGACCTGTGGGCGGCGATGCGCGCCGATTGGCCGGACGCCGACGTCGCCACCACCGTGCTGCGCGTCGACGGCGGCATGACCGTCTCCGACTGGACCATGCAGCGCCTCGCCGATCTGCTCGATGCTCCCGTGGATCGCCCGGTGATCCAGGAAACCACCGCGCTCGGCGCCGCGTATCTCGCCGGCCTCTCAGCCGGCGTCTATCCCGAACCGCAGAAATTCGCCGACAACTGGCGCCTCGACCACCGCTTCCGCCCCGCCATGAGCGCAGCGACGCGCGAGCGCAAACTGGCGGGATGGAGCAGGGCGGTGAAGGGTCTGCTGGCGACGGATGAGGGGGAGTGACAGGGGAGCTTCGTCGCAATGCCGACCGTGCTGCGCTGGGGGCCGTACCGGGCGTTCTTCTACTCGAATGAATCCGGAGAACCTGCTCACGTGCATGTCCGAGCCGGCAACAGCGAAGCCAAGTTCTGGTTGCACGATCTCTCGATTGCGGTGAATGCGGGATTTCCCGCTCACGAGATCGGCGCTATTCTTCGTCACCTCCGCGCGCATCGTGAGTTGCTGGAAGGCAAGTGGCATGAGCACTTTGGAAATTGATGTCGGTGACATCAGACCGGTTGCGGTGGAGTTCACCGCGGACGAACTCGTCGTGACGCTCGCCGATGGCCGGCGGATCGCAACGCCGCTCGATTGGTACCCCAGCCTGCTACACGCGTCCGCGACGGCGCGCACCAATTTCGAGTTGATGCCGATGGGCATTCACTGGCCGGAGCTCGACGAAGACCTCGGCATTGCAGGCATGCTACGCGGTCGATCTGCGACACGCGCTTCACAAGCTTAGCGCAGAGGCGGACGAGTGGCGCGTCATTGCCCAAGCACGCCACGTCATGACGTCCTCGCCGAGCACCGTCGGCTATTTCGCGCTTGAGCCGCACCGGCAGCCGGGCGACGATTATGCTGTATTAACCCCACGGTGCCCGCGATGATCCTGATCGGCCAATACGACTCCCCCTTCGTGCGCCGCGTCGCGCTCGCGCTGCGGCTGTATGAGTTGCCGTTCGAGCATTGGCCGTGGTCGACGTTCGGCGCTGCCGACAGGATCGCGCCGTTCAATCCGCTGCGCCGGGTGCCGACGCTGGTGCTGGACGATGGCGAGGTGCTGATCGAGAGCAACGCGATCCTGGATTATCTCGACGAACTGGTCGGGCCTGCCATGGCCATGATCGCGGAGAGCGGATCGGCGCGGCGGCAGGTGCTGAAAGTCTGCGCGCTGGCGACCGGGCTTGGCGACAAGGCGGTCAGCCTGGTCTACGAGCGGGTGCTGCGCCAGCAGCAATCCGACGTCTGGGTCGCGCGCTGCGAGGCGCAGATCGGCAGTGTGCTCGACGTGCTGGAGGCGCAACGCGCCGCGATCGCGACGCCGTTCTGGTTCGGCGACACCATCGGCCACGCCGATATCGCGGTCGCCTGCGTGCTGCGCTTCACCGGCGAGGCGCATCCGCATCTGTTCGATGCCGCGCGCCATCCCGCGCTCGCGGCCCATGCGGCGCGCTGCGAAGCCCTGCCGGCGTTTCGCGAGATCGTCCAGCCGCTGCTCCCGCCGTCGCCCGAATAGCGCGCGCCGGTCGGCGCGCCACGATCCGCACGACGGTCGGTCGCTGCCGATCAGCACCGCCCTCCTGAAAGCCGATGCGTAGTTGTACGAGGTGCTACGTAATCGTGCGGGCGGCCTTCGGCCTACGGTACGCAGTTAGACAAACGGATTGTTAGTTCCCTGCATGGAACTATCCGGCCGTTCGAGGGCGGCGCGCGATGCGGTCGCGCGCCTGCACATCGGGCGGAATTCCTAAGATCGATGAAATCGGGTCGAGGAGTTTCGCAGGTGAGTCCGGGCGAGCGTTTAACGATGCCTCCAGCTCCCGGGCCGTTCCGGTAGAACTTCGCGTTGAGCGGGCGGCTGTTCAAAAACTAGAAGCGCGGCGCCGGCGCGCGCGATGGTCGCGCAGACGCGGCGTCGAAACGAGGGTGTTGAATCATGTCGGTCGATCGCAGGTCGCTCTTGAAAGGTCTCTTGGCGTGCGGCTGCTGCGCGGCGGCCGGCGCGAGCTTCGCCGAGGGCGCCGGTCACGGCGGCGGGGTGCACTGGAGCTACGAGGGCGAGGGCGCGCCGGACAAATGGGGCGATCTGCAGTCAGACTACAAGGTCTGCCGTCTCGGCGCCGAGCAGACCCCGATCGATCTCGTCGGCGGCATCAAGGGAGAGCCCGGCACCGCCCGGCACGACTACAAGCCGATGCCGCTGCGCATCGTCAACAACGGCCACACCATCCAGGTCAACGCCGATCCGGGCTCGTCCTGCACCGTCGACGGTGTGCGCTACGAGCTGCTGCAGTTTCACTTCCACCATCCGAGCGAGCATCTGATGGCCGGCAAGCGCTTCGAGATGGAATGCCACTTCGTCCACAAATCCGCGAGCGGGACGCTGGCGGTGACCGGCGTGCTGATCCGGCCCGGCGCCGAGAATGCGGCGCTGAAGGGCGTGTTCGATCAGCTTCCGGCGAAGGCCGGCGCCGAACTGCGCGCCAACGGCACGATTGAACCTGCCGCGGTGCTACCCACGAGCGGCGGCTTCTTCCGCTACATGGGCTCGCTGACGACGCCGCCGTGTTCGGAGGGGCTCACTTGGACGGTGTTCAAGGAGCCGATCGAACTGTCGCCGGCCCAGATCCAGCGTTTCGCGGCGCTGTTCCCGAACAACGCGCGGCCGGCGCAGCGGCGCAACCGCCGCTTCCTGATCGACGCCTCCTGATCAGCCCCGATTGAGGTTAGACACCAAGGTCATGACGATGTCTTCAGCCCCCTCCGCAACTTCCGGCCTGTTCGGGCTCTTCACCAACCGCCGCATCAACACCAAGGTCATGCTGGGCTTCGCCTTGGTGCTGGCCTTGACCGCGGTCCTTGCGGTGATGTCGTATCGCGGCTTCAGCAAGGTCAGCGACGGCTTCCAGACGTTCAATCAGCGGGTCGGCGTCGTCGGCATGGCGCGCGAGATCGAACGCGGCTTCGTCGGCTATCGTCGCTTGGTTCGCGAATATTCGCTGACCGGCAGCGAGGCCGAGATGCAGGAAGCCAAGAAGCGGCAGCCTGCGCTCGCCCAGGCGATCCAGCAGGCTTTGGCCGAGACCAAGAATCCGGAGCGTCACCACAAGCTGGTCGAACTGGACCAGGCGTTCAAGAAGTACGGTGCCGATTTCGACAAGCTGATCGCGTTGCGGCAGGGGCAGGACAGGCTGGTCCGCGAGGTACTCGATCCGCTCGGCGCCAAGTCGCGCGTCGAGATCGAAGAAATGCAGGCGCTGTCGATGACCAAGTCGGGCAACTCCAACAGCTTGGTGCTGGCCGGCGAGGCGCTGAAGCAGTTGCTGCTGGTCCGCCTCAACGTCAACAAGCTGCTCGGCCGCCACGAGCAGAGTTCGGCCGACGGTGCTGAGAAAGCCCTTGCGGCGCTCAAGCAGGCGATGGCGGCGTTCTCCGCGTCGATCGTCGATCCCGAGGTCCGCACCCTGTTCGCCGACGTCAATGCCAACGTCGAGAAGTACTCGGAGGCGTATCATCAGGTGCCGCGCACAACGCCCATGAGATCGAACTGCTCGGCAACGGCGAGATGACCAGGCTGGCGCGGGAGGTGACCGCGGACGCTGAAGCCATCAAGGCCTCGGGTGTGGCCGAGGAGAAGCAGATCGAGCACGAGACCAGCGATCTGATCGCCACGACCGAGCGGCTGGTGGCTTTGCTGGCGATCGGCAGCCTGGTACTCGGTGTCGTTCTCGCCTGGCTGATCGGCCGCGCGATCTCCAAGCCGGTGGTCGGGCTGTGCGCCGGCATGCGCGAACTCGCCGACGGCAATTTTGCCGTCGTGCTGCCGGGCCTCGGCCGCGGCGACGAGGTCGGCGACATGGCGCAGGCGGTCGAGACCTTCAAGGTCAAGGCCGAGCAGAAGGCCCGTGCGGAAGCCGAAGCCAAGGCAGAGCAGGATCGTCAGGCGGCGCTGATCCGCAAGCAGGAGATGATCCGGCTTGCGGATCAGTTCGAGGGCGCGGTCGGCGAGATCGTGCAGACGGTGTCGTCGGCTTCGACCGAACTGGAGGCGTCGGCGACGACGCTGACCGCGACGGCGGAGCGCGCCCAGTCTGTCACCACCGCGGTCGCGGCGGCGTCCGAGGAAGCCTCGACCAACGTCAACTCGGTGGCCTCGGCGACCGAGGAGATGGCGTCGTCGGTCAACGAAATCAGCCGACAGGTCCAGGAGTCCTCGCGGATCGCCACCGAGGCGGTGACGCAGGCGCAGCAAACCAACGCGCAGGTCAGCGAGTTGTCGGCGGCGGCCGCGCGGATCGGCGATGTCGTCGAACTGATCAATCAGATCGCCGGACAGACCAACCTCTTGGCGCTCAACGCCACGATCGAAGCGGCACGGGCCGGCGAAGCCGGCCGCGGCTTCGCGGTGGTCGCGGCCGAGGTCAAGGCGCTGGCCGAGCAGACCGCCAAGGCGACCGGCGAGATCAGCGCGCAGATCAGCGGCATCCAGTCGGCGACCGACCAGTCGGTGGTCGCGATCCGCGAGATCGGCACCACCATCGCCAAGATGTCGGAGATCGCCTCGACGATCGCTTCGGCGATCGAGGAACAGGGCGCCGCGACGCAGGAGATCTCCCGCAACATCCAGCAGGCGGCGATCGGGACGCAGGAGGTGTCGGCCAACATCGTCGAGGTGCAGCGCGGTGCTACCGAGACCGGCTCGGCCTCGGGACAGGTGCTGTCGGCGGCCCAGTCGCTGTCGCGCGACAGCAACGTCCTTCAGCAGCAGGTCGCGACCTTCCTGTCGACGGTGCGGGCAGCCTGACCGGCCGCGCACCCGCAAGCGTTCGTGGATCATCTCTTGACAATATTCCTACAAGGACTATAGTCCGCATCGTCCTGTCCGTGAGGGGCGCTTCTCGAGGGCGCTTGGAAGCGGGACAGATCGTCGGCCGGGAGACCGGCCGGTGAGGGTTTGGCGAAGCTGCAGGGTGCAGCGGCGCCGAGCCTGACGCGGCGTCCTGCGCGAGGTGGTTCGCACCCACTTCGTCCGGGAGGCAGAAGGTCGCCGTCCGCCGCTACTATGAGCGGCTGCCCATCGCGAGGCTGGACGGGACGGAACGAGGCGGGAGAAATCCCCGTGCTCCCCGCGCCCGGAAGAACGGTCCCGACGCCAAAAGATCGCCGCTGGTGGGCGCGCCGTAAGGCGATGCGCGATGGATCGCAAGCCATCGCGACCAACCACCAACTTTGCGCCAAGCGGCGCGCCCCCGCCCCTCGCTGTGATAGCGACGGGCGCAAACCTCGGGCTCAGCGCAGCCGCGAGAACGTAGCGGCGTGGCTGTTTGACAGGCTGAATCGGAACAACGCAGTTCGAGCCGAAGCTCGCGACGAGCCTCGCGATCACGCACGCGCTCGCCCGACTTCCACCGTCATCGCCCGGCTGTTCGGGCGACCTAGTATCCCAGAGCGCCCGCTGCATCGCTTAAGGCTCACTACGCGCTCTCTGCCATACTGGGTCCCCCGCCTGCGCGGGGGACGACGGCCGAGGTAGGCGATGGCGCGGAGGCGGTGACGGCGGCTTACGCAGGCGATCACGCCTGCAAGAAGTCCGCCGCAGTTACTTCGCCGCGACCTTCTGCTTGCGCCACGCCAGATGCAGCGCGCAGGTGCAGCCCTGCGGGTGCGAGGCCAGCGCGGCGTCGTCGGCCGACAGCGGAGCATCGGCTTGCGGCGCCAGCGGCGGCATGCCGGTTTCATCGGTGGCGCCCGTGCTGCGCGATGGGATGTAGTTCAGCACCGGTGCCAGCCAGCGTTCGGCGGTGGCGACGTCCCAGCCCTTGCGGGCGGCGTAGTCTTCGACCTGGTCGCGTTCGATCTTGCCGACGCCGAAATAGGCGCTCTGCGGATGGCTGAAATACAGTCCCGACACCGACGAGCCCGGCCACATCGCAAAGCTCTCGGTCAGCGTCACGCCGGCGGAGGCTTCGGCGTCGAGCAGTTCGAACAGCGTCGCCTTCTCGGTGTGGTCGGGCTGCGCCGGATAGCCGGGCGCGGGGCGGATGCCCTGATACTTCTCCAGGATCAGATCGTCCGCCGACAGGGTCTCATCCGGCGCATAGCCCCAGAACTCGCGGCGGACGCGGGCGTGCATCCGCTCGGCGAAGGCTTCGGCAAGACGATCGGCCAGCGCCTTGACCATGATCGACGAGTAGTCGTCGCGCTCGGCCTTGAACTTGTCGGCGATCACGTCCTCGCCGATGCCGGCGGTGACCACGAAGCCGCCGATATAGTCGGCGACACCGCTCGCAACCGGCGCGATGAAGTCGCTGAGCGCGGCGTTGGCGCGGCCTTCGCGCTTGTCGAGCTGCTGGCGCAGGCTGTGCAGCGTGGCGATCGGCGTGGTGCGCGCTTCATCCGCATAGACCAGGATGTCGTCGCCTTGCGCATTCGCCGGCCAGAACCCGATCGTCGCGTTGGCGGTGAACCAGTTCTCGGTGACGATGCGGTCCAGCATCTTGCGGGCGTCGGCATACAGCGCCGTTGCGGCTTCGCCGACCACGCTGTCGTCGAGGATCGCAGGGAAGCGTCCGGCGAGCTCCCAGGCCTGGAAGAACGGCGTCCAGTCGATGTAGTCGACCAGTTCGGCGAGCGAATAGCTGCTGAAGCTCCGGGTGCCGACGAAGGAGGGCTTGACCGGCTTGGTCGCGGCCCAATCGATCCTGGTGGCGTTGGCGCGCGCGGCGGCGAGCGTCAGCCGCTTCTTGTCGGCCTGGGCGCGGTGATGCGCGGCCGAGATCTTGGCGTAGTCGGCGCGAATCTCCGCCGCATAGGCGGCGCCCTTGTCCTTCGACAGCAGCGAAGAGGCGACGCCGACCGCACGGCTGGCGTCGTTGACGTGCACCACGCTGCCGGCGGGATAGGCCGGGTCGATCTTCACCGCGGTGTGGACACGGCTCGTCGTCGCGCCGCCGATCAGCAGCGGAATGTCAAAGCCGCTCCGCTGCAGCTCGCCGGCGAGGAAGCTCATCTCGTCGAGCGACGGCGTGATCAGCCCGGACAGGCCGATGATATCGGCGTTCTCGGCCTTCGCGGTCTCGATGATCTTGGCGGCCGGCACCATCACGCCGAGGTCGATCACCTCGAAATTGTTGCACTGGAGCACGATGCCGACGATGTTCTTGCCGATGTCGTGGACGTCGCCCTTGACGGTGGCGAGCACAATCTTGCCGGCGGAGGAGCGCTCGCCGAGATCGGTCCCGGCGGCGAGATTGCGCGCCTTCTCCTCCTCCATGAACGGCATCAGATAGGCGACCGCCTGCTTCATCACGCGGGCCGACTTCACCACCTGCGGCAGGAACATCTTGCCGTCGCCGAACAGGTCACCGACCACGTTCATGCCGGCCATCAGCGGACCTTCGATGACGTGCAGCGGCCGCTCGGCCTTGGCCCGTGCTTCCTCAGTGTCAGTTTCGATGAACTCGGTGATGCCGTGCACCAGCGCGTGGCTGAGCCGCTGCTCGACCGGCCACGAACGCCAGGCGAGGTCCTGTTCCTTCTGCTGCTTGCCTTGGCCGCGATATTTGTCGGCGAGCGCCAGAAGCCGCTCGGACGCACCCGGGTCGCGGTTGAGGATGACGTCCTCGCACACCTGGCGCAGCTCGGGATCGATGTCGTCATACACGATCATCTGCCCGGCATTGACGATGCCCATGTCCATGCCGGCCTTGATGGCGTGATACAGGAACACCGAGTGCATCGCCTCACGCACCGGCTCGTTGCCGCGGAACGAGAAGGAGAGATTGGAGACGCCGCCCGACACATGCGCGTGCGGCAGGTTCTGACGGATCCAGCGCGTCGCCTCGATGAAGTCGACGCCGTAATTGTTGTGCTCTTCGAGACCGGTGGCGATCGCGAAGATGTTCGGATCGAAGATGATGTCTTCCGGCGGGAAGCCGACGCGGTCGACCAGGATGTCGTAGGCGCGTTTGCAGATCTCGGTCTTGCGCGCGTAGGTGTCGGCCTGGCCGGTCTCGTCGAACGCCATCACCACCACCGCGGCGCCGTGGCGGCGCGCGATCCTGGCTTCGTGCAGGAACTTGTCCTCGCCTTCCTTCAGCGAGATCGAGTTCACCACCGGCTTGCCCTGCAGGCACTTCAGCCCGGCCTCGATGACGTTGAACTTCGACGAGTCCACCATCACCGGCACCTTGGCGATGTCCGGCTCGGCGGCGACGAGGTTGAGGAAGGTGACCATCGCGGCTTCGGAATCGAGAAGCCCTTCGTCCATGTTGACGTCGATGATCTGGGCGCCGTTCTCGACCTGGTCGCGCGCCACCTGCAGGGCGCTCGCGTAGTCGCCGGCGGTGATCAGTTTGCGGAATTTCGCCGAGCCGGTGACGTTGGTGCGCTCGCCGACATTGACGAACGGAATGGCCGCGGTCAGCTCGAACGGCTCGAGGCCCGAGAGCCGCAGCCGCGGCTCGATGGTCGGGATCACGCGCGGCTTGTGCGGCGCGACGGCTTCGGCGATCGCCTTAATGTGGGCCGGCGTGGTGCCGCAGCAGCCGCCGACGATGTTGACGAGGCCGGCTTCGGCGAACTCGCCGACGAGACCAGCCATGTACTCCGGGCTCTCGTCGTACTGGCCGAATTCGTTGGGCAGGCCGGCGTTGGGATAGGCGCAGACCAGCGTATCGGCGACGCGGCTGATATCGGCGATGTGGGCGCGCAGATCCTTGGCGCCGAGCGCGCAGTTGAAGCCGATAGTGAGCGGCTTGGCGTGCCGCACCGAATTCCAGAATGCTTCGGGCATCTGGCCGGACAGCAGGCGGCCGGATTTGTCGGTGATGGTGCCGGAGATCATCACCGGCACGTCGATGCCGCGGGCCTCGGTGATTTCGGCGATGGCGTACAGCGCCGCCTTGGCGTTCAGCGTATCGAAGATGGTTTCCAGCAGCAGGATGTCGGCGCCGCCGTCGAGCAGGCCGTTGATCTGCTCGGCATAGGCGATGCGCAGATCGTCGAACGTCACCGCGCGGTAGCCGGGATTGGCGACGTCGGGCGAGATCGAGGCGGTGCGGTTGGTCGGGCCAATCGCGCCGGCGACGAAGCGCGGCTTGCCGTCCTCGGCTTCGACTTTGGCGGCGGCATTGCGGGCGAGGCGGGCGCCGTCGCGGCTCATCTCGTAAGCGAGATCCGACATGTCGTAGTCGGCCTGCGCGATCGAAGTCGAGGAGAAGGTGTTGGTCGCGACGATGTCGGCGCCGGCGCGCAGGTACTGCGCGTGGATGTCCTCGATCGCCTGCGGCTGGGTCAGGATCAACAGATCGTTGTTGCCGCGCAGGTCGCGGTGGAAGTCCTTGAACCGCATCCCGCGGAACGCAGCCTCGTCGAACTGCAGCTGCTGAATCATCGTCCCCATCGCGCCGTCGAGCACAAGAATGCGCTGCGCGGCGAGGGCATGAAGACGATCGGCGATCGGGCTTTTGGAAGTCGACATTTGCAAGCTACTCAGCGCGGCTCCCTCTCCCCTTCGGGGAGAGGGCTGGGGTGAGGGGGATCGAACGCATGCGGTCTGATCGTTCGAGCAATCGTTTCGAGCACGCCGTCGATGTTCGACAGCACGTCGTTGTTCCAGAACCGAACGACCAGATAGCCCATCGCGGAGAGTACTTCCGTCCGCGCCGCATCTTGCTCGGTCTGCTGTCCATGTTGTCCGCCGTCGAGTTCGATGACGAGCCGCGCTTCGGTGCAGCAGAAGTCGACGACAAATCGGTCGATCGGGAATTGGCGCCTGAATTTCCAGCCATCGAGTTGGCGATTACGCAGACGGCGCCACAGCAACGTTTCAGCCTGCGTCGGCTGAGCCCGCAGGCGCCTTGCCATTGGTGTACGTGTGGTGCGGATGATCATGGGCGCCTGTGCCCCCTCACCCCAACCCTCTCCCCAAAGGGGAGAGGGAGCGCGCTGTGCGCGTGGAGAGTTCAGTTGCAAATTCACGCGGCTTGCCTTGCCGGCTGCGGCCGGAAGCCCAGCAGATGGCTGATGGCGAACACCAGGTCGGCGCGGTTCATGGTGTAGAAGTGGAAGTTGCTCACGCCGTGCTTGGCGAGCTTGTGCACCTGGCCGGCGGCGACGGTCGCGGCCACCAGCTTGCGGGTGTCGGGATCGTCGTCGAGCCCTTCGAACTGCTTGGCCAGCCAGTCCGGCACGCTGGCGCCGGCGCGGGCGGCGAAGCCGGCGGCCTGCTTGAAGTTCTGCACCGGCAGAATGCCCGGCACGATCGGGATGTCGATGCCGCGGGCGCGGACGCGGTCGAGGTAGCGGAAGTACAGGTCGTTATCGAAGAAGAACTGGGTGATGGCGCGGGTGGCGCCGGCGTCGACCTTCGCCTTGAGGATGTCGAGATCGGCGTCGAAGCCGGTGCTCTCCGGATGCTTCTCCGGATAGGCCGACACCGTAACGTCGATGTCCGGATAGCGCCGCTTGATCGAGGCGACGAGGTCGGCCGAGCTGCGATAGCCCTGCGGGTGCGGCGTGTAGGTGCCACCGAGGCCGGTGGTCGGATCGCCGCGCAGCGCCACGATGTGCCGGACGCCGATGTCGTGATACCGCGTCACCACCTCGTCGACATCGGCACAAGGAGCGTCGACGCAGGTCAGATGTGCAGCCGGCGTCAGATCGGTTTCTTTCAGAATGCGCGCGATGGTGGCATGGGTGCGTTCCCGGGTGGAGCCGCCGGCCCCATAGGTGACGGAAACGAAGCTCGGGTGCAGCGGCGCCAGCCGGCTGATCGCCTGCCACAGATTGCGCTCCATCTCCTCGGTCTTCGGCGGGAAGAACTCGAAGGAAATCGCTGGAAGCTGCTGCGGCAGGTCGCTCATCTGAAGGTCATCCAGTTCGAAAGGCGGTTCGGGCATTGATAGGCGCAGGTGCGGCTGCCCAACGGCCAAGAACCTCCACCAACCACGTTAAATTAGGCCGAACTGCCCTCGGCAGCCAGCCCACTTTGGACGATATCGGTTTGGGAAGTTGCCCAAAACGGTCGATTTTGGCGTTGGGTCGGGATGAATTATATCAGATTGTGGGCAGGATGCGCATCAGCGCCGCTTCAAAATCCATCGAGGGGTCAGCGGGTTGTGTGCAGTGCAGCGATCCGGATGCGGCCGTATGCCTAAGGTCCTAGTGCAGGTAAAGTCGTTCTGCCCACTATGAAGTCCTGGGGCAGCACATCGCCAAATTGCCTAGCCCAATACCTTTGCACCTGCCTCGGTCGCGCACTAGGTTATGCGAATGCTGCCGCTCTCGATCCTTGATCTGTCCGTCGTCACCACCGGCACACCGCCGGCGACGGCGTTGCGCAACTCGATCGACCTCGCGCGCCATGCGGATTCGCTGGGTTATGTGCGCTACTGGCTGGCCGAGCATCACAATCTGCCGTCGGTGGCGAGTCCTGCGCCGGACATCATGATTGGGCAGATCGCCGCTGTGACCGAACGCATTCGCGTCGGCTCCGGCGGCGTGATGCTGCCCAACCACGCGCCGCTTGTGGTGGCCGAGCGCTTCAAGATGCTGGAGGCGTTGTTTCCCGGTCGGATCGATCTCGGCATCGGCCGCGCGCCTGGCACCGATCAGGCGACGATGTATGCATTGCGCCGCCGGCTCGATATTCGCGAAGGCGACGATTTCCTGGAGCGGCTGCAGGAGCTGACGCTGTGGGAGACGCGGGGCTTTCCGCCCGGCCATCCCTACAACAACGTGGTGGCGATGCCTGACGATACGCCGCTGCCGCCGATCTGGCTGCTCGGCTCCAGCGACTACAGCTCCGAGCTCGCCGCGCAGGTCGGCATGGGCTTCGCGTTCGCGCATCACTTCGCCTCGCACGATGCGGTCGAGGCGCTGACGCATTATCGGGCGAACTTCAAGCCGACGCGCTGGCGATCGACTCCGCACGGCATTCTCGCCGTCGCCGCCGTGGTCGCCGACACCGACGTGGACGCGGAGCGGCTGGCGAGCTCGATGGATCTCAGCCGCCTGTTGCGCGACCGCGGCCGCTACGTGCCGCTGCCGAGTGTCGAAGAGGCACTGTCCTATCCGTACACCGAGGCCGACCGTGCCTCGATCGCGCGCAATCGCTCGCGGCTGTTCGTCGGCAGCCCGGCGACGGTGCGCCAGGCTTTGCAGCCGCTGATCACCGCGAGCCACGCCGACGAGCTGATGGTGATCACCGCGGTCTACGATCACGAAGCCCGCAAGCGGAGCTACAGCCTGCTGGCCGACGCGTTCGAGTTGCAGAAGGCAGCGGCGTAGTTCGCTCTCGTCTCAAGCACCGTCATTGCTGTGCAAGTTCAATAATTCGGTGATCGAATCCACCCATCAGGGAGGCTTCGATGCGCGACAACAGTTTCGACCGGACGATCGAGCGGAATTACATCCAGAAATGGCGGTTTCTGATGGCCGAGTACGA
>NZ_UFQQ01000011.1:3785-194650 GCF_900218015.1 Rhodopseudomonas pentothenatexigens | reverse complement strand
TACAACGCCCTTCGCCTGCAAGGAAAACCCGGAAAGGTCGCGCTCATCGCAATCGCCCGAAAACTGCTCGTCACAGCCAACGCACTCGTCAAAGCCGACACGCCATATCAGGGTAAGACCCTTGACACATGAGACAGTCGCCGGGTTCGCGCTTCGCGCGCCCCGGAATGACGAGCGTTGGGCTACGTGCGCAGCCTGACGCAGTTGGCGAATGCGGTGGGCTCGCTTACAGTCGCGGCCCTGACGACCAACGAACATCAAAAAAGGAAACGAAATGTCCAAGGGTCAGCGTATCGTGCTCGCGTCGCGTCCGGTCGGCGAGCCGACGCCGCAGAATTTCCGCCTCGAAGAGTTCGATGTTCCGGCGCCCGGCGAGGGGCAGGTGCTGCTGCGCACGATCTGGCTGTCGCTCGATCCGTATATGCGCGGCCGGATGAGCGACGGGCCGTCCTACGCGCAGCCGGTTCCGGTCGGCGGCGTGATGGAAGGCGGCACGGTGTGCGAAGTGATCGACAGCAAGAGCCCGGCCTTTGCCAAAGGCGACATCGTGCTGGCGCATTCGGGCTGGGCGACGCATGCGGTCGCCGACGCCAAGCCGCTGCGCAAAATCGATCCGGCGCTCGGCCCGATCTCGACCGCGGTCGGCGTGCTCGGCATGCCGGGCATGACTGCGTATACCGGGCTGTTGGACATCGGGCAGCCGAAAGAAGGCGAGACTGTCGTCGTCGCTGCTGCGTCCGGTGCGGTCGGCTCCGCGGTGGGGCAGATCGCGAAAGTGAAGGGTGCGCGCGCGATTGGCATCGCTGGCGGCAAGGACAAGTGCGACTACGTGAAGACCGAGCTCGGCTTCGACGACTGTCTCGATCATCGCGATCCCGATCTTGTGGCGAAGCTCAAGGCGGCGTGCCCGAACGGCATCGACGTGTACTTCGAGAACGTCGGCGGCGAAGTGTTCGAGGCGGTGTTTCCGCTGTTCAACAACTTCGCCCGCATGCCGGTGTGCGGTCTGATTGCCCAGTACAACGCGTTCGAGACGCCGCCGACGCCGAAATGGGCGACCGCTTTGATGCGCCACGTGCTGACCAAGCGGCTCACCATCCGCGGCTTCATCGTCAGCGATTTCGCAGGCCGCCGCCAGGAGTTCCTGCGCGAGATGTCGGAGTGGGTGTGCGACGGCAAGGTGAAGTACAAGGAGTTCGTCACCGATGGTCTGGAGAATGCGCCCGAGGCGTTCATGGGCCTGCTGAAGGGCGCCAATTTCGGCAAGCAGCTGGTCCGTGTCGGGCCGGAACGAGCCTGATTCTCAGACAGTGCAGCGGAGCCCCGGCGTCGCCGGGACTCTGCGTTGCGGTGGTTCGATTGTCATCGGCGGGGGCGGCAGCTATAGCGGGAGCCTGAAAGCGTCGGACCGATACCGCCCTTGAGCGTATCGTCCTGTTGTGACGCCGCTCGGCGCGTTGCGCGCCCTGACCCTGATTGAAAGCTCCGCATGACCCCCGCCGCACGGCTGTCCGCAGCCATTGACCTGATCGCCGCCATTGATGCGCAGCGCATCCCTGCCGCAAAGGCCCTCAAGGAATGGGGGACGGCGCATCGCTATGCCGGCTCCGGCGACCGATCCGCGATCGCCGGCTTGGTCTGGGATGTGCTGCGCCGACGGGCTTCGAGCGCGTATCTGATGGATTCCGATACCGCCCGAGCCCGGGTGCTCGGCATGCTGAAGCTGGAGCGCGGCATGACGCCCGACGCGATCGCGGCGCTGTGCGACGGCAGCCGGTTCGCGCCCGAGCCGCTGAGCGATGCCGAACACGCCGCGCTGTCGGCGCGCACCCTGCAGGGCGCGCCGCCGCATATCGCCGGCGACTATCCGGAATGGCTCGACGGCGCGCTCGCCGAGATGTTCGGCGAGGCCCGCGTCGCCGAGGCGGCGGCGATGGCCAGCCGGGCGCCGCTCGATCTGCGGGTCAACACCCTGAAAGCCTCACGCGACAAGGAGCTGGCCTCGCTCGCCCATCTGCGCGCCAAGCCGTCGCCATGGTCGCCCTGGGGGCTGCGGATCGACCTGCCGGCCGATGCCCGCAATCCCGGCGTGCAGGCCGAGCCGGATTTCGTCAAGGGCGCGGTCGAGGTCCAGGACGAGGGCTCGCAGCTCGCCGCATTGTTCTCCGCCGCCAAACCCGGCGAGCAGGTGATCGACCTCTGCGCCGGCGCCGGCGGCAAGACCCTGGCGCTGGCCGCGATGATGCAGGGCAAGGGCCGTCTGATCGCCACCGACGGCGACAAGCGCCAGCTCGCCCCGATCCACGAACGGCTGTCGCGCGCCGGCGTCCACAACGCCGAGGTGCGGGCGCCGAAGGGCGACGCCGACCCGCTGGCCGACATCAAGGGCAGCGCCGATCTGGTGCTGGTCGACGCGCCGTGCACCGGCACCGGCACCTGGCGCCGCAATCCGGACGCGAAATGGCGGATGCGCCCCGGCGCGCTGGAAATCCGCCTTAAGGACCAGGCCGAGGTGCTCGGCCGTGCCGCGCGGCTGGTGAAGCCGGGCGGGCGGATCGCCTATGTCACCTGTTCAGTGCTGGCGCCCGAAAATACCGGCCAGATCAAGACTTTCACCGCCGCCCATCCGGAGTTCGCCGTCGTCCCGCCGGCCGAGGTTGCGGCTGCGCTGTGGGACAAGGCCGACCTCTTCCTCGCCGCCGCCTGGATCTCGCCCGAAGGCCTGCTGATGACCCCGCGCCGCACCGGCACCGACGGGTTTTTCGTCAGCGTGCTGAAGCGCCAGGGCTGAACCGGGCAGGGCGCAGCGCTTTTGTTTTGAGTACGGGACCGCCCCGAGCACGGCGCGCTCCCTCTCCCGCGCGCGGGAGAGGGCCGGGGTGAGGGCGCCGCGAACACTGAGTCTCGGCTGCGCGGAGGCGCCCCCTCACCCGGATTGCTGCGCAATCCGACCTCTCCCCGCACGCGGGGAGAGGTGAGGAGGGCGCGGGGAGAAGCGCACTGACGCATATGGCGGTTGCGCTTGTTGGTTGCGCCGTTTTTCCCCGTTGCGAGCCGCGCCGCGGTCGCGTATCTGCTGCCCATGACAGCCCCCAGCACATCCTCCGCTTCGTCCGTCGTCCCCTCCGGCGCCGACACCTCGCCGCACGTCGCGGCGATCCACGAAAAGATCCTGATCGTCGACTTCGGTTCGCAGGTCACCCAGCTGATCGCCCGCCGCGTCCGCGAGGAGGGCGTGTATTCCGAGATCGTGCCGTTCCAGAAGGCGGAGGCCGCCTTCGCCGAGATGAAGCCGAAAGCCGTGATCCTGTCCGGCGGCCCGGCCTCGGTGCTGGACGACAACGCCCCCAGCGCCCCGATGGCGATCCTGGAAGCCGGCGTGCCGGTGCTCGGCATCTGCTACGGCGAACAGACCCTGGCCAAGCAGCTCGGCGGCACCGTCGAGGCCGGCCATCACCGCGAATTCGGCCGCGCCCAGATCGAGATCACCGATGACTGCGCGCTGTTCGACGGCGTCTGGCAGAAGGGCGGCAAATACGACGTCTGGATGAGCCATGGCGACCGCGTCACCAAGCTGCCTGACGGTTTCCGCGCCGTAGCGCAGGCGCCGGGTTCGCCGATCTCGGTGATCGCCGACGACACCCGCAAGTTCTACGCGATGCAGTTCCACCCCGAAGTGGTGCACACGCCCGACGGCGCCAAGCTGCTACGCAACTTCGTCCGCAAGGTCGCAGGCCTCACCGGCGACTGGACGATGCGCGCCTTCCGCGAGGAAGCGATCGACAAGATCCGCGCCCAGGTCGGCAGCGGCAAGGTGATCTGCGGCCTATCCGGCGGCGTCGACTCCGCGGTGGCTGCGGTGCTGATCCATGAGGCGATCGGCGATCAGCTCACTTGCGTGTTCGTCGACCATGGCCTGCTGCGCAAGGACGAGGGCAAGACCGTCGTCGACCTGTTCCGCCACCACTACAACATCCCGCTGGTGCACGTGGACGCGTCGGAGACCTTCCTCGGCGCGCTGAAGGGCGTCACCGATCCGGAGCAGAAGCGCAAGACCATCGGCAAGCTGTTCATCGACGTGTTCGAAGCCGAGGCCAGACGCGTCGGCGGCGCCGACTTCCTGGCGCAGGGCACGCTGTACCCGGACGTGATCGAGAGCGTGTCGTTCACCGGCGGCCCGTCGGTGACGATCAAGTCGCATCACAACGTCGGCGGCTTGCCCGCCCGCATGAACATGAAGCTGGTCGAGCCCTTGCGCGAACTGTTCAAGGACGAAGTCCGCGCATTGGGGCGCGAGCTCGGGCTGCCCGACGTGTTCGTCGGCCGCCATCCGTTCCCGGGCCCCGGCCTCGCGATCCGCTGCCCCGGCGAGATCACCGAAGAGAAGCTCGAAATCCTGCGCAACGCAGACGCGGTGTATATCGACCAGATCCGCAAGGCCGGCCTCTACGACGACATCTGGCAGGCGTTCGCCGTGCTGCTCCCGGTCCGCACCGTCGGCGTGATGGGCGACGGCCGCACCTACGACTACGTCGTCGGCCTGCGCGCCGTGACGTCCACCGACGGCATGACCGCCGACTTCTACCCGTTCGATATGGCGTTCTTGGGCGCGACCGCGACGCGGATCATCAACGAGGTGAAGGGGGTGAACCGGGTGGTGTACGACGTGACGTCGAAGCCGCCGGGGACGATCGAATGGGAGTAGAGGGCTGTCCGACGCAGTTCGTCGTAGGGCCGGGTGGCCAAGGTAGGAGTCAGAGAAGACTCGCTTGATAGCTTGACGCCATCAACGAGACATGCGCCTCCAAAGGCGGTCTCAACTCAAAGGCGGTCGGCCCGCGGGCGAAATTCCACAGTCGCACCAGCAGCCATTCGTCTCGATGCTCCTCGGCCACGGAGAGTTCGTTTCGTGTGATGTGAAACGGTGTGCGCTCCCAACCGTTAGTCGTCTTGACCTCAATCAGTCGGTCGCGGCCTTCTGCATCGAAGCTCTTGATGTCGTAACCGGCGCCGTCGCCATCGATCTCCGACACCCATCGAACGCGCTCTGCAAGGTCGGTTCGTCCTGCGGCGACGAGACTGGCTCGTTCATGGGCGATGACGCGTTCCTCGCCAGCGCGGCCGAGCACGCGATTTCGGGCATCGCGCTCGGCAACATTGTACTTCCGGGCAATGACCGCCATCTGCTCGAGTTCGTCGGGCGGCGGCGCATTGCTGTGCGTCGGGGGCGGGCCAATCCACAGCATCGCGTCCTGCCGGAATTCGGATGACGCCGGGCGCACGGTTGTCCTTGCGGCCGATGCGAGCCGATCCGGATAGCGTTCGAGCCATCGAACTACTGCGTCGGCCAACGAGGCTTGGAAATTGAAAGCGGGCTTGTAGCCGGGAATCCAAATCTCTCCCAGACCTTTGAGCACGGCGCTGATGTTCTGATGCTTGTATTCGATCGAGCCGCGGCCGCGCTCGATCTGCGCCTGCAGAAGGCGATTGTGTTCGGCCTTGCTGTAAGGCCGCCCGGCGACGTCGTCGAGAAGCATCGCGAAATAGTCCGCGACGACCGCGTCGTTCTGTACGTCGGTCCAGTCAGCGGCCACGACTGATTCCGCACCGGGCGATCACGTCGGCGATTGTTCCAATCATGTCAGCAAGCACACTGGGACGCCCAGCGAAGGACCAGCTTTGCTGAGTCGCTGATCCAGCGTGTGGACCGTCGCGCCGTGCTCAGATGCCACGGCGAGGTGGAGTGCATCGCCCCCGCGAAGGCCGAGCGTATGTTGGTCGACAAACTTGGCCGCGGTTCTAAAATGCGTGCTCGTCACCTGGAGCACCGTGAGGCTCTCGGCAATCAGCTTGTTGAACACGGCGAGGATCGCGGCGCGTTGTTCGAGACTGATCTGATCGGCGCGTGCCTTGATTGCCATGGCCGAGGACATCTCGGTGATGGTCCAGTCGCTGACGAACAGCTCTGCTGCATCCTGCTCGGCCAACCAGTCCTGGATACGTGTTGTGGACGCTTCGTTGGAAAGCGCCGCGACGATCAGCGAGGTGTCGAGGTAGATCATTAGGAGCGGTCGCTGTCTCGCATCGATCGAACGAGATCGGCCGCGTTTCCGGACTGCGGAGGGATCGTCGCCGTGAGAGAGCGTAGCGATCCAGCATCGATCGGCTGGCGCGTCCTGGCGACCGGGGTGAGCCGGGCGACCGGCCTTCCCCGACGCGTGATGTCGATCGTCCCGCCGTTCTCGACGCGATCGACCAATTCGCTCAGATGCGCCTTCGCTTCAGCCAGACTGACCTCTTCCATCTTGCATCTCCTGACCACCTAGATGGTCATATAGCGTATTTTGGTCTTTCTCCCAAGAGAAGTCCCTTGGGGCGGAGAGTCGGGATCAGGCGCGCTGCTCGCGGGGCCAGCACTTCCGCCTCCGGCCCTAACCGCAGCAGTTCGCTGGTTGCTTGCCAGCACGTGATGCCGACCGGGATCTGCGCCACGCGCCAGCCGTGCGCGTCGGCGATATCGTCGAGTTGCGTGCGCGTCTTGGCGTAGGGCTGGCTCAGCGCGTTCAGCAGCTTGACGCCGAGCGGGGATAGCCGGACATGCGGGTGTAGCCCCCCGCGATCCTGCATTGCGCGATTGTGCATGCTACCGGCTTTCGCGCCTCGGTGCCGTTGATTCAGTCGCCACAAAGGCGACGTCGCACAGGCAGGCTTGCGGCTCGTCGCGGCAACCTCTCGCCGACACGAGCCGTAACCACCTGGCTCCCCGATTGCGCGGCGTCCTTCATTTCGCCGAAGTCTGTGTTAAGCGAAGCGCCTTGCAAGGCGAAGGGCTGATGCGCGGCATCTCGAACAGGGCGATTGGCGGGGCGGTCGCGATACTGGTCGCGCTCGCGAGTCCTAGTGCCGACGCGGCCGGCTGGGACACCGTGCACCGCTTCGTGCATCGGACCGGCAATTGCGGTTCCGGCAAGGAGGTTCTCGCCTCGCTGTACCGGATCGGAACGCGGACCAGCAGCGGCGAACCGATGCGACACGACACCCTCACGGCGGCGTCGCACGACTACCCGCTGGGAACCAGCGTCACGGTGGTCAATCCGGTGAACGGCCGCACCTGCCATATCCGCATCAACGATCGCGGACCGTACGGCAAGTCGCGCGAGACGGGGGTCAAGATCGACTTCGCGCCCGGCGCGGCGAAGTGCCTGGGCATGCGGGGCACGCAATACGTCTGCCTGCCGGGTGACGACGCCGTCGAACTGGCAGGCGTCCCGCAGATCCTCGACGGCGGCACGATCGCAATCAATGGCACGACAATCCGGTTGCAGGGCATCGACCCGCCGGACAGCGATCAGGTCTGCGTCGACGAAAAGGGGACGGGGTGGACGTGCGGCCTTGCGGCGCGCGATGAACTGATCAAGCGCTTCGGCGACAAGCCGTGGACCTGCCAGGTGGCCGGCCGCGACAAGGTCGGCAGATCAATGGGCAGTTGTGCGGTCGGCACGGAGAGCGTCGCGGACTGGATCGTGCGCGCGGGGTGGGCCTTGGCAGTCGCGGGGTCTTTGCAGGCTTACGAGTCGTCGGAGGCGATCGCCCGCGAGGCGCAGGCGGGCCTCTGGTCGGGCGCATTCATCGCGCCTGCGCTCTGGCGCGATCGCAACCGTCGGACCCGGATCGTCGGGGCGGACAGGGCGCCGAGCTCCGCGACGGAGATCCTGCTCGGTGCCGCAACCACCGCCGACCCGCCATCTCCGGACTGCACCATCAAGGCGAGCTTCGGCTGGGGCGGCAAGTGCACCACCCAGCGACCGGGTGGTCGCTCCTACGCCAAGCTCAAGATGGGGCCTGGCAAGCGTTGGTTCTGCAGCATCCAGGAAGCCGAGGCGGCGGGCTGCCGGCCGTAGCAAGCCCGCATCGGGGCGCGTGCATGCCGTGGGCCTGCGCGAGCGGACAGGCCGGTGCCGGGAGATGGAGTGCATCGCCGCCGCGAAGGCCGAGCGTGTGCTGGTCGACGAACTTGGCCGCAGTTCGGAAGTGCGCGCTCGTTACTACGAGGATAGTGAGGGTCTCCCTAACCAGCTTGTCAAAGACCGCCAGGATAGCTGCGCGGTGGTCGGGGCTGATCTGGGCAGCGCGTGGCTTGATGGCTGAGGCAACCGGGAGGCCTCCGGCCCCTCTTCAGCTAGTCGGCTGGCAAGCGATCGAATGAGATCACGGTCGGCATCGCGGCCGAGAACCTCAAAGCGTACCAGGCCTCGCTCACTCAGGCGCGATCGATCGATTTGAATGGCCCGCCTTTGCGAATTGCCCATGGTCTCCTCCAGAGAGGTGTCCAGTAACATATCCAGCGCAATGGGTTCGGGCGAGGCGCGATGGACGGGGGCGCGTTCGTCGCGGGCCGCACCGCTTCTATCGTCTGTTGGCGATGTCCCGGCCCTTGCGTTCCGCCAGCGCCGCCAGCACGAAATCGGCGCGGGCTGCGGTGGAAATTTTAGGGAGCAGCACGACGTCGTAGCCCAGCGCGGGGTAGGTCGTGGTCAGGCGTTGATACTCGGCGACGGCCGCGTCGAAGCCGTGGCGGCGGTCGTCGTCGGTGACGTAGATCTCGGGCCAGGGCGGGGCCATGAACATGCGGCGGTGATAGCGGTGCGCGGTGGCCAGCGGGCGCAGCACCTCATCGCCGGTCAGGGCCTGCAGCGCCGCTGCCGCATCGACGAGGCCGCGGTCGAGGAAGGTCCAGCCGTCGTGAGCGGCCGCCGCCGCGTGATCCGCGATCGCGATTCCGATCGCGCGGCGCAGGAACGCGGCGAGATCGATCCACGGCAGCGCGGTGCCACCGACAGCCGTCTCCGCGGCGATGATGCGGCGGCCGGGCTCTTCGACCACGCGATGTCCTCTCGCCCTTAGCTCGGCGAGCAGGCTGGATTTTCCGCCGCCGGAGCAGCCGGAGATCACCACGAGTCGATCGTTCAAGCGTCACACTCCCTGTGCTGCGGACGGCGCGGCCGCGACGCGCTTCGCGATCGGTGCGGCAAAGATCGACCGGCACCCGGCAACAGTTTCCCGCATTCTGCCCGGCGCGATGCGCGCGTCATCGTCGGTCCGTTCGGAAACAACGGGAAACCATGCGGCTGCGGATGGCACGGCGGTTGCTTCGAGTCCGGTCGAGCGATCGGATCGAAGGCGCGTCATGAGCATTTCCAGCATCGGGTCGTGTGCGGCCCAGAGCATCTTCCCGTGGAGCAGCAGCGCGAAGAGCGCGTCGGCGGCGACCGCATCTTCCGGCGGTGCGACGGCATCGTCATCGGGCAGCGGCGGCGTGCAGACAACCGACTTCACCCGGATGACCCGCAAGGATCTGTTCGACTGGATCAACAGCAAGATCGCCAGCGGCGAGATGAGCTTCGACGAGAGCTCGACCTTGGTCAGCATGACGCTGAGCTTTCGGGAAGACGGCACCTCGTCGGGGCTCGACGACACGCAGCAGGTCGATTTCATGCAGGCGGTGCGCGACGGCATGGCTCGGGCGCAGAAGACCAGCGACGCCGAGCTGTTCGACCGGCTGCAGGCCGCGCTCCACACCATGCAGCGCCATCAGGGCGAAGTCCGCGGCATCGACATCACGGCGTGAGCGCGTTGTCGTATCGCGCCGCCATCATGCGCGTCATTTCGGCGATGGTGTCACGAAGCTCCGCCGGCTCCAGCACCTCGGCCTCCGGCCCGAGCCGCAGCAGCTCGGATGCGGCGTGCCAGGAGGTTCTGCCGATCGGAATCCTGGCGATGCGCCAGCCGTCGGCGTCGGCGGTGTCGTCGAGCTGCGTGCGGGTTCGCACGTAAGGCTGGCTCAGCGCATTCAGCAGCTTGGCGCCGAGCGGCGACAGCCGGACAGTGGCGACGTTGGGATGCAGCTCGGCTTCCATCCGCAGAGTCGCGTTCTGCCAATACGCGGCGAGGTCGAAATCGGCCGGACGGGTGAAGCGGTCGTCGAGCGCCGTGCAGTCGAGTACGCGCGCGATCCGGTAGGTTCGGACGCTGCCGTCGACCTGTCCGGCCAGATACCAGCTGCCGCCCTTCAGCACCAGGCCGAGCGGGGCGACGCGGCGCTGCTTCTGCGCACGCCAGCTCTGGTAGCGGATCTCGATCAGCGTGCCGCGCAGCACCGCGCCGGCGACGGTGCGCAGATGCTCGGGCTGTTCGGCTTCGCCGAACCAGCCGGGCGCGTCGAGGTGGAAACGCTCCTGCATCCGCCCGGCATCGTCGCGCAGGTTCGCGGGCAGGGCGGCCATCAGCTTGTTCGATGCCGCGATCATCGCCGCATCGAGCCCGAGCGCCGCGGCCGGGCCGGGCAGGCCGGCGAGGAACAGCGCGCCGGCCTCGCTCTGCGACAGCCCGTTCAGCCGCACGCGGTAGCCATCGAGCAGCCGGTAGCCGCCGTCGGCGCCGCGGTCGGCATAGACCGGGACGCCGGACGCGGCGAGCGCGTCGATATCGCGATAGATCGTCCGCACCGACACCTCGCAGGCTTCGGCCAGCTCCGGCGCGGTGACGCGGCCTTTGGCCTGCAGGGTGGTGAGGATCGACAGCATCCGACTCGCACGCATGATTCAGTGAACCATACCTGACACAGGATGTCAGGTATGGGATGCTACAACGGTCGCCTCGCAAGCTGGCCGACGGAGACCGCCATGACCGATCCGAACCGACTGACCCTGTTCTATTCGCCGCAAACCCGGGCGACCGGCACGCGCGTGCTGCTGGAGGAATTGGGCGCCCCGTACGACCTGCATGTGCTGAACATGAAGGCCGGCGAGCAGCGCCAGCCGGCCTATCTTGCGGTCAATCCGCTCGGCAAGGTGCCGGCGATCCGCCGCGGCGACGCGCTCGTCACCGAGCAGGTCGCGATCACGATCTACCTCGCCGACCTGTTTCCGCAGGCCGGCCTCGCGCCGGCGCTCGACGATCCGCTCCGCGGTCCTTATTTGCGTTGGATCGCATATTACGGCTCCTCGTTCGAACCGGCCGTGGTCGACAGGTTCATGCAACGGGAGGCGGCGCCGATCACGATGTCGCCCTATGCCGACTACGACACCATGCTCGGCGCGCTCGAAGCGCAGCTCGCAGGCGGGCCGTATCTGCTCGGCGACCGCTTCACCGCCGCGGACGTGCTGTGGGGGATCGCGTTGAGCTGGACGCTGGACTTCGGCCTGGTGCCGAAGACGGACGTGTTCGTGCGCTACGCCGAGCGCGTCACCGCACGGCCGGCGTTTCAGCGCGTCAGTGCGGCCGATGCCGAGATGGCGGCGCAGCACGCCGCCGCAGCGGGCGGCTGAACCGGCTGGCCGGCGCTTCTACCGGCGCTGCTAAATGTCGAGCTCGGCCCAGATCGCCGCGTGATCGGACGCCGCCTCGGCCTCCTTGGCGATCTCCGGATAATGCGGAAACAGATCGCCGTTCTTGCCGCCCCACACGCCCTTCCGGAAGATGCCGCCGGCGGTCGCCTTGTCGAACAGCGCCGGCGACAGCAGGATGTAGTCGATCTTGCCGGACGCCGCGCCGTTCTTGTAGGTGCCGGGGCGGCCGCCGTCGTCGAAGCCGGCGAGTTCGCTGATGTCCTTGAGCCCGGTCTGGTGGAACAGCGGACTCAAAGGATCGCTGTCCGGGGTGTCGTTGAGGTCGCCGATCACGGCGATGTAGTCGTGGTGCTGCCGGAGCTGTCGATAGATCGTCGCAACCCGTGACGCCTGCCGCTTGCGCTTGGCGTTCGAACTGGCGAAGCTGCCGAACCCCTTGCTCTTGAAATGGTTGACCAGCACGATCAGCCGATTGTCGTCGGCGATGCGAACTTCGTATTGCGCGCAGTCGCGGCTGAAGATCGTGCCGTCTTCGTCGGCATCGTCGACATGGCTGACGATCGAGAGAATCTCGAACTTGTTGCGGGTCATCAGTCCGACGTCGATGCCGCGTTCGTCGTTGCCGTCGACCAGCATGATGTGATCGTAGGGGTCGCCGGCGACGGCGGGCAGGACGTATTTGGAGAAGCGCACCAGCGCCGGCCGGCTTTCAGCCTCGACCACGCCCAGGACGTCGGCATCGACGTCGACGATCACCCGCGCGGTGTTGCGGGTCGCGGCCTCGTTGACTTCCTCGACCACGAGATCGATCCAGCCGATCCAGTCGCTGCGCCCGTCGGCGACGACGGTGACCGCGCCTCCGCTCCGCTTGACCAGATGGCCGCGGTTCTGCCGCAGGACGGCGAACTTGCTTTTGTCGGATTTCGTCAGGCCGAGCTGATCGAGCAGCTCGATGATCTTGGATTTGTCGGCGGCGGTGTAGCGCGGCTTGCCGAGGATCCGATTGAGGTCGGCCTGGGCCTTCAGGATGTCCCGGCCTTCCGCGAAGGTCTCGTTGTTGAGCGCGCGGGCGCGCAGGAACAGGTTTTCGACGTTGAACGAGGCGAGCTTCATCGCACGATCTCCGATATAAATCCGTCATGATACAATTGAATGGCAATACGCCCGGATATTGCTAGCAAACACCGAGTTTGCCAACTCCGATTCCGCCGGTCGATGGAGACAAAACCGCCGTGCGCCGCATCGCAAAGTACGACTTCCCGGTCTCTGGCGTCCGCCGCTTTCTGGAGCCGGGGCCGATCGTGTTGGTATCGTCGCAGTGCAAGGGCGAGCGCAACATCATGACGCTCGGCTGGCACGTCGTGCTCGAATTCACTCCGTCGCTGATCGGCTTGATGATTTCGAGCGCTAATCACTCGTTCGGGATGATCCGGGCGTCCGGCGAATGCGTAGTCAACCTGCCGACCACCGCGCTGACCGACATAGTGGTTGGGATCGGCAACACCTCGGGCGCCGAGATCGACAAGTTCGCGCATTTCGGGCTGACGGCGGAGCAGGCCTCGGCGGTCGCGGCGCCGCTGATCGCCGAATGCCACGCCGCGTTCGAATGCCGGCTGCACGACGACGTGCTGGTCGATACGTACAACTTCTTCATCTTCGAAGTGGTGAAGGCGCACGTCGCGCCCCGGCCGAAGCATCCGCAGACGCTGCACTACACCGGCGACGGCGTATTCATGGTCGCAGGCAAGACCATCAGCCGCAAATCACTGTTCCGGCCGGGGATGCTGTGAGCGGACGCCGAATCGGACCGGCGCCCGCAGATTTGATCGCGTATCCGCTCAGCCCAGGTGATGCACCTGTTGCAGTCCGTAGACCGGGGTCGGGAGGCCTTCCATCCTCGCCTTGAGCTGCAGCGCCAGGAACTGCGAGTAGTGGCGCGACTGGTGCAGATTGCCGCCGTGGAACCACAAGCCTTCCTGTTGCGTCGGCTTCCACATGTTGCGCTGCTCGCCTTCCCAGGGGCCGGGGTCTTTGCGGGTGTCGGAGCCGAGGCCCCAGACCTTGCCGACCTTGTCGGCGACCTCTTTCGAGATCAGGTCGGCGGCCCAGCCGCTCATCGAGCCGTAGCCGGTGGCGTAGACGACGAGGTCGGCCGGCAGCTCGGTGCCGTCGCTGAGGATCACGGAGTGTTCGGTCAGGCGCTCAACGTCGACGCCGCTCTTCAGCTTGATGCGGCCGTCGGCGACGAGCTCCGAGGCGCCGACATCGATGTAGTAGCCGGAGCCGCGGCGCAGATACTTCATGAACAGGCCGGAGTCGTCGTCGCCGTAGTCGAGCATGAAGCCGGCGGCTTTCAGCCGCTTGTAGAATTCGGCGTCGCGCTCGCGGATCGCGTTGTAGATAGGGATCTGGAATTCGTGCAGGATCTTGTAGGGCAGCGATGCGAAGATCAGGTCGGCCTTGGCGGTGGTAATGCCGTTCTGCACCGCCTGCTCGGAGTAGAGCCCGGCGAGCCCCAGCTCCATCAACGAGTCCGACTTGACGATGTGGGTCGACGAGCGCTGCACCATGGTGACGTCGGCACCGGCCTCCCACAGCGCCGCGCAGATGTCGTGCGCCGAATTGTTGGAGCCGATCACCACCGCTTTCTTGCCCTTCCACGCATCCGGCCCGGGATGCTGCGAGGAGTGGTGCTGATCGCCCTTGAACACGTCCATGCCTTCGAACTTCGGCATGTTCGGCTTGGCCGACATCCCGGTGGCGAGCACCAGCTGCTTCGGCTTCAGCGTGATCTCCTGGCCGTCGCGCTCGACCACAACCGTCCATTCCTTCGCGACGTCATCGTAGGAGGCGCGCTTGCAGACGGTGGAGCCCCAGTAATTCAGCTCCATCACCTTGGTGTACATTTCCAGCCAGTCGCCGATCTTGTCTTTCGGCGCGAACACCGGCCAGTTCGGCGGGAACGGCAGATAGGGCAGGTGGTCGTACCACACCGGATCGTGCAGGCAGAGCGACTTGTAGCGCTTGCGCCAGCTATCACCCGGGCGCTCGTTCTTCTCGATGATGATGGTCGGCACGCCGAGCTGGCGCAGCCGCGCGCCGAGCGCGATGCCGCCCTGGCCGCCGCCGATGATCACGCAATAAGGCTGGCGGGTGATGCCGAGCTCGGCGGCCTCGGCGTCCCGCTCTTCCTTCCAGGTCTTGCGGCTGGGATCGGCGCCGTGCTTCACGCCCATCGGGCGCTGAAAGCCCTGCGGCTCTTCGAAGCCCTTCAGTTCGGCCATGGTGGTGAGCAGCGTCCAGATCCGGCCGTCCTTGATGCGGAGATGGCCGACGCCGCGGGCGAGTGCGGTGTCGAACTGGATGAAGCATTCGACGATGCCGTCAGTCTCGGCGGCGTCCTCACCATCGGCAATCCGCCAATGCGACGGCTTGGTGTCGGCGAGCCGCGCGGTCAGCATGTCGCGGACCTGATCCTTGCCTTCCATGGTCTTGATGTTCCAGGTGAAGGCGATCAGGTCGCGCCAGTAGCAGTCGGTTTGAAACAGATCGACCGCGCGGTCGATGTCGCCGGCGCTCAGCGCGTCGCCGAGTTGTCCAAGGAGCGTGGTGACTTTGCCGTTCGGCGCGGTGTCGAGCATGCTGGTCCTCCCATGGGCCGTTGTCTTGACAGCATTGTTGCGCCGCGTTGCGGCGTCGTTTTTCGCGATGATACCATCGCGTTCATCCGAGGGGAGAGCGAAGCGACCCAGCTAGTGAAGTTGTGATCAGTCGGTTGTTGCGATGCACGCAGCGAGGACAGCGTTTGCAGTGCCGTGGGTGCGGTTCTAGTCGGTCTTGACGTCGAGCTTGGTTGCGCCGGTGTAGTCGTAAAGGTCGTGCAGCAATGTGAGGATCTCGGCGGCGATCGCGGCGTCCGTCAGCGTCAGCGGATAGCTCTTGCTGTAGTTCGGTGCGCGGCCCGGCTCCTTGTAGCCGGCCGCCGTCAGACGCGCGACGCGATCCGGCTTCAGGACGGCGCTCAGCGCCGCCCAGCTTTCCGCCGATTGGGCTTCGCAATACAACGCCACCGGCGGCGTCTCCGGCATGCACTGGATGTAGCCGATGCCGCTGTCGAACACCGCATAGACCCGATGGGCCGCGTTCACCCGCAGTCGCTGAATCTCTGCTGTGACCGACGGACCGTACAGCTTGATCAGGGCTTCCGCAGTTTCGGCGGTCTGCGGCTGTGGCTTCGCCGCGTAAGAGCACGTGAGCAGCGCGGTCGAGAGCATTGACGGTGCGCCGCTGACCATGCCGGCGAGATTCTGGGACGGCCCGTTCCGCGGAGGGCAGGGGATGTCGACCACCCAGTCGGTTTTCAGTTCGAGGTCTTGAAGGTTGATGTCGTAGGCCTCAGTCAGCGTGCGTAGGATGTCTGCAGAGATCTGGCCGGTCGGTGCGTCGGCCGGAAATACTTTCGCGTAGTTGCCGAAAGCCGGATCTACGGTCCAGCCGAGCGCCGCGAGCCGGTTTTGCCGTTCGATCGTCAGGACGCGTTTCAACGACGGTTGCAGCGTCGGTCCGGCGGCTTCGCAGCGCATCTCGCGGCTCGGCAGTCGGTGGCACTGGACGTATTTGTTGCCGTCCCAGATTGTCGCGTAGCCGACCTTCTTGGCGCGGACGATGCTGGTGATGTTCTGCAGCGCGGCGTCGACCCGGTCGACCGCTGCCTCTTCGGCATGCCCGGGCGCGGCTGTCGCACCCAAGGTCATCAGCAGGGTGATCGCGGCGGCAAATCGAGCCCGCTGCTGCCTCATGATTTCCTCCGCTCACTCCGGCCGGCACCGCGGCCCTGCTCCACATGGAACATAGAGTGAACGAAGATGTTATGGAGTCAACCTTAGGTTGATACCAAAATTGAGTACGCTCAGCCCCAGCTCCGCAGCCGGCGGAGCTGCGGCGTCTTCTTGTGCTGGTGATCGGCCATCCGGCCGAGCAGGGTGTCGAGCTCGGTGATCGCCTTGAACAGATAGGGGCCCTTGTTCAGCATCACGCATTCGGCACGTGCCGCCATCGCGGCGTCGGTCATCTCGCCGCGCGACGGCGTGCCCTTCTTCACCAGATGTTCGAGCACCTGGGTGGCCCATATCACCGGGACGTGGGCGGCTTCGCCGATCCAAAGGATCTCCTCCTGCATCTCTGCCAGCCGGGCGAAGCCGATCTCCACCGCCAGATCGCCGCGCGCGATCATCACAGCGGTCGGCTGCCGGCCGGCGGCCTGCACCAGAATGTCCGGCAGGTGCGCGACCGCGTCCGGCGTCTCGATCTTCAGCACCAGCGACAGCTTGTGCCAGTCGTCGGGCCGGCGTTCGGAGAGCGCCGCCTGCAGCATCTTGACGTCGCCGACCGACTGCACGAACGAGAACTCGATGCCGTCGGCATGGGCGGCGACGAAATCGAGGTCGGCGCGGTCCTTGGCGGTCAGCGCCGGGATGTCGAGCGGCGTATCTGGGAAGTTGAGGCCTTTCTCCGGCTTCAGCCGCAGGCCGTTGTCGGCCGTCGCGGTGACGCGGCCGACCAAACCCCAGGGCGTCTTGCGCTCGATCCGGACACACAGCTTGCCGTCGTCGACGAACACCCGCGCGCCCACCTGGGTGCGGGTCAACGGATCGGGCAGCGTGCATTCCACCGCGAAATGCTCTTCCTCCAGATCGATCCGGCCGAATTCGCCTTGCGCCACGATCGCCACCAGGTCGCCGGTGACGATGCGGTCGCGGCCGTCGGGCGTGCGCGCGGCGCCGGTGCGGATCTTCGGGCCGGCAATGTCCATCAGCACCTTCATCCGGCGGCCGGTGGCTTCTTCGGCGACGTGCAGGTGATTGATCATCCGCTGCCAGGCGGCGGCATCGTCGTGGGCGCAGTTGATCCGCACCGCCTCGACGCCGCGCTCGGCGAGCCGCAGCATGAAGGTGGCATCGTCGGCGGCTTCGCTCGGGCAGGTCACCAGCAGCGCGGAGCGGCGGGCGCCCGACCGCGGACCGAACAGCTCGGTGCTGCGGCTGGCCAATTCGTGTTCGCCGGCGAAAAACTGCTTGGTCGACGGCCGCAGCGTGTCCGGCTCGCGCGCCAGCGCCGCGAGGGTGGCGCGGACGGCGAGCAGCGTCGGCATCACCCGGCTTTCCAGCCGGCCGAGCGACGACAGCCCGAGCGCCATCAAGGCGTGCTGCAGCGGACGCAAATCGTGATGACGCAGCGCCAGATAATGGGCGAGATTGGCGGCGCTGGCGGCGAAGCCGGGGCGGTGGATCTGATCTGCCCAGCCGGCGATCCGGTCGCGGCTGACGTCTTCGACCTCCGCGATCAAGGTGTCGAGCTTGTGCTTGAGGCGGAGGATCTCGGTCGGCATCGCTGGCGGCTCACGGTTCAGGCGGCGCGCAAGGCCGCATCCTACCCGCTCTAGGAGCGCTGGATGAAACCGATGTGACAGGGCCGGTGGCGGAAAGTCGTAGCTGTTCGGCCGGCGCGAAGGCAGGTTGATGGGTTTTTCGACATGAACTAGCATCTTCGGATGGTCGATCGACGACGAGGCGGACCGATGCGGGTCACTGTCACCGAGGCAAAGGATCAGCTTGCCGATCTGGTTCAGCGCGCCGAGGCTGGGGACGACGTCGTTCTCACGTTGCCGGGACATGCGGCCGTGCGCCTCGTTCCGATCGGCCACGAGGGTGAGTCCCGCTCCCGACGCGAGCTGCTCGAAGCCGCACGGGCGGCCGGTGCCGCGAAGGCCGCCGACGGGGTATCGGCAGCCCGCAGCCAGGATTTCCTGTATCGTGAGGATGGTCTGCCGCAGTGATTGCGGTGGACACCTCGGCCTTGATGGCGATCGTGCTGGACGAGCCGCAGGCGGCTGCCTGTATCGATGCAATTGCTGCAGAAGAGCGGATTTTGATCTCGCTGGGACGATGGTCGAGAGCCTGATCGTGGCGGCCCGCCGAAATGTTCGCGATGAGGTCGCCGGTCTGATCGAGGGGCTCGGTTTCGAGGTGGTCCCCGTCACGTCCCTATCTGCGCACGAAATCGCGGATGCCTATGAGAGATGGGGCAGATGCGCCTCTACCGCCGGATTGAACTTCGGTGACTGTTTCGCCTATCAGGTGGCGCGCGCATACGGATGCCGGCTGCTATATGTCGGTGAGGATTTTGCCCGGACGGATGTCGAAGGCGTGCTGCCAGGCCGCTAACGTGATCCAGATGACGACGTCAGCAGCGAAAGGTCTCTCGTGCCCACCATCCTCTATGGCATCAAGAATTGCGACACCATGAAGAAGGCGCGGGCTTGGCTGGATGGCCATGGCGTCAGCTACGCGTTCCACGACTACAAGACCGCGGGCATCGATCAAGAGCATCTCGAGCGCTGGGCAAAGCAGGCCGGCTGGGAGACGCTGCTCAACCGCGCCGGCACCACCTTCCGCAAGCTGCCCGAGGCGGACAAAGAGGGGCTGACCGAAGCCAAGGCGATCGCGCTGATGCTGACGCAGCCGTCGATGATCAAGCGCCCGGTTCTGGAGCACGGCCGCAAGCTGCTGGTCGGCTTCCGCCCGGAGGCTTACGCGGAGGTGTTCGATTGATGCTGATCACCGGTCGGCCGAGCGCCGGCCGGAGTTTCCCCCAGGCCCGACCGCCCGTAAACGCTGCCCAGCTTTGCATCTTGCACAAGGCTCGCGAATAGCGGCATAGTCCGGACAGAAAGACCGGGCCGGGGCGCCGATCGAGGCGCTCCGAGCACCGGCTCACAAGAAGACATCGGCTGTGCGCGTCGGCACCGCGCGCGTTCGATGGGGGGAAGCTGCTTGGCCGATGACATCATCCTCGAAACCAACGGATTGACCAAGGAATTCGCCGGCTTCTTCGCCGTGCGGGACGTCAATCTGCGGGTCCGCCGTGGTCACATTCACGCGCTGATCGGCCCCAACGGGGCCGGCAAGACCACGTGTTTCAACCTGCTCACCAAGTTCCTGCGGCCGTCCGCGGGACAGATCCTGTACAACGGCCAGGACATCACCGCGATGGCGCCCGCCGACGTCGCGCGGCTCGGGCTGGTGCGATCGTTTCAGATCTCGGCGGTGTTCCCGCATCTGACAGCGCTGGAGAACGTCCGCGTCGCGCTGCAGCGACAGCACGGTTCGTCGTTCGACTTCTGGCGCTCCAAGAGCGTGCTCGACAAGTACAATCAGCGCGCTCGCGAGCTGCTCGACGATGTCGGCCTTTCCGAGTTCGCCGAAACCCCCGCGGTCGAGATGCCCTATGGCCGCAAGCGCGCGCTGGAGATCGCCACCACGCTGGCGCTCGATCCGGAAATGATGCTGCTCGACGAGCCGATGGCCGGCATGGGGCACGAGGACATCGACAAGATCGCGGCGCTGATCAAGCGGATCTCGGCCAAGTACACGATCCTGATGGTCGAGCACAATTTGAGCGTGGTCGCCAACCTGTCCGACGTCATCACCGTCCTGACCCGCGGTCAGGTGCTGGCCGAGGGGCACTACAACGAGCTCACCCAGGACCAGCGCGTCAAGGAAGCCTATCTCGGAGCGGGTCATGGTTGAGGCGACGACATTGCAGCGGCCGGCGTCGTCGACCGCAGGCCCAGCGCTGCTCACGGTGCGCGATCTGCAGGCGTGGTACGGCGAGTCCCACATCCTGCACGGCATGAATTTCGACGTCCGCGAGGGCGAGGTGGTGACGCTGCTCGGCCGCAACGGCGCCGGCAAGACCACGACGCTGAAATCGGTGATGGGCATCGTCGGCAAGCGCAGCGGCACCATCACCTTCGGCGGCGCCGACATCAGCCGGGCATCGTCGGACAAGATCGCCCGCGGCGGCATCGCGTTCTGTCCCGAGGAGCGCGGCATCTTCGCCAGCCTCGACGTCCGCGAGAACCTGATGCTGCCGCCGCAGGTGCGGCCGGGCGGGCTGTCGCTCGACCAGATCTTCGATCTGTTCCCGAACCTGCGCGAGCGGCTGAAGAGCCAGGGCACCAAGCTCTCGGGCGGCGAGCAGCAGATGCTGGCGATCGCCCGAATCCTGCGCACCGGCGCGCGGTTCCTGATGCTCGACGAGCCGACCGAAGGGCTGGCGCCGGTGATCATCCAGCAGATCGGCGCCACCATCGCGCGGCTGAAGAACGAGGGCTTCACCATCCTGCTGGTGGAGCAGAACTTCCGCTTCGCCGCCACGGTGGCGGACCGCTACTACGTGGTCGAGCACGGCAAGATCATCGACGGCTTCGCCAATTCCGAGCTCGAAGCCAACATGGACAAGCTTCACACCTATCTCGGCGTCTGACGGCGGGACCGGTGAACTCCACGAAAGACTGAGAGCAAGATGGATATCAACGTCCCCGCTCTACTGGCGCAGCTTCTGGTCGGCCTGATCAACGGCTCGTTCTACGCGCTGCTCAGCCTCGGCCTCGCCGTGATCTTCGGCATGCTCAACATCATCAACTTTGCGCACGGCGCGCTGTACATGATGGGCGCGTTCTGCGCCTATTTCCTGCTCAATCTGCTCGGCCTGAACTATTGGTGGGCGCTGATTCTGTCGCCGATCATCGTCGGCCTGTTCGGCATGGTGATGGAGCGCACGCTGCTGCAATGGCTGTCGGGGCTCGATCATCTCTACGGCCTGCTGCTCACCTTCGGCGTCGCGCTGATCATCCAGGGTGTATTCCAGAACTATTTCGGCTCGTCCGGCCTGCCTTATGCGATCCCCGAGCAGCTCCGCGGCGCGATCAATCTCGGCTTCATGTACTTGCCGGTGTATCGCGGCTGGGTGGTGGTGTTCTCGCTGGTGGTGTGCCTGCTGACCTGGTTCCTGATCGAGCGGACCCGGCTCGGCGCTTATCTGCGCGCCGCCACCGAGAACCCGACGCTGGTGCGCGCGTTCGGCATCAACGTGCCGCGGATGATCACGCTGACCTACGGCCTCGGCGTCGGGCTCGCGGCGCTCGCCGGCGTGCTGTCGGCGCCGATCAATCAGGTCCGGCCCCTGATGGGCGCCGACCTGATCATCGTGGTGTTCGCGGTGGTGGTGATCGGCGGCATGGGTTCGATCATGGGCTCGATCATCACCGGCTTCGCTCTCGGCGTCGTCGAGGGACTGACCAAATATTTCTACCCCGAGGCCTCCAACACCGTGGTGTTCGTGCTGATGGTGCTGGTGCTGCTGGTGAAACCCTCGGGCCTGACCGGACGGACAACCTGACATGACCTCGATTGCGCACAATTCCGTCCCGACCACGACTCGCCGCCCAGTGCGTGACGAGATGATCGCGTTCGCGATCATGACCGTGCTGCTCGCTGTGGTGCCTTTCACCGGGGTGTATCCGTTCTTCGTGATGCAGGGGCTGTGCTTCGCGCTGCTGGCCTGCGCCTTCAACCTGCTGATCGGCTATGGCGGACTGCTGTCGTTCGGCCACGCGATGTTTCTCGGCACCGCCGGCTATGTCAGCGGCCACGCGCTGAAGGTCTGGGGACTGCCGCCGGAACTGGCGATCGTGGTCGGCACCGGGGCGTCGTTCGCGCTGGCGGTGGTAACCGGGCTGATTGCGATCCGCCGCCAGGGCATCTATTTCGCGATGATCACGCTGGCGCTGTCGCAACTGCTGTATTTCATCTATCTGCAGGCGCCGTTCACCCACGGCGAGGACGGCATTCAGGGCATTCCGCAGGGCAAGCTGTTCGGCTTCATCGACCTGTCCAACACCGACACGCTGTACTTCGTGGTTCTGGCCGGGTTCCTGATCGGCTTCCTGATCATCTACCGCGCGATCAATTCGCCGTTCGGCGAGGTGCTGAAGGCGATCCGTGAGAACGAGCCGCGCGCGGTGTCGCTCGGCTACAAGACCGATCAGTACAAGCTGCTGGCGTTCATCCTGTCGGGCACGCTGGCGGGCTTCGCCGGCTCGCTGAAAGTGTTCGTGGCGCAGAACGCGTCGCTGACCGACGTGCACTGGTCGATGTCCGGCGAAATCGTGTTGATGACTCTGGTCGGCGGGCTCGGCACGATCTTCGGCCCGGTGGTCGGCGCTTTCGTGATCATCGCCATGCAGCAATATCTCGCCGGCTTCGGCCAATGGGTCACGGTGATCCAGGGCGTGATCTTCGTCGCCTGCGTGCTGACCTTCCGCCGCGGCATCGTCGGGGAGATCGGGCACCTGTTCAAACGGTCGCTGTAGCGACCAAGGAGGGCCGCGGCTCCAGAGGCGTGAGCAGCGGCGAGCGGCACTTCGTTTTCCTGAACGGCAACCTGTCCAAATGAAAAACCGCCGCGTGGCTGAGCCGCGCGGCGGTTTGCTTTCGCGGCAGATCCCGCCGGCGCTACGGCTTCGGCGGCAGCTCGGGCCGCGCCGTGTGGTCCAGCGGCAATTCGGCTTCGCCCTCCGCGCGATGTTCTCGCCGTGGCTGCGCCGCCTTCTTGCGTGGCCGGGAGTGTTCGACCGCGTCGGTCATCAGCTTCTCGACGTCGGCACTGTATTTCGGTAGCGGGCCGGCCGCTTCGGCACTGGTGCTGCTCGCCGCAGCCTCGTCGGCCATGGCCGACTGCGGAAACGGCGCGGATTGCTCGGCCGGAGCTGGTGGCGCGTGGGTCAGGACGTTCGGCAGCACGTCCGGCTCCAGCGGTCGAGGCGGCACCGACGGAGCTTCGGCGACTGTATTGGCCGGCTCCTGTTCGGACGTGGATGCCGCCGGCTCGTTCTGAACGGGTTCGGGATGGGGAGGCTCGACCGGCCGAGCAGCCTCGACCCGCGGCGTCTCTGCCGGTGACGGTTCACTGCGGACCGGTTCGGCGCGGGCAGCGGAGCCGGCGTCGGCCAGAACCTGACGGACCAACTCGCGGGTGTTGAGGTCGTCGACCGGAATACTGTCAGGCCAGCGCAGGCTGCGTTCGGCGGCAGGCTCCAGGTGCGATGCTCGCTCCTGGACCGGGCTGTCAGGAGGCATCCGGACCCGCGGCGCGGCCTCGGCCGCGAACGCCTCGCGGCGCGGGCGCCGCGGCATGATCAGATTGCGGACGTCGATCTCGCTGCTTTCGAACTCCGGCTCGTCGAAGTCGCGGGCGCCGTAATCGCGCATCGCGTAGTCGCGGGCGACGAATTGCGGCGGACTGCGCCGGGCCGCCGCGCGGCGGGGGCGCTCGTCGTAGCGATCGTAGTCGTGGCGCCGGGCGAACTCCCGGCGATCGACATCGCGTGGATCGTGGTCGTCGTAGCCGCGGTCGTCATCGTCGCGGCGGCCATAGCGCCGCCAGTCGTAGCCGCGCCGATCGTCGCGGCGCCGCAGCTCGTCGTGTTCGGCATAGTCTTCACGGAAAGCGCGTTCGCGCGGTTCCGGGGCATAGGGGTCGAAATCGCGGGAGCGTTCGGCCGGCCGCTGCGGCTCAGGACGCGGATCCGCCGCCCGGACCGGCGCTGCGGGGGCTTGCGGCTTCGGCGGTTCGGCCGCCGCGGCCTGCGGCTGGGCGATCGTCACCGGCTCGACCGTCATCGCCGGCAGGGTGATGGCGGCCATCGCGGGCGCCGGAGCGGGCTTCGGTGCTTCGTCCTCGAGATCTTCGTTGTTCTCGATCCGCTGCCGCGCGCGTTCGACCTGCGCCTGAATCTTCGCGGCGTAGACGCTGGGCGGCGAGAAGAAGATTTTCGCAACCACCGGAACGATTTCCAGGAAGATGATGAAGAACCGGGTCATCCACGAGAACAGCGTCATGGTGGCGCCGTCGCGCGGATCGTTCTTCAGTTCCTGATATGCGGCGATACGCGTCAGCGGATCGAATGTGTCCTTCTTTTCCTGGAAGTAGGAGTCCGCCATCACCTTCTTGCGGAACTCGGCGACGCTGGCGACCTTGTCGACCTCGAACTGCTTGAGGTCGGCCCGCGCGGCGTCGATCCGGTGCTGCAGCGCGTCCGCCCGCGCCTTGATCGCGGCGCGCTCCTGCTCGCGCGCGGCGAGCGCGTCGGCGGTGATCTTGGCCTGCACCGCGCGCAGATCGTCGCGGCGGGCGTGCAGCTGCACGATCTCGGCCTCGCGCTCGGCGCGCTGGGCGATGAAGGCCTGGCGCTGTTTCTTGGCGAATTCGTAGCGGGGGCCTGCGCCCGGGCGGCCGGAATTGTTCGGGGCGGCCTTCAACCCGAACTCTTCGGCGTTCATGTCGGCGGTATAGCGCTGGATCGTCCGGTCGATCTCGGCAATGTCGGCGCGGATGCCGGCTTCGCGGTCGGTGACCGACTTGATCTGCTGCTCGATGTCCTCGGTGCGCGCCTGGGTGGTCGGCTCCGGCTTCGGCTGTTCGGTGAGGGCGGCGCGGTGCAGCGCCTCGAGCTGCTCGATGTCGGCCTGCCGGCGTTTGGCCTCGGCGTTCAGCCCGGCCTCGAAGGTGGCGATCTTGTCGTAGATCGGCTGATTGGCGGCGATCCGGTCGGCCTCGATCTTCTCGTTGATGGTCGAGGAGAAGATCGCCAGCTCCAGGAACATCGCGATCACCCAGGCCAGCCCGAACGACAGCGCCAGCCGGACGCCGACCCGGACGAACCGCCAGCCGGTCTGCTTGGCTTCGGCGCGCGACTGGATCGGCGCGGTATTCCACAGCGTGCCCTGATAGAACCAGTCCGACTGGCACAGCGCGCGGTCGAACATCAGCACCGTCAGGGCGATCACGCCGGACACCATCAGCCGGGTCCAGATATTGTCGATCATGTAGCCGGTGGCGTGAAACGACACGCCCAGCACCACGATGAACGACAGGCAGAGCGAAGCGCCGAGATGGGCGGCCCACAATTTGTCCGACGCCGGACAGCTCTGCAGAGTCTTGCGATCGACGCCAGCGATGATGCCAAGGACGCGTTGAATCATGGCCGCCCAGTTCTGCGGTGTCATGCGCCGCGGTTTGGAGTGACAGGTCGGCGGAGTCTAACAGAGCGTAAACAAATTCAATACGAGTGGCGCTTCAGGGGGCGAGTCAGCAGCCTGTCAAACGACCTCAGCACTGCCTGCTAAGTGCTGGTGATCGATGATAATCTCGGCTGTTACGAAGCGCGCCGGAACGGCCGCTCCCGTCCTCAATATTTTGGCAGGGGAGTCGGATCGGACACACCCGTCCATTCCTCTGTTACCACTCGGAGTCATCGCTGCGGGGCTCGAATTCACCCGAGCGGGTTCAAGTGATTCGCGAACCGTGAGTCGCCGCGATGACGCCGACGCCCGCCGGCGACCGGCCGCCCGGCAAATCCTGTGGACGATGCGTCGGCCCCGAGCCGGCCGGCGCAGCGGCGCGCGGGCGGTTTGCACGGATCGGCGCGCCGATGCCGGTCGGCTGCCCGGAATGGACGGTTGCCTGACCGGCTCCGAAGTGTTTTATGACGCCGGTGTGACGCGGCCGGGTGCCTCCGGCCCCGGACGGCCGACCTTTCAAATCCGCGTCACGTCAACCGGATAGCCCCAGATGCTACGATACTTTCGAGCCTTTCTGCCCAAGGAGGAGAGGTTCTTCGACCTGTTCGCCCAGCACACCCATACCGTGGTGCAGGGCGCCCAGGCGCTGCAGGACATGTTGCGCGGCGGCGACGAAACCCTGGTCCACTGTCAGCGCGTCAGTCATTTCGAATCCGAGGCCGACAACGTCACCCGCGAGGTGCTGACCGCGGTGCGCCGCACCTTCATCACCCCGTTCGACCGCGTCGACATCAAGAACCTGATCACCTCGATGGACGACGCCATCGACCAGATGCAGCAGACCGCCAAGGCGGTGATCCTGTTCGAGGTCCGCGAATTCGAGCCGCCGATGCGCGAGATCGGCGCACTGCTGGTCGAAAGCGCCAACCTGGTCGGCAAGGCGCTGCCGCTGATGAAGTCGATCGGGCCGAACCTGCAGATGCTGACGGCGATGACCGAAGAGATCACCAAGCTCGAAGGCCGGGTCGACGATCTGCACGACATCGGGCTCAAGGAGCTGTTCCTCAAGCACCGCAACGCCAACACCATGGACTACATTGTCGGCGCCGAGATCTACGACCATCTCGAAAAGGTCGCCGACCGGTTCGACGACGTCGCCAACGAGATCAACTCGATCGTCATCGAGCAGGTCTAGGGCAGGGGCCGGCCGTGGACGCTTCGCTCGGGCTGCCCATCCTGGTCGGATTGATCGCCGTCGCGCTGCTGTTCGACTTTCTGAACGGCCTGCACGACGCCGCCAATTCGATCGCGACCATCGTCTCGACCCGGGTGCTGCGGCCGCACTATGCGGTGTTCTGGGCGGCGTTCTTCAACTTCATCGCCTTCCTGGTGTTCGGTCTGCACGTCGCCAACACCATCGGCACCGGCATCATCGAACCGGGAGTGATCGACGCCGCGGTGATCTTCGCGGCGCTGACCGGCGCGATCGTCTGGAACCTGGTGACCTGGGGGCTCGGCATCCCGTCGAGCTCGTCGCATGCGCTGATCGGCGGCCTGCTCGGCGCCGGCCTCGCCAAGGCCGGCTTGTCGGCGGCGGTGTGGAGCGGGCTGACCAAGGCGCTGCTGGCGATCGTGCTGTCGCCGCTGGTCGGATTCCTGCTGGCGCTGGTGCTGGTGGCGATCGTGTCGTGGGCCTCGGTGCGGTCGACGCCATTCGCGGTGGACCGCGCCTTCCGCATCCTGCAGTTCGCCTCGGCCTCGCTGTATTCGCTCGGCCACGGCGGCAACGACGCCCAGAAGACGATGGGCATCATCGCGGTGCTTTTGTATTCGCAGGGCTATCTCGGCAGCGAGTTTTCGGTGCCGTTCTGGGTGGTGCTGTCGTGCCAGGCTGCAATGGCGCTCGGCACGCTGATGGGCGGCTGGCGGATCGTTCGCACCATGGGCCTGCGCATCACCAAGCTGACGCCGATGCAGGGCTTCTGCGCCGAAACCGGCGGCGCCGCGACGCTGTTCACGGCGACCTTCCTCGGCGTTCCCGTGTCGACCACCCACACCATCACCGGCGCGATCGTCGGCGTCGGCGCGGCGCGGCGGATGTCGGCGGTGCGCTGGAACGTGGCGAGCTCGATCGTGTACGCCTGGGTGATCACGATCCCGGCTTCGGCAATCGTCGCGGCGCTGGCGTATTGGGCGACCAGGCTGCTGCCGACGCACCTGTTCTGACGGTCACGAGGTTGCGCTCAGGCGACTTTCAGCGGCTGGATGTGGCTGACATCGACGTTGCGCTCTGCATGCCAGGTATCGAACGCAGCCTGCATCCTGACCCATGGCGCGGCGCCACCGCCGAACAGCTTGCCGACTCGCACCGCGACTTGCGGGGACATTGGCTTCCGCTCGCTGAGAATGTCGTTCAAGTGCTGGCGGGAGATGCCGAGCAGTCGGGCGATCTCCGACTTGGAACGTTTGACGGAAGGGATAACGTCCTCGCGCAGCACGGCGCCCGGATGGGCTGGACAACGGTCCTTGCTGCGCTTGGCGATATGATCGTTCATCGTTCTGCGTCCTGATGTCGAAGGTGAGCCGGCTGTTCCGCGTCAGTGATACTGTTCGAAATCGACCCGATAGGCATCACCTGCTTCGAATTCGAAGGTGATGCACCAAGGGCCATTCACATGTACCGAATAGCGCTGAGGTTTGCCGCGCAGCGCGTGAAAGTCGAAACCAACGACGTTCATCTGCTCCGGTGAAGTCACCACATCGAGCTGGTCGAGACGCCTGAGAACCCGTGCCAGCATCTTCGCGTCGATCTTCGAGGTCTTTCCGGTCGACCACAGCTCGGCCAAAGCCTTGGACCTGAACGTCTTGATCATGCCTCGGAGCCCGCATGACTGTCAGCAAACAGCTTACAGCAGCGGCGATGTCGACGCAATCAGGCCGGCTTCTGCGACGAGCCGAGCCTCAGCCCACCAGCTTCAGCCCGACGATGCCGGCGACGATCAGGCCGATGCAGGCGAGGCGGCCGACCGTGGCGGGATCGCCGAACAGCGCGATGCCGAGCGCCGCGGTGCCGACCGCGCCGATCCCGCTCCACACCGCATAGGCGGTGCCGATCGGCAGCGTCTTCAGGGCGAGCCCGAGCAGCGCGACGCTGGCGACCATCGCCGACACGGTCAGTGCCGTCGGCACCAGCCGGGTGAAGCCTTCGGTGTATTTCAGGCCGAGCGCCCAGCCGATCTCCATCAGGCCGGCGACGAACAGATAGAACCAGGCCATGGCGGCCTCCTTGCGCACGTCCGGGCAATTTTGATGAGGCCATCCAGCGGGATGGCGCGCCGGCGCAATGCGCGGTCTTGGCGGAGGCCGGGTCGTCCCGGCCGAAAAGGTGATTTTGAGGTCGTCCTCGAACCCCTATATGAGGGACGCCGCTGCGCCGCGCAACTGCGGGCGCGGCGATCCGCCGGAAGCCCTTGATTGCGCCGGCTTTCCCTGCCACAGGCTGACGCATGTCCGACACCGCTGTTCCGGCCGAAGCGCCGTCCTCGACCCCGATTTCGCTCGCCCATGAAGTGGCGCGGCGGCGCACCTTTGCGATCATTTCGCATCCCGACGCCGGCAAGACCACGCTGACCGAAAAGCTGCTGCTGTTCGGCGGCGCGATCAATCTCGCCGGTCAGGTCAAGGCCAAGGGCGAACGCCGCAACACCCGCTCGGACTGGATGAAGATCGAGCGCGACCGCGGCATCTCGGTGGTCACCTCGGTGATGACCTTCGAATTCGACGGGCTGGTCTTCAACCTGCTCGACACCCCGGGCCACGAGGACTTCTCGGAAGACACCTACCGGACGCTGACCGCGGTCGACTCCGCCGTGATGGTGATCGACGCCGCCAAGGGCATCGAGGCGCGCACGCGGAAGCTGTTCGAGGTCTGCCGGCTGCGCGACATTCCGATCATCACCTTCATCAACAAGATGGACCGCGAGACCCGCGACATCTTCGATCTCTTGGACGAGATCGAGAAGACGCTGGCGCTCGACACCACGCCGATGACCTGGCCGGTCGGGCGCGGCCGCGACTTCCTCGGCACCTACGACGTGCTCGACGGCGGCGTGCGCCTGCTCGAAGGCGGCGGCGCCAAGACCGGCGCGGCCGAGCAGATCACGATCGAGGAACTCGGCAAGCGCCATCCCAATCTCGACGTCGCCGCGGTCAAGGAGGAGCTGGAGCTCGCCACCGAAGCCTGCAAGCCGTTCGACCTCGAGGCGTTCCGCGAAGGCCATCTGACGCCGGTGTATTTCGGCTCGGCGCTGCGCAATTTCGGCGTCGGCGATCTGCTGCAGGGCCTCGGCCGCTACGCGCCGCCGCCGCGCGCGCAGGAAAGCAGCGCCCGCAAGATCGCCGCCGACGAGCCGAAGATGAGCGCCTTCGTGTTCAAGATCCAGGCCAACATGGATCCGAACCACCGTGACCGCATCGCGTTCGCGCGGCTGTGCTCGGGCAAGCTGACCCGCGGTATGAAGGCCAAGCTGGTACGCACCGGCAAGGCGATGCCGCTGTCGAGCCCGCAGTTCTTCTTCGCCCAGGACCGCTCGGTGGCCGACGAAGCCTTCGCCGGCGACGTCGTCGGCATTCCCAACCACGGCTCTTTGCGGATCGGCGATACGCTGACCGAGGGCGAGGACGTCACCTTCGTCGGCGTGCCTTCCTTTGCCCCGGAAATCGTCCGCCGCGTCCGGCTCACCGACGCGATGAAGGCCAAGAAGCTGAAAGAGGCGCTGCAGCAGATGTCGGAAGAGGGCGTCGTGCAGGTGTTCCGCCCGCGCGACGGCGCTCCGGCGCTGGTCGGCGTCGTCGGCCCGCTGCAGCTCGACGTGCTGAAAGCCCGGCTCGCCGCCGAGTATCAGCTGCCGGTCGATTTCGAAGTGTCCGAATTCCAGCTCGCGCGCTGGATCTCCTCCGACGACCGCAAGAAGCTCGACACCTTCATCGCCCATAACGGCTCGTCGATCGCCGACGACGTCGACGGCGATCCGGTGTACCTCGCCAAGAACGAATTCTATCTCGGCTACACCAAAGACCGCGCCGAAGGGATCGTGTTCTCGGAAATCAAGGACGTGAAGAAGACGGGTTGAGGCGACGTACTACGCGCCATCACGATGCGTCATTGCCGGGCTTGCCCCGGCAATCCATCCTCTTCGTCTGATCGTCGTCTTTGTTGCGCGCTCGGCGCGCGATGGATGCGCGGGTCAAGCCCGCGCATGACGACTTTCATGTAATCAACCCTGTCAAACAGCCACACCTCCGCATCCTCGCGGCGCAATGCGCCCGAGCTTTGCCCGAACAGCCGCCCCGAAGTGAGGGGCGGCGGCGCGCCGCAAGACGCGGCGTTGGTCGTGTCGCGATCCGGCCTTCGCCCGCGCGAGGGGCGAAGATCGCGAACCGCGCGTCGCCTTGCGGCGCGCCACCCCGGCGGTTTTTGGCTGAAGGGCCGCTCTTCCGGGATACGGCGAGCTTGCGGGCTTTCCCCGGCCTCTACTCGACCCGTCCAGCCTCTGAAGCGGCGGCCGCTCGTAGTAGCGGCGGACGGTGACCCTCAGCCTCCCGGACGCGTGGGTGCGAGCCACGACGCGCAGGACGCCGTATCCCGCTCCGCCTCGCAAGCGCCCTCGAGAAGCGCCCCTCGCGAACGAGACGAATAGGAATATAAGCCGTGGTCGCGGGCTTGTCAACCGATCTGAATGCGCGTTTCCTGCGCCGTCAGGCTTGAAATCCATTTATATAGTTATTTATATAGGTCGGCTGTGTCCAAGGATCTTCCGAAGCGCTTGGTCTGGATCGCATCCAGCCGCCGCGACATGCAGACTCTTCCGAAGAGCATTCGCCGGAGCTTCGGCACGGCGCTGTTCGCGGCGCAGATGGCGTAGCGCCGCCCATCGCCAAGGTGCTGAAGGGGTTCGGCGGCGCCGGCGTGTTGGAGTTGATTGAAGACGATCGAAGCGGGACGTACCGCGCGGCCTATACCGTGCGCTTCGCGACGGCGGTCTACGTACTACACGTTTTCCAGAAGAAGTCGAAACAGGGCATCGCGACACCGCATCAAGATATCGAGCTGGTCCGATCGCGATTGAAGGTCGCTGAAGAATTGCACAGGAAGGCCGACCATGAAAACTCATGAAATCAGCAGCGGCAACGTATTCGCCGATCTCGGCTTTGCCGACTCCGAACAGGAACTGGTTAAGGCCAAGCTGACGGCGCAGATCTACAAACTTCTCTCCGAACGCTGCATGACGCAGGGGGCGGCGGCGAAGCTTCTCGGCACCACGCAGCCGCAAGTCTCGGCGCTGATGCGCTGTCGGCCGACGTCGATCTCGGTCGGACGACTGATGGAATTTCTGACTCTGCTTGGGCAGGACGTGCAGGTCACTGTGAAGCCCGCTCCGCGCCGGAAAGCGGCGGGCGGGGCGGGGCGTTTGTCGGTCGTGGTGCAGGCTTAGAGGCGCGGCCCAACTATCTGCTCTCCACAATCCTCTTGATATTCCCCAGCCCCAGCTCGGCCTCCGCGCTCATCCGCTCCACCATCTCGGGCGTCGGCGGTTTCGGCCGTGCCGGATTGCGCAGGATGCGGGTGAAGCGGGTGCCGCCGGCCACAGCTTCGAACGTGTAGTGCACCACCACCGGGCCCATGAAGCTGGTGGTGGTCATGCCGATCCACAGCGTCGGGCGGTCGCTGGCGATCACCAGCCAGTCGAGATCGACCGGGCCGGTGCGGGTCGACCAGTGTTCGTGGAAAGTGTCGCCGAACCCCATCGGGCGGTCGTCGCAGTCGAGCGCGTGGGAGGAGGGCAGCCATTCCGGCCACGACCTGGGGTTAGTGACGTAGTCGAACACGGTTTCCGGCGGCGCGGCGATCACCATTGCATGACGGATTTGGAACGCCGAGGTGGCGGTCGCGGCGGTGGTGGACATCCGGGTTCCTCATCAGGTGTCGCGCGGCGGCTGCAGTGCGGGCTGCGCGATCGGCACGTGCATCGGCGATTGGCGAAGCCGCGCAGCCGATCACAGGCCGATACGAGCAGCGAAGCGCGACTTTCAGGTCCGGAGAGTGTACTTAAGTCGATGTCGGGTAATGACCCGTTGCAGACCTCTGCGCCTTTTGTCCCGTTGCGGAGCCGCCTGCATTGAGATTTTTCTCGTCGCCGCGGCGGATCGTCGAGGTCCGGGCGCTTTGAGCGACTCGCCAGCAAGTTCCGTCAAAGAATAGGTCAAAGTGAGCGGCCTACTCAAAGCGCAAGCCAAACAGTCCCCCGGTGTCCGTGGCGTCAGTCAGCTTCGTCTCCATCACGCGCGAGCGAACATCAAAGCCAGGCTTGAAACCCTCCTGCGGCAGCGCATCAGAGTTCATCGTGACGATATACTGAAACCCCGCAGCTTCGGCACGTTCGGCGCCGAGTTGCAGCGCTTTGGCCACTTGCCGCTCGTCTACGCCGTCGAACAGATGGCTGTCATGGATCAGGAAGCCGGGACCGCGGCCGTTCTTCAAGCTGATTTCCGTCAACATGAGATCGAAGCAGAATATCTGCATGTTGGTGATGCCCTTGCTTCGTTGTCCGTCGATATGGACCTCGAATTGGGGGCCGCTTCCGGTTTCGGAAATCGTCAGGCTGCCGGCCTTCTCGTAAAGGGATTCAGAGAGCGACTCGAAGGAAAGGATAGCTTCACGGATGATGTCAGCCCGCTCATGGATGTCGTCGCGTAGCGACTTGGTCAGGTTGGCGCGCTCGATGTCGAGTTCCGCCTTGGTGCTCTCGATACGTTCAGCGGTGTCGAGACGTTGCCGAAGGCCCTCGACCTCAGCTTCGGCCCGACCGGTTTCCTCGCGTAGCGAAGTGTAGTGTTCCAATGCTCCGCCGGAGCGCAGCACGCCCATGATCTGCCGACGGCGCCGGTCGCGCTCTAAAGTGCGCTGATCGCGTTCGGCAACACGTGCCTCGGCGGAGGCGATCTCGGCTGCCAGATGCGCACGCCGGTTCTCGATGATTGTCCGGTGGAAACGCTCAACTTCGTCGAAACGCCGCCGCACCATGTCGGGCAGAACGATCCCTGCCTCGGCATATAGCTTCGAGACATCGCCCAGATCGGGCGCATCTTCGTCGGTCAGCGAGGCGCGTAGCTGCTGAAGGAGATCGCCATCGACTACGTTCTCCACGTTCATGCCATCAATTTCGCGCGTGATTTCGTTCGCCTCTCGCTCCAGCGCTTTATATTCCGGCACGACCTCGAAAGTCTCAAGCTGCTGCCGCAGCCGCACCGCGCGTGCCTCGGCGATCGTCAGCTTCGTCCTGAGATCGGCCGCCTTACCGAAGAACCGGCCAAGGTCGCCGCTGCGGGCGGCCTTGCGTAATTCTTGCGCGACCTTTTCCTGCGCGCGCAACTCCTGAAAGCGGCCGGGGATGCTCCAGTCGAGGCCGAGCAGGTAGCAGATCGAGACTTGCTGATCCCATGCCTGCTGCATCGCCGAATGCTGCATCGGTTGCTGGAAGCCGCCGCTGTTTTGACGGCGGACGAAATAGGAGAAGAGCGAGCGGAACGACGGGTGGAAGCGCTCGGCTTCATCCTCAACCGAAATCGGAAGGCCGAACCAGAGCTGGCCGAGATTGGCCTTCCAGTTCTCGTTCGAGAGCTCGAACATCCCGGCGCGGCTGTCGAACTGCGGCGAGATCGGCCAAATCTCCACCGGACCGTTGACCACGATCCGGCTTGGCTTGGTGCCGGTGCGCGCGGCCGAGATAGTGTCTCCTTTGATGTCGACGACGACGTCGAACGTCCAAGCCGACAGCACGTCGGAGCGAAAGATGCTGTCCTTCCGGGCATCGGCGCCGAACAGGAAATGGACCAGCTCGATGAAGCTAGTTTTGCCAGCACCATTCCTCGACTGGCGATCGTTCGCGCCTTCGCTCTTGTCGGCCAGCAGGATGTTCAGGCCGGGTTTGAAAGTCAGCGTCTTGAAAGACGAGAGGTCGCTTCCGAACCGGCGGATCATGACTGGACCCTCCGCACCAAGCCTCGATCGTAATCAACTGCGCCGATCATAAACAACAGGTCGAGTGACAGGATGAACCACTGATAATCAATCGGGGCGTTGGGTGCGTGGAGCGAGCGCCGTCCGCGCATCTCGTCCCACAGCCGCGACATAGTCATCGGCCGCTTGAGGATATCGAGAACCTCGGCGCCTACGCCGATCAACGCGCGATCGGAACGGACATGCTTCGTCGGGAGGATCATGGTGCCTCCACAGCAATGACGATCGGATCTTCGAAGATGTCGCAGCTATCGAAGAAATAGGCGAGGACAGCCAGCGCCGCGCCTTGCCGTGTCGGCTCGCCGTTGAAGCCAGCGTAGTCCTGAAGGTGCTTGAAGATCGTATCGGCCGAAAGGTCAAAAGCCTTCAACTCGGCGTAGCGCAGACGGAAAGCCTCGGCGATGCGTTCGCCGAGATCGGGACGCGGGCTTTTGCGGAAGAAGGTTCCGACGAGCGCCGACTTCCGACGACCGATGCGTAGGAACAGGTCCGATTCTTCGGACAGGGCGTTTTTCTCCAGCTTTTCGGGTGACGGTGGCGTCAGGGGCGGATCGCTCGGATTGGGTTCCTGCCGCTGAAGTGCCTCGATGATCGGCACCAGATCGGCCATAACGAGACGATCCACGATCGCGATCGACGCCGCGGGACCGAAGAGAGCCTGAAGTGGCGACAGATCGAGCTTCATGGCAAGATCGAGCAATTCCGGCTCCGACCAAGTTGCGATCTTAAGCGGCGCATGGGCCTGACGAAGCCCGTCGAGATGCTGGACTGCGTTCGGCGGAAGTCCGCGCCCGTCATTATGGACGAACACCCATTCCTGCATATTACCGCCCCAATGGGCGCGTGCGCCGTGGAAGTCCGCATCGACCTTGGCGATGAGCTCGGCTTCCTTCATGGCGTCGGGCGCGTAGCACTGGAATACCGAGCCGGAGCTGATCCGGCGGCCGTCGCATTTCAGATCGCCATAGGGTCCGTAGGGGCGAACTTCCTCGAAATCGGGGCCAAAGGCGTAGCCCGCCAGAAGAACGAACCAATCCTGAAAGGCTGCGCCTTTCTTCGTATGAAAGGCTAGACGGAAGCGGTCGACGTAAATGGACCGTTGCAGCTCATCCATGGCGCCGCCTTGGCGATGGATCGCCGCTCTTCTTCCGGGCTGGCACCGCGTCCACCGGCGCAAGATCGCCCAGATGATGAATCCGCATCGCCGGCCGTTTGGGCAGTTTGACGGTCAGCTCCAGTTCGCCCCCGACAGCTTCCACGTAGTTGCGCAGCGTCGAGAGGTGCATATCTGTCTGCCTCTCGATCTTCGAGACCGAAGGCTGGGTAATGTTGAGGGCGAAAGCGATGTCCGCTTGCGCCTTGCCCACTATCTGGCGCAGTTCGCGCAAACCGTCGACGTCCTGCCTCAATGCGTCATGGTAGGCTTCGCCCGCGACCTGCTGATCAAGAGGAAGGACGGCAATGATATCGTTGCGGCTCCGGCCCATCCTGCTGTCCATTCTTGATGAGTGTTAGTCGTATCAGGCCAACCCCCTCCGAGAGCCCCCCATAACGAGATCCCGCGTCGGACGTGCTCACGTGCATAGCCCTGAAGCTATATTCATGTCAATGGTGTGATGCCTATCTATCCCTTGACAGGATGCAAGATTCCGAACTCCGAGCACCCGAACCCCTCTTAAAGGAGGGCTACAGCGTGAACGTACTTCTCATCATCACCCGGCGCGGCGCGAAACTTTCAATCTAAGAACGGTCGCGTCTGTAATTCCGCTTCTCGCCCATGGCGGCCATTAGGGCGTGTCGACCCTGTTGGCCGCCGCTTCTCCGGTCGGCTCACCGCCGCTCCACGATCTTCTTGATATTCCCGAGCCCCAGCTCGGCCTCCGCGCTCATCCGCTCGACCATCTCCGGCGTCGGCGGTTTCGGCCGTGCCGGATTGCGCAGGATGCGGGTGAAGCGGGTGCCGCCGGCCACGGCTTCGAACGTGTAGTGCACCACCACCGGGCCCATGAAACTGGTGGTGGCCATGCCGATCCACAGCGTCGGGCGGTCGCAGGCGATCACCAGCCAGTCGAGATCGACCGGGCCGGTGCGGGTCGACCAGTGTTCGTGGAAGGTGTCGCCGAACCCCATCGGGCGGTCGTCGCAGTCCAGCGCGTGCGAGGAGGGCAGCCATTCCGGCCACGACCTGGGGTTGGTGACGTAGTCGAACACGGTTTCGGGCGGCGCGGCGATCACCACTGCATGGCGGATTTCGAACGGCGAGGTGGCGGTCGCGGCGGTGGTGGACATCCGGATTCCTCATCGAGGGTTGCGCGGCGGCCGCGGTTCGGGCGGCGCCGTCGGGGCGGGTGAGGCGGGACTATTCATCGCAAGGCCGCTCAATTCTTGCGCGAATTGCCGGTTCCGTTCTGTTTCGGGACATTTCCGGCATTTCACGTGGCAAAAAGGCAACGGCGGGGTGCAATTGCGGTGCCTTCGCGGAAAAAAAGATACCGCCGGGCGAACGCCTCCCGCAAAATCCCGACCAATTAGCTCGGCCAACGAGCAAACGGTTTCCAGATCAGATGATTTCGGGGTGCGGCGTGCGATTGAAGGCGACAGGGATGAGCGCTGTGGCGGCGATGTTGATCGCCGTCTCCGGCGCGTCGGCGCAGGAGGCGAAGCCGACGCCGGCAGCCGTGGTGCAGCAGGGCTACGACGCGCTGTTCAATCAGATGTATCAGCAGCCGGCGAATCTCGACGTCAGCTTCACGTTCGCCCATGCGGCGGTCGAGCGCGGCGACTACGAGGCGGCGATCGGCGCGCTGGAGCGGATGCTGTTCTTCAATCCCGACCTGCCCCGGGTGAAGCTCGAACTCGGCGTGCTGTATTTCAAGCTGGCGTCCTACGAGATCGCGCGCGGCTATCTGGCCGACGCGATCAAGGGCGGCAACGTGCCGGACGACATCCGCGCCCAGGTGATGGCGTATCTCGCCGAGATCGACCGCCGGATGTCCAAACACGAATACAGCGTGTTCATGCACGGCGGCATGCGCTATCAGACCAACGCCAATATCGGCCCGAACTCGCTCCAGGTGCGCGCGCTCGGCCAGGACGCGATCCTCGATCCGCGGTTCGGCCGCAAGCCGGATTGGAATGCGTTCCAGACCATTACCGCCGCCTACGCCTACAAGCTCAATCTGCGTGGCGACGCGATCGAGACCACCTTCCTCGGCTACAATTCGCGGCAATTCACCCAGAGCCAGTTCAATCTCGGCCTGCTCGAAGGCACCATCGGCCACCGTGTCGGGCTCGGCCAGAGCGCCTCGTTCAAATACTACGCGATCGGCGACAAGGTCTGGCTCGGCGACTACAGCTATTTCAGCGCGCTCGGCGGCGGCCTGTCGGCGCGCTCGACGATCGGCGACAACGGCCTGATCGAAGGCTATGTCGAGACCCGGCATCGCAAGTTCAGCGACTCCACCTACTATCCGACCGCCGGCACCCAGACCGGCGACCTGACGACCGCGGCGATCACCACCGACTTCAGGTTCGGGCCGGTGCACTGGACCACGCGCGGCGGCTACGACGTCAACAAGGCGGTCGCCGACTACAACAGCTACAAGCGCTATTCGATCGACATGGCGTTCCCGGTCCAGTTCGTGGTGCCGGTGTTCGGCCAGCCGCATCAGTTCGTGGTGGCCCCGACGATCGGCTACAGCCGCTCGACCTACGATGCGCCGAACTTCATCGTCGATCCGACCACGGCGCGGCGCGAGGACGAATATCGCTACGGCGCGATCCTCGATGCGCAGATCGCCGGCAATGTCGGGCTGCGCACCCAGGTGCTGTACACCAAGATCGACTCCAACCTGCCGAACTATCGCACCAACAACCTGTCGGCCTCGATGGGCCCGACGGTGCGTTTCTGAGGAGGCTCGCGATGCGTCTGTCGGGATGGATGATCGGAGCCGCCGCGCTGATCGCAGCCGGGGGCGGGGCGAAGGTCGCGATCGCCCAGGAGGTCGGCAAGGCCTCGGCGGTGAACCCCGCCGCCACCGCCAATCTGCGCACGATCTCGATCGGCGCGTCGATCACCCACAAGGAGCGGATCAAGACCACCGACAAGGGCTCGGTGCAGATCCTGTTCATCGACAAGACCTCGATGACGATCGGCCCGAACAGCGATCTGACGATCGACGAATACGTCTATGATCCGAACGCCGGCAGCGGCAAGCTGGCGGCGCGGCTCGGCAAGGGCGCGCTGCGCTTCGTCGGCGGCCAGATCAGCCACACCGGCGACGCCGAGATCAAGACCGCCTCGGCGACCATCGGCATCCGCGGCGGCGTGGCGATGATCGGCCCGGGCTTCGTGTTCGCCGGCTACGGCAATTCCACGGTGACGACGCAAGGCGGCACCGTGACGCTCGGCGCCGGCGAATTCACCCAGACCCCCGGCGGCGCCCAGCCGCCGTCGCCGCCGGCCCCGCCGCCGCCGAACTTCGTGCAGAATCTGATCCGCTCGTTCCAGAGCGCGCCCGGCCAGAGCGGCGGCGCCGGGCAGGGCACCGCCTCGCGCGGCAATGTGCAGCGCGCCGAAGCGCGGGCCACCGGCAGCCCGAACGGCTCGGTCGCGGGCTCGCTGACCCCGCAGCCGCCGCCGACGCCGCTGCCGCAGATCAATCAGGTGGCGTCGAACCTCAACCAGACGATCCAGACCTCGACCCAGCAAGCGGCGGTGCAGCAGACGGAGTCGCAGCACAGCGAGTCCCTGGTCGGGTTCATCGGCGGCCTGATGACGGCGTGGCTGACCTCGGGCAGCTACTCGTACGGCGGTTCCTCGGTCGGTCCGTACACCGGGACCGCCACGGTGGGGATCGACAGCACCAGGCGCCGGGTCCAGGCGAATTTCGACGGCACGGTGTCGCACGGTCAGCAAGGCCAGTATCTGCCGGGATCGTTCAACTATCAGTTCGGCTTTCTCGATACGAACGAAGACGCGCAGGGCGGCTATTACGACTCGTCGAACTTCGCCGCCGGGCCGGCGATCCGCAGGAACGGCGAGATCGTCTCCAAGATCGACAACGCGCCGATCACCAACCACACCGGCGTGATGGTGTCGCTGTCGCGCGACATGGCGCAGCAATACGTCTCGGAATACGGCTTCGGCAACGTCTCGCCGTGCGACTGCGACTACACCAAATGGGGGTTCTGGAGCAGCGTCAGCGACCAGGGTCCGTACAAGGACTTCGCCCACGGCTTCTGGGTCGCCGGCCGCCCGACCACCGCCGGCGAGGTGCCGCTGAGCGGGCAGGCGACCTATGCGGGCCACGTCGCCGCCGCGATCGAGAACGCCGGCAGCAGCTATTACGCGGCTGGTGCCTTCAACAACACCGTGAATTTCGGCACCCGCACCGGGCAGGTCTCGGTCACCGGCCTCGACGGCACCAACTACACCGGGCAGGTGTCGCTGCTGCAAGGCTCGACCGCGTTCGGCGGCACGCTCGCCGGCAATGTCGGTGGCCGCAATATGGCGGTGGACGGTTCGTTCTTCCGCGGCGTCGCCGGTCCGGTCGGCGAGATGGGCGGCAGCGTCTCGCTCAGCGGGCCGAGCTATCTCGGCGCCGGCATCTTCGCCGCCAAGATGCAGTGAGCGCGGCCTGAAATTGCCGTGCTTACATGTGAGCCGGCGGCCCGGCGTGGCGGCCGATGGCGGCCGACTGCTGATCGATCCGGCCGGCGCTCGGCGGCACGTAGCGGGCGGTGGCGCTGGCGCGCTGCCGGGTCGTCTGGTCGGTGACTTCGACGGAAACTTCGAGCGTGTCGGCGGAGGGCGCGCTGGCCGTTACGGCGGCCGGACGGTCACCCAGCACGCGCTGTGCGGCCGCTGTCGATACCGCGGTGCGGCGCTGCTCGGTCAGTGGCGCGCTGGCGGCGAGCGCGCGGACGCCGGCCAATGCCGCCTCGTCGGCGAGGCGCTGCAGCGGCCGGTCTGTATGACCCAGCAGCGGCACCGCGTAGACCGCGCCAAATCCGACCGGGGCGGCGAGCAGCAGAGCCAGCGGTGCGGTGAGCCGGAGACGGGAGCGGTGCGGTCCCATGGCGTGATCCTCCTGATCGTCGCCGCGGCGCAGCACGCGCTGCCTCCGCGCCGGGCGCGGGCGTGGCCGGTGCTCCCGGTCCGCCCTGCAATCTGCTAACGTCGCGCCGATGGACCAGTTCCCCGATCCCGGCATCGATCCCAGCCGAGCCGAGCGCCGGCCGCTTGCGCCATGCGTCTGCTGAGCCGCTCCGCCCATCCGGTGCTGGTCCGGGCCGCGCGCGGCCTGGTGCGGCTGCGCTGGCTCGCCCGCGGCAAGTACATGCGCGCGGCGGCGGCGGCGCTGCTGATGCTGCTCGCGCTCACCGCCTTGCGCACCTACGAGCCGCGGATCGTCACCGAGACCAAGGAGCGCGCCTTCGACGCCTATCAGCGGCTGCAGCCGCGGCAGCCTGCGCCGGATCTGCCGGTGCGGATCGTCGACATCGACGAGACCTCGCTCGCGGCGTTCGGCCAGTGGCCGTGGCCGCGGACGCGGCTGGCGGCGTTGACCAAGCGGCTCGGCGAGCTCGGCGCCGGCGTGATCGCCTACGACATCATCTTCTCCGAGCCCGACCGCACCACGCCGGAGCGGCTGATCGCCGATCTGGCGGCGTCCGATCTGCCCGACCGCGACCGCGCGGTGGCGCTGCTGAAGAGCCTGCCGGATCACGATGCGAGCTTCGCCGAGGCGATGCAGCGGACCGGCGCCGTGCTCGGCTTCGCCGCGACCCGGCGCCCCAACGACACCCGGCCGTCGGTGAAGACCGGGCTGGCGTTCGTCGGCATCACCCCGACCACGGTGCTGCCGCCGTTCCGCGGCGCGGTCGCCAATCTGCCGATGCTCGACGAGGCGGCGTCCGGGATCGGCGCGATCAACCTGTCGGCGCGCGACCGCTCCGGCGTGGTGCGGCGGCTGCCGATGCTGATGTCGGACGGAGCCCGGGTGTATCCGAGCCTCGCGGTCGAAGCGCTGCGGGTCGCGCAGGGCCAGAAGGGCGTGATCGTGCGCGGCACCGGCGCGTCGGGCGACGACGACACCGGCCATGCGGCGCTGGTCGACATGCGGGTCGGTCAGTTCAAGCTGCCGCTGACCGACGACGGCGAGGTTTGGCTGTACTACACCCGCGACGATCCGGAGCGCTACGTCTCGGCCAAGGACGTGCTCGACCCGGCGCAGACCGAGCGAATGCGCGACCGGCTCGAAGGCACCATCGTGCTGGTCGGCACCACTGCGTCGGGGCTGGTCGATGCCCGCGCCACGGCGATCGGGCAGGTGATGCCCGGGGTCGCGATCCAGGCGCAGATGATCGAACAGATCGTGTCGCAGGAATTTCTCGAACGCCCAGATTGGGCGCGCGGCTTCGAGATCGTGATGACGCTGCTGCTCGGCTCGCTGGTGGCGGCGCTGGTGCTGCTCGCCGGGGCGCGGTTCTCGCTGGTCGCCTGCGGCCTGGTGTTCGTCGGCGCGATCGGCGGCTCGTGGATCGCGTTCTCGCAGTTCCGGCTGCTGATCGATCCGGTGTATCCGTCGCTGGCGACGCTGTTGACCTACATCGCGGTCGAGCGGGTGCTGCACACCGCCTCCGACCGCGAGAAGAAGTTCGTGCGCCAGGCGTTCGGGCAATATCTGGCGCCGGATCTGCTCGCCCAGCTCGAACGCGCGCCGGACGGGCTGCGCCTCGGCGGCGAGCAGCGCGAGCTCAGCGTGATGTTCATGGACGTGCGCGGCTTCACGCCGATCTCGGAGACGCTGAGTGCGACCGAGCTGGTCGATTTCATCAACACCCTGCTGTCGCCGCTGTCGGATGCGATCCAGGACGAGCTCGGCACCATCGACAAGTACATCGGCGATTCGATCATGGCGTTCTGGAACGCCCCGGTCGACGTGCCGGATCACGCCGCGCGCGCCTGCCGCGCCGCGCTGAAGATGCGCACGGTGGTCGACCAGCTCAACGACGCCGACGCGTTCGGCTTCGCGGCCCGCGGGCTCGCCGATCCGGTGGTGCGGATCGGCGTCGGCCTCAACACCGGCGTCGCCTGCGTCGGCAACATGGGCTCGGAGAAGCGCTTCAACTATTCGGCGATGGGCGACGTGGTCAACGTCGCGGCGCGGATCGAGAGCGCGTCCAAGGAGTTCGGCACCGATCTGTTGGTGTCCGAAGAGGTCGCACGCGCCGCGCCGGGCTTGGCGCTGCTGGAAGCCGGCGAGATCATGCTGAAGGGCAAGTCGCGGCCGACCCGGCTGTACGCGCTCGCCGGCGACGAGAGCTATGCGGCCTCGGACGTCTTCGCCGAATTGCAGCGGCTGCACCGCGGTCTGCTCGACGCGCTGGCGGCGCACGACGCAACCCGCGCCCACACCACGCTCGAGGCGTGCCGCGCCGCCGCGCCGCCGGCGCTGGCCGGACTGTTTGATCACCTCGCGCGGCGCGTGGCGATGCTGGCGGCCACGCCCCATCCGGTTCTGAACCGCGCCGACGGTTAGTTGGCGCGCGCTATTCCGCCGCGTAGGGGCTGAAAATGGCCTGCTGGCGCGGCGGGTCGGCGCAGGGCAGGGTGAAACGGAACAGCGTGCCGCCACCCGGCGACGGCTCGGCCCTGATCGAACCGCCATGGGCCTGGATGATGGTCTGGGAGATCGACAGGCCGACCCCCATGCCGTCCGCCTTGGTGGTGGCGAACGGCTGGAAGATCCGCTCGGCGATCAGCGAGTCCAGCCCGGGGCCGGTGTCGGCCACCACCACCTCGACCATGTCGTCCTCGACCAGCCGGCTGCCGATCGTCAGGCGGCGGTCGCGCTGCTCCCACATCGCCTCGAAGGCGTTGCGGATCAGGTTGAGGAACACCTGCTGCACCTGGACCTTGTCGACCAGCACGCGGTCGATCGCGGGATCCAGCGCCAGCGCGACGTCGACCGGGCGGTCGCGGGTCAGCACCGAGGCGAGGGCGAGCGCGTCCTCGGCGATCGCGCGCAGGCTCTCGATGGTCTTGTCGGTCTCGCCGCGGCCGACGAATTCGCGCAGCCGCTGGATCACCGCGCCGGCGCGTAGCGTCTGCTGCGCCGCCTTGTCGAGCGCGGTGCTGATCTTGCCCTTGTCGGGATGGCTGCTGGCCTCGATCAGCCGGCGCGAACCCTGCACGTAGTTGGTGACTGCGGCGAGCGGCTGATTGAGCTCGTGCGCCAGCGCGCTCGACATCTCGCCCATGGTGCTGAGCCGGGCGACCCGCAGCAGCTCGGCCTGCAGCGCCTGCAGCCGCTGGTCGGCCTCCTGCTGCCGCGCCACCGCGCGCTGATGCTCGATCAGAAACGCGGCGATCGCGGCGCTGCCGACGGCGAGGATCAACAGACAGGCGGTGATCAGCGCGGCGGCGAGGCTTTCGCGGTCGTGGCGCGACAGCCGCTGGATCAGCAGCGCCTGCTCGGCGCGGGTCAGTGTCGTCAGGCTGGTCTCGATCCGCTCGGTCAGCCGGTCGACGCGGGCCTGCTCGAGAATGTCGAGCGCCTCGCGCATCCGCTCGGGGCCGAGTTCGACGACGCGGCCGAGCTGCGCCATGCGCATGTCGGTGAGCAGCCGCAACTCGTCGATGTGGGCAATCTGCTCGGGATTGTCGGCGAGCACCGCGCGCAGACTGTCGAGACGCGTCGCCAGCGCCTCGCGGGCGCGACTGTAGCTGTCGCGATAGGTTTCGACGCCGGTCAGCAGGTAGCCGCGCTCGCTGGTTTCGGCTTCCAGCACCGCCTGCTGGATCCCCGACAGCGCCAGCAGCGCCTCATTGGTCTGCTGCACCCACGAAAAGCTGTCGCGCAGCCGCATCAGGTTGAGCACCAGCGCGCCGGCGATGACGATGAACAGCAGCAGGGTGGCACCCAGCAGCCACGGTCCGAGAACGCCTGTTGATAATGATTTTCGCGACATCGCCACTCACGCACACACGACCCGAATACCCTAGAGCAAATCCGTTACGGATTGAATCCGCATCAGACTGGTAGATTTGTTCTAGTGTGGCGTGGGCAGCAGGCGAAACAGGGTCAGACCCGCCGCCGGCTTAGACGAAAGGCGAGCCTCGATCGCGCAGCTTGCGTCTGCTGCGAGCGAGTTGCAGTGCAGCTTACAGCTTGCGACTGAGCGTGAAGGCGCCGCGCATCTGCCCCGGCGCGAAGCCGGTGGCCTGATCGGCAGGGTACAGCGCCCGGATCTTGGCAGCCACCTCCGGCTTCAGCGCGCTGCCGTGACAGGTCAGGCACAGCTCGGCGGTCGGGATCGCCTGGATATATCTGAACACGCGTTCGCCGTTCTGCTCGACGATCTCGGCGTGGCGCAGCGAGGCGGTGGGAGTGCCGCCAGCGATCTGCGCCACGAATTCGGTCATCACCCGGCGCTCGAACTCGTCCGGCGCCGCGTGTGGGTTGCGCGGCTTCAGGCTGGTGCGGGCCACGGTCCAGCCGCTCTGTTGCGACGCCGTCTCGGCGATCGCCGGGGCTTCCCTGTTGCAGAACGCGATCGCCTCGACCGGCCCGGAACTCTCCATCGTGCTCTTCAGCACGCCGAGCAGCGCCGTGCTGTAGTCCTTGATCAGGCCGCGCGCCTCGGCCTGCAGCGCCGCTTCGTCGACCGAGCGATCGCGCGCCACCAGCGCCGCGAAGGCGACCGCCGCGGCGACCACGAAGGCAACAAACGCTCTGGTCGACATCGGTGCACCCCGCTCGTCCGGTTGGGCCATACGTTCGGCATCGGTAGAGCGGGCGACGGTGTCGGTCTGTGATCAAGTCACGCGGCAGACGGGCTGCAGAACGCCAGCGCGGCGTCCGCTGCCGGGATCGACGCCGCGGAATCTGCGGGCCGGCCCGGCTAGGTTCGCGCAATCGACCGCGGTTTCAACGCGGTGATTTCGGCACCGCGCCGGAGCACCGCGCGAATGCAAGCGGTTATCGATAATTGATTGAGATCAATTCGCAAACTCGAGCTGCTTCTTACAATCAAAACCAGCATTGGAGGTTTCGGTTGTGAATTTCAGACCTGACAGCAGTCATTTTACGTACGCGGATCTCGAGCCGATCGACATTCATCGGCTCGATCGTGGTCAGCTCCGGTCGCGCGAGAGCGAGATGTTGCACTCGGTCGGCCTGCGCCCGACGGCGCAGCGGCTGGTGCTGACGCGGCTGCTGTTCGGCAATGGCGACCGCCATGTCACCGCCGAGATGCTGTACGAGGAAGCGAGCCGGTCGAACGTCCAGATTTCGCTGGCGACGGTCTACAACACCCTCAACCATTTTGCCGAGCTGGGCATGGTGCGCCGGGTCAGCATCGACGGTAGCAAGACTTATTTCGATACCAATGTCGGTGACCACCATCATTTCTACCTGGAGAACAAGCACGAGCTGATCGACGTCCCGCTCGATCACATCGCGCTGGGCGGCCTGCCGGAGATCCCGGAGGGCTATGAAATCAGCCGAATCGACATGGTGGTCCGGCTGCGGCGCAAGTCGCGCGGGTAGAGCGCAAGGCGCGCTCGCGCGAGGCGGGATCTGCGGCGCTGCGACCGGCGGCAGCGGGCTCTGTTCGGCGCGCGCCCGCGGCCCGTGTTGCGCGCGCCTGCATCGCCGGATCTGCGGGTTCAATTTGGATGGATTCCAAGTTGCGGGTGGCTGTCATATGCACCTGATATGATAGGTCTGCGCCTCCAGGATGGAGGTAGCTAGATGATGTCGACGAAGTTGGGGCGCTTCGTTGGAGGCACGGCTTTGCGGGCCTTGCTCCGCTCGACCGCGCTGGGCGCCGGGTTGGTCGGATTGGGTCTGCAGGCCGGAACGGCACTGGCTCAGTCCAGCCGCGATCTGCCGGCGGTCACGGTGGACGCGCCGAAGCCGCAAGCTGCGCGGTCATCGAAGCCGCCGCGGCGGGCGAGCCGCCCGGTCACCGCCGCGCGCCGAACCGCTGCGCCGTCACGTCAGCAGGTCGCCGAGCCGCCGGTCCGCGCGGCAGGACTCGGCCGGGGCGCCGAGCGCGCCGATGGTCCCGTCACCGGATATCTGGCGAACCAGAGCGCGACCGGGACCAAGACCGACACCCCGATCCTGTCGACCCCACAATCGATCTCGGTGGTGACCCAGGACCAGATCCAGGCCCAAGGCGCCCAGAACGTCGTCGAGGCACTGCGCTACACGCCGGGCGTGACGCTCGACACCTACGGCGCGACGACGTTTTTCGATTCCTTCAAGCTGCGCGGTTTCGACGTGCCGCGCTATCTCGACGGGCTGCGGCTTCCGGTCGACCCCGGCACCCAGTTCGCGTTCCCGCGGATCGAGACCTACGGGCTCGAGCGGATCGAAGTGCTGCGCGGGCCGTCGTCGGGGCTGTACGGCCAGACCGATCCGGGCGGCCTGCTCAACATGGTGAGCAAGCGGCCGACCGCGTACTCGCAGCACGAGATCATCGGCAGCTTCGGATCGTTCGAGCGGTTTCAGGGCGCGTTCGACAGTTCGGGGCCGATCGACCGCAACGGCGAGTTCCTCTATCGCATCGTCGGTCTCGGCCGCAGCACCGACGGCCAGCAGGACTTCGTCCACGAGGACAAGGCCTACATCGCGCCGAGCCTGACCTGGCGTCCGACGGCCGACACCTCGCTCACCATCCTGTCGCACTACTCGCACATCAGGAACGACGGCTGGCAGCAATACGTGCCCGGTGGGCTGTCGCTGCGGCCCGGCGCTTTCGGGCGGGTGCCGTACAGCCGCTACCTCGGCGAACCGGGGCGAGACGGCTACACGCTCGATCAGTTTTCGGTCGGCTATGCGTTCGAGCACCGGTTCGACAACAATCTGCAGTTCAGATCCAACCTGCGCTATTTCGACGTGTCGCAAGACCTGGCCGGCGTCCGCGCCGAAGGCCTGCTGGCGGACGACCGGACGGTGCCACGCTCGTACAACTACGTGAAGTCCTCGGCGAAGAACCTGGCCCTGGACAATCAGATCCAGGCCGATTTCGCGACCGGGCCGCTGCTCCACAAGGTGCTGGCAGGGTTCGACTACCAGCGCCAGGATTCGAATTCGGACTACCGATTCACGATGATCGGGTCGATCGACGCGTTCGCGCCGGCCTATGGCGGTTTCGTGCCGCCTGCGGCGTCGGTCGCGCCGTTCATCGCCACGACCGCCACCTCGGAGCAGGCCGGTCTCTATCTGCAGGACCAGGTCAAATACGACGGCTGGACGCTGACTCTGACCGGCCGCCAGGATTGGGCCAACGCCCGAACCGTGAGCACCGCGCTGTTTCCGGCCGCAGGAACCTATCTGCAGAACGACAAGGCGACGACCGGCCGAGTCGGGCTGAACTATCTGTTCGACTTCGGCCTGTCGCCCTACGTCAACTACTCGTCGTCGTTCGTGCCGACCTCGGGCACCGATCAGTTCGGCAACACCTTCAAGCCGACCACCGGGGAGGGCGGCGAGATCGGCGTCAAGTTCAAGCCGCTCGGCTCCAACCTGATGCTGACCGCGGCGGTGTTCGAGATCAACCAGAAGAACGTGCTGACCCCCGATCCGACCAACATTATCTTCAGCGTCCAGACCGGTGGGGTCCGGGTGCGCGGTTTCGAATTCGAAGCCCGCGGCAACGTCACCCGCGAACTGGAGATCGTCGGCGGCTACAACAAATACGATCCGCGCGTCACCAGCAGCAACAGCGGAACGGCAGGCAACTATCTGCTCAACACCGCGCTGGAGCAGGCCTCGCTGTGGGCCAAATACACCTGGTACAACGGACCGGTCGCCGGTCTCGGGATCGGCGGCGGCGTGCGCTATGTCGGCAAGAGCTACGGCGATGCCGCCAATACCGTGTTGATTCCCTCCTATGCGCTGTTCGACGCCAGCATCAGCTACGACCTGCAGTATCTGCGGCCGGATCTGAAGGGCTGGAGCATGCAGGTCAACGCCACCAACCTCGGCAACCGCTATTACGTGTCGTCCTGCGTGACGAGCCTGACATATTGCGGTCTCGGTGCGGCGCGCACGGTGATCGGAACGTTGAAATACGCCTGGAACTGACCGATGCCGGGGCGCTCGACGAGATCGCTGCGGGTGTGGGGGCTCGTCCATAAATGGACGAGCCTGATCTGCACGCTGTTCATGCTGCTGCTGTGCGTCACCGGCCTGCCGCTGATCTTTCACGAGCAGATCGATGCGCTGCTGCACAGCGAGGTCAAGCCGGCCGAGGTGCCGAAAGGCACGCCGCCGGCGGATCTCGACCTGGTGTTGGCCAACGCGCTCGCCAAGGTGCCGGGCCAGGTGCCGCACTTCCTGATCTGGGATCGCGACGACCCCAGTGCGCTGTTCGTCAGCGTCGGCCCGTCGATCGAGGCCAACCCGGTGGACAACCGCCTGGTCCGGATGGATACCCACACCGGCGCGTTTCTCGACGCGCCGGACGTCACCGGCCGTTTCACCTACATCATGCTGCGGCTGCATACCGATATGTTCGCAGGGCTGCCCGGGAAGCTGTTTCTCGGGGTGATGGGAATCCTGTTCTGCGTCGCGATCGTGTCCGGCATCGTGGTGTATGCGCCGTCGATGCGGAAGCTCGAATTCGGCGCCTACCGAAGGCAGCGGCCGCGCGTCGTGCGCTGGCTCGACATCCACAATCTCGCCGGCATCCTGCTGGTGATGTGGACGCTGGTGGTGGGATTCACCGGCGTGATCAACACCTGGGCCGATCTCGTGGTGAAGTTCTGGCAGGCCGACCAGCTCGCCGAGATGACCGCACAATATCGCGACCGCAAGCCGCCCGCTCAGCCGAGCTCGCTGCAGGCCGCGGTCGAGACGGCGCGCCGCGCGGTGCCGGGAATGACGCCGAGCTTCGTCGCCTTTCCGGGCTCGCTGTTCTCCAGCAAGAGCCACTATGCGGTGTTTCTGCACGGCGATACGCCGCTCACCTCGCGGCTGCTGAGGCCGGCGCTGATCGACGCCGAGACCGGGCAACTGACCGACAGCCGCGACATGCCGTGGTACGTCTCGGCGCTGCTGATCTCCCAGCCGCTGCATTTCGGCGACTATGGCGGCATGCCGCTGAAGATCCTGTGGGCGCTGCTCGACGTCCTGACCATCATGGTGCTGGTCACCGGCGTCTATCTGTGGTTGCGACGACGCCGCGCCGGGCTCAGCGTCGATCGTGCCATCGCCGGCGGTTCGGCCGCGACCGCGCCGCTGCTGTCGCGATAGGGGCCGGCATGTCGCAACACCGCACGCTTCGGCGGATCTTCGCCGTCCCGGCGATTGTCGCCGTCTTGAGCGGCATCGGGCTGGTGTCGGCGCTGGTCGGCGACGGCTGGTGGGACATCGCGTCGTGGCTGACCTTGACGCTGCCGGTCGTGCTCTACCTGTTCTACGTCGAGCTCCGCAGCCGGCTGCGGCCGTGAGCGTGCTGGCTCACGGCACGTCGGCAGCCGCGCTCAGTGTTCGGGGACGCAGATTTCGCCGCGGACCATGGCGATCAGCGTGCGGATGGTGAGGCCGGCGATGACGGCGGCCAGCACCGCATACAGGCCATAGCCGATCCACCGGTAGGGCTCGATGCCGCTGCGGTCCGCCATCACGAAAAGCGCGATCGTCAACGCCGCCAGCGGGAACGAATACGCCCACCACGACAGCGCGAACGGCAGCCGGGCGAACTTGCCGAGCTGCGGGAGCATCAGCAGGAAGAAGAACACCGCCGCGAAGAACAGGATGCGGCCCGCGGGATCGAGCTGACCGACCAGCGCGGTCCAGGAGATGAAGCCGACCGCCGGCGGAGCGATCAGGATGAACAGCGTCGGCATCAGCTTGGCCGGCAGCGGGTGGTGGAAGATCAGGCGGTTGACCACGACGGTCAGCAGCACGATCCAGAACAGCAGCCCGACCGAGAAGTACAGCCAGGAGACGTCCGCCGGCGCGTGCTGAATGCCGGAGATCGGCACCAGGATGTTGCCGACCACCGGAATGAACCACGCCGGGTTGAGGTGCACGACCTCGTAGCGCGAATGGTCGATCCAGGCGGTGATCACCAGCACGGTGAACACGAAGTGCAGCACCGCGCCGATGATCCACAGCCACAGCGACAGGCTGCGGTCGAGATGCAGCGAAGCGATCGACAGCAGAATCAGCGCGATCGACATCGCCGGGAAGAAGGCGATGCGCACCGGGTGCCGCCACTCCGCCATCACCGCGGCCGGCCGTAACGCCAGCTTCGCAAGATAGACGAGACCGATTCCGAGATAGACGGCGCTCGACGCGACGAACAGTCCGTCGCTGACCCAGCTCGGCCAGCCGAACGATGTCTCCAGCCTATGGGTGGCGATCGTCAATCCGGCAACGCCCATCACGACGGAAAAGAACGACACCGGAAAATTCGACAGGCGGTCGGTGGCGATCGCCGAATTCGGCGTCAACCCTATGGCGGTCATCGCAGTCTGCTCTCGTTGGTTGTTTGCGGCCGTGTGGTCGCGGCGATATGGAATTCGATGAGAACGGCGAATCGCACGGCGGCGCCTCGCGGTCTGTGACGTTGTCACTGCAGCGTCAGGTTGCGTGTGCGAGTCTGGAGTCCTGGACTTCTGCGGTCATCGAAATGACGCAGCAGGATGGGTGATGCCGTCGTCGTCGCGCCGATCTGCGACGATGCAATGATCGGAAAGGGACCTGAAAAGATGAAACTGCGAATTCCTACTATTGTCGGCCTGGCTGTCCTGGTCAGCGGCGTGGCGGTCGCGCAGACCGATGTGATCGCGCAGCGCAAGGCGATGCTGAAGCAGATGGGCGACTCGACCAAGCCGATCGCCGCGATGATGAAGGGCGAGGCCAAGTTCGACCAGGCCGTGGTGCAGAAGTCGCTGGCGTCGATCGCCGACGATGCCAAGAAGCTGCCCGCGCTGTTCCCCGCCAATTCCAAGACCGGCGGCGACACCGCGGCGCTGCCGAAGATCTGGGACGACAAGGCCAAGTTCGACGATTTGTTCGCCAAGCTGGCGGCGGCGGCCACGGCGGCGCAGGGCAGCATCAAGGACGAAGCCTCGCTCAAGGCGAGCATGGGCAGCGTGTTCGGCACCTGCAAGTCGTGCCACGACGATTTCCGCGCCAAGAAGAGCTGACGGAATGAGCGACGCGAGCGTCGTCGCCTGGGACGGGCCCACGCGCGTCTTCAAGTGGGCGCTCGTCCTCGTCGTCGTCGACGGCTGGATCAGCAACAGATATGGCGGGGGCTTCCCCGCCTGGCACAAGCTCAACGGCTACGCCGCGCTGGTGCTGATCGTGTTCCGGATCCTGTGGGGCTTCGTCGGCGGATCGACGGCGCGGTTCGGCAGCTTCGTGGCGATGCCCGGCAAAGTGCTGGCCTACATCGCCGACAAGAAGAAGTTTCTCGGTCACAACCCGCTCGGCGGCTGGATGGTGGTGGCGCTGCTGGCGCTGGTGCTGGCGATGGCGACCAGCGGGCTGTTTTCCGGTGACGAAGATCGTCTGATCATCGACGGGCCGCTCGCCAAGACGGTGTCCGACGCCGCGGTCGAATCCGCGACGATGTGGCATCGGCGAATCTTCACCGCGATCGAGATCTTCGTGGTGGTGCACGTCGCCGCCAACGTGCTCTATGCGCTGTTCAGTCGTGAGCCGCTGATCCGGGCGATGATCACCGGCCGAAAGCCTGTCGACAGCTATGCCGACATGCAGGCGGCCGAACCGGGACCGTGGGGCAGGGCGTTCGCCTGCCTCCTCGTTGCGGCGTTCATCGTGCTGGCGCCGCTCTACATCGTTGCCGGCCGGCTGCTGTAGCCGGCGCCGGCCCGGTATCGCCGACCCAGGCTTGAAGCTCCGGCTCCGATCCATTCAGAGCCGGAGCTTTTGCGTCGGGCGGACTAGGACCGAAAGCTCTCCGGCATCTGCACCGCGACCACGCGACCGCGCGCGGTTTCCCGACCGGCGGCGATCACCGAGGTCTCGACCACCACCTTTCGTCCCTTGATCTCGACGACCCGGCCGCGCAGCTCGAGTTCGACCAGCGGCGTCGGTTTGAGATAGTCGACGTGCAGAGAGCCGGTGACGAAACGGAATTCCGGCAGGCTGTCCATGTCGCGGCCCTCGTGCCGGTACATCGCTGCGGCTGCGGTCCCGGTGCTGTGACAATCGACCAGCGAAGCGATCAGCCCGCCATAGACGAAGCCGGGAACGGCGGTGTGATACGGCTCGGGCATGAACCGCGTCACGCTCTCGTCGCCGTCCCAGCAGGTCTTGATCTGGTGGCCGTGGCCGTTGAGCCGTCCGCAGCCGAAGCAATGCGAGACGTTCTCGGGATAGTGGTCTTGAAATGCATCCATGGACAGTTTCCGGTTAGAGCGTCTTCGAGCGAAGTGGAAACCGGTTCGCGGGGAGGGCGCGTCGGAGCAAGCGACCGGACCTCCGGTTCTGATTCTCACAGAACCGGAGATGCTGTCGCGTCCCGCCCGACGCCCGCGACCGGGCGGCGGTTACAGGCTGGATCTGCGCCGGATGACGAAGGGGCTCGTCCGCAGCAGCGACTGCAGCGTGTACACCAGGATCGCCGAGCCGCCGGCGCCCAGCACCGCGACGGCCAGCATGACGATCCAGTCGACCGGCCCGCCGAGATCGCGGAAGTCGGAATGGGTGACCGCCTGCACGAACAGCACCGCCGCGATCGCGCCGAACGGCATCGACAGTTGCGCCCACAGGAAGCGCCGCATCGACATCTTGTGGTCGCGGATCAGCACGTAGAGATAGCCGGCGGTGATCAGCGCGGCGACCCCGACCAGGGTCCAGAACAGCGCCGGTCCGTACAGTTCTTCGAACACCGCGATCAGGGTTTCGAAACTCAGTTGCTTCATGGCGGTTCTCCTCATGCCTTGCCGCGCAACATCGCGTAGTAGGTGGGACGCAACGCGACCTCCTTCATCAGCCAACTGATCCACAGCTCTTCGAGCGGCGCGATCAGGCCGGGGAACGACGGCGCCAGATTGTTGCGGTAGTCGAACTCGATCAGCATCGCGCGGCCGACCCGGGTCATCAGCGGGCAGGAGGTGTAGCCGTTGAAGCGCTCGGTGCCTTCCTTGCCCTGGATCGCCGCGACCAAATGATCCTCGACCACCGGGACCTGCCATTTGACCGAGGCCGCGGTTTTGCCCTTCGGCACGCCGGCGACGTCGCCGAGTGCGAAGATGTCCGGATAGCGGCGGTGGCGCAGCGTGTACTGGTCGACCTCGACCCAGCCCTGGTCGGTCCATTTGTCGGCCCACGACAGGTCGGATTGCCGGATCAGGGCCGGAGCGCGCTGCGGCGGGATCACGTGGATGTAATCGTAGCCCAGCTCCTCGGTGCCCTTGGGGGTCTGGAAGGTGGCGATCCGGCGGCCCGGATCGATCGCCTTCAAGACGCGGCTGTACACGGCGTTGATACCGCGCTCCTCGAACAGCATCCGCACCTTTTCGGAGACGATCGGCACGCTGAACAGCGAGTCCGCATGCGCCGCATAGGTGATCTTGTAGCGGCCGGCGCCGACCTTGCGGCTGGCGATGTCGTCGATCAGGAAGGTGTGCTTGAGCGGCGCGCCGGCGCATTTCATTTCGGTGGCGGGCCGGGTGAACAGTCCGGTGCCGCCGGTCTCGGCGAAGCGCGACGCGGCCGCCCAGGTCCGCGCCGCGTATTCGGGGCCGGCATACAGCGCGCCGACGCCGTTGCTGCCGACCAGATCGAGCGAGAAGCCTTCGATCGCCTGGTGATCCAGCACCAGCCCCGGTGCGACGATCAGATAGTCGTACGGCACGGTGTTGCGCGCGGCGGTCGCGACCGTCTTGGCCACCGGGTCGATCGCCACTGCCGGCTCTTCGATCAGTTTGACGCCCGGCTGCAGCCAGTCCTTGGTGCGGGACACCACGTAGGAGGCGGGCCGCAGCCCCGCCGCCACCAGCGACAGGCCGGGCTGGTAGATGTGGTCGCGCCGGCCGTCGATGATCACGATACTGGCCTGCTCCAGCCGCATCGCCAGCCGGTTGGCAATTGCGGTGCCGGCCGCGCCCGCACCGATGATCACGATGCGCGCCTTGGTGGCGATCGGTTGCGCCGCCACCGAACCAGCGACGCCGGCGGCGGCGATCGCCCCGGAGACGATCCCCATGAAGTGCCGTCGTGAGATGAATTCGTCCGAAGCCATGCCAACCCCCCTTGCGCCGTTTTGCGGCGATCATTGTCCGTAGCGACGTGCCGTCCGGCGGACAGCCTCCGAGAATGCTCGGACAGGTGCTTCGCGCGTCACCTTATGAATGTCCGCTGCGCTGAATTTCGGCGCAGGTCTGCCACCAGCAAGCCGTGATCTTGCGCCGCCTTGGCCGCGCGCACAGTGACGATGTCACTTTCAACACCGGTCCGGGACACGGGCGGCGGTCGCCTTACGCGCGCAGGATGTATGATTTGCGAAGCACCAACAATCGCGCGCCGCAGTCCTCCGTATCAATACGGAGTGGACGCACTCCGCGGTCGACGAACGTCGAGTCCTGTGACGAAGTCACCGAGCGATTTGAATGCCTCTGACATTCTGTCGCAGCAGCGCCGCTCGACCAAGCCATCGCCCGATCGGCCATCGGCGGCAACTCTGCAACAGGGGGCCCGATCGTGATCGGGACTTCGCCGTCATGAATCTGGACATCTCCCTGTCGGCCGCGTGCGAAGCCTCGCATGCTCTCTCTCACCGCATCGTCACGGAGCCGCCGCCTGCGGCGGATCGGCTTCACCCCTCGGAAGGATGTCGGCCATCATGGTGGACTCAACATTCGTAGAGCTGTCGCGCTGGCAGTTCGCCGCGACCGCGCTCTATCATTTTCTGTTCGTGCCGCTGACGCTCGGACTCTCCTGGCTCCTGGTCATCATGGAGACGGTCTACGTGATGACCGGCAAGGAGATCTACAAGGACATGACCAAGTTCTGGGGCAAGTTGTTCGGCATCAACTTCGCCCTCGGCGTCACCACCGGCCTGACCATGGAGTTCGAGTTCGGGACCAACTGGTCGTACTACTCGCACTATGTCGGCGACGTGTTCGGCGCGCCGCTGGCGATCGAAGGTCTGATGGCGTTCTTCCTGGAATCGACCTTCATCGGCCTGTTCTTCCTCGGCTGGGACCGGCTGTCGAAGCGCAAGCATCTGGCGGTGACGTTCCTCACCGCGATCGGCTCGAACCTGTCGGCGCTGTGGATCCTGATCGCCAACGGCTGGATGCAGAACCCGGTCGGCTCGGTGTTCTCGCCGGAGACGATGCGGATGGAGATGACCAGCTTCGCCGAGGTGTTCCTCAACCCGGTCGCGCAGGTGAAGTTCGTCCACACCGTGGCGGCGGGCTACGTCACCGCGTCGGTGTTCGTGATGGGCATCTCGGCCTGGTACATCCTGAAGGGGCGGGACCTCGCATTCGCGCGTCGTTCGTTCGCGGTCGCGGTCGGCTTCGGCCTGGCGTCGTCGCTGTCGGTGATCGTGCTCGGTGACGAGAGCGGCTACACCCTCGGCGACGTGCAGAAGGTCAAGCTAGCCGCGATCGAGGGCGAATGGCACACCGAAAAGCCGCCGGCGGCGTTCACGCTGTTCGGCTTCCCGAGCCAGACCGGCCAGGCGATCGCCGACGCGGTGAAGATCCCGGCGGTGCTCGGGCTGATCGCGACGCGGTCGATCGACAAACCGGTCCAGGGGCTCGCCGACCTCGAACGCGAGCATCTGGCGCGGATCGAATCCGGGCGGATTGCTTACGCGGCGATGACCAAGATCCGTGCCGGCGACACTTCGCCGGAGACCCGCAAGACCTTCGACGCCCACGTCAAGGATCTCGGCTTCGGCCTGCTGCTGAAGCAGTTCGTCGAAGATCCGGCCAACGCCACGCCGGAGCAGATCAAGGCGGCCGCGGCCTCGACCATCCCGACGGTGTGGCCGCTGTTCTGGGCGTTCCGCATCATGGTCGGCCTCGGCTTCCTGATGCTGTTCACCTTCGCGGCGGGCTTCTGGTTCAACGCCACCAAAAGCCTCGAACGCAGGCGCCTGTTCCTGTGGTTCACGGTGCTGATGATCCCGGCGCCGTGGCTGGCTTCCGAAGCCGGCTGGTTCGTCGCCGAGTTCGGCCGGCAGCCGTGGGCGATCGGCGAAGTGCTGCCGACCTTCCTGGCCACTTCGAGCCTGACCTCGGGTGACCTGATCTTCTCGCTGACCGGCTTCCTCGCCTTCTACACGCTGCTGCTGGTGATCGAGCTGTTCCTGATGTTCAAGTTCGCCCGGCTCGGTCCGAGTTCGCTCGGCACCGGACGCTATCACTTCGAGGCCGACGCCAAGACCGCTGCCAAGCCCGCCGCGGCTGTGGTGTGAGCCGGAGGAGATCATCATGCTCGATTACGAAACTCTCAAATTCGTCTGGTGGATCTTCGTCGGCCTGCTGCTGATGGGCTTCGCGATCACCGACGGCATGGACATGGGGGTCGGCACCTTGCTGCCGTTCGTCGCCCGCAAGGACGTCGAACGCCGGATCGCCATCAACTCGGTCGGCCCGCATTGGGACGGCAACCAGGTCTGGTTCATCACCGCCGGCGGCGCGATCTTCGCCGCCTGGCCCGCTGTCTACGCCGCCGCGTTCTCCGGCTTCTACATGGCGATGCTGCTGGTGCTGTTCGCGCTGTTCTTCCGGCCGGTCGGTTTCGACTATCGCTCCAAGATCGAGAACCCGACCTGGCGCAACGCCTGGGACTGGGGGCTGTTCGCCGGCGGCACGATCCCGGCGCTGATCTTTGGCGTTGCGTTCGGCAATCTCTTGCAGGGCGTGCCGTTCCGGCTCGACGAATTGCTGCGCGCCCACTATCAGGGCTCGCTGCTGACGGCGCTGCTGCCGCTGCTCAACCCGTTCGCGCTGCTCGCCGGCGTGATCAGCCTGGCGATGCTCGCCGCGCACGGCGGAGTCTGGCTGCAGCTTCGCGCCTCCGACGCGGTCGCCGATCGCGCCCGCAAGGCGGTGCTGCTGCTGTCGCCGATCGTGGCGGTGGCGTTCGCGCTGGCCGGGGTCTGGCTGTGGCTCGGCATCGACGGTTATCGCATCGTCAAGGAGGCGGCGCACAGCGCGGCGTCGAACCCGCTCACCAAGGAAGTGGTGCGCGCGCCCGGCGCCTGGCTCGATATCTACGCCAAGCAGCCGCTGGCGATGATCGTTCCGGCGATCGGCCTGATCGCGCCGCTGCTCACCATGCTGCTGGCGGCCGTGCATCGGCCGGGCCTCGCCTTCGTCACCAGCGCGTTCGGGATGGTCGGCATCATCGGCACCGCCGGGCTGTCGATGTTCCCGTTCATCATGCCGTCGAGCATCGATCCGCGATCGAGCCTGACGATCTGGGATGCGGCGTCGAGCGAACTGACCCTGACGGTGATGTTCTGGGCGGTGGTGATCTTCCTGCCGATCGTGCTCGGCTACACCGTGTGGTGCTACGCCAACATGTGGGGCAGGGTCACCGCCGGCGAGATCGAAGCCCGCGCCCATTCGGCTTACTGAAAGGAGAATCGCCATGTGGTACTTCGCCTGGATCCTCGGCGTCACCGCCGCTGCGGCGATCGCCGTCATCAACGTGATGTGGTACGAGTTTCAGGACGGTCTGATGGTCGCGGTGCCGACCCACGAGCGACCTGACGGCTCGCAGGTGCCCGACCGCGTCGTTTAGCAGTCGAAAGGCGTGACATCCCGACGAGGCCGGTGCGATCGACGCGCCGGCCTCGCGTCTGATTCATGAGTTGTAATCTCGAGGCGCCGTCACCGTGACTGCACGTTCCGCCCCGTCCGCCGCGCTGCTGCGTTCGCTCCGCGCGGTCGCCGGACGCCATGCCCGCATCGCGACGTCTGCAGCCGCGTTCGGCGGCGTGCTGGCGGTGGCGACGGCGCAACTGATCGCGATCGCGGTCGACCGTTTGGTGTTCGGCCATGCGGCGCTGCCGGCGATCATGCCGCTGCTGGCTCTGCTCGCCGGCGTCGCATTGCTCCGTGCCGTGGCGGCGTTGCTGGCCGAGCGGGCCGCGTTCGAGGCCGCCGCCAAGGTGAGGCGGCATCTGTTTCGGCGGGCGCTGGAACGGGTGTCGGCGCTCGGCCCGGTGCGGCTCGGCGCGCATCCGCCGGGCGAACTGGTGGCGCTGCTGACCGACTCGCTCGACGCGGTGGCGCCGCTGTGGCGGGCGTGGCAGCCGGCGATCGTGCGCGCCGCGGTGGTCCCGGTTGCGGTGCTGGCGGTGGTGACGTGGCCCGATCCTTTGGCGGCGGGCATTCTGCTCGTCGCGCTGCCGCTCTTGGTGTGGTTCTCGATCCTGGCCGGGCAGGGCGCCGAGCGGGCGAGCGGCGAGCGCTGGGCCGGGCTCGCCCGGCTCGGCGGCCATCTGCTCGATCAGATCCGCGGCCTGCCCGAACGCAAGCTCGCAGGCACCGCCGACAATGCGGTCGCCGCGGTGAAGGCCGCTGCCGAGCGCTACGGCCGCGAGACCATGGCGGTGCTACGCATCGCGTTCCTGTCGGCGCTGGTGGTCGAGTTCGTCGCGACCGCGGCGATCGCCGGCGTGGCGATCGCTGTCGGCTTCCGGCTGCTGTGGGGCGAGATCGATTTCGCCACCGGCCTGTTCGTGCTGCTGCTGGCGCCGGAATTCTTTGCGCCGCTGCGCGATATCGGCGCGCGCCGCCACGCCAAGCTGGAAGCGCTCACAGCGCTCGACAAGCTGGCGCCGCTGCTCGACGGGCCGCCCGCCGCCGGCCGGTCTTATGTCGTAGCGGCGCCGCCGGCGATCCGGTTCGACGACGTGCGCGTCGTCCATGCCGACGGCCGAGTCGCGCTCGACGGGTTCAGCCTCGACATCGCCGCCGGCGAACACGTCGCGCTGGTCGGGCTGTCCGGCGCCGGCAAGAGCACGGTGCTGGCATTGCTGCTGCGGTTCATCGAGCCGAGCAGCGGCCGGGTGCTGATCGACGGCGAGCCGCTGTCCGAGATCGATCCGGCGTCGTGGCGGCGGGCGCTGGTGGCGATGGCGCAGACGCCGCAGTTCTTCGAGGGCTCGATCGCCGACAACGTGGTGATGGGCCGTGCGGCCACGCCGGACGATGCGGCGCTGCGCGAGGCGCTGTGCGCCGCCGACGCCGCCACGTGGGTCGACCGGTTGCCGGACGGCGCCGCGACCCTGCTGGCGGAGCGCGGCGCCAATCTGTCCGGCGGCGAGGCGCAGCGGCTGGCGCTGGCGCGCGCGATCTACGCCGCGGGGCCGCTGCTGTTGTTCGACGAGCCGACCGCGCATCTCGACGCCGAGGCGCAGCGCGTGGTGATGCAGGGGCTGGCGCGGCTGCGCGAAGGACGCACCGTGCTGACGATCGCGCACCGGCGCGAGACCATCGCGGCCGCCGACCGTGTCGTGGTGATCGAGCGCGGCCGCGTCGCCGCGCAGGGTACGCCCGCGCAGATCCTTGAAGGCGCGCGCGACCGATCCGACGCGGAGCGATCCGATGCGTGACCTGATCCGTCTGGTCCGGCTGTGGCGCGGCTCGCTGCCGCTGCTGTTCGGCGCGCTGGCGATTTCGCTGCTCACCACCTTCGCCAATCTGGCGCTGATGGCGACGGCCGGCTGGTTCGTCACCGCGATGGCGGTCGCCGGCGCCGCCGGTGTGACCATGAACTACTTCACGCCGTCGGCGATCATCCGGTTCGCCGCGATCCTCCGCACCGGCGGTCGCTGGCTCGACCGCGTCGTCAGCCACGAGGCGACCTTCGCGCTGCTGGCGTCGACCCGCGTCGCGCTGTTCGCGCGGCTGGCCGAGATCGCGCCCGGCGGTCTCGCCGATCTGCGCTCGGGCGAGGTGGCGGCGCGGCTGAAGCTCGATATCGACCGGCTGGAGATCGTGTTCTTGCGGCTGGTCGCGCCGGCGGTGGTCGCGATCGTGGTGGGTGGCGTCGTGGTCGGAGCGGTCGCCTGGCTCGGCCAGAGCGCGCTGGCGTGGGGGCTAGCGGCGATCCTGGTGGCCGGCGGGCTGATCGGCCCGACGCTGGTGGTGCGCGCCACGCGCAACGCCGCCGATCGCGACGCGGTGCTGGCCGCGACGCTGCGCCGCCGCACCACCGAACATCTCGACGGGCTGGCGACGCTGCTGGTCACCGGTGACGATCGCCGCCGCAGCGACGCGCTGGATGAACTGCTGGCGCGGCGGATCGCGGCCGAGCGGACGATCGCAACGCGCAGTTCGCTCGGCGCGATCGGCCTCGGCGCCGCGTCCGACATCGCGGTGATCGCCGTGCTCGGCGTGGGTAGCTCGGCGCTCGGCAGCGCGGCGATCAGCGGTCCCGACCTCACCTTGATCCTGCTGCTGGTGCTGGCGTCGTTCGAAGCGTTCGCGCCGCTCCCGGTCGCGGCGGCGGGGCTGGGCGCGACCCTGGTGTCGCTGCGGCGGCTGTTCGCGCTGTGGGACCGCGCGCCGCTGGTCGACGAGCCGGCGCAGCCGGTGCCGCTGCCGCAAGCGTACGATCTGGTCGCGGAGAAGGTGTCGCTGACCTATCCGGGACGCACCACGCCTGCGCTGCGCACCATCGATATCGTCCTGCCGCAGGGCGACGAGCGGCGGCTCGATGGCCCGAGCGGCAGCGGCAAGTCGACGCTGATCGATCTGCTGGTACGGGTTCGCGATCCCGATGCCGGCGAGATCCGCCTCGGCGGCGTGCCGATCCGCCGGCTGGCGCTGGCCGATCTGCGGTCGGTGATCGCGCTGGTGCCGCAGCAGCCGCACATCTTCGCCGCGACCATCGCCGACAATCTGCGCAGCTTCGCGCCGCAGGCGAGCGATGCGGAGTTGTGGGCGGCGCTCGACGGCGCCGGGCTGAAGCAGGCGGTGGCGCGGATGCCCGAGCAGCTTCAGACCTATGTCGGCGAGGGCGGCGCCAGATTGTCGGGTGGCGAGGTGCGGCGGCTGGCAATCGCGCGCGGCCTGCTGCGCACCGAGGCCCGCATCCTGATCTTCGACGAGCCGACCGAAGGCCTCGACAACGCGACTGCAGCGGAGGTGATGCAGGGCGTGGAACGGCTGCGCGGCGCGCGCAGCCTGCTGCTGGTGTCGCATCGGCCGGTACCGGCCGCGAACGTAGGCGCGCCATCGGCGGAGTTATCAGCTCCGTCGCACCAGGTTCAGCGCACCACCACCTTGGCGCCTTTCGGCACGCGAGAGTAGAGGTCGATGACGTCCTGGTTCAGCATCCGGATGCAGCCGGACGACACCGCCTTGCCGATCGTCCACGGCTCGGTGGTGCCGTGAATCCGGAACAGCGTGTCCTTGCCGTTCTTGTACAGATACAGCGCCCGCGGCCCGAGCGGATTGGTCTCGCCGCCCTCCATGCCCTTGGCCCATTTGCCGTAGCGTTCCGGCTCGCGCGCGATCATGTTGCGCGTCGGCGTCCAGTGCGGCCACTCGGCCTTGCGGCCGACCTCCGCGGTGCCGGTGAATTCGAGTCCGGCTTTGCCGACCCCGACGCCGTAGCGCAACGCCTTACCGCCTTCGAGCACCAGATAGAGAAAGCGCTTGCGCGGATCGACCACCACCGTCCCCGGCGGCTCGGCGCTGCGGTAGTCGACCAGTTGCCGGACGTAAGCGGGGTTCAGGTCTTCGGGCTCGACGGCGGCGATCGGATGCTGATCGCTGTCGATCGCCGCGTAGCGTGCGGCGATCGCAGGGGCCACCGTCGCGGCGCTGGCGGTCGGCGTCTCGAGGTCGGCGGTGGAATTGGTGACGCAGCCGCCGAGCGCCAGCGCGGCGACCGCGACAATTAGAAACGAGCGGATCGGCATCGGATGCTGCTGGGACCGGCTCACTTCGCGCTCTGCCGTCCGCGTGCCTGCGCCACCACCTTCCTGAACGCATCGGCATCGAGCGCGGCGGCGACCTTGTACGGCCCGACCAGATACACCGGCGTGCCCTGCAAGCCCATCGCTTCGGCCTGCGACAGCGTCCGCCGCAGCAGCGCGGTGATGGCCTCGCCGTGGCCGTTCAGGTCGCTCTGCAGCCGCGCCATGTCGACGCCCGCAGCCTCGACCGCGGCGCGCATCTGCTCCTTGCTGATGCCGCGGCCGGGGATCGCCATCATCGCATCGTGAGCGGCCTGGTACTTGTTCTGGTACTTGGCGCCGAGCGCGATCTGCGCGCCGTATACCGACGCTTCGGTCAGGATCGGCCAGTCCTTGTAGACCAGGCGGATCTTGCCGTCGCTGCGCACCACCTTTTCGAGATCCGGCTCGGCCTTTTTACAGAACGGGCAATTGTAGTCGAAATAGCTGACGATGGTGACGTCGCCCTTGGGATTGCCGGCTTCGGGAGCGTCCGGGTCGTGCAGGATGGCATCGACGTCGACGCCTTCGGCCCAGGCCTGTGGCGCACCGAACGATCTGATCAGCGGCACGGCGGCGATCGCGCCGAGGATCATCAGGGCTTGTCTGCGGTTCATGGTGTTTCTCCAGTGTGGCGGTGATCAGGACCGCGCGTCGAGGCGCTTCAGGGTCCGGGTGAAGGCGTCGGCGGAGACCTCGCCGACGACGCGGGCGGCGGAGACTTCGTCGCCGTCGCGGGCGTCGAGAAACACCACGGTCGGCGGTCCGACGACGTCGAAACGCTGCATCAGCGCCGCGGTCTCGGCAGTGGTGGCGGTGACGTCGGCGCGAATGACGGTGAGGCCGGCGAGGCGCCGCTGCACCTCGGGCTTGGCGAAGACTTCGCGCTCCATGGTCTTGCAGGCGGTGCACCAGTCGGCCGAGAAGTCGATCATGATCGGCGTGCCGCGGTCGCGCCCCTCGGCGATCGCCGCATCCAGTGCGGCGAGCGAGGTCACTGTCCGTGCGTCGTGCAGAGGCTGCGCGGTGTGGCTGCTACTACCGAACACTGCGAGCGGCCGCAGCGGATCGTCGGCTCCAGCGGCCGCCCCCACGATCAGGGCGGCGCCGTACACGAACAGCGCCAGCCCGGCGGCCTTGCCGAGCCGCGGTATCGCCCCGCCGGGCCGGCCGATCCGGTCGAACGCGCCGAAGAACACCGCGGTCCCGATCGCCAGCACCGCCCACAGCAGCAAGCTGACCGAAGCTGGCAGGATGCGCGCGAGCAGCGCCGTCGCGATCGCCAGAAACACCACCCCGAACAGCTTGTGCACGGTCACCAGCCACGGGCCGGAGCGCGGCAGGACGCCGCCGCCGAACGTCCCGACCAGCATCAGCGGAAACCCCATGCCGAGCCCGAGCGCGAACAGCGCCGCGGCGCCGCGCGCGGTGTCGCCGGTCTGCGCGACGTAGAGCAGTGCGGCCGCCAGCGGCGGCGTCACGCACGGGCCGACGATCAGCGCCGAGGCGAAGCCGAGCGCCGCGGCCCCGAGCAGCGGGCCGGCGCGACCGCTGATCCGGCCGGTCAGCGCATCGCCGAACCGGGCGGGAAGCTGCAGTTCGAACAGGCCGAAACTCGACAGCGCCAGCGCGACATACACCGCCGCCATCGCGGCCAGCGCGGCCGGGGTCTGCAGCACCGCCTGCAGGTTCTGCCCGGACCAGGCCGCGGCGACGCCGAGCGCCGCATAGGCCGAGGCCATCCCCAGCGTGTAGATCAGCGCCAGCGTGAAGCCGCGGACCGGGGTGATGTCGCGCCCGGCCCGGGTGAGCATGCCGGCGACGATCGGCACCATCGGCAGCACGCAGGGCGTCAGCGCCAGCAGCAGGCCGAAGCCGGCAAAGGCGAGCAGCAGCGGCAGCCAGTCCTGCGTCATCGACGGCAGCACCGATGCGGCGGCGGTGTCGAACTCTGGCGGCGCTGCGGCGTTGCGCGGCTCGGCGCCGGGCTGCGCCGGCGGCTCGGGCCATGGGATCTGCGGCCGGGTGTCGGCGTTGCCGGCGATCGTCACCGTGGCGCTGGCGAGGTCGACGGTCGCGGTCACCGGCGGATAGCAGATGCCGCGCTCGGCGCAGCCCTGGTAGCCGACGCTGAGCCGGGTCGCGCCGTTCAGCACCGCCGCCGGGATCGCCGCTTCGACGCTGCGGTGATACACCTCGGTGATGCCGAAGTTGGGATCGTCCTTGGTCTCACCTTGCGGCAGTGCCGGAGTCAGCCGGGCGCCGTCCGGCGTTCGCACCACGATCTTGTCGCGGTACAGGTAGTCGCCGGGCGCAATCGTCCAGCGCAGGGTCACGCCGTCGGAGGCCGGCTGGACCGCGAGCCGGAACGACGGTTCCTTGGACGCTGCGGTCGCGGATTGCGCTGCGGACAGGGTCGCCGCTGCGACAGCCAGCAGGACGACGATGCGTAACAGACGATTGGCCATGGTTCCCCGGTCGTTGGCACGAACCGGCGGCAGTCTGGCCGCCCAGCTTAAGCCAGCCTTAAGCCTGGCGTCGCAAGCCGTGACGAGGAGGTGATCGGCCGATGCGGATTCTGGTGGTCGAGGACGATGCGATGATCGCGGACGGCATCCGTGCCGGGCTGTCGCTCGCCGGCGCCAGCATCGACTGCGTCGGCGGTTGCGAAGATGCGCGGGCGGCGCTGGCGGCGAACGAATTCTCGGCCGTGGTGCTCGACATCATGCTGCCGGACGGCAGCGGCGTCGATCTGCTGCGCGCCATCCGCGCCGCCGGCGACACGACGCCGGTGCTGCTGCTGACCGCGCTCGACGAGACGCCCGATCGGATCGCCGGGCTCGACGCCGGTGCCGACGATTATCTCGGCAAGCCGTTCGATCTCGACGAACTGTCGGCGCGGCTGCGCGCGATCATCCGCCGCCGCGACGGCCGCGCCGCCACCTGCCTCGAACACGGGCCGATCCGGCTGTACCCGGCGGAAGGCCATGCGACGCTGGACGGCGTATCGGTGGCGCTGTCGCGCCGCGAATTCGCCGTGCTGCACGCGCTGATGGAGCGCCCCGGCGTGGTGCGCTCGCGCGCCGAACTCGAGGAGCGGCTGTACGGCTGGGGCGACGAGGTCGACAGCAACGCGATCGAGGTGCACATCCACAACCTGCGCAGCAAGCTCGGCCGCAGCGCGATCGAGACGATGCGCGGCCTCGGCTATCGAATGGCGCCGCGATGATCGGCTCGCTGCGGCTGCGGCTGTTCGTCGTCCTGCTCGGCGCCACCGGAGCGGTGTGGATCGCGGCGGTGGGCTGGATCTACACGTCGAGCCAGCGCGAGCTGGAGCACGTGCTCGATACCCGTCTGCAGGAAGCCGCGCGGATGGTTGTGTCGCTGGTCGGCAGCATGGAGGGCCGGCTGCCGGAGACGCTGCCGAACTTGCAGCCGCCGGTCACCGGCGGCAACTACGAACGCCAACTCTCCTGCCAGGTGTGGTCGCTGCAGGGAACGATGATCGCGCGGTCGAGCGGTGCGCCGGAGCAGCGGCTCAGCGATCAGCCGAGCGGGTTCTCCGAGCGTCTGATCGACGGCGAGACCTGGCGGATCTACGCGATCGAAGACGAGGGCAGGGGCTTCCGGGTACTGGTCGGCGACCGGCTCGGCCTGCGCGACCGGCTGGTCGCCGATCTGATCAAGGGGCTGCTGTGGCCGGCGCTGCTGATCGCGCCGCTGCTCGGCGTGCTGATCTGGGTCAGCGTCGGCCGCGGCCTGCGGCCGTTGCAGGCGATCGCCTCGGATCTGGTCGGCCGCGGCGCCGACGACATGCGGCCGGTCGACGCCAGCCGCGCCCCTTCTGAAGTGAAGCCGCTGACCGAGGCGCTGAACGCGCTGTTCGACAAGGTGTCGCTGGCGCGGCGGCACGAGCGGGAGATCACCGCCTTCGCGGCGCACGAACTGCGCAGTCCGCTCACCGCGCTGAAGACCCAGGCGCAGGTCGCGCTCGCCGCCAACGATCCGGCGGTGTCGCGCGCGGCGCTGCAGCAGATCCTGCTCGCAGTCGATCGTGCCACGCGGCTGGTGCGGCAACTGCTGACGCTGGCGCGGCTCGACGCCCACGCCGAGATCGACGACCGCGGCCGTGTCGCGATGCGCGCGCTGATCGAGGACGTGGTCCGCGCCACGCCGCGCGCCGACGGCATCGTGGTGACGGTCGACGAGGCGCTCGGTGACGCGGTGTGGAGCGGCAATCGTGAATGCCTCGAACTCGCGATCCGCAATCTGCACGAGAACGCCGTGCAGTACATGCCCGGCGGCGGCGAAGTCCGCTGGCGCCTGGACGACACGCCGCGCGCGATCATTGTCGAGGACACCGGCCCCGGGGTGCCCGCGGACGAGCTCGACAAGATCGGCCAGCGCTTCTTCCGCGGCCGCAACAAATCGGCGATCGGCAGCGGCCTCGGCCTCGCCATCGCGTCACTGGCGCTGGCGCGCAGCGGAGCCGAGATCAGCTTCGGCAACCGGCCGTCAGGCAGCGGCTTTCAGGTGCGGATCGCGATCGGCGAGCGGCCGCTCAGATCGGCACCCTGACGAACAGCGCGGTGCCTTTGCCGACCTCGGATTCCAGTTCGACGGTGCCGTTCACCGACGCCAGCCGTTCGCGCATGCCGACCAGGCCGAGCCGGCGCGAGGACTGCTGCTCGGGCGTGGCCGAGATGCCGCAGCCGTCGTCCTCGACGATGCAGATCACTTCCGAACCACGAAACTCGAGAATGATGCCGACGCGGCTGGCGTCGGCATGACGCACGACGTTGGTGATCCCTTCCTGCACGATCCGGTACAGCGCGACTTCCACCTCCGCTGACAGCCGGCGTTCGCCGATGCCGAGGTGCAGATCGAAGCGGAGGCTGCAGTGCGGCTCCCAACTGGCGGCGAGCTGGGCGATGGCGTCTTCGAGCCCGAGCGTGTCGAGCGCGGTGGGACGGACCTCCCACGCGATCCGGTGCAGGCGGGTGCCGATGTCGGTGGCGATCTGCTTCAACGACGCGGTCTTGGCAGCCAATTCGGCCCCGCTCGGCGCGTCGCGGCCGAGCGCGTCCAGGCCGAACTGCATCAGCGTGACGAGCTGCCCGAGATCGTCGTGAAGTTCGCGGGCGATGCGTTGCCGCTCGGCCTCCTGATCGCTCATGGTCTGCCGCAGCACTTTCAGCACGTCGGCTTCGGCTGCGGCGCGCCGGCCGCTCTCCACCGCCAGCTTGTTGGCGGTCATCTGGCATTCGGCGAGGCGCTGGTCGAGCTTGGCGAGGGTCTTGGCGTGACGCGTCGCGTAGCGCATCGACCGCTCCAGCAGGACGGCGTCGATCTCGCCCTTGACCAGATAGTCGTTGGCGCCGGCGTCGGTGGCGGCCGCGTCGACCATCGGGTTGCCGTGGCCGGTGAGGACGATGATAGGCTTGCTGTTGCCTCGGCTCCGGGCGTGCCGGATCAGATCCAGCCCGCTGTGATGACCGAGCCTGAAATCGACCAGATAGAGATCGTACTCGTCGCGGTCCAGCGCGGCGATCGCTTCGGAAAAGCTCGATACCCAATCCAGCGACACCCGCGCCGCCGGAATCTTATGCAGCATCCGCTGCATCGTCAGATGTTCGATTTCCGCGTCGTCGATCAGCAGGATGCGGGACGGAATCGGGTTCAAGATCGCACCACCTCCGGAGTCGGCAGCGACGCGATCTCCATCCAGAACCGCCACAGCGCGCGAATGGCCTCGACATAGTCGTGCACATTTGCGGGCTTCACCAGGTAGGCGTTGAAGCCGATCGAATACGCCTCGTTGATGTGCTTCTCGCTCTCCGAGGTCGACAGTGCGATCACCGGCAGATGCCGGAACGCCTCGTCCTGGCGCAACAGCCGGATCACCTTGCGGCCGTCCAGGCGCGGCATGTTGAGGTCGAGCAGGATGATGGCGGGAGCAGGCGCGGATGCGGGCTCGGTGAAACGGCCGCGGCGGTGGATGTAGTCGAGCACCTGTTCGCCGTCGCTGACGAAGCGAAGGTCGGCGGAGATCGCGGCGCGCGCGAACACTTCCGTCAGGATCACCTTGTCGTAGTCGTGATCCTCCGCGACCAGAACGGTTCGCTTGGCGGTGTCGCGATGCATTTAGCTCTCCTGCTCGCCGAGGCGGGGCAGGGGCAGCGTGAAGCTGAACACCGACCCCTCGCCCGCGACGCTGGTCGCCGCGATCTTTCCGCCGTGGCGGTGGACGATCTTGCGACAGATCGCCAGGCCGATGCCGGTGCCTTCGTACTCGCCCGGGCCGTGAAGCCGCTGGAACGGTTCGAAGATCTGTTCGCTGTACTCGTTGTCGAAGCCGATGCCGTTGTCGGCGATCGAGATCAGTGTCATTCCGTTGTTCTCTTCGCCCGGCGCTTCGCCGGCGTTGCTCGGCTCGACCCGCGCGCTGACCTTGATGTGCGGGAGCCTGCTGCTGTCACGATACTTCAAGGCGTTGCTGATCAGATTCTGGAGGAGCTGGCGGATCTGGCTCCTGTCGCACAGCACCATCGGCAGCCGGTCCACCGCGATGTCGGCGCGCGCGTCCTGCAGCATCGGCTTCAGGTCGGACAGCACGTCGGTCAGAATCTCGTTGAGGTCGGTCGGCTGCAGCGGCACCGCCTGGCGGCCGACGCGGGAATATTCGGCCAGATCGTTGATCAGCGCCCGCAGCCGCCGCGACGACGCCTCGATGCCGTTGACCATCACGCCGAGCCGGGCCCGGGCCTCCGGCAGCAGCAGATCGCTGAGCAGCCCGGCGAACGCTTCGATGTGGCGGAGCGGCTCCTTGAGGTCGTGCGCGGCGACGTAGGCGAACGATTCCAGCTCGTCGTTGCTGCGCGACAGATCGCGATTGGCGTTCTCCAGTTCCTCGGCGCGGCCGAGGATGACGTCCACCACCAGATCGCGGATTTCCTCCGCGGCGGCGATCTCGTGACTGCGCCACGGCTGCGACTTGCCCTGGACTTCCTCGCGCCAGGCCTCGAACGACGCCCGGGTCTGCAGGCGCAGTCCGCGCGGACCGATCTGCACCGGCTTGTGCGGATCGCCGCCCCAGGTGACGGTCTGCGCCACCTCGGGCCGAAACCACAGCATCAGGGTGGTCGACGCACGGCCGAGCGGAACGGCGAGCAGGCCGCTGGCCCGATCGGCGTAGGAGGCGGCCGGCGGGTAGTGCGCGGGCAATTGCTCGGTCTGGAAAATGCCCCTCGGCTCGCGGCGGGCCAGCCACGCCGCCAGCGCCAGGATGTCGTCGCGGTCGGGTGTCGAGCCGAACGCCGCCACGCCGTCGAAGCCGCACAGCGCAAAACCGGTGGCGTCCATCAGGGCGAGCATCTGGTCGGCGACCTTGCTCAAGCCTGCGGGCAGCCCCTGTTCGTCGGCCAGTTCGTGCAGCAGCCGGTTCTGAATGGCGCGCACCCGCACGCTGTGCCGGACGACTTCGGCCTCTTCGAGCACGCTGATCTGCCACGTCAGCACCTGGGCGATCAGTTCGCACGCCTGCCTGATCTCGTACGACACGAAATGCGGCCGGGTGTTGTGGCAGGAGATCATGCCCCACAGCCGGCCGTCGCGAACGATCGAAATCGACATCGCGCCGTGCATGCCCATGTTGACCATGTATTCGAGATGGGTGGGCGATACGCTTCGCAGCACCGAGAAACTCAGGTCGATCGGGCCGCCGGCCAGCGGGTTGTGATCGGGCACCAGCGGCGTCGGCCGGTAGCGAATGTTCGGGATGATGCGGGTAGGGTTGACGGTGTACAGCGCGCGCGACTGTGCCGGGATGTCCGACGACGGAAAGTGGAAATCGAGCAGCGAGGGAACGCCGGCGGCGCGGTCCTCGGCGATCACCTGGCCGCTCCAGTCCGCGGCGAATCTGTAGATCTTGACGCGTTCGAACCCGGTGATGCGGCGGACCTCGGTGGCGGCGATCCGGCATGCCATCGTCAGATCGGTCGCGGTCTGAAGCCGGCGGATGGCGCTGCGGACGCTGCGGAAGAACTCGGTGGATTGTTGCAGCTCGGTGCGCGGCTCCAGCTCGAGGAAGGTCAGCGCATCGTGGCGGTGGACGATGCCGTTGAAGGTGCGCTCGCCCGCGGGGGTGACGACGTCGATCCGGATCGGATTGGTGGCGGCCAGATCCGGAGCGGAAAGGACATCGGCCAGTCGCGCCGCGCTCGCGGTGGACAGATAGCCGGGCAGGGAGCTGTCCACCACCAGGTCGGCGGGACGACCGAGCAGTTCTTCGACATTGGCACTGACGGAAATCAGCCGGTGATCGGAGCCGGCGAGCGCGAACAAATAGCCGTGCGGCTGAATCGAGCCCGGAATATGAATCGGCTCGCGGTCGCACTCGGTTAGATCGACGGCCATGCGGCCGCTCGGATCGGCGATCGAGGCGTCGCCTGCGGACGACATGCCGGAGCTTCTGGAATCTGACTTCGACGTCATGCCGGATGTCCTTCCGAAGAGGCCGGAAGCGGCAGCGTGAACCAGAAGGTCGATCCTTTGCCGATTTCGGTATCCACACCGACCTGGCCGCCGTGGCGCTGGACGATCTTGCGGCAGATCGCGAGGCCGATGCCGCTTCCTTCGTATTCGTCGGGGCCGTGCAGCCGCTGGAACGGTTCGAACACCTGCTCGGCGTATCGTCTCTCGAAGCCGATTCCATTGTCCGCAATGCAGATCCGCACCGCGCCACCCTTGCGGGGTTCGCCGCGCAGACCGTCGTCTTCGGCCGGCTCGGCGTAGATCCGGATGCGGCAAGGCCGCGCTGAATCCCGATACTTCAGCGCGTTCGACAGCAGATTCTGCAGCACCTGGCGCATCTGGCTTCGATCGCAGCGCGCGAACGGCAGCTTGTCGACCTGAATGTCCGCATCGGCTTCCATGATCCGCGGATGCAGGTCGGCCACGACCTCGGCGGTGATCTCCTGCAATGAGGTCCAGGCCAGCGGCTTGGATTGCCGACCGAGCTGTGAAAATTCGGCGAGATCGTTGATGAGATTGCGCAGGCGCCGCGACGATTTCTCGATCCCGCCGACCATCGTTCCCAGCCGCCGGTCGTGCATCTCGGCGACGTTCTCCGCCAGCAGTCCGGCGAACGCCTCGATGTGACGGAGCGGCTCCTTGATGTCGTGCGATGCCACGTGGGCGAAGGATTCCAGCTCCTCATTGCTGCGCGCGAGCTGGCTGTTGACGCGTTCGAGCTTTTCGGTGTTGCGCAGGATCACATCGATGATCAGGTCGCGGATTTCGACCGCCGCGGCGATCTCGTGCGCCTCCCAGGGAATCGCCCGGCCGTGCGTCAGCTCCGTCCACGCCGCGAACGAGGTGCGCGGGCGCAGCCGGTCGCCCTCGGCGCTGATCGACTTGTCGGGATTGCCGGCCCAGTGCACGTTCTGTGCGACTTCCGGACGAAACCAGATCATCACGCGGCGCGGCGGGGTGCGCGACAGCGGCACGGCGAGAACCCCGCTGGCGACGTCGGCGAACGGCTCCGCTTCGGGAAGGATCTTCGACAGCCGGTCGGTCTGAAACAATTCGGGGCCACCGGACTGGCCGGCCAGTTGAACGAGCCGGTCGATCAGGTCGGCCGGCGGCGTGGTGCCGATGCTGATCATCCCCTCCCGGCTGTGAAGGCACAGGCCGGAGGCGCCCATCAGCTCGAGCAGCGCCTCGCTGTTGCGCGCGAGCCCGGCACGATGATCGTGTAGCTGCTCGATGTCGCCGATCAAGCTGCGCTGAATCGCCTGACCCTTGAGGGTCTGCCGCGTCACCACCTGGTCCTGCATCACGCCGATCTGCCAGGCCAACACCTGCGCCACCAGCTCGCAGGCCTGTCTGGTGTCGAGGTCGAGATATTTCGGCTCGCGGTTGTGGCAGGCGATCAGGCCCCACAGCCGCTCGCCGCGCAGAATCGAGATCGACATCGTGCCGCGCATCCCGATATTGCGCATGTATTCGAGATGCACCGGCGAGACGCTGCGCAGCGTGGCGAACGACAGGTCGATCGCCGTCCCGGTGAGCGGATTGATGGCGGGGACCACCGGGACCGGCCGGTAGTCGATATCCGGGATGATCCGCACGGGGTTGATGCTGTACAGCCGGCGCGCCTGGGCCGGGATGTCGGACGCCGGGAAATGCAGTCCGAGATAGGATTCGACGTCGGCGCAGCGGCTTTCGGCGATCACCTGGCCGCTGAAGTCGGGCGCGAAGCGGTAGATCATCACCCGGTCGAAGCCGGTGATTTCGCGGACCTCCTGGCTGGCCGCCGCGCAGGCGGCCTCCAGGGTGGGCGCTCCCTGCAACCGCCGGATCGCGCCATGAGTGCGCCGGAAGAACGCCTGGGTCTCGGCGATCGCGCCCTGCGGAGGTTCGAGCTCGACGAACACCAGATTGTCGTGCCGGTGCCACGATCCGAGATAGGGCGGGGCCTCCCGGCTCAGGAAGCCGACTGGAAAGGGCGTTCCGATCGATACGCCCGGCTCGGCGGCGGCGTTCAGGCGCGCCTCGGTCGCGGCGTCGAGCAACTCCCCCGAGCTGCGTCCGATCAGCTCGACGTGGTCCAGTCCGGTCCAATCGGCGAAATTCGCGCTGACCGCCACGACCTTCATGTCGGGGGTCAGGGCCAGCAGCGCACCGTGCGGCTGGATTGCCCCGGGAATATGGATCGGTTCGCTGTCACATCCCGTCAGGTCCAGTTCGGAGGCGGTCGATCGGTCGGCCATCTGTCAATCGTCTCAATTGCGATGTGCCGTGGACGCGAGACAGCCGAACTCGAAACCCGAGTCCGCGATGCTTCGCGCTGGACGGATCAAAAATGCTCGCCCCAACCCCTGGAACCGGGTTTGCGCTAGATCAAGTCCCGGCAAAGAAACCGCTGTGCCGCTGCCGATCTGCGATCCGCGCCGAGGTGCGAGCGTGCGCGGAATCGCGCGTCGGGGCGGCATTTGGCTACCAGGCTCGGCTGCGAAACCTAGAGATCGGCGCTTTCGAGCCAACCCATTCCGAGCGCGAAGCGGATCAGTTCGACCCGGTTGCTGAAGCCCAACTTGTCCATCGCACGCGCCTTGTAGGTCTCCACGCTCTTCGGGCCGACCTGCAGCCTGGCGGAGATCACCTTGTTGCTGTGGCCGACCGAAGCCAGCCGCAAGACTTCGAGCTCGCGCGAACTGAGATGCGAGATCGCGCCGCCGTTGACGTCCGGCGTCGCCGCCGGAGCGACGCGGCCCACCGCCTGACCGGCGATCGCCGGGTCGAGGTACAGACCGCCCTTGGCGACCGCGTGAATGCCCCGGATCAGTTCGTCGGTCGCCGAGCGCTTCAGGATGTAGCCGGCGACGCCGAGCTTCAGCAGCCGGCGCAGATTGGCACCGTCCTCCTGCACCGAGATCACCAGCACCCGGGCTTTCGGCCGCGCCGCCAGATATTTCTGGATGACCTCCATGCCGTACAGGCCGGGCATCGACAGGTCGAAAATCGCGAGGTCGGGTTGAAGCTCGAGAGCGCGGCGCAACGCGGTGGGGCCGTCGCCAGCCTCGCCGACGATCTCGAAACCCGGCTCCGCCGCGATCAGCATCTTCATCCCGCTCAACACGACGGGATGGTCGTCGGCGATGAAAATTCGCAGAGCGGACGCGCACGAGCGCCTGAATGTCTTCTGGTCCATCGGTGAGTACCACAGCCGGTGAGACGAGGTCGTGACGGACGACAGGCCGTCCCAGCCATCGCCTCCGACCGAAAAATACACCGGCTGTCGAGGTGCACGGATTGGGACAGATCAAACCGAAGCGTCAGGAAATCCTGACGACGGAATCCGGCCTCCAGCATGATACGGACGGCCTCGTTCTGTCAGCCCAAATTGACGCTTCGCGGCACCGGCGTAGTTTGGCGACGCTTGCTGATCACGGAGTCTTGATGGCGATGTGAACGGCGAGCGCGAAAGCCGAGCGAAGCGTGCGTCCCCACTCGGCGCACCGACGCGAGGCGATCAGATCCATTGCTGACACCGCGAGCTTTCGTTCGGCGTAGCAGTGAAAACATACCTGCGTGCGGGTTCAGCACGAAACTGATCGTTAGTCTCTTAGGAGGTTATCCATGGTAGACGATCCGAACAAGGTCTGGCCGACTGGTCTGACCATCGCGGAATCGGAAGAGCTCCACAAGCACGTGATCGACGGCACCCGCATCTTCGGTGCGATCGCGATCGTCGCTCATTTCCTGGCGTACGTTTACTCGCCCTGGCTGCACTAAGGAGTATCGAACATGAATCAAGGTCGTATCTGGACCGTCGTGAAGCCGACCGTCGGCCTGCCGCTGCTGCTCGGCAGCGTGGTCGTCATGGTCTTCCTCGTCCATTTCGCTGTGCTGACGCACACCACCTGGGTGGCGAAGTTCATGAACGGTAAGTCTGCCGCGATCGAGAGCTCGGTCAAGGCAGTCTGAAACAGTCTCTGACTGTTGCTGCGGTGGCTGGGGTCCGAGGATCCCGGCTACCGTGGTCGCCAGCGGGAAACCGCTTTGCGAAGTGCCGCTCGACACGCCACGAGATCCGCGCCGATAGGGCGCCGACCGCGGTCGTCGATCTGGCCGACGAGTGTCCAGCGGTAGCGCGCAAGAGCGAGGCGACGATGTCGTTGCCAGCGTTGCGTCACATTGATGTCCGTTCGCCAGGCTGTGGTGATCCGCAGCCATCGATATCGCGGACGGACTGCAAGACCTACGAGTTTCTGCCCGATCCACCGGATGCCGACCGGGGCGGGTCCGTCTTATCTGCGCGATGGTACCGACGCGTTCTGGTCGAGAACGCGTCGACCTGATCAGGCTCGCACGACGCCGCATTGCGTCGTGCTGGAAGACTGTCGCACGTGGTCCCCACGCGCGCGAGAAGCGAGGTCGAACACCCATTCTCTCTGCCGGCAGTGTTTTCAGCCATCACTTGCCGGCGGTCCGCGGTAACTCGAAGAACCAGCGAGTCTGCCATCTCGCGCACCTCCCGAGTTGCTTACGGCGCAGGCGGCACTTTCGGGTGCCGCCTGCGGACATTTGGTCCCCCGGTCCCCGCCGAAACCGCCGTTCGCGCAGGCCCTTGCCGGGCCGCGATGGTGCGAGCCGATGATGGCGCGAGCAATGCTGGCGAGAGACAGTCACGGCGATAAGGTCGCGACGGCGCGTTGGGGCGTGGAATCCGATCAGGTGCGGCGTCGCCATAGTGCAGCGATCCGCTCAGCCAGCCTGTCCAGCGCAGACCTGCGCGTCGCAGATCGGCCGGCTTGAATCGCGGGCGGCCCGGCAGCGCCGAGTGTCGAGTCGACATAACTGCCGCCCGCTGCGACGATCTGGATCGCGCTTACCAGATGATCAGTGGCGGAACGTTTCAGGACGAAGCCGGCGACCCCGGACTCGGCCGCGCGCCGCAGCAGAACCTGATCGTCCAGCACGGTGAGGAAGACGACGGCGGAGCGGGGATGTGCCGCCAGAAAACTTCTGGCCACCTCGAATCCGTTCAGTCCGGGCATGCAGATGTCGAGGACCAGGACGTCCGGAGCGGTGGCGACCGCGCCTTGCAGGGCCTCGCTGCCACTGCAGGCTTCGCCGACCAGTTGCAGGCTACGATCGGTCGCGATCACAGCCTTCAATCCGGACAGCACCAGAGGGTGATCGTCTGCGACAAAGACCCGGATCCGCCGGGAAGGTGAGGGATCGCTCGTGTCCGGTGCGATCAAGAGGTCGACGGCGAGTGAAGCGGGTCGTGGGGTCAGGAAGGAGCTCTCGGCCGTCCGACTCTCCAGGAGGACAGAGCGGCGACCTCGAACTCCCTCCTTCACCCAGACAGCTACTTCTTCGCCGGAGCGGCCGGGGCGGCCGGTGCCGGCGCTGCTGCCACGGTCTTGCCGTTCATGAAGGCCGAGACCCAGGAGGTATTCTCGAGCACAGCGAAGTGAACGGCGAAAGCCATGGCGGCAACGCTGCCGAGCAGCAGCGGAAGACCGACGGTCGGGCTGACCACGGTCCAGATGCGACCTTGATTCATCTCAGGTGCTCCTTAGTGCAGCCAAGGCGAATACACATACGCCAGGAAGTGCGCCACGATGGCGATGGCCACGAAGATGCGTGCGCCGTCGATGACGTGCTTGTGGATTTCTTCGGATTCCGCGATCGTCAGGCCCGTGGGCCAGACCTTTTTCGAATCGTCGACCATTAGATGACCCTCTCATTGCGCCGCGTAACGCACGCGGACGCGCTGTGACACTAGGCTCACGAAGTGCGGAGTAAATCGGGAATGACATGTGGGCGGGTCCGTCCCATCACGGACGCGGACGCTGCTGTCAGGAAATCCTGACCGGACCACGGCAGCCGGCGGAAGTAACAACTCGGCAACGTTGGCATAGATCGCGCGAACGCGTAGCGACAAGAATGCGATCGGCGGAGATACGCGCAACTGATCACCAGCGCGTACCGCGGAGCTGCCGTAACCGATCACCGTCGCTGCCCGGGGGTCGGTCAGCCAATTCGGCCCAGTGGAAGAAGGTGGCGCTGGCGTCGTCCCCGATGGAAACGGCTGTGGAGGCGCCACAACCTGGATATCACCGACGGCATGCATCGCGCGGTTCACCCGAGGCATGTCCGTCGATGTTCACCTGCGTGGGATCGTTGGTGCTGGTGCGAAGCGCCGTTCGACTTCGCTGCTCCGCAGCGCGGTTACGCCCGGCGCAGCCACTGGTTCTGCCGCCAGCGGCTGAGCGCCATCACGCCCAAATGGCCGAGCGGCTCGAACACCACGTGTTCGATCGGCACCGTGGCGGCGGCGCGCTTGAGCAGCGCACGGCGGCGGGGGCGGGGCACGTAGCGATCGAAGCTGCCGACGGCGAAGCGGCTGGCCGGATCGATCCGGTCGAGCCAATCGATCGGGTTGAGTCCGCGCAACGCGCGGGTGAAATCGGCGAGGGTGACGCCGCGCGCTTCGGCGTGACGGCGCACCTCGCGTGCCGCAGGGCTCTGCCAGATCATCAGGTCGCCGCGGTCGGCCGACGCGAAGCTCCACAGCGGCGTATTGTAGCGGCCGGCGAGCAGCGTCGCCGGCACCGATCCCATGCTCAGCCCGACCAGGACCGGAGGACGGCGGCGCTCGATCTGATCGGCCGCATCTTCGATCACCGAGCGGTTGGCGCGCGCGCACACCTCCGGATCGGCGGCGACCACTGCGGCCGGCAGCTCGTAGCACAGCCGCCATCGCCGCAGTCCGACGAGACCGAATTCGAGTGCGGTCCGAAAGGTGGTGCGCCATGGCAGGAAATAGATCGCTCCGTCCGCGTCGTTGCCGACGATCCGGCGGAATCCGTCGGCCCCTGCCATGGCGCGGTCCGTCAATAGGTGGTCGTGCCGTAGGTCGCGCCGCGCGACGACAGCAGACGGGACAGCGGGACGATCTGATACACGGCCGAGATGGCGACAAGGATGTACACGATCCGCGCCGCTGCCGACGAGGTTGCGGTTTCCTCAGCGCCGTTGCCGAGGAGAGCGGTGACCAGATCGAAATCGAACAGGCCGACGAGACCCCAGTTCAGTCCGCCGATGATGACCAGCAGAAGCGTCAGGGCGTTGATGATGCGCATGGCTTTCTCCATCTCTGAAGCCGATCCAACCCCGGCCTCTGAAGCCGATCCAACCCCGGCGTGATCGGCTCGTTCCTAAGCCGCCGCGCGCAGGCAGCGATCAGCAGAGCGCGGACGACAGAGATCGCGAAGGGCGCGGCGGCGCGCCGATCGGCCGATCGCTCGCGCAAGCCTCGCTTGCAGATCCGGATCGCGTCCGCGGCAGCGTCGTTCGCGACCGGCCGGGGAACGATGATCGCGACAGCCGATTATCAGCGTCAGGTGATGGAGGACGCGATGGACGCTGAGTCGCAGTTTCGCAACCAGCTTGGGGCAGCCGTGCTGGAGGTCTGGGGTGATCTGCCGCGCGATCTGCAGGAGGCGATCTTCGAGACCGCGGTGCGCGACGCGCCGGATCAGCGTGGCGAGCTCGCCAAGCTGCTGCACGAGCGCCACCCGCGCACCGAGCATCCGTCCGGTGCTTAGCGCACCGGAGCTCAACTCGGCGGTACTGATCGGATCGGGAGCGGTGCTGCGGCCTATTTCCTGATTTCGCGCAGCACGTCTTCGGGCGCGACGTCCTTGGTGACTTCAGGCAGTTCGTCCGCGATCTCGTGGTCGACCTCGAGCTTGTCGGCGATCGCCGTCACCAGCTTGATCAGCGTCGTCAGCTCGTGCTCGGCCAGCAGATTGATGTGCAGGTCGAGGTCGTCGCGCTTGTCGGTCGTGGCCATCGCGCGGTTCTGGCTGATCAGCACGAAGGTCGACAGAAAGATCGCCTCCACCGAGGCGGCCATCGCCAGCATCACGTAGGACGGATCGAAATGCGGCAGGCCCGGTACCGTGTTGACGACGATCCAGCTGCCGTAGATCGCCAGATGCAGATAAACGAACCGCATGCTGCCGGCGAAGGCGGTGATCGCGTTGGCGATCTTGTCCTGGACATCGATCGAGCTCGCTTCCTCCCGCCGCAGCCGGCGCAGCGCGGCGATGTTCCGACGCAGCGTCGAGCTGAGGTTGGCGGATGTCTCGTCGCGCGGGCGGTCGGGCTCGTCCACTCAAGCGCTCGGGCGGGTCACGGCCGCGTCGCCGGTCAAGAGCCGCTGGCCAGTGACAGCTGGCTGCGCGCCGAGCGGCGCGGCTTGGCCGATGGGGTGCTCTCCTTGAGCTCCGAGGTCGCGGTGCGGAGCGCAAAATAGGCGATGGTGGCGCGCAGGCCATCCTGCAGCGACACGTTCGGCCGCCAGCCGAGCGTTTCCAGCGCGGTGTCGATCGCCGGCTTCCGCCGCTTCGGATCGTCGACCGGCAACGGCTCGAATTGCAGCCCCGACTGCGAGCCGGTATGCGCCAGGATCTCGCGGGCGATGGCCTCGATGGTGACTTCGTGCGGGTTGCCCAGGTTGCACGGGCCGGTGACCGTGGCCGGACTCTCCATCAGCGATTCCAGGCCGCGCACCAGATCGGCGATGAAGCAGAAGCTGCGGGTCTGGGCGCCGCTGCCGTAGATGGTGATGGCTTCGCCCCGCAGCGCCTGAACGATGAAATTGGAGACGACACGGCCGTCGTTCTCCAGCATTCGCGGCCCGTAGGTGTTGAAGATCCGCGCCACCTTGATCTCGGTGCCGTAGAGCCGATGAAAATCGAACATCAGGGTTTCGGCCGCGCGCTTGCCTTCGTCGTAGCAGGCGCGGGGACCGGTGGCGTTGACGTGGCCGACGTAGGATTCCGGCTGCGGGTGCACCTCCGGATCGCCGTAGATTTCGCTGGTGGAGGCCTGCAGCACGCGCGCGCCCTTGGCGCGGGCGAGCTCCAGCACGTTGAGCGTGCCGAGCACGCAGGTCTTCATCGTGCCGATCGGATCGCGCTGGTAGTGTCGCGGCGAGGCCGGGCAGGCGAGGTTGAAGATGCGATCGATCTCGCCGGAGATCTCGATCGGTTCGCGGACATCGTGCTCGACGAAGGTGAAATTGGGATGGTTGAGCAGCGGCCGGACGTTGCGCATCGACCCTGTGAACAGGTTGTCGAGGCAGATCACCGTCTCGCCGCGCTGCAGCAGCGAGTCGCACAGATGCGATCCGATGAAGCCGGCGCCGCCGGTGACGACGATGCGGTGGTGGCGGCGGGTGCTGTGTCCGTTGCGATACTGGATGGTCATGGCGGCTCCATTCACTCCGCGGCTCGGATGGCGTAGCTGTCGGCGCCCTCGGCAGGCTCGGCGGCGGGCCGCCGTGGTGCCTGCCGGCGGCGCGCCGCGGCCTCGGCGTAGTAGGCCGCCAGCTGCCGGGCGCGATGGTCCGGGGTGTGCTCGGCGAGAATCCGCCGGCGCGCCCGATCTCCGATCGTCAGGCGCTGGTCGTCCGACATCTCGCGCAGCATGCCGATCACGTCACGCGGATCGGACGCGATCAGGATTTCGCTGTCCGGCTTGAACAGCGTCTCGATGCCGGGCCACGTGTCGGAGATCACTGGCACGCCGCAGGCCGCGGCTTCGAACAGCCGGACGCTCGGCGAATAGCCCAGCGCCCGCATGTCGGACCTGGTGACGTTGAGGGTGAAGCGCTGCGCGGCGTAGAACTCGGCATGGGCGCGCGGCGGCAGATGTTCGATGCGCTCGACATTGCCGGGCCAACGGATGCTCGCCGGATATTGCGCGCCCGCGACGATGAAGGAGTCTTCCGTGAGCGCCTTGGCCGGGGCGATCAGCAGGTCGTCGAGCAGCGGCTGCCGGTCGTCGCTATAGGTGCCGAGATAGCCGAGCGACCAGCGCGGCGGGCAGTGCTGCGGCCTGTACAGATCGAGATCGGCGCTGCAGTAGAGCTCCCGCGCCATCGGGCTGCCGTAGTCGCGCTCGATCGACGCCGGGATCGGTCCGCCGGAGAACGACAGATACAGATCGAGGCGCGGAATCATCGCGGCCGACAAATAGGGCAGGCCGCGATCGAGCCCGGCCAGCGTTACCGGCGTGTCGATGTCGTAGAACGCGGTGACGCCCTGCGCGGTCGCGGTGACCCAGTCGGCGATCGCGAGGCCGTCGGGCACGTAGGAGCCGACCACGACCAGATGCGCGTCGCGCACCAGCGCGGCGTATCTGCTCGGCAAATCGGGGAGCGTCTCGTAGAGTTCGACGGTCCAGTCGGCCGGATCGGCGAGATCCCGATGCTCGCGATACCAGGGAACGTCGCGCTCGAGAAAGGTGACGCGATGGCCCTGGCGCGCCAGTGCGGCGATCAGCGCGCGATAGGTGGTGGCGTGTCCGTTGCCCCACGACGAGGTGACCGATAGCCCGATGAATACGATGTTGAGCGTCATTCCGCCGCCTCGCTGCTCGCTGTCGCCGCCGGCCTGAACAGGCGGTCGAATTGCTGCGCCCGGTGGGCGTAAGTGTGATGCGCCAGGATGCGGCGGCGGGCCTGCTGTGCGATATCAGCGGCGCGTTCCGGCGACAGCTCTTGGAGGTGACGAACGACGTCGTCGGCGTCGGCAGCGACCAGCACCTCCCGGCCGGGTTCCAGAAACAGTTCGATGCCTTGCCACGCATCGGTGATCAGGCAGGCGCCGGCACCGACCGCCTCGAACACCCGGGTCGGCGGCGAGAAGCCGTAGCGCGCCATGCTGTCGCGATTGACGTTGAGGGTGGCGCGGCCGGAGCCGAAGAACGCGTTGTGGTCGCCGGTGCCGACGTGGCCGACGGCACGGACATTGGCGGGCATCGGCTTGGAGTCCCAACCCGAGCCGCCGAGCACGAAGCGTTTGTCGGGCAGCCGCGCGGCGACCTCGAGGAAAAACCGCTCGATCCGAGCTTCGCGGTCCGGCAGCCGGTTGGCGAGCAGGCCGAGATCGCAGGCGAACCGCGGATCAGACGGCGCCGCGAAGTGGCTGTCGGGGTCGAGCGCGTTATACAGCGGCACGCAATCGCGTGCGCCGATCGCCCGATAGGCGTTCACCACCGGATCGCCGCCGCCATAGGTCAGCACCAGATCGTAGCGCGGGATGGCGTCGCGCAGGTGATGCTGCGGATCGTGCTCGACGGCATCGAGCGTAGCGGGAGCGTCGACGTCCCAATACACCCGCATCGACGCGCTCGGCGCCTGCGGCAGCGCCGTTTCCAGCTCGGCGTCGAACACGCCGACGCCGCTGGCCTTGATCAACAGATCGGCGTTGCCTGCGGCTTCCGCCAGCGAGTGTTGCCAACCGTCGGGCGTGGCGGGATAGACGACGACGCGCGCGTAATCCGGGTCCGCAATGTCGCGGTTGGCCTGACGATCGAACGCGTCCGGCTCGTAGAACGTGATCTGATGGCCGAGCGCAGCGATCTGTTTCAGCATCCCCCGGTAGTAGGTCGCGGCGCCGTTCCAGTAGGACGACACCAGGCTGGAGCCGAAGAACGCGATTCTCATGAGGCGACCTCTTCGAGGCGGGGAGCAACGGATTGCGGGCGATGGATGCCGTCGACGATGCCGAGCAGCTCGGCGGCGCGGTGGCGGCACGAGTGCCTCTCGGCGATGCTGCGCAGGCCGATCGTCGTCAGCGAGACGACCAAGGCAGGATCGGATCGCAGGGCGCCGAGCGCCGCGGTCATCTCGGCGCCGGTCCGAACCCGCAGGTAACTGCCCTCGGGAAACAGCCCTTCGGCGTCGTCCCACGGCGCCGACACCAGCGGGATGCCGCAGGCGAGGGCTTCGAACACCCGGATGGTCGGGATGCCAGGAAGCGCGCGGGAATACGGCCCGCGCGGCACATGCACAGTCAGATGCGCGGTGGCGAAGGCCGCAGGCGCCCGGTGCGCGGGCAGCCAGCCGCGATAATCGATACCCGCCGACGCGATCGCGCGCAGCGCTTCCGGCGTGTAGCGGACGCCGTGGATGGCGGCGCGGATCTGCAGCGCGACCACCGGGCGGATCAAATACTCGTCGAGCTCGGCGGCGCGCTCGCCGTCACCCCAATTGCCGATCCACACCAGATCGTCGCGGCGCGCCGTCTCGGGCTGTGGCCGATACAGCGCGGTGTCGGCCGCCTCGTGCCAGGTGAAGGCGCGATCGGCCCAGCCGAGCCGGAGATAGATCTGGCGCAGCGCCTCGCCGAAGGCGAGCACGCCATCGAAGCCGGACAGATCGAACCGCGCCATTTCCTCGGGCGCGGTGACGGCGCGGTGATGGGTGTCGTGGAACAGCAGCACAAACCGGCCGCCGTGGCGTCGCCGCCGCCCGACTTGGGCAATCAGCTCCGGCGGATTCCATTCGTGTACGATCACGACGTCGGCGCCGTCCAGCGCCCGGTCGAGGTCGAGCGACGCATCGTAGCGGTGAACATCGACATCCGGAAACAGCGCGGCGACTTCCGCCACAGCCTGATGCCCGCCGTCCTGCAGCGCGTTGCCAAGGCTCCAGCCGTCCGCAGGTTCATACACCACGACCTGGTGGCCCGCGGCGGCCAGCTCGCGCGCGATGCCGCGCGTGAAGTGGGCGTTGCCGTTGTTCCAGCAGGAGCTGAAGGCGTGATAGAACAGCACGAATTTCATGCCGGCACCTTGATCGCATCGGTGGCGTGTGCGCGCGGCGCGACGTGAGCGCGGTACAGGTCCGCATAGGCCGCCGCCGTATGGGCCAGCGCGTAGTTCTGGGCGCGCATCCGTGCAGCGTCCTGCAGCGCGAGCCGTTGCGGCCGATCGCGGCACAGCTCGCCGAGCACGTGATGCAGCGCCGCCGCATCATTCGGTGCCACGAAGCGCGCCGCGCCGTCCCACAATTCGCGGAAGCTCGGGATGTCCGACAGCACCAGCGCACATCCGGCCGCAGCGGCTTCGAGGACGGCGAGCCCGAACGGTTCGTACAGCGCCGGGCTGACGAAGATGCCGGCGCGCTGCATCCGCGTCGTGAGGCCGGCGTGCGGCAGCACGCCCAGCCGGACCAGATTGTGCGCGGTCGGACGATCAGGCGATGCATCGGCCTCGCCGGCGACGCAGACCGGCCAGGGCAATCCCTCCGCGGCCTCGGACACCGCCGCCAGGTTCTTCGCCGCATCGCGCATCCGGCCGGCGGCGAGGATGAACTGCTGCTTGCCGGACTGCGGCTGCCGTACGGGCGCCACGCCGTTGTGGATCACCACGCCGCTGCCGACCGGCCGATAGATGCGGACGACCTCATCGCGGAAGGCGCGGGTCGGCGCAACCCACAGCCTGGCGCGATCGAGGCCCTGGCTCACCGCCTCGGTGTAACGCCGCCATTCGGGCTGCTGCAGCCAGCCGGTGTCGTCGCAGGCGTGGGCCCAGGAATTGACGCAGGAGTGCGCCACCACCAGCGTCGGCGCCGACCAGTCGTAGCGCGCTTCGCGAAAGCCGTTGAGATGGACGATGTCGGGGCAAATGCAGGCGTCGATATTGCCGAGCACCGCGCGGGCCCGAGGCTCGTCGTCGCCGGCGGGATCCTGCCATTCGAGATCGAGTCCGCTGTCGATCAGTTGGATGTGCGGGTGAGCGATCATGGTCCGCTGATCGGGGCGCGTCGGCGGGCCGATCGTCACCAGCAGAACGTCGATGTCGAGACGAGCCAGGGCGCTGGCGAGCGTCGCCGCATAGGTCCAGACGCCGCCGACGGTGTCGGTCGTCATCAAAACGCGAAGGCGGGCGGGGGCTTTCATCGGCCCACCTGCAATTCGAGGTCGGCCAGCGGCACCGGGCGCTGCTCCTGGACATCGCTGAAGCGATCGAACAGCGTCAGATAGTGCTGATGGGCGCGCTCCCAGGCTGTATCGTCCGGCACGCCCCACAATTTGCGATAGTCCGGCGAGCCCGGATACGGATACAGCGGCACCGGATCGTTGGCCCAGACGCCGGCGTCCTGCATCCGCCCGCGCCAGCGCTGCACCACCGGATCGTCGTCTTGCGACATCTCGATCAGATTGGCCTGCACGAACGGCACGTGCCGCCGCGCCTCGATCAGCCGGTCGGCGAGCTGATCTGTGGTCATCCGGCAGTTCTTCTCGAGCGCGGCGCGGCCCTCGGGCGTCAGGCTTTCGACGCCGGCTTCGATCGATACGCAGCCGGCGCGGCCGAGCAGCGCCAGCATCTGCGGCTTCCACAGATCGATCCGGGTCTGAACGCCGAACTTCAAGCCGCGCCCGACCAGGCCTTCGAGCAGCGGCTGGTTGGGCAGGAAGATCTCGTCGATGAAATACACGTATTCGACGCTCTGGCGCTGCAGCGCCTCGATCTCGTCGAGCATCACGCCGGGCGGGCGGCGGCGATAGGCGTCGCGGAAATTGTCCTTGGCGCAGAACGTGCAGTGATACGGACACCCGCGCGACGCCTCGACCTCGGCGCCGGGCCCGGTCGGCTCCGCATCGAAGCGATGGTGATGATGGTGGTGCCGGCGGATCATCTCGTCGGGCCAGGTCAGCGCCGGCAGATCGACGAAGCGCGCCGCCTGCGGTCCGCCATTGACCTTGATCCCGGCGCCGTCGCGGACGCACAGCCCGGCAAAATCGCGCTCGCCCGCCGCGAGCCTGGCGATCGTCTCCTCGCATTCGCCCATCGCCACGATGTCGACGCCGAGCTTGCGCAGCGCGGCGCGTGGCGTGGTCGAGCCGTGCGGGCCGACGGCCACCAGCAGCGGCGCAAGATCGCGGATCGCGGCGACCAATTGCTGCGGCACGCGCAGCTCCGGCGGCGCGCAGCGCCAGAACAGATAGGTGGGCGCGGTGGTGACGACGACGATGTCGGGCCTGAACGCGGCGAGCTCGGCGCGGATATCGCCGGCCTCCAACCCGAACATGTGCGCATCGAGCAGCAGAGTGGCGTGACCGGCCCGCTGCAGCAGCAGCTCGGACCAGCCGAGCTCCAGCGGCAGATGCGGCGCGCGGCATCCGAAATAGATACTGCCGTCGAACCGCCAATGCGGGTTGATCAGCGCCACCCGGCTCATGCGATCGCCTCGCGCTGGGGCGCTGCTGCGAACCGGCCCGAGAGCCAGTCGTGCAGCGACGCTAGACCTTCGGCCAGCGCGATGCGCGGCTGCCAGCCGAGCGCCGCGGTGAGGGCACTGGTATCCGTCACGTACCAGGGCTGATCGCCGGGTCGCCAATCGGCCAGCGCATGCTGCACCCGCCGACCGGTGAGCGACTCGATCGACGCGATCAGCTCGCGAAGGCTGACCGAGCGCGCCGGTCCGCCGCCGAGATTGAAGGCATGGCCGCTGACGCTGTCGATCCGCGACAGCGCGGCGAGCCACGCATCCACCGCGTCGGAGACGTGCAGCGCGTCGCGCACCTGATAGCCGTCGCCGAAGATGGTGAGCGGCGCGCCGCGTAACGCCGCGAGCATGAAGTGTGCGATCCAGCCCTGATCCTCGGTGCCGAACTGCCGCGGTCCGTAGATGCAGCTCATCCGCAGCACCGCCGTGCGCAGGCCGAACACCCGCGCGTAGTCGCGGACGTACTGATCCGCGGTGCCTTTCGAGCAGCCGTACGGGCTGTGGAAGTCGAGCGGGGTGTGCTCGCTGACACCGCTCGCCAGCGACGGCGATGCGGGGACGTAGCGCTGCCCTTCGCGGACCACCTCCGCATCGTCGATCAGGCGCCCATACACCTTGTTGGTCGAGGCGAACAACAGCGGCGCCTCCGGATTGTGCAGGCGAATGGCCTCGAGCACGTTCAAGGTGCCGCGGGCATTGATCTCGAAATCCGCCACCGGATCGGCAACGCTGTCGGTGACGGCGACCTGCGCGGCCAGATGCAGCACGCCGGCGACCTCGCGCACCGCCTCGATCAGCCGGATCGGATCGCGGACATCGGCGGTGACGATCTCGATGCGGCCGGAATGGCGCGCCTTCAGCCACTTCGCGTTTTCGACCACGCCGGCCCGCGCCAGGCTGTCGAGCGCCACCACCTTGCGGCCCTGGCTCGCCAGCCGGTCGGCGAGATTGCTGCCGATGAAGCCGCAGCCGCCGGTGATGAGAATCGGCCGGTTACGATCGGCGACCGTCATGCGACCAGTCCCCGGCGCAGCAATTCCTCGGTCGCCTGTTCGGCGCGATCCTCGGCGATCTGGTCGGCGAGGTAACCGGCCAGCTCGTCGAGTCCGTCTTCGAACGACACCTGCGGCGCGAAGCCGAGCCTGGCGCGGCTGGTCTCGATATCAGCGAAGCAATGGCGAATGTCGCCGGCGCGATACTTGCCGGTGATTTCGGCGCTGATCCTGGCGCGGCCCATCACCCGCGCCAGATCCTGCGCGATCGACAGGATGCTGCGCGGCTGTCCCGAGCCGATGTTGAACACCTCGCCCGCAAGCTCGCTGTCGAGCGCCAGCAGGCAGGCGCGTGCGACGTCGCGGACATGCACGAAGTCGCGGCGCTGCCGGCCGTCCTCGAACACCAAGGGCGGACGCTCGTTGAGCAGCCGCGCTGCGAAGATCGCCAGCACCCCGGTGTAGGGATTGGACAGCGCCTGCCGGGTGCCGAATACGTTGAAGAAACGCAATGCCAGCGTGGAGATGCCGTAGGCCTTGCCGGTGATCAGGCACATGCGCTCCTGCGCGTATTTGTTGAGCGCATAGATCGAGCTCAGCGTCGGCTGTTTGGTCTCGGGCGTCGGGATCGGTTCGAGCACTTCTCCGCCCGGGCCGCGCAATTCCCAATCACCGTTGCGAAGCTGGCTGACCGGCCGTTCGTCGGGAGATACGGATCGGCCGTCCGCGCTGCGGCACAGGCCTTCGCCGTAGATGCTCATCGAGGACGCGACCACCAGCTTGGCGACCGGGTGCTTGGACAAAGCCTCGAGCAGCACCGCCGTGCCGAGTTCGTTGGCGCGGACGTATGACGCGATGTCGTACATACTTTGCCCGACGCCGACCGCGGAGGCGAGGTGCAGCACCTTGTCGACTCCGCGCAGCGCGCGCTCCACGGCGACCGGGTCGGTGACATCGCCGACGATCAGCTCGGCACCGTCGGCGAGATAGGGCGGGCGCAGCCGGCCGTTGCCGTGGACCTGCGCATGCAGATTGTCCAGGACACGAACCTCGTAGCCGGCGTCGAGCAGCGCATCCGCTGCGTGCGAGCCGATGAACCCGGCGCCTCCCGTGATCAGCACACGTGCCATGTCCGGCGATACTCCAGCTGGTTGATAGTCGCAGCTCTTGGGGGAAGAGCCGGCGCGGCCGTCGATGCGATGGACGGCGATCCTAGTGACGGAGGAAAGCTGCTGCTGGGCCGAACGTTCCTATCAGTACGAGGAACGATCAGTTCCCTAACTTGGGTTAAGCGGACCGCGGAGAGTGCGGCTAAGCCATCGCCGATGTGAGGGGCTGCGGTTCTGCGCCGGCCGCGGGGCGCGCGGCGTAACGCTCGATCATGCTGGCGCAGAATTCGGCGAACCTCTCGGGCTCCCGCGGCGGGCTTGTATGGTGCGGCTCGACGCCGAGATGCTCGGGTGTGAAGCAGAAAGTGACGGTGACGTCGAACTCGGCCAGCGCATCCATCTGACGGTCGAACCAGTCGAGCGCACGGGGGCGGAAGCTGTCGGCCCAGGACAGCCCGGTCCGCAAGTGACGCACCCCGAGCCGCCGCATCCAGTTCACCGCCTGACCGAGGCGATGATCCTCGAAGTGGAACCACTGGCACAGGCCGATATTCGCCGCGTGCTGTTCGTAGCTTTCCAGCGCGCGCTTCGGCGTGCCGTCCTCGCGCAGCAGGCCCATGTGGAAGTGTCGGTAATAACTCGACCCCTCGGCCTCGCGGTGACGGGTGGTGGCCTCCCAGGCGGAGGGCAGGTCGTAGAGGCTGTACCAGTGAATGCGCGGCGCGCGTCCGCTCAGCAGTTCGGCGGTCCGCTGCATTCCCCAGGCCTGCACCTGCTCGGCGCCGAACGACGATACGCCGACCTCGGTCACCCAGACCGGAAGCGCGACCAGGGCCTGGATCTCGGCGAGCTTGGCGGGCCACTCGTCGATCTGCCACAGGTTCCAGTCGAGCGGAAAGCCGTGCACGGCGACGATGTCGACGTGCTCGAGCACGCCGCGCGCCTTCATGTTGGTGATGAACGACGGATCGATCGGCGAGATGCCGCCGAGAACCCGCGGCAGCGTCGGATGCACCGCGCGGATTGCTGTCCCGGTGAGAATCGCCAGCTCGGCGAACTTCTCCCACTCGGGATCGAGCTGCAGGTCCCAATGCGACTTGTTGTTGGGCTCGTTCCAGATCTTGGCAGCCTCGATCATGTCTGGCTCCTCCGCGCAGGATACACCGGTCCGTCCGGCTGCGGCCGCACCGTTCGTCGGCACAGAAACACTTCTTCCTCGGGATGGGCGGCGACGACGAAGCCGGCGCTGCGCAACATGGCTTCGACGCAGGCGCGATTGGGCGCCCACCAGTTGGTCGGATCGGCCGCGTAGCGATGCTCGATGAAATGCATCTTGGGATAGCCGGGACGCTCGAACTGTTCGACCGCCCAGAACTCGTAGTCCGGCTCGACCGGATCGACACGCATGCTGCCGCGCAGCATCGATTGAAACAGCAGCATGTCGCCGGCGACGTGCTCGTGGATCAGATCGAGCGCCAGCAGTGGATGGCGCAAATGATAGAACACCCCCATGAAGATCACGAGATCGAAGCGCTCGCCGAGCTGTCCGACGTCGTAGGCCGACATCTTGCGGAATTCGATGTCGAGCCCGCTGACGTCGGCGGCGAACGCCGCCTGCGCGAGGTACTCGTCGTCGGTGTCGAGGCCGAGGACCCGATCCGCGCCGCGACGCTTCATTTCCATGGCGTAGAAGCCGGCGTTGCAGCCGATGTCGAGCACCGTCTTGCCGCTGAGATCGTCGGGAATCGCAGCGGCGAACCGCCGCCACTTCACCCGCGGATAGTCGCCGAGAAAGTGAGACGGCGCGGTGGCGACGCCGTTGAGATCGAGGTTGTGAAACCACGGTCCGAGCTCGTCGACACGGCGCCGGATCTCTTCGGAGGTAAGGGCGGGACTCACGCGGGCGCTCCTGGACTGTGAATTGGCGGCGCCGCTACGTCACAGCGGCACTTGGCGGTTGATCTGCTCGATCAGGAAGCCGTCGTGACTGGTCGCCAGCGTGCTGATGCTGGCCGGCTCGACCGGGACGGCCGAGAAGTCATCGACCGACACGCCGGCATAGTGGAGCAGTGCGGCACGGATCGGTTCGGCATGGCTGACGATCGCCACGACGCTGTCGCTGCCGTCGCGGCGCAGCGTCTCGAGATGCTGCACCACGCGTCGCTGCAACTCGGCCATGCTTTCGCCCCGCGGCGGACGGGTGCTGCCGCGCCGGGCATTCCACTGCCGCCAGCGCGGATCGCTGTCCAGCTGCTCGAAGCTGGAGCCGGTCCAGTCGCCGACATCGAGTTCGTCGAACGCGGCGACGGTCCGCACCGGCAGGCGGAAATGCGCTGCGAGGAACAGCGCCGACTGCCGCGTCCGCAGCCGCGGCGACGACTCGATCAGATCCGGTGCGGGCGCCAGCACGGCGGCGCAGGCGCGCATCTGCGCCTGGCCGAGGTCGTCCAGCGCCACGCCCGACATCCGGCCGCACAGCCTGCCGAGCTGGCCGTGATGCCCGTGGCGAACCAGGTGCACCCGCTTCACCATCGCGGAGTCAAGCTTTGCCTTCGATGAAGTCGATCGTGGCGCGGCGCGCCTCGTCGTCGGTGAACTGCCGCGGCGGCGACTTCATGAAATAGCTCGACGGCCCGATCAGCGCGCCGCCGATGCCGCGGTCCATCGCCAGCTTGGCGCAGCGCACCGCGTCGATCACCACGCCGGCGGAGTTCGGCGAGTCCCAGACTTCGAGCTTGAGTTCGGCGCTGAGCGGAACGCCGCCGAAGGCGGTGCCTTCGAGCCGGATATAGGCGAGCTTGCGATCGGTCAGCCACGGCACGAAGTCGCTCGGCCCGACATGGACGTCGTCGGCATCGAGCGGCACCTCGAGCTGGCTGGTGACGGCCTGGGTCTTGGAGATCTTCTTGGAGGCGAGGCGCTCGCGCTCCAGCATGTTCTTGAAGTCGGTATTACCGCCGACATTGAGCTGATAGGTGCGATTGAGCTGGACGCCGCGATCGCGAAACAGATTGGCCAGCATGCGGTGGATGATGGTGGCGCCGACCTGGCTCTTGATGTCGTCGCCGACGATCGGCAGCCCGGCGCGTTCGAACCGGCTGCGCCATGCCGGATCGGACGCGATGAACACCGGGATGCAGTTGACGAAGGCGCAGCCGGCATCGAGCGCGCGCTCCGCGTACCACTCCGACGCGCGCTGCGCGCCGACGGGCAGATAGGAAACCAGAACATCGGTGCGCGATTTCATCAGCACGTCGACCACGTCGGCCTCGGGCTCGTCGGAGATCGGCACATCGTCGGTGGTGTAGCGGCCGACACCGTCGAGCGCGGGCCCGCGCGCGACGACCGCGCCGGTGGCCGGCACGGCGGCGAAGCGTTGGGTGTTGTTCGGCTTGATCCAGATCGCGTCGGCGACGTCGCGGCCGACCTTGCCGGCATGGATATCGAACGCCGAAGCGATCTCGATGTCGCTGACGTGGTAGCCGCCGAGATCCACGTTCATCAGGCCGGGCACCGGCTCGTTGGATTGTGCATCCCGATAGTACGACAGTCCTTGCACCAGGGCGCTCGCACAATTGCCGACGCCGACGAGCCCGACGCGGACTCGTCGACCATCTTGCAGACGTGAATGCATCGATGATCGCCCTCCAGGGTGTGGCGGCGCGGAACGCCGGCCGTAGCGCGAGGGGCGAACCGCGGAACAGCAGCGTGGTTCCTGGGGACGCCGGGCCGGAGAGGCAAGACATCAGAGATCTTAACTTGCGATAAGTCCGGCTCGGCCCGTGCGGCGGTTAAGAACCATCCTCGGCGGACGTCGTTGGTTCAAAGCCGGAGCGACTGAGGGCCGGACTCGAGCCGAGGACGATGGTGATGAGCGACAGCACGACCACGACCGACCACGATGCGATCCGACAATGGGCGGAGCGACGCCAGGGCCGACCGGCGACCGTGAAGGCCACCGAACAAGGCGATCACGCCGGCATCCTGCGGATCGACTTCGGGCCCCCGGACGAGGGGCTGGAGCCGATCGAATGGACCGAATTCTTCCGCAAGTTCGACGAGTCCAGGCTCGCATTCCTGCATCAGGACAAGACGGCCGAGGGCAAGATCAGCCGCTTCCACAAATTCGTGCGCCGATAGAAGGACACGATCGCCGGCAACCGCCGCTGCAACGACGTCACGAGTCCGGCGACGTCACGACAACGGCGTCGCGATTCGATCACCGCGGTCGGTCAAACAAGGCGCCAGAGCATCGGCGGCGCACTGCATCTGCGGCTCTCGCCGGAGATGCAGATAGTCCGGCGTGAATCCGGAGACACGGACCAGCGCGTTCCAGTTCGTGATCGTGATCGTCTTCGCGTGCCACTGCAGCCAGGAACTATGGCGCAGGTCCTGGATGATGCGGTTGGCGTGCACGGCCGAGATGCCGCAGGCCGCGGCGAGATCGGATTGCGTGAACGGGGAGGGGAAGCGGTAGTCGCGCGCGAGGCCGACGGCCTGCAGCCGCGTGGCGATCTCGCAGAGCAGATGCGTCACCCGGGTCAGCGAGTCGCGCGCGCCGAGATTGACCACCCAGTTGCGGAGCGTCGCGACGTCCGCGAGAGCCAGCATCGCCAGGGCGTTAGCCATCTGCCTGCTCTGCGCCGCGACGCTGCGAAAGAATTCGTGCGGCACGAGCGCCACCACGGCGGGGCCGAGTGAGTTCAGCGTCGCCTGCCGGCACGGCGCCAGTATGGTGTGCAGATCCGGCACGTCGCCCGGAATATGGATCGAGGTGATCAACGCATCGTTGCGGTCGCCCTGACGCCAGCACAGGAAGCCCTGCAACACCACGCAGCATTCGTCCGAATCTTCGTTCTGGTGCAGCACGGTCTCGTGCGGTTTCAGATGGCGGATCGTTGCGGGCATTGCAGTGAGGAGCTCGAGATCCTGCTCGGACAGCTCCGCGACACTGGCGAGACGATTGGCCAAGCTGGTGAATGCGAAGCCGGCTCGCATTGGCGATCCACTCTCACTGACGTTTCCAGTGGAGCAGAGTAGCGACGGAACGCAGCATCGTCTTTATCATAAGACACAAGGCGCCGAGTGCGGCGAACAACCGGGCCGCGGCGCATCGTGATCACGCCGTGTGGCCCGGATCGTCGTGCAGCGGCGTCTTCTTGGCGCGCTGCGGCGTCATCCGGTCTCGCTCGCGCTGGCTGCCATCGGTGGTCGAGCCGAGTTCTGCGCGGGCCCGATCGTCTTCGGTGAACGGCGGCTCGCGGCCGTTCGGCGGAACGTCGGCTGGAGTGGTGGTCGGCGTGCGGTTGGTCATGGGCCGGTCTCCGTCGTGAGCATGCAGCAAATCAGCGGCTGCTGATAGCCCTGATTGTGTGTGTTCTGTTCGATGTTGTCGCGCTGGCCGCGGGTCGCATCGACGTCGCGGACGCCGCTGTCGTCGCGCGGGGTCGAGGCCGGATCGGCGCCGGGGCCTTTCGGGCTGCGATTGTCGGGCGGAACGGGCGGTTGCTTGGTCATGGCTTGTCCTCCTCGGTGATGAACGCGAGGCGGTGGGCCCCGTTCCGATTGCCGCCGCTCGGCGCGATCTGCATGAGCCCGGGGAACGACGGTGGTCGCTCGCGCTTAAGGACGTCATGGAAGACGATAAACTCGACGCCAAGCGCACCGGCAACGAACCCGCCCCGATCTTGCTACTCGCGATCGCCGTGGTTCCACTGATCGCGATCGTGGCCTGGCTGATGGGCCTGTTCGGCTGACCGGAACGGCCGCGCCCGCCGGTGATGATCGGCCAGGGATGATCGAGAAGCTCGCCCGCGCTGCTGTCGGAGGGCTGCGAGGAACGGGCGGCTCCGCTCCCGGTTGTCCGCCAAACCATCGGAGCAGGCCATGACCGAACAACGTCCCTTCGCCGTCGTCACCGGAGCGTCCACCGGCATCGGCTATGAGCTCGCCAAATGCTGTGCGGAAGGCGGCTTCGATCTGCTGATCGCGGCGAACGAGCCGGAGATCGAAAAGGCCGCAGCCGAGTTGCGCGTCTCCGGCGTCGCGGTCGAGGCGGTCCAGGCCGACCTGTCCACCGAGCAAGGCGTCGACGAACTGCTCGGCGCGACCAAGGGACGGCCGGTCGATGCGCTGATCGCCAATGCCGGCCGCGGTCTCGGGCACGCGTTCCTCGACCAGAATCTCGAGGAAGCCCGCAATGTGATCGACACCAATGTCACCGGCACGGTGCTGCTGGTGCACCGAATCGGCAACGACATGCGTCGGCGCAACTCCGGTCGGATCCTGATCACCGGCTCGATCGCGGGTTTCACGCCGGGCAGCTTCCAGGCGATCTACAACGCCACCAAATCGTTTCTGAACTCGTTCTCCTTCGCGCTGCGCGACGAACTGAAGGACACCGCCATCACCGTGACCTGCCTGATGCCCGGCCCGACCGAGACCGACTTCTTCCGCCGCGCCGACATGCTGGACACGGCAGTCGGCGCCGCCGAGAAGGACGATGCCGGCGAAGTCGCGCGGATCGGCTTCGACGCGATGATGAGCGGCGAGGGCGACGTCGTCAGCGGATGGAAGAACAAGCTGCAGTCGGCGGCGGCCAATGTCATCCCATCCGGCGTGCTGGCGGGCCAGCATCGCAAGATGGCCGAGCCCGGCAGCGCCAAGCGCTGAGCCGGGTGTGACGCGGACTCTGCGGATCGGCCCATCATCCGCATCCGACGGCGGTCCCGCCGGGGCCGCGCGGCATCGCCACGTCTGGATTGCGGCGGCGCTGCTCGGGGTGATCAGCAGCAGCTATTCGACGCTGCTCAGTCAGTTCGCGGCCTCGCTGCTCGGGCGTGACGCCGCGGTCGACTGGATGTCGGTCGCCGCGATCCCGACCCGGGATTGGGCGCTGACTGCCGAGCCCTCCACGGCCGCGATCGCGGCCGGGATCGCGTTTCATCAATGGGCGGATTTCTCCTGGGCGGTGTTCTTCTTCGGCCTGCTGTCGCGATGGACCGCCGGGCTGTCGCCGATGCGGCTCGCGCTGATCGCGCCGCTCTGGGCGGTCGGCACCTCGGCGCTGGAATGGGCGGTGCTGGTGCCGCTGTTTCCGTTCTTCCAGCCGATCTTCACGTTGCAGCAGCCGTATTGGATCGGGTTTCTGGTGCACTTGTCATCATCGCTGATCTATCCGCTGTTTCCATGGCTGTACCGCTCGCTGTCGCGCGTCGAGCGCCGCTTCACCCTGGGCTGGACCGCGGCGATGGCCGCGCTGCTGATGCTGGTTGGGCTCGGTGCCGCCGGCGCCGCTGTCGATCGCGTCTGGCCGTGGCGCGGCGAGTCCATTGTCACCGACCAGACTTTCATGCGCCACATGCACACTCATCACCAGCAGGGTATCGAGCTTGCCTCGCTGGCGATCGAACGCGCCCGCGATCCGCATCTGCGGGCGCTGGCCGGGCTGATGGTCGCCTCCCAGGCGAGCGAGAGTTCGTATCTCGAGCGGTGGTGGCGGAGCTGGTTCGACGAGCCGATGCAACTGTGTTCTGCAGAGGAACGCGCCGCGATGCCGGGCCTGCTCAGCGACGCAGAGGTCGCCGAACTAAGATCGACGCCGCCCGCGACGTTCGACGCCGACTTCGTGGCGGCGATGACCAAGCACCACAAGGGCGCGGTGGCGATGGCGGATCAGCAGCTCGGCGCGAGCGGCGATCTTCGGCTGACCATCATGGCGCACGCCATCCGGCACGAGCAGCAGGGCGAGATCGCTTTGATGCACGGAGTGGACGGCACGGCCGCCGTTCGCCTGGCGATCGCCGCGATGTTCGCCGACAACGTCAACCGCCCTGGGCAGCCGCGAGCGGCGTCACGGTCGGACGAGACGACGCGTGGCGCCGAATGACGCGCAGCTCGCCGGTCGCGGAAGCGTCGGGTGCGAGCGCCGCACGCATGTCGTCGAACCCGGCCTGCCAGCGCCGCGCCAGCGCTCGTCTGGAGAAGTTGAAGCTCTTCTCCGGCCCGGGCTCGTTCGCCCCTGCGCGATAGCTCAGAAGGGTGATCTCGTCGGCAGTCGTCGGACGACCCGCGGCAGCGCGTTCGAGTTGCCTGATCCGGATCTTGTCCTGGAGCCGCAGATAGGTCTGGTTGCCGAACAGCAGGTCGTTCTTGCGCTCGAGTGCATCTTCCAACGTCGTCGGCGCATGGTCGTCGCGCGCATAGAGATCCACTACGAACAGCCGGAGTGGCCCGTCGCATTCGGCCAGAACCGGATCGAACGGCGCATTGAGCGACAGGCCGCCGTCGACCAGCGTCCGGTCGCCGATCGTCACCGGTGCGAACTCCGGCAGGAAGCCGCAACTCGCCAGCAGGTGGTCGAGCTCGATCGGCTCGCCGCCGGTGTCGAAGATCACCGGATCGCCGCTGCACAGGTCGGTCGCCGCGATCGACAGCCGCAGGTCGCCGGCATTGAGGCGGGCGAAATCGATCAGCCGCGCCAGCCGACGGCGCATCGGTGCCAGATCGTAGAGACTCCGAAAATGAAACGGCACCGGCAGCCGCGGGTGAAAGTGGCCGGGATCGCCGAGCAGATGCGCCGTCATCGCGCTCGCCCAGCCCTCCAGATGCGGCAGCGGCGACCACGCCGGTTCGGATGCCGAAAGCCCCCAGAATTCGCGTAGCGCGGCGCTGCGCCGTAGCGGCGGATTGCCGGCGATCAGCGCGGCGGTGATCGCGCCGGCCGATGAGCCGGCCAGCCAGTGCAGCGGCTGTGCCTGAGCCGAGAACGCCTCGAAGGCACCGCCGTGATACGCCGCAAGGCTGAGGCCGCCGGCGAACACCAGCGCGGTGAGGCCTCCGCCGTTCTCGTCGGTGGCGGTCAAGCTAGACGCGCTCCGCCGCGTGGCCGTTGCGACGTCGGTCGGTCGTCGTCAGCGCCTGTGCGCAGGCCCAGTCCAGCATGGTGATGCCGCCGACGGCGGCGAGTGCGAGCGCCACGTTGCCTCGCTTCGGATTGTCGCGGCGGAGCTGCAGCGCCAGCGTGCCGATGTCGAGCGCATCGCCGCCGACGCGACTCCAGACCGACGAGGCGGATTCGGTGCTGAGAATCGCCACCCCGGAAGCGATTTCACGCGCGCCATAGAGCTGCAGCAGAGGCTCGCGGCCTTCCATGCCGAGCGCGCGGGCGAGACGCCGTGGCGCCGCAATTTCCGCTGCGCCGAGACCGAGTGACACCCATCCGAGGAACCGCGCCAGTCGGCGGGATTCGCTCGGCGTCATTTGCAGAGAGGCAGACGTCATCGGCGCGGTCTCCATCAGGTTCACTCGCCAACGGGGCCGATTGCCGAGCGTTCCAATGCGAGACACCCGGGCTCCATGGAACGTCGTCGAACGGGTTCGGTTCTTCGCCTGTTCATGATGGAGAATCCCGGTGCGCGTCGTCCCGACCCGATTTCACGGAGTGATCGATTACCTGGTGTCGCTGCTGGTGCTGACGCTGCCGTTCGCGGCCGGCGAACAGGGAGCGATCCGCTGGGTCTTCGTGGCGCTCGGCTGTACCGGGATCGTCTACAGCCTGATCACCGACTACGAATGGGGCGCCCTGCGCCTCCTGCCGATGCCCTGGCACCTGGCGCTGGATGTGGTGTTCGGCGTCGTCATGCTCGTCATCGGCGTCGCGCTATGGTCCGCGGCGCTGGGCAAGATCAGCGTCGCCATCGGCGTTGCGGCCCTCGTACTTTCAGGCATCACGGAGCTGCAGCCGCGCCGGCCCGCCCGCGGTTCGTGACGGACGGCGTTGTTGCAACGAAAAGTTCGAGCGTTCGCGTCGGGAACCAAGCGCTGCACCGCTCGCTTAAGGAGGCGTGGAGGATCGGTGATGGCGGAGCAGCGAAAGACCGAACGAGATCAGACCAAGCCGCGCGACAGCGGCGGGGCCGGGCATCACCTGCCGCCGCGATCGGATGACGCGCCGGTCGACGATACTGATCGGAACACCGACCGCGTCATCACGCCTCCGCCGCCGCCGGACCGCACCAAAGGCGGTTAGCATCGGCATGCTGTGTTGAGACGTTCGACGAGGATGCGCCGCCAGAGCGGGCAGGTCGCGTCGCGGCCACCGAGGACGCCGAAGTCATCGACGGGCGATGGCCATGCACAGCGACCCGGCGCGTCCAAGCCTGTCGCGGCTTCGCGCCGCGCAAAGCAGCAGATTTCGTCGGCCGCGCCGTTGGGGTTGCTGGCCCTGCATCTGCTGAAGCTGCGCCGCAGAGCTCGACCGCACGGTGTCGTGTTCGTCGCCCGCGACGAGGCTCGCGCAGAGCGGCTCGGTGCAATCCTGCACACATTCGATCCGCGTTGCGGTGTGCTGGTGCTGCCGCGCTTCGACACCTTGCCGTTCGAACAGCTCGAGCCGTCACGGGAGATCGCGGGCCGGCGCAGCCATGTGCTACGCCGCCTGGCCGAACATACCGATCCGCCGCTGCTGATCACGACCGTCGATGCGCTGCTGCCCCGCGTTCCCGCACCCCAGGCGTGGGCGCGTGCGACCCTCCGCATCGAGATCGGCCAGGCCTTCGAACCGAACGCGTTCGCCGAGCGGCTGCAAAGCCTCGGCTACGAGCTCGACGAGCCCGCCGACTACCCGGGAGGCGCGCTGTTTCACGGTCAAACGATCGAGATCTATCCGGCCGGTGCGCTCGCGCCGATCCGGATCGAACTCGGTGACGGCATCGTCAGCGGGATCCGGTCGTTCGATCCCGGCAGTTCGAGCGAAGGCGTCGCGCTGGACGAGGTGGTGATCGATCCGATGTCGGAGCGCGGTGTGCTCGCGTCGGCCGAGGACGGGCCCCAGGCTGCAAGTATCTTCGCCTGCCTTCGTGGCACCGGCCTGATCGCCGACGCCGGCGTTGCGCGACGCGCGGACGCGCAACTGGCGGCGATCGAACGCAGCGATGCAGATGAAGAAAGCCGAGCCGATTTCGTCAGCCGCGGCGAGTGGGACGCGGCGACCGCTGGGATCACCGAGCTGCCGGCTGATGCGGAGCTCGAAGCAGTGCCGGATTTTTCGCAGGCGCGCTCACCGCGCTCGGCATTGCGCCGCTTCATCGCGGACAGCCGCGACCAGGGAACGAGCATCATCTTCACTGCGGCGACGGCGCCGGATCTGGCGCGCATGGAGCGGCTTGCCGGCGAAACTACGCAGCGGCTGGAGTGGCGGCGAGCCGTGGGGGCGACCAACGACGCGATCGCATCCGTGCTGGCCGATCTCGACGCCGGCTTCCGGTTGGCGACGACGCCGGCGCGGGTGGTGGTCAGCGCGACCGAGGTGCTGGGCAGCCGCGCGCACCATCTTCAACCGATGGCGCGGCGGACGGCGACGGGCGAACTTGTTGCAAGGCCGGTGCTGGGCGGCGCGGTGGTGCATTTGCGGCGCGGTCTGGCGGTGCTCGAAGGACTGGAGCAGGTCTCGTCGCCGGGCACGCCGGCTTCCGAGATGATCAGGTTGCGGTTCGCGGGTGACCAGACGGCGTTGTGTCCGGTCGCCGACCTGGGCCTGATCTGGCCGTATGCGAACGACCCCAGCGGGCTCAAACTGGACGACGCGGATGGCTCGTCCTGGACAATGCGCAAGGATGATGCCGAACGCGAGGTCGAGCGAGTGGCGCGGACGATGGCCGAGGCCGTCGGCGCCCGGCGCGCCACGCCGGCCCCGAAGATCAGCCCGCCGGGCGCGGATTACGAGCGGTTCGTCGCGCAGTTTCCGTACTTTCCGACGCCCGATCAGATCGACGCGGTCGAAGACGTGCTGCGCGATCTCGCCTCGGGACATCCGATGGACCGCATCGTCTGCGGTGACGTCGGGTTCGGCAAGACCGAAGTCGCGTTGCGCGCAGCGGCCGCCACCGTGCTGTCCGGCAGGCAGGTGGCGCTCGTGGTCCCAACCACGGTGCTGGCGCGGCAGCACGTCGTCACGTTTCAGAAGCGGTTCGCGCCGCTCGGCGCCCGCGTGGGACAGCTGTCGCGATTGACCTCCGCGGCCGAGGCGCGCCAGATCAAGCAGCAATTGCGCGACGGCTCGCTGGCGATCGTCATTGGCACGCAGGCTCTGACCGCCAAGGGCGTTCACTTCGCCGATCTCGGGCTGGTGATCATCGACGAAGAACAGCATTTCGGCGCGGCCGAGAAGGCCAAGCTCGCCGCGCTCCGCGACGGCGTCCATAGCCTGACGATGAGTGCCACGCCGATTCCACGAACGCTGGCCGGAGCGCTGGCGGGACTGCGCGACATCAGTGTCATCGCCACCCCGCCGGTGCAGCGCGTCCCGGTCGTCACTTCCGTTGCGACGCTGACGGATTCGACGCTGACGATGGCGCTGCGGCGCGAACACCGAAGGCGCGGGCAGAGCTTCGTGATCTGTCCGCGTATCAAGGATCTTGCGCCGATGCAGGAGCGACTGCGCAGCAACGTGCCGGAGTTGCGGGTGCTGACGCTGCACGGCCGGATGCCGGCCGCCGACATCGACGACTGCATGATGCGGTTCATGGCCGGGGAGGCCGACATCCTGCTCGCCACCAACATCATCGAGAACGGCCTCGACATTCCCCGCGCCAACACCATCGTGATCTGCGAGCCCGAACGCTTCGGCTTGGCGCAACTGCACCAGCTCCGCGGCCGCGTCGGGCGCGGCGGCACGCGGGCCTATGCGCATCTGCTCAGCGACGAGGCCGGCGAGGCCGCCCAGGCGCGGATCGAGGCGCTGAGGGAATTCGGCAGGCCGGGCGCAGGGTTTCAGATCAGTGCGCGCGATCTCGATCTGCGCGGTGCCGGCGATCTGCTGTCGGAGCAGCAGGCCGGCCACGTCCAGGTGTTCGGCGCGGCACTGTATCATCATCTGCTGGCGCAGGCGATGCGTGGACGGCCAAAGCGTCTCGACGATTTCTGGGCGCCCGAGTTGCATCTCGACCTCGAGGCGCTGTTGCCGTCCGACTATGTCCCCGACGAAGCGACACGGCTCGACCTGTACGCGCGTCTCGCTCACGCGGAGACGGCGGCGGAGGTCGAGGAACTCGAGGACGAGGTGATCGCTCGATTTGGTCCGGCCCCGCCGCAAGCCGATCGCCTGCTGGTGCTGGCGGACCTGAACCAAGCGTGCCGCGATCTCGGCATCGCACGGATCGACGCGGGCCCCAACGGGATCGCCGTGACGCTGCGCAGCGACGTGTCGCTGTCGGAGCTACCGCGGGGCGTTGTCCGGCACGACGGACGCCTGCTGCTGAAGCGGAGCCTCGACTCTGCGAAGCGGCTGGTGGCGGTGAGACAGCTCGTCGACGCTCTGCAACAGGCGAACGTCTGAGACCTCATCGGCGGCTTCGATTGGAACCTTCGCCTTGGCTCGCGCTTGCGCTTGTCGCGGGCCGGTGGTCGCGGCAGCCGTTGCTTGCGGCCGTGCTGGCGAGCTGCGAGGGGAATTGCCGATGGCTGATGCTGCTCCACCTCCGTTTCCTGCCTCGGCGGGGATTCTGTTCGGGCTCGGCCTCGGCGGTTTTTTCGACGGCATCGTGCTGCATCAGTTGCTGCAATGGCATCACATGCTCAGTACCTGGTATCCGATCGACACCATCGACAACCTGAAGCTGAACACCACCTGGGACGGGATCTTTCACAGCCTCACCTACCTGTTCATCGTCGGCGGCCTGTTCATTTCGTGGCGAGCAGCGCAGCGGCGGCGCTGGGCGTGGTCGAGCCGGCGCTTCATCGGCCTGTTGCTGATCGGCTGGGGGCTGTTCAATCTCGTCGAGGGCACCATCGATCACCAGCTTCTCGCCGTTCACCGCGTCAACGAGACGGTGCCCGAACCGCAGCGGATCTATTGGGACATCGGCTTCCTGGTGTGGGGCGCGGCGATGGTGATCACCGGCTGGTGGATCACCCGAAGTGAAGGGGCGTCCGATGCGGCGATCGTCTCGGGGCCGCGCTAGCGCGCCGCTGCGAACCACGCTGATCTATGCCGGCTTCGCCGTCCTGGCCGTGCTGGCGACGGCGCCGGCCTGGCGCCTCGCGGTGTTCGGTTTCAGCATCGACGACCTGCTGCAATTGCGCTGTTTCTGAGCTGTGCCGGCGCGGACGGTGCCGCAGGCCGACAGAACCCGCTCAATCCGGTGGATTGAGCGGGTCGTGTCTCCCAGTTCAGTACATCCGTGAATCTGGAAGCGCCTCGCGAGGGAGGCCGTCGGCAGCAGCGGCGACGGGCGCCGATGAAGTGCCCGCGGCCGGCCGAGAAGGATCATCGCTGATCTTCTGTCGCGGCGATGACGCTTCACCGCGCCAAATGTTCCTAGTCTGTCGCCCGAAGCGACCGTTCGGAGCTGGTCGGGAACGTTCGATTGCCGCCCGCGATTGACAGACACGGCGCGAACTCCGTTGCCCGCATGAGGAACACAGCTTGACCGATCGAACACGCGATGCAGAAAACCGCTCGACGCCACGCGGCACCGAGCCGCGCGATGATCGCGATCAGGGCACGACCAAGCCCGCCGAGCGCAATCCCGCCGGCCCGCATGCGACGCCCGGCCTGACCGACGAGACCAAAACGCCCGGCAGCGGAATGTTTCCCGAGTCCGATCAGGCCACCGAATCTCCGAGCGGCTGATCGAGGCGGCTCGCGCGCCCCGTATCGGTCGTGCGTTACAGCAGCAGATACGGTGCGGTGGCGATCGCCGCACCGATGATGATGGTCAGCCCGATGATCCACCACGCCTGACCAGGGCCGCGGCCGGCCGGATCGGACGAGGTCACGCCGCGGCTCGCCTCCTGGCGATGGGCATCGGCGACCTGTTGACGGCTCGGGGAGGCGCCGCCGGCTTCGTCGTCGGTGCCGAGCGGCGCCGCTGCCGGATCGGGCCACGGCATCTTGTCGCCGGCTCGGCCTGCGTCGATCTCGGCGCGGAGCTGATCGACGTTGCGCACCTCGGTCATGTCGCCTCGTTTCTCTGTCGATTGGACGTGGGTCGTCGTCGTTCCGTCCGGTGCCCGACTTGACGTCGCCGCTTGGCGGATCCGGAAGGCTCCAGGAGGAGACGGCTGAGTCTGAATCGGCCTTTGTCGCACGAGGCAAGCCGCCAGCTTCGCCACGGTTCCTAGCGCCGGCAACCCTCGGGATAGGAACCTCGATATCGCAGCGGCGTTCTTCGCGCTCTGGAGGATGGTTCCGCATGAAGGCTAGGCAGTACGGCGTTATTCCGTTTCGCGTCACGTCGCGCGGCACGGAGGTGCTGCTGGTGACCACGCGCACCAAGGGGCGCTGGTCGGTGCCGAAAGGCTGGCCGATCAAACACCACCCGCCGCACAAGACCGCCGAGATCGAGGCGATGGAGGAGGCCGGCTTGCATGGCGAGGCGGCGATGATCCCGGTCGGCCGGTTCACCAACAAGCGCGTGAAGCGCGGCCAGCCGATCCGGTGCACGGTCGATCTGTTTCCGTTTCGCGTGCACGGCGAATTCGATAACTGGCCCGAGCGATTGCAGCGGCAGCGCCAATGGGTCGACGCATCGATCGCCGCCACGATGGTGCGCAAGCGCGGATTGAAGCGAGCGATCCGCACCTTGATCAAGACGCAGCAAACGCAGCGCCGCCGGATCTCCTGTGGCGAGGTCGAAGCGTCGTGACGGCCGGCGGAGCAGCACGCCGCCTGTCCGCCTCCGGAGATTAGGAACGTGCCCGCAGCCGCAAGGTTGGCTTGAAACGATCGATGTCCGTATCGCGTCAGCCGGACGATCGACTGCCACCGATGCAGCTTGTGAGGTGCCGATGCTGTTCTTCACCGTTTCGCTCTGGGCGTCCGCGTCGTTCTGGCTGATGGGGATCGGATACACCGACGCGATGACGTGGACGATCGCGCTGGTGATCGGACTCGTCTGCTTCGTCCTTCTTCTGCAGCGCTGGATGCGGGAGTGGCGGTCACTGCGGTCGGCGCAAGGTCGTCACTGGTGAGTGCGGCGTGAGCAGCGTCGCTTCGATGTTGCCCGACATCATCGCGGCATTGCCGTGGACGCTGCTGGCGCTGATGCTGCTGCACCTGGTGTGGAGCTGGCGGAGCGCCGTATTCGCCGGCGTCATCGCCATCATCATCGCGGCAACCCAGCTTCTCCCGTCGCAGAGCCTGGCGTGGATGCAGTGAGGTTCGCCGCCGTCGAGGTTGCAGCATCGGCGACGCGCACCACTTCGCGCAACACGCGGCAACCGATCGCCTTCATCGCTCGCGTCGGCCTGCCTGTAGGAACGGTGGCTCGCGCCGCCGATTACCAGAGACACCGCGGCAGCAGCGACGCACGTCACACGTGCCATTTCGCTGGCGGCATCGGGCCGATCGCCGCAATGGGCATCACCCGATTTGAAAGGGCCAAAATGACTGCGAAACGCGACCTCGCTCGAACACATGCGGCGCTTCGCGGAGGACTGGAGAGCGAAGGCAGCTCGCCGGGCAATGGTCGCAGCGCCGGCCCGGAGGCGATGGCAGATCCGGAGTCCGCGTGGGACGTGGTCGCGGAAACCTCCGACGAGTCGTTTCCGTGCAGCGATCCTCCGGCCTGGTCACCGACCCAGGCCGGTAGCAGCGAACGTCGGTCGTAACGCGATGAACCGGAGCGAGGAGACGACGGCCAAAGCCCGCCCAGCACCTGATCCGCGAGGGCCGGGCGCGCATCCGCGCCGTCCGGCCGCCGACGTGACGACGCCTCGTCGCGAGCCGCAGCTCGTGAATCCGTCCGAGGGCGCGGCGCAGATGCGGCGGCGGTCGGTGGTGGTGATCGGCGGAGGCTTCGGCGGGCTCGAAGTGGTGCATGCCTTGGCGGGCTGCGAGATCGATGTGACCCTGATGGACAGGAAGAACCACCATTGCTTTCAGCCGCTGCTCTACCAAGTGGCGACCGCGGCGCTGTCGCCAGCAGACGTGGCGTGGCCGATCCGATCGATCTTCTCCGCGCAGAAGAACGTCACCGTGATCATGGCGGAGGTCGATCGGGTCGATACCGGAGGGCAGGTCGTGACGACGACGGATGGATTGAATATCCCGTTCGACGAACTCGTCATCGCCACCGGAGTCACCAGCTCGTATTTCAATCACCCGGAATGGGCACAGTACGCGGCGGGGCTGAAGACCATCGAAGACGCGACCCGCATCCGGGCGCGGATCCTCGGTTGTTTCGAGCGCGCGGAACGCACGGCCGACCCGGCGGCCCGTCAGACGAGCATGACCTTCGTCATCGTCGGCGGCGGTCCGACCGGCGTCGAACTCGCCGGCTCGATTGCCGAGATTGCGCAAAACGTGCTCGCGCGCGATTTTCGCCACATCAACCCTCGGACCGCGAAGGTCGTCTTGGTCGAAGCCGGCGAACGACTGCTCTCGGCATTCGCGGCGGATCTGTCGCGCTATACGGAAGGCGCGCTGCAGCGCATGGGGGTCGAGGTGTTGACCCGCGCGTCGGTCGCACGATGTTCGGACGACGGCGTGGTGCTGGCGGACGGTCGCCGCATCGACTCGTGCTGCGTGTTGTGGGCGGCTGGCGTGCGGGCGACGCCGGCGGCGAACTGGCTCGGGGCGCAAGCGGATCGCGCTGGACGATTGCTGGTGGACGCGCAGCTGCGGGTGCCGCCGCATCCCAACATCTTCGCGATCGGCGACATCGCTGCGGCCAGGAGTGAAGGGCGGCCGGTGCCCGGCCTGGCGCCGGCCGCAAAGCAGATGGGACGCTTCGTCGGCGAGCTGATTACGCGCAAGGTTTCGGGACTGAAGGGTGAGCAGCCGGTGTTCGTCTATCGCCACCAGGGCGATCTCGCCACCATCGGCCGCAAATCGGCAGTGGTTTCGATCGGGCGTCTGCGCCTTACCGGGTTTCTCGGCTGGCTGTTCTGGAGCGTCGTTCACGTCTACTTCCTGATCGGCGTGCGGAACCGCGTTGCCGTCGCGATCAATTGGTCATGGGAGTACCTGACGTTCCAGCGCGGCGCACGTTTGATCTCCTGACCGTGGGACCCGACGCGGAACCGCGGCGATAACGATCGTGCGTGGCCTGCGCGTGATGGGGCGCGAGTGAGGCGAGGGGGCCAGTCCGTCCCGGTTTCGGAGCGGCGAGTGATGCCGCTGGCACCGAACGGACCGCGCCCTGGTCCAACGACCGGACGGCAGGGCCCGCCCGGAAGATTAGAACCATTCCGATGGCGGCGCGTTGGGCGTGACCAGAATGGAGTTCCCAATGCCGCTGATCATCAACGGACACCCGTTCGGTTTCGCGGGTGACCCGCGCACCAGCCTGCTCGATTTTCTGCGCCGCGACTGCGACCTGACCGGCACCAAGAAGGGTTGCGATCACGGCCAGTGCGGCGCCTGCACGGTGCTGATCAACGGTCAGCGCATCAACGCCTGCCTGACGCTGGCGATCATGCACGAGGGCGACAGCATCACCACCATCGAGGGGCTCGGCTCGCCCACCGACATGCATCCGCTGCAGGCGGCGTTCGTCCGTCACGACGGCTACCAATGCGGCTATTGCACGCCGGGCCAGATCTGCTCGGCCCAGGGCATGCTGGAGGAGGCGGCGCTCGGCTGGCCGAGCTTCGTCACCGACGATCTTGCTGGCGACGTGACGCTGACGGCGGACGAAATCCGCGAGCGGATGAGCGGCAATCTGTGCCGCTGCGGCGCCTATTCCAACATCGTCGATGCGATCACCGAGGTGAAGGAGGCGGGACGTTGAGGCCGTTCGAATACACCCGCGCGCATGGCCTCGACCGTGCCGCGCAACTGATGGCCGATGGCGGCCGGCCGATCGCCGGCGGCACCAATCTGCTCGACCTGATGAAGCTCGAGGTCGAGACCCCCAGCGAACTGATCGATATCAACCGGTTGCCGCTCGGCGGCATCGAGGCCGATGGCGACGGCCTCAGGATCGGCGCGCTGGTCAGCAACAGCGCCTGCGCGGGCGATCTGCGCATCCGCCGCGACTATCCAGTCCTGGCGCGCGCGATCCTGGCCGGCGCCACCTTCCAGCTTCGCAACAAGGCGACCACTGCCGGCAATCTGTGCCAGCGCACGCGGTGCAACTACTTCTACAACATCGATACGCCGTGCAACAAACGCGAGCCCGGCAGCGGCTGCGGGGCGATCGGCGGCTTCAACCGGATCCACGCCATCCTCGGCGCCAGCCAGCAGTGCATCGCCACCTATCCGGGCGACATGGCGGTGGCACTGGCGGCGCTGAACGCGATCGTCGAGATCGCTCGGCCGGGCGGCGGCACCCGCAACGTTCCGGTGCGCGATTTTCACCGGCTGCCCGGAGACACGCCGCAGCACGACAACATGCTGGAGCCCGGCGACATCATCACGGCCGTGGTGCTGCCTGCGCCGGCCGGCGGCAGGCAGCTCTACCGCAAGGTGCGCGAGCGGTCGTCCTATGCCTTCGCCCTGGTGTCGATCGCCGCGGTGGTCCGGATGGACGGCGAGACGATCGGCTCGGCGTCGCTGGCGTTCGGCGGCCTGGCCCACAAGCCGTGGCACGATCCCAGGATCGACGAATTGCTCAGCGGTGCAAAGCCGTCCGACGCGCTGTTCGACGAAGCCGCAGACCTGCTGCTCGAGACCGCGATCGGCTACGGCGACAATGATTTCAAGATCCCGCTCGCGCGGCGGACGCTGAAAGCCGTGCTGCGCGAAGCGACCGGAGCCGCCGCATGACCCGCTCTTTGACGATGGACAAGCCCGACGAGCGCAACCGGCTGGACGCGATGCGGCAGGGTGTGATCGGGAAACCGCTGGATCGGCCGGACGGTCCGGCCAAGACCACCGGCACCGCCACCTATGCGGCCGAGTACAAGGTCGACGGCTGCGTCGAAGGTGTGATCGTCACCGCGACGATCAGCAAGGGCGAGGTTGTCGAGATCGACGAAGCGTCGGTCACATCGATGGCCGGCGTGATCGCGGTGATCTCGGACGCGCGGATGGTGGCGCGGCCGGCGCAGGGCGGGGCCGGCAAGTCGCCGGTCCGCGACGTCCGCAAGGTCGAATATTGGGGGCAGCCGATCGCAGTGGTGATCGCCGAGACCTTCGAGCAGGCGCGCGACGCCGCCAAGCATCTTCAGGTGAAATATCGCGCCGAGGAGGGGGCCGTCGTCGATCAGCATTCCGCCGACGCGCCGGTGGAGCCGCAGGATGCGACAGTGCAGGGCGACCTCGACCATGCGATGCGCGAGGCGGCTCATACGGTCGATGTCACTTACACCACCGAGTGCCACAACAGTGCGCCGATGGAGCCGCACGCCAGTATCGCGCAATGGAACGGCGACACCCTGACGCTGCATTCCAGCCTGCAGATGCTGAAATACAACGTCAAGGAGCTCGCCGATGCGCTCGGTCTGCCGCCCGACAAGGTGCGGCTGATCTCCCCTTACGTCGGCGGCGGGTTCGGCTCCAAGCTCGGCATCAGCGTCGAAGGTGTCGCCGCGGCGGTCGCGGCGATCGAACTGAAGCGGCCGGTTCGGGTCGTGCTGCTGCGCCAGCAGGTGTTTCAGAGCATGATGCGCCGGTCGGAGACGACGCAGCGGCTGCGGCTCGCGGCCGACCGCGAAGGCCGGCTGATCGGGTTCGGCCACGAGGTCCGTGTCTCCAACCTGCCGGGCGAAAGCTTCGCCGAGCCGGTGACCCAGGCGAGCGAATTCCTCTATGCCGGGCACAACCGCCTGCTGCGGGTCGATCTCGCGCGGATCCACCTGATGACGGCGGGCTCGGTGCGTGCGCCCGGCGAGGCGGTCGGCATGCAGGCGCTGGAAGCGGCGATGGACGAGCTTGCCGATGCCGCCGGCATCGATCCGGTCGGGCTGCGGCTGCGCAACATTCCGGAGCGCCATCCGAGCCAGGACATTCCGTATAGTTCGCGCAAGCTGGCCGAATGCCTGAAGCAGGGCGCCGAGCGGTTCGGCTGGAAGGCCGGCGAGCGCAAGCCGCGCCAGCGCCGCGACGGCGAATGGTGGATCGGCACCGGCGTCGCCAGCGCGGCGCGCGTGCACAACCTCAACGAGGCGCAGGCGCGGGTGACATTGCGGGCCGACGGCACCGCCGAGGTCGCCAGCGACATGACCGACATCGGCACCGGCAGCTACACGGTGCTGGGACAGATCGCCGCCGAGATGCTCGGGCTCGATCCGGCGCTGGTCGAGGTCAGGCTCGGCGACTCGACGTTTCCGCCCGGGGCAGGCTCGGGTGGAAGCTGGGGCGCAGCGTCGACCGGCTCGGCGGTGTTCGAAGCCTGCGAAGCGATCCGCCTCGCACTGGCGGACCGTCTCGGCTGTGCCGAAGACCAGCTCGTGCTCAAGGACGGTTTCGCAGAGACCGGCAACCGCCGGGTGGCGTTCAGCGAGCTGCTCGACGGCGAGCCGATCGACCAACTCGGCCACTTCAAGGCCGGCAAGATCGCCGACGCGTTCTCTGCGGCGATGTACGGCGCGTTCTTCGCGGAAGTCGCGGTCAACGCCTATACGGGCGAGACGCGGGTTCGGCGGTTTCACGGCACGTTCGGGCTCGGCCGCGTGCTGAACGCCAAGACCGCGACGTCGCAATGCATGGGCGGCATGGTGTGGGGGATCGGCAGCGCGCTGACCGAGGAGATGGTGTTCGACAAGCGCGACGGACACCTCGTCAATCCGGATCTCGCCGAGTACCACATCCCGGTCAATCTCGACGTGCCGCATCTCGACGTGGTGCTGCTCGACGAGCGCGACCCGGCCGGCAGTCCGCTGCAGGCCAAGGGCGTCGGCGAACTCGGTATTTGCGGCGCGGCGGGTGCGATCTGCAACGCGATCCACCACGCCTGCGGCGTACGGGTCCGCAGCTTTCCGATCACGCCCGACAAGATCCTCGCCGGACTGGCCGAACCATAGCAGCATCGCGGTGGTGCGGATGACCGTCGCATGTCCCGCCGCGATGCGCCGCTCGGCGACGGCCATTTTGTTCGTGCGAGGTTCGCCTCGATGGCAATCGTAACGTCGGCCCGGGTTGTCGACGTCGCGCTGTGATGTCGCTCCGTCATTGCTTCGCTGCTTGCGCTCACCTATCAGGCCGTTCTGATATCGAGGCGAGGGGCCGCTGCTGGATCGATTGCCGGGGCCGCCAAATCAGCAACCTACTTGTGCACGCCACGGCGCCGGCCGCGCGGGCGACCGGACTTCGTGTCGGCCGCCCAGGTGCGAGCGAGACCGATGAAGGCTTTCATCGCGGCCGAGGGATTCCGGCGTCCCGGGTAATAGAGGCACAGCCCGGCGAAGGGCGGCGTCCAATCCTCCAGCACCCGAACGAGACGTCCGGCATCAATGTCGGCGAGGACGTCCTGCTCCATGAAGATTCCGATCCCGATGCCTTCCAGCGCCGCCGCGCGCGCAAGCGTCGCTTCGTCGAGCGTGATCGGCCCATCGACGTCGATCTGCACCGGCTGGCCGTTCTTTTCGAACGGCCAGCGGAAAAGCGCGCCATTGGGCAGCCGCGCGCGAATGCAGCGATGATTGATCAGATCGGGCGGCACCAGCGGCTTGCCATGATCCGCGAAATACGACGGCGCCCCGACCACCGCATAGCGCTGTGGCCGGCCGAGCGACACTGCGATCATATCGCTGGGCACGAGGTCGGCGACGCGGACGCCGAGATCGAAGCCGTCGGCGACGATGTCGACCAGCCGCCCCTCGGTGACCAGATCGATGTGCACGTCGGGATATCGGCGGAGAAATTCCAGGATCAGGGGCGAGAGGATCTCCCGCGCGGCCATCGCAAAGGCATTGATCCGCAGGGTACCCGACGGCGTCGCCTGCCGGGACCTCGCCGTATCGATCGCAGCTTTGATGTCCTGCAGCGCAGGGCCGGTTTGGCCGACGAAGAGCTGCCCGGTGTCCGTCAGTGACACGCTGCGTGTCGTCCGGTTGAACAGACGGACGCCGAGGCTCGCCTCGAGCTTGCCGATCGCGTTGCTGAGTGCGGTTGTCGAGATGCCGAGATCGAGCGCGGCCGCGCGAAACGACCCGCGCCGCGCGATGGCGATCACCGCTTCCAGATCTTGCAGGGAGGCCCGCGGCATTATCCCGATTTTCGCAACACGTCGTCCTCATTCTATGTGCTTACCGGAATGATTGTCCATCGCTAGATCAGGCTCGTCACGCCGACCAGGCGGCCGCCGATCCGGCGACGCCACGACGCCTCGCTCGACGCAGACACCGAAAAGGACCGACATCATGCAACTCGACCTGCCGCCCCCGATCGCCGCTTATCTTGCCGCCCATGGGCGCCGCAGCGACGGCATCGCTGATCTGTTCACTCAGGATGCCGTGGTGAAAGACGAAGGCCACAGCTATGTCGGCGTCGCCGCCATCTCGCGCTGGCTGACGGAGAGTTCGGCGAAGTACGACTTCACCGTTCAGCCGATCGCGGGGGAAGCCGCCCACGGTACGACCATCGTGACGTGCCGTGTCACGGGCAATTTTCCCGGCAGCCCGGTCGACCTCCGCTATCGGTTTCGGATCGATGGCGACAAGATCGCTTCGCTGGAGATCTCGCCATGAGCTTCGATCTCGTGCCGAAAGGGCGCCGCGCGCTCGTCACCGGAGCAAATGACGCGCTCCGGCGTCGTTCGCCTGGCTCGGAAGCGCATCGTCCGGAAATGTCACCGCCAGCAGATGTGTGACCTTCGGCTCGGCCGCCGCGTGGAAGCGGCGCACCGAGTCCTGGACGACGCGGTCGGCGTTGGTGACGCGCTGGTGCTGCCGCAGATGCTCGAGCCACGACGCCACCTTGAAGACTTCGACGAAGCAGCCTTTGTTGGCGGCGTCCTCGAACACGTCCCATGCGTAGGCGCCATCGCGGCGGCGCTGCCGGCTCAATTGCAGGATCGCGCGCAGGAAGGCGTCGCGCTCGGCGTCGGCGATCCGGTATTCCACCGTGATCAGCACCGGTCCCTGATCGGCATCTGCCTCCACCGTCAGGACCGGTGAGGGCCAGTGCATCGACGGCGACAGATCGCTGTCGGCGCTGCCGCGCAGCTTCCAGCGCCAGGTCGCGGCGATCCCGAGAACGGCGCCCGCGGCGGCGGCGAAATGCGCGGCCGGCAGGCCGAACATCGATGCCACCTGGCCCCACAGCGCGCTGCCGGCGGTCATTGCGCCAAAAAAGGTGGTGACGAACATTGCCAGTCCGCGGCCGCGCACCCAATCCGGCAGCGCCACCTGAACCGAGACGTTGAGACTGGCCAGCACCGCGATCCACGACATGCCGGCGATGACGCAAGCCAGCACCGCGAGTTCGGCTCGTTGGACTGCCCCGAACAGGACGAGGGAGATCGCGGTGCCGAACGTGCCGGCGGCGACCACGCGATCCGGCCCGAGCCGGGCCTTGATCCAGGGAAGGGCAAAGGCGCCGCCGATCGCACCGAGGCCGATCGCGCCGAGTAGGATGCCGTAGAGTTCCGGACCGCCGGCGATGCGCGACCGTGCCACCAGCGGCAGCAGCGCCCAATAGGCGCTCGCGAAGAAGAAGAACGCGACCGCGCGGATCAGGGTGGCGCGCAGCTCGAGATTGTAACGCGCGTGGCGGAAGCCGATCACGATCGCGCCGAACAGGCGCTCGGGCGGCAGCGAGCTGCTACGCGCCGCCGGAGGCCGCCACCACAGCAGTGCGCCGATCACCGCGAAATTGCTCAGCGCGTTGATCCAGAACGGGGCGGCGATGCCGATGATGCCGATCACGACGCCGCCGAGCGCCGGTCCGATCGCGCGACTGACGTTGACCCCGACGCCGTTGCTGGTCACCGCCGAGCCGAGATCCGGCTTCGGCACCAGCAGCGGAACGATCGACTGCCAGGCCGGCGCGGCAAACGCCGCACCGGCGCCGAGCAGGAAGGTGAACAGCAGCAGCAACACCGGGTTCATGCGGCCGAGCCCGACCAGCGCCGCACTGGCGACGGCGAACACGGTCAGGACGATTTCGATCAGGATCAGGAAGCGGCGCTTGTCGACGATGTCGGAGAGCGCGCCCGCGGGAATCGCAAACAGGAACATCGGCAGGCTGGAGGCGACCTGCACCAGCGACACCGTGAACGCATCCGCCTCGAGGTTGGTCATCAGCCAGCTGGAGGCGGCATTGTACATCCAGGTGCCGGTATTGGCGACCACGGTCGCGGTCCACATCACCGCGAATGCAGTGTGACGAAACGCGGTCCAGGCCGACGGCCGCGGCGGCGCAGCCACGGGCGGCTCGCCTTCAGCATTGCTCATCCGGAGTCTCGCTCGGCTGCATCCGCAAGGGGACAACTTTGGTCAGGAGACTAGGCGGAGATCGCGCCGCCAGGATTGCAGCGCTTTGCCGCCGTTTGAACGTTTGAGCCCAACGACGCGCCGGACCCGCCGGAATTCCGCAAACCCGCCGACGTCCGCCGTGGCGGGCGATCGCGCGGCCCCCGCTGCCGACCTGCGATGATCCGTCCACGCACTGACCGCACGTTCGTGCAATCGGCGACGGGTTCGTCCAAGCGAAGCGAGCGGCGGGCAGGGCATGATCGGGCGCAGTGGCCTCAGCCCCAACCCGGAGAGTTCCGATGTCGAAACTGGATATGCTCACGCCCGAGAACAGCGCGATCGCGCTGATCGATTATCAGCCGGCGATGTATCAGGGCGTGCAGTCGCACGACCGTCTGGTGGTGTTCAACAACATCCAGATCCTCGCCAAAGCGGCGAAGCTGTTCAAGATTCCGACGGTGCTGACCACGGTGGCCAAGGATTCGTTCTCCGGCCCGTTCATGCCGGAAGTCACCGAGCTGTTTCCGAACCTCGACATCATCGACCGCACCTCGATGAACTCGTGGCTTGATCCGAACTTCCGCAAGGCGGTGGCCGCCACCGGCCGCAAGAAATTCGTGATCGCCGGGCTGTGGACCGAAGCCTGCGTGATGTTCCCGACGCTCGACATGCTGAAGGAAGGCTACGAGATCTACATCCCGGCCGATGCCTGCGGCGACCTGTCGATGGAAGCGCACAACCGTTCGATGGAGCGGGCGATCCAGGCCGGCGCAGTGCCGATCACTTCCTGCCAGTACGCGTTCGAACTGCAGCAGGACTGGGCGCGCTCGGAGACCTATGAGGGCATGATGGACATCCTGCGGGCGCACTCGCCCTACGGCATCCAGATCCGCTTCTCCAAGTGGGCGCTCGGCGAACACGCCTCCGAGGGCGGCACCAAGGCCGCTTGATCTGGCCGGCGCGGGGAGAGCACGATGAAAGTGTATCTGCTGTCGCTCGGTGCCGGCCTGTTGGTCGGCGTCATCTACAGCCTGCTCAACGTGCGCTCGCCCGCGCCGCCGCTGGTGGCGCTGATCGGGCTGCTCGGCATTCTGGCCGGCGAGCAGATCGTGCCGGTGGCGCGCCAGATCATCTCCGGCCACAGCCTCGCCGCGGCGTGGCGGGACGCCAGGTGCACGCCGCACATCTTCGGCATGCTGCCGGGGCGCCGCGCCGCCGACGCGTCCACGACTTCCGAACCGCACCAGATGGAGAAGCACTCATGAGCAACGCGCCCGACGTCATCCTGCATCGCGGCCTGTTCACGACGCTGGACCGGAGCAACCCGACCGCCAGTGCGGTGGCGATCACGGACGGGCGGTTCACGGCGGTCGGCCACGATCGCGATGTCCTGCCGCTCGCCGGTCCGTCGACGCGCGTGATCGATCTGAAGGGCCGGCGGGTGCTGCCCGGCCTGATCGACAACCATCTCCACATCATCCGCGGCGGCCTGAACTTCAACATGGAGCTGCGCTGGGACGGCGTCCGCTCGCTCGCCGATGCGATGGGCATGCTGAAGCGCCAGGTCGCGATCACGCCGCCGCCGCAATGGGTGCGCGTGGTCGGCGGCTTCACCGAGCATCAGTTCGCCGAAAAGCGGTTGCCGACCATCGACGAACTCAACGCGGTGGCGCCGGACACGCCGGTGTTTCTGCTGCATCTCTATGACCGCGCGATCCTCAACGGCGCGGCGCTGCGCGCTGTCGGCTACACCAGGGACACGCCGGAGCCGCCCGGCGGCGAGATCACCCGCGATGCCAACGGCAATCCGACAGGCCTTCTGCTCGCCAAGCCGAACGCCAACATCCTCTATGCGACGCTGGCGAAGGGCCCGAAGCTGCCGTTCGACTATCAGGTCAATTCCACCCGCCACTTCATGCGGGAACTGAACCGGCTCGGTGTCACCGGCGCGATCGACGCCGGCGGCGGGTTCCAGAATTATCCCGACGATTACGCAGTGATCCAGAAGCTCGACGAGGAGGGGCTGCTGACGATCCGGCTCGCCTACAATCTGTTCACGCAGAAGCCGAAGGGCGAGAAGGACGACTTCCTCAACTGGACCAAGACCTCCAAATACAAGCAGGGCAACGATTACTTCCGGCACAACGGCGCCGGCGAGATGCTGGTGTTCTCGGCCGCGGACTTCGAGGATTTCCGCGTGCCGCGCCCCGACATGCCGCCGGAGATGGAAGGCGAGCTCGAAGAGGTGGTGCGCATCCTGGTGCAGAACAAATGGCCGTGGCGTCTGCACGCGACCTACGACGAGACGATCTCCCGCGCGCTCGACGTGTTCGAGAAGGTGAACCAGGACACGCCGCTCGACGGTCTGCACTGGTTCTTCGATCATGCCGAAACGATTTCGGACCGCTCGATCGACCGGATCGCAGCGCTCGGCGGCGGCATCGCCGTGCAGCACCGGATGGCGTATCAGGGAGAGTACTTCGTCGAGCGCTACGGCTTCGGCGCCGCGGAGGCGACCCCGCCGGTGAAGCGCATTCTCGACAGCGGCGTCAAGGTCTCGGCCGGCACCGATGCGACCCGGGTTGCGTCGTACAATCCGTGGGTGTCGCTATCCTGGCTGGTGACCGGCCGCACCGTCGGTGGCTTGCGGATCACGCCGCAGCGCAACTGCCTCGACCGCGAGACCGCGCTGCGGATGTGGACCGAGAACGTCACCTGGTTCTCGAACGAGGAAGGCAACAAGGGGCGCATCGCCGCCGGTCAGCTCGCCGACGTCGTGGTGCCCGACCGCGATTACTTCTCCTGCAGTGAAGCCGAGATCGCGGATACGACAGCGCTGCTGACGTTGGTCGGCGGCAAGGTGGTGTATGGCGCCGGCGAGTTCGCCGGTCTCGACGACAGCGCGCCGCCGCCGGCGATGCCGGACTGGTCACCGGTGCGCCGGTTCGGCGGCTACGCCGCCTGGGCCGACGATGACAATGCTGCCGGCAAGGTCGCGGTGCAGGCGATGACGTCATGCGGTTGCGCCAACAGCTGCACGCTGCATGGCCACGATCATGCCACCGCGTGGTCGAGCAAGCTGCCGGTCTCCGATCTCAGGAGCTTCTGGGGCGCGTTGGGCTGCGCTTGCTGGGCGGTGTGAGGTGAGGCCGGCTGACGAGCCGAGGTGGGCGGCGACGATCCTGTCGTCGCCGCTGCTGTGGCACGCCGCGCGCTTCGCGCTGGTGTCTGCCTATCTGCTCGGCGGCGTGGTGAAGCTGATCGACTTTGCCGGGGCTGTGGCCGAGCAGGAGAGGTTCGGCCTGCATCCCGGCTGGCTCTGGGCAACGCTCGCCATCATCGTTGAACTGGGTGGCTCGCTCCTGCTGCTCGCCGATCGACTGGTCTGGATTGGTGCCGGCGCGCTTGGCGTCCTGACCTTCGTGGCGATGCTTACGGCGAATGCGTTCTGGTTCGCGCCCGCAGCGGATCGTGGGATGCAGGCCAACGCCTTCTTTGAACATCTCGGACTGATCGCCGGCTTCGTGCTGGTGGCGATGCTGTCCGACCAACGGCGATCGACGTCCTGATATTGGCGAGGAGACTTCCGTGAAACAGATCTCGAAACCCCTTCTGTTGCTGGCGATCGCCGCCGCGCTGAGTTCGCCGGCGGCCGCAAAGCAGACGCGCCATACCAACCCATCGGTTGCGGTCGCGCCGCAATACGACACCACACATGTCTATGTGGCACCCGAGGACGTCGATAAATTCGTGGCGAGCTTTCTCGCCACCTTCGGCGGCAAGAGCACCAAGCAGGTGGTCGCAACCGTGACGCCGACGCCGAGCAGCACCACCTCGCAGTTGTTGCAGACCCCGGTGGGCACGGTGTCGTTGTTCGGGTTCAAGACACCGATCCCGTACCCGTTCGGCGCTGAGCGCAACGGCTATCTGGTCAGCGATATCGATGTGGCGATCAGGCAGGCGCGCGCCGCGGGCGCGTCCGTGATCGTGTCGACCTTCCCGGATCCGATCGGACGCGACGCGGTGGTGCAGTGGCCCGGCGGAGTCAACATGCAGCTGTATTGGCACACGACCAAGCCGGACTATGCCGCGTTCACGTCGGTCCCGGAGAACCGGGTGTATGTCGCGGCCGATCGGGCCGAGGCGTTCGTGCGCAGCTTCGTCAAGTTCTCGCACGGCCGGATCGTGTCGGACAGCAGCGTCGCATCCGGCGCAGAGGTGGGGAAACCCGACGCCAAGATCAAGCGAATCCGGATCGAGTCCGCATTCGGCAAGATGACCGTGTTCGTCACCGACGGACATTTGCCGTATCCTTACGGCCACGAGACCACGGGCTATGAAGTCGCCGATCTGGATGCGACGATGGCCAAGGCGAAGGAAGCAGGGGTGACGGTGCTGGTGCCGCCTTATTCGTTCGAGAACCGCAAGGCCGCGATGCTGCAATTCCCCGGTGGCTACGTGGCCGAGATCCACGCCGCGGCGCAGCGGCACGCGGCGGCGGCCGAGTGACGGCGGCCGGCGGAGAGCGCGGGGAAGTTCGGCGTGCGGTGCGCGTCCGCTCGGCGCTGCTGGCCTCCGTCGCGCTCATCGCCTTCGGCAGTCTCGCCCGCGCGGCGGACGATGCGCCGGCGCGGCCGGCGATCCAGTCCAACCGCTGGGCCGAGGATTGGTCGGTGCTGGCCGATCCGAAGCTGCGGACCGAGCCGTTCGATTCCCTCAAATACGTGCCGCTGTGGGTGTCCGATCCGAAGAGCTATGTGTCGTTCGGCGCCAATCTGCGCGAGCGGTTCGAGTTCAACGACGCCCCGGCGTTCGGCACAGCCGGCAATGCCCGCGACAGCTATGTCATCCACCGTCTGCAGGTCCATGCCGATGTGCATTTCGATGCCAATTGGCGGGCGTTCGTCCAGCTCGAGGATGATCGGGCGTTCGATAAACTGAACGTCACCTCGGTCGATCAGGATCGGGTCGACCTACGGCTGGCGTTTCTCGAATACACCAAGCAGTTCTCCGGCGGGCTGCTCAAAGCCCGGTTCGGCCGGCAGGACTTCGCCTTCGACCTGCAGCGTTTCGTGTCGTCGCGCGACGGCCCCAACGTGCGGCAATCGTTCGACGCTGTGTGGGCCGATTGGGAGACCGGCACCTGGCGGTTCATCGGCTTCGTCAGCCGGCCGGTGCAGTATTTCGACGACCGGCCGTTCGACGATCGCTCGTCGGATCAGTTCCGTTTCAGCACGCTCCGCATCGAACGCAAAGTGCTCGGCAATAACGAGCTGTCGGCGTACTATTCGTTGTATGAGCGCGCCGGCGCGCGTTATGTCGACGCCACCGGCGATGAGCGCCGGCATATTTTCGACATCCGCTTTGCCGGCAAGCAGGGCCCGCTCGATTGGGACCTCGAAGCGATGGGGCAGACCGGGCAGGTAGGCGCCTCGGCGGGGCGGGCCTGGGCGGTGGGAGCCCGCGCGGGCTACACGCTGCCGGCCACCTGGCAGCCGCGGCTCGGGCTGCAGTTCGATGCTGCCTCCGGCGACGACCGGCCGAACGACGGCGTCGTCGGCACCTTCAATCCGCTGTTCCCGAACGGCTATTACTTCACGCTGGCGGGCTTCACCGGCTACGCGAACCTCGTCCATCTCAAGCCGTCGATCACCGTGTCGCCGGCGAACCGGCTGAAGCTGATGGCGGCGGTCGGCCTGCAATGGCGCGCCACGACGGCGGACGCGATCTACGTGCAGCCGAACGTCCCGGTGGCCGGCACCGCCGGCGTTGGCAGCGCCTGGACCGGCGCCTACGTCCAACTCCGCCTCGACTACGCCTTCGACGCGCATCTCACCGGCGCGATCGAAGCAGTGCATTTCGAGGTCGGCGACACCATCCGCACCGCCGGTGGCCGCAGCAGCGATTATCTCGGCGCCCAGTTGCAATACGGTTGGTAGGAGCCAGGTAAAACGCAACGGCCCGGCGCGACGACGTGTCGGGCCGGGCCGCTGCTTGGTTGCCGTGGGGCCTTATTCCTTCACGAACGCCAGCAGGTCGGCGTTGAGCACCTCGGCATGGGTGGTGAGCATGCCGTGCGGATAGCCCGGATAGGTCTTCAGCTTGCCGTTCTTCAGCAGCTTGACCGAAAGCTTGGCGGAGTCCTCGATCGGCACGATCTGATCGTCCTCGCCGTGCAGCACCAGTGTCGGGACGGTGATGGCCTTCAGATCGTCGGTCTGGTCTGTCTCGGAGAACGCCTTGATGCCGTCATAGTGCGCCTTGGCGCTGCCCATCATGCCCTGGCGCCACCAGTTGTTGACCACGCCCGGCATCGTCTTCGCATCGGGTCGGTTGAAGCCATAGAACGGGCCGGCCGGGACATCGAGGAAGAATTGCGCGCGATTGCCGGCGAGCGCCTTGCGGAAGCCATCGAACACTTCGATCGGCAGGCCGCCGGGGTTCCTCTCGGTTTTCAGCATCAGCGGCGGCACGGCAGACACCAGCACGGCCTTGGCGACGCGGCCCTGCGGCTCACCGAACTTGGCGACGTAACGCGCCACTTCACCGCCGCCGGTCGAGTGACCGATGTGCACGGCCTTCTTCAGATCGAGATGCTCGGCGACGGCGGAGGCATCGGCTGCGTAGTGGTCCATGTCGTGGCCGCTGTCGACCTGAGACGAGCGACCATGGCCGCGGCGGTCATGAGCAACCACGCGATAGCCGTTGGCCAGGAAGAACAGCATCTGTGCGTCCCAATCGTCGGACGACAGCGGCCAGCCGTGATGAAAGACGATCGGCTGAGCCTGCTTCGGGCCCCAATCCTTGTAGAAAATATCGACGCCGTCCTTGGTCTTGACGAATCCGCTGCTCATCGGGTGGCCTCCTGGTGAAGTTTGGGTGGGGTGGATCGGTTGCGACATCGCGCTGCCGGGCAGCACCGCCAAACTGGCGGCGCCGACCATCAGGACGCGGCGCGAGATGTGAAGATCGGGCCGGCGCGTCGGCGGCGTGGTCTCGGTGTCGTGCTGTTCATTGTGCGTCATGGCGGAACTCCGATGCGGGCGCTCAGCCGGCCACCGCGACCGAGTCGACTGCCTCGACGATCACGTCGGCGACGGCGCGGGGCTGCGACAGGATCGACAGATGGCTGCTGTTCAGTTCGGTCGTCCGCGCGTTCAGGCGCGCCGCCAGCTCGCGCTGCAGCTCGATACTGACGACGCGATCCGCGGCCGAGACAATGAACCAATTGGGCCGCGTCGCCCACGCCGCTTCGGTGATCCGGTCGCCGAAGGTGGAGGCGGGAAGCGGCGGCTGCACCACGGCGAGCACGCGCGCGTCCTGTTCCGGAATGTCCTGCGCGACGTCGCGGACCCAGCCCTCCGGACTGAGCTTCAACATCCCGCGGCCATCGTCGATGATCTGGCTGAGACCGGGAGGAGAGGGGTGGGAGCCGACTAGGTCGCCCACGGATTCGTCGGCCTTCGGCGGCAGCGCGGCGACGAACACCAACGCCTTGACCTTCGGATCGTTTCCGGCCTGGGTGATCACCGCGCCGCCCCAGCTGTGACCGACCAGCACCACCGGGCCTTCGATCGCGTCGAGTGCGAGGCGCGTCGCTTCGACGTCGGCGGCGAGGGACGTCGTCGGGTTCTGCACAGCGACGACAGGGATGCCTTTGTCGAGCAGCAGCGGCACCACCAGGCGCCAGCTCGATCCATCGGCCCAGGCGCCGTGCACCAGCACGACCGTGGGAAGTGTTTTGGGTGGGGCGGTCATGACGTCGTCCTTCCGGGCATCCGTTGCTTCACGCCTGCTGTACTGCACCGGATGTGCCGGCTCTTGTCGCTTCTTGCGGCGGCTTGAATGAAGGCGCGGTGCCGCGCCGCGGCTCAGGACGGCCGTGGCAGCGCGAACTGGAAACGCGCACCGTGTGGCTTCACCGGGGTCGCCCACAACCGTCCGCCATGCGCTTCGACAATCGACCGGCTGATCGACAGTCCCATTCCCATGCCCTGCGGCTTGGTGGTGACCAGCGCCTCGAACAGCTGGTCGATCCGATCCTCGTCGAAGCCGAGGCCGTTGTCGGCGACGCAGACCACGACGCTGTCCGAATCCGCGATCTCACTACTGACCGTCAGGGTGCGCCGCCCCTCGATCGCCGCCATCGCCTCGATGGCGTTCATGCACAGATTGAGCAGCACCTGCTGAAGCTGCACCCGGTTGCCGACCACGGTGACGTCCGGATCGGTCAGCCGGGTCTCGAGCTGGACGTTGTTCTGGCGCAGTTCGCTCTGCAGGATCGACAGGATTTCGCGGATCACCGAGTTAATGTCCACCGCCGTCATGGTCGGGGCCGACTTGACGGCGAGCCCGCGGATCGTCTGCACTACGTCGGCGGCGCGCCGGCCGTTCTCGATCACCCGCCGGGCGGCGCTCTGGGCTTCGGCGATCGACGGTTGCTCGTTCCCGAGCCAGCGCAGGCAGACGTCGGCGTTGGTGATGATCGCGGTCAGCGGCTGGTTGATCTCGTGGGCGATCGAAATCACCAGTTCGCCGATCGCGGTCAGCCGCGACATCCGCATCAGCTCCGACTGCGATTTCTGCAGGGCCTCGACCAGGGCGTCCTTTTCTTCCAGGAAGGCGTTCTTGAGCGAGATCGCGGCCTGTGACGACAGCAGCTTCAGCACCGACAGCTTCAGCGGCGTGAACACGCCGGCAGCCAGATCATTCTCGAGAAAGATAATTGCAATCAGCTTGTTGCGCTTCATCAGCGGAAGGCACAGCAGCGAACGCGACCCCATGCGTGCGACGTAGGGGTCGTCGGCGAACGGGCTGGACTGGGCGTCGTCGATCGTAATCGCTTCTCCGGTCCGAGCGGCCAGGTTAACCAGCGAGGTGGGCAGATCGTCGGTCGTGGCGACGTCGTCGCGCAGCGCGACCTGGATGCCGCCGTCGCCGGTCTTCGCCTCGGTGCGGATCGTCAGCTCGGCGAGCTGGGGCAGGATCAGCAGGCCACGCTGTGCGCCGGCATGTTCCAGCACCAGGGTCATCAGCGTCTCCATCAGTCGCGGAACGCCAAGTTCGTTGGAGACGGCCTCCGAGGTCTTCACCACCGCCGCGAGATCGAAGCTTTCGGCCAGGCTGAGCGGCACCTGCGCGGCAGCCGGAAACCCGATCGCCAGGTCGGGATGATTGCGCTCGAGCTGCTCGACCTTCGCAATTGCTCCCCACTGCTGGTAGCAGTCTCGTGCCTTCAGCAGGTGGGCCTGATGCGCCGTGTCGAAGCCCTGCTGACGGCAAAACTGCGCGGCGAGTTCGTGAGCGATGGCCTCGACCTGCGACACGCGCACGCGCCGCGACGACGACACCGCCTGCTGGTAGAGCTGCATCGCCTCATAGGGGCGGTTCTGCAACCGCGCGATCTCGGCGGCGAGCAGCGCGGTCGCCCCCTTGTAGTTTCCGGGGTTGTGGACTTCCCACAGGGTCATCTGCCGGTGGGCGCCCGCCAGCCGCTGTTCGAGTTCGGCGCGCGGTGCGGGCGGAGCCGGGGAATCGGCGAGGGCGGCGCTGATGACGCCGACATAGAAGTGAAAGATCGAGTACTCGTGGTGGCCGACCGTGGTCCACAGCAGCGGTTCGGCCTTGCGTTGCGCGTCGAACGCCCTCGCATAGTCGCCGGCGAAGTAGCTGGCCTGCATCTTGCGGATCCAGAACCAGCACGCGGCGATGTCGAGGCTGCGATTGGCGGCAAGGTCACGTGCGAATTCGTTCTCGTCGAATTCCGGTCCGTTGAGCGAACCGAGCGCGATCGTCTCGCCGCGCAGCGACCGGAGGTATTGCAGCTGCGTAGTGATGATGTGAACGATCAGGCCGAATCTCGCCCGCTGCATCAGCGCCAGCCGCGCGACGGCGTCCTTTTCGACCTCGTCGAGCGGGTCCCCGGCCGACAGCCGGTTCGTGATCAGCGTACAGGACGAGAAACCCGCGTAGGTCAGGTCGCCGGTTTCGACGGCTTCGTCGAATGCGCGACGCAGATACGGTTGAGCCTCGTGCAGCGGGCGCGCCCAGGGCAACACGTGGGCGCCGTAAGTGAGGTGCACGCGCGCCTTGTAGTGACCGAGGCCACGCGTCTCGACCAGCCGAAGGCCGAGATCGCCGTATCGGAATGCCGCGTCGTAGTCGTCGAAGCACGGGCCGACCACCATGCCCAGATAGGTGTAGGCGAGCGCGGAAGCGTCGCAATTGCCGTGCTGCACGCTGATGTTGGCCATCCTGCACAGCAGCAGGCAGACGAGGTTCAGATCGGTGAAGAAGGCCGGGGCCAGCGCCGCGCTCATCACCGCCATCGGGGCGGCCCTGGACTGATCGGCTATCGTCGGAAGGTCGATCAGCGACTCGATCGGGCGGCCGGCGAGCCGTTCCGTCAGCAGGCGGTATTCGGCCTTCGCTTCCTCGCGGCTCGGATGCCGCGGCCAGGTGATATCGAAGTCGCGCAAATAGGCGAGGCAGGCGTCGATCGCGCGGTCGCTGCGGTCGATCGCCGTGTACAGCGTGATCTGCAGCGCCACCACGAAGGATCGGGCCTGAAGTGTCGGTGCATTGTGCTCGAGGCGCTGCAATCGCGCCTCGGCCTGTGCCATCGCGCCGGTCAGGAATTCGCATTCGGCGATCAGGTGTTCGATCTCGAAGGCAAGAGCGGCGTTGCGGTCCCAGCCGTCGGTCCCGAGCAATGACAGCGCGGTCGACAGATAAGCCAGCGCCGAGTGGTAGGCGATCGCCTTCATGGCGTTGCGGCCGGCTTCGCGATTGAGCCGCGCGACCGCCAGCCGTTCGGCGTCGGAGGCGACCAGTGCGGCGCCGAGATTGTAGTGATCGACGATCTGGAACAGAGCGTCCGGCCGGGTCGGAATGCTGGTGGCGAGGTGGCGAGCGATCTCCAGATGGGTCCGCGGCAGGTCGGACGAATCGATCAGCCGGTAGGCGGCCTCACGGACGCGGTCGTGAACGAAGCGATAGTCGTCGTCAGCTCGCAACACCAGTTCGCTGGCGACCAGATCCTGCAGTCCGTCGTGGACGTCGGCCGCGGCCATGTCGCACAGCCGTCCGAGCAGGTGGGCATCCGCGTTCATGCCGATGCAGGCGAAGATCTTGAGGATCGCGCGGGTGTGCGCCGGCAAGCGGTCGAGCCGGCGGCTCATCAGATCGACGACGTTGTCGGTGAAGCCCTTGCCCTCGATCAGCTCGACATTCCAGCTCCATCGCTGGGCCAGTACGTCGAAGCGGACCAGTTGCTCGTTGATGAGCGACGAAAAGAACTGGATCGCAAAGAACGGGTTGCCGCCGGTCTTGCGGTGAATCAGCGCCGCCAGAGGAGCGACCTCGTCCGGGGCGCAGCGCAGCACGTCGGCGACCAGCGCCCGAACATGGATCTGACCGAGTGGAGTCAGCCGCATCTCGACGAGATGAGGCATCCGTGCCCGGATGTTCTGCAGCGCTCGGGTGAGCGGATGGGCGTCGTCGATTTCGTTGTCGCGATAGGCGCCGATCACCAGCAGATGGTTTGTCTCGGTGCTGTCGGCTAACCGCTCCAGGAAATCTGCCGTGGCCTTGTCCAGCCATTGCAGGTCGTCGAGGAACAGCACCAGCGGGTGTTCCGGCCGGGCGATCGCCGCGATGAAACGGCCGAGCAGGGCTTGAAACACCCCGCGCATGTCCTGCGGTGGCATCTCCCGCAGCGGCGGCTGTTCGCCGATCACCAGAGCCAGATCCGGCACCAGATTGATCATCAGTTCGCCGTGCTCGCCGACCGCGGCCTGCAGTGTCCTGCGCCACAGCTCCAACGCATCGGCGTCCCGGCCGAGGATCTGACGGACCAGCGAATGGAACGCCTGCGCCAGCGTGGCGAACGGGGTGTCGCGCTTGTACTGGTCGAATTTGCCGGCGATGAACCAGCCGTTGGTCGGCGTAAGGCTCTTGCGCAGTTCATTGACGGCCGACGATTTGCCCGCACCGGAATAGCCGGAAATCAGCACCCATTCGGTCGCACCGGTCGTGGCGGCGCGATGATAGGCGGCCAGGATGGCGTTGATCTCGCTGTCGCGGCCGTACAGCTTCTCCGGCATCCGCACGACCCCGGCCGGGTCTTGTGCGGTCAATCGGACCCCGGCGGTGTGCCCGTGCGCTTCCCACGCTGCCAGGCAAGCCCGCAGATCGCGCTCGACGCCGGCAGCGCTCTGGTAGCGGTCGTCGGCAGACTTCTCCAGCAGCCGGAACACCAGACGCTCGATCGCGGCGGTCGCGGTGCCGCTGGAGGGCAGCGGGTTGGGTCGGCGTGCGATATGATGGTGAATCCACTGCGCCGGATTGGAGGCGTGGAACGGCAGGCTTCCGGCCGCGAGCATCTGATAGAGAATGATGCCGAACACGTAGAGGTCGCTACGGCTGTCGACCGAGCGGTTCACCCGTCCGGTCTGCTCGGGCGAGACGTAGATCAACGAGCCGTATGGACCGTCGTACAAGCCGAGGTCGCGGCGCTCCCGGCGCGATCGCGACGCGCTTCCAAGGCCGCTCAGCCGTATCCGATCCGAATCGTCGACCCAGATCGTGTCCGGACGCAGGCCGCGATGCACCAGCCCGCGCTCGTGGATGTGGCCGAGCGCGTGCGCAATGCCGATCGCCCGGCGCAGCAGCCTGGGCACGACTACCGGTTGCGCCAGCAGTTCCGACAGCGGCCGCGCGCCGTGATCGTCGATCAGCAGTGCCGGTCGGCCCTGGGCCGATACCAGCTCGCGTGGACAAACCACGATCGTCGGATCGAGATCGCGGGTGAGCTCGAATTCCTGCCTGACGCGCTCCAGCGGGCAGGGATCGTCGGACTCGGCGACCATCAGCAGTTGCGGCTGCGGGTCGTCGCCGCGCATCCGGTACACGCTGAAGTCGCTGCCCCGCGTCACGAGATCCAGCGCAGCGGTGATGTGCTTCACGGCGATGCTCCGGTGGTGGTGGACGATCGCCCCATCAGCCCGATGCGCTGTCGCGGGACGCCAAAGCCTTCTGGATGCAGTGGACGAGCGTCTGTGCTTCAAACGGCTTGCTCAGGAAACCGAGCGCCCCGAGCGCATGGGCCCGTGCCTCCATCCGTGCGTCGGGGAACGCGGTGATGAAGATCACCGGGGGCGCTTTGCCGCCCGCGATCAGCCTGGTGTAGAGCTCAAGTCCGTTCAGTCCTGCCATCTGGACGTCGGTAATCAGGCAAGCCGTCGCGTCGTCGATCCCGGACTCCAGGAACTGCCGCGCAGAAGCAAAGCCCCGAGCCGAATGGCCGAGGGAGCGAACCAGTTCTTCGATCGCGACCCGAACGTTCTCGTCGTCGTCGATCACCGTTATGATCTTGCCGATGGTCATTTCGGCCATCCTCAAGGGTGATGCAGCACGATCCGACGTCGAGCGACTCTGCGGCAGCGTTCCCGGCCTTATAAGTCATACGATGGTTTTACGTCGCCTCGCGGGATTGCGGGGCGATCACTTCGGCCATGCGCACCAGATCCGCGAACGAGCGGGCGCCCATCTTCTTCATCACGCGACCGCGATGGATCTTGACGGTGATCTCGCTCAGTCCGAGATCGGCGGCGACGTTCTTGTTCAGCGCGCCGGCCGAGACCATGTCGAACACCTGTTTCTCCCGCGGCGTCAGCGCGGCGTAGCGCTGCAGGATGTCGTCACGGCGGCCGTCGCTCTCGCGCCGCCGTCGGTCCCGCGCGACCGCCACCGACACGGCGTCGAGCATTTCCTGCTCACGAAACGGCTTGGTCAGAAAGTCGACGGCGCCGGCCTTCATGCCGCGAACGGACATCGGCACGTCGCCGTAGCCCGTCATGAAGATCACCGGAATGCGAATATCGAGCCTTGTCAGCATGGTCTGCAGGTCGAGGCCGCTGGTGCCGGGCAGCCGAACATCGAGGATCAAGCAGTTGGCGTCGTCCGGGACGCCGGCCGCGAGCAGGTGCTGAGCCGATTCGAACGAGACGACGCGGTTGCCGATCGATCGAAACAGGCCGGCAAGCGCATCCCTGATGTCGGCGTCGTCATCGACAACGACGATCAAGGGGCTGTCTGATGCTGTCATGCTGGCTTTGAAAGACGACCCGTGTGTAATTTCAGCATCTTATTCCACCCGATGCCGAATGCCAACCACTCCGCGGCGGCTCCGGCTCGCCCGGACCAAGTGTCGCTGAGGCCGCCGACAGCAAACCTTGGTTTGCTCCCGACGAAACCAATGCAGGCCGCGACGGCACGTTGGTTCGACTATCGAACGGCGGCCGGACATCGTTTGGTGTCGTGCGATGGCCAGCGGATCGTGCCCCTGCGATCCGGCAACGGGAGATCGGTCGATGCACAGCCTCACGACCAGCGGTGATCAGCCGAGCACGGCGAGGGCATTCGTCTGTCTGGCGGAGATCCTCAAAAAGGCAGCCGAGACCGTCCAGTCCGATCCCGCCATTGCGCAGTCGTATATCGAGCGCGCGGCGGCGCTACTGCGCGACGTGAAGGCTCGGCACGACCTGATGGACGACATGCCCGCGGCGAAGTCCTGCGGCCCCGGATTGGCGCGATGGCAGCTGAACCGGGTGCTGAGGCATATCGAGCAGAATATCGACTGCAGCCTGCGGATCAGGGATCTGGCGCAACTGATCGATCTCAGCCCCAGCCACTTCGCGCGGGGATTTCGCCAGAGCCTCGGCGTCGCACCCCGCAATTTCCTGCTGGAGCGCCGGGTCGCACGCGCCAAGGACCTGATCCAGAGCACTGATCTGCCGCTCTCGGAAGTCGCGCTTGCCTGCGGACTGAGCGACCAGGCCCATCTGTCGCGGATATTCCGCCGTTTCACCGGAACGACGCCGAACGCCTGGCGCCGACAGCGGCGTGAACGCGAGTTTCAAATACATGAAACAAGGGTTTCGTCGGAAGCATGAACTCGTGGCCGTATAGGCGACGTGATCTAGCGAAGGCGTGAGCGCGCGCCGAACATGATCGCGACGTGGGCCCCTGTCGTGCTATCCTTGATTTCGACGCGGCCGCCGTGCAACCGCGCGATTTCGCGAACCAGGTTGAGACCGAGTCCGGCGCCGCGAGTGCCCGGACTCACACGATAGAACGGCTCGAACACGCGCTCGCGATCCCCGCTCGGCACGCCCGGCCCCTCGTCGATCACGGATAGCTCCGATGCGCTGACGCGAACCAGGATGCGGCCGCGGCGGCCGCCGTATTGGACTGCGTTCTGAATCAGATTGGCAATCGCGCGCTCCAGTGCACCTTCGTCGCCCGGCATCGTGAGCACGTCGACCGTGGTTTCGAACCCGATCTCGTAGCCGGCAGCGATGGCGAGCGGGGCGAGGTCCGCGGTGGTGCGGCGGGCGATGTCGACCAGGTCGACGGCAACCCACGGCGCTGCGGTTTGTCCAAGCCGTTCGACGTCCAGAAGCTGGTCGGCAAGGGTCGACAGCCGTTTCATATCCTCCAGCAGCCGCGCCGTTTGCGGACCGAGATCGAGTGACTCGATACGGGTCTGCAGGATCGCAATCGGCGTTCGCACTTCATGGGCGGCGTTCGCCAGGAACAACTCGCGACGCTCCAATCCTTCGTCGAGGCGCCGCAACGCATCGTTGACGGCGCGCACCAAGGGCACGATCTCGCTCGGCACCAGGTCGAGCGGAAGCTGCGTGCCACGCCGGTCGATGTCGATCGCCTCGGCCTCCGCCGCGGCGGTTGCGAGGCCGGCCAGTGAGCGACGCACGACCATCGGGGTCGCGATCAGCGTCGCCAGCGCCATCACGACGGTGACCGGAAGAATGATGCTGGCCATCAGCGCGGCGACGACGCCGGCAAACCGATGCCAGGGCACCGTGCCGCCGGCGCCGGCCAGGATCTGGAGCGGGCCGCCGGGCGCGTCGACCCAGCGCATCCGCGCCCCACCGTGTGGCGCGTCGCCGGCAGTCCAGCCGAGGCGGGCCTGTCCGATCGCGTCGAGGGAATCGCCGATCCGGGCAAATTCGGCCGGCACTTCGCCGCGCGAGACCGAATGCCCGGATTTGTCTCTGACCAGAAACCAAAGCTCGGGCATCGCCGCGAACTGCCTTGCCAACATCGGCGTCTGCCTGAGCGTCAGCCCCCCCGACTCATCGCGCGCGACCGCATCCCTGATCGCACCGATGGTTTGGTCTTCAGGCTCGGGCGGCACCACGAAGCCGCCCGCCCACAACGTGCCGATCCACGCGACCGTCAGGATCGCGAGCACCATCGCCTGCAGCGCGACGAGGCGGCGGACCAACAACCATCGCAGCGAGGTGCGCGGAGCCGTCGTCATGGTAAGCGATTGATCAGATAGCCGATGCCGCGAATGGTGTGGATCTCGACGCCGGCATCGGCGTCGATCAATTTCCGGCGCAGCCGCGAGATGTGGGTGTCCAGTGCGTTCGACTGGATTTCATCTTCGAAGCCGTACACCGCTTGCACCAGCGCGGCGCGTGCGACGGTTCGACCGGACCGCCGCAGCAGCGCCTCGAGCACCAGCAGCTCGCGCCGCGGCAGGTTGAGGTCGACGCCGGCGACGCTGGCCTGGCGATGGGCGCCGTCGAAGCAAAGGCGGCCCAGCCTGAGAATCTCCTCCGACAGACCGCTCGGCCGGCGCAGCACCGCGCGCAGCCGGGCCAGTAGTTCGGCGATGGCAAATGGCTTGCCGAGATAATCGTCGGCGCCGCTATCCAGTCCCGCGACGCGCTGGGCGAGGTCGCCGCGCGCCGTCAGCACGATGATGGGCGTCATCAGGCCCTTCGCTCTCAACGCGGGGATGAGCGAGAGCCCGTCGCCGTCGGGCAGTTGGCGGTCGAGCAGAATCGCACTGTAGCTGTTGTCGATCAGAGCCTCGCTGGCCAGACCGAGCGTCGCAACCCGATCCACCACCATGTCGTGGTTTCGCAGGGCGCCGGCCAGCGCCGCCGCCATTTCGGGCTCGTCCTCCACCAGGAGCACACGCACAGCAGAACCCTTCCGACCTCATCGGGATTCGGTATATTCGGCGAACATTGCGTCAACCTTGCGCAGCGCGGAAGCTAACCGTTCATCCGGCGCCGAGCAGCGGCAATGCCTCGTCGCGCTCGCTCGTAGAGATAACGCTGGCAGCGCGACGCCTCACCGCTCTGACCGGTCAGCTTCGGATTGTCGTTGAGAATCCGCAACGCCTCGTCGCGTGCCTGCGTGATCAACTGGCCGTGGACTGCGGAGCGCGCGATCCGGTATCCTGGTGGGCGACTCTGACGGATGCCGAGCACGTCGCCTTCGCCACGCAGCTTGAGGTCTTCCTCGTTCGATGCGGAAGCCGATATCAGCTCCGAGGGAGGGCGCTTCGCTGGCGAGATATTCCAGCGAGCGAACCACGCCTGACCTGCGGACGCCCAGGGGGCGGTCGCGACAAGTCCGCGCATCATGCCACCGCTTTTGTGAATGGCACCACACCCGCATCGAGCGGCATCTGGTGCGGGCGTGCCTCGGTCCACCTGACGATCTCGAAGCGACCGTCATGATGCTCGACGACCCCGGTGCAGGATTCCACCCAGTCGCCGGTGTTGATGTAGCGAACGCCGAAATCGTCATGCATGGCCGCGTGATGGATGTGGCCGCAGATCACGCCCTGAGCCTGGTGGCGCGCCGCTTCCGAGGACAGCACCTCCTCGAAACGGCCGATGTGGTTGACCGCATTCTTGACCCGCAACTTCGCCCAGGACGAGAACGACCAATAGGCGAGCCCGAACCGGCTCCGGATTTTGTTCAACCAGACGTTGGAAGACAACGCTGCACGATAGCCGGCATCGCCGAGCAAAGCGAGCCAGCGGGCGTGACGCACGACGAGATCGAAATGATCACCATGGACGACGAGATAGTCGCGCCCGTCGAGACCATGGTGGATCGCGTAGTCGACCACTTCGAGGCCACCAAATGCCGAGCCGACATAGTGGCGCGCAAACTCGTCGTGATTGCCGGCAACATAGACGAGGCGCTTGCCCCGGCGCGCGAGGTCGACCAGCTCCTGCACGACCGCATTGTGCGCCGTCGGCCAGTACCAGTTCGACGTCAGACACCAGCCATCAACGATGTCGCCGACCAGGAACACGGTTTCAGCGTCATGGTGGCGGAGAAAGTCGATCAGCCGATCGGCCTGGCATCCTCTGGTCCCGAGGTGGACGTCGGAAATGAACAGGCTCCTGACCCTGATGACATCCCGAGGCAGGGAGCTGGCCGCGTCCGGTTGCTGCGCCGGCAGATCGCGGTCGCGGTGCTCGCGCAGAAAGGTCACCGCCGCGGCTTCCGCCAGGCCCGCGATGACCTTCGTCACGTCACGGCTGGCGCGCCGCCTGAAGATCGAGCGGTGCCAGTAGACGCCGACCGCCACAACGAGCAGCGCGAGTTGGGCGCCACGATGCCGGCCATCGGACGCCGCGACGCCGAACTGAAGGCTGGCGAGCAGGGTCAGCACCGCGGCCAACAGATGCTCGAGCGCACGGGAGCCGGATCTGAAACGGGCAAACAGTGCTCTCATGCGAACTCCTCGGCGCTCAGTGGCGCAGCGGCTGCACGCGGCCGTGCAAGACGGGGCGGCGCGATCGAACGCTTGTAGAGGCGAAGCCCCAGGATAATCGCGGCCTCAGCGGCGATCATGACCGCGGCGACCCAGACGCCGACAGCGACAGGATCGTGGCTGCTGCCGCGTAGCGCATAGCCAAGCGTCAGGAACGGCGTGTTCCAGATCACGATGCCGATCGCGGTGGCAGCGACGAAGGTTCGCGGCTCCAATCGCAGGACACCGGCCGGCAGAGCCAGATAAATCCGCACCACCGGCAGCGTTTGGCCGATCACCGTCACCCAGAAATGATTGCCGCGGTAAGCGTCGGTGAGTCGGCGATAGAGCGCGAGACGCAGCGACACATACTTTCCATAGCGCGTCACCAGCCCCTCGATACGCTGCGAACCGAACGCACGGCCAATGCCGTACCAACAGATCGCCCCGAGCAGGGATCCGATGCTTGTCGCGATGATGGTCATGGCGAGCGTCGTGCCGTCGGCAACCGTCAGGCCGAGCAGCATCAGCAGGACATAGGACGGAAACAGCGGGATGAACTTCTCGGCCACCGCCAGGCAACCAACGCCCAGCAGGCCGAAATGGAGAAACACTGCAATCGTGCTCGACGTGTCCATGGTGCCTCTCAAACGTGAGGGTAGCGGCGACTGATCCGATACACCGACGCCGGCGGCAGATTGCGCAAGGTCTGCCCAATGCAGGTTGCTTGCAGGCCGAGCCGATCCAGGATCACGTCAGCAACGGAGCAATGCGGGCCATAGGTGATCTGATAAAAGGCGCCGCCCGGGCGGAGATAGGCAAACGAGCCGTCAAGGATGGCAAAGACTTTCTCCGGCGGCATCGTGAGCAGCCCGAGCCCGCTGACGACGGCACCGACCGGCGCGCCCTCGAACAGCTTTTCCCTGCGCAGCCAGGCTGCATCCATCCACAGCACGCGAGCTCCGGGAAAGCGTCGCTGCAAGAGCGGGATGAATTCGGAGCCGTATTCGATCAGCGTCAGATCCTGTTGCCTGACTCCGCGCCCGAGCAGTGCGCGGGTGAACACACCGGTGCCGGGGCCGAGCTCGATGACCGGCCCGGTCTCGGCCGTGATCCCCTGCACCATCAGGGATGAGACGGCAGGCCCCGACGGGGCGACAGCGGCGACGCGCAACGGATTGCGAATCCACGCTCGGAAAAATGGCAGGATGTCAGCGGTCGACATGGTGGATCTCCCGGACAATAAACGTACGGACGGTGATGCGGGGGTGGTTTGCTATTGACGTCATGTACATCGCTTTCAGGTCTGCTCTTTTGGTTCTGCTGATCTCCGCCGTCGAAAGCGGACGGCTTCCGTCGCGGGTTGAGCAGCAGTGTCCGGCGCAGCAGGATGACGAAGCCGGACCCGACAAGTGGCCTTCAGTCTCACGCAAACCTTGCGCCAGTCTGTCGCCAACGCGTGCCGCGGAAAAAATCGCCAGTAGACATGAGGCCAGCTAACGGGCGTGAGCGTGGCCGCAAATACGCCCGCGAATGCAATTTCTGTCGGTAGAAGACCGGCCGGAACTGGTCGCTCCACTGCGGGCAGTGCCACGCGCCATGACATGCTTGTCGATCACGCGTCGAACCTGTCTGATGCCGAGGCGCTTATCGGGAAGGGCAAATACGACGCGGCCGTGCTCGATCGCCGACTATACCGGCAAGACGCTCGCTGCCGCGCGACGGGCGGTCTCCGGCGCGGAGGCGAGCCCGAACGCCGTCCCCAACCCGTTCAAGCCGAGCATCGCGCCGTCGTACTTCACGTTCCAGCCGGACACCGTCACCTCCAACCTGCACGCCGGCGACGGCCGCAATATTCTGGTGGAAGCTCGCAGCGGCGACGTCCTCAACCTCGCGATCGGTGCGGTGGCGCAGGTCTGCAACTCCACCACCGGAAACACCGACATTTGTTATCAGGGCGGCATGCCGGTCCGGGGCCGGGCCGGGCGCGACATCGTCAATTTCGGCCGCGTCGGCTACAGTGATCAATACAACAAGGTGTTTCCCGGTCTGATCGTCGGTGCCGATCCGACCGACGTGTCGATCGTCGCGGCCGGCCGCAACATCCTGTACCTGAACGTCCAGATCGCCGGCCCCGGTTCCCTCGACGTGTCGGCCGGCGGCACCGTCTATCAGGGCAACCTCGGCGCCATCACTTCGTCGGCCCGCTCGCCTCCGGCGACACGCGGTCCGGCGCCTCGATCGTCGTCGCCGCGGGGCTCGGGAGCGACGGGGCGGACTACGCGGCGCTTCATAAGTATCTCGACGCCGCCAATCTCGCCGCCGTCGGCATCCCGCTCGCCGATCATCCCGGCAAGGTCGCTCGGACCTACGAGGCCGAACTGATCGCCTGGCTCGCCGATTACGACGGTTGCCGGGCACAACACGCCGCCGATGCCCGCGCGGTGTTCGCCGCCAAGCCGGTCGAGCAGCAGGCCATCTTCCTGCGCAGCGTGTATTTCGCCGAGCTCAAGGCCGGCGGGCGCGGCTACAACGATCCGGCGTCGAGCCGCTACGGTTCTTACTTGCGCGGCCGTCAGGCGATTGCCGCGCGGTTCCCGGAGGACCGCAGCTACGCGGGCGATCTGATCATGTTCGGCGACTCGGGCATCCGCGCACTGTATGGCGGCGATATCTCGATCCTCATTCGACGGGAGTAAGGATCTGCCTGCATGCCGATCGCGTCCCATGATGTGGTGTAGCTGGCGGTTGCTAACTCGACCAACACGCGAGTCTATCGTGGTGGATAGATAATCCTTCACTCCCAAACGAAACGCAGCTCTTCCCGGAATGCGAAGCGCTCGATGTGGCTGACGACGACCTGCTGGAAGGTCGTCATGTTGGCCGCATCGGTCGCGGTCAGATCGATCATCAAAGCGTCGGACGTGGCGGTCAGCCGAGCCTCTCCCAGCGGCAAAGAAATCCGGCCCTGGGTCGAATCGAATTCGGTTTCGAATTTGTGCGCCCAGTGCTTGCAGAGTTGCTGAAGATAGCGGCTGGCGTTGGCCGTGGGCACGGAGGCGTGGGTCGTTTGTGGGCCGGAGGTCGGGGATGAGTTCATGCACGATCTCGATGTTGCTTGGTTGATGAACGGCTCAGGCGGGGCGCTGCCTGAGCCGTTTCGTTCGTTTGGACGGCGTCGCCGATCGCGCGCCGCACGATCGGCGATCAGAAGTTGAAGGTCGCCGACACCATGTAGGTGCGAGGCGCGCCGACGGCCAGATAGCCGCGCGCAGCGGACAGATAATAGGCCGTGTCTGCGACGTTCTCGATGGTGGCGCGCAGGACCGCCGGTTTGCCGTTCGGGGCCACGAAGGTGTAGCGGGCGCCGAGGTCGACCCGCGTCCAGCCGGAGACGGTCTGCGTGTTGGCCTGATCGTAGAACACGTCGGCCGTGTGGATCACGCGACCGGTGAGGGTGACGCCCGGGGCCATCCAGGCCGGCAGATCGTATTCGCCGTAGAGGGTCAGCGAGGTGGTCGGCACGCCGGGCACGTCGTTGCCGTTGTAGCGGCCGCCGATCGTCGATACCAGTTTGGCATCAATCAGTGCGATGCCGCCAAGCAGCCGGAACCCCTTGAACGGTTCGCCGAAGACGTTGAATTCGGCACCGCGGTTGCGCTGCAGTCCGTCGACCGAGAAGATGTTGGTGGTGGGATCGGTGTAGGCACTGGGCTGCTCGATCTGGAACAGTGAGGCCGTCAGCGCCACGAAACCGAAATCATACTTGGCGCCGACCTCTTGTTGCTTGCTCGCCGTCGGCGGGAAGACCGTGTTGGAGTTTCGCGCCGTCGCGGGCGCCGTCGGTCCGGCTTCGAGCGCTTCGATATAATTTCCGTAGATCGACAGCTCATCCGTCGCGCGGATCACGGCGCCGACAGCGGGGCTGAACCGGGCTTCGTTATAGTAGGACGAGCGGGTTCCCTGCGTTGGCCCTGCGGCAGTGACGAAGCCGCTGAGCGCGATGTCCTGCCATCGGCCGCCGAGGGTCAGAAGCAGCCGGTCGTTGAACAACGAAAGCGTGTCGGAGACCGCGACGCTGCGAGCGGTCAGTCGCGACAGCAGTGGCCGGTCGTCGGACTGCGCGAAGCCGCTGGTCTGAAACGCCCCCGGACGTGGACGCACGGGATTGTAGATGTTGGTCACGTAGCTGTACGGCGTGAAGCCGAGCGTTCCGCCGCGATACAGCTCGTTGTTGGCTTCGACCGCCGAAATGTTGAGCTGGTGGCCGATCACGCCGGTCCTGAATTTCGACCGCAGCCCGATCTCACCGGTGTAGCCTTGCAGCTCCTGCGGCTGGATTGCGAGCGTGTTGGTCGCCGTCCCGTTGAAATTGGTGATCCGATAGGACGAGGTGAGGAAGTCTTCGTTGTAGATGCTGCCGCCGCCGGCAAGATACAGCGTGGTGTCCGGCAGGATGTCGTATTCGGCCCGGCCGGCGATCATCTTGTAGCGGCTGTCGATGTACTCGTCCTTGCTTGCGGTATTGATGCGGCCGCTCGGCGCGGGCGGAATCACGATGTTCGGTGCCGCCGAATTGAACAGCGACGTTGGCGCATTGATGTGCTGGACCGAGCTGTTGAGGTCCAGCGAGGCGCGGAAGTCCTCGCTGCGATAATCGAGACCCAGCGAGGCGACGCCGACTTCGACCGAATTGAGCTCCAGCGGCGTATCGCCCTTGCGGTAGGAGCCGTTGAAGCGAACGCCCCATTCCTTGAAGTCGCCGAAGCGGCGACCGACATCGAGGTGATTCCAGATCTGGGAGTCGCTCATCCAGCCGGTCGTCAGACGCGTCAGCGGTTCGTCGCCGGCCCGTTTCGGGATCAGGTTGATCGTGCCGCCGACCCGGGCGGTGCCGCCGCTGAGCAGCGCGCTCGGGCCTTTCAGGATCTCGACCCGCTCGATGCCCTCGAGGAAGCTGCGCCGCGGATTGGCGAGATAGAACAGTCCGTCATAGGCGGTGTCGAGGTTGGTCACCGAGAAGCCGCGGATGAAGAACGAGTCGCGCTCGCTGAACGGAGGGGCGTCGTTGCGCACCGACGGATCGTTCAACACAACGTCGGCGATACTCCGCGCCTGTTGATCCTCCATCAGCTTGGAGGTGAAACTGGTGATGTTGAAAGGCGCCGAGAAGATCGAGGTGTTGCCGAGCAGGCCGAGCCGCGCACCGCTGCCGACCTGTCCACCGGCATAGGGCACTGGCGGTTGTCCGACCGTTCCGGTCTGCGGCACACCGGGCGTGGGGAATACCGCCGGGGGCGCCTCGGCCTGCCGCGCACGCGGACGGGATGCGACGCGGCGCGGATTGGCGGCGGTGCCCGCAGGCCGGCTCGCCGCGCGCGGACGCGCTTGCGGTTCGAGGATTTCGATCGGCGGCAAGTTCGTCGAGCGCGACGACGATGTTTGCGCCGAGGCCCCATCGGTAAGCGGCATCACGCCGAAGCCCGAAACGACTATGGCGACCTGACCAATGTTCTTTCTCATCAATCTCTCCGAGATGTTCTTCGTGGAATGTCGTGGAGGGCTATCGTCGCGCCGCGGAAGTTTGCGGGCGATCAGCTGTGATCTGGGGCCACGGTTCGCGGCCGCGTCGAGCGGCGCTTCGAGGCCGAATGGGAGGGAAGGAGCGGCAGTTCATCGCAGCCGCGCCATGCAATGGGCGTCCACGAACTCGCCGTCTCTAAAGCTGGCGGCCTTGTGGGTGCCCTCGATTGCGAAGCCGAACTTCGCGTACAGCGCCAACGCTGCGACATTGTCGGTGAACACCGTCATCTCCAGCCGTTTGATGTTCAGCCAGTTGTCGGCGGTGTCGACCATCGCGGCGAGCAGTTTCGAGCCGACGCCGATGCGCGCGTAGTTTTCGTGAACGCCGATCCAGAATTCCGCGGCGTGGGCGCGGCGCCCGTAAAACGGGCGCAAGGCTGACGCGCCGATGACGCGTCCATCCAACTCGGCCGAGTAGTGCAGGTCGCGCGGGGACTGCGGCTCCAGCCATTTGGCGATGGTTTCGAACGACTCGAAGGGAAGGGCGAGAGTCCAGAATCGAAAGGCGTGCTGATTGACGATTTCGTAGATGTCGGCCGAATCTTCCCGGCGCATCGCTCGAATGATCACATGCATGTCGTTGTCCATGGCGCGGGCCAGCTAGAACGTCAGCTTGGCGCTGACGAGGTAGGAGCGGCCGGGGTCATAGAGTGGCCGCACGACGCCGCTGCCGTATTCAAGGCCGTAGGTGCCGCGTGCCGCATAAGTCTGGTTCAACAGATTGCGAACCTCGCCGCGAAGCGTCAGCGACGGCACGGCGATCGGACGGTGTTCGGCAAAGACGTTGACGACTTCGTAGCCGTCGAGCCGGCCGATCCCGGTGGCGGGGTTCAGAAGGCTGTCATCCTCGAACGCGATCTCGACATCACCACCGATCGTCAGGCTCAACGGTACGAAACTGTGCGCGACCTGAACCGTCAGGATGTCGCCGATCGGAGCGGTCAGGTACTTGCCGAGGTAGCTGTCGGCCGGCCTGCCATTGATCGTTGCGTCGGTGCGAACGAACTGCAGGCGAACAAAGCCATCGTCCCAAGAGTAGGCGCCGCCGACGTGGAAGCCCTGGCTCTGCACATCGAAGGCGCGCAGCGCCATGTCGGCGGCCCACAGCGGGACGCGGGCATCCCAGATTCGAGTCCGGAACACGCCACCCTCGATCCGGAAGCTCGCAAAGTGCGCTACCAGGCCGGCGGTGGCGTTGTCCGAGGTGACCGCACGCGGTCCGGTGCCGTAGTTCCAGGCCGGGTTCTGGACATAGTTTTCTGCAAGCGGAACGCCGGCCCAGACGTTGGAGTAACCTGCCTTGGCGGTCAGGTGACTGGTCAGGGCGTATTCGCCCGATACGTTGCTGCTCAAGCCCTGGTCGCTGGAGCGGAAGCCGTTGATGCCGCCGAACTGCTGATGGTCGCCGCGTAGCCCGAACGACAGCTTGGCGTTGTCCAGGAATGTCAGCCGGGCCTGGGCATAGGCGCCGACATTGTCGGAGGTCTCGGCAGTTCGATAAGCCCGTTCGATCGATCTGGCGCGGTCGCGGTAGAAATCGATGCCGGCGACCATGTCTCCGATCGGCAGCGCGAACTTGTTCTCCAGCTTCCCGTTGAGACTGTCGGTGACGCCTTCGCTGGTGTAGCTGTAGGTCTCAGGCGTGGCACCGGCGTACTGATCGACCGCGACCTGGGTGCGGTTGTAGCCAAGCACGACGTTCGGATTCCACCACCCCTCCGGCGAGACATTGGAGTAGCTGACGACCGTGTTTTGCCGGTCGAGCTTGTAGGGACGGACGAGCGGCGTGGTCTGCGAACCGTAGATCTGCACCGCATTGGCGCGGAACGGCCGGATGGCGTCGTCGCGGATCTGCTCGTGGCTGATGGACAAGCGATGTCCGTCGGCGTTCTGATAGGCGAGCTTACCGAGCCCGCTCAGGACATTGGTGGCGCTGCCGAGCACCTGTTCGCCGTTACCGGCTCGAAATTCGCTGCCTTTGCCATAAGTGAACGAGCCGAGCGCCTCGAATTCGCCCTGGCGGCTGTAGCTGGTGAGGTTGGTGGTCGAGACGTTGCCGTTGAAATTGAACGTGGACTTGATCGAGCCCCCGAAACCGTCCGCGGAGAGGAAGTCTCGTGCGTCCTTGGTGAAGTAAGCAATCGCGCCGCCGAGCGCGCCGGGGCCGGCATCGGCTGGCGCCACACCGGCATCCACACGCACCGCCCTAAGCAGGCTGGGGTCGATCATCGTGGTGGCGTTGTGGTGGAAGACCTTGTTGTTCTGGCGTGAGCCGTCGATCGAGATCGCCAGATTGGTCTCCTCGATGCCTTGGACATAGAGCTTCTGAGACATCGGCAATGACGAGCCGACCACGATGCTTGGTTCGCCGCGGAACACGCCTCTCAGGTCCGTCGCATTTCGGCGTTCGATATCGGCGCTGGTGATATCGATCTCGCTGATGCCGCCGCGCCCGATGCTGACCTCAGTCACGCTGATCGTTTCGAGCGCGATGGCGGCGTCGGGCGCCGATTCGATGGTGACGGTGCGTGGGCCGGTGAAGCGATAGGCGAGGTTCGATCCGGCGAGAATTTCGCGCAGCGCGGTCTCGGCGGCAAGGCGGCCGCTGACGGCGGGTGAGGCGCCACTGATTGCACCTCCGCCGAGCCGAACGACCTGAATACCTGTTGTCGTCGTGAAATCGGCCAGCGCCGACAGGCGCGACTTGGGCGCGATCCGGAAGTCGAACGTCGCGTCCGCTCGCGGCCGGGCTTCGGACGCGGTCACGAAAAGTGCCAGCGCACAGAGGGAGGCCCCGCACCTCGATCCGGCGACACTGGCAAATCTTCGCATGGTCTTGACGTCCCCCACGACGGTCGAGGGGTACGCATTCAGAGCCCTCGCTGATCAACGTGCGTGCGAGGCAAAACCCGTAAAAATAATGAGAAGCATTACCGGTAGATCAGCGTGGCCACGCCAGGCACCGACAAGGTGCGCACCCCAAGGGTGGCGCGGAGCGCCTCCAGCACCGTCTCCTGATCGTCGGCGCGAAAAGTACCGGACAGCGTCGTCCGTTCGAGTTGCCGATCGACGATCAGAACGTGACCGGGTGCCATCTTGTCGAGCTCTTTGACCACCTGCGACAATGGCGCGCGGTCGACGATGATCAGGCCGCGTCGCCAGGCGAATGCCTGGTCCGGTTCGATCGCGGCTGGCGTGCTGAGGCGACCGTTCTGGAACGCGACCCGCTGCCAATCGGTCAAATCGACTTCAAGATCTGTCGTCGGAGGGCCTGAGACAGCAACCCGGCCGTGCTCGACAGTCACCGCCGCAGCGTCGCGGTCCACCTCGAAGGCGGTCCCGCGAACCTGAACGTCCACCTGTCCCGCGTGGACGGTGAAAGGACGTGCGGAGTCGGCAACGACGTCGAACCAGGCGCGGCCGCGCAACAGGGTCACGACGCGGCGGCCGCCCGCCATGTCGCTGTTCAGGGCCGTGTCGCCGTCGAGCACCGCCAGCGAGCCATCGGCGAGGCGCACGTCGCGCCGCTCACCAGGGCGCGTGGCCGCATCGGCAAAGGCCCGGTCGATGATGCCGGGATCGCGCCACATCAAGATCGCCGCGACCAGCGTCAGCACCGCCGAAGCGGCGGCGAACTTCACTCCGATCTTTGCCGGGCGGCGAGGACGCGGAGTTGGGATCGGCGCCGGGGTGTCGCGGTGCCATCCGGAAGCGGCGAGCTGTGCCGCCGGCTGGTCGAGTGCACCCCAGAGCTCCGAGACGTCTTGCATCGCCGCAGGATGCGTTGCATCCGCCCTGAGCCAGATCTGGTAAGCGCGGCGGGTTTCGTCCGACACGAGCGGATTGTTGAGGCGGACGAACCACTCGGTGGCCTCCTGGAGCGCCCGCTGACGATCGTCGTTATTCGATGCGGTGTTCATCTCCACGCCATCTCTCGCGACGCGCGGGGGCATGATCGACGCCGCGCGTCTCCGACGCGCGGCCGTAGCCGCATTCTCGCGTATGATCGTAGGATGCCGTGTTTCAATGCATCAAGACTTCATAAGTGGTTCAGAACGATCGGCTTGCCGTGATAGCTTTCGACCGGCATCTCATAGCCGAAGATCCGCTGCAAGCTGGTTGTGTTTGCGATCAGCGCCGGAGGGCCGCTCGCGACTACCGCGCCGTGCTTCAGGGCGACGATGTAATCGGCGTAAGTCACCGCCTGATTGATATCGTGCAAAACGATCACGATGGCCCGCCGTTCACTGTCGGCGATCTCGCGGAGGGCGCGCATCAGCTCGCGCGCATAAAACATGTCGAGATTGTTGAGCGGCTCATCCAACAGCAACCATCGCGTGCCCTGACAGAACGTCATCGCCACCAGCACGAGCTGCCGCTGTCCGCCGGATAGCGTGTCGATGAAGCGGTCGGCGAATGACGTCAGATCAAAGCGTTCGAGCGCGGCCTGGGTCAGTGCCCGATCTTCGTCGGTGATGCGGCCGCCATTGTGCGGGAACCGGCCGAAGGCGACCAGCTCACGCACGCGCAGCCGGCTGGCAATCGCCGGATCTTGCCGCAGGATCGCGAGCGTGCGGGCGAGTATGCGGCTCGGCGTCGCGCCGACGGTCAAGCCGTCAACCGTGATGGTGCCTTGCTGCAATGGCTGAAGCCGGGCGATCAGCGATAACAGGCTCGATTTGCCGGCTCCGTTCGGCCCGATCAACGCGGTGACGCCGGTCTCCGGGATTTCCAGATTGATGTCTTTGAGGATCGGCGCGCCCTGATGGGCGAGCGAGACGTTGTTCACGACGATCATCGCCGGACTCCGTGCAGAAGCATTACGAGGAACACCAGACCGCCGACGAACTCGATGACGACGCCAAGTGTTGAGGCGCCGCCGAGAACATGCTGCAGGATGGTTTGGCCGCCGACCAGCACGATCACGGCGACCAGCGCCGCGGCCGGAAGCAGGATCGCGTGGCGCCGCGTATCGATCAGCCGTTCGCCGAGGGCGACGACCAGCAGGCCGAAGAACGCCACCGGCCCGACGAGCGCGGTCGAGACCGCGACCAGCGCCGCGACCAGCATAATCATGCCCGCAACGACGCGCGGCCATTCCAGGCCAAGGCCGGTCGAGACATCGCGGCCGAGCGCCAATACGTCGAGGACATGGCGCATCCGCCAGACGATGGCGATGCCGACCAGCGTCAGCGCGCAGGCGGCGATCAGAAGCTCGCCGTGGATCTTGCTGAAATTGGCGTAGCTGGCGCCCTGCAGCACCACGAAGTCGTTGGGATCGATCAGCCGGGCGAGCAGCGACGACAGGCTGCGGAACAGCACGCCGACGGTGACGCCGGTGAGCAGCATCAGGATCAGGTCCATGCGGGCCTTCAGCAGCGGCAGAAACAGCAGCGCCGCGAGGATCACCATCACTGTGGTCTCGCCGGCGAACTTGAGGCGCGGGTCAAGCACCGCGATACCAAGCCCGCCGACGGCGAACACCAGCAGCGCCTGGCCGAACACGTAGAGCGCGTCGAGTCCCATGATCGACGGCGTCAGGATCCGGTTGGTCGTCACCGTCTGAAACACCACCGTCGAGACTGCAATCGAGACCGCAACTACGATCAGCGCAGCCAGGCGGACGGCGCGCAGTTCGAGGGCGAACCAGACGTTTCCACGCAGCCCGACCGTCATGTAGGCTGCGATGCAAGCGAGCGCGACCACGCCGAGCGAGGCCAGCACAATCGGCGATCTGTCACGCATCGGACGGACGGCGCAATAGAAGCCACAGGAATGACGCTGCGCCGACGACGCCCAGCACGGTGCCGACGGGGATCTCGTAGGGGAAGTGCAGCAGCCGGCCGATGATGTCGCAGGCGAGCACCAGGGCGGCGCCGCTTCCCGCGACCCAGGGGATCAGCGACCGCATGTTGTCGCCGATCAGCCGCGAAACCATGTTGGGGACCACGAGACCCACGAACGGGATCATCCCGACGATCACCACGGTCAGCGCGGTGACGATCGAGATGATCAGCAGCCCGATTTGCATCATGCGGGCATAGTCCAGCCCCAGCCCGACACTGACGTCGCGTCCGAGCGACATCAAAGTGAGGCGGTCGGCGAACGCCCAGGTCACGGCGAGGACAGCGGCCGAGACCCAGAGGAGTTCGTAGCGACCGCGCAGCACGCCGGAGAACTCGCCGTTGGTCCAGATCTCGATGAACTGCAGCAGATCGGTGTGCCAAGCGACGAAGGTGACGGCGGCGCCGACCACGCCGCCGTAGACCAGCCCGAACAGCGGCACCAGAAACGGCTGTGTCGGCGGCAGCCGATGGGCGATCGCCAGGAACAGCGATGTGCCGGCGAGGGCGGTCAGGCTCGCGACCAGTGTCTTGGTGGCGATCGAGGCCGAAGGGAGCAACAGCGCCACCAACAGGATGCCGAGCGCGGCGCTCTGGCCCGTGCCCGCCGTGGTCGGCTCCACGAACCGGTTGCGTGCCAGCGTCTGCATTACCAGGCCGGCAATCGCGAGGCCGGCGCCGGTCAGAACGGCGGCCAGCGTGCGCGGCAGCCGGCTCGCGGCAACGAGATAAAGCGTATCGGGATTGGTCAACACGTCGCGCGGCGCGACGTCGCCGACGCCGACGAAGATGCTGACGGCGAACAGGGCGACCAGCGCCAGCAGCGCGGTCGTCCCAGCGGAGCGCGAGGCGGCTCGCTCGACTGCAATCATCGCGGCTCCGAGAAGCCGCGGGTGAGAGCCGCCAGAACGCGGGTCATCGCCTGAATGCCCCCGCCGGCGATGTACAGATCGGCGGAGGGAAGATAGATCACGCGGCCGCTCTTCCAGGCCCTGGTGTCGCGCACCAGCTCGTTGTCGAGCGTGGCTCGCGCCTGATTGTCGCCGGCGCCGATCGCCATCGCGCGGTCGACCACGATCAGCCAGTCCGGATCGGCCTTGCGGACGAACTCGAAGGAGACCGCTTCGCCATGGATCGAGGGGGCCATGGTGGTCACCGCCGGCTCGATCTGGAGCGTGCTGTGAATCCAGCCGAACCGCGATCCGAGGCCAAAGGCGGAAATTTTCGGCCCGTTGGTCATCACGATCAGCGCGCGTCCTTTACCCTTGGCCGCATCGCGCGCCGCGGCGATTGCCGCGTTGAACTTCTGCTTTTCTTGCTCGGCGGTCTGCTCCCGGCCGAACAGCCGGCCGTAGGCCTGAAGCCGGGCTTCGGCATCCCGGACCAGTTCCTGTCCGTCGATCGTCATGTCGATCGTGGGCGCGATACGCGAGGTGAACTTCGCCTTGGGCGATGAACGACCACCGAGAATGATCAGATCCGGATCGAGCGCGCTAAGGGCTTCGAGATTAGGTTCAAACAGCGTGCCGACGACCTCGCCGCCGGCAGCGGCTGATTTCAGTTCGGGCAGGAACACCCGATCCGGAACGCCGGCAGCCTTGACGCCGAGCAGGTCGAGCGTATCGAGCGCTGCCATGTCGAATACGGCGACGCGAGACGGTTTTGCCTGCACTCTGACGATGCCCGTCGCGGTCGGAATCTCGATCGTTTCTGCGGATGCCATCGCAGGCAGAGCGAGGGCGGTCAGCACGGTGATCATGCGGATCAAATACATGATTGTCCTTTGGCTGAAGCGGCGAGCCAATGCCGCCCCTTGCCGAAGTGAAGTTTGATGGCGGAACGTGATGGTGCAGACCGAGAGTTTCATCACCGCACACCGGCTCGGCGCTTTTGGGGCGCCGCCCCGGTCAGGCCTTGGCGGGCACACCAACAGACGAACACCTCGTGCAGCTTGGCCTTGATCGCGGTTTCCAGCGCATCCAGCTGGTCCAGCGCCTGATAGATGTCGGCGGCGCAGGCGCGATCCTCTGTCTGGGCCAACCGCAGGATCTTCAGATGCAGCGCCGGCAGGCCGAGCGCGAGCTCTTCGATCCGGTCGCACCACGTCAGGAACGTGTCGTTCGGCAACTCCAGTTCGCGCCAGAAGAAGGCGAAGCCGTGCTCGTAAGCCCATTTCCGGATCGACAGCACGGGAAGCTCACGCACCGCATCGCCGAGCGCCTGCAGGCGCAGGCCATCGCGGCAGCCGAGATGGGCATCGACGACTTCGCGGATGCGGCGGATCAGCGGATTGTCGTTGGATACGAAGCACGCCAGAAAATAGTCGCCGATGTCGGCCGCGGCCGGCAGCTGAATGGCGCGACGATCGAACATGTAACCACCGGCGACGCTCGGTTGAGCGACGGCGTTGATGATACGGTCTTTGGCGATCGGCCCCTCCCAGCGGAAGTCGGGATCGCGAACCCGCCAGATTTCCGGATCTGCCGTCGCTTCGACCATCAGATAGTGCGGAAATGGGTTCTGGTTGAACTTGTTCTCCCGCTCCGGCAGATGGAACATGTCCAGCATCACCATCACGCTTTCGGTCGGCTGCCGGGCGGCGACCAGACCAATCAGCCTGTCGAGATTGGCCTGCTTGGTCGTCGAGTGATCGTACCATTCGGTGACATGCACGCCGTAGAGCCGCTCGAACCAATGGCAAAAGAAGCCGTGGCTGATCTGATCGGTGTGATAGCGCAATTGAAACTTGTCGGAGACAGCGAAGTCGGCGTCCCAGAGACCGAAATACATCGGACGGTGATCGAGGCCGGCGGCCTTCACCGCGTCGCAGAGACACGACACGACGCAATGTACTTTGATGTCCGGACAGACGTCGGCATGGACGTCGGGTGCGTCCGCGACTGCAGTATCACTGGCGCTTGCGGCAGCCGGGGAGGGGACGGCTAACAACTCCACCAGATCGCTCACTGTTTCGATCGCGGTCGCTGCGACAGCCGCTTCGGGGACGACGATGCCGTGATCGAGCTCCAGATGCAAAAGCAGGTCCAGCAGCAACACCGAGTCGAGATAGAGGTCGGCGTTCAGCCGCGATTGTGGGCCGAAGCCGTCGAGATGCCGGTTGTTCATCCGCTCGGCAAGCACCTGGTGGATCGCGGCCGTGATCTCCTGGCGAGTCACGCCGCGGTCTCCTCTGCCAAAAGCTCGAGGCGCCCTTCGGCATGCAAGGCGGCGATGTCTCGCCGGTTGATCTTGCCGTTCGCCTGCCGTGGCAGCCGGGGCAGGCGCACCGTCTCCATTGGGACCTGATGGGGAGCCAGGTTCTTGATACACCAGTCGCGCAGGTCCGCCGCCGCAATGCTGTGGTCGGCGCTGAACGCCACAGCGACTCGCTCGCCCGCGAGGGAATCTTGCCGTCGGAAGACGACCGCGTCGGTCACACCCGGCATCGCCATCACCACGTCCTCGACCTCCTTTGGATAGACGTTGAGGCCAGAGACATTGATGGTGTCGTCGAGGCGCCCGAGGAACACCAATGTGCCATCGTCTTTGGTGTAGCCGAGATCGGCCGTCCGGATTGCGCGTTCGCCGACGTGGACCACGATCTCGCGCGGCTGACCAGCATCTCCGGCCTCGACACGGAGATGGGACAGTGGCACTCCCATGTCGCTTGATGCGGCCAGGTTCGGATTGATCGCCACGCATCCGGCTTCCGAGCAGCCATATTGCTGAAACAGATGCGTGGTCCGGGCCCGGATCGTCATCAGCCATTGGTCGGGCAGCAGGGTGCCGGACGTCATCGCGGCATGGATCGTCTCGCCTGCGGGCAGCAGGCGGGCGATGGTGTGGAGCATCGCGGGCGATGAATACAGCAGCGGCCGGTTGGTCTGGCGCAGGCGAGCGATGAGATATTTTGGATTGGCCGTGCCGAGAATGTGCGGAATCTGGCCGCGGCGGAGCCCGACCAGAACGCCGCAGATCAGTCCATAGGAATGTGTGATCGGGCATGCGATCAGCGGTGTCATGTTCTGTGGGGCGGTGAAAGTATTCACATAGCTGTCGATCTCGCGATCGATCTCAGCCCAACTGCGGGCGACCCGCTTCGGTTCGCCGGTGGTGCCGGATGTGGTCTGCAGCAGCCCGCCGGGACCGGGACCTTCGCCGCCCAGATCCTCGATAGTGAGATCATCGGTCACCAGCCGGTGGCAGCCGAGGTCGATTGCCAGCCGGCGCGCCGCAGCGCGCGGCGTCGACGGATGGATCGGCAGCACGCTGGCACCGGCATCCCGGATGGCGAGCAGCAGTGCCAAGAATTCTGCCGGATCGGACAGGCAGACTGCAAAGCTCAGCTTGGACCGATCATTGAGGCCCACAGCCTGAGCGGCGCGGGCGCCCATCGCCTGCAGCTGGGCCTGATCGTAGAATTTGTCGCCGGCCTGGATCATGCGTACTCCCGTGCGATCGGCGCAACGGCCGTAAGTGGATTTGGGACTTTGTGTTGCAGAGCGTCGCCCGACAGGCCGAGTTTTCGAGCGAGCAGGCTCTCGATCACGATCTCAGGTGCGCCGAAGCCGAGACGGGCGACGCGTTCACCGAGGCCGTGTTCGGCGATGTCGGCGGCCAGACGCAACGACACCCGATGCCAGAAGGCGCCCTCGCTGATCCCGTAGAAGCTCTGCACCAGATGCGAGATCTCGGACAGATTGAACACGAACAGGCAATCGACGAACAGATCGCGCAAGTCCTCCGGCCGTTCCATCCAATAGTACTGGTTCGGCAGCGCGCCACGATAACGAGGATCGAGAGCTGGAAAATCCGGTGCCAGGTTGGGATCGGCGAGGAAGTCCGGCACGAATTCCAGGCTGTCGTGGAAGTCCCGCAGGATCAGACGTTCGGGCCAGCCGTCGCGGTGGACCAGCACCATGTTTTGGCCGTGCGCTTCAGTGGCGATGCCATGGACGACGAGGAGCCGCCACACCGGCAGCACCGCGACGTCGATCAATCGGTCGAGCCATGGCTTGATGCCGTAGCGCTGCAGCCACGGATCGATGAAGGGCAGGCCATCTGCTTCGATCGCCATCAGCGCATTGAACGGCACTGCACGCTCGCCGTCCGCAAGCTTGCTCTCGACGCTCTCCCGCCAGATCGCCGCGACGTCTCCCTCGAGCGAACCATCCCGATCGACGATCGCGCCGGCAAATTCGCGGACGATGTCGAGCCGATAGCGGGTTTTGAACAGCGGGTCGCCGTCGAGAACTGCGTCGAGCCAGCGCGACAGCAGCGGGGCGGTCGCGACCGAATGCGCCTCGATGTTGCGGCGAGTCGAGGTGTTGACGATGCCGAGCGACAGCTTCACGTTGCTCCGGCATGGGCTCTGAGCGTTACAGAGCGTTCGCACGGACTGGCTGGCGCGATACGCGTCACCAGCGGCTCCGAGATAGTGTATATGGCCGGCCTCGAACAGGGGACGCAGGCGGCTGGTCGACAGATCATGCCATTGCCACGGATGGATCGGCATCAAGCCGAAACGTTCGTGTTCGAGGCCGAGGGCGGCAGCGCGCGCTTCGATCTCTGCGAGTCCCGAGGCGCCGAGCTCACGCTGCCAGAACGTCTCTTCCGTGTCTGGCAACGACAGATCGATGTGGTCCCGGGCCACCGCGAGCCAGACCAACTGGAACGAGCCACCCGCTTCAGGGCCGTAGCAGCGGTGGTCGTGCTCATCGAATCCGGTGCGCGACTTGAAGCAGGGGTGGTAGGGGTGCCCTTCGTCGATCGCAGCGTCGAGTGTGGAGAACGACATCAGTCGCCGGTCGTGGCGCGGAGCATTGAGCCGATTCCAACGCACCAGCGCTTCGGTCTGACCGAGTTCCTGAGCGAGCCGCGCGTGCTCTTGCGGGGCCCCGGGAAGGGCCGCGACCGCATCGGCGATCGACGCCTGACGCCACGCGCTGCCGGTACGGCACTCGACCGTTCCCGGCTCGAGCCGAGGCCGGCCGAACGCGCCGAGCCGGCCTCGCGCTCGCCAAGCTTGCGCGCCACTGCGCCACTCGAAGGGCCGCGCCGGGGCGGCCGCCGACGCCAAAGGACCGAACAGGTTTTCGTACAAGGCCGCTGCAATAAGCTGGCGTACGATCCGCTCCTCCGGTCGGGCAGGGATGTCACCGGGAAGCGACACGAGCTTCTCCCCGTCGCGCCGGACGGCGATTGCCGAACAGCGGATTTGCTAACTGCACATAGATCGCGCGGCCGTCCTCGGCCTCCAGCTCATCGATGCCCAACATCCGTGTCAGCAAATTGGCCTTCGCGGCAACGGTCGGGCGCTCGACAAGGCCGATGGCGAAGTCGCGTCCGACGCCGCCGAGTTCGTGCGCCAAGTCGTCGAGCCGCTCGCGCAACATGATCAGCAGCGCTTCTTCGTCGATCAGCCGATCCTGCCCCATGCGGGCGATCACCGAACAGATCTGATTGACGATCAGGTAATAGGCGAACCGCTCCTGGATCACGCGATCGTCGAAATACAAGCCGCCGATCTCGGCGGTGTCCGGCACCAGCGCGACCAGCCGATCGCGATGGGCATTCGACAGGTAGAAGCCCTGATTGTCCCGATAATAGGACGCGGTCGGCAGCCCGGCCGAGACGTCGAGCAGAACGTTCTGCTGATGCGCTTCCAAGGCCACGCCCAGTTCGTCATAGAGCTTGACGAGCGGGTCCAGCGCGCAATCGAGATAGGCCGAGAACCATTGCCGGGAAGCACTCGCCACCGGCAGGCCTTGCTGTGCAGCATGTTCGCGCACCAACAGGTCGAGCCGCGAGCGCGCGCAAGGCGGAGGATCGGCCGTCAGGGCCGCGATCGTGATGCCCTTGCTCTCGTTGCCCGTTGTGAATGGATTCTCGCGGAAGATGACTTCGAATCCACTCTCGATGCGGCCGGGGAGGGCGAGCGTCAGGTAGGCTGGATCGCGGATCAGGCGGAAGCAAGGATGGCGCGCGAGGAAATCGGTGCGCGCGAACAACCGCGACATTGCGACCCCGGCCTTGAGCTCGGGCATCCGATTGATCCGCAAGGAGTTGGTGATCCGCACCGGCAGTGAGAATTTCAGCATCCACGGAATCTCGGCGCTGTAGAGCGTGCGGACCGAGGACGTCGGCGAGAACTCCGCACCGAACGAACCGAGGCGGCGAAGCCGGCCTTGCCTGGCGAGTTCCGCGATGTCGGGATCGAGCATCACGGCTTCGGCCTGCAGCGGATGGAGGGGCAGAAGGGTTTCGCCCGGACGCAACGTCGGGCGGTCGGCCGTAGGGAGGAGAGTCTCGAGAATTCCAGAGACGCAAATCTCATCTGTGCTGCCGTGACGTAATAAAGCTGCGTCGACGGCGAAGTATGTGAGTTGAAACCGGCCGTGATGCTCCGGCGCATAAGCGGGCTGCTGCCAGTCGGCCATGCCTTGCCGACTCTTCGGCGTCGGGTGCAGCCAATGCCCAAACATGAGGCTTTGTTCGCCGTCGAGAAAGGTTCGGCCTGCCTCCCCGGAGAATCGCTGCAGGCTATCGGCAATGCACTGATAGCTCGCGAGTATGCGGCCGAGCAGCTCGACCTCCTCATTGCGCAGCGTTTCCGCCCGTGCGGCGCCCATTCCGGAATAGCATTCCTGCACCATCAGATAGAGCGCGCGGAGCGGCGCGATTTCGTGCCAGGCGTTCTCCGGTGCTCGGCAAATGAAGACACGCCCGAAGCGGAGCGGACCGCACAGCGACTCCCGTTCGATTTCGGCGCGCAATGTCGCAGCCGACATCGGGCATGACCACTCGACGTAGCTCCGCCGATCCCCGCACTCCGGCCGTTCCTGCGAGGGCATTCCCGGGTCGATTTCGCGCCGGTAGCAATTGGCAAAGCTCTGGAACGTTGCGCGTTCGGCGATCTCGCGCATGGATTGGGGCATCGGTGTGTCTTCCGCAGAGCGGCCCGAGTTGCTGGGCCGTATGGGTTCAACGGTCGACAGCGCCCAACCCCGTAATCGTGGCCGGGTGCGTCATTTAGAATTCAACCAATCATCGATTGCAAAGACCGGGCGGCGTTGACAGATCCGCGAGGAATGCGGTTAGAAGAATGACCGGCGGTAATGTCCGCGAGCCTCGCTCCGCGTCGAATTTCGTGGCGATGGTCTCGGCGGTTACTTCGGACGCTTGGCGTTCGGTCGGGGCTGATGCGCTACGATGGGGATCTCATGTCGTCTGCGACAGAACTGCTCAGTATATTCGGAGCGGAGCAGGGCCAGCTCAAACGGATGGTGCGTCGCATCACCGGCAATGCGCATACGGCGGAAGACGTCGTCCACGAGACGTTTATCAAGCTGATGAATCGCAAGGTGACCGAACGGGACGTCGGTCTCGTCGTCACGACCGCGCGCAACCTCGCGTGCGACACGATCCGGGCAGAACGCGTCCGCGCCTCTTACGCCAGCAATGTGTCGTCGGAGCAGTTGCAGACCGGCGTGGTGGACCCAGAAGACGCGGTGGCGAGCCGGCTGGATCTCGACGCGCTGCTGCGTGCGCTGCAGACGCTGCCAGTGCGCACCCAACGCATTTTTCTGCTGAGCAAGGTCGACGGCATGACCTATCCGCAGATCGCGCGCAGCCTGAACATCTCGGTCTCGACCGTCGAGAAGGAGATGATCTCCGCGCTCGAATTCTGCCGCACCTGGCGGCAGCGTCGCGAGACTATCTAATTCTCGTCTCGAGCGGGTTCGGATCGCGAGCGATCGCGATCTCGCTCGGGCGGCGCGGGTCCGTTGCGATCTTGGACGAAGGTCACCACGACGTAAATCCGCGTCCGAGCACCAGACGCATGAAGAGCCAAGGTGCTACCCGAACGAAAGCGCAGCCACGGCGGGCTCATTTCCGGCAAGCATGGGCCAGCGCATTGTCGGCTATGTCTCGTCCACCGGTGGTATCGCCGTTGCGGCCAAAGCACGTCGCCGGAGGCCCCTCGAGGCGTGTCGATCGAGTGCGCATGGATCCGGCAGGAGCCCGGGTTCGTCGTCATTCCGGACTCGAAGAACGGCAGCGCGCGCCATGTCGCGATCTCGGACCGCGCCTACGGCGGCCTGCTCGACCTGACCGACCGGGAGCCGGCGGACAGCAGAGTGTTCAGGTTTTCGTCGCCGAGAACGCGTGGCGGAACGAGATTCGTATCACGGCGCAATGCCCGGATCTCCGCATCCACGATCTCCGACATGAAGCCCTGTCCCGAATGTCGGCGCGTGGCGCCGACCTCGAGACGCTGATGCGGCAGAGCGGTCACAAGACCGTCGCAGTGCTGATGAGATACCTGAACCCGACCCCTGCTGAGCAGAGGTCGAGATTGTTTCCGGATGACTCCATCGTTGCAGCGGAGGCTGGACGGTTAGATTGTCCCTGGAGCTTCGCGGCTCGCAACCGGTGTAACGACCCACGCTTCGGCCGACGGGTGAAATGCGGATTGGTTCTGGGGGCCTACCCTTCGACTCCGTCCACGCCGGCGGGTCTGCTTCACACCGAAAGCGGGCGTTACGTAAACCAGAGGATAATGTCTGGCTCGGGCCCGAAGCGGACTTGCGCATCTCGGTTGGCCAGGTCGGGTTGTCTCCTTCGGCTATGGGCCTTCGACGATCGATTTCGGTTCGAGGAAGGACTCGAGGCCGTACACGCCGAACTCGCGGCCGAGGCCGGACTGTTTCACGCCGCCGAACGGCGCCCGCAATTCCGGTGCGATCCGGTTGATCAGGACTTCGCCGGCGCGAAGTTCGCGCGCCATGCGTTGGGCCCGCGCCGGATCGCCCGACCAGACATAGGCGAACAGCCCGTAGTCCGTGTCATTGGCGAGCTCGATCGCGTCGTCTTCATCGCGGTAGCAGACGATCGAAATCACTGGTCCGAAGATCTCCTCCCTGGAGATCTCCATGTCGCGCGAAACATCGCCGAAGATCGTCGGCCGAACGAAATAGCCGCAGTCGAATCCATCGGGCCGGCCGGGGCCGCCGGCGACGAGCGTGGCGCCTTGCTTGATGCCGCCGGCGATGAACCGTTGCACGCGCTCGAACTGGGCGCGGCTTGCCAGCGGCCCCAGCTCGGTGTCGGGGGCGGTCGGCAGGCCCACCTTCAGGGTGTCGATGGCCGATCGGGCGATCGCCTTGACCTCGTCGATCTTGCGGACCGGAACGAGGATGCGGGTGGCCGCGATGCAGGCCTGGCCGTTGTTCTGCAGGCCCGCGCGCAGCGCCAGCGGGACGGCGACGGCGAGATCGGCATCGTCGAGGATGATCGCCGGCGCCTTGCCCGACAACGACAGGCTGACACGCTTCATCGACTCGACCGCGGATCCGGCGATCACCTTTCCGGTCGGCGTCGAGCCGGTGAATGAAACACGCGCGATCCGAGGATGCCTCGCCAGTTCGTCGCCGACCTCTTGGCCGCGGCCGTTGACGAAATTGACCAGCCCGGCCGGAAGCCCCGCGTCGTGAATCGCTTCGGCGACGATGTGGGCCTGCAGGCCGGCGAATTCGCTGGGTTTGACGACGCAGGCGCATCCGGCGGCGAGCGCCGACGCCAGCTTGCTGCAAATGGTCCCGGCGGCGGCGTTCCAAGGGGCGAACAGCGCCGAGACGCCGACCGGCTCCATCAGCACGGTGGCGTCGCCGATCCGGCGGCTGAACTCGTAGTCGGTCAGCACCTCCGCCGTGAGGGTGAAGCAGTCTGAAGCGTACTGGCTGATCCAGCGCGCGCGGCCGAGCGGCGCGCCGTACTCGGCAATGGTGGCGTCGCGAATGTCGCTCGAACGGCGCAGCACCGCCGCCGCCAGAGCACGCAGCAGGTCGAGCCGCTTTCGCTTCGTCGTTCGCGAGAAGCTGGCTTGCGCGCGGCTCGCCGCGTCGATCGCCCGCCGCGCGTCGCGCCTGCTGCCGAGGCGGAGCGTGCCGATCGAGGTCTCGGTCGCGGGATTGACGATATCGAGCCTCTCGGTCCCCGACACCGCAACGAAGCTGCCGTCGATATAGGTCGTGTCGATCGCGCGCATGGGAGCCAGCTCTCCTAAGGTTAGGGACAGGATGGAGTTTCGATCGGCCCGTTGTTCGCGACGCGGGTCTTCTGCGGTTGCGGCGGCAACCTATCGGCTCGGGGACGGCTCGCAATTCGCCGGAGCGGCGATGCACCTATACCCAAGGCGTAGTGCGGCAGACGCCCAGCCGATTCCGCCGTGAGCGACGCCGGTGCAATGATCGCCAGCAGCATCCGATCAGGAGATAGCCCGATGTCAGACACGCTTGTTCATTCCCGCCGTCGCTTGCTGAGCTTCGCAGCCGGCACGCTCGCGGCCGCGTCGCTCGGCGTCGCGACACCGGCGGCCGCGGAACCGAAGCCCGGTCCTGCGCCGGCGAGGGCGGGCGGAGGCGCAGCGTTCGGTCCGCTCGATCACATCGCCGCCGGTCCCTTGAATGTCGCCTACATCGACGCCGGGCCGAAGGCCGGCCCAGTCGTGATCCTGCTACACGGATGGCCGTACGACATTCACGCTTTTGCCGAGGTCGTGCCGATCCTGGTCGGCAACGGCTATCGCGTCGTCGTGCCGTATCTCCGCGGCTACGGCGAAACCCGGTTCCTGTCGGGCGACACGCTTCGCAACGGCCAGCAGGCCGCGCTCGCGGTCGACATCATCGATCTGATGGATGCGCTGAAGATCGAGCGCGCACATCTCGCGGGTTTCGATTGGGGCGCCCGCACCGCGGACATCGTCGCGGCAGTGTGGCCGCAGCGTTGCATCAGCCTGGTGTCGGTCAGCGGTTATCTGATCGGCAGCCAGGCGGCCAACGAGTCGCCGCTGCCGCCGAAGGCCGAGCTGCAATGGTGGTACCAGTATTACTTCGCGACCGAGCGCGGCCGGGCCGGATACGACAAGTACCGGGCTGAGTTCGCCAGGCTGATCTGGCAGCTGGCGTCGCCGCATTGGGCGTTCGACGACGCCACCTTTGCGCGGTCCGCGGCGGCCCTCGACAATCCCGACCACGTCGCGATCTCGATCCACAATTATCGCTGGCGACTCGGCCTGGCCGAGGGCGAGGCGAAATACGACGATCTGGAACGCAAGCTCGCGGCATTTCCCGCCGTCACGGTGCCGACGATCACGCTCGAGGGCGACGCTAACGGCGCACCGCACCCGCCGCCGGCCAGCTACGCGAAGCGATTCACCGGCAAATATGCCCACCGGCTGATCACCGGCGGCATCGGACACAATCTGCCGCAGGAGGCGCCGCAGGCGTTCGCGGCGGCGATCATCGACGTCGCCGGCGGCGGTACGGTTCGATGATGAACTCGGCGTCCGTTAGGGTCTTCGACCGCGCGGCGGTGGATCGTCTCTCGTATCCGGAGCAAACATGAAACCACTGTTTGCCGGAGTGGTTGTGACCGCCGCCGTGGTCTGCGTGGTCGCGGGCCTGTCTTCCGCGTCGCAGACGGTCGCGAACAAGGACACGGCCGGCTCGGGTGTCGCCTCGCCGATCTATGGCGTGACGTTGCCGGAGGGCTATCGGACATGGCCGCTGGTCGCTCCTGCCGAGGAAGGTAAGCCGCTCGACGAACTGCGCGCGGTGCTCGGCAATCCGATCGCCATGGCGGCTTACGCAAAGGGGCAGTTGCCGTTTCCGGATGGTGCCGTGCTGGTAAAGCTCGCCTGGAAGCGGACTCCGTCCGGCGAGTTCGAGCCGGCCTCCGTTCCAGGCGCAGCGACCACGGTGCAGGTGATGGTCAAGGACGCGCGCAAATTCGCCGATAGCGGCGGGTGGGGCTTCGGCCGGTTCGTGCAGGGCCGGCCGGCCGACGCGGCGGAGCACCGGACCTGCTTCGCCTGCCATCAGGTACGTGTCGTCGGGCACGACTACGTCTTCACCCGCTACGCCCGCTGAGCGCCGTGCGGATTCAGCGGTTCAACAGGCGCGGATGCGGACTGTTCGTTGGGACCGTCGGTGGTAAGATGGTATGTCTTGCTCATGGCACGTTGTTCACGGCTTCTCCGGCCTTGACAGCCGAGCCTGAAGAGGAGCTGACGATGCCATCTCGTCTCACGCGGCAGTTCCTGGCCAAGATAGGCCTCGATTGCGCGTACGCTTGCGCGGTGGTCGCGATCACGGTCGCCGGCGGTTTCGGTCTGCAGGCGTTGCTGGCCATCGCGCCATCGGCTTCGCTGTTTTCCTGTGGGGTGATGTATGTGGCCTGGCGGAGGGGCATTGCCGCGGCCATCGTGGCGATCGCGATGGCGATCTTGGCGTTCGATTACTTCTTCCTTCCGCCGCTGCAAAGCTTCGCCATCCGCGCGCACGACGTTCCGCAGCTGGTGTTCTTCGCCGCCGCGGCGCTGTTCGTCGCCTATCTGTGCGACTCGAATCGTCGGACAAATCAGGCCCGGCGCGGGCTCGAAGTCGAACTGCGCGCGAGCCAGAGCCGCGTCGCCGAGGCGCAGCTCGAACTGCAACAGACCGTCGACTCGATCCCCGCGATGCTGTCGGTGTATCGGCCGAACGGCATCCACAGTCTCGTCAACAAGACCTGGATAGACTACACTGGCCTCTCTCTTGAGCAGGCGGTCCAGAAAGGCGGGACGCTGTTTCATCCGGACGATCCGGAGCGCGAGACGTGGCGGCAGGCGTTGGCGAGCGGCAGACCGATGGCCACCGAGGCGCCGATCCGCGGCGCCGATGGAGCGTTCCAGTGGTTCAGCATCCGCCGGGCGCCGCTGCGCGACGCCGACGGCCGCATCCAGAAATGGTTCTCGATCGGCTTCAACATCGAGGACCGCAAGATCGCCGAAGATGCGTTGCGCGATCGAGAAGCGCGGCTGGCGGCGACCGAGCGTGAGTTGCGCCTCACGCTCGATCTGATTCCGACGCTGGCGTGGCGGACGGCCGCGGACGGCTCGGCCGACTATCTCAATCAGCGCTGGCTCGACTACACCGGACTGTCGCTGGAAGCCGCGCGCGGCTGGGGCTGGATCTCGGTCGTCCATCCGGATGATCGCGCGCAGTTGCACGACCGATGGCGGGAGATGCTGGCCTCGCACGAGCCTGGCGAGATCGAGGCGCGGATGCGTCGCCTCGACGGCAGCTATCGCTGGTTTCTGTTCCGCGCCGAAGCGCATTGCGGCGATGGCGGCGAGGTCGTGAGCTGGTACGGAACCAATACGGACATCGAGGACCGCAAGCGCGCTGAATTCGAATTGCAGCGCAGCCGGCTGTATTTGGCCGAGGCCCAGAAGCTGAGCAAGACCGGAAGCTTTGCCTGGGATCCGGTCGCGGACCGGCATCTGTGGTCCGACCAGACCTATCAGATCACGGACATCGAACCGAGGACGGCGGTGACGACGGATCTTCTGCTGCAGCGGATTCATCCTGACGACCGCCTCAGGATGATCAACCAACTCGGCTGCGCGAAGGACGGCGCCGAGGCGTGGGACTACGAGGTGCGGTTATTGATGCCGAACCAGACGATCAAGCAGCTGCGCGTCGTTGCCCACCGCCTCCGCCGCGGCGACGAGGCCGGAGAGATCGTCGGTGCGCTGATGGACATCACCGAGACTCGGCGGGCGCAGGAGGCGCTCAACACCACACGAAACGCGCTCGCTCACGCCGGTCGCATCGCCACCCTCGGTGAGATCAGCGCGACGATCGCCCACGAGGTCAATCAGCCGCTGGCGGCGATCGTCGCCAATGGGCAGGCCTGTCTGCGGTTTCTTGATCGCCCGGCGCCGGACCTGAACGATGTCAGGGGCGCCGTCGAGTGGATCGTCAAAGACGGCAACCGGGCGGCCGAGGTCATCCGCCGTGTCCGAGGCCTGATGACCAAGGCCGATTTCGAGCGCCGGCAGGTCGGCCTTGAAGGCATCGTGGCGGAGGTGGTGGCATTGATCCAGAATGAAATCCACTCCCAGGGCATCCTACTGCGTTGCGATTTTGGCGCCGCGCCTCCGGTCATGGCCGATCATGTGCAATTGCAGCAGGTGGTGCTCAACCTCATCGTCAATGCCATCGAGGCGATGCACGCGGTGACGGATCGTCCGCGCACGCTGACGATCAGGACGTCGCGCGACGAGACCGGTCGGGCGGTCGTGGCGATGGAGGACAGCGGTATCGGCCTTCCCGACAATCCGCAGGCGCTGTTCGATCCGTTCGTCAGCACCAAGCCGAATGGTCTGGGCATGGGGCTGCCGATCTGCCGCTCGATCATCGAGGAGCATGGCGGGCAGCTCTGGGCGACCGCCAACGCGGATCACCCCGGCGCGACATTCCAATTCGCCCTGGCCCCCGCAGCCGAGTTGGCGCGAGCCGCCGAATGACGGACAAGTCCGACACGCGGCAGATGGTGCTGGTCGTCGATGACGACGAGTCGATGCGTGTCGCCTTGACGTATCTGTTCCGATCGATGGACTTTCAGGTGAAAGTGTTCGGCTCGGCCGCTCAGGTGCTCGAAGCCGGGATTCCGGATCTCCCGTGCTGCCTGGTGCTCGACATCCGCCTGCCTGGCGTCAGCGGCCTGGATTTTCAGGACTCGCTGGCGAAGACCGGGCTGGACATTCCGATCGTTTTCATGACCGGCCACGGCGATATCCCGATGTCGGTGCGGGCGATGAAGGCCGGCGCGGTGGACTTTCTCACCAAGCCGTTCCGCGACCAGGACATGCTGGACGCGGTCACGCGTGCGCTCGCGAAGGATCGCGCGCGGCGCGAGGGCGAGGGCGCCCTGGCCGATCTGCGGCAGCGCTTCGAGTCGCTGACGCCGCGCCAACGGCAATTGTTCACTTTCGTCGCGGCCGGGCTGATGAATAAGCAGATCGCCGGCGAGCTGAATGTCAGCGAAGTCACCGTCAAGATCCATCGCGGCATCATGATGAAGAAGATGGACGCGCGCACGGTTGCCGATCTTGTGCGCAAGGCGGAGGCGTTGGGGGTAAGGGCCCCAATCTGACGGGCGCGCATTGGCGGCGTTCAGAGCACCATGCCGCCATCGATGGTCAGGTTGGCGCCGGTCATGTAGCCGGCATCGCTGCTGGCCAGATACGACACCAGCGCGGCGATCTCGCAGGGCTTGCCGATCCGCCGGAGCGGGATCCTGTTGACCAAGCCCGCGATCATGCCGGCGGTCATGTCGGTTTCGATCGGGCCGGGCTGAACGTTGTTGACGGTGATGCCGCGCGGCGCCAGTTCGAGCGCGAGGCTCTGGACCAGGCTGGCGACGGCGGCCTTCGTCATCGCATAGACGCCGCCTTCGGGCGAACCGGCTCGCACCGCGCCGTTGCTGCCGATCGTGATGATCCGCCCGCCGTCGCGGAGTACCTGCATCGACGCCTGGATCGCGAGAAACACGCCGCGGATATTGATGTCGACGAGCAGATCGAAATCCTCCCGGGGAAACGTCCGCAGCGGAGCGATGCGAAGCGCGCCGGCGTTGACGACGACGACGTCGAGGGGGCCGAGTTCGCGCGAAGCCGCCTCGACGGCGTGGCGGACCTCCGCCGGATCCCGGCTATCGGCCCGCACCGCAATCGCCCGGCCTCCGCCCGTCCTGATCGAATTGCTGACGGCCTCGGCCTTGTCGGCATTGCCGAGATAGGTCAGGGCGACCGCGAAACCGTCGTCGGCCAATTGCTGCGCGATCGCCGCACCGATGCCGCGCGAGCCCCCGAACACGATCGCCGCCGCGCTTTGTCGATCTATGGCAGCATCAATCATGGCATGTCCTTTCGGCAGAATTCGCGGTGGGCGTAGCCGTACCCTGCGGGTCGAACGGCATCGTCGCCTATCGGCTTCCCGCATAGGCCGGCTAACACGTTGGTCGTAGCGGCGATCGAACGCCGCGCTCGACCGCTTGATCTGCCGGTGTGATCGCCCTAAGTATGAGCTCCACTCGTTCTTACCGCTTGGAACCGCGACGATGATTTCATCTCGAACCGCAACGCCGACTTGCCTTGCCTCTCGGGAGTGTCATCCTCGTGTCTGCGCCGATCGTCCTCTCCAAGCTGACTCTGGCCACGCCGAGTGGCCGGCCTCTTCTTACTGATCTCGATCTCAGCTTTGCGCGCGAGCGCACCGGCCTTGTCGGTCGCAACGGCGTCGGCAAGTCGTCCCTGCTTGCGGTGATCGCCGGCGAGCGCGCCGCGTCTGCCGGGACCGTCGCGGTTGCCGGACGCATCGCGCTGTTGCGCCAGGCGGCTCGGCCTCGACCCGGGGAGACCGTCGCCGACCTGTTCGACGCGCGCGTCGCGCTGGCGTTGCTGCGCAAGGCAGAGCGGGGCGAGCTCGCGCCGGGCGAGCTCGCCGAGGTCGATTGGACGATCGGGCAACGTATCGCATTGTCGCTGGCGCGATTTGGACTCGAGGTCGATCCCGAGGCCGATCTCGCTGCTCTGTCGGGCGGTCAGACGACGCGTGCGCGCCTCGCTGCGCTGACGTTCTCCGAGCCGGACTTCGTGCTGTTGGACGAGCCGACCAACAATCTCGATCGGGACGGCCGCCGCGCCGTCCTCGATCTGCTGGCCGGCTGGCGCGGCGGCGCGGTCGTCGTCAGTCACGACCGGGAATTGCTCGAAACGGTCGACGCCATCGTCGAGCTCACGTCGCTGGGTGCGACGCGCTACGGCGGCAATTGGAGCCGCTATGTCGAACGCAAGGATATCGACCTGTCGGCGGCGACCCGCGATCTGGCGGAGGCGGAGCGGCGGCTGGCCGAAACCGGCCGCAAGGCGCAGGCCGCGGCCGAGCGCCAAGCGCGGCGGGACGGTGCGGGCAAACGCAAGCAGGCGAAGGGCGGAATGCCGCGCATTCTCGCCGGCGCGCGGAAGGATCGCAGCGAGGACAGTGGCGGCGAGCTCGCCCGCACCGCCGCGCGCCAGCGTGTTGAAGCGCTGGCCCGGCTCGATCTCGCCCGGCAGCGTGTCGAAGTCCTGCAGACGCCGTCGGTCGCGCTGGCGCCGACCGGCCTCACCGCCGGCAAGACGGTGCTCGCGCTGGACCGTGTCAGCGTCGGCTATCAGCCGGGCCGGCCGGTTCTGAGCGATCTGTCGCTGTCGATCACCGGCCCCGAGCGCGTCGCGGTCGTCGGGCGGAACGGCACCGGCAAGACGACGCTGCTGAAGCTGATTAGCGGCGAGTTGCATCCCTGGCATGGCACCGTTCAAGTCGTGTCGCGTCTCGCGGTGTTCGATCAGCAGCTCAGCCTGCTGCGGCCTTCAGACTCGGTTCTGGCCAATTGTCAGCGGATCAATCCGGATGCGGACGTCAACACCTGCCGCGCAGCATTGGCGCGCTTCCTGTTTCGTGGCGAGGCCGCGCTGCAGATCGTCGGCCGGTTGAGCGGCGGCCAGATGCTGCGCGCCGGGCTCGCCTGCGTCTTGGCCGGGCCGCAGCCGCCTTTCTTGCTTGTCCTCGACGAGCCGACCAACCACCTCGACCTGGATTCGATCCGCGCGATCGAGGCCGGCCTTATCGCCTATGACGGCGCATTGGTCGTCGTCAGCCATGACGAAGCGTTCATCGATGCGATCGGAGTATCTAGGAGAATTGATCTGATTGAGGAGAAGCTCGAGTGAAGGTGGGGCCACCATCTCGCCGAGGCCCCATTTCCTGAAGCTCGGGCTCAGCCACGAAACCTATCCCACGGTCTAGATTTATTGTTTCCCCGACCGGCCTCAAATGGAGTCGCCAATCGGAGACAAAGTCCGCTCGTTTGGCCGCGTAGGTTGACGAGGATTGGCCGATTGGCTCTCCCTCATGACAGAGTCACGCTATGAACAGATTAAATTGGATGGAGGCCGCCCCGCATGGGGCCAAGGCTCTCGGTGGCGTACATCATTACATCACCACAGCCACCAATCTGCCCTCGCAGCTCATTCACCTTGTCTTCCTGCGGGTGTCGCAGATCAATGGCTGCGCTCACTGTATCGATATCCATGCGCGCGACCTGATGAGGGGCGGCATGTCGGTCGACAAGGTCATGCTGGTTCCGGTGTGGGACGAAGCGTCCTACCTCTTCTCCGATCAGGAACAAGCTGCGTTGGCATGGGCCGAGGAAGTGACGCGTGTCAGCGAAACACACGCTTCGGACGAAGCATATGCGGTCGCTTCGGCAGTCTTCGAGCCGAGGGACTTGGTGGACCTCACGATTGCAATCGCAACCATGAATGCGTTCAACCGACTTGGTATAAGTTTTCGTCTTCCTCCAGCAGCCAAGGGCCCATGACGAAGCGGTGGAGAGCGCGTCGACGATGATCCTCGCTTTCTCCGCTGCCTTTTCTCGCGAGCTTTGAGCCCGACTTCAGAGGCTCCAAAGCACAGCGTTGTCTTTCCATGCAGATCGAGCCCTGGAACGCCAAGGCAGAGCGGAGCAGTTTTGTCACGTCGCCCGGCGCAAAAAATTAAAGGCTGACGCGTTTCAGGACGCGAAATCGGGCGCACCAGCTGTCGCTTACGGCCACTGGCTGCAGAAATCCTAAACCTCCGCATAGGCCGGACTAATCGCCCGTACAATCGTCTTCGATTGCCCGCGCCCCCAATATCAGCACCGTGAAGCCGAGGCACGTCGACACGCGTGCCGCTATTCGGGGAGTTCGCGATGGATGCTAACGATCAATCCTCCACGACAATCAATCGGCGTGCCGTGCTGATCGGCGCCGCCGGCGTTGCAGGGGCGCTTTCCCTGCCGTCCGGCCTCGCCTGCGCCGCTCCTCGGCAATCTCCGCTCTCCAGCAAAAGGACCGCACCGATGAGCATCGTTACCACTAAGGACAAGGTCGATATCTTCTACAAGGACTGGGGCCCGAAGTCCGCGCAGCCGATCGTGTTTCATCACGGTTGGCCATTGTCGTCGGACGACTGGGACACTCAGATGCTGTTCTTCCTGAAGCACGGCTATCGCGTCGTCGGCATCGACCGCCGCGGCCACGGCCGCTCGACGCAGGTCGCCGACGGCCACGACATGGATCACTACGCGGCGGACGCCGCCGCAGTGGTCGAACATCTCGATCTGCGCAAGGCAATTCACGTCGGTCACTCCACCGGCGGCGGCGAGGCGACGCGCTACGTGGCGCGCCACGGCCTGCCGCAGGGGCGTGTCGCCAAGCTGATCATCATCGGCGCGGTGCCGCCGCTGATGCTGAAGACGGAAGCCAATCCCGGCGGCTTGCCGATCGAGGTGTTCGACGGATTGCGCGCCAGTCTGGCGGCCAATCGCACGCAGTTCTACATCGATTTCCCGTCGGGCCCGTTCTACGGCTTCAACCGGCCGGGCGTGGCGACGATCCAGAGCGTCGTCCAAAATTGGTGGCGGCAGGGCATGATGGGCGCCGCCAACGCCCATTACGACGGCATCAAGGCGTTCTCCGAAACCGACTTCACCGAAGACCTCAAGGCCATCGATGTACCGGCGCTGGTGATGCACGGCGAGGACGATCAGATCGTGCCGATCGCCGACGCCGCGCCGCTGTCGGCCAAGCTGCTGAAGCGCAGCACGCTGAAGACCTATCCGAAGTTTCCGCACGGCATGTGCACCACCCATGCCGATGTGGTGAACCCCGACATGCTCGCATTCATCAAGGCGTAGCCTCGGTTGCTTCGTCGTTTGACCCGGCGGCGCTGCGTTCGTCTGCGCCGCCGGGCCGGGGGCGGCCATAACAACAGGGAAGGACACAGGATGCGGATAGTTGTGATCGGGGGCACCGGCCTCATCGGATCAAAAGCCATCGAGGTGCTGCGCCGCGCCGGCCATGAGGCGATCGCAGCCGCGCCGAGCACCGGCGTCAACACAGTGACGGGCGAGGGCCTCGACGCCGCGCTGGCAGGGGCCGACGTCGTCGTCGACCTAGCCAATTCGCCGTCGTTCGAGCCTCCGGCGGTGCTGGACTTCTTCACCACGCACGAGGCCAATCTGGTCGCGGCCGAATTGCGCGCTCGCGTGAAGCATCACGTGGTGCTTTCGATCGTCGGCACCGACCGAATCCCGGGGAACGCCTATTTCCAGGCCAAAGTGGCCCAGGAGAACGTCGTCAAGCGTTCCGGCGTGCCGTACACCGTGATCCGTTCGACCCAGTTCATGGAGTTTATCGGCACGATCGCCGAATCAGGCGACCAAAACGGCGTGGTGCATGTCGCGGCCGGACTGTTCCAACCGATCGCCGCGGACGATGTCGCGGCGATTGTCGCCGAGACGGCGCAATCCAAGCCTCGCTACGGCACCGTTGAAATCGCCGGGCCGGAGCGCGCGCCGTTCCACGACTTCGTCAGACGTTATCTCGCTTTTTCGAACGATCCGCGGCCGGTGCGGTCCGATCCGCAATGGGCGTATTTCGGCAACCGGCTCGAGCGATTTTCGTTGGTGCCGCTCGCGGATGCGCGGCTCGGTCGGATCGACTTCGCCACGTGGGGCACCCAGCGCGCTGCAGCGCTCGTCTAAACAATCGGAGGTCGGCAGATGTGGAATCCAGCAATCTTGCTCGTCCTGGCACAGCTCATCGCGACACCCGTCGCGGCGCACTCCGAACAGATGCGGCGGAGCGATCGCTTGCCCGGTGCGACCGACGCCACGGTCACGCTGGTGTACCAGCATGCGCTCCCCGGCGTACCAGGCAAGAGCCTCAAGGGTGTGCTGGTCGAGTACGGGCCGGGCGGTTCATCGCCGCCGCATACGCACGCGCGCTCGGCGATCATTTACGCCACGGTGCTGGAAGGACAGGTGCGTAGCAAGGTCAACGACGGGCCCGAGAAGGTCTACAGCGCTGGCGAGAACTGGACCGAACTTCCGGGCGATCATCATGGCGTCAGCGCCAATGCCAGCGCCACCAAGCCCGCGAAGCTGCTCGCGGTATTCGTGGTCGACACGCACGACACCCAACTCACCGTTCCGGATCCGAAGTGACGTTGCGGATCGTCGTGGCGATCGGCCGCACGCCGATAGCCTGCAAGGATCACGGACGATGAAGACCACACCGCAATGTCCCATCGGCAGCGACTTCGACGTGTCCGCCACGGCGGCGGACGTGCTGGCGGGTGTGGATCTGACAGGGCGAACCGTCGTCGTGACCGGCGGGGCGTCGGGGCTAGGTTTGGAGACCACGCGGGCGCTCAGCGACGCAGGCGCCACGGTGGTCGTCCCGGCCCGCGATCCGGAGCGGGCGCGCGGTGCGCTGAGAGGCATGGAGGCGGTGGAGATCGAGCAGCTCGATCTGATCGACCCGGTCTCGGTGGCGGCCTTCGCGGCGCGCTTTCTCGCCAGCGGACGGCCGCTGCCGATCCTGATCGCCAGCGCGGGCGTCATGGCGACCCCGCAGGGGCGCGACCCGCAAGGCAACGAATTGCAGTTCGCCACCAATCATCTCGGTCACTTCCGATTGGTCCGCGCGCTCTGGCCTGCGCTGCTGCGGGCGAACGGTGCGCGCGTCGTGGCAGTGTCGTCGCGCGGGCATCAGCTGGCCGGCATCGATTTCGACGATCCGAATTTCACCCGCCGCGCCTACGACAAATGGAAGGCTTACGGGCAGTCCAAGACCGCCAACGCCTTGTTCGCCATGGCGCTGGATGCGCGCGGCCAGGCTCACGGCATCCGCGCGTTCTCGCTGCATCCCGGTCAAATCCTCACCGATCTGGCGCGGCATCTGAGCGCAGAGGAGATCGCGGCGTTCGGCGCGCGCGATGCAAACGGCGTGGCGAAGGTCGATCCGGCCCGCGGGATGAAGACCCCGCAGCAGGGTGCGGCCACCAGCGTATGGTGCGCGACCAGCCCACGCCTCGACGGGCGGGGTGGCGTTTACTGCGAGGATTGCGACATCGCGCCGGTCTATCGTGGCGACGAATCGCGCAAGGGCGTCGCACCATGGGCTGCCGATCGGGTACAAGCCGAGCGGCTGTGGGCGCTAAGCGAAACGCTGACGGCCCGTTGAGCGGTCGCTCCTGCCTACCGACTGCCGGATTCTCGGCGCCATGCGCCCGGACTGATCCCGGCGATCGACGAGAACACCCGGGTGAGATGGCTTTGGTTGGCGAACCCCGCGGCGATCGCCACCTCGGAAAGCGGCAACTTGCGGTCCGACAGCAGTTGCTTGGCTTTCGACACGCGCTGCTCCATCAGCCACCGGTGCGGCGGCAAGCCGGTCGAGATCCGAAACGCGCGTGAAAAATGGCTGGTCGAAAGCCCGAATTCGGCGGCGAGGCGCTGAAGCGACAACTTGCCTTCGAGATCGGCCGCGAGCAGCTCGCAGGCGCGCCTGGTCTGCCAGGCGGCGAGGCCGCCGCGCACCGGGCCCGAGACGTCGAGTCCGCCATAGGTCTGGATTACGTGCGATCCAATAGCGAGCAACAGGTGATCGACGAACAGTTGATTGACCTCGTGGGGCCGATGTAGCCCGGCGAGCAGCGATGCGCTGATGTGGCGGACGATGTCGTCGTTGCTGCCGATGCCGGGCTGGTAGGCGAGATCGCCGACACGGCGCGTTCCGGCCTGTTGCCCGATCGCGTTCAGCGCGGTGCGCGGCAGATAGAAGAACACCGAATGAAACGGCTTGTTGATGACGTATCGCGGGTCGCGGCGGAGGTCATACAGATAGGTGGCGCCGCTATGAACGTCCGCGGTGATCACCGGGCGACCTTCCTCCCAGCATTCACACTGCGAATAGTCGCGCAGCTTGAGGCTCACCAGATAGGCGTCCTCGCCCGGCAGCGAACCGGACAGGCCGAATTCGGGTGCGTCGTTGCGACATTCGGTGACGGCGAGCTCGGTGCTGTGCAATGAGTGCGTCGTCAAGGCGGGTGCCTGGTCGGATCGCAAACGCCGTCCGAGGTTGTGTCCGTAGGCGCTGGCCGTCATGTCCGTCACTCCACGCCAGGAGCAGCAGCTCCACGCACTGGAGCCTAGATGCGAGTGCATCGCATCATCGGATATTGTCAGCCCTACGTCCACACCGTTCCGGGGCATTTGTAGGCCAAGACGTTCACAGGTCGGCGAGCCCGACGTTCCGCTAGGCGCGTGACCGTTGGCCGCACGTTCGGGCGCAGAAATCGGCAAGACGCGATTGGATTCGGAAAGACAGCATGGGCCGATCCCGTAAATCTACGGGCACGTTGAATTCCGGCCGGGCGGCAGCCCGGCCTGGAGCCACACGATGATGCTGAGAAACACAATTGCCAGTCCACCCGCGGCTTATGCCCAGGCCCTGCCGCGAATGAGCGCAGCTGTCGAGGCGGGTCGTCCTCTCGTGCTGATCGTGGACGACGACGCCGATGTACGTTCCGCTTTGTACGAGTTGCTGCTGTCGGTCGGACTGGACTCCGCCAGTTTCGCCACCACTCAGGAGCTTCTGCGCACCAAGCTGCCCGATAGGCCAGGGTGTCTGATCCTCGATGTTCGGATGCCGGGGATCAGCGGGCTCGATCTGCAACAACGCCTGATCCGCAGCGGCAACACCAAGCCGATCGTATTCCTGACCGGCCACGGCGACATCGCCATGACGGTGCAGGCGATGAAGGCGGGTGCGGTCGACTTTCTCACAAAACCGGTGCGCGACCAAGCCCTGCTCGACGCCGTCGGCAACGCGATCGAAAAGGACATCGCGCAATCGGCCGTCGCGTCGCGTGTCAGAGAAGCGAGCGAGCGCTTCGCCACGCTCACCCCGAGGGAGCGACAGGTGCTGCGCGAAGTCGCCAAGGGCCGCCTCAACAAGCAGATCGCGTTCGACCTCGGCCTGAGCGAGATCACCATCAAGCTGCATCGCGGCAACGGCAGCCGCAAGATGCAGGCGCGCTCTGCAACCGAGTTGATCCGCATCTGGGAACTGCTGCCGGAGGAATTGCGCGACGAGCGGGGCTAAACCACGGGATAGGTACCAGCCAGTGGTGGATGAGCAGATGGTCCTCGGCGATGCCACGTTCTACGAACCGTCTGCTCAAGGGCCTGCTCGTTGCCGTTGTCGACGACGACGAGTCCGTGCGCGAAGCATTGTGCGATCTACTTGCGGTCATGGACATCCGTTGTCACGCGTTCGATCGAGCGGAGGCATTCCTGATGGACGATGGGGTAGGCGCATTCGATTGCCTCATCACCGACGTGAGGATGCCGGGCTTGAGCGGCCTCGATCTGCAAGACCGGCTGCGACGGATCTCTCCCTCGACACCCGTGATTTTCATCTCCGCAGATACAAGTGCCGCGACGCGTGCTCGCGCGATGACCGGCGGAGCGGCCGCATTCCTGGTGAAGCCGGTCGACGGCGCCGTGCTCTACGGTCACCTGCGCGCCGTCCTCGATCCGGGAGGCGGTGGTCCAGCCGGGCCCTCCGATGAGTAGTCCTTTCGGACAGCGGTCCGGCACGACCTGTGTTCCGGCGGGAAGCCAACGCCGCCTGGATGTCGCCGAACTGATCGGCGCACGTCCGTCGGCCGATGAAGCGAAGGCGTTTTCGGCGAGCACCGAGGACGCGATCGCCAGCGAGGAAAAATATCGTAGCCTGATGCAGCATCTTCCGACTGCTCTGTGGCAGGTCGACTCCCGGCGCACCGGCGAAGTGTTTGAACGCATGCGCGCGGAGGGTGTCCGCGACATCGCGGCGTTCTTTGAGGACAATCCGGATTTTGTCGAGTTCGCCAAGGACGTCGTGGTCGTCTCCGAGGTCAACCGCGCCGCGGTGACGTTGTTTCACGCCGCACATCCCGGCGACCTGGTCAGGCCGGTGCGCTATTTGTTCGAGGCCGATCCCGATCTCGCCAAGAGGGTGATGGTGGCGCACTTCAACGGGTCGCGGCACTTGATCGAGGAAACCCGGATGTTGGCGTTCGACGGTGCGGTGATCGACGTGCTGTTCTCGGTCACCTATCCGCGGCCGCCTGAACAGCTCGACACCACCTTCATCACTATTCAGGACATCAGCGCGCGTTTGAACACCGAGCGCCAATTGCGTAAGCTGCAGGCCGAATTCGCCAGGGCCGCGCGGATTGCCACGCTCGGCGAATTGGCGACGTCGATCGCTCACGAGATCAGTCAGCCGCTTACCGCGATCGTATCCAACGGCGAGGCCAGCCTGCGCTGGCTGGCGCGCGGAGACCACGACTGCGACAAGGTGGCCCAACTCACCTCGAAGATCGTGACCAATGCGCGCCGCGCCAGTGACATCATCCAGCGCATGCGCGGCATGGCGGCGAAGCAAGAGCTGGAGAATGGACCAGTCGATCTCAACGATGCGGTCCAGGAAGCGCTGATGTTCATCGGCCACGACGTCGAGTCGAAGACGATCGTGGTGACGGCGGTCGTCGACCCCGACCGGCCTATAGTCATGGCCGACCGCATTCAGTTGCAGCAGGTCGTGATCAATCTGCTGATCAACAGCGTCCAGGCTCTGGTCCGCGGCGGAGCTCACGAACGCGGCCACATCGAGGTGCGCACCGGCTGCGACGGCAACGGCTTTGCCAGCGTCAGCATCGCCGACAACGGTCCCGGCATCGCCGAGGCGGACCTCGACCGGGTGTTCGACAGCTTCTTCAGCACCAAGGAGTCCGGTCTCGGTGTCGGCCTCGCGATCTGCCACACCATCGTGGCGGCGCATGGCGGCGAGATCCGCGCGACCAACCGGCCGCAGGGCGGCGCGCAGTTCGTCTTCACGATGCCGCTGGCGGATCGGTCGTTCTGCCGAACGCTCTGAGGCGCCGCCTCCGCCCCTCTATTTGTCGCCGCCGTCACCTATGCCTGCGCATAGATCGCCCCGGCCGCCGGCATTAGGACCGTGACCGGTGCGCACGATGGCCGCGTGCGAAACCGGCCGCCATCATCAGAGCGAGTTGTATGGAAGTCGGGAGCCGCCCCGTCCGGTTGGTCCGTCGTCATTCGGGAGACCAGATGTGATAGTTTCGGCCGCAAATTCGAACGTCTCTTCACGTCTCGGATCGGCATCGGACTCGTCCGAGCCGCCCGCGCCGGCGGACGAGATGAAGCGCGTGCTCGGAGCGGCGCCGCTGCGCTTCGCATCCGAACGATCTGGCGGCGCTTTCGCGCTGTGGCGGCATGGCCCGCTGCACGCCGTCGTGGCGCCGATGGCCGACGATGTGGTGATGGCGTATCGCGGCCCGGTCCGCCGGCTTGAACGCCGCGCGGACGGCGCGGTCGCGATCGGCACCTCGCGCGCCGGCGTCGTCACTATCATTCCGGCGGAGTCGAGCGCGCGGTGGGATATCGCCGGCCCGATCGAGGTCGTGCAGCTCTATCTGCCGCGCAACAAGCTGCGCCAGATCGCCGACGAGAACGGCGCAAGCGGCAACAGCCTCGCCGAACGGACCGGCTTCCCGGATCCGATCACGGCTCGTCTGTTGATCAGCGCCGCGGACGTGATCGAGGGCCATGCCATGCTCGACGCGCTGTTCAGGCAGCAGCTCATCGACCTGCTCGCGACGCGCCTGTTGGTGGCGCACGCGACAGCATCGGTCGTGGCGGCGCCCACGCGCGGCGGATTGGCGCCGCACGTCCTGAGACGGGCCATTGACCGGCTGCGCTCCAGCGAGGACGACGACGTCTCGCTCGCCGCCCTCGCCGAGGAGGCCGGCCTGTCGCGCTTTCACTTCTGCCGCGCCTTCAAAGACAGCACCGGCCTGTCGCCGTTCGCCTGGCTGCGGCAGCGGCGGCTGGAGCAGGCGATGGAGATGCTGCGCGACGGCACCCCTGTGGTGTCGGTTGCCGCTGCGCTCGGCTACGCATCGCAGACCGCGTTCGCGGCGGCGTTCAAGAAGCTGACCGGGATGTCGCCGACCGATTGGCGGCGCAACGCGAGCTGACGGCAATCCCGCTGCAGCCGGCGCAATCGCTCTGGCGCAGGCGCGGCGCCGGTTCGCTAAGTCAGCATTCAGACGAAGCAAACGACACGGGAGACCATCGATGTCCAACAGCGCAATGGCCGGCTGGTTGATAGCAACAGCGCGACGCAGGGTCGTCGCGACGACGCTGATCTACGCAGCGTCCCTGACCATCCGCTCCGCCTCGGGCGCAGGCGAGGAGGCGATCCGACTCGCCACGCGAACGGCAGCCCCGCCGCCAATTTCCAGCGTCACGACGACCGACACGCCGGTTGGCAACGCCCCGCTGCGCCGGGCGGATTGCCGCTTGCTCTGCGTTGCGGCAGGCGCGCGGCCGTCCAAGCTGTCCTGCGTACCGTAGGCCGCGGCACGGCTCGCATCATTTCTGCCGACCTCCACCCCTACTAACTGGAGCACGACATGCGCCTTGTCATCATCGGGGCCGGCTTTGCCGGCATGTACGCCGCGCTTTCCTCCGCCCGCCTGCGCGACATCGCGGGCGCTTCGCCGAAGCGCATCAAGATCACCTTGATTGCCCCACAGCCGTCGCTGGTCGTCCGGCCGCGGCTTTACGAACCGCATCCGGATCGGATGACGGCACCGCTCGGCCCTCTGCTCGCCGCGATCGACGTCGACTACGTCAAGGGCTCGGCGCAGACGATCGACACCGCGGCACGCACCGTCGATATCGTCGCGGCGGACGGCGGCCGCACGACGCTGGAATACGACAGGCTGGTGCTTGCGACCGGCAGCCGGCTGTTCAAGCCGAACCTGCCGGGGCTCGCCGAGCACGGCTTCAGCGTCGACAGCTACGACGATGCGGTGGCGCTCGACCGGCATCTACATGGCCTGACGAAGCAGCCGCCATCGGTGGCGCGGAACACGGTGGTGGTCGCCGGCGGCGGCTTCACCGGCATCGAGGCGGCGACCGAGCTGCCTGCGCGATTGCGCGCCATTCTCGGCAACGACGCCAAGCCGCGAGTGGTAATCGTCGAGCGCGGCGAAGTGGTCGGGCCCGACATGGGGCCGGGGCCGCGGCCCTTGATCGAGGCGGCGCTGGCGAAACTCGACATCGAGGCGCGGCTCGGCGTCGGGGTCGCGGCGCTCGATGCGTCGGGAGTGACGCTGTCGGACGGCGCGCGGATCGACGCGGCGACCGTGGTATGGGCGGCCGGGATGCGGGCGGCGCCGCTGACCGCACAGATTCCCGCCGAGCGCGACAATCTCGGCCGCCTGCTGGTCGATCGGCAGCTGCGCGTCCCCGGCGTCGCGGGCGTGTTCGCCACCGGCGATGCGGCTCATGCTGCCAGCGACGACATCGGCAATACCGCGCTGATGTCGTGTCAGCACGCCACCCGCATGGGCGCCTTCGCCGGCCACAACGCGGCCGCCGAACTGCTCGAGCTGCCGACTCGGACCTATCATCAGGAAGCCTACGTCACCTGCCTCGATCTCGGCACTGCCGGCGCGTTGTTCACCCGCGGCTGGGAGCGGGACGTCGAGATGACCGGCGAGGAAGCGAAGACCGCCAAGCGCGAGATCAACACGGTGTGGATCTATCCGCCTTCCGCCGAACGTGCCGCGGCGCTCGCCTCGGCCGATCCAGAACGCGTCACCGCCTTGTAGCGGTAAGGCCTCATTCCAATGCAGGAGGGTCTGCGATGGCGGACGATGCGGAGTTGCGCCCAGCCCGATCGCACCGGGCGCGACTGATTGTCGGCGCGCTGCTGTGTGCCATTGCCATGGCACTAGCGGCGGGCGGCTGGGCGTGGGCGAGCGCGGGCAATGAGGCGTGGACCGACAACGCCTATGTCCGCGGCGACGTGACGTCGCTGGCGCCGAAGGTCGGCGGCTACGTCATCGCCGTCGAGGTCGACGACAATCAGCAGGTGCGTGCCGGCGACGTGCTGTTCCGCATCGATGATCGCGACTACCGGGCGCGCGTCGCGCAGGCCGAGGCCAATGTCGAGGCCGCTTCTGCGCGGCTGGGCAACGTCGATGCCGAAAGCCGCTTGCAACGCGCGCTGGTTCACCAGGCCGAGGCCCAGTTGCGCGCCGCCGAGGCGGAGCGGGTGTTGGCGATCAAGACCGCCGATCGCCGGCGCGAACTGCTGCGCACCAACACCGTCAGTCAGGCCCAGGTCGACGAAACCGAGGCGGGACGCGCCCGCGCTGAAGCGGCGGTCGCCGCCGCCTCAGCCACGCTCGACGCGCAGCGGCTGAAGATCGCGGTGCTCGAGACCCAGCGCGAAGCGGGCGTCGCGGCGCAGGCCCAGGCCAGAGCGGCGCGGGAACTGGCGCAGATCGATCTCGACAACACCGTGATCAAGGCGCCGATCGACGGCGTCATCGGCAATCGCCAGGTTCGCGTGGGCCGTCTGGTCGCGCCCGGCGCCGTGCTGCTCGACATCGTGCCGGTCGACGACGTCTGGCTGGTCGCGAACTTCAAGGAGACGCGGATCGAACACATCGCGCCGGGCCAGCGCGCCAGCGTCACCATCGACGGTTTCCCCAATCAGGTGTTCGACGGCGTGGTCGACAGTCTCGCGCCGGGCAGCGGCTCCGCTTTCAGCCTGCTGCCGACCGACAACGCAACCGGCAATTTCGTTCGCGTCGTGCAGCGCGTCCCGGTGAAAATTCGCCTGATCGGCGCGCCGCTCCCCGGCCGGCTGGTGCCTGGGCTGTCGGCGCGGGTGACCATCGCGCTGAGGCCGTCGTCGTGAACTCCGCCGCCGGCCAGCGGGACAATGCGCCGGCCGACGCGGCGCTGGTCCTCGGCATCGTCTTCGCCGCTCTCACCGAAGCGATCGCCGGAACGGTGCTGTCGCTCGGCCGCGCCGACATCATCGGCGACACTTACGCGACGCCGGATGAGCTCGCCTGGCTAGACGTCGGCTACACCACCGCCAAGCTGATCGGCTTCGTCGTTGCACCGCTGCTGCTGGAGCGCTTCGATGCGCGCCGCCTCGTCGCGGCTGCGACGCTGGCGATGGGAATTGCCTGCGCTGCGGCGGTGGCGACCGCGCAGCTTGAGCTGCTGGTGGCGTTGCGCGTGGTGCAGGGCCTCGCCGGCGGCGCGTTGCTGGTGGCGGGTCAGGTGCTGCTGTTCGCCGCCTTTGCGCCGTCGCGCCAGCCGCTGCTGCAGGCGCTGTTCGCGCTGGGCTCGGTGGTCGCGCCCGCCACGATCGCGCCGGCGCTGCAGGGCTGGCTGCTCGACCACAAGACGTGGAGCTGGATCTTCTTTAGCGTGGTGCCGGTCGCGCTGCTGGCCTCCGGGTTGCTGATCTCCGGCAGCCGGCCGCTACAACCGACCGTCGCGGGCCGGCGCCTCGACGGGCTGGGCCTTGTCTTCGTCGCCGTCGCGCTGTTCTGTGCCACATACGTGCTCGGCCAGGGCAGCCGCTGGGACTGGTTCGGGCAGCCGCGCATCGTCGGGTTGGCGGCCATCGGCGTCGCCGCGGCGCTGCTGTTCGCCGCGCGGCAGGCCACTGCCGGCCCTCGTGCGCTGCTCGATCTGGGCTGCTTCCGCTCGGCCGACTTCGGTTTCGCCTTCGTCGTCAGCTTCGTCGCCGGCGCTGCGCTGTTCGGCAGCGCCTATCTGATTCCATCGTTCGCGGTTTCGCTGCTCGTTTTCACCCCGACGGATGCCGGCCTGTTGCTGCTGCCTAGCGGCGCGCTGTTCGCTGGCTCGCTGTTCATCGCCGCGTTGGTGATACAGGTCTGGCGTCTGCCGCCGATCGCCACCGTGCCGTTGGGAATCCTGATGGTGATGGGCGCGATGTGGATGCTGTCCGGCTCGACCAGCGAAAGCGGCACCGCTGACATGACGCCGGCGCTGCTGCTGCGCGGCTTCGGGCTCGGCTTCCTGTTTCTGTCGATCACCCTGGTCGCGTTCGCCGATCTGGACGATCGCGTACGTGCCTACGGCATCGGGCTGTTCGACCTCGGCCGGCAGATCGGTGGCCTGATCGGAGTCGCCGGCCTGCAGACGCTGATCGACCACCAGGTCGCCGGCAATCTCGTCGTGATCGGCTCGCACGTCTCGACCAGCCTCGTCGCCGTCAACGATCGACTGGGCGCGATCACGGCGCTGCTGGCGGCGCGCGGTATGGAGACGGCGGCGGCATCGCGCGCCGCGGTCGGGCTCCTGAACAAGGCCGTGGCGGCGCAGGCGACCGTGATCGCGTTCGACACCGCGTTTGTGTCCGTCGCGCTGCTGTTCGTCGTCGCGGCGCCGCTGCTCATCTTAGTCAAGATCGCGCTGACCGTCGTGGCCAGGCGGCGCCGCTCCCAAGTCCCAAACCTCGCTTGAAGGAGACTATGCATGCAGCTTGATCGCGTCGTCATCATCACCGGCGGCGGCTCCGGCATCGGCCGGGCCGCGGCGCTCTGCTTTGCCGAGCACGGGGCCCGGGTGCTGGTCACCGGCCGCCGCGCTGGTCCGATCGACGAGACCGCGGCTCTGCACACCAATATCAAGGCACTGGTGGCCGATGCGGCGTCGGCCGACGACGCCAAGCGCACCGTCACCGCCGCACTGGACAGCTGGGGCCGGATCGATGCGCTGGTCAACAATGCCGGTGCCGGCGCGATCCTGCCGCTGGCGGACGTGACGGCGGAGCGGATCGGGCAGATTTTCGCCGTCAACGTCGTCGGTCCGAGCCTGCTTGCCGCCGCAGCGCTGCCGCATCTCGAGGCGACGCGTGGCGCGATCGTCAACATCTCCAGCACGTTTGGTCACAAGCCCGGCGCTGGCCTGTCGCATTACGCGGCCAGCAAGGCGGCGCTTGAACATCTGACACGCTGCTGGGCGCTCGAACTCGCGCCGCGCCGCATCCGCGTCAATGCCGTCGCCGCTGGCCCGACCGAGTCGGACGCGCTCACCGGCATGATGGGGCTCTCCGATGCACAGGCCGAAGCGGTGAAGGCCGACGAACTGGCGCAGATTCCGCTCGGCCGCCGCGGCGTCCCCGACGACATCGCCGCCTGGATCGTGCGGCTCGCCGATCCGTCCGCCGACTGGATCACCGGGCAGGTGCTCGCGGTCGACGGCGGGCTCGGACTGGTGTGAGCGGGCGGTAAGGCACGCGGCGTTCGGCGCAATTGCGCGACACATGCCGCAATCACGCTGGCGCAGCGCGCCGCCACGCTCGGTAACGTGGCCGCCGTGAGATCCACCGAGCAAAAGGAGAACAACATGAATCTCGTAGTCCGCAATCAGCCGCAGCCGGCGCCGATGAAACTGACGATCACGCCGGTCGCCGGATCGGGATCGAAGGAGCCGGTGCCGTCGCGCTACGCCCTGCGCGTCGGCGACATCGACGTGATGGTGATCAGCGACGGCGTGCTGCCGCTGCCGACCGCAATGCTGGCGCACAACGCCGACCCGGTCGCCCGGGCGGCTTGGCTGCTCGACATGTTTCTGCCGCAGGACGCGTTCGACTGGCCGCTGAACGCGGTGGCGCTGCGCAGCGGCAAGCAGACGATCCTGGTTGATGCAGGGCTCGGCCTCGATCCGGACCTGCATCTGCCGCGCGCCGGCCAGTTGCTCCAGCGGCTGGCGGCCGCCGGCATCGATCTGCCGTCGGTCACCGACATCGTGCTCACCCACATGCACATGGACCACGTCGGCGGCCTGCTGATCGACGGCGTGAAGCAGCAGCTTCGCCCCGACCTGCGCATCCACGTCGCCGCCGCCGAGGTCGCGTTCTGGAAGGCGCCTGACTTCTCACGCACCCAAATGCCGAATGGTTTCCCGGACGCGCTGCGAGCGACGGCGAAGAAGTTTCTCGCCGTCTATCGCAAGAATATCTGCACGTTCGTCGATGAGGCAGAGGTGGCGCGGGGTGTCGTCGCCCGCCGCACCGGCGGCCACACGCCGGGTCACAGTGTCGTTCAGCTCGCGTCGAAAGGCGAGCGCCTGACCTTTGCCGGCGACGCGGTGTTTCCGGTCAGCTTCGAGCGGCCCGACTGGCACAACGGCTTCGAACACGATCCGGAAGAAGCGACCCGCGTCCGCGTCCGCCTGCTGCGCGAGGTGGCCGCGACCGGCGAGCCGCTGGTCGCCACGCATTTGCCGTTCCCGTCGATCGGACGCGTCGCGGTCGATGGCGACGCGTTCCGCTGGGTGCCCGCGTACTGGGACTATTAGTTTAGACGAGCGTGAGCCAAGGGTGCAGCTTGTCGCCATCGGCGATGAACCCTTGGCTCTCGTCTCTCGTATCCACAGGGGCCAATGGAGAGCAGTTCAGCTCAACCTTCGGGGTAGGTCCGCTTAGGGTCAATTTCGTCGAACAGCATCGCTCGGACTGCGGTGCATTGTCCGGATCGCTCCGAAACCGGACCCCGGCAAGGGGAAGCCAGATTGCGGTACAACGGCCTGTTCTCTTTCCAGCAAAGGAGAGTGGCTGTGCAGAGCAGCGAAGAAATTGCGCGGTCCGGCCATGTGATCCCGTGGAATAAGGGGAAACTGATTGGGCCCAAGCCGCCGCTCCAGACGAAGCACGTTTGGGCGATCCGGAGTAAGCTTCAGATGGAGAGCGGACGCGCGAACCTCGCGATGTTCAATCTCGGTATCGACAGCAAGCTGCGGGTGCGACCTCGTCACCCGGGCAGAGCGGACCAGCTCTGCCCTGTTCTTTCGGCGCAAACGGGCCAGAAACGCGCATAATCTTAGCACTGCAATCTGTGGCCAAAAGGCGCGCGCCGGGTTCTTGCTCTAACTGCAAGGGAGCGGAACGGCCGACCTGGTCCTCCAAGTCCATCTCCGTCCGGGGACATGAGGGGCGCGATGCGCGTTCCCCAAAACCAAACCTGGCGACTATCTCTTCAGCATCGCGTCGAATGCCTGGTCGAAGCCTTTGAACGACACCGGGATCGAGATCAGCTGATCGGCTGCGTCCCTGAACTGCAGCTTGCCGTTTTCGCTGAGGCCTTTCAGCTTCTTGATCTGATCGTCCTTGATGTCGGCGTCGGCGAAGCAGGCGACCGGGACGCAGCGGCGATACGCGGCGGCGATGCCGGGGTCCTTGTCGTCGACGACGAGGCGCGGGCCGTCGCCGAGCGCGACGTTGATCGGCACTTGAAACACGATCTTCATCGGCGAGGTCTTGCTCTGCTGACCGATCGCGATCTGCGTCACCGGCTGCGGCTGGCCCTTGATCTGCATCGCCTGCGCCATCTCGCAAGTTTTCGCAGCGTCGCGGATGTCGCAGCGCACGGTCCAATCCTGATAGGTCGCGGTGGTGGCCTGCGGGGTCTGCGTATCTGCGATTGCAGCCGGCTTGTCCGGTGCAGCCTGAACCGAGGTCGTCGCCGCGATCGTCAGAACAAACGCCATCATGCCCCAATCACGAACCTTGGCCATCGCACTCCACTCCGTTTTCGTTTCGCGTGTTCACGTCGGCGGATTGTTCGCCGCGTGCGAAGACCCTGTTAGGCGTGGCATCAGGAGAGGACCAATTGAATTTGGAAATAAGAGCTATTGAGTACGCCGATATCACCCGTTGCCGAGTGATGCATCCTTGCACTTGTGCTGACTGCGATATCCGTCGAAGAACGGAGCAGGTAGAGGCGAGGGTGCATGCGCGAGTGGAGTCGTTTCAAAGCAGCGGGCGCGACGGCGTGCTTGATCGCCGCGGCCGCTTGGCAATCGACAGACGCTGCGGTCGCGCAGATCGCTCCGCCGCCGAGTCAGGTCGCGCCTCCGGTCGTGCCGCCCTCTGTGTCCGCGCCGACGCGCATCATTCTGCCGCGCGTCGAAGCCGGTGCCACGATTCCTCCGGGCGCCAAGGCGCTGACCTTCAAGCTCACCGGCATCACCATCGAAGGTGAATTCGAGGAGCTCGCCGCCGAACGCAAGCGGCTTGCCGCACAACTGGTCGGCAAGCGCATCTCCGTTGCGCAGGTGTTCGATTTCGCGACCGCATTGCAGGCGGTGTATTCCCGCGCCGGCTATCCGCTGGTGCGCGTCGTGGTGCCGCCGCAGGAGCTCGGCGCTGCGGCGGGTGTGAAGGTGACGATCGTCGACGGCTTCGTCGAGCAGATCGATGCCAGCAACATCGCCGAGCCTGGACGCAAGGCCGTGGTCGCGGTGGTGTCGTCGCTGATCGACAAGCGCCATTTGACGCAGGCTGAATTGGAGCGGCGCCTGCTGCTGGCCGGCGAGACGCCCGGCATCGTGCTCAACGCGGTGTTCAGCGCGGGCAAGCAGGTCGGGGGCGCGGTGCTGGTTCTGGCCGGCACCTACAAGCCGGTCTCCGCGTCGGTCTATGCCGACAACGCGATGCCTTCGGTGTTCGGCACCGGGCAGGTGGTGGCGAGCGCATCGCTCAACAGCGTGTTCGGCATGGGCGAGCAGATCACCGTGTCGGCCGCCGGATTGCCCGATAGCGATTACACCAGCACGTTTCCGACGCGGCGATATCTGAGCGCGACATTCGCCACCCCGCTGGGCACCGACGGCTGGAAGTTCGACGGCGGCTTCACCCGCGGCATCACCACGCCGCAGGCAGCCTCACTGCTGACGGCGTCGCAGGGCTTCCTGACGCAGGGCTACGGCCGACTGTCCTATGCGGCACTCAAACGCCGCGATGCCGAACTGACGTTCAGCGTACGGTTCGACTCGACCGATGAAGAGATCGAGTCGCTGCTGTTCAGTCCGGCGCTGCCGCTCAGCCTCGATCGGGTGCGGACGGTGCGCGGTAGCGTCGAGGGATTGTGGCGGCTGCGCGAGAGCGGCACCGTGATCGGTTACGGCGCCACCCTGTCGCGTGGTCTCGACGCGTTCGGAGCGCGCACCGCCGCCGACGCCAACCCGTTGCTGCCGCTGTCGCGCGCCGGCGCGGATGCGGTGTTCACCAAGCTGGCCGGGCATTTCGAACTGACGCAGAGCCTTCCGGCCGGCTTCTTCGTGGCGGCGTTCGCCAACGGCCAGACCTCGTTCGACAAGCCGTTGCTGCATTCCGAACAGTTCGATCTGGTCGGCGCCCGGATGCTGTCCGGCTACAGCGCCGGCTCGTTCATCGGCGACACCGGCTGGGTCGTGCGTACCGAATTCGGCCATCCGTTCGCGGTGCCGAACGTGACGGCGGAAGTGACCCCGTATCTGTTCGCGGCCACCGGCGAGCGCATTCTCGCGCAGCCGAGCATCCTGGAAGTCGCCAGCCAGCACGCCTCCAACTGGGGCGCAGGCGTGCGCTTCAGCATGCCGCAGACCGCCGCGATGCCGGTCGACGTGTTCGGCTTTCTCGAAGGCGCCCGCAAGGTCACGGACGACCCGTTTCAGCAGCCCGGCTGGCGTGTCTTCACCGGCCTGTCGCTGCGCTACTGAAACGGTTCGCGACGCCAGTACTCAGGCGTGGAGCGGCGCCGCTGTCGTGATCGCGCGTTGCGCTCACGCGGGAGTTGGGGCGACGTGCTCGTCGATCTGGCTCGGCTCCGGGCGGGCGCCCCATCCCGGATGAATCGCCTGCAGCATGCTTTCGCGCAGCCATCGATGCCCGGGGTCGTGTTCGCTGTTGACGTGCCACATGATGTAGCCGTGCTGAAGCTCCATCTCGATCGGGACCTCGTGCAGATCGAGATGGAAGTTGCCGGCGACTTCCTCGGCAAAGCGCCGCGGCAGGAAGGCGATCAGATCGGTGCGCTCCACCATCGGCGGAATCGACCAGATCTTCGCCGCCGCATAGGGCGTGCGGCGCTTGATGTTCTGGGTGACGTGGACCTTCTCGATTCCCGTCATGCCGCGTAGTTCGCGTCCGATCGTGATCTGCGGCAGCGTCAGAAAGGTCGCGCGATCGAGCGGCTTGGTGATCGCCGGATGGTCGCGGCGGCTGACGATCACGAAGTCGGTCTGGCCGAGCGACTTCACGACGAGATCGGTGGTGTCGACCGGAAACACCGAGCACGCCAGATCGATCGAGCCCTCGCGCAGCAGCTCGGCGAATCCTGCGGTCGGCTGAATGCACTCGATCTCCACGCCCGGAGCTTCCGCCGCGACGACTCGCACGATCGGCGGCATCATGATCGGCTCGTAAGGATCGGTGATGACGATGCGAAACTGCCGCCGATAGGTCGATAGATCGATGCTGCTGCCGGCGACAAATTGTCGCCCGATCACCGACAGCGCCTCGCGCACCGGGCCGATCACTTCCTGCGCCTTCATCGTCGGCTTCAGTCCGCGCGATTGCCGCACGAACAGCGGATCGCCGATCAAATCGCGCAAGCGGGCGAGTGCATTCGACACCGCAGGTTGACTCATGCCGAGCCGTTCGGCCGCGCGGCTGGTGTTCTTGGTGGCGTACAGCGCCTCGAAGATCACCAGAAGGTTAAGATCGATGGTTCGCAGGTTAATGGGCATTAGTCGAGTACGTTCAATCGGTTGTCGGTGCGAGAGAGGTGAAATCAGCGAGCCGAATGAAAGCTATACCGATTTTCAATTTCTCATCACCGGCACACTATTCCACAAAACTCGCACTGTAAGAAAATTTTAGTGATCCCTCCGATGCGCGGCGTGTCGCCGCGCCGTCCGAGGGAGGGAAGGCGACAATGCGTTCGGCTCGGTCAGTCAAGCGTTCGGCGATTTTGCAACCTCGTGCCCGCGCGGCCGATAGCAGAGGGTCGCGCTCGCGCAAGATCGTGGCGGTGGTGGCGGCCACCGCGCTGGTGCTGACGCCGACTTTGTCGATGGCGCAGCAACTGCCCAGCGGCGGCAGCGTCGCCGCCGGCAGCGCGACGATTAGTTCGCCGAACGCCGCGACCCTCAACATCAACCAGTCGTCCGACCGGGCCATCATCAACTGGAATTCGTTCTCGGTCGGCCAGGGCGGCACCGTGAACTTCAATCAACCCGGTGCATCATCGGCGACTCTCAACCGCGTCACCGGCGCCACGCCGTCGAGCATCGCCGGGTCGATCAACGCGCCCGGGACCGTGCTGCTGGTCAATCCGAACGGAATCGCCATCACCCCGACCGGCACCGTCAATGTCGGATCGTTCGCGGCCTCGACGCTGAACATCAAGGATTCCGACTTCATGTCGGGCAACTACACGTTCAGCGGCAACGGTGCCTCTGCGGCTGTCACCAATGCCGGACGGATCAATGTGTCCGACGGCGGCTTCGCCGCGCTGCTCGGCGGCCAGGTCGCCAATGACGGGCTGATCTCGGCGCGGCTGGGCAAGGTCGGGCTTGGCAGCGGCGAATTGATCACGCTCGATCTTGCCGGCGACGGCTTCCTGTCGGTCGCGGTGCCGACCAGCTCGCTCGGCGGAATCGTCGGCTCGGACGGTCGTCCGTTGGTGTCGAACAAGGGCAAGATCATCGCCGATGGCGGCACCGTGCATCTCAGCGCCGCGACCGCGGCCGGTCTGTTGCGCGATGCGGTCAACGTGCCGGGCACGATCCGGGCGAATTCGGTCGGCACCCGCAACGGCAAGATCATCATCGGCGGCGGTGCAGGCGGCAAAGTGCAGATTTCCGGCAAGGTGACCGCGAGCGGCGGCAGGACTGCGCGGGGCGGGTCCATCGACGTCTCGGGTGCCAAGGTCGCGGTGTCCGGCAAGGTCAAGGCGAGCGGCACGACCGGGGGCCGCATCAAGATCACCGGAACGGAGTCGGCGAAGGTTTCCGGCGAAGTCGCGGCCAAGGGCAAAACCGGCAGTGGCGGTGTCGTCGTGATCACCGCCAAGGACGTCACCATCGAGTCGTCCGGCAAGGTCGACGTCAGCGGCACCAGCGGCGGCACGCTGCTGATCGGCGGCGACTATCAGGGCGGCGCCAACGCCGCCAACAACTTCTCGACCGATCCGGTCGCCAATGCCGAGACCACGACCGTCGCCGCGGGCGCGACGCTGAGCGCCGCCGGCACCAGCGGGCAGGGCGGCCGCGTGGTGGTCTGGTCCGACGACTCGACGACCTTCGCAGGTGCGCTCGATGTCTCGGGCCAGGGCGGCGCCGGCGGCTTCGCCGAAGTCTCCGGTCACCGTCTGCTCGACTTCTCCGGCACCGCCAATCTCGCCGGCACCACCGGCGCCGGCACGCTGCTGCTCGATCCGCGCAACATCACGATCTCGAACGCCACCGGTTCGGGTGGCTCACTGTCCGGCGGCACCTACACTCCGTCGGCCGACGATTCGGTGCTGAACGTCGCCACGCTGCAGGCGGCGCTCGCCTCCGGCAACGTCGTCGTCACCACCGGTTCGACCGGATCGCAGGCCGGAAACATCACGGTGGCGAGCGCCGTCTCGTGGACGAGCGGCAGCACCCTCACCCTGACCGCCGCTAACAATATCGCCATCGACGCGGCGATCACGGCGACCAGTGGCGGGTTGACCATCAACGCCACCAACGGCGTCACCGCGACCGGCGCCATCAATGTCGGCACGTTCACGCTGCAATCGGGCGCGTGGGTGCAGAACGGCAGCACATTGCCGGGGTTCGCGGCGACGAACTTCAGGATCAACGGCGGCTCGTTCCTGCGCGTCACCGGCGGCGACGGCACCGCCGCCACCCCCTACCGGCTCGCCGACGTGTACGGCCTGCAGGGGATCGGCTCGTCGACGGCGCTGCGGGCGGCCAATTACGTTCTGGCCAACGACATCGACGCCAGCGTCACCGCAACCTGGAACAGTGGCGCCGGATTCGTGCCGCTCGGCAAGGTCGGTACGGAATTCAAGGGCAGCCTCGACGGCGCCGGCCACGTTATCGCCGGGCTCGTCATCAATCGTCCGAGCGAGGACGATGTCGGCCTGTTCGGGTATGTCGGCAGCGCCGGATCAAGGTTCAGCAATCTCGGCGTCGTGGACGCGCGGGTCACGGGCCGGAACCACGTGGGCATCGTCGCAGCAGACAGCTACGGAACGTTCGACAACGTCTGGTCGAGCGGCGCCGTCTCCGGTGCCTATCAGGTGGGCGGTCTCGTCGGTTATGCCCACGCGACCATTTCCGGCTCCCATTCGGACGCCACCGTGACGGCCACGGGAGACGGCGTCGGCGGCCTCGTCGGGATGTCGGCCTCGACCGCCGCCATGGTGACGGGGTCGTATGCGACCGGCGCCGTCAGCGGGGCCGGCTATGTCGGCGGCCTCGTCGGCCAATCCGCCGGCCCTATCGAAAACTCCTTCGCGACCGGAACCGTGTCCGGCACCTCGAACTTTGTCGGCGGACTGGTGGGGTACACAGACACCGGTGTCACGATCACAAACACCTACGCGACCGGTGCCGTCAACGCGTACAATCGCGCCGGCGGTCTCATCGGCTATTTCGGCGGCAGCACGGTCAGCAACTCCTTCGCGAGCGGCTACGTCACCTCCTCGGGCGCGTCGCGGGGCGGGCTGATCGCGCAATTGGGGGCGGGCACCATCACGAACTCCTACTGGGACACCCAGACGAGCGGCCTGTCGACGAGCGACGGCGGCACCGGCGTCACCACGGCGACCCTGCAGGCGGCGGTGCAGTCCGGATGGGACACCGGCATTTGGGGCATCGTCGCGAACCGCAGCTATCCCTATCTGAAGAGCTTCTGGTCCGGCACGCCGCAGGTGGTGTCCGGCACCGTCCAGTCGTCGAACTTCACTAGCTTGGCCGGCGAGCGTGTCTCGTTGCTGATCAACGGCAACAGCGCCGGATCGACCTCCTCGGGCGCGAATGGCTACTACAATCTGCTGATCGCCCCCGGCACGATCACCGGCAACAGCCAGCTGGTGGTCTACACGACCGGCGCCAACGCGGGCCTCACCCACCAGCAGAACGTCTCCGGGCCGGTGGCCGGCGTCAACGTCGCGGCGAGCTATCTCCGGCAGACCACCCAGGTTACCACGCTGTCGGCGCTCTCGGCCGGCCTCGCCGCCGCGATCGGTACCTCCGGCGTGTCGACCACCTATGCGAACCGATCCATCGGCGCGAACGGGGCGAGCTTTACCATCGATCAGGCGATCACCCAATCGGGCCTGCTGATCATCTACACCGTCGGTGACCTGACACAGACCGCTGGTGCATCGATCACGGCGGCCCGGCTGGCGTTCTCGGCTCCGTCGGGCGCGAACGTCACCTTTCTCGATCCCGGCAACTCCGTCGGTAAGCTACAGGCCGTGGCCATTGGGGCCGGTCGGCTCGCCTTCTACAGCAGCAGCGATCTCACTCTCGAACAGTCCATCACGGCGAACGGCGGCCTGCTGATCCAGACCGCCGGATCCTTGACCCTGAGCGGAACGCTCGCATCGACTGCGTCGGGCGACGCCGCCGTGCTGGCCGCCGGAACCACGTTCAAGAATCAAAGCGTCTCGAACGCCATCTCGGTGCCGAACGGCCGCTGGCTGGTCTACTCGGCCGCGCCGACCGGCAATACGTACAACAATCTCGACAGCGGCAACGCCGCGGTCTGGAACGCGACATACGCCGCCAACGCGCCCTCGACGATCGCGTCGGGCAATCGCTACGTGTTCGCCTATCAGCCGACGCTGACCTTCAGCTCGACCGACGCGTCGAAGTATTACGGCGCGACCGCCGACGTGTCGTCGTCCTACACGGTGACCGGCGCCAGCGCCGGCGTCAGCGGGGCGTTCAAGGCCGACACGCTGTCGTCGCTCTACACTGGCACGCCGGTTCTCTCGTCGGTCGGCGCCGCAGGCACCGCGACCGTCGCCGGTGGCCCGTACCTGATCGACATCGCGCAGGGCAGCGTGGCGTCGACCGGCACCTATGCGCTGAACTTCGCCAGCACTGGTCATTTGACGGTGAACAAGGCGTCGCTGATCATCTACGTGTCGACCGCCTACAAGACTTACGGCACCAGCTACACCGGCTCGTCCAGCGCTTATTCGGTCTCCGGCCTGCAGAATTCCGATGGGGTGTCGTCGGTGAGCTTCGCCAGCGCCGGTGCCGACGCGAGCGCGGCCGTCGGCACCTATGGCCTGACTGCCAGTAATGCCCAGGGGCAGGGCCTGTCGAACTACAATGTGCTCTACGCCGACGGCAATCTGGTGGTCAGCAAAGCGAGCCTGACCATCACCGCGTCGAACGGCTCCAAGGTCTACGGCAGCAATCTCACTTTCGCCGGCACCGAGTTCACCGTGTCCGGGCTGAAGAACAATGACGCGGTGGCGTCGGTGACGCTGACCAGCAGCGGCGCGGCCGCAACCGCCAACGCCAACAGCTACCAAATCACCGCCAGCAACGCGACCGGGACCGGGCTGTCGAACTACCTGATCTATTACAATGCCGGCTATCTCAGCGTCACCCCGGCGCCGCTGACGATCACCGCTAACGACCGCTCCAAGACCTACGGCAGCGCGCTGCCGCTGGGGTCGACTGATTTCACGTTGTCGGGCACCTTGTACAACAACGACAAGGTCGACGGCGTCACCTTCACCAGCGCTGCTGCGGGTGCGGCGGCGGCGGTGGGCTGGTCGACGATCTACGCCAACAATGCAACCGGCACCGGGCTTGCCAACTACAGCATCAGCTATGTGACCGGCAAGCTGACGGTGAATCCGGCGCCGCTGACGATCTCAGCCAACGATGCGACCAAGACCTATGGGGCCGCATGGGGAGGCGGAGGGTATTCGGTTTCAGGCGCGCTCTATAACGGGGACACGATCAGCGGGGTGTCGCTGTCGAGCGCCGGAGCGGGTAGCGCGGCGAATGTCGGCACCTATGCGATCGCCGCCAGCGGTGCGACCGGCACCGGTCTCTACAATTACGCCATCACCTATCAGCCGGGGACGCTGACGGTGAATCCGGCGCCGCTCACCATCACGGCCAACGATCAGAGCAAGATCTACGGCGCGTCGCTCGACCTCGGCTCGACCGCCTATACGGTGACGGGCAACCTGTACAACGGCAACAAGGTCAATTCGGTGACCCTGGCGAGCGATGGTGCGGCGGCGGGCGCAGCGGCGGGTTCGCATGCGATCACGGCGAGCGCGGCGCAAGGCGACGGTTTGTCGAACTACGCCATCACCTACGCCGACGGCACCTTGACGGTGAACAAGGCGACGCTGATCATCTATGCCGGATCGGCGAACAAGACCTACGGCACGACCTACAGCTCGACCAGCAACTTCGTTGCGTCCGGTCTCCTCAATGGCGACAACGTGAACAGTGTCACGCTGTCCAGCGCCGGTGCTGCGGCGACCGCGACGGTCGCCAGCTACGGCCTGACGCCGAGCAACGCGCAGGGAACAGGTCTGTCGAATTACAACATCTATTATCAGGCGAGCACCCTGCAGGTGTCGCCGGCGACGCTGACGATTACCGCTGCCAATGCGACCAAGACGTATGGCACTGATCTGTCCTTCGCCGGCACCGAGTTCACCACGTCCGGGCTGACCAATGGTGACACGGTGTCGGGGGTGACGCTGAGCAGCGCCGGCGCCGCAGCCAGCAAGGGGACCGGGAGCTATCAGATCACCGCCAGCGCGGCGACCGGAACCGGATTGTCCAACTATCTGATCTACTACAATCCCGGTTCGCTGAACGTCACGCCGGCGCCGCTGACCATTACCGCCAACAGTCAGTCGAAGACCTACGGCAGCGCCATCTCACTCGACAGCACGGCATTCACCGTGACGGGTACGTTGTACAACAACGACAAGGTCACGGGCGTCACGTTGTCGAGCTTTGGCACCAATGCCACTGCGGCCGCAGGCGGATCGACGATCTATGCCAGCAATGCGACCGGGAGCGGGCTGAACAATTACAGTATCACCTATGCCACGGGCTGGCTGACGGTGAATCCGGCGCCACTCACGATCACGGCCAACGACGCCAGCAAGATCTATGGTGCCGTGTCGGGGATGGCTGGCTATTCGGTGACGGGATCGCTGTATAACGGTGACACGTTGACGAGCGTAGCGCTGTCGAGCGCCGGAGCTTATGGTACGGCCGGCGTCGGCTCGTACAGCATCAGCGCCAGCGGAGCAGCGGGGACGGGGATCTACAATTACGCGATCACCTATCTGCCGGGCACGCTCACGGTGAATCCGGCGCCGCTCACCATCACGGCGAACGGCCAGAGCAAGGTTTACGGCAACACGATCGATCTCGGCTCGACGGCCTATACGGTGAGCGGATCGCTGTATAATGGCGATAAGATCAACAGCGTGACGCTCGTGAGCGACGGTGCGGCGGCGACGGCGGCGGCCGGATCGCATGCGATCACCGCGTCGGCGGCTCAGGGCAACGGCCTGTCGAACTACGCCATCACCTATGCGGACGGTGCTTTGACGGTGAACAAGGCGACGCTGATCGTCTATGCGGGCATGGCGAGCAAGCTCTATGGCGACACCTACACGTCGACCGCCGATTTCACCACGTCCGGCTTGAAGAATGCCGACAAGGTGACCGCGGTGACGCTGGGCAGCGCGGGCGCGGCGGCGACTGCGGGGGTCGGGAATTACGACCTGATCGCCAGCGCCGCCATCGGCAGCGGGCTGTCGAATTACGCGATCAGCTATCAGCCTGGAACGCTGCAGGTCAGTCCGGCGATCCTGACCATCACGGGCACCGATCTGTCCAAGGTGTACGGTTCGGCGCGTTCGTTCAGCGGTACCGAGTTCACCTCGACCGGCCTGGTCAACGGTGACACCGTCGACACGGTCAGCCTGAGCAGCGCCGGCGCGGCCGCGACGGCCAACGTCGGCAGCTATCAGGTTGCGGTCAGTGGTGCGGCCGGAACCGGTCTCGGCAATTACCTGATCTATTACAATCCGGGCAATCTGGCGGTGACCCAGGCGCCGCTCACGGTGACGGCGCTCGACCAGCACAAGACCTACGGCACCGATCTGGCGCTGGGGTCGACCGGGTTCTCCACGACGGGCACGCTGTTCAACGGTGACAAGATCGACGGGGTGACGCTGCTCAGCGGCGGCGCGGGCGTGTCGGGTACTGTCGGGACGTATGGGTTGACGGCGAGCAACGCGGTCGGCAGCGGGCTTTCGAACTATGCGATCACCTACGCGGCCGGCACGTTGACGGTCGATCGGGCGCCGCTGACGATCACGGCCAACGATCGGACCAAGACCTACGGCGAAATGCTGACGTTCGTGCCGAACGGCTACACCGTGACCGGTTCGTTGTATAACAGCGACACCATCAATGCGGTGAACCTGGCAAGCGCCGGCGTCGCGGCGACGGCGAATGCTGGCGGCTATGCCATCACGGCCGGCGGGGCGCAGGGCGCCGGGCTGGAGAATTACGCGATCACCTATGCCAGCGGTTCGCTGACGGTGAACAAGGCGGACCTGACGGTGACGGTGGCGAATGCCACCAAGACCTATGACGGCCAGGCGTTCACGGGCGGCAACGGCCTCAGCTATGCGGGCTTCGTCAACAACGAGAATGCCTCGGTGCTCGGCGGCACGTTGACTTATGGCGGCACGGCACAGGGTGCGATCAATGCGGGCGGCTACACGCTGACGGCATCGGGCCTGACCTCTTCGAACTACAATATCAGCTATGTAGCCGGCGGGTTGACGGTGAACCGGGCGGTGATCTCGGCGATCGCGGTCGCCGACGACAAGGTCTATGACGGGACCACCACGGCGACCGGTTCGATCGTCGGGTTCAATGGCGTCGTGCAAGGCGACGCGGTGAACGTCGGCGGTTCCGGGACCTTCGTGTTCGCCGATGCCAATGTCGGCTCCGGCAAGACCGTGGCGGTCGGCGGCCTGACCCTGAGCGGCGCGGATGCCGGCAATTATATCCTCTCGACTACCGCCAGCTCCTCGGCGTCGATTACGCCGGCGACGCTGACGATTGCCTCGCCGGGCAGCGTGGCCGGCAGCAAGGTCTACGATGGCACCACATCGGCGGCCGTCACCGGCAACGGCACGCTGGCTGGCATGATCGGCGGCGACGCCGTCAGCCTGCTGCTCGCCGGCACCACTTATGCGGACAAGAACGTCGGCACCGGCAAGACGGTCACCGGCAGCTACAGCCTGACCGGAGCGGGAGCCGGCAACTACGTGCTGTCCTCGACCGGCTTCACCGGCGCGGCCGATATCACACCGGCAACGCTGACGATCGCGTCGGCGGGCAGCGTCGCCGGCAGCAAGGTCTACGATGGCACCACGTCGGCAGCCGTCACCGGCAACGGCACGCTGGCGGGCGTGCTCAACGGTGACGCTGTCGGATTGCTGCTCGCCGGCACCACTTATGCCGACAAGAATGTCGGCACCGGCAAGACGGTCACCGGCAGCTACAGCCTCACCGGGGCGGGTGCCAGCAACTATGTGCTGGCCTCGACCGGCTTCACCGGTTCGGCCGACATCACGCCAGCGACGCTGACGATTGCCTCGGCAGGAACTATCGCCGGCAGCAAGGTGTATGACGGCAACACGTCGGCGGCCGTCACCGGCAACGGCACGCTGGCTGGCGTGATCGGCGGCGACGCCGTCAGCCTGCTGCTCGCCGGCACCGTCTACGCGGACAAGAACGTCGGCACCGGCAAGACGGTCACCGGCAGCTACAGCCTCACCGGGGCGGGTGCCAGCAACTATGTGCTGGCCTCGACCGGCTTCACCGGTTCGGCCGACATCACGCCAGCGACGCTGACGATTGCCTCGGCAGGAACTATCGCCGGCAGCAAGGTGTATGACGGCAACACGTCGGCGGCCGTCACCGGCAACGGCACGCTGGCTGGCGTGATCGGCGGCGACGCCGTCAGCCTGCTGCTCGCCGGCACCGTCTACGCGGACAAGAACGTCGGCACCGGCAAGAC
>NZ_UFQQ01000011.1:0-3685 GCF_900218015.1 Rhodopseudomonas pentothenatexigens | reverse complement strand
AACGGCACGCTGGCTGGCGTGATCGGCGGCGACGCCGTCAGCCTGCTGCTCGCCGGCACCGTCTACGCGGACAAGAACGTCGGCACCGGCAAGACCGTCACCGGCATCTACGGTCTGACTGGGGCGGGAGCCGGCAACTATGTGCTGTCCTCGACCGGATTCACCGGTTCGGCCGATATCACGCCGGCAACGCTGACGATCGCGTCGGCGGGCAGCGTCGCCGGCAGCAAGGTGTATGACGGCACCACTGCTGCGGTCGTGACCTCCAACGGCTCACTCGCGGGCGTGCTCAACGGTGACGCTGTCGGACTGCTGCTGAGCGGCACAGCCTATGCCGACAAGAACGTCGGCACCGGCAAGACCGTGACCGGCATCTACGGTCTGACTGGGGCGGGAGCCGGCAACTATGTGCTGTCCTCGACCGGGTTCACCGGTTCGGCCGATATCACGCCGGCAACCCTGACGATCGCGTCGGCGGGCAGCGTGGCTGGCAGCAAGGTCTATGACGGCTCCACATCGGCGGTCGTCACCGGCAACGGCACGCTATCGGGCGTGTTCGGCAGTGACGCTGTGGCGCTGCTGCTGAGCGGGACAGCCTATGCCGACAAGAATGTCGGTGCCGGCAAGATCGTGGCCGGCAGCTACAGCCTCACCGGAGCGGATGCGGGCAACTACGTGCTGGCCACGACCGGCTTCACCGGGGTGGCCGACATCACCCCGGCGACGCTGACGCTCGCGTCAAACGGCAGCGTGGCGGCCAGCAAGGTCTACGACGGCACCACCGCCGCAGCGGTCACCGGCAACGGCACGCTGTCGGGCGTGATCGGCGGCGACGAGGTGGCGCTGCTGCTCGCCGGCACCGCCTATGCCGACAAGAACGTCGGCATCGGCAAGGTGGTGACAGGCAGCTACAGCCTGACCGGGGCAGGGGCGGGCAACTACGTGCTGGCCACGACTGGCTTCACCGGCGCAGCCGACATCACCCCGCGCGCCATCACGGTGGCGGCGGAGCCGGGGTCGAAGACCAGCGGCGCGGCGGATCCGGTGTTCGGCTTCAGCCTGATCAACGGTTCGCTGGTCGCCGGCGACAGTCTGGCCGGCGCGCTGAGCCGCGATCCGGGCGAGGGCGTGGGCAGTTACGCCATCCTGCAGGGCACGCTCGCCGCTTCGCAGAACTATCTGTTGAGCTATGTCGGTGCCGATTTCACCATCCTGGCGGCCCCGACCACGCCGACCGTCACCGCCACCAACAGCGGCGACTATCCGACCAGCCAGTACATCGCGTCCGGCAGCGCCAGCACGCCGGTTGCGGTGACGATCAGCTACCAGCAGCCGACCGCTTCCGTGCCGGTGATCGCGGCGATCCGGGCCGCGGCTCCGGTCGTCCGCACCGCCGGTACTACGGGTGACGTCAACCAGAATATCGCGGTCGGCTCGGGAGCCGGCACGCTGTTCAAGCCGATCTCGCAGTTCGACAATCAGCAATATTCGAAAGCCGAGCTGCCGGGCTTCGCACCCGAAGCCGCCGAGGCGACCGTGCTGACGATGATTGCCCGAGCCGAGACCAACAACCAGCAGGCGTTCAAGATCGACGCTCTGTGGGGCGACGGGACGGCGTCGTGGAGCCGGCTCGACCATCCCGACGTGCGGGCGGTGTCGTTCACCGACGGCAAGGGCGCCGAGCGGGTGCCCGGCGGCGGCAATGCGTTCGCGTTCGTTGCGGGTCAAACCGAGGTTGCGGCGCTGCTGCGCAAGGGGCCGGTTGTGCTGCAGGGCGGCAAGACCGAAGGCGTCGCGACGCCGTGGCTGCTGGTGCTGGGCCTGACCGCCGACGGCAAGGGCCTGCTCGCCAACGATCCGATGACCGGTCAGCAGGTGATCCTCGCCTTCGACTCCGCAACCAAGTCGGTCGGCGGCGTCACCGCGGTGATCAATCCCGCCGACAACAAGCCGGTCGCGGTTGGCGATACGGTGCCGTCGTTCGTCACCCACGCCGACAAGATCACGCCGGCGATGTGGAGCGCGCTGAAGGCGTTCAAACCTGCGGGCTATTTCGCGGTGACGATGTGATCAGGCCGGCGAAATTGTGGAACCGGGTGAGGATCGTTCCGGCCTCGGTGGTGGCCAGCGGCTCCTGCCGGGCCGGGTGCGGCGGCGGAGCGACGCGCGCCGCGAGCTGGCGGCCGCCGGCGGAGAATGCCGACACGTCCACGCTGGAGACTGCGAACAGCGGCTGGAAATACGTCGCGTCGGTGCTCTCGACCAGCCGCGAAACGCGATTGTCGAGCAGCATCCAACTGCCGCCGAGACGCACGCCGAGGACCGCATGGTAGTCGCCGGCGGATCTGTCGCGCACGATCAGAACCCGAAGGTCGGCCGCGGGCGTGCCGGCCTCGCGCAGCGCGACGAACTTGGCGATGGCGAAGTCCTCGCAGTCGCCTTTGCCGGACTCGAACGAGCCGTCGGCGGTGTCGGACAGCGGCGGCGACCAGCGATCGGCGACGTGCCACTGCTGCTGATCGGTGGTGTAGTCGATCGCCGCGTTGATGCGCTTGTTGACCAGTTCGAGCCGTGCTCGGTCGTGCCGTTGCGCCGCCTGGTCGATGATATCGGCGAAGCGGGAGGCGGCTTCGGTGCAGTGCTGCCGGTCGGCGCGGCAGCGGTCGAGCGCCGGCTTGGCTGCCTGGATGTCCGCCGTGATCTGCGCGAGCTTCGTCCACAACGCGCCTCGGGGAGCCCGCACCGTGGCCCTGCCGAACGGCTCGCTGCCCGCCTGAGGCGGGATCGTCTCGATGAATTCGGTCGGCGCGATCGACGCGGTGACGGTCGCGAGGTCCCGTTCGGCCGCCGTCGCCGCGACAGGCAGCACAGCGCCGAATACGATCGAACCAGATAGCAGCGCTTTCAGCAGACCGAATTGCATCGCCCGTGCCCTGACGCGGGCCCGACTATCGATCCGTCTTGCGGGCTCGCTCGACCTGATCGACGATACGGGGCGGTGCTGCTGCGGCGGTTAAAAGAGCCCCGCGGCCGAGACGTTATTGGTTCGAAGCGTGAACACTTATCAACGAGGATTCATAGAGTGGGTGTCGAGTCGTTAAGCTCGCATTGACCACTCGAGGATGGCGAAATTCGAAGCGCAAAGACGCCTGCCCGAATGCGATCAGGGGCGCTGCAGGGTGTCAGCATTTGAGAACCCACGATCTCCGACACGAGGCCCTGTCGAGGATGGCGGCGCGTGGTACCGATCATGGCGCCGGAAACGCATAGGAGGCCGCCTCGCAGCGCTGCCGGGCAGATCCATGCTCAACGTCATGACGGATGCCGGCAAGAGTGGACGCCGCGTCGTCTCCACCTTCATCGCCACCACTTTTACGCAGGACGACGCCGAAGCCGCGTGGCGCGATGGTGCCGCAGCGTTGATGCACCTGCTTGTAGTTGAGATGGACATCCGTGGAGTTTTTTAGCGGACACCAACTTCGCCGGATGGACAAACCGGGGGTCGACAGCGAGCTCAAATACTTCCGCCGCGTCGCGACGCGCTTCGACGAGAAGGCCAGAAACCGTAGGAGGCGGGGCGGGGGGCGTATTGAACCGCCCCGGGTTTGCCGGAGGCTCCAACTCCTGAGAGGATGGAGCCATGACGAGCAAGACGACGAACAAGTTTTCCCCCGAGGTGCGCGAG
>NZ_UFQQ01000022.1 GCF_900218015.1 Rhodopseudomonas pentothenatexigens | reverse complement strand
CTCCCGGGCCACGTGGCTGCGAACCACGCAACGCAGGACGCCGCCCCTCTCCCCGCCTCAAGACGCCTCCGGAGGCGCCCCTCGATGGGAGAGGTAATGTGTATTTATTCCTATTCGATCTGCTTGTCAACGGCGATTTTTGCCGCTTGGCGGCGGGCGCATTTCCACTGCGCGTTTCGAGCCCGGTCGACGGCGGCCTGATTGAGTTGGTATCAATCCTGCGGCAAACGCTAGAAGTCTCCATGGACGTTGCGATCATACCATCACGGGAGCAGATCGATAGGATCGAACAAGCAAAGGCGCAGTTGCAGGCGCTTGGGTTCAAGGACCACGAGATGCAGCAAGTAGCCCGCGAAGGGCGGGTTAGCCGAAGGCGTAGGCCGCCGGTGACAGCGGTGTTCTCATTGAGGGAGTGGCAGATTACGCTTCGCTCATCCGCCCAACCGGCCGGGAGATCGAGGATGGAATTCGACACCGGCAAGATCGACGACGCGACGCTGGCACTGCTGTATCTGACATTGCATGACGGCACCCGCGCCTGGAAAGGCCACGACTGGAATACGTTGGACCGGCTGCACGACAAGGGCCTGATCGGAAACCCGGCCGGCAAGGCGCAGTCGGTCGTGGTTACCGACGAAGGCCTTCGGCGTGCCAAAGAGTTGTTCGAGGGAATGTTTGCGAAGAAGAAAACGTAACGCCGACGTGTGACCGTAGGGCGGGTTAGCCGAAGGCGTAACCCGCCGGGCCAACGTGGCGGTGCCTTGGCGCAAGGGCGGATTACGCTACGCTAATCCGCCCTACGGCCTGCCGAGCTAACCCGCGTTAAGGGCGACGATCCGAATTCGATTATCAGTCCATCTCCGTATTTGACCAGCGCGACCTGATCTCTTCCACTTTATTAGTGCCTCTCCATTCGTCTATCATTATCCAGTTTAGATAGTGAGTAAGATTCGGCGTCTTTAAAGCGATTTTTTCAAAATCGGTGACGATACCTGTAAGAAACATTCCAAGCGTATAGTCGCCCCAATCGAAGGTTTCGATAGAGCCATCAAGGTTATGTAAGATGCATCCCTTGCCGAGAACACTGATGCTCTTGACGAGATAACGACGTTTATTGTGTCGTTTGTAGCCAGGGCTCTTTGTGCTGAACGAGCTGAAACTTTCCTCGACCGGGTATTGCCTACTAAGTTTATCGAATTGATCGGCTATCGAATGCAATGACCTTTCATCCGCAAAAGCAAAGATATTCAGAGCAGGTGGGCAGCCGGTAACCAATTCGTTGTTTGAAAGATTCGATCGTCGTTTAAGGTCGTGCACAGTCTTTAGATTCTCAAAGGCGTCCGCGAGAGTCTTTGACGTTAAAGTCGTTTTAATTTCAACGACCTCAAACACCCCTTCGATTGGGAGAATTTGATTCTCGTTCTCGTCAACGAACAGGGCAGGACATTGAAACGCGTCGTAAATGATTAAGTCGGCGTGTCGACTCATCTTTCCATCTGAGTTTGCGACTTTGCCTTTGCCAATTCCGAATCGTCTTGGGAGAAACCATTTAAGAAGATCCCGGAGGGCCTGCTCATTTCCCAGGCCCTTTTCTAAATTGTGTTGAATCAATTCGGCTTGATGCTTCTTTGCCTCAAGCATTCTATGCAACTGTTTCGAAATTGATCTCGCTAAGGATGAACGATCGTCGGAGTTCATCTACTTACTGTCCTCCAGCGAGTAGCCCGAGTGAGCGCAGCGATACGCGGGGTTGAACGAACGCAGGAGCCCCGGGTATCGCTTCGCTCACCCCGGGCTACGCTTGCTAGCGTTGCTTAGACAACTTGATCACTTCATCCAGCCATTGGACAACGGGAAGAAGCCATTTACGGTTGTCGTTCATGCCTACATACAGCTTAAGATAGGGAATAATTCTCTCCAAGTATCTAATGTATCTTGATTGATTGCGAGACAAATTGTTCTGTATGGTCTTAGCAAGCTCAATCACATGCCGTATGTTGACCTTTATAAAGTTCTCCAACGAGCGCCAGACGCCCAAAGTTGCCGTCTTTCTAGTCTCGATCTCCCCGCTGCTCCGTTCCAGTCGTTCAAGTGCGGCCAAAACCTCATTACTCGCTACCCCCGATGCTTGTCGAGTTTCCGTAGCGATATTGGCGAGAAGGTCGTGTTGTTTCGTAAGTTCGTCCTGATCTGGTTCGTACTGAGACGCGTCAGATTCGAACTCTCTCCAAACTGGGAACTGCCTTAGCACGCGTTCTTGTGACAGAAGTAGAGCTGATACTTCCGCAATTGCGAAGCTTGGAAGCTCGTCTGCCATCTGGAGCAGATAGGCGCGAAGTTTGCTGGAATAAAGGTCAACCTTAATTGGCGAAAAGTCAGTCTCGATTAACGCTCCAATGTAATCGGTTAGAGCAGTTAAGAAGCGGCGGTCAGCATTTGTAAGTTCTAAGCGTTTAGCTATCGCAGAAGCTTCGCTGGTCAAGATTGCGAGGGCTTCAGAGGCGTTAGCAGGTTTTTCAATCGGAGGGGGTGGAGCGAGGTCGATGGTGTCGTTGTCAACTTCAAATAGGTAGGGCGCGTCGAGCTGCTCAAGTTGGCTCCCAATCACGAGTTCATAAATCTTGTCTCTCGCGTTCGGGTCGCTCTTCGTCAAAACGTTGGTCAGTAGATGAATTTTCTCAGATAGTGGGGTGAGTGATCGTCTTAGGTTGGCAAGGTTGGTGTCTATGTTTGTATAGCGAACAAAGTGTCTTCTGCTGTCTAGAAAGAATTCAGTCGCTCGGATTTTACTCTGGTATATCTCAGAAATGGTCTTGATGGCTTCGTTGCATCTGTTCGAAATATGGATTCGATATCTAACGTTCGGGTCGTATGCGTCGTAGTATTGGCGAGTGGCGTCGTTCTTTTCATTCTGTCCGGCTCGCGGGTTGCTCAGGAGCGATCGTCTAGCGAGATAGAGATGGTGGTCTGCCAAGAATGAAATTTCGACGAGATCATCGACGAGATTCATCGCAAATATTCGAATAATCGGATCGTGGACGTCATCAAAAGCTGCCATCTTATGCTCTTCGCGCCGGTTCGGTGTAGTATTCGCTAACATTCATTTCAGATGGATGCCCGGGTCGAGCCCGGGCATGACGTTTGTGGTGTGGTGAGCCCGCTGCCTTACGACAGCGCCTTGTTGCTCTCTTTCACCTTCTCCGCGTCGAGATACACGCTCGATCCCATCTCCTTGAACTTGGCGCTCATCTGCGCCATGCCGTCTTCGATGGTGCCGCTGATGGTCATGCCGGCGTGGCCGACCGGGTAGAGGGCGGCTTTTTCGTTGTCGCCGAGGCCGGCGGCGTAGTCGCGGACGTCCTGGGTGATCTTCATCGAGCAGAATTTTGGGCCGCACATCGAGCAGAAATGCGCGACCTTGTGGGCGTCCTTCGGCAGGGTCTCGTCGTGGAAGGCTTGCGCCGTATCCGGATCGAGGCCGAGGTTGAACTGGTCCTGCCAGCGGAATTCGAAGCGGGCGCGGCTCAATGCGTCGTCGCGGAGCTGCGCGGCGGGGTGGCCCTTGGCGAGGTCGGCGGCGTGGGCGGCGATCTTGTAGGTGATCACGCCGGTCTTGACGTCGTTGCGGTCGGGCAGGCCGAGGTGCTCCTTCGGCGTGACGTAGCACAGCATCGCGCAGCCGAACCAGCCGATCATCGCGGCGCCGATGCCGCTGGTGATGTGATCATAGCCCGGCGCGATGTCGGTGGTCAGCGGGCCCAAGGTGTAGAACGGCGCCTCGCCGCACTCCTTGAGCTGCTTGTCCATGTTGATCTTGATCTTGTGCATCGGCACGTGGCCGGGGCCTTCGATCATCACCTGGCAGCCCTTGTCCCAGGCGATCTTGGTGAGTTCGCCGAGCGTCTCCAGTTCGGCGAACTGGGCGCGGTCGTTGGCGTCCGCGATCGAGCCCGGCCGCAGGCCGTCGCCGAGCGAGAACGACACGTCGTATTTCCGCATCAGATCGCAGATCTCGTCGAAATGCGTGTAGAGGAAGCTCTCCTTGTGATGCGCCAGGCACCACTTCGCCATGATCGAGCCGCCGCGCGACACGATGCCGGTGACTCGGCTGGCGGTGAGGTGGATGTATTGCAGCCGCACGCCGGCGTGGATGGTGAAGTAATCGACGCCCTGTTCGGCCTGCTCGATCAGCGTGTCCTTGTACAGCTCCCAGGTCAGCTTGACCGGATCGCCTTCGCACTTCTCCAGCGCCTGATAGATCGGCACGGTGCCGATCGGGACCGGCGAATTGCGCAAAATCCATTCCCGGGTGGTGTGGATGTTGCGCCCCGTGGAGAGGTCCATCACGGTGTCGGCTCCCCAGCGGATCGCCCACACCATCTTGTCGACTTCCTCCTCGACCGACGAGGTCACCGCCGAGTTGCCGATATTGGCGTTGATCTTGGTGAGGAAGTTGCGGCCGATGATCATCGGCTCGAGTTCGCCGTGATTGATATTGGCCGGGATGATCGCGCGGCCGCGGGCGATCTCGTCGCGGACGAATTCCGGGGTGATGAACGCCGGCACTGCGGCGCCGAACGATTCACCGTCCGCCAGCGCCGCTTCGGCGCGTTCGAGCTGCTGCTTGCGCCCCAAATTCTCGCGCTCGGCGACGTAGATCATCTCCTTGGTGATGATGCCGCGCTTGGCGAATTCGTACTGCGTGATCGGCGCATCACTGAGGCCGCGCAGCGGCTGGTGATGTGCGGTGAAGGCTTTCGCCGCATGCGCGGCGCCGACATTGCCGTTGTCTTCCGGCTTGATGTCGCGGCCTTCGTACTGCTCGACGCCGCCGCGCTCCTTGACCCATTCGGTGCGGGGACGTGGCAGGCCCTTGTTGACGTCGATGACCACGTTCGGATCGGTGTAGGGGCCGGAGGTGTCGTACACCGGCAGGTTCGGCTCGGAGGCAGCCTCGCTCAGGATGATCTCGCGCAGCGGCACGCGCAGTTCCGGCGCGGCGGTCGGGTTCGCGTAGATCTTCTTGGAGGAGGGCAGGGCGCCGGTGGTGACGGCCGCGCGGGTGGTCTCGGGATTGGAGCGGATATTCATGCCATCCTCCTTGTTATCGGTTGTTATTCGGGCCGCTTGGTTCGGTCGTGTTGTCGGTCGGAGTGGTGAGGGCACGTTGCGTGTCGCCCTCACCCCGACCCTCTCCCGCACGCGGGAGAGGGGGAATTAGCGCTTCGGTCGCGGCGGCGCCTCACGCACGGCCTGCTCCCTCTCCCGCTTGCGGGAGAGGGCTGGGGTGAGGGCGCCGCGCGTCGCAGCGGTCATCACGCCTTCTCGGCGACGAAATCGAGCCAGGCGCGGACGCGGGCGTCTGGATCGGGGTTCTGCGTCACGTCGCTGACCACCGCGATCGAGTCGGCGCCGGCGGCGAAGATCTCTTCGGCCTGCTCCAGCTTGATGCCGCCGATCGCGACCAGCGGGATGTTGCCGACGCGCTTCTTCCATTCGGTGATCTTCGGAACGCCCTGCGGGGCAAACCGCATCGATTTCAGCGTGGTCGGGAAGATCGGGCCGAGCGCGATGTAGTCCGGCTTCGCGGCCAGCGCGGTTTCGAGTTCGGCGTCGTCGTGGGTGGAGAGGCCGAGCGTCAGCCCGGCGCTCTTGATCTCGGCGAGGTCGGCCTCGGCGAGGTCTTCCTGGCCGAGATGCAGATGCTGGGCGCCGGCGACGATCGCGGCGCGCCAGTAGTCGTTGATGATCAGCTTGGTGGGCGTGTCCTTCACCGCCGCGAGCGCGTCGGTGACGAGCTGCAGCGCGGCGCCGTCGTCGAGGTCCTTGGCGCGGAGCTGCACGGTGCCGACGCCGAGCGCGGCGAGGCGTTTGACCCACGCGATGCTGTCGACGACGGGATAGAAACGGTCAGGATACGGCATGCCAGAACGGGGTCCCGATCACAGGGGTGGAGGGCGAAGCGAAATCGCGGGCGCCCATCAGCCCCGCTTCGTAACCAGTGCGGCCGGCTTCGACCGCGAGCTTGAAGCCGCGCGCCATCGCCACCGGGTCTTCGGCCTTGGCGATCGCGGTGTTGAGCAACACGGCGTCGTAGCCGAGCTCCATCGCTTCGGCGGCGTGGCTCGGCGCGCCGAGGCCGGCATCGACCACCAGCGTGATGTCGGGCAGGCGGTCGCGCAGCAGCTTCAGCGCGTCGCGACTGACGATGCCGCGCGCGCTGCCGATCGGCGCCGCCCACGGCATGATCACCCGGCATCCGGCATCGACCAGCCGCATCGCCACCGACAGATCCTCGGTGCAATAGGGAAACACCTCGAAGCCATCCTTGATCAGGATTGAAGCTGCTTCGACCAGGCCGACCACGTCCGGCTGCAGCGTGTCGTTATCGGCGATCACCTCTAACTTGATCCAGCTCGTCCCGAACAATTCGCGCGCCAGCTTGGCGGTGGTCACCGCATCGCGCACGCCGCGGCAGCCGGCGGTGTTCGGCAGCACGGTGACGCCGAGTTCGCGGATCAGCGACCAGAACTGATCGCCGGCCTTGCCGCCCGCGGTCTCGCGCCGCAGCGACACCGTGACGATCTCGGCGCCGGACTCGCGGATCGAGTCCTGCATGATCGAAGGCGACGGATACAGCGCGCTGCCGATCAGCAGCCGGGAGCCGAATTCGCGGTCGTAGAATTTCACCATGACGCATCTCCAGTGCCGCGGCGCGCTCCCTCTCCCCGCGTGCGGGGAGAGGGCTGGGGTGAGGGGGCGGTTCGGCGAGTTCGAGCCTCTCGGCTGCGCGGAGGCGCCCCCTCACCCGAACGCTTCGCTGCGCTCAGCATTCGACCTCTCCCCGCGCGCGGGGAGAGGTGAGTAGCAGCGCTGCGACTCGCGGCCCCCCACCCCCGACCCCTCCCCGCAAGGGGGAGGGGAGCGGAGGCGCTGCGGCGCGTAGCGTGTATCACCGCCATCCTCATCCCCACCACAGTCGTCATCCCCGCGAAGGCGGGGATCCAGTATTGCAGGGCGGTGGTGATAGATCGCAGCCGCTCTGGGATACTGGGTCGCCCGGACGAGCCGGGCGATGACGGCGGGGTGTGGGGCAGGCGCGGTGCATCACTCCGATTGAAGGACGGTGATGTCCGGGGCGCGGCCATCCTCATCCCCCCTGCCGCGGGGTCAGGATCTCGATTTCGTCGCCGGCGGCGACCGGCGTCTCGTCCCATTTGCCGCGGGGGACGACGTCGTAGTTGAGCGCGACGGCGAAGTGGCCGCCGGTGCAGTCGAGCTCGGCCATCAGCGCCGCGACGCTGGCGGACTGGATCTCGCGCTGTTCGCCGTTGATGGTCACAAGCATCGCATCACCTGATTGTCGATCTCGCCGCGCTCGACATAGGCCACCACTTTCTCGGCCAGCGACGGCGCCATCAGGAAGCCGTGACGATACAGGCCGTTGGTGGCGACGCGGCGGTTGCCGATGGCGATCCGCGGCAGGTTGTCGGGGAAGGCGGGACGCAGCCCGGCGCCGAGTTCGACGATGTGGGCTTCGCCGAACGCCGGATGCACCGCGTAAGCCGCGCTCAGCAGTTCCAGCGCCGAGCGCACCATCACCAATTCGTCTTCGCTTTCGACGGTGGTGGCGCCGAGCATGAAGTGATTGTTCTGGCGCGGGATGACGTAGAGCGGCCAGCGCGGGTGCATCAGCCGCACCGGGCGCGACAGCTGTACCTCGGCGGTCTTGATCACCACCATCTCGCCCTTGACGCCGCGCAGCTCCGGCGCCTTGTCGCGGGCCGCGAGGCCGCGGCAGTCGATCACCAGGCCGTCGAGATCTTCCGGCGTCATTTCCGATTCGAAATGGATCGAGCCGCCGGCCTCGATCAGCCGCTCGTGCAGCCGCGCCAGCACCAGCCGCGGCTCGACATGGCCTTCGTCGGGGAAGAACAGGCCTTCGCGGAACCGGCCGGCCAGCGCCGGTTCCAGCTCGGCGATGCCGTCGGCGTCGACGCGGCGGTGGCCGGTGGTCATCTTGGCGAAGCGCTCGAAATCGGCGCGGTCGCGCGGATGCGCCACCACCAGCGAGCCGTTGAACACCGCGTCCGGGAATTCCTTGCGCCACATCTCCAGCGAGCGCATGCCGATCTGGCTGACCATCGGCTCGGCGCCCTCGGCCTCGCAATACGGCGCAAGCATGCCGCCGGCCCAATGGCTGGTGGCCTGTGTCATCTCGTTGTCGCCGCGCTCGTACAGACTGACCTTGCGGCCGGCGCGCGCCAGCAGCAGTGCCTGCCAAGCCCCGGCGATGCCGGCGCCGATCACCGACACCGGTGCATCCTTGCGCAGGTCCGGCTTCTCGCTGCGCAGCGCCGCGGCGGTCAACGCCGAAGCAGCCGAAGCCGAGGCAACTGAAGCCGAGGCAACTGAAGCCGAGGCAACTGAAGCCGAGGCAACTGAAGCCGAGGCAACTGAAGCCGAAGCGACGGAAGCCGAAGCGACGGAAGCCGAAGCGACGGAAGCCGAAGCGACGGAAGCAAACGCGGAAAGATTGGCGGATTCGGCCCCGCCACGGCCTTCAAGTCTCTGATGCATCCCTGTCCCTTCGCCGGCATGACCCGGATCAGGTTCAAAGGGTCACCGCGGTCTCTGTGCCTCGCGATCGAAGCGGCGAGCGTGCGGTATCTCAGCTCCTCGTCGGAGCCCCCCTCGGAACGGGCTCAATGTAGGCGGATGAATCCCGCTGTCAACGTGCCTTTGGTGCAGGGCTGCGCGCCGCCCGTCCCGCCGCGGAATTGGAACGATGCGCCGTGCAGCGGCCGCCACGCGGCGCTGCGATCCGGCTATTGCCGCGGCAGGGTGATGCGGGCGACCAGGCCGTTCGGCGTGCGGTTGTGCAGCGACAGCTCGCCGCGATGGCCGCGGGCGATGGCGCGGGCGATCGACAGGCCGAGGCCGAACGAGGAACTGTCGTCCATGTTGCGGGCGTCGTCGCCGCGCACGAACGGCTGCAGCACGCTGTCCTTGTCGGCGTCGGCGATGCCGGGGCCGTCGTCCTCGACCTCGATGGTGACCCTATCCTGCGTCAGTGCCAGCCGGATCGTCACCTCGGTGCCGAACCGCACCGCGTTCTCGACCAGGTTGGTGACGGCGCGATGCAGATCGCCCGGCCGCGCCATTGCCATCGCGTGCTCCGGGCCCTGATAGCTGACTTTGGCGCCGACGTCGGCGAACTGATCGGCGATCAGTTGCATCGCGCTGGCGAGATCGATCAGCGTCGGCGCGTCGCGGGTGGCGCCGTCGCGCAGAAAGGTCAGCACCGCGGTCAGCATCGCGCCCATCTGGTCGAGGTCGTGCAGCGTCTGGGTGCGCTGGTGCTCGTCCTCGATGAACTCGGCGCGCAGCCGCATCCGGGTGATCGGGGTGCGCAGATCGTGGCTGATCGCCGCCAGCATCCTGGTGCGATCCTCGATCAGCGTGGTGATGCGCCCGCGCATCCGGTTCAGCGCCCGCGCCAGCGAGCGGATCTCCGCCGGTCCGCGCTCCGGCAGCGGCGCGTCCGAACTGTCCAGGCTGAAATTCTCCGCCGCCGCGGCGAAGCTCGACAGCGGCGCCGCCAGCGTGCGCGCCGCCCACAGCCCGAGCAGCGCCAGGCTGACCACACCGATCAGCAGCGAGGCCATCCACGGATTGCCCCATGGCGGCGGCCGGCGCCGCTCCGGCGGCATCCGCGCGCCGATCGCGGCGCCGTCCGGCAGTGTGATCACCACCTTGCCGTCGCCGAGTGCGGTGACCCGGTAGCTCGGGCCGAGCCGCCAGCCCAGTTCGGCGATCTCGTGCGGCGGCCATTGCGATCCGGCGGCATCGGCGGGGGGCGACGCGGCGGTGGTGATCTCGAGCCGCGGGAAGGCGGCGGCGATGGTCGCGATCAGTTGCGGCCGATCCGCGGCGGCGCTGCGCCCGATCAGTTGCGTCAGCGCGTGCAACTGCTGCGGCTCGGCCAGCGAGGGCATCGGCCGGTCCGGCCGGTTGACGAAGAACACCACCGCGATGATCAGGTGGCTGGCGATGATCGACGCCAGCACCAGGATGGCGATCTGGCCGCGTATACCCTCCAGTCCGAGGCCGAATTTGAGCGCCGCCAGCCGCCTGCGCACGCTCATGTCGCCTCGACCACCGGGGTGAAGACGTAGCCGCCGGCCCGCACCGTCTTGATCAGCGTCGCCTCGCGCGGATCGGGCTCGATCTTGCGCCGGATTCGGCTGATCAGCACGTCGATCGAGCGCTCGAAGGCGCCGACGCTGCGGCCGTGGGTGAGGTCGAGCAGGGCCTCGCGCGACAGCACCCGTCCGGCGCGCTCGCACAGCGCCTGCAGCAGGTCGAACTCGGCGCTGGTCATCGCCACCAGCGCGCCCTCGGGATTGCGCAATTCGCGCCGCCGGCAGTCCATCCGCCAGCCGAGAAAGCCGAGCGTGGTGGCGCCGGGCACGGCGCTGGCGGTGACCGCGGTGGCCTGCCGGCGCAGCACCGAGCGGATCCGCGCCAGCAGCTCACGCGGATTGAATGGTTTCGGCAGGTAATCGTCGGCGCCCATCTCCAGGCCGAGGATGCGGTCGACGTCGTCGCCGCGGGCCGTCAGCATGATGATCGGCAGTTGCGAGGTCGCGCGGATCTTGCGGCACAGGCTGAGGCCGTCCTCGCCCGGCAGCATCACGTCGAGCACCACGAGATCGACGCGATGGTCGGCGATCCAGCGCTCCATATCGCGGCCGTCCGCGGCGGTGGCGACGTTGCAGTTGTTGCTGCGCAGATACTTCGCGATCAGCGCGCGGGTTTCGCGATCGTCCTCGACCACGAGAATGGATGGCGGTGTGCTGCTCATGCCGGGGGTTCTGCGATGTTTCGAGGCGGCCTGCCGAAGAATCTTGTTTCAGTTTGTTTCTACGCGCCAGTCCGCAAAATCCCGCAACCAACCGGGCAGGGCGCCGGAATATCTCGTTAATTGATTAACCATAGCGTCGGTCGTGATCAAAGCCTGGAGTTTCTCATGACCTCCATTTCCTCCGCCGCCTCGACCGGCAGCTACCTGTCACCGCTCCAGATGCTCCAGAAGGAGCTCGCCTCCGAAGTCTCCGCCGGCGCCGTCAGTTCGTCCGACGCGGACGCGCTGTCGACGGCGCTGCAAGACATCGATACGGCGCTGCAGAGCGATCGTGCCGGCGGCAGCGCCGGCTCGAAGCCGAGTGACATGAAGTCGAAGATCGACGATCTGATCGCGACCGAAGTCTCCAACGGCACCCTGACCACCGACCAGGCCGGCGAACTGCAGAGCCTGTTCCAAAGCGCCTTCGCCGGCGGCGCGGCCGGCGGCGCCGGTGGACCGCCGCCGCCACCGCCACCCGACGATTCCTCCGGTTCGGTGTCCTCGGTCTCGTCGAGCGGCTCCTCGTCGTCGAGCTCCGACGTCAGCGAGGTGCTGAAGGAGTTCCTGAAGCTGCTGCAGGAGCAGCAATCATCGTCGAGCGCGAGCAGCTACGGCGCGAGCGGCAGCGCGACCAGTTCCTCCTCGTTCTCGGCGCTGCTGATCAACTACCAAGTCTGAACTCCACCAACTGGATCTACCCGACTGTGTGACGCCGTCGGTTCGAGCGCACCTCTTCCGTCCCGGAGGAGGTGCGCTTCTTCGTTGGAGTCGCCGAGGTGACGCGCGTCGTTGCGACGCACCTTGGAGTGATTGCGGCTCGCTACGGGAACCCGGATACAAGGGAACTCCGTGGCCGCGAACTAATCGTGCGGATGCCGGGAAGCGGCGAAAAAAAGTTCGATTGCGGGAACGCAGTGTGGTGTCCGCGGTTTTGTAGGCACCATTCACAAGCAAGGAGGGCTTCCCATGAAGGCCAACACGATGATCGCCGGTCTGCTCGGCACCACGCTGCTCGCGACCGCCGCCTATGCGCAGAATCCGGCGCCGGCCAACAACGCCAACACGATGTCGAAGTCGACCACCGCGGCGAGCTCGGATGCGTCGCAGCAGAACATGGGGCAGTGGCGCGCGTCGAAGATGATGGGCCTCGACGTCTACAACCAGGGCAACGAGAAGCTCGGTGACATCAACGAGATCCTGCTCGACAACCAGGGCCGTATCCAGGCGGTGGTGATCGGCGTCGGCGGCTTCCTCGGCGTCGGCGAGCGCGACGTCGCCGTGGCGTTCGACAAGCTGCAGTTCGTCAACACCCCGGTGTCGTCGAATACCGCGATGAACAAGACCACGCCGACCGGCTCGGCCACCTCGACCACGTCGCCGGCCGGCACCACCACCGGCGCCGCCACCTCGACCGGTGCCGCCAGCTCCACCACCACGACTGCGAACAACGCCGATCGCTGGTATCCGGACCACGCCGTGTTCAACGCCACCAAGGATCAGCTGCAGTCGATGCCGGAGTTCAAGTACTCCAAGTAAGCGACTCGGGTCCATGAACGCGGGCGCCGCCGGTTTTGCCGGCGGTGCCCGTGCGCGTTGACATGAAGGGGACGCCAGCCGGTCAGCGCGGCTGCGGCTGCGGCAGCTCCGGCGGCTTCAGACGCGTGATCTTGACCTCGAGAATGCCGTTGGCCTCGGCGGTGATCCGCAGCATGTTGGAGTCGAACACCAGATCCGACAGCCGCAGGCTGGAGATTTCCGAGGAAATCCGCATTCCATCCTCGTTGCGCTGATAGTTGGCGATCATGCTGCCGACCCGGCGCTGGATGTTGGTGGATTCCGGCTTGAGGTCGATGACCGCCTTTTCGGCGATCGCCTTCTCCAGATACGGCACTGCGGCGCGGGCGGTGTCGCCGAGCAGCCCGAACGCGGCTTCGGATTCGACCGCGAGCTGGATGTCCGACAGCCGCAGCGTCTGCTCTTCCTGATCGAGCGTCGGCCGGCCCCAGACATGCAGCGTCGCCTCGGTGCCGAAGCCGAACAGGCTGCGGTTCTCCTTGGCGTCCACCAGCAGCGAGATCAGCAGCCGGTCGCCGCTGGCGGCGAGCTTGGCGCGCTTCACCGTGATCGCGGCGCGGCTGTCGCCCTCCGGAAAGGTCTTGCCGACGAACTGCGCTTCGAGGATGCGGTCGAGCTCCTTGAACGGGATGTCGATCGGCACCGCGACTTTGACGCCGGCGGTGTCCGGCGCGACCATCTGCAGCGCCGGCGGGAACGGGCATTGCGGCTTGGTCGGGCCGGCGGTGATCCTCGTGTCGGCGACGATGCCGAGCGTCAGCGTCGCCGCCGCCGCGTCGACCTGCGGCTGCGCTGCCAGCGCCCGGGTCGGGCGGATCTCCAGGAAAAAGCCGTTCGGCACGCCGGCGCCCTGCAGCGGCACCGAGCGGCACAGCCGGTCCCATTCCCGCCGCGCGCTGCGTTCCAGCGCACCGTCGTCGCGGATGTGGCGTTCGAGTTTGCCGAGCTGCTCGGCGATCGCCTTGTCGATCACCGGCTTGACCTGCTGTGGCACGTCGATGCGGACGCCGCCGACCGAAACGCCGGAATCCGACAGCGCCACTTCGGCGTCGAGATGCGGGTCGACGTGCCAGTTCGGCAGCACCTCCGGGCGGGCGCTGATCGCGATCGTGCCTTTGAGTTCGCCATTGGCGTTGAACGACTTGATGTTGACGCCGATCTGCTTGGCGACCTTGCTGCCGAGCAGCCGGCCGAGCGTGTCGTCGACCTTGGATTGGGTGCTCGCCGACAACGATCCCTTGGCGTTCACCGTACCGGTCAGCGGCGCGGTGATGGTGAGCTGATCGCGGACGCCGCGCACCGCGACCGCGCCGCGGGTGGCGGTCCAGCGGATGTCGGCGTTCTGCACGTATTGCGACAGCGGGTTATCGGCCTTGCCGGAGAAGCTGCGCGGCGCCACCGCGTCGACCAGATCGCGGATGGTGCCGAGCGGCACCGACACCGGCACCACCACGGTCGACTGCCGGATCGGCGGCAACGGCGGCAGCGCCTGCAGGCTCGGCGGCGAGATGGCGCGCGGCGCCATCCAGTCGAACGCCTTCAGCGTGACGGTGAACGAGATCGCGACGATCGCGAGTGCTACCAATCCAAACTTGACGAAACGCATCGATACCCCGGGGCGGAACGGCCGGACAATACAGGCCGGCGCCTGGGTGCGCCAGCCGCGGAACAGGCGGCTACCATGCCGCCGTGGAAGGCCCGCAAAACCGCCGCAATGCCGCCGGCAACGGCGCCGCGGATGCGGCGACGTGTTGCCGAAGATTACAGCCGGATCGGCCCGTCGGGCTCGCAGCGCAGTGCGCTACAGCGCTGTGCCCACGGATTGGACACCAATCCGTGCTGATCCGTCGTTCGACCGCCAGGCACTGGTCCGGTTCCTGGTAGAACCGGCAGGGGCCGCCGCCCGGAGGTCGCGATCGCGACGAAGCGGTGCGCACAGCGAACGGCCGCGATCAAGGGAACCGTTAGTCCCGCCGCGCTGACGATGAGCGGACGACACCCGTGACGAGCCGCGCTGGCCGCCTGACGCAGCGACGCGCGGCCTCGGTCCAGGCCGCGCGTTTCGAATAAACTAATTGATTACCAGGGCTGTAATTCAGCCGCGGCGTCCGTTGCCGGCATCGGCGGCGCGGCGGCTGTCCGGCAGCACGATCACCTTGGCGCCGACGCTGACCCGGGCATACAGATCCTTGACGTCCTCATTGGTCAACCGGATGCAGCCGGACGAGACGTGGGTGCCGATCGTCGACGGGGCGTTGGTGCCGTGGATGCGATACACCGTGCCGCCGAGATACATCGCGCGGGCGCCGAGCGGATTGCCGGGGCCGCCGGCCATGTGGCGCGGCAAATACGGCTGGCGGGCGATCATTTCCGGCGGCGGAGTCCAGTCCGGCCATTCGGCCTTTCGGGTCACTGATTTGACGCCAGACCAGGTGAAGCCGTCGCGACCGACCCCGATACCGTAGCGGACCGCGCGACCGCCGCCCAGCACGTAGTACAGATGGGTGTTCGGGGTGTCGACGATGATGGTGCCGGGCGCCTCGCGGGTCTGATAGGCGACGATCTGCCGCTTCAGCCGGGCCGGGAGTTCGGCGGTGGTGCTGTCCTCGTCGTCCTGCGGTGCAGCCTGCACCTGCGGGGCGGCCTGTTCGACCGGGGCGTAAGCCAGCGGCTGCATCGCCGCCGGCTGCGGCAGGAACGGCAGAAACGGGAAGGGCAGCGGCTGCGCGGCATTCGCGGGTGCGGCAAGCGCAACGGTCCCGATCGCGACGATGGCGACCGCGGCGGCACGGCTGGTACGCGGAAAACGGATCATCGTTGGTCCCCCTGTGGGTGCTCTGTTCGTTCGCCTCGGCGCCTTTGGCGGCGCCTTGTTGGCGTTACCAGTACTCCAGCATCCGTTTCCGGACGTTTTCGCCGACCGGCGGATTTGGTTTCGTCGCGGTAGGGAATTGTTTCACTTGACGCCCGGGACGACGCGTCCGGCGGCGAGCCGGGCCGTTTGATCAGGCGCAATTGAGAATGGCCGCCTGCCCGATAAGCCAAGGCCCCCGCGCGGTGCGGGCAAGGGTCGGGGGAGTTTGACGACATGGCGACAGTGAAGTTTTTCGGCAACGAGGCGGTGCCGCTCGAGATGCACAAGGTGCGGATCGTGCAGAAACTCAACCTCCCGCCGGTCGAGCGCCGCCTGGAGAAGATCACCGAGGCCGGCAACAACACCTTCCTGCTGAAGAACGACGACGTCTTCCTCGACATGCTGACGGATTCCGGCGTCAACGCGATGAGCGACCGCCAGCAGGCCGCGATGCTGACCGCCGACGACAGCTACGCCGGCAGCGCCACCTACACCCGGCTGGAAGACAAGCTGCGCGAGATCTTCGGCATGCACTACTTCCTGCCGACCCATCAGGGCCGCGCCTGCGAGCACATCCTCGCCAAGGTGTTCGTCTCGCCCGGCAAGGTGGTGCCGATGAACTATCACTTCACCACCACCAAGGCGCACATCGTGCTGCAGGGTGGCACGGTTGAGGAGCTGGTGACCGACGCCGGCCTCGAAGTGACCAGCGCCAATCCGTTCAAGGGCAACATGGACATCGCCAAGCTGCGGGCGGTGATCGACAAGGTCGGCGCCGCCAATGTCGGCTTCGTCCGGATGGAGAGCGGCACCAACCTGATCGGCGGTCAGCCGGTGTCGCTGCAGAATCTCGCCGACGTCAGCAACGTCTGCAAGGAGCACGGCATTCCGCTGGTGCTCGACGCCAGCCTGCTCGCCGACAATCTGTACTTCAACAAGACCCGCGAGGATCACTGCAAGGCGCTGTCGATCCGCGAGATCACCCGCCGCACCGCCGATCTGTGCGACATCATCTACTTCTCGGCGCGCAAGCTCGGCTGCGCCCGCGGCGGCGGCATCTGCATCCGCGACCGCGCCCTGTACGAGAAGATGCGGCCGCTGGTGCCGCTGTACGAAGGCTTCCTCACCTATGGCGGCATGTCGGTGCGCGAGATGGAAGCGCTCACCGTCGGCCTCGACGAGACCATGGACGAGGAGATGATCAACCAGGGGCCGCAGTTCATCGCCTATATGGTCGAGCAGCTGGTCGAGCGCGGCGTTCCGGTGATCACCCCGGCCGGCGGCCTCGGTTGCCACGTCGACGCCAAGCGCTTCGTCGACCACATCCCGCAGTCGCAATATCCGGCCGGCGCGCTGGCCGCGGCGCTGTACGTCGCCTCCGGGATCCGCGGCATGGAGCGCGGCACGCTGTCCGAACAGCGCGAGCCGGACGGCAGCGAAATCTACGCCAATATGGAGCTGGTGCGTCTCGCCATGCCGCGCCGGGTGTTCACGCTGTCGCAGGTCAAATACGCGGTCGACCGCATCGCCTGGCTGTACGCCAACCGCAAGCTGATCGAGGGCCTGACCTTCGTCGAGGAGCCGGAAGTGCTGCGGTTCTTCTACGGTCTGCTCAAGCCGGTGTCGGACTGGCAGAACAGGCTGGTGGCGAAATTCCGCGAGGATTTCGGCGACAGCCTGTAAGCATCGCTGTTACTCGAGTCTTGCAGCACAAATGTCGTCATGCCCGCGCTTGTCGCGGGCATCCACGTCTTGGAGACCTGTCGGCGAGCAGGGCGTGGATGGCCGGGACGATGCCCGGCCATGACGAGGGCGGCAGGCTCTTGTTCGATTCAATTCGGGACGACGCCGCGTCGTCGGAACCTGCGATTCCTGAATGCGTTGCTCACGAAGGCAACATCAGGAGGCCAGCATGGCTGCGAAGAAAGCCACCAAGAAGACCACGACGCGCGGGCGCAAGCAGGACCGGGCGCGCGTCGCCGGCGGCCAGGACTACGAAGTGCGCTACGAAGCCAAGAAGACCGGCCGCTCCGCGCCCGCAGTGAAGAAGGCCGTCAAGAAGGTCGGCAACGTGCGCAACAAGGTCGAGAAGCGGCTGGCGAAGAAGAGGTAATGCGCCGGCGGGCGGGTTGATCTCAGCTCGCAATGACTTCGCCAGGACACCGTGTTCAGGTGCAACATCCTGCGGGCGAGTTTCCATCGGGCTTGCTGGCCCGAATGAATCCGCTGAAGAACTTGTCCTGCATCTTGGGGGCGAGGGCATCGACGTCGATGCCCTTGCCGGCGAGGAATTCGCGCGCGTCCTCGATGTCGTACACGCGGGTCGGCTCGATCGAGATCTGCGCGAAGCCGGCGGCGGCCAGCCTGGCGACGTAGTCGCTCTCGTCGAGCGCGCCGGCGAGGCAGCCGACCCACAGCAGCACGTCGCGGCGCAGCGCTTCCGGAATCTCGCCGCGGGTCACCACGTCCGACACCGCGAACCGGCCGCCCGGCTTCAGCACCCGGAACGCCTCGCGCAGCACGCGATCCTTGTCGCCAGACAGGTTGATGACGCAGTTCGAGATGATCACGTCGACCGAATTGTCGGGGAGGGGGATCGCTTCGATCTCGCCCTTGAGGAATTCGACGTTGTCGAGTCCGGCCTTGCGCTGGTTGTCGCGCGCCAGCGCCAGCATCTCGTCGGTCATGTCGAGGCCGTAGGCCTTGCCGGTCGGGCCGACCCGGCGCGCCGACAGCAGCACGTCGATGCCACCGCCGGAGCCGAGGTCGAGCACGGTCTCGCCCGGCGACAATTGCGCCAGCGCGGTCGGGTTGCCGCAGCCGAGCGAGGCCAGCATCGCCTCGGCCGGCAGGCCCTGTTCCTGCGCCGCGTCGTAGAGATTGCTGGTGATCGGGCTGGCGCCGGGAGGCACCGACGATCCGCAGCACGACGCGCCGCCGCCGGTGGCGACCTTCAGCGCGGCGCCGGCGTATTTCTCGCGGACGATGTCCTTCACGTCTTGCACGTCAGTCGCGGACATAGGGGGCTCCTGCTAGTGTTCGATAATTCGATCAAACCAGAATGATCGAATAATGAGGCCTGACAAAATTAAGCGGCGGTCTTGGTTTCCTTCAGCTCGACGGTGTCGGCGCAGCATTCCGCGACCATGTAGCCCATCAGGCTGCGCATCACGTCGTAATTGGCGTGGCAGTTCAGCGTCGTCGCCTCTCGTTCCTGGCGGATCAACCCGGCAGCGATCAGCGTCCTAAGATGATGCGACAGCGTCGACGGTGCGATCTTCAGCCGTTCCTGCAGCCGGCCGACCGGCGTGCCGGCCTCGCCGGCGCGCACCAGCGCCCGGTAGATCTTGAGCCGGGTCGGATTGCCCAGCGCTTCGAACTTGGTGGCGACATCCTCAAGCTTCATGCTCACAATGATGCGCGGGATGGCGCCGCCCGTCAATCCATAATTCTAGTATCATCGAAATAATCGGCGCGGTCCGGCGTTGCATGTCGTCCATTTGGCGCGGGCGGTCCTTTCTCGGCGCTTCGGCTAAGCGCTGTGCCGCCACACCTTGACGGCCGAGATCACCAGCAGAGCCGCCAAGGACGGAAGCAGCACGGCTCCCGGGACGATGCCGAGCAGCAGGCTGCCGATCAGGCTGCCGACGATCGAACCGGCCGCCATGACCAGGACGAACGAGCGATTCTGATCCAGCACCGAGAAGCTCTGGTCCCGACTGTAGCGTGTGAAGCCGACAATCATGGTGGGCAGGCTGACCGCGAGCGACAGGCTGCCCGCCAGTTTGATATCGGCGCCGAACAGTAGCACCAGCGTCGGAATCAGCAGTTCGCCTCCGGCGACACCCAGCAGTGAAGCCACCACGCCGATTACAAACCCGGCCACGACACCCGCAATGATCTGGCTGGTGCCGTTCAGAACCGGTTGCGATCCGGCGGCGTCGTGCCCCCACAGCAGAACCAGGGCGATCACGACCAGCAGGAGGGCGATTACCCGATACAGCGAAGCCGATTTGAGGCGCGTCGCCCAGCCGGCGCCGAACCATGCCCCGATCAGGCTTCCGCCCAGCAGGTTGACCACGATGGTCCAGTGCGCCGCCAGCTCGTCGAGCGGCACCGTGCGCGTGCGGAATAACAGAGCCGTCGCGACCACGATCAGACTCATCGCCTTGTTGAGAATGACTGCCTGAAGCGCGGCGAAGCGGAAGGCGCCAATCAGCAGCGGGAGGCGAAACTCTGCGCCGCCGAGGCCGATCAGACCACCAAGCGTACCGATCAAGGCGCCGCCACCGAACGCGCCCGACAATCTGCCGATCATTCCATGCCCCCGACCAGATCGGCGCAACTAGCATGCAGGTGCGCGATTCCGGAGCCGAAATTTTGGGCGGCGGCCGGCCCTCGGTCTTGGACACCACGGCGGAGGGCGGAACGCGCGCCGCAACTCCGCGCTTGACCGTTTATGCGCATAGGCGCATAGATTATCGATGGACACCGAAGCTCTCTGTTATCTCAACGCGCTCGCCGATCCGACCCGGCTGGCGGCATTGCGGCTGCTGTGGGACGGCGAGGAGCACTGCGTCTGCGAATTGATGCGCGTGCTCGGCGCGACGCAGTCGCGGATGTCGCGGCACATGGCGGTGTTGCGCAGCGCCGGTCTGGTCACCGATCGGCGCGACGCGCAATGGGTGCGCTATCGGCGCTCTCCCAATCTGTCGCCCGAAGCGGTGGCGCTGGTCGAGGCCGCGCTCGCCTTCCGGCGCAAACGGCGCGCGAGGGCCGCATGACCACCAGCGATCTGACCGGGAAACCGCGCCCGCTGACCGCCAAGCTGCTCGTCACCGTCCTGCTGGTGGTGCTGTGGGCCGCCGTCTATGCGGCGCTGTCGCCGGCTTCGGAATGGATCGTGCGCCAGCTTCCGCTCGATCCGGCCGGCGGTTCGGCGCGGGCGCTGGCGTTCTTCATCTATGACACTCCCAAGGTGCTGATGCTGCTGACGCTGATCGTGTTCGCGATGGGCATGGTGCGCAGCTTCTTCTCGCCTGAACGCACCCGCGCGCTGCTCGCCGGGCGGCGCGAAGGCGTCGGCAATGTTGCCGCGGCCGGGCTGGGCGTGCTGACGCCGTTCTGCTCGTGTTCTGCGGTGCCGCTGTTCATCGGCTTCGTCAGCGCCGGCGTGCCGCTCGGGGTGACGTTCTCGTTCCTGATCTCCGCGCCCCTGGTCAACGAGGTCGCGCTCGGGCTGCTGCTGGCGCTGCTCGGCTGGAAAGTGGCGCTGCTGTATTTGCTGTTCGGCCTCGCGGTCGCGATCGTCGCCGGCATGGTGATCGGCCGGCTGCATCTCGAAGGCTGGCTGGAGGATTGGGTGCGGGCGCTGCGCACCGACGCGGCGCCGCTCGCAGCCGAACGCCTCAGCGTGTCGGACCGGATCGACGCCGGGGTCGAGGCGGTGCGCGACATCGTCGGGCGGGTGTGGCCGTGGATCATTGCCGGCATCGCGATCGGCGCCGGCATTCACGGCTGGGTGCCGCAGGGGCTGCTCGCCGGGATCATGGGACGCGAGGCGTGGTGGTCGGTGCCGGCCGCGGTGGCGATCGGCATTCCGATGTACTCCAACGCCGCCGGGATCGTCCCGGTCGTCGAGGCGCTGCTCGGCAAGGGCGCCGCGCTCGGCACCACGCTGGCGTTCATGATGAGCGTCACCGCGCTGTCGGCGCCGGAACTGATCATCCTGCGCAAGGTGCTCAACGTCCGGCTGATCGCCGTGTTCGTCGCCGTCGTCGGCCTCGGCATCCTGGCGGTCGGCTATCTGTTCAATTTCCTGTTCGGCTGAAGGAGAAGGTCATGAAGGACGTCAAGGTGCTGGGTTCGGGCTGCAAGCGTTGCATCGAAACCGCCGCTCTGGTGCAGGGCGAGGCGGACCGTCTCGGCGTGCCGATCCGGCTGGAGAAGGTCACCGACTACGCTGAGATCGCCAAATTCGGCATCGCCTCGACGCCGGGCGTGGTGGTGGACGGCAAGGTGGTGCATGCCGGCGGGCTTCCGAAGGCCGAGAGCATCGCGGCCTGGCTGTCGAGCTGACGGGCCTCCGCGAGAGGACTTGACTGGTCCTTATAATTCCATTATTCTTGAAATATGGAATCAACAGCAGCCCTCGATGCTCTGTCGGCCCTGTCGCAGGAAACCCGCCTCGCGGTGTTCCGGCTGCTGGTCCGGCGCGAGCCGGACGGCGTCGCCGCCGGCGACCTCGCCAAAGCGGTGGGAGTGCCGGCCAACACCATGTCGGTGCATCTCGGCGTGCTGAGCCGCGCCGGCCTGGTGACCTCGGAGCGGCACAGCCGCTCGATCGTGTACCGCGCCGACCTGGCGCGGTTCCGAGCCCTGATGTTGTTCATGCTGATGGATTGCTGCGACGGCCGCAGCGACATCTGTGCTCCGCTGATTGCCGACCTGACCCCCTGTTGTCCTTCGAAAGAGACCGTCGATGTCTGATCGCATCTTCAACGTGCTGTTTCTCTGCACCGGCAACACCGCCCGCTCGATCATGGCCGAGAGCATTCTGCGCAAGGACGGCGCCGGCCGTTTCCATGCGTTCTCGGCCGGCAGCCAGCCGAAAGGCGTGGTCAATCCGTTCGCGCTGAAAGTGCTGGCGGACGGCAACTATCCGACCGAGGGGCTGCGCTCCAAGAGCTGGCAGGAGTTCGCCGCCGCCGACGCCCCGGTGATGGATTTCGTGTTCACCGTCTGCGACAACGCCGCCGGCGAGGCCTGTCCGGTGTGGCCCGGCCAGCCGATGACCGCGCATTGGGGGATCGACGATCCCGCCGCGGTCGAGGGCAGCGATCTCGACAAGGAACGCGCCTTCGTCCAGGCGTTCCGGTTCCTGAAGAACCGGATCGACGCCTTCAACGCGCTGCCGATCAAGATGCTCGACGGCGTCGCGCTCGGCACCAAGCTGCAGGAGATCGGCCTGCTCGCCGGCGTCAGCTTCGGCCGGCCGAAGGTGGCATGATGGACGTCGTCATCTATCACAATCCCGCCTGCGGCACCTCGCGCAACACCCTCGGCTTGATCCGCAACGCCGGGATCGAGCCGCACGTGATCGAGTATCTGAAGTGCCCGCCGAGCCGGTCGCTGCTCGAGCAGCTGATCGCCCGCGCCGGGCTGACGGCGCGGCAATTGCTGCGCGAAAAAGGCACGCCCTATGCCGAGCTGAAGCTCGACGATCCGACGCTGAGTGACGACGCTCTGCTGGACGCGATGATGGCGCATCCGATCCTGATCAACCGTCCGCTGGTGGTGACGCCGAAGGGCGTGCGGCTGTGCCGGCCCTCGGAGGACGTGCTCGACCTGCTGCCGCCGCAACGCGGCGAGTTTTTCAAGGAAGACGGCGAGCCGGTGATCGACGCCAGCGGCCGGCGCGTGGCGACGGTGTAGTGCTCGTTCGAGGTGGAGAGGAAGCAGGGCGCTTCCATCTCCACCCACCGTCATCGCCCGGCTTGTCCGGGCGACCCAGTATCCCAGAGCGCCGCTGAGTTCGCGCGGCGATGTGAGTAGTTGAAGTCGGGCGTTCTGGGATACTGGATCCCCGCCTACGCGGGGATGACGTTTGTTAGTTTGGTGGGCGGAGCGGCCAACAGATCATTCGACAAAAGAGTCCAGAGAACGGGTTAGAGATCATTCCATGTCCACCTTCGAACGCTACCTCACCCTGTGGGTCGCGCTGTGTATCGTCGTCGGCATCGCGCTCGGGCATCTGATGCCGGGGGCGTTTCAGGTGATCGGGGCGGCGGAGATCGCCAAGGTCAATCTGCCGGTGGCGGCGCTGATCTGGCTGATGATCATTCCGATGCTGGTGCGGATCGACTTCGCCGCCTTGGGCCAGGTGCGCGAGCACTGGCGCGGCATCGGCGTGACGCTGTTCATCAACTGGGCGGTGAAGCCGTTCTCGATGGCGGCGCTGGCGTGGCTGTTCGTCGGCTACCTGTTCAGATCGTATCTGCCGGCGGACCAGATCAACTCCTACATCGCCGGCCTGATCATCCTGGCGGCGGCGCCGTGCACCGCGATGGTGTTCGTGTGGTCGAACCTGACCAAGGGCGAACCGCATTTCACCCTGAGCCAGGTCGCGCTCAACGACACCATCATGGTGTTCGCGTTCGCGCCGATCGTCGGTCTCCTGCTCGGCCTGTCGGCTATCACCGTGCCGTGGGACACGCTGGTGCTGTCGGTGGTGCTGTACATCGTGGTGCCGGTGATCATCGCGCAGGGCCTGCGGCGCTGGGCGCTGGCGTCGGGCGGCGAGGCGAGCTTGCAGCGGCTGCTCGGCGTGTTCCAGCCGTTGTCGCTGGTGGCGCTGCTGGCGACGCTGGTGCTGCTGTTCGGCTTCCAGGGCGAGCAGATCATCCGGCAGCCGCTGGTGATCGCGCTGCTCGCGGTGCCGATCCTGATCCAGGTGTATTTCAACGCCGGGCTGGCGTACCTGCTCAACCGGCTCTCCGGCGAGCAGCACTGCGTCGCCGGCCCGTCGGCGCTGATCGGCGCCAGCAACTTCTTCGAACTCGCGGTCGCCGCGGCGATCAGCCTGTTCGGCTTCGAATCCGGCGCCGCGCTCGCCACCGTGGTCGGCGTGCTGATCGAGGTGCCGGTGATGCTGACGGTGGTGGCGATCGTCAACCGCTCCAAGCGCTGGTACGAGGCCGACGCCGAGGCGCCGGTGGCGCGGACGCCGGGCTGAGCGCGCACTGGGGCGCGTCACCTCTCCCCGGTGGCGGCGCGCACCGCGCTGCGGGCGACGCCGAACGGCTCGCACAGCGACAGACCGCCGTCGATCACCAGCGTCTGGCCGGTGATATAGCCGGCCGCCGGTGAGCACAGGAACGCCACCACCTCGGCGATCTCGGCGGCGGTGGCGGCGCGGCCGAGCGGCACCGCCGCTTCGATCACCGCGCGATTAACCGGATCGTCGCTCAGCCTCGCGCCCGCATCGCGATCGACGACACCGGGCGCCACCGCATTGACCCGCACGCCGCTGCGGCCGAGGTGCCAGCCGAGATAGCGGGTGAGCTGTTCGACCCCGGCCTTGGCGACGTGATAGGCGGCGGTCTCGTGCGCGACGCTGCGCGCCAGCACCGACGACAGGTTGACGATCGCGCCGCGCGCTTGCGCCAGATGCGGCAGCGCCGCCTGCGCGGTGAGCATGTAGCCGCGCAGCATCACCGCTTCGGTCGCGTCCCACAACGCGGCGCTCTGCTCGGCGAACGGCGGCCGCGCCCGCTGCGACGGCGCGGCGTTGTTGACCAGGATGTCGAGCCCGCCGATCGCGGCGACGCTCGCCGCCACGGTCGCGGCGATCGCCGCTTCGTCGCTCATGTCCCCGACGATGAAGTGCGCATCGCCGCCCGCGTCGTTGATCGCACGCGCCGCGGCTTCGCCGGCATCGTGCCTGAGGTTGACCAATACGACCTGAGCGCCCTGCATCGCCAGCGTGCGCGCGATCGCCAGGCCGATGCCCTGCGCCGCGCCGGTGACCATCGCGCGGCGGCCGTACAGGGGCAGGGCGGCGTTATCGCTCATCGCGGCGCCGGCGATGGCGGCCGCGCCGGCCGCAGCTCGATCCGGCTCGCCAGCGCCCGCGGCGCGAACGACAGCACGTCGATCACCGCCTGCGCGACATCGTCGGCGGACAGGTGCCAGTCCTGCGGCGGTTCGTCGGCGAAGTCGGTGGCGACCCGGCCGGGCATCACGCAACTGACGCGGATGCCGTACGGATGCAGCTCCTGCAGCAGCGATTCCGACAGGCCGAGCAGGCCGAATTTCGAGGCGCAATACGCCGCGCCGCCGCCATAGGCGTTGACGCTGGAACGGCTGCCGATGTTGACGATGGCGCCGCCGCCGCGCGCCTTCAGCGCCGGGATCGCGTAGTGGCAGCAATAGAACGCGCCGGTGAGATTGGTATCGATCGTCGCGCGCCAATTCGAGGGGGCGAAGCTCTCGACCGGGCCGAGCAGGCCGATGCCGGCGTTGTTGACCAGAATGTCGAGGCCGTCGAACGCCGTGACGGCGTGGTCGATCAGCTGGCGCACCTCCGACTCGTCGCGAACGTCACACGCCACGCCGTGAACCCGGCCGGCGACGCCGTCGCGCAGCGCCGGCAGAGCCTGGGCGATCTCGCTGTCGTCGCGGGCGCAGATCATCACGTCGCAGCCGGCCTGCGCCAGCGCCCGCGCGATCGCAAAGCCGATGCCCTTGCTGCCGCCGGTGACCAGCGCGGCCTTGCCGGCGAGCGTCACGCCGGCACCTGTCCGGGCCGGGCGAACGCCAGCGGCCTGGTCAGAGCCAGCGGCGGCGAACCGGCGAACCAGGCCGGCGCTTCGTCGACATGCGCCAGCGACAGCAGTTCGGGGAATTGCGCCACGCGGGTCTGCCAATACGGCGAAGTCTCGGTCAGCCGCAGGAAATCGGCGCGGTGGTGAGCGTGGCGCACCTGATCGCCGAGCAGCCAGTAAGCGTGCGCCAGCGCCGCCGCCATCGAGGCGTCGTAGGGATAACCATCGTGGATCGCCTCGATCCAGCGCGCCAGCTTGGCGACATTGCCGCCGGGGCGGAAGTTCGGGTTGTCGAGGAAGTTGGCGACCAGGTTGAAGCTGAACCAGATCTCCTTCTGCTGCTCGAGATCGGGCACGGCCTGGTGCGGGATGTCGAACACCTCCCAGCCGGTGCGCAGCCGCTCGCGGTCGGCGGCGAAGCGATAGCCGAATTCGCCGCGCTCGGCGGAGCGGCCGGGATTGATGGTCTTGTCGTAGCGCTCTTCTTTGGTGCGCGCGTCGCCGAGCGACTGGAAAGCCGAGAACATCTCGGTGCCCTTCAGCGGCTGGCAGATGTAGAAGCTCGCCCAGTCGCTGGCGAGCTCGACCGCGAGATCGTAGCTGTCCATCATCTGGCCGAAGGTCTCGTCGGGAAATCCGATGATGAAATTGGTCGAGACGAACACCTCCGGGTATTTCGCGAACAGCCTGGCGCGCTCGCGCAATTTCGGTTTGGTGGTCGGCTTCTTGATCGTCTTCAGCATCGCGTCGTTGCCGGACTCGACCCCGATCTTGAAGGCGCGCAGCCCGGACGCGACCATCGCCTGCATGATCTCGTCGTCGATCGCCACTGCGATCACGCCGTTGCTGGCGGTCCATTCCAATCCAGGCACCTGTTCGGCGAGGCCCTTGAACAGCGCCAGCGTCCGCTCCCGGTCCCACAGCAGATCGTCGTCGAGCCAGTCGATGTAACGGATGCCGTGATGCGTCACGAGGTGCTTCACCTCGTCGATCACGTCCTGCACCGTGCGCTGGCGCAGCCCGAAGCCGTTGAAGTTGCGCACCGTGCAGAAGGTGCAGCGCGCCCGGCAGCCGCGGGTGGCGAGCACGGTGGCGTAGGGCTTGTCCTCGCCGACATAGCGCGAGAACGCGCCGAGTCCGCCGTAGCGATGATACTCCTCGACATTGATCGCGTCGTAGAACGGCAGGATGTCCCAGTTCACCGGATTGTCGCTGTGCGGCTTGCCGAGTTCGACGATCCGGCCGCCATCGGCGAACGCCATGCCCTCCGGCACGGCGTCGGCGTCGCCCGCCAGCGCCGCCAGATAGCTCATCAACTGCCGCTCGCCCTCGTGGCGCGAGACGATGTCGCACAGCCCGCTTTGAAGGATTTCCTGATAGTCGAACGTCGCCTGCACCCCGCCCGACAGGATCGGCACCTGCGGAAATTCGCTGCGGATCAGCTCGATCACCTCGACGAAACACGGCTTGGTGGTGCCGAACATGTACGATACGGCGACATGCGGATGGGCGCAGGCTCCGATCGCCTCGCGCACCAGATCGCGCCACAGGTCGTAATCGAAGCCGTCGCTGTGCGCGGCCTTGAGCAACTGGTGATTGATGTCGATCAGGCGGATGCCGATCTCCGGATCGGCGGCGCGCGCCGCGGCGGCGAGATACAGCAGCCCGGCCGGCGGGAAGTTGTAGTAGCCGCCGTTGCGTGCGGTGGTGACGTCGAAGAATTTCTCCGGCACCAGCGCCGGCTGGATCAGGATCAGGTCGCTCGGCCGGCTCAGCGACCGCGCGGCGGCAAAGCGCGCGAAGTCTGCGCGGATGAGCGCGTGGTCCACGGGCGAGGGCGGGCTGGCGAGCTTGGTCATCGGGTGCTGGGCTCGGCTTACGTGGCTGTCGGACGCAAGGCGACTCGAGCCGCCGGCAACTCACCACAAACGGCGCGCTCGACGAATCATTAACGTCTTTCGCCGCGCAATCAAAGCTGCGCGGCGCCCGGGGCGAAGTAATAAAGTGCGGCCGTGAGCCCGGGCGCGGAACGGGTATTAAGAAATCGGTAACCAGTCGTGCTGGAAGCGCGCTGATTCGGGGCGTGTCGCCGTCGCAAGGTCGTCATGCCCCGGGTTGCCCCGGGCATCAACGCCTTTCCCTCCGCGCGTCGCAAAGACGTGGATGGCCGGGACGAGCCCGGCCATGACGGGTGCCGAGGCCTGGGGCGAAACAAGAATCAGCCGTTGCGGAGGTTCAGCCCGGTTGCGGCCTCGAGGTCGGCGATCGCCTGCTCGCCGCTCGTCACCTTGATGGTCGCCATCCCCATCTCACGCGCCGGCTTGAGGTTGACGCCGAGGTCGTCGAGATACACGCAGGCCTTCGGGTCGACGCCGAGCGCGTCGGTCATCATCCGGTAGATCTTCGGGTCCGGCTTGCGCAGGCCGATCTTGGCGGATTCGATCACATGGTCGAACAGCGCCATCACCTCGGCGACGTACAGCGTCCGCCCCGACGCCGAGCCGATCGCGTTGGCCGGCAGGTTGTTGGTGATGCAGCCGGTCTTGTGGTTCTGTTTGATGATCTTCAGAGCGGCGACCATCTCCGGCCGCAGCGTGCCGGACAACAGCGGCAGCACGTCCCGGCCGCGCACTTCCGCGCCGAGCGCGCGGGATTCTTCGGCGAACAGCGCGTCGAACGTGTCGAGATCGATCTCGGCGCGCTCGAACTTGGCCCAGGCGTTCTCGAAATGATTGGCGGCGTTGGTGCGGCGGATGATGTCGATCGGCAGCCCGCGCTCGGTCTCGAACCGTGCAAACGCTTCGAACGGCGAGCTCGTGAGTACCCCGCCGAAATCCCAGATCACCGCCTCGATCATCGCGTTCCGTCTCCCCGCTGTTGTTTGCGGGAGCGCTAGCATGCGTCGGCGGTGGGGACCAGCCTGATCGCCGATGTGGGTTCCAATAATGGTTCCTATTTGCATCCCGATCCCGAACCTCTAGGCTGATTCCTGAATCAGGTCGCCAATGACCTGAGAGGTGGCGGGACAGTTGCGTGCAGGTTGGTGAAATTGGTGAGGAACTGAGGCCGGGGGCGACGGATCGGGCGGGCGCTGCGCGAAGGCGGACCCTGCTGTCGGCGCTCCTGGCTTCCACGGCGCTGGTCGCGGTCACGATGCCCGCTTCAGCGCAGCAGGTCTGGATCGGCGCCGGTCAGGATTTCAACGCGGCGTCCAACTGGAGCGGTCCCGCGGCCGTGCCCGACACCGGTTCGACTGCGGTGTTCACCAATAACGGCGCGTCGAATTCGGTGTTGCTGACGGCCACGCGCAGCCCCGACGGCTTCACCTTCGAGGCCGGGGCACCGACTTATACGATCGGGGTGGCGTCCGGCGGGCAGCTCAACATGAGCGGCGCCGGCATCGTCAACAACTCCGGCAACGCCCAGAACTTCCTGATCGGTCCCGGCGGCCAGATCGATTTTGTGGGCTCCAGCACCGCAGGCAATGCGACCTTCACCACTCTGAGCGGGGGCACGTTGCTGTTCAGCCAATCCTCGTCGGGAGGAACGGCCGAAATCGTCAACAACGGCACGATCGGCCTGCGCTCCGGCTTGGGCGCGATCTCGATCGGGTCGCTGTCGGGCAGCGGGGTCGTTGCGGCAACGGTGGTGAGCGGGGTTCCGGTGCAGACTCTGACGGTCGGCAGCCTGAACACCTCCACGGAATTCTCGGGCGCGCTGATCGACAACGGCGGACAATTCGCGCTCGGCAAGACCGGCACCGGCACGCTGACGCTCACCGGCGACAATTTCTACACCGGCGGCACCACGATCTCGGGCGGAACGCTGCAACTCGGCAATGGCGGCATCAGCGGCTCGATCACCGGCGACATCACCAACAATGCGACGCTGACGGTCAACCGCAGCAACGGCACCAGCCTCGGCGGCGCGATCTCCGGGACAGGCAACCTGATCAAGTACGGCAGCGACATCCTGGCGCTCCTCGGCAACAACACCTACACCGGCGGCACCACGATCTCGGCCGGCACGCTGCGGGTCGGCAACGGCGCCACCAGCGGCTCGATCGTGGGCGATGTCGTCAACAACGGCGTACTGCAGTTCAATCGACACGATTCGATCGGCTTCGGCGGTGTGATCTCGGGGAGTGGATCGCTCGAGAAGATCGCGGCGGGTACGCTGACCCTGACCGGCGCCAACACCTACACCGGCGGCACCACGATCTCGGCCGGCACACTGCAGATCGGCACCGGCGGCACCACCGGCTCGATCACCGGCAACGTCGTCAACAATGCGTCGCTGGTGTTCAACCGCTCGGATGCCGCGGGCTTCGGCGGCGTGATCTCCGGCACCGGCAGCGTCACCAAGCTCGGCAACGACGCGCTGATCCTGTTCGGCGACAACACCTACACCGGCGGCACGACCATCAGCAGCGGCTTCTTGCAGGTCGGCAACGGCGGCACCACGGGGTGGATCGTCGGCAACGTCGTCAACAACGGAACGCTGCAGTTCGCCCGCTCCGACGCCAACACGTTTGGTGGTTCGATTTCGGGCGCAGGCAATCTGATCAGCTTCGGCGGCAGCAGCGGCAGTGGCGTTTTCACGTTGACCGGGACCAATACGTACACCGGGGGCACGACCGTCTCCAGCGGCACACTGCAGATCGGCGACGGCGGGACGTCGGGTTCGATCGTCGGCGATGTCGGCAACAGCGCGACGCTGGCTTTCAATCGCTCCGACGCGACCAGCTTCGGCGGCGCGATTTCCGGCGGCGGCCAACTGATCAAGCGCGGCGCCGGCAATCTGTCGCTGACCGGCATCAGCAGCTACACCGGCGCCACCACGGTCGAAGCCGGCACGCTCAGCGTCGACGGCTCGATCGCGTCGTCGTCGCTCACGACGGTGAATGCCGGCGCGGCGCTCGGCGGCAACGGCACCGTCGGCACCACGCTGATCAATGGCGGCGCGCTGGCGCCGGGCAATTCGATCGGCACGCTGAATGTCAGCGGCAACCTGACGCTGACGGCGGCGTCGAGCTACATGGTCGAAGTGTCGCCGACAAGCGCCGATCGCGTCAACGTCACCGGCATTGCGACGCTCGGCGACGCGACGGTGAATGCGTCGTTCGCCGCCGGCGGCTATGTCGAGCGGCAATACACCATCGTCAACGCGACCGGCGGCATCGCCGGGACGTTCGGGACGCTGGTCAACACCAACCTGCCGTCCGGCTTCAAATCGAGCCTCGGCTACGACGCCAACAACGCCTATCTCGATCTGGTGCTCGACTACACGCCGCCGACGCCGCCCGGACCGACGCCGCCGGTTGTCAACAGCGGCCTCAACGCCAACCAGACTGCGGTCGCCAACGCGCTGACGAACTACTTTACGCGGACCGGCAGCATTCCGATCGTGTTCGGCGCACTGAACGCGAACGGGCTCAGCGCCGTGTCGGGCGAGACCGCCACCGGCGCGCAGCAATCGACCTTCAACGCCATGACGCAGTTCATGGGGCTGCTGACCGATCCGTTCGGCAACGGCCGCGAGCCACCGGGTGCGGACAGCCGGCTGCTGCCGTTCGCCGCGACGAGTGCCGGCGCAGTGCGCGATGCGAATGCGATGATGACCAAGGCTCCGGTGCCGGCGGCGTTCGAGCCGCGTTGGAACATGTGGGCCGCGGGCTTCGGCGGCGCGCAGACCACCGACGGCAATGCTTCACTCGGCTCCGCCACCGCGACCAGCCGGCTCGCCGGCATCGCCGCCGGCGCCGATTACTGGCTGTCGCCGCAGACCGTCGCCGGCTTCGCGATGGCGGGCGGCGCCACCCAGTTCGGCCTGGCGAACGGGCTCGGCTCGGGGCGCTCCGATCTGATGCAGGTCGGCGGCTTCCTCCGCCACAGCTTCGGCGCCAGCTATCTCACCGCCGCGGCGGCCTATGGCTGGCAGGACATCACCACGGAACGGACTGTCGTCGTCGGCGGCTTCGATCAGCTGCGCGCCGACTTCAATGCGCATAGCTATTCGGCCCGTGTCGAAGCCGGCCATCGCTGGGTTGCACCGGCGTTCGGCGGCGTCGGCCTCACGCCCTACGCCGCCGCGCAGGTCACCGCCTTCGATCTGCCGGCCTATACCGAGCGGGCGGTGGGCGGCAGCAGCGTGTTCGCGCTCGGCTACGACGCCAAGACCGTGACCTCGACGCGCAGCGAACTCGGCCTGCGCAGCGACAAATCGTTCGCGCTGGACGGGGCGCTGCTGACGCTGCGCGGGCGCGCGGCGTGGGCGCACGAATTCGACGCCGTTCGTTCAGTCGCGGCCACCTTTCTGGCCCTGCCGGGCGCCAGCTTCGTGGTGAACGGCGCCCGCCCGGCGCGGGACGCGGCGCTGACCACGGTGTCGGCGGAACTGAACTGGCTGAACGGCTTCTCTGTCGCCGCCGCGTTCGAGGGCGAGTTCTCGGACGTCACCCGCAGCTACGCCGGCAAGGGCGTGCTGCGCTATTCGTGGTGACTGCGCAGCCGTCCGCCGTAAGTGTGCGGACCGGCGCCCTCAATGCATGGTCTTGCTGCTCTTGAGGAACGGCCGGCGGGCGGATTCGTGTTTCTCGTAGAGCTCGAGCCAGCGGCGGTCCTCCGGCCGGTACCACTCGTCGCGCGTGACCTGCGGAAGCGGCATGCTCTTGCTGATGATTTCCTCCAAGCGGAAATATTCGGCGGTTTCCTCCGCCGTCAGCCCGATCAGCACGCGGTTGCCGAAGCGGTCGAGTTCGTAGTCGTCGTCCTTGATCATGCGGTTAGTTGACCGGGCGCGCGCGCGCGGTCAACGCGATTGCGGTCTTAACCTAACCAGTCAACCTTACCGGGACGGGATTTGTCTGCTTGTTTCGTAGTTCTACGAGGTAATCGTTAACCGCTTCTTGTGGCCTTGCGCTTAGTTATGGATCCAACGAACCAACAGCACGTGACGGGAAGAAGGACCGCGGAATGCTCAAATCGATTTCGGCCCGAATGATTGTGGCCATCACGCTGGTCGCGATCGGCTCGTGCGCGGTTCTGGCCGGCTTCAGCCTGTGGCGGCAGCAGGCGACGATCGACGTTGCGCTGGAGCGTGAACTACGCGCCGACTACGCCAACATCACCGCGGCGACCGAGGCCGAGACCCGAACCACACTCGCACTCAGCGATAGTCTGGCGGCGCTACAACCGGTGCGCGATGCCACCAAGGCCGGCGACCGCGACGGGCTGATGAAGCTGCTGAAGGAAGGCCGCGATCTGACCACGCTGCGTGGGCTGTCGCTGTACACGATCCAGGTGCCGCCGGCGACGACGCTGGTCCGGATCCATAATCCGAAGACGTTCGGCGACGACGTGTCGCCGCGGCGCAAGATGGTGGTGCAGGCGATGACCACCGGCCAGGCGGTCGGCGGCATCGAGCCGGGCCTCGACAATCTCACCGTGTTCGGCACCACGCCGATGCTCGAGAACGGCAAGGTGATCGGCACGGTCGATATCGGCGCGCCGTTCGGCAAGGCCTTCGTCGAGCGGATGAAGGCGCGGTTCGGCGTCGACGTCGCCATTCTTCAGCTCAACGGCGACAAGGTCAACGTGATCGCGTCGAGCCTCGCGAGCCCCGGCACCGATCTTGCGACGCTGCGCCGCGCGTTCGGCGGCGAGCTGGTGATCGAAAAGGGCGAAGCCGACGGTAAGGCGATCGCCACCACCTTCGGCCAGATCAAGCGGTTCTCCGGCGATCCGGTCGCGGTGCTGCAGATCGTGCGCGACGCCAGCGCCTATGCGGCGCTGGAGCGGCAGTCGATGCAGTGGCTGGCATTCGCCGCGATCGCCGCCGTGCTGGCGGCGGCCGCGGTCGCGGTGTGGCTGGGCCGCGGCATGGCCAAGCCGATCCAGGCGCTGGAGAGCGCGATGCGCGACATCAGCAGCGGCCGTCACGACGTCGAGGTGCCCGGCAAGGGCCGGCGCGACGAGATCGGCTCGATGGCCAAGGCGGTCGAAGTGTTCAAGGAAGGGCTGATCGAGACCGGCCGGCTGCGCGCCGCGCAGGACGAGCAGCGGATCAGCCACGAGAGCGAGCGGCGCAAGGCGATGCACGAACTGGCGGCGCGGTTCGAGACCGGCGTCGGCAGTGTGGTCGCGCTGGTGGGCTCGGCGGCGACCGAACTCCGCGGCACCGCCGACTCGATGGTCGGCACCGCGCGCGAATCCGAGCGCCGGCTGGTGGCGGCGACCGCGGCGTCGTCGCAGGCGACGTCCAATGCCCAGGCGGTGGCTGCCGCAGTGGAAGAACTCGACGCCTCGATCACCGAGATCGGCAACCGAGTCGACCAGTCGGCGCGCGTCGCCAGCGACGCCGCGACCCAGGCCGGTCGCACCAACGAAGAGGTCAGGAGCCTCGCGGAAGCGGCGCAGAAGATCGGCGAGGTGGTGACGCTGATCAGCGACATCGCTTCGCAGACCAACCTGCTGGCGCTCAACGCCACGATCGAGGCGGCGCGCGCCGGCGACGCCGGCCGCGGCTTCGCAGTGGTGGCCGCCGAGGTCAAGGCGCTGGCCGAGCAGACCTCGAAGGCGACCGAGGAGATCACCACCCAGATCAACTCGATCCAGCAGGCGACCCAGTCCTCGGTGCAGGCGATCGAAGGCATCACCGGCACGGTGGCGCAGATCAACGAGATCGCCACCGCGATCGCCAGCGCGGTGCGCGAGCAGAGCGCGGCGACGCGCGAGATCGCCCACAACGTCGCCGAGGCGGCGCGCTCCACCACCGAGGTTTCGGGCAACATCACCGGCGTCAACGAAGCTGCGCGCGAGACCGGCGTGGCGGCGACGCAAGTCGTCGAATCCGCGTCCGAATTGTCGCGCAGCGGCGAGGCGCTGAGGACCCAGGTCGAAACCTTCCTGCGCGAAGTCCGCGCCGCCTGATCGGCGAGTACGGCGACATCGCGGCGCTGCGGAGCAGTGCGCTCCGCGGCGCCGCGCATAGTTAACGAATCGTCGCCCGATACCGTTCAATTCTCTTTAATCAGATTGGTGGACTGTGCGCGGATGACGCGCGGAGTTCGTTTGTATCTCGTCGGCTCCTTCGTCCTCGTGTCGCTCGCGGGTTGCGGCCGCGGTCTGTTTCAGATCGCCGAACGCGAACCGTGGCGGGCCGAGGCCGAGATCGCGTGCCTGAAATCGGGCGCCGTCAAGGAAGGGCCGGACGTGGTCCGGATCGATCCGATTTCCGGCCCCGGCGTCTGCGGCGCCGAGTTTCCGCTGAAGGTGGCGGCGCTCGGCGAAGCCGGCGCGATCGGCTATGCCGACGATCTGCGGCCGCCGGGATCGATCGGCGGCACCAGCCAGCCGCGCTGGCCCGGCGCCCAGCCGCAACCGAACTACGCGACCACGCATCGCGGTTACGGCGAGCCTCCGGCGCGGGCGCCGAACTACGGCGCACAGCCACAGGCCGGCTACGGCGCGCCGCAAACCGGCTACGGCAACGGTCCGGTCTCGCTCAACGCGCCCGGCGTGGTGCCCTCTCAGGACGACATCGAATTGCCGCCGGAGGGCGAGCCTGCAGCCGGGCGGCCTCCGGCCGAGAACGTCACCGGCTATCCGCACGACCGCAACTATTCGCCGCCCCCGCGCTATCCGGGCGTCGACGAGCGCCCGCTGCCGCGGCTCGGCCCGGCGCAGCAGGGCGGCGTCACCGGTTCGGTCGGCCCGGTTGCGATCAAGCCGACCGCGACGCTGGCGTGTCCGATCGTGTCGGCGCTGGATCGCTGGCTGGCGGAATCGGTGCAGCCGGCGGCGATGCGCTGGTTCGGCATGCGGGTGGTCGAGATCAAGCAGATCTCGGCGTATTCCTGTCGCGGCATGAACGGCAATCCGAACGCGCACATCTCCGAGCACGCGTTCGGCAACGCGCTCGACATCTCGGCCTTCGTGCTGGCCGACGGCCGCCGCATCACCGTCAAGGGCGGCTGGCGCGGATTGCCGGAGGAGCAGGCGTTCCTGCACGATGTCCAGGATTCGGCGTGCCGGGTGTTCAACACGGTGCTGGCACCGGGCTCGAACGTGTATCACTACGATCACATCCACGTCGACCTGATGCGCCGGCGCAACCTGCGCTCGATCTGCAAGCCGGCCGCGGTGCCCGGCGAAGTGATCGCCCAGCGGCTGCAGCAGCGTAATCCCTATGCCGGCAGCAGCGGCCCCGGCTGGAACGGCGTCACCGGCTCGATCAGCCGCAGCGCCTCGCGCCACAAGGTCGACCGCGACGAGGCCGAGGACGATTAGTCAGGATCCGGCGCCCGGCTCCGCCCGGTAGGCCGCGAGAAACATCCGCGTCGCGCTGTCGACGACGCCGGAGATCCGCTGCGGGGAGGGCGGCTCGGCGGTCTGAAAAATGAACGGCAGGAACAGCGTCGCCTGACAGGCTTGCATGAACTGCGCGGCGGCGAGTTCGCAATCCTCGATCGCCAGCGCGCCCGCCGCGACCTGTCCTTCCAGATAGCGCGCGAACCGGCCGATGGTGTTGGCGATCACCCGCTCGTAGTAGCGCCGGCCGATGTCCGGCATCCGCTCGGCGATCGCCATCACGGTGCGGATCGCCGAGGCGCCGCGCGGATTGCAGATCAATCCGATATAGGCGTTGCCGAACGCCTGGAGCGTCGCTTCGATGCCGCGATCCGCAACGAAGTCGAACGACAGCATCCCCTGCACCAGGCTCTCCTGCTCGACGATCTCGCAGAACAGCGAGTTCTTATCGGCGAAGTACACGTACAGCGTGCCCTTGGAGACGCCGGCGGCGCGGGCGATCTCGCCCATGCTGGCGCCGTCGAAGCCGAATTCCAGAAACACCGCGCGGGCGCCCTCGAGGATCTGGCGTCGCTTGGCGCTGTCGTCGTCGCTGTGAAGCGGCGCCACCGATGCTGTCGCAACCATTGGTTCAGCCTGTCCTGCGAAATCACGGGCGGTGGAGCATGAGCAGAAACGCTCACCTGCTACCCTGATGTCAGATAGTAGGTTGACCGAACCGTTCGGTCAATGCTAGACGAGAATACCTGCCAGGGCTACCGTCCGGGCAGCGCTTTTCGCGCGAGCTGATTTCAGGAGACCTCGATGTCCGGACGCGACCAGGCTGCCCGCGTGCTGCGCCCCGATCCGGAGAACGGGGAGGCGGTGCCCGCCGCCGGTGCGCAGGCGAGTGCGGCGCCGTCGCAAACCGCGCCGTCGCAGGCCGAGGCGCTGCGCTCGCTGCTGGAAGATCCGTCGACGCTGAAGCTCGCCGATCCGCCGGAGCCCGAAACCGAGTCGGAACCGATCGCGCCGCCGGCGCGTCCCGCCGCCGCCAAGCCGCCCGGCAAGAAGAAGTTCGTGCTGATCGGCGTCGGCATCGCGGCGCTGGCGGCGCTCGGTTATTTCGGCACGCAATACATGCTGGTCGGCCGCTTCATGGTCGGGACCGACGACGCCTATGTCCGCGCCAACAACACCACGCTCGGCGCCCGGGTTTCGGGTCACCTCGCAGCGATCCTGCCGCGCGACAATTCCGAGGTGAAGGCCGGCGACGTCGTGTTCCGGATCGACGACGGCGACTACAAGATCGCGGTCGACACCGCCCGCGCCAAGATCGGCACCCAGGAAGCCACCATCGCGCGGATCGGCCGCCAGATCGCCGCGCAGCAGAGCGCGGTGGAGCAGGCCCAGGCGCAGCTCGACTCCGCCGAGGCCGCAGCCAGGCGCGCGGCGCTGGATTTCGATCGCCAGCAGGCGCTCTCGACCAAGGGCTTCGCCTCGCGCGCGGTGTTCGAAACCTCGCAGGCGAGCCGCGATCAGACCATCGCTTCGGTGGCCGCCGCCAAGGCCGCGTTCGACGCCGCCCGCGACAACGTCGAAGTGACCAAGGCGCAGCAGGCGGAAGCCCGCGCCCAGCTCGTCGAACTGCAGAGCGCGCTGGCCAAGGCCGAACGCGATCTCGCCTTCACCAATGTGCGGGCGCCGGTGACCGGCGTGTTCTCCAACAGGCTGGTCAATGTCGGCGACTTCATCAATGCCGGCCAGCGGATGGCCAACATCGTGCCGCTCGACGGCGTGTATATCGACGCCAATTTCAAGGAGACCCAGCTTCGCCGGCTGAAGCCGGGCCAGAAGGTGGCGATCTCGGTCGACGCCTATTCCAGCCGCAAGATCGAAGGCATCGTCGACAGCCTGTCGCCGGCCGCCGGGCAGGTGTTCACGCTGCTGCCGCCCGACAACGCCACCGGCAACTTCACCAAGATCGTGCAGCGCGTCCCGGTCCGCATCCGCGTCCCCGCCGACGTGGCAGGCGAAAACCTGCTGCGCGCCGGCATGTCGGTGTATGTCGACGTCGACACCCGGACGGGCGAGTAAGCGGCCGATCAGCCGGGGCGCCAACCATTCGTCATGCCCGGCCTTGTGCCGGGCATCCACGCCCGACTGAGATCGCTGCAACAAAGACGTGGATGGCCGGGACGAGCCCGGCCATGACGATGAGGACGAGCGAACTCCTCCGAGGACTTGCCGATGTCGGCATCGACCACCGCTGACGCAGCACCAGCCCAAGCGCCCGCCGAGCCGTCGGAGCATGTTCCGGCGAGCCGGCTGATCGCGTTCTTGATCATGGTGTTCGGGATGTTCATGGCGATCCTGGACATCCAGATCGTCTCGGCGTCGCTGTCGGAAATCCAAGCCGGCCTGTCGGCGTCGTCGAGCGAAGTCTCGTGGGTGCAGACCGCCTATCTGATCGCCGAAGTGATCGCGATCCCGCTGTCCGGCTTCCTGTCGCGCGCGCTCGGCACCCGCAACCTGTTCGCGATCTCCGCGGCCGGCTTCACCTTCGCCAGCCTGATGTGCGGTTTCACCTCGTCGATTGCCGAGATGATCGTGTGGCGGGCGATCCAGGGCTTCCTCGGCGCCGGCATGATCCCGACCGTGTTCGCCTCGGCCTATACGGTGTTCCCGCGCTCCAAGTTCAACATGGTCGGCCCGATCATCGGCCTGGTCGCGACGCTGGCGCCGACCATCGGGCCCACGGTCGGGGGCTACATCACCGACCTGATGTCGTGGCACTGGCTGTTCTTCATCAACGTCGTGCCCGGCGTGCTGATCACCATCGGCGTGCTGGCGCTGGTCGATTTCGACGAGCCGCATTACGAGCTGCTCGATCATTTCGACTGGTGGGGGCTCGGCTTCATGGCCGGCTTTCTCGGCTCGCTCGAATACGTGCTGGAAGAGGGGCCGCGCAACGACTGGTTCAACGACGAGTCGATCTTCATTTTCGCGATCGTCGGCGTGGTGTCGGCGGTGGCATTCTTCTGGCGGGTGCTGACCGCGCGCGAGCCGATCGTCGACATCCGCGCCTTCACCGACCGCAATTTCGCGATCGGCTGCATGTTCCAGTTCTGCGTCGGCATAGGGCTGTACGGCCTGACCTACATCTACCCGCGCTATCTGGCCGAAGTGCGCGGCTACAGCGCGCTGATGATCGGCGAGACGATGTTCGTCTCCGGCATCGCGATGTTCCTGTCGGCGCCGCTGGTCGGCCGGCTGATGGCGCTGGTCGACATGCGGATCCTGATCGCGGTCGGGCTGCTGTTGTTCGCCGGCGGCACCTGGCAGATGACCTGGATCACCCGCGACTTCGATTTCTACGAGCTCTTGTGGCCGCAGATCTTCCGCGGCGTCGGCATGATGATGGCGATGGTGCCGGTCAACAACATCGCGCTCGGCACGCTGCCGCCGCACCGGGTCAAGAACGCCTCCGGCCTGTTCAACCTGACCCGCAACCTCGGCGGCGCGCTCGGACTGGCGCTGATCAACACCGCGCTCGACGGCCGCACCGACTTCCACATCTCCCGGCTGCACGACAAGGTGACCTGGGGCAACGCCCAGGCGGTCGAACTGCTCAACACCTTCACCCAGCGCTTCCAGGGCATGGGCGACGCCTCGATGATGGCGCTGAAACAGCTCAGCAGCATCGTCCACCGCCAGGCGGTGGTGATGAGTTACGGCGACGCGTTCTTCCTGCTGACGATCTTCTACCTCGGACTCAGCACGCTGGTGTTCCTGCTCGCCAAGCCGGCCAACCCGATGGCCGCGGCGGGCGGCGGGGGGCATTGAGACACTCAGCGCAACTTCCCTCGTTAGAAGAATAGCCGTCCGCGATGTCCTCTCCTACGATAGCGATAGGAGCGCGACATGGCCGAGCCGAACAAATTGGTCCGGAATGAACGACGGAAGCTGCGTGCAACGTGGTATAATAACGCGTCGATAGCGGTGTTGGTCGCCGGATTTCTGTCGCCATTCTGGACGATCATCTACGGAACCACGGCTGCTGCGGCCGATGATTTTTCCCGCACCGTTGGTTTTCTCGTTTGCATTGCTGCCGGTGTGTTCCTACGTTTTGCGGGGCGATGGGCTCTTGGAGGGCTTGAGGAATGACGGCCTTTCAGTGGTTTGCACTCATGTCGCCGGTTGTGTTGGCGGCGGTTATGGCGGTGGTCGGACTGGTCGAGGCTTGGCTCGACCGCCGCGGCGTGGAGCGCGCTGAGAAGCTCGCCGCAAGTGCTGGCGGGAGTCGCTTTTTGGGTACGACGCGTCGCTACATGCCGCCGGGCGAATAGGCGAAGGGCCCGGCGTTTCGGCCGAGCCCTTCATGGATCAAGTATCAGCCGGCCTGTAAGCCGGGTTCTGGAGGGCAGCGCCCGCTTGCGCAGGCACTACGCGACGGCCATTCCTCTGGGACGCTGTTTGCACAGCGCCTCGAGCAACCTACCCGGACGGCGAGCCTGACATCGCCCTGCGGAGTTATCGCTGCAAGCAGCGAACTATCCGCGATGCCGTCCCTATTCGGTTTTGCTCCCGGTGGGGTTTACCATGCCGTCTCCGTTGCCGGCGACGCGGTGCGCTCTTACCGCACCTTTTCACCCTTACCCGCCGTCGCAGCTTGCGCTGCTATGGCGCGGCAGGCCCGGGGGCTTGTCGCACCGAAGCCCCGAAGGGGCGTAGGCGGGCGGTTCGTTCTCTGTGGCACTTTCCCTGGGGTCGCCCCCGCCGGACGTTATCCGGCACCGTATGTCGATGGAGCCCGGACTTTCCTCCCCGGCGGCCTTTCGGCGCTTGCCGGAGCGGCCGTCCGGCCGACTGACGCGGCAAGCCATGCGGGCTCGGGCCGCGATCGTCAAGCCGCAAGTGGCGTGGAGGAAACGGTTAGCCCAGCGCCGCGACCGCGCGGGCTTCGATCGGGAGGCGTGCGAGCAGCGCGTGCAGCGTCGCCAGCGTCGAGGCGTCGGCGATGCCGTCGACCTTGTCGGGGCGGAAGTGGCGCTGGAACGCGGTGACGACGTCGGTGGTGGCGTGGTCGTAGCTGCCGTTGACCGGGACGCGGTAGCCGTAATCGGCCAGCGCCTGCTGCATCAGCCGCACGTCGTCGCCCTCGGCGCCTTGCTTCAGCGCCGGACCCGGCACGATCCGCGCCGGCTCGACCCACAGGCCGACTCCGGAGGCGGCGAGCGACCGCCACGGGAATTTTTCGCCGGGGTCCTTCTTGCGCGCCGGAGCGACGTCGGAATGGCCGACGACGCGATGCGGCGGCACCTCGCGGCGCAGGATGATGCCGCGGCACAGCGCGATCACCGCCGCGATCTGGCGCAGCGGAAAATCCGGATAGCCCCAATCATGGCCGCGATTGACGATCTCGATGCCGATCGAGCAGGAGTTGATGTCTTCCTCGCCGGCCCAGCAGGCGACGCCGGCGTGCCAGGCACGCTTGGATTCCGGGACGCATTGCAGGATGCGACCGTCTTCGAGCACGACGTAATGCGCCGACACTTCGGTGCCGGCCTTGCACAGCCGCGTCAGGGCGCCTTCGACGTCCGGCATGCCGGTGTAGTGCAGCACGATCATGTCGGGCCGGCGCGCCTTGTTCCGTTCGCCATGATTGGGCGAGGGAATGACATCGGACACCATCGACGAGTCGGGCGTGAAGGTCTGCATGGGCACCATGCCCTTGGGCAAAGGGAGGGCGCGTCGACGTTTCGACTCCGGACCAGCGGACGCTAACGAACCTGACAACATCGGACGACTCAATACTGGCAGGACAACGGCGAAGCTGATCAACGCCGACTGCAACTTCCGATTTACTATCTGAGTCCCCGCCGCTTCCTGCAACGCGCTGTATTCACGATTTCGCCATTTTCTGTGGACGAGGCCGGGTTCCGCATCCTGCAGCGCAGCGAAACGCGCGGCTGACCGGGGGCGTCATTTCTGGGCTGAACGGACCGTCCGACCGTCAACGGTTTCTTAAGCGTAAGCGCCGTTACTGAGAGGTGAACGGCCGGTGTCCAAAACCCCGGCAAATTCTCCTGTAACGCCCCATAAGCCGATGGAACTCCACCAGATTCCAAGCGGAGCGCCGGGTTGGTCGGTCGTCTCGGCTGGCTGGCGCGGGGCCCCGCCGGCGCAATGGGACGAGGCGAGGCATGATGGGCCGATTGCCCTGCAGCAAGCCGATGGGCCGCCCGTCCGGCGTCCGCGCGAAGCGGGGCCGGCGCGGCCCCGGCGCGCCCGGGGTATCGCCATGACCGGTTCCGCTGCACGGCACGTTCCGGTGCTCGGGCCCGAGGCGGTCGGACTGCTCGCGCCGCGCGACGGCGGGATCTATCTCGACGGCACGTTCGGGGCGGGCGGCTATACCCGGCTGATCCTGCAGACCGCCGGCAGCCGGGTGATCGCGATCGACCGCGATCCGACCGCGATCGCCGGCGGTGCCGAGCTGGTCGCCGAAGCGGCCGGCCGGCTGACGCTGGTGCAGGACCGGTTCTCCAATCTGGCGGACGTCTGCGCCGCGCAGGGCGTCGCGACGGTCGACGGCGTGGTGATGGATATCGGCGTGTCGTCGATGCAGCTCGATCAGGCCGAGCGCGGCTTCTCGTTCCGGTTCGATGGGCCGCTCGACATGCGGATGGGGCGCGACGGCCCGAGCGCGGCCGACGTCGTGGCGCGCGCCTCCGAAACCGATCTCGCCAACATCATCTACATCTTCGGCGAGGAGCGCTATTCGCGCCACGTCGCCCGCGCCATCGTGGCGGCGCGCGGCGAGGCGCCGATCACCACCACCAAGGCGCTCGCCGACATCGTCGCCAAGGTGGTGCGCGCCAAGCCCGGCGAGATCCATCCGGCGACCCGCACGTTCCAGGGCCTGCGGATCTTCGTCAACGAAGAGCTCGACGAATTGCATCAGGCGCTGGACGCCGCCGAGCGGGTGCTGAAGCCGGGCGGCCGGCTGGCGGTGGTGTCGTTCCATTCGCTGGAAGACCGCATCGTCAAGACCTTCCTGGCCGAGCGCAGCCGGACCGGCGGCGGTTCGCGGCATCTGCCGGAGCTGGCGCAGGCGGCGCCGAGCTTCACGCTGCTGTCCAAGCGGCCGATCGTGGCCGGCGATGCCGAAGTCGCCGCCAATCCGCGCGCACGCTCCGCCAAGCTGCGCGGCGCCGAGCGCACCGCGGCGCCGGCCCACGCCGCCGGCGAACTGCCGGGATGGCCCACCCTCGCCAGCGTGATGAGGGCCGGCCGATGATGCGCCTGGTGCATGTGCTGGTGATCGGCATGCTGGTGTTCGCCGCGGCCTATGTCTACCGGATCAAGATGGAGTCCACGGTCCGCACCGAGAAGGTGCTGCAGATCCAGGCCGAGCTGCGCAAGGAGCGCGAGGCGATCGCGCGGCTGCGCGCCGAATGGGCCAAGCTCGACTCGCCGGGCCGGCTGCAGGGGCTCGCCGCCCGTCACCTCAAGCTGAAGCCGGTGTCGGCACGGCAATTCGATCAGCTCAAGAACCTGCCCGAGCGCCCGCCGGCGATCGTCGATCCCAACGCTCCCGATCCGATCGCCTCGATGATCGAGAAAATCGATCCCGACATCGTCACCGGCTCGCTGCCGGCTCCGGAGCCCGTCCAGTGACCGAACCCGCATTGCCGCTCGTCGGCCACCACGTCAAATGGCACCAGCGGCTGATCCGCAGCCTGATCTACGGCCGCGAGGTCGATCGCGACGCCAAGGCGCGCGCCCGCGTCGGGCTGGCGATGATCGCGTTCGCCGCGGTGTACGGCGTGATCGCGTTCAAACTGATGACGATCGCGGTGTTCGGCGACAATCACGGCGCCCGTCGCGGCGTCTCGCAGGACGCGGTCGCCACCGCGCGGCCGGACATCGTCGACCGCAACGGCCAGATCCTGGCCACCGACGTCAAGACGCCGTCGCTGTTCGGCGAGCCGCGCCGGATCATCGACCAGGACGAGGCGGTCGAGCTGCTCACCGCGACGCTGCCCGACCTCGAAACCCCGGAGGTGCGCGAGCGGCTGGCGTCGAAGAAGGGCTTCGTCTGGCTGAAGCGCGAAATCACGCCGCGGCAGCAGGCCGAGATCAAGAAGCTCGGCATCCCCGGCATCGGCTTTCTGCGTGAGAACAAGCGCGTCTATCCCAACGCCGCCGAGGTGTCGCATCTGATCGGCCTGGTCAACATCGACAACCAGGGCATCGCCGGCATCGAGAAGTGGCTCGACAACAATGGGCTCGCCGACCTGCACCGCGCCGGTTTCGCGTCCGACCGGATGCAGCGGCCGATCGAACTGGCGCTCGACGTCCGAGTCACCCACGCGCTGCGCGACGAACTGCTCAAGGCCAAGGAGAAATACAGCGCCAAGGCGGCCTCGGGCCTGGTCTCCAACGTCAAGACCGGCGAGATCGTCGCGATGGTGTCGCTGCCGGATTTCGATCCGAACAATCCGCGCGAAGCCAACGACCCCGATCGCATCAACCGGCTGACCACCGGCGTGTACGAGATGGGCTCGACCTTCAAGACGCTGACGCTGGCGATGGCGCTCGATGCCGGCAAGGCGAACCTGCATTCGATGTACGACGCGCGCGGGCCGCTGCACTACGGCAAGTTCGCGATCCACGACTCCCACAACATGGGCCGGGCGATCTCACTGTCGGAAGTGTTCACCTATTCGTCGAACGTCGGCGCGGCGCGGATCGCGCTGTCGATGGGCGTCGACGCCCACAAGGCGTTTTTGAAGAAGGTCGGCCAGCTCGACCGGCTGCGCACCGAGCTGCCGGAAAGCGCGTCGCCGATCGTGCCGAAACGCTGGAGCGAACTCAACACCATCACCATCTCGTTCGGCCACGGCGTCGCGGTGGCTCCGCTGCAGGCGGTGATGGGCATCAACGCCATGGTCAACGGCGGCTATCTGATCCCGCCGACCTTCCTGAAGCGCAGCGAGGAAGACGCGCTGAAGCTCGCCAAGCGCGTGGTCAGGAAGGAAACAAGCGACAAGATCCGCTACCTGATGCGGCTCAACGCCGAGGTCGGCACCGCCAAGACCGCGGACCAGATCGCCAGGGGCTACTACATCGGCGGCAAGACCGGCACCTCGGAGAAGGTGATCAACGGCCGCTACGCCAAGAAGCAGGTGCTGAATTCGTTCACCGCGATCCTGCCGGCGGACGATCCGCAATTCCAGGTGCTGGTGATGCTCGACGAGCCGAAGGCGCTGCCGGAAACCCACGGCTTCATCACCTCGGGCTGGAACGCGGTGCCGACCGGCGGCAAGGTGATCGAGCGAATCGCGCCGCTGCTCGGAATCGAGCCGCGGTTCGACCTGCCGCCGCCGGACCGCCTTATTCTTGCGGCATCGCGGGCCGGTCAGTAACGCCCGATTGAGCCGGGCGGGCGGTTTTCCGCCGAGTTGCGCTGCGCCCCGCTTGCGCTAAAAGCCTCGCAGGCGTGAGAACACCTGTCTCGAATCGGACGCCCGAGGACCATGAAGCTCCGCGACCTCTTCAGCGACGAGGCCGAGATCGCCGCGCCGGCGGCCGACCTCGCCATCGGCGGTCTCGCCGTCGACAGCCGCGCGGTGCAACCGGGCGATCTGTTCTTTGCGATCGCCGGCGCCAAGACCGACGGCGCCCGCTTCGTCGCGGCGGCGGTGGCGGCCGGCGCAGTCGCGATCGCAGGCGCGCATCGGCCGGACGGCGACCTGGCGGTGCCGTTCGTGCAGCTCGGCAATCCGCGGCTGGGGCTGGCGCAGGCCGCGGCGCGGTTCTACCCGCGTCAGCCGGGCGTGATCGCCGCGGTCACCGGCACCAGCGGCAAGACATCGGTCGCGGCCTTCACCCGGCAGATCTGGCAGCGACTCGGCCGCGCCTCCGCCAGCATCGGCACCATCGGCCTGGTGACGCCGACCCGCAGCGTCTACGGCTCGCTGACGACGCCCGACCCGATCGCGCTGCATCGCTCGCTCGACGAGATCGCAGGAGAGGGCGTCACCCATCTGGCGCTGGAAGCCTCGTCGCACGGGCTCGATCAGTTCCGGCTCGACGGCGTCCGCGTCGCCGCCGGCGGCTTCACCAATCTGTCGCGCGATCACATGGACTATCACCCCGACGTCGCGCACTATCTGAACGCCAAGCTGCGGCTGTTCCGCAATCTGGTGCAGGACGGCGGCGCTGCGGTGATCTCCGCCGATCACGATTGTTCTTCTGAAGTGATCGAAGCGGCGCGCGCGCGCGGCCTGCGGCTGATCACCATCGGCCGCAACGGCGATCCGGGCGCGGGCATCAGGCTGATCGACGCCGTAGTCGAGGGCTTCGCACAGAGGCTCACGATCGAGCACGAGGGGCGGCGCTCTGCGGTCAAGCTGCCGCTGGTCGGCGAATTCCAGATCGAGAATGCGCTGGTCGCGGCTGGTCTGGTGATCGGCACCGGCGGTGATGCGGCGGCGAGCTTCGCCGCGCTCGAACATCTCGAAGGCGCGCCGGGCCGGCTCGACCTGGTCGGCGCCCGGGGCGGCGCGCCGGTGTTCGTCGACTACGCGCACAAGCCCGATGCGCTCGCCAAGACGCTGCAGGCGCTGCGGCCCTATGCCAAGCGCAGGCTGGTCGTCGTGTTCGGCGCCGGCGGCGACCGCGACGCCGGCAAGCGGCCGCTGATGGGCGCGATCGCGGCCGAGCACGCCGACGCCGCGATCGTCACCGACGACAATCCGCGCAACGAAGATCCGGCCGCGATCCGCGCGGCCATTCTCGCCGCCGCCCCCGGCGCGCGCGAGATCGGCGACCGCGCCGAAGCGATCCGCACCGCGATCGGCGAATTGCAGCCGGGCGATGCGCTGCTGATCGCCGGCAAGGGCCACGAGACCGGGCAGATCGTGGGCGACCGCGTGCTGCCGTTCAGCGATCACGACGCCGCCAGAGCGGCGCTGTCAGCGAGCGCCGCATGAGCACAGAACCGCTTTGGACCTCCGACGCGATGGCGGAGGCGATGGCCGCGACGCGCAGTGGCACGTTGCCGCGCGACGTGTTCGGGATCTCGATCGACAGCCGCACGCTGGCGCCGGGCGACGCTTACTTCGCGATCAAGGGCGACGTCCATGACGGCCACGACTTCGTCGCGGCGGCGCTCAACGCCGGCGCTGCGCTGGCCGTCGTCGAGAAGGCACAGCGCGCCAAATTCGCCGCCGACGCGCCGCTGCTGGTGGTCGACGACGTGCTCGAAGGCCTGCGCCGGCTCGGCATCGCGGCGCGGTCCCGGCTGTCGGCCAAGGTGATCGCGGTCACCGGCTCGGTCGGCAAGACCTCGACCAAGGAAGGCCTGCGCGGCGTGCTCGGCGCGCAAGGCCCGACCCACGCCTCGGTGGCGTCGTTCAACAATCACTGGGGCGTCCCGTTGACGCTGGCGCGCTGCCCGGCCGGCGTGCGCTTTGCAGTCTTCGAGATCGGCATGAACCATGCCGGCGAGATCGAGCCGCTGGTGAAGATGGTGCGACCGCACATCGCGATCGTCACCACGGTGGAGCCGGTGCATCTGGAATTCTTCTCCGGCATCGAAGGCATTGCGGACGCCAAATCGGAGATCTTCTCGGGGCTGGAGCCCGGCGGCATCGCGGTGCTCAACCGCGATACCCCGATGTTCGATCGGCTCAGCGCCAATGCGTTGCGCGCCAATGTCGGCCGCATTGTCACGTTCGGCGCCGATCCCGCGGCCGATGCGCGGCTGCTCGACGTCGCACTGCATGCCGACTGCTCGGCGGTGCACGCCAGCATTCTCGGCCAGGACGTCACCTACAAGGTCGGCATGCCGGGGCGGCACATGGCGCTGAACTCGCTGGCGGTGCTCGCCGCCGCCGACCTCGCCGGCGCCGACCTCGCGCTCGCCGCGCTGGCGATGTCGCAGATTCAGCCCGCCGCAGGCCGCGGCGCGCGCAAGCCGCTGTGGATCGGCGCCGACGAAGCGATCCTGATCGACGAGAGCTACAATGCCAATCCGGCCTCGATGGCGGCGGCGCTGGGAGTTCTCGGCCGCGCCGAGATCGGGCTGCAGGGCCGCCGGATCGCGGTGCTCGGCGACATGCTCGAACTCGGCCCGACCGGGCCGAAGCTGCACCGCGACCTGGCGGCTGCGGTGCGGGCCAACGACATCGACCTGGTGTTCTGCTGCGGACCGTTGATGCGCAATCTGTGGGACGCCCTTTCCTCCGGCAAACGAGGGGGCTATGCAGGCGACGCGGCCGCGCTCGAATCCCAGGTCGTCGCCGCGATCAGAGCCGGCGACGCCGTGATGGTGAAGGGTTCGCTCGGATCGCGCATGAAAACGATTGTCACCGCGCTCGAGAAGCGCTTCCCCGGCAAGGCCGCGCGCGACGACGCAGCGGTGTAAGGCGGCTTGAATGCTTTATTGGTTGATCGACCTGTCCACCTCGTTTCCGGCGTTCAACGTCTTCCGCTACATCACTTTCCGCACCGGCGGCGCGATGGTGACCGGGGCGCTGTTCGTGTTCATGTTCGGGCCGTGGATCATCGACAATCTGCGGCTGCGCCAGGGCAAGGGGCAGCCGATTCGTACCGACGGCCCGCAATCGCACCTGGTGTCCAAGAAGGGCACGCCGACGATGGGCGGCCTGATGATCCTGTCCGGGCTGACGGTCGGCACCGTGCTGTGGGCCAATCCGCTCAATCCCTATGTCTGGATCGTGCTGGCGGTGACGCTCGGCTTCGGCTTCGTCGGCTTCTACGATGACTACATGAAAGTCACCAAGCAGACCCACGCCGGCATTTCCGGCCGCACCCGGCTGCTGATCGAATTCACCATCGCCGGCGCGGCGTGCTTCGCGCTGGTGTGGCTCGGCCGCGCGCCGCTGTCGAGCTCGCTGGTGATTCCGTTCTTCAAGGAAGTGATGCTCAATCTCGGCTGGGCGTTCGTGGCGTTCGGCGCGTTCGTGGTGGTCGGCGCCGGCAATGCGGTGAACCTGACCGACGGCCTCGACGGCCTCGCCATCGTGCCGGTGATGATCGCCGCGGCGAGCTTCGGACTGATCTCGTATCTGGCCGGCAACGCGGTGTTCGCCGAATATCTGCAGATCAACTACGTCGCCGGCACCGGCGAACTGGCGGTGCTGTGCGGCGCGCTGCTCGGCGCCGGGTTGGGCTTTCTGTGGTTCAACGCGCCGCCGGCTTCGATCTTCATGGGCGATACCGGATCGCTGGCGCTCGGCGGCATGCTCGGCTCGATCGCGGTGGCGGTGAAGCACGAGATCGTGCTCGCCGTGATCGGCGGCTTGTTCGTGCTCGAAGCGGTGTCGGTGATCGTGCAGGTCGCTTCGTTCAAGCTCACCGGCAAGCGCGTGTTCAAGATGGCGCCGATCCACCACCACTTCGAACAGAAGGGCTGGACCGAACCGCAGATCGTGATCCGGTTCTGGATCATCGCGGTGATGCTGGCGCTCGCCGGCCTGTCGACGCTGAAGCTGCGGTGATGTTGTTAATGCGATCGAGTAGGCACAGCCTCATCCTGAGGAGCGGTCCGCAGGGCCGCGTCTCGAAGGATGTGCCAAATAATCATCCTTCGAGACGCGCGCTGGCGCGTGCTCCTCAGGATGAGGTCGTCCTTGTAGTCGGAGCGTCAGCATGATCCCCGTCACCTCCTTCGCCGGCGCCTCGGTCGCGGTGTTCGGGCTCGGCGGGTCGGGGCTGGCGAGCTGCCATGCGTTGAAGGCCGGCGGCGCCGAAGTGATCGCGTGCGACGACAATCTCGACCGCATGGTCGAGGCGGCGCAGGCCGGCTTCATCACCGCCGATCTGCGCAATCTGCCGTGGACCAATTTCTCCGCCCTGGTGCTGACGCCCGGCGTGCCGCTGACGCATCCGACGCCGCATTGGACCGTGCTGAAGGCGCAGGAGGCCGGCGTCGAAGTGATCGGCGACGTCGAGCTGTTCTGCCGCGAGCGCAAGGCGCATGCGCCGCACGCGCCGTTCGTCGCCATCACCGGTACCAACGGCAAATCGACCACGACGGCGCTGATCGCGCATCTGCTGCGCGAGGCCGGCTGGGATACCCAGCTCGGTGGCAATATCGGCACCGCGATCCTGTCGCTGGAGCCGCCGAAGGACGGCCGCGTCCACGTGATCGAGATGTCGTCGTATCAGATCGACCTGACGCCGTCGCTCGATCCCACCGTCGGCATCCTGCTCAACGTCACCGAGGATCACATCGACCGCCACGGCACCATCGAGCACTACGCCGCGGTGAAGGAGCGGCTGGTCGCCGGCGTGCAGGACGGCGGCACCGCGATCATCGGCGTCGACGACGACTTCGGCCGCGCCGCCGCAGACCGGATCGAGCGCGCCGGCAAGCGCGTGGTGCGGATGTCGGTGCAGGGGCCGGTTACGTCCGGCATCACCTCCGATCTTGAAACCATTCGCCGCGTCGACGGCGGCAATTCTACCGAAGTCGCTAAGATCGGCGGCATCGGCTCGCTGCGCGGGCTGCACAACGCACAGAACGCCGCGGCCGCAGCGGCTACGGTGCTGGCGCTCGGCGTATCGCCGGAGCAGTTGCAGCAAGGGCTGCGCAGCTTCCCCGGTCTCGCGCACCGGATGGAGCAGGTCGGCCGGCAGGTCGGCGAGAACGGGACGACGCTGTTCGTCAACGACTCCAAGGCCACCAATGCAGATGCGGCCGCGAAGGCGCTGGCGTCGTTCGGCGAGATCTTCTGGATCGCCGGCGGCAAGCCGAAGACCGGCGGCATCGAAAGCCTGGCCGAGTATTTCCCGCGCATCCGCAAAGCCTACCTGATCGGCGAGGCCGCGCAGGAATTCGCCGCCACGCTGGAGGGCCGGGTGCCGTACGAGATCAGCGAGACGCTGGAAGCCGCCGTGCCGGCCGCCGCCCGCGATGCCGCGGCGTCGGGGCTGACCCAGCCGGTTGTGCTGCTGTCGCCGGCCTGCGCTTCGTTCGACCAGTTCCGCAATTTCGAGATCCGCGGCACCAGGTTCCGTGAGCTGGTGACGGCGCTGGATGGTGTTGCGGCGGTGTGACGCCGGCACTGCGCCGCCAAACACACGCCCGTCATCGCCCGCGCAGGCGGGCGACCCAGTATTCCAGGGCTTTTCGATTGAAGAGATAGGCTCTGGGATACTGGATCCCCGCCTTCGCGGGGATGACGACGATGGCGGGATGACCGCTGTGCCCCGGCGATACAGACTCTCCCGTTCACATCTCAATTCCGCCTCGAAGCATTAACCCCCTGGCAACCACGTGGGCGCACCAATGGGCGATCTCTTTGCCCAGGATCGCCGATGATCTCCCGTGACCAACGCACCCCGTTCACCGAATGGTGGTGGACCGTCGACCGCGTGCTGCTGGTGGCGCTGATCGCACTGATGCTGGCGGGCGTGATCCTGTCGCTGGCGGCGTCGCCGCCGGTCGCGACCCGGATCGGGCTCGATCCGTTCCACTTCTTCAATCGCCATGTCCTGTTCCTGGCGCCGTCGCTGATCGTGCTGATCGGGGTGTCGTTCCTGTCGCCGCGGCAGATCCGGCGCTCGGCGCTGCTGGTGTTCGGGCTGTCGGTCGCGCTGATCGTGGCGACGCTGCTGTTCGGGCCGGAAGTGAAGGGCGCGCGGCGCTGGATCACGCTGATCGGCATCAACATCCAGGCCTCGGAGATCGCCAAGCCGTCGTTCGTCGTCCTCGCCGCCTGGCTGTTCTCGGAAGCGGCGCGGCGGCCGGAAATGCCGGCGACCTCGATGGCGATGATGCTGCTGCTGACGCTGGTGTCGCTGTTGGTGCTGGAGCCGGATTTCGGCCAGACCATGCTGGTGCTGATGGTGTGGGGCGCGCTGTTCTTCATCGCCGGAATGCGGATCGTGTGGGTGTTCGGGCTCGCCGGCGTCGCGGCCGGCGGGCTGTTCACCGCCTATCTGTTCGTCCCGCACGTCGCCGGGCGCATCAAGCGCTTCATGAATCCGGCCTCCGGCGACACCTTCCAGGTCGACATGGCGAGCGAGGCGTTCAGCAACGGCAGCTGGTTCGGCCTCGGCCCCGGCGAAGGCATCGCCAAGCGCAACCTGCCGGACAGCCACACCGACTTCGTGTTCGCCGTCGCCGGCGAAGAATTCGGCATCGTGCTGTGCCTGGCGCTGCTGGCGCTGTTCGCCTTCATCGTGCTGCGCACGCTGTCGCGCGCCTATCGCAGCGAGGATCTGTTCTCGCGCTTCGCTGCCTCCGGGCTGGCGATCCTGTTCGGCATCCAGGCCGCGATCAACATGGCGGTCAACCTGCAACTGATCCCGGCCAAGGGGATGACGCTGCCGTTCATCTCCTATGGCGGCTCGTCGATGGTGTCGCTGGCCTACGGCGTCGGCATGATGCTGGCACTGACGCGGCAGCGCCCCAAGACCGAGGTCAATGCGATCGAGGCGGCGGGAAGCTACGCGTGAGGCCATGACCGACGCACCCCTGATCCTGCTCGCCGCCGGCGGCACCGGCGGCCATCTGTTTCCGGCCGAGGCGCTCGGCGCGGTGCTGATCCGGCGCGGCTACCGCGTCCGGTTGGTCACCGATCATCGCGCCACCCGCTACAGCGGGCTGTTCACCGCCGAGACCACCGACGTGGTGCCGAGCGAAACGGTGCGCGGCCGAACCCCGTGGGCGCTGGCGAAGACCGCGCTGAAGCTCGGCTCCGGCGCGCTGCTGGCTTTCAATCTGATCGGACGGCTGAAGCCGGCCGCGGTGGTCGGGTTCGGCGGCTATCCGACACTGCCGCCGCTACTCGCCGCGACCTGGCGCAAGGTGCCGACCCTGATCCACGAGCAGAATGCGGTGATGGGCCGCGCCAACCGCTTCCTGGCGCCGCGGGTCGATGCCATCGCCACCGGCTTTCCCGGCCACGAGACCGCTTGGCCGGCGCTCGCGTCCAAGATCAGCAATACCGGTAATCCGATCCGTCCGGCCGTCGCCGAGGCTGCGACCGTCGCCTACGACCCGCCGGCCGCCGACGGGCCGCTGCGGGTGCTGGTATTCGGCGGCAGCCAGGGCGCCCGGGTGATGGCCGACATCGTGCCGCCGGCGCTGCAGAAGCTCGACCCGGCGCTGCTGCGCCGGCTGGTCCTGACCCAGCAGGTCCGCGACGAGGACATGGCCCGCGTCCGTGCGGTGTACGACCGATTGCAGCTGACCTGCGAGCTGGCGCCGTTCTTCACCGATCTGCCGCAGCGGCTGGCGTCGAGCCAGCTCGTGGTGTCGCGCTCGGGTGCCGGCACCGTCGCCGAACTCGCCGCGATCGGCCGCCCCGGCATCCTGGTGCCGCTGCCCGGCGCGCTCGATCAGGACCAGTTCGCCAATGCCGGCGTGCTCGTCGATGCGGGCGGTGCGCTGCGCATCGTTCAACCGGATTTTACCCCGGACCGGCTCGCCGCCGAGATTACCGCGCTGGCGGCCGATCCGGCCAAACTCGCCCAAATGGCCGCCTCCGCGCGGCAAATCGGCCGTCTGGACGCTGCCGAACGGCTCGCCGACGTGGTCGGCCGCGTCGCAGGCACCTAGGTCCGGCGCGCGGAAAACGTCGGCTCGGCGCATTTGCCGGACTTGTCCCGGCCATCCCCGTCTTGCATGAAGTGACCCTGAATCGCGAACGCCCGGGACGAGCCCGGCACGGCGAACAACGATAGAGACCCTCCCCATGAGACTGCCGCGCGAGATCGGACCCATCCACTTCGTCGGGATCGGCGGTATCGGTATGAGCGGCATTGCCGAGGTGCTGTGTAACCTCGGCTACACCGTGCAGGGCTCCGACGCGTCCGAAAGCGCCAATGTCAACCGGCTGCGGGAGAAGGGCATCGAGATCCACGTCGGCCACCAGGCCGACAACATCAAGGGCGCCGACGTGCTGGTGGTGTCGACCGCGATCAAGCGCGACAACCCGGAACTGCTGGCGGCGCGCGCCCAGCGCATCCCCGTGGTGCGGCGCGCCGAAATGCTGGCCGAGCTGATGCGGCTGAAGAGCTGCGTCGCGATCGCCGGCACCCACGGCAAGACGACCACGACCTCGATGGTGGCGGCGCTGCTCGACGCCGGCGAGCTCGATCCGACCGTGATCAATGGCGGCATCATCAACGCCTACGGCACCAATGCGCGGCTCGGGGCCGGCGACTGGATGGTGGTCGAGGCCGACGAGAGCGACGGCACCTTCCTGAAGCTGCCGGCCGACGTGGCGATCGTCACCAATGTCGATCCCGAGCATCTCGATCACTTCAAGACCTTCGACGCCGTGCAGGATGCGTTCCGCAATTTCGTCGAGAACGTGCCGTTCTACGGCTTCGCGGTGATGTGCATCGATCATCCGGTGGTGCAGACGCTGGTCGGCAAGATCGAAGACCGCCGCATCATTACTTACGGCGAGAACCCGCAGGCCGACGCGCGGCTGCTCGACCTGACGCCGTCGGGCGGCGGATCGAGCTTCAAGGTCGCTTTCCGCGATCGCAAGGCCGGCACCGCGCACGAGATCGCCGATCTCAAACTGCCGATGCCCGGCCGCCACAACGCGCTCAACGCCACCGCCGCGATCGCCGTGGCGCACGAATTGGGGCTGTCCGACGACACCATCCGCAAGGCGCTGGCGAATTTCGGCGGCGTACGCCGTCGCTTCACCAAGACCGGCGAGTGGAACGGCGTCACCATCATCGACGACTACGGCCACCACCCGGTGGAGATCGCCGCGGTGCTGAAGGCGGCGCGGCAGTCGACCGCCGGCAAGGTGATCGCGGTGGTGCAGCCGCATCGCTTCACCCGGCTGCAGTCGCTGTTCGAAGAGTTCTGCACCTGCTTCAATGATGCCGACGCGGTGATTGTCGCCGACGTCTATCCGGCCGGCGAGGCGCCGATCGAAGGCGTCGACCGCGATCACTTCGTGCTCGGCCTGCGCGCCCACGGCCATCGCGAGGTGCATCCGCTGCAGGACTCCGCCTCGCTCGCCGGCGTCGTCGCCGGCATTGCTAGGAACGGCGACTACGTCGTCTGCCTCGGCGCCGGCAACATCACCCAGTGGGCCTATGCGCTGCCCGGCGAACTCAAGGCGCTGGGCGGCTGACGCGACACGAGGCGCCGATGGCGGTCTTGAGCGACGACACCTGGAAACGGCACGCCAATCCGTGGAGCGTGTGGACCCGCTACGCCGCGTTTCCGGTGCTGGTCCTCGCAGTCTGGAGCCGGGATTGGATCGGCTGGTGGTCGCTGCTGCCGGTCGGACTGACGATCGCCTGGCTCGCCTATAATCCGCGCGCGTTTCCGCCGCCGGCTTCGACCGATAGCTGGGCCTCGAAAGCGGTGCTCGGCGAACGGATCTGGGTCGGGCTGCAGCGCGACGAGATTCCGGAGCGACATCGCATCGTTCCCGGCGTCGCCGCAGGGATATCGATGTGCGGCCTGCCGGTGCTGACCTGGGGCCTGATCGTGCTCGATCTCGCCGTGACCTTGCTGGGCATGATGGTGGTGATCCTCGCCAAGACCTGGTTCGTCGATCGCATGGTGTGGCTGTTCGAAGACATGAAGGATCAGAACCCGGAGTATCGTTCTTGGCTGTACTGAACTTCCCCGACATCACCCTTGAGCTGAAGGCCGCGATGCCGGAGCTGCGCGGGCGGCTGCTCGGCAACGAGCCGCTGGCGCCGCTCACCTGGTTTCGCGTCGGCGGGCCGGCGCAGGTGCTGTACACGCCGGCCGACGAGGACGATCTCGGTTACTTCCTGTCGCGGTTGCCGGCCGAGATCCCGGTGCTGTGCCTCGGGCTCGGCTCCAACCTGATCGTGCGCGACGGCGGCCTGCCTGGGGTCGCGATCCGGCTGTCGCCGCGCGGATTCGGCGAGCATCGCGTCGAGGACGAAGTGGTTCACGCCGGCGCCGCCGCACTCGACAAGCGCGTCGCCGAGACCGCAGCCGCAGCGCAGCTCGGCGGACTGGAATTCTACTACGGCATTCCCGGCTCGATCGGCGGCGCGCTGCGGATGAACGCCGGCGCCAACGGCCGCGAGACCAAGGACGTGCTGATCGACGCCACCGCGTATGATCGCAGCGGCACGCGCAAACTGCTCGACAACGCCGCGATGCAGTTCTCGTATCGCCACAGCGGCGCCGATCCTGCGCTGATCTTCACTTCGGCGCGGCTGCGCGGCACCCCGGCGACGCCGGACCACATCCGCGCCAAGATGAACGAGGTGCAGGCGCATCGCGAACTGGCGCAGCCGATCCGCGAAAAGACCGGCGGCTCGACCTTCAAGAACCCGCCGGGGCAGAGCGCGTGGCGGCTGATCGACGCCGCCGGCTGTCGCGGCCTTCGTGTCGGCGGCGCCCAGGTCTCGGAGATGCACTGCAACTTCCTGATCAATACCGGCGAAGCCACCGCTGCCGACATCGAGACGCTCGGCGAGACGGTCCGGGCGCGCGTCAAGGCACAGTCCGGCGTCGAGTTGCAGTGGGAGATCAAGCGGATCGGAGTCCCGACCGGGCAGGACTGAGGTGGTTGTTACTTCGGCCGCGGGCCGGTCGGCAGCTCGGGCGTATCCGGCAGCGACAGCACGTGTTCGAGCGGCACCGCGGACACCCGGAAGATGCCGCTGAACGGATCCTCCTGCAGCGCGATCAGGCCGAGCGCGACGATCGCTCCGGTCGCGAACACGGTCAGGGCGGCCAGCATCGGCCGCGGCTTGTCGAGATGCACCAGCGCGAGCGCCACCTGGGTGATGACGCCGAGCAACATCACCGAAATCCACTTCAGATCGCTGGTGCGGTCGGTCGACAGGCTGATACGGGTGTTGCGGGCGGTGCCGACCCGCACCGCGGCACTCAACAGCGCGACGTGGACCGCCGCGCCGGAATCGCGGGTGATCGCCGGCGCGCTGATCTCGTTGAGCATCCTGTCGTAGGCGAGGCTGGTGGACGGGGCGGCGACGCCGTTCACCGTCGGCCATTCGTTCTTCAGCACGGAGTCGGCGTAGGCCTTCAGCGCAACCCGAATGTCGCGCATGTCCGAGGCCGCCGCGACGCTGAGGGTGTAGACGTTCTGCAACTCGCCGGCCTCTGCCTGCACCGCGCGCGTCGCCTGGCGGTTGCGTTCGGCGACATCGTAGCCGAGGAAGCCGGTCAACAGCCCGAACAGCACCGCCACCGAGGAGAAGAACGGCGCGACAACGCCTTGAAACCGCGCGATCGGACCTCGGAGCGGAGATGCGAATACTACTGCGATCAGTAGCGCCGCCACGCCGTAGTAGAGTACGGCCAATGTGACGAAGGAGCCGAACGGAGGAAGATCGAGCCAGGCGTGGATCATATGTTTCTCATTGTTTCCCGCTGCCGCAGGAAACGGTCTTACAGCGGTGCGTTGTGGCATTTCGGGCGCGCAGGACGCCGATTCTGCACGAACCATGGCGGTTTTCGCACCGATCGTCCACGGAAAGCGGCGCGAGGGGTTTGGCTGCTCTGCACGTATGTGGGCTGGAGCGCCACGGTTCCGCCCGACCTGGCTGCGAAGTACACCGTTGACCGAGATGGAGCATCCTGCCTTGCAATCGCGATTTGCACCCCGCTGGCGGGCTCTGCGCTGGTACGAAATCCTCCTGATCGCCGCGATAACGCTGGCCCTGTGCATTTACCTTCCGGTCGTGGTGCGGCGCGCCGCGGTGCACGGCTTCGGCGACGTGCAGGTGTTCTTCCGGGCCGGTTGGGCGGTGTGGACCGGCTATCCGCTGTATCAGGTCGCCGATCATCACGGCTGGACCTATCACTACCCGCCGTTCTTCGCCTTGCTGATGGGTGTATTCGCCCACCCAGTCGACGGCCTTCCTAAGCCGAGCTGGGCGCTGCCGCTGCCGGTTTCGGTCGGCGTCTGGTACGCCGTGAGCGCGTTGGCGATGCTGGCGGCGCTCGATCTGTGGGCGAGGGGGCTACAGCGCTTCACGCCGCAGTCGCTCGATCAGTCCGGCTGGAATGCGTGGTGGCTGTTGCGGCTCGGTCCGCTGGCGGCGCTGCTGCCGTTCTTCGGCGACGGCCTCGGCCGCGGCCAGCCGAGTGCGGTGGTGCTGCTCACCATGGTGGCGTTCCTGGTGCTGTACGTGCGCGGCCGGATCTATCTGGCGGCCTGCGCGCTGGCGCTCGGCTTCACCATCAAGCTGTTTCCGCTGGCGCTGCTGATCTTTCCGGTGCTGCGCGGCGATCTCAGAACCGTCCTCGCCACCGCCGGCTTCAGCCTGGTGTTCCTGTTCGTCGTGCCGATGCTGTGCCTGGGACCGTCGGAAGTCGTGGCGCTGTATCAGGCGATGTGGACCGAGCATCTCAGCGGCATCTTCACCGGCGTGCCCAATCCGAAAATCGCCGGCGAGATCACCTTCACGTCCTACGACATGCTCAGCATCGGCGCGATGCTGTCGCGGATCGCCGCCGGCGGCCTGCCGGAGACCGACACGCTGCCGCGCTTCGCCACCGCCGCACAGCTCGCCTTCGATGCGGTCTTTCTGATTGCGCTGGTGTGGATCGGTCACGGCCGGTTCTGGCGCCTGAACGGGCCGCAGCCGCAGCCGGGCGAAGCGTTGCTGATCGGCGGCGCGCTGCTGGCCGCGGCGTTGCCGGTGATGCTGTCGGTGTCGCAGCCGAACTACGTCGCCTTCGTCGCCCCGCTGGTGGCGGCGATTCAGCTCGAGGCGTGGCGGCGGAGCGGGCGGGTCGACATCGTGCCGGCGCTGGTCGCCTGGGCGGGGGTGATGTGGCTCGGCATGATCGCCACCGAGGGCGGCCTGTGGCAGCCGCTGCGGGTGATCGGTCTGGTTACCCCGGCGCTGATCGCGCTGGCGATCTGGGGAATGGTCTGTCTGCGGCGCGCCGCAGCGCCGCCGTAACGCCGCTTCTCCGAATCGAGCAAATCGGCAAGATTGCGCCGCGCGCCGGCCCGCGGGACGCAGCCGCCGTTCTTCGACTTCAACAGGGACCGCGCGGCGGATCGATGATGCGACACACCATTCTGTTCGGCGGCACCAGCAAGGAGCGCCTGGTGTCGGTCGCCTCGGCGCAGGCGCTGCACGATGCGCTGCCGGACGCCGATCTGTGGTTCTGGAACGACGACGACAGCGTCCATGCGGTGTCGGCGCAGACGCTGCTGGCGCATGCACGGCCGTTCGAGGAAGCGTTCGTGCCGGACGGCGAGGTGGTCGGCGCGCTCGAAGCGGCGCTCGACCGCGCCGCAGCCGAGCAGCGGTTGCTGGTGCTCGGGCTGCACGGCGGCGTCGCCGAGAACGGCGAATTGCAGGCGATGTGCGAACTGCGCCGGGTGCCGTTCACCGGCTCGGGCGCGGCGGCGTCGCATCTCGCCTTCGACAAGGTCGCGGCCAAGCGCTTCGCGGCGATCGCCGGCATCCGCACCGTGACCGGCGTGTCGCTCGCCGATGCCGAGGCGGCGCTCGAGACGCACGGCCGGCTGATCGCCAAGCCGGCCTGCGACGGTTCGAGCTACGGCCTGTTCTTCATCAATGCCGAGCAGGACCTGGTCGCGGTGCGCAACGCCGCCAAGACCGAGGACTATCTGATCGAGCCGTTCGTCGCCGGGATCGAGGCGACCTGCGGCGTGCTGGAGGCGGAGGACGGCTCACTCCAGGCGCTGCCGCCGATCGAGATCGTGCCGGCCGACGGCGGCTTCGACTACACCGCGAAATATCTGGCGAAGTCGACCCAGGAGATCTGCCCGGGCCGGTTCGCGCCCGAGATCGCGGCGGCGATCATGGATTACGCCGTGCGGGCGCATCGGGTGATGTCGTGCCGCGGCTACTCGCGCTCCGACTTCATCGTCGGCGAGAACGGTCCGATCTTCCTGGAGACCAACACGCTGCCCGGCCTGACCAAGGCCTCGCTCTACCCCAAGGCGTTGAAGGCGCAGGGGATCGCGTTCGCCGACTTCCTGCACGGCCAGATCGCGATAGCCGAGCGCCGCGTCCGGAGCTGACCGGACAGCCCCGCCGGTTCCCTCCGAGGGGCGTGCAGAAAAGCCGCGGTTTCGCCGCAAATCCTTCTCCGGACGAAACAAATTCGGCTCTGCCGAGGCCTGCTTTACGATTTGTTTACCAGGAGGGCCGAAGGTTAACGCTGGCGGCGCATCCTGGCGCTCGGCTGTCGTGGCGTGAGCCGGGCGGAGCTCATCATCCGTTTCGGTTGGCATTACAGGCAGACGGACCGGCCCCGCGGGCGGGCCCGGAACCACCGAGACGTCACCTGCGCCAATGCCCGGAAGTAGGTGCGGGCGCAACGTGTAACGAGCTTTTGCAATGGATGGTGGAGGGCGCCTCGCCCGGTCGTCGCGACTGTCGAGGCTTCAATCTGACCTGAAAGCGGTCGCCGTCGCGGTGGCTGTGCTGCTGCGCGAGCGCCGTTCGCGTAAGAAGGCGCAGCCGCAACGTCTGGTGCGGCCCGAGCCGCAACGCGGGCTGATCGCGGCGCTGGAGCGCTGGCTGCCGCGCCGGGTCGGCGTCGCCTTCACCGCGCTGATCCTGCTCGGCAGTGCCGGCATGGGCATCGTCAAGGGCGGGCACGTCGACGAATTCATCCAGGCGCTGGACGACACCCGCAACGCCGCCGCCAATCTCGCCGGCTTCCGCATCAAGCAGGTGGCGATCGCCGGCCGCAAGCAGCTCACCCAGGACGAAATCCTGGCGATCGGCGGCATCACCGGCCGTTCCTCGCTGCTGTTTCTCGACGCCGCCGCGGTGCGCGACAAGCTGAAGGCGAATCCGTGGATCGCCGACGCCACCGTGCTGAAATTCTATCCGGGCGAGCTGCAGATCGACGTCGTCGAGCGCACCGCGTTCGCGCGCTGGCAGCTCGACGGCCAGATGTCGGTGATCGCCGACGACGGCGCGGTGCTCGAGCCCTACGTCGCACGTCGGTTTCTGTCGCTGCCGCTGGTGGTCGGGAAGGGCGCCGGCGAACGCGCCAAGGATTTCCTGGCGCTGCTCAAGCGCTATCCGCAGGTGTGGTCGCAGACCCGCGCGGTCGCTCTGGTCGGCGAGCGGCGCTGGAACGTCTGGCTGACCAGCGGCCTCGTCATCCGGATGCCCGAGCACGACGTCGGCAACGCGCTGACGATGCTCAGCAAGCTCGATCAGGACGACAAGCTGTTCTCGCGCGACATCACCGCGATCGACATGCGGCTGCCGGACCGGCTGACGGTGCGGCTGTCGGACGCCGCCTTCAAGGCGCGCGAGGAGCAGTTCAGCAAGGACAAGAAGTCCAAGAAGAAGGCTGGTGACGCGTGACCGGCTTCGATCGCACCCAGACGCCGAAGACGCGCCCGATGCCGCCGCATCGCACCGCGATGGTCGCGTCGCTCGACATCGGCACCAGCAAGATCGCCTGCATGATCGCGCGGCTGAAGCCGTGTCCGCCGCAGGATGCGCTGCGCGGCCGCACCCACGCCGTCGAACTGGTCGGCTTCAGCCAGATCCAGTCGCGCGGGGTCAAGGCCGGCGCCGTGGTCGACATGGGCGAGTGCGAAAAGGCGATCCGCCACGCCGTGGCGCTGGCCGAACGCATGGCCAAGGTGCGGGTGGAGTCGGTTCTGCTGTCAGTGTCCGCCGGCCGGCTGCAGGGCCAGCTGATCGAAGCGACTTCCGACATCAAGGGCGGCGCCGTCACCGCCGAGGACATCAGCCGCGTCACCTCGACCGGCATGCACCACGCCACCGGGATCGGCCGCGCCGTGCTGCACGCGCTGCCGGTCGGCTACACGCTCGACGGCGTCAAGGGCATCCGCGATCCGCGCGGCATGGTGGCGCGGCAGTTCGGCGTCGACATGAACGTGGTCACCACCGACGCCACCGTCGCCAAGAACCTGATGCTGGCGGTCGAGCGCTGTCACCTCAACGTCGAGGCGATGGCGGCGAGCCCCTACGTCGCCGGCCTGTCGATGCTGACCGACGACGAGGTCGATCTCGGCGCCGCACTGATCGAGATGGGGGCTGGTACCACGACGATCGCGATCTATTCCGGCGGGCGCTTCGTCCACGCCAGCGGCTTCGCCGTCGGCGGCCAGCACATCACGATGGATCTCGCACGCGGACTCGGCGCCTGCATTGCGGATGCCGAGCGAATCAAGACGTTATATGGCACGGTGCTAACTGGCGGTTCCGATGCGCGCGAGTTGATGTCGATCCCGGCCGCCGGGGACGAGCGGGACAGCCCGCAAGTGATCTCCCGCGCCACGATCGCGAACATCATCCGGCATCGGGCCGAGGAGATTTTTGAAATGGTCAGGGACCGGCTGGCGGATTCGCCGTTCGCGGCAGAGCCCCGGGCGAGGGTGGTGCTCAGCGGCGGCGCGTCGCAGCTCACCGGCGTGCCCGAGCTCGCGACGCGGATCCTCGGCCGTTCGGTGCGGGTCGGCCGGCCGCTCGGCGTCAGCCGCTTGCCGAACGAAGCCAAGAGCGGTTCGTTCGCGGTGCCGACCGGGCTGCTGGTGTATCCGCAATACGCCCATCTCGAACATATCGAGCCCCGCCACACCCGTCACGTTCGCTCCGACGCCCATGCCGGTTACTTCGGCAAGGTCGGCCGCTGGCTGCGCGAGGGGTTCTGATGACTCTTTTCCGCCCCCTTCCGCTTTCACAGATCGCCCGGTTCGTTCGCCGGGGACGTCACGAACCAACGCGCGCGTAATCGAGAGGCAACCATGACCATCAATCTCAACGTCCCGGATATTCGCGAGCTGCGGCCCCGGATCACCGTGTTCGGCGTCGGTGGCGCCGGCGGCAACGCGGTCAACAACATGATCACGGCCGGGCTCGATGGCGTGGACTTCGTGGTCGCCAATACCGACGCGCAGGCGTTGACGATGTCGAAGGCCCAGCGGCTGATCCAGATGGGAACGCAGGTGACTCAGGGTCTGGGCGCCGGTTCGCAGCCGGACGTCGGCTCGGCCGCCGCGCAGGAAGTGATCGACGAGATCCGCGACCATCTGTCGGGCGCCAACATGGTGTTCGTCACCGCCGGCATGGGCGGCGGCACCGGCACCGGCGCCGCGCCGGTGATCGCCAAGGCCGCGCGCGAGATGGGTATACTGACCGTCGGCGTGGTGACCAAGCCGTTCCATTTCGAGGGCGCGCGCCGGATGCGCACCGCCGAGAGCGGCATCACCGAGCTGCACAAAGTCGTCGACACGCTGCTGATCATCCCGAACCAGAACCTGTTCCGGGTCGCCAACGAGAAGACCACCTTCGCCGACGCGTTCGCGATGGCCGATCAGGTACTGTATTCGGGCGTCGCCTGCATCACCGACCTGATGGTCAAGGAAGGCCTGATCAACCTCGACTTCGCCGACGTCCGCGCCGTGATGCGCGAGATGGGCAAGGCGATGATGGGCACCGGCGAAGCCTCCGGCGAGAAGCGCGCGCTGACCGCGGCCGAAGCCGCGATCGCCAATCCGCTGATCGACGATAGCTCGATGAAGGGTGCCCGTGGCCTGCTGATCTCGATCACCGGTGGCAAGGACCTGACGCTGTTCGAAGTCGACGAAGCCGCCACCCGGATTCGCGAAGAGGTCGACCAGGACGCCAACATCATCGTCGGCGCCACCTTCGACGAGAGCCTCGACGGCATCATCCGCGTGTCGGTGGTCGCCACCGGCATCGAGCAGGCGCAGTTGTCGCGCAACGCCGGCACCCCGGCGGCCGCGCCGAGTGCGGTGGGAAACGACAGCCGCCTGGCTGAGCTGACAGCCAAGCTGCGGGCCGACAATCAGCGGATCGCCGAAGCCGCCGCGCTGCGTGCCGCCCAGGCCACCGCGCCGGTCGCCCCGGCCGCCGAGCCGGCCGCGCCGCGGCAGGCCAGCAATGTCGAGCGCGCCGCGCTGGCCGCGATTGCCGCCGCTGTCGGCAACGAGCCGATGCCGCAGGCGGAAACCCCGGTGCAGCCGGCGTCGTATGGCGACGTCACCGTCCGCCCAATCCCGCAGAAGCCGTCGCTGTTCCCGGATCCGGAACAGTCGCGCGTCGTCGCCGAAGAGACGATCGCGCCGGAAGCCTTCGTGCCGCCGGCGGCCGACCGCGCCGCGATGCGCCCGCCGCGGATGCCGCGGTTCGACGAACTGCCGGTGCCGGCCCAGAACGAAATCCGTCAGGCGGTCCGCGGCGAGGCCGAGGACGATCACCCGCAGAAGAACCGGCTGTCGCTGCTGCAGCGACTCGCTAACGGCCTCGGCCGCCGCGAGGACGAGCCGGCTGAACAGCCGATCGCCCGTGGCAATGGTCCGGCGATGCCACAGATGCCGCCGATGCCCGAGCGTCGGCCGCAGCGCAGCGTCGCCGAACAGATGGGCAAGGAGCCGGTGTCGGAGTACGCCAAGCGCCCGGCGCCGCAGGGACTCGATATCCACGGCCGGCCGGCACCTGTGGCCCCCGCGCCACAGGGCGACGACCATCTCGATATCCCCGCCTTCCTGCGGCGGCAGGCGACCTGAAACAGTGTCTGAAATCTGACATGAAGCAGGGCCTCGGCGAACCGCCGGGGCCCTTTTTTGTGGCAAGCCCGGGTTTTCGTCACTGCGATTTAAGCTACTGAAATATCGCCAGTTTGCGACTTTTGGCCAAGTTTGAATGAATGCCGGCGCGATCACGATTGATGTCGAATTCGATCGCGAGGCGGCGGTAATACGGCGGAGTTGGGGTAACAATCCGTAAAAAAGCGTGAGTTGGCGCGATTTGGGGCAGTGCTATGGTCAATCCGGACTTGGGGACGCACAGAGCGAGTCGCCCGGCCGTCAGGACCGGAAAGATCTCCGCACTGCGTCAGTGGGACACTTTATTGATGAAGTTCAGCCGGCAAACCACGCTGCGTTCGCAAGCCACGGTGACGGGCGTAGGTGTTCATTCGGGCCGTCCTGTGACTCTGACGTTGGGACCCGCAGATGTCGATGCGGGTTTTCTTTTTGTCCGGACCGGACTGGACGGCGCCGACCGCGAGATCAAGGCGACGTCGAAATCGGTGGTCGCCACCGAACTCGCCACCGTCCTGGGGGATAGCGACGGACCGCTGGTTTCCACCGCCGAACACGTTCTGGCCGCGCTGCGCGGCATGGGCATCGATAACGCCACCATCGAAGTCGACGGTCCCGAAGTCCCGATCATGGACGGCAGCGCTGCCCCGTTCGTCGCCGCCATCGACCAGGCCGGTATCCGCGAGCAGGCTGCTCCCCGACGGTATCTGCAGGTTCTGAAGCCGGTTTCGGCCGCGATCGGCGAATCCATCGGCGAATTCCGCCCCTATGCGTCCGGCTTCCGCGTCGAAGTCGAAATCGACTTCGCCAACCCCCACATCGGCAAGCAGAATTACGCTCTCGGCGTCGAGCCGGAGATGTTCCGCCGCGAAGTCGCCCGCGCCCGCACCTTCGGCCGGATGAACGACGTCGCCCGGCTGTGGAAGATGGGTTACGCGCTCGGCGCCTCGTTCGAAAACTCGGTGGTGTTCGACGACGATCGGCTGCTGAACCCTGAAGGCCTGCGCTACGCCGACGAATGCGCCCGCCACAAGGCGCTGGACGCGATCGGCGATCTCGCGCTCGCCGGCCTGCCGATCCTCGGCGCCTATCGCTCGGTGCGCGGCGGCCACAAGCTGAACCACACCGCGCTGACCACTCTGCTGGCCGATCGCAGCGCCTGGCGGGTGATCGAAGCCGAGCCGGCCCGCCGCGCGGTGCGCGGCCACGCGGAAGCCGTCACTGGTCTGGTCGGCGGCATGGTGGCCCCGGCCTACGGCCCGGACGTGTCCTGACCGCAACAGCGCGTCAGGTGATTTTCCACAGCGATGCCGCCTGTTAACCGATTGAGCCGGCCGCCTTATTCCCGGCGAATTGGCTGCGTAACCGGTTGGTGAAGTCGCCTTTTTCGGCTAAACAGCCGGCGGTCGCCTGTTTTCGTCCGGCGTCGTTCGATGGCTGAAGGCCATCGTAGCCTCGGCCGGATGCCGGGCTCACCGTTCTCCATTGGTCGGGTTGGAATTGATGTCGGCACAGCGGATCGCGCTCGGACTGCGGAACGGAAATACTTCTCGCAGAGGCGATCGCCTGCGGCGCGGCCTTCCGATGATCTTCAGTCTGCTCGCGCTGTCGCTGCCGCTCGGCGGCTGCGGCACCGGCGCGATCTGGGACAAGTTCCTGGCCAAAGACGACAAGATGATCGATGAGCCGGCGGACAAGCTCTATAATGAGGGCTTGTACCTGATGAACAAGGACAAGGACATCAAAGGCGCCGCCAAGAAGTTCGAGGAAGTCGACCGCCAGCACCCGTATTCGGATTGGGCGCGCAAATCGCTGCTGATGTCGGCCTACGCCTATTATCAGGCCGGCGACTACGACAGCTGTATCGGTGCCGCCACCCGCTACGTCACGCTGCATCCCGGCAGCGCGGATGCCGCCTATGCGCAGTATCTGATCGCGGCGTCGAATTACGACCAGATCCCGGACATCTCGCGCGACCAGGGCCGCACCGAAAAGGCGATCGCGGCGCTCGAAGAGGTGATCCGCAAATATCCGACCTCCGAATACGCCAACAGCGCCAAGCAGAAGCTGGAAGGCGCCCGCGACCAGCTCGCCGGCAAGGAGATGGATATCGGCCGCTATTACATGAGCAAGCGCGACTACGCCGCGGCGATCAACCGGTTCAAGACCGTGGTGACGCGCTACCAGACCACCCGCCACGTCGAAGAGGCGCTGGCGCGGCTGACCGAGGCCTATATGGCGATCGGCATCGTCGGCGAGGCGCAGACCGCCGCCGCCGTGCTTGGCCACAACTTTCCTGACAGCAAGTGGTACAAAGACGCCTACACTCTTGTAAAGTCGGGTGGACTCGAACCGACCGAGAACAAGGGCTCCTGGATCTCTAGGTCGTTCAAGAAACTCGGCCTCGGATAGGACCTGTCTCTCATGCTGGCGCGCCTTTCGATCCGCGATATCGTGTTGATCGAGCGGCTCGACATCGAATTCTCCCGTGGCCTCGCGGTGCTGACCGGCGAAACCGGCGCCGGCAAGTCGATCCTGCTCGATGCCTTTGCGCTGGCGCTCGGCGGCCGCGGCGATGCGGCGCTGGTCCGCCACGGCGCCGAGCACGGCCAGGTCACCGCCTCCTTCGACGTCGCCAGGACCCACCCGGCGTTCGCGATTCTCAAGGCCAACGGCCTGGACGATCGCGAGGTCGACGAATCCGGCGAATTGATCCTGCGCCGCGTCCAGCTCGCCGACGGCCGCACCCGCGCTTTCATCAACGACCAGTCGGTCAGCGTGCAGACCCTGAAGACCGTCGGCGCGACGCTGGTCGAGATCCACGGCCAGCACGACGAGCGCGCGCTGGTCGATGCCGCCACCCATCGCCGGCTGCTCGACGCCTTCGCCGGCCTCGACAAGGACGTCGCCGCGCTGGAGACGCTGTGGGAGGGCCGCCGCACCGCGCGGGCCGCGCTCGACGCCCATCGCGCCGGGATGGAGCGCGCCGCGCGCGAGGCCGACTATCTGCGCCACGCCGCCGACGAATTGAAGCAACTCGCGCCGCAGGACGGCGAGGAGACCTCGCTGGCCGAGCGCCGCGCCACCATGATGCAGGGCGAGAAGATCGCCGCCGATCTGCGCGAGGCCCAGGAAGCGGTCGGAGGGCATCATTCGCCGGTGGCTTCGCTCGCCGCCGCGGTGCGCCGGCTGGAGCGCCGCGCCGGCTCCGCGCCGCAACTGGTCGAGCCGGCGGTGAAAGCAATCGACGCCGCCATCAATGCGCTGGAGGAGGCCGACCAGCTGCTCAATGCGGCGCTGGCGGCGGCGGATTTCGACCCCTTGGAGCTGGAGCGGATCGAGGAGCGGCTGTTTGCTTTGCGCGCCGCCGCCCGGAAATATTCGACGCCGGTGGATTCGCTCGCCGCGCTGGCGGCGCAATACGTCGCCGACGTCGCGCTGATCGACGCCGGCGCCGATCGGCTGGTGGTGCTGGAGAAGGACGCCGCCGAGTCCGACGCCCGCTACAGCGCTGCGGCGACCAAGCTGTCCGCGGCGCGCGCCAAGGCCGCCGACAAGCTCAACAAGGCGGTCGGCGCCGAGCTCGCGCCGCTCAAGCTCGAACGCGCCAAGTTCATGACCCAGGTCGAGGCCGACGTGGCGGCTCCGGGGCCGCAGGGGATCGACCGGGTCGAATTCTGGGTGCAGACCAATCCGGGCACGCGGCCGGGCCCGCTGATGAAGGTGGCATCCGGCGGCGAGCTGTCGCGCTTCCTGCTCGCGCTGAAGGTGGTGCTGTCCGACAAGGGCTCGGCGCCGACCCTGGTGTTCGACGAGATCGATACCGGCGTCGGCGGTGCGGTCGCCGACGCGATCGGCGCCCGGCTGGCGCGGCTCGCCTCCAAGGTCCAGGTGATGGCCGTCACCCACGCGCCCCAGGTCGCCGCCCGCGCCGACCAGCATTTGCTGATCTCGAAAGCCGCCCTCGACAAGGGCAAACGCGTCGCCACCCGCGTCGCCGCGCTGGCCGAAGAACACCGCCGCGAAGAAATCGCCCGCATGCTGGCCGGGGCCGAGATCACCGCAGAGGCGCGGGCCGCGGCCGACCGGCTGATCAAGGCGGCGGGGTAGGTCTTCTCCCTCTCCCCGCGCGCGGGGAGAGGGGCGGGGTGAGGGGGCGTATCCGCGAGGCCGAGTTGTGCGGTTAGCACCGTGCCTTGCCCCTCACCCGACCGGCTTCGCCGGTCGACCTCTCCCCGCATTGCGGGGAGAGGTAAGCGAGCCCGCTTTCATCACTACGTCCTTCATTGTATCGATCGGTCATGACAAAGTTGCCGAAACCACCCCCCGATATCGCCACACTCACCAAGCCGAAGGCCAAGATCGAGCTGATGCGATTGCGCCTCTCGATCGAGGGGCACGACAAGGCGTACTATCAGGACGACGCGCCGAAGATCTCGGATGCCGATTACGACGCGTTGCGGCGGCGGCTGGAGGCAATCGAGCAGAAGTTTCCCGAGCTGGTCAGCGCCTCGTCGCCGACCCAGACCGTCGGTGCGGCGCCGGCGCGCGGCTTCGCCAAGGTGCAACACGCGGTGCCGATGCTGTCGCTCGGCAACGCCTTCGCGGACGACGAGGTCACCGAATTCGTCGAGCGCGTGCAGCGTTTCCTCAAGCTCGACGACGTTCCGGCGATCGTTGCCGAACCGAAAATCGACGGCCTGTCGCTGTCGCTGCGCTATGAGCATGGCGAGCTGGTGCGCGCGGCGACGCGCGGTGACGGCTTCACCGGCGAGGACGTCACCGCCAATGTCCGCACCATCGTCGACGTGCCGAACACGCTGAAGGGTAAGCACATCCCCGCCGCCTGCGAGCTGCGCGGCGAGGTCTACATGCTGAAGCAGGACTTCCTCGCGCTGAACAAGCGCCAGGAGGAGGCCGGCGAGACCGTGTTCGCCAATCCGCGCAACTCCGCCGCCGGCTCGCTGCGGCAGAAGGACGTGGAGGTCACCCGGTCGCGCCCGCTGAAGTTCTTCGCTTACGCGTGGGGCGAGATGAGCGACTATCCGATGGAGGAGCCGACCCAGCACAAGATGCTGCAATGGCTCGCTCACGCCGGCTTCGTGGTGAATCCCGAGATCACGCTGTGCCACAGCGTCGAGGACGCGCTCGCGTTCTATCGCCGGATCGGCGAGCAGCGCGCGTCGCTGCCGTACGACATCGATGGCGTGGTCTACAAGGTCGACCGCCTCGACTATCAGGCGCGGCTCGGCTTCGTGTCGCGCTCGCCGCGCTGGGCGATCGCGCATAAGTTCGCCGCCGAGCAGGCGACCACCGTGCTGGAGAAGATCGACATCCAGGTCGGCCGCACCGGCGCGATGACGCCGGTGGCACGGCTGCAGCCGGTGACGGTTGGCGGTGTGGTGGTCCAGAACGCGACGCTGCACAACGAGGACTACATCAAGGAACTCGATATTCATCTCGGCGACACCGTCGTTGTGCAGCGCGCCGGCGACGTGATCCCGCAGATCGTCAGCGTCGTGCTCGACAAGCGGCCCGCCGGTGCCGAGCCGTATCACTTCCCGCACAAATGTCCCGTCTGCGGCAGCCACGCGGTGCGCGAAGAGGGCGAGGCGGTCTGGCGCTGCACCGGCGCGCTGATCTGCCCGGCGCAGGCGGTGGAGCGGCTGAAGCACTTCGTGTCTAGGCTCGCCTTCGACATCGACGGGCTCGGCGAAAAGCAGATCGAGCTGTTCCACGAGCGCGGCTGGGTGCAGGAGCCGGCCGACATCTTCACGCTGAAGTCGCGCAATGCCGAACTGAAGCTCGAACAGCTCGAAGGTTACGGCGAGACCTCGGTGCGCAATTTGTTCGCGGCGATCGACGCGCGGCGCACGATCGAGCTGCACAGGCTGATCTTCGCGCTCGGCATCCGCCATGTCGGCGAGGGCAACGCCAAGCTGCTGGCGCGGCACTACGGCACGCGCGATGCGTTCTTGACGGCGATGCGCGCCGCCGCCGATGCGCAGACCGAGGAGGGCAACGCTTCCGAGGCGTATCAGGACCTCGACAACATCGCCGGCATCGGCGACGTGGTGGCCGAAGCAGTGGTCGAGTTCTTCGCCGAAGAGCGCAACATCAAGGCGCTGAATGCGCTGCTGGACGAACTCACCGAGGTGCTGCCGGCCGAGCAGGCGCGACGCGACACCGCGGTCGCCGGCAAGATCGTGGTGTTCACCGGATCGCTGTCGAAATTCACCCGCGACGAAGCCAAGGCCACTGCCGAGCGGCTCGGTGCCAAGGTCGCCGGCTCGGTGTCGAAGAAGACCGACTACGTCGTCGCCGGCGAGGATGCGGGGTCCAAGCTGACCAAGGCGAAAGACCTCGGCGTCACGGTGCTGACCGAAGACGAGTGGCTGGCGCTGATCGGTGGATGATCGTCGACATCCCCCCATCCGTCATCGCCCGCGCAGGCGGGCGAACCAGTATCCCAGAGCTTTGAGGCGGTCCGCCGTCCCCTCCACGAGTCATTCCGGGGCGCGCGTAGCGCGAACCCGGAATCTCGCTGCAGTCCATCCGCGTGTCAGATTCCGGGTTCGCTCACTTGCGTGAGCGCCCCGGAATGACTCGTTGAGGCGCTTCGATGTGAACGCGTGAGTCTCTGGGATACTGGATCCTCCGCTTTCGCGGAGGACGACGCTGGGATCGGTCTACACCAGCGTCTCTTCTTCCGCCTGTTCGATCATCTCCTCGGTCGCGATCAGATTGCGGCGTGGCACCAGGAAGATCATCGCCGAGGCGCAGGCGAGCGCCGTCCCGAAGATCGCGATGTTGAGCGGCAGCGGCGTCGCGAAATGGCCGCCGAGCCAGGCGCCGGCCTGCGAGCATAGCGAGCCGAACCCGAATTGGGTGAAGCCCATCAGACCGGATGCGGTGCCGGCCGCCTGCGGCCGGATGCTGATCGCGCCGGCGGCGGCATTGGCCATCACCGCGGCGTTGCCGAACATGATGATCATGTGGGTGCCGAACAGCCAGCTCGGCACTTGATTCCAGCCGAGCACGCCCCACGCCAGATTGAGCGCCGCGCCGGCGATCTGCAAGCCGAGGCCGAACCAGATCAGCCGGTCGAGCGAATGCCGCGGCGAGAACTTCACGCAGAACAAATTGCCCATCAGATAGGCGAAGCCGGAGCTGGCGAACCAGGCGCCGTACTCGGCGCTGCTGCGGCCCATCTGCGTCACCACGACGTAGGGGCCGCCGCCGGCGAAGATGAAGATGATCGCCGAGGCCAGCACCTGGCACAGCACATAGCCGATGAAGGCGCGGCTGCCGAACAGGCTGCGCAGGTCGGTGCGGAAGCCGCCGCGCGGCGCGGCGGGCGCGCTGCGCCGGCATGTTTCCGGCAGCGCCAGTGTGATCGCGGCGGCGACGACGATCGCCCCGGCGGTGACGGCGTAGAAGATCGCGCGCCAGCCGAACGCGGTTTCGATCACGCCGCCGGCGAGCGGGCTCAGCATCTGCGCGATCATCATCACGGCGATCACCAGGCTGAGCATGCCGCCGACGCGGTCGCGGCTGTAGAGATCGCGGATGATGGCGCGGCTGATCACCATGCCCGAAGCGCCGCCGAGCGCCTGCAGGAAGCGCAAGGCGATCAGTTGCGGCAGCGTCTGCGCGAAGATGCAGCCGATGCTGGCCGCGACCATCAACGCCAGCCCGCCGAGCAGCACCGGGCGGCGGCCGAACCGATCTGACAACGGCCCCATGATCAGCTGCGAGCAGGCCAGCCCGACCATGTAGAGCGACACCGTCATCTGCGCGACCGAGATGTCGCTGGAAAAATCGCTCGCCAGCACCGGCAGCGCCGGCACGAAGATGTACAGCGCGATCGGTGCGGCACCGTTCATCAGCACCAGCAGCAGAAGCAGCAGCTTCGACGGCGGCGCGTCGCGCCGGCTGGCGTCGATCGTTGCGTATCTGCCGACGATTCCGTGCATGCGTGAGCGGTTCCCGACGGGCCTGCCGTGGCGAAGGATGTGAGCTGGTGAAACGACTGTAGCCTGCCGGAACGATGCTAACAGGCGGTTTTTCGGCATAAGGCTATGCGGAGGGCGGGCGGGGGCGGTGTCGGCAGTGGCCGATCGTCAGCCACGCGTCATTCTGGAGTGTGCGCAGAGACTCTCGACTGTCATTCCGGGGCGCGCGGAGCGCGAGCCCGGAATCCATATCCCCTGGCGTCTGTGATGGAGGAGGGGCGCAGCCGCCGTGCTTCTCCGCGAGTCCAGGGGCTATGGATTCCGGGCTCACGCGCTATGCGCGTGCCCCGGAATGACTCGTGGAGAGGGCGGCGCTCACCGCCTCAAAGGTTAGGCCTCCAACGGCGCTGTCGCAGCGTCGAGCCAAAGCTGGATCGGGCCGTCGAGGTGGGGGCGGACGGTTTCGCGGACGCGGGCGTGGTAGGCGTTCAGCCATTCCAGTTCCTCGGCGCTGAGCATCGCGACGTCGATCAGGCGGCGGTCGATCGGCGCCAGCGTCAGGGCCTCGAAGCCGTTCATCGGCTTCTCGGCGCCGCCGATCTGTTTCTCGACCACCAGTTCGAGATTCTCGATGCGGATGCCGAAGCCGTCGGTCTTGTAGTAGCCGGGCTCGTTGGACAGGATCATGCCGCGCTTCAGCGGCGTGGTGCCGAGCTTGGAGATCCGCGCCGGGCCTTCGTGCACCGACAAATAGCTGCCGACGCCGTGGCCGGTGCCGTGCTCGAAATCGATCCCGGCCTGCCACAGGAACTGCCGCGCCAGGGTGTCGAGCTGCGCGCCGGTGGTGCCGTCGGGAAACACCGCGCGGGCGATCGCCAGATGGCCGCGCAGCACGCGGGTGAAGCGGTCGCGCATCTCCGCCGAAGGCGTCCCGACCGCGATGGTGCGGGTGACGTCGGTGGTGCCGTCCTGATACTGCGCGCCGGAATCGATCAGCAGCAGATCGCCGGGCTGGATCCGCCGGTTGCTCTTGCGGGTGACGCGATAATGCACGATCGCGCCGTTCGGGCCGGTGCCGGAGATGGTCGGGAACGACACGTCCTTGAGCGCGCTGGTGTCGCGGCGGAACGTCTCCAGCGCTTCGACCGCGTCGATCTCGGTCAGCGTGCCGTTCGGCGCCTCCGCATCGATGAAGGCGAGAAAGCGCGCCAGCGCCACCGCGTCGCGGCGATGCGCGGCGCGGGTGCCGTCGACCTCGGCGGAGTTCTTCACGGCCTTCAGAAGCGCCACCGGATCGGCGCCGCGCAGCGGCTTGCCGCCGGCATCCCGGATCAGCCGGGTCAGCGCATCGGCCGCGGTGGCGCTGTCGAGCGCGATCGTCGCGCCGGTTTTGGCGAGCTCGCGCAGCATCGGCGCCAGCGCGGCCGGCTCGGCGACCTCGGCGGTCTGTTCGAGATGGTCGCGCACGCTGTTCGACAGCTTGCGGCCGTCGATGAAGATGGTGGGGCGGCCGTCCTTCGGCAGCAGCGCGTAGGACAGCGGCAGCGGCGTATGCGAGACGTCGGCGCCGCGGATGTTGAAGGTCCAGGCCACCGCGTGCGAGTCGGACAGCACCAGCGCATCCGCCTTCAACCGGGCGAGCTCGTCGTTGATGCGGCCGAGCTTGCTGGCCTCGCTCTCGCCGGAAAATTCCACGCCGTGGATGCTGACCGGTCCGAGCGGCGGCGCGGGGCGTTCGCTCCACACCGCATCGACCGGATTGCCGTCGACCGCCACCAGCTCGGCGCCGGCCTTGGCGCAGGCGGCCTGCATCCGCTCGACTGCCGAAGAAGTGTGCAGCCACGGATCAAATCCGAGGCGATCACCGGCTTTCAGATGTGTCTCCAGCCAGCGTTCCGGCGGCGGCTCGACCAGTGACTCGATGCGCCAGGCATTTCCGTCGACCTGTTTGGCGGCCTGCAGCGTGTAGCGGCCGTCGACGAACAAAGCGGCCTGATCGATCAGCACGTAGGCCAGACCCGCCGACCCGGTGAAGCCGGAGAGCCACGCCAGCCGCTCTTCGGACGGCGGCACATATTCGTTTTGTTGCTGATCGGCGCGGGGAATCGCAAATCCGGTGAGCTTGCGCCGCAGCAGCTCTTCGCGGAACGCCGACAGCCGCGCGGTGAGTGCGACGCCGCTCTCGGGCTCCTCGAAGCTCTGGAAATGCGACTCGAACATAGCGGTCTGCTCCCTGGACCTGTTGTGCACTGCTCACCCGGCATGCATAAAGCTGAGCTTATGGCACGAGTTATGCTTGATTTATCGAGCCCGCAAGAGACGGGCGGGAGCTCCGCAGTGCCAGCTGCAACAAGCTCCGACAACGCGTCCGGGACAAATCCCGGGAGTGTCTCAACTCAATGACGAGGTGATACACCATGCCTGCTTTTACGTTTGAGAAGATCTCCCCGCCGGTCCGCCCGGGTGGTACACCTCCGAACGTCGAGCCCGAGCAGAAGCAGCCGCGTGGTGTGATCGTGCGGATCCTGGATCGCTTCGTCCAGTCGGCGGTCAAGCGCACCGACCCGAACGGCGACGCCCACAGTCGCTTCCCCGACAAGCCCGCGCACTGAGCCCTCGCACAGCGGCGCTCCCCGTCAGAACGTCTTCACCAGAAGCAGGCTGCTCCAGCCTTCGATCACCAGTTGCCGCAGCAGCACGCAGCCGCGGGCCCGATAGGCCGCGATCACGCTCTGCGCCTGCGGCTGCAGCAGCCCCGACAGGATCACCAGCGCGCCGGGCGCCAGGTGCTCGCTCATCGGCTGCGCCAGGCTGCGCAGCGGATTGGCGAGGATATTGGCCAGCACCAGATCGAACGGCGCATGGGCGGCGAACACCGGCGAGGCGAAGCCGGTCGCCCATTCGGCCTGCACCAGATTGCCGACGCCGTTGAGCCGCGCGTTCTCGCGCGCGACCGCGACCGACTGCTTGTCGATATCGGTGGCCAGCACGGTGTGACGCAGCGCCTTGGCGGCGGCGATCGCCAGCACGCCGGTGCCGGTGCCGAGGTCGAGCACGCGCTGCGGAGGGCCGGCGCGCAGCACCAGGTCGAGCAGGGTCAGGCAGCCGCGGGTGGTGCCGTGATGGCCGGTGCCGAACGCCAGCGCCGCCTCGATCTCGATGCCGAGCTTGTTGGCCGGCACCCGATCACGGTCATGACTGCCGTGGACGACGAAGCGGCCGGCCGGCACCGGCACCAGCCCTTCCAGGCTCGCCGCGACCCAGTCCTTGGCGGCGACGGTTTCGACGCTGATCGCCTGCGCGGCCTCGGGGCCTGCGGCCTGCGCCACCAGTTCGCGGATGTGATCGAGGTTCGGCTGTTCGCCGAAATGCAGCGCGACCTCCCAGCTGCGGTCCGGCCGCTCGAACGCTGCGATCGCCATCTCGGCCTCGTCGAAGCACTCGCCGAGCAGATCGGTGACGCGGCGGGCGGTGGCCTCGTCGCCGAGCACGAAGCTGGCGCGGACGGTGGGGGCGGGATCAGTCATGGCAGGTCCGAAGGTTGGCGGCGAGGGAGCGCGGCTGAAGCGATTTCTCAACAGATCGTCCACCGCTTCTGCGCCGGAAACGCACAACTTGTCCATGACTTATGCACAGGGTTGAATCCGGAAGATTCACCGGCTGTCCACAGCCTTCACGCGACTTGTCGACAGACTCGTGCACAGCGTGACGAAGATACGCCAAGTCCATGCCCGCGGTGTAGAAAACGCTCGGCGCAGCCGAGGTTCTGATGCTTGAGCACGGTCGCTACGACGCGTCGCTGGCGCTGCCAGAAAATCCAATCGTTCCAGCTTCGACCGGGGAACCAGTTCCAATTTTGCTGCGTTTCAAGTTTTGGTTGTGAGCGTCATGTTGTCGCCTTGATCTCTGGCCAATGCGTTCGCGCGCTCGGCCGCAGCTTGATTGACAGCGCCGCCAGCGACGACCCCAGACAAGCCAACGTGAGGTGTGATGATCAAGGCCAACGAAGTTTCATTTGCGACCGCCGCCCGGCGTCGGGGACTGTCCGCGATTGTAGCCGTTTCAGCCTTGTTCGCACCGGTCGGCACGTCCGCGGCATTCGCCAACGGGCAAGGCGGCGTCACGCCGGTGGCTTTCCCCGCCGGGCAGCCGGCCATTCCGGCGGGCGTCGACTGCGTCACGGTGCGCTACTACGTCGGCGAACACGGCCGCGCCAAGTCGATCGCCTGGGCGATCAAGAACGGCTACAGCTGGGCCCAGATCGCCGAAGCCAAGCGCTGCCTGCGCGGCTGAGGCACGGCGCGCAAAGGCCGGCGTCGGCAACAGGTTTTCCACAGCTTATCCACAGGCTTATCCCCGGCCTTACCCACGGCTTGCGAACAGGCTGCGGTGGTCGTTGAGGATGGCGGCTGCGGCGTTGTGGCCGGGAGCGCCGGTGACGCCGCCGCCGGGGTGGGCGCCGCTGCCGCAGTGATAGAGGCCCTTCAGCGGGCCGCGATAATCGGCGTGGCCGAGCAGCGGACGGGCCGAGAACAGCTGGTTCAGCGACAACGCGCCGTGGAAGATGTCGCCGCCGACGAGCCCGAATTCGCGTTCGAGATCGAGCGGCGACAGCACCTGGCGGCCGAGCACGCTGGCAGCGAAGCCGGGGGCGTAGCGGTCGACGGTCGCGATCATCAGGTCGGCGACCTCGTCGCGATGGTCGTCCCAGGAGGCGCCGTCCGGCAGCTCGGGGGCGACGTGCTGGCAGAACAGGCTGGCGACGTGCTGGCCCTTCGGCGCCAGGCTGTCGTCGAGTGTCGACGGGATCAGCATCTCGACCACCGGATCGCGGCTCCAGCCGTGGGCGCGGGCGTCCTGATAGGCGCGGTCCATGTAGGCCAGGCCCGGGGCGATGATGATGCCGGCGGTGAGGTGGTCACCGTCGCCGGGCAGCGCGGTGAACGACGGCAGCTTCGCCAGCGCGACGTTCATCCGGAACGTGCCGGAGCCGGTCTTCCAATGCTGCATCCGGCGGCGGACGTCGTCGGGTAGGGCGTCCTGCGGCAGCAGGCAGGTGTATAAGAGCTTCGGATTGACGTTGGACGCCACGAACCGTGCCCGCACGCTGCGGCCGTCGTCGAGGCTGACGCCGACCACGCGATCCTGCTCGACCAGCACCTCGCGCACCCCGGCCGAGGTTTCGATCTCGGCGCCGGCGGCGCGGGCGGCGGCGGCCATCGCTTGGGTGATCGCGCCCATGCCGCCGAGCGCGTGACCCCACACGCCCTTCTTGCCGTTTACCTCGCCGAAGGCGTGATGCAGCATCACATAGGCCGAGCCGGCGGCATACGGGCTGGCGTAGTTGCCGACGATGGCGTCGAAGCCGAACAGCGCCTTGACCAGATCATGCTCGAACCTTGCGTCGAGCATCTCGCCGGCCGAGCAGGTGAACAGATCGAGCAGCAGCCGCTGCTGCTCGATCGTCAGGGCGCGCAGCCGGTTGGCCGTTCCTAGCGCGTTCAGGCTTTCGCGGATCGCTGGCAGGCCGAACTGTGCCACCAGATTGGGCGGGGCGCGCAGCACGAAGTGCCGCAGCACGTCGGCGATGGTTTCGAGCTCGGCGGCGAACCCGCCGAACGCCGCGGCATCATGCGCGCTGAGCCGCGCCAGCGAGGCGGCGGTGGCGTTGCCGCCGGTGAGCAGATATTGGCCGTCCGGCGCGGGCAGGAAGTTCTGCGCCTTGCGCTCGACGATTCTGAGCCCGTGCTCGTGCAGTTGGAGATCGGCGATCACTTTCGGATTGAGCAGGCTGACCGTGTAGGCCGCGACCGAGTTGCGGAAGCCGGGATGAAACTCCTGGGTCACCGCGGCGCCGCCGACCACGCTGCGGCGCTCCACCACCTTCACCTTCAGTCCGGCGCGCGCCAGATAGGCCGCGCAGGTGAGGCCGTTGTGACCGGCACCGATGATCAGGACGTCGAAATCGGACATCGCAAGGTTCCTGGACCGGTGCGACAGGATTGTTCGCGCCCGGTTTTGCCATCGTTCACAGAGCAACGCTAGGATGCGGCGCGTCACGGGCCTGCCGGAATTCATCGCCATGGCCGACGATGTCGAGCGTCCGCTGTGGCGGACCCAGCAGGAGCCGCCATGACCGAGTCGCCCCCCGTCGCGGGCCCGAACAGCCCGTCGCGCAACCGGCAGATCCTGATCGTCTATACCGTCGCGATCTTCGTCAGCGCGCTGCTGCTGTTCTCGGTGCAGCCGCTGTTCACCAAGATGGTGCTGCCGCGGCTGGGCGGCTCGCCGGCGGTGTGGTCGGTGGCGATGGTGTTCTTCCAGTCGCTGCTGCTCGCCGGCTACGCCTATGCGCACGGCCTCAGCCGGTTCGCCGACCGCCGGGTGCCGGTCGCGGTGCATCTTCTGCTGTTGGTCGGGGCGATGCTGACGCTGCCGCTGGCGATCACACCCGGCTGGGGCACGCCGCCGTCGAACGGCTCGGCGTTCTGGCTGCTCGGGCTGTTCGCGGTGTCGATCGGCCTGCCGTTCTTCGCGCTCGCCGCCAACAATCCGCTGCTGCAGGCGTGGTTCGTCCGCACCGGCCATCCCGACGGCCGCGATCCGTACTTCCTCTACGCCGCGTCCAACATCGGCAGCTTCCTGGCGCTATTGTCCTATCCGGTGCTGCTCGAACCGCTGCTGACGCTGCGGCTACAGAACCTGGCCTGGACCGCCGGCTACGGCGTGCTGATCCTGCTGATCGCCGGCTGCGGCGTGCTGCTGCTGCGGGCGCCGGCAACGGCGGCGACCGACGTCGCGGGCGAGGACAGCGACGCGCCGGCGCCGTCATGGCTGACGGTGGCGCGCTGGGTGTTTCTCGCCGCGGTGCCGTCCGGGCTGCTGATCGCCGTCACCGCGCACATCTCGACCGATGTCGCAGCGGCACCGCTGCTGTGGGTGCTGCCGCTGTCGCTGTACCTGCTGACCTGGGTGCTGGTGTTCCAGTCGCGGCCGCTGCTGCCGCACAAATGGATGCTGGCGCTGCAGCCGGTCGCGATCGCGGTGATCATCGTGCTGCTGGCGTCGTCGGCGGCCGAGCACAATCTGCTGCTGACGCTGGGCGGCCATCTGGTGTGCTTCTTCATCATCGCAATGGCCAGCCATGGCGAACTGGCCCGCACCCGGCCTCCGGCCCGGCATCTCACCGGCTTCTACGTGGCGCTGTCGTTCGGCGGCATGGTCGGCGGATTGTTCGCCGGGCTGGTGGCGCCGTACACCTTCTCGTGGATCGCCGAGTACCCGATCCTGTTGGCGCTGGCGGTGCTGTGCCGGCCGCAAATGCCGGAGCGCAGGCCGCAATGGTCGCTGCCGATCTGGCTGCTGATCGGGGCGATGGCGGCGGTGCTGATCACCTCGGCGTTCACCACCGGCAAGCTGCACGACTGGTTCGCGACCAACCGCGTGCTGATGATCGCCGACGTCGCGACGTTCGCCGCGGTGATCGCGCTGGTGCTGCGCGCCGCTCCGACGAAGCTGCTCGCCACCGTGGTGCTGGCGCTGCTGCTGATCCGGCTGTATCCGGCCGACGAGGGCCGGGTCGAGACGGTGCGCAGCTTCTTCGGCGTGCACAAGATCCAGGTGACGGCGGACGGCCGCTTCCATGTGCTGCTGCACGGCACCACGATCCACGGCGCCGAGCGGGTGCGCAATGACGACGGCACGCCGGTGACCGGGCGGCCGGAGCCGATCTCCTATTATTACAAGGACGGCGGTATCGGACAGGCGATCGCCGCGATCCGCGAACGCAAGGGCGGCCCGATCCGGGTTGCGGTGATCGGGCTCGGCTCCGGCTCACTGACCTGCGCGTCGGCGCCGGGCGAGCAGTGGCGGTTCTTCGAGATCGACCAGTCGATGATCGACACCGCGCGCGATCCGAAATATTTCAGCTTCGTCAGCAAATGCGCGCCGGATCTGCAGCCGGTGGTCGGCGACGCCCGGCTGACCTTCGCGCACCAACCCGATGGCGCCTACGACCTGATCATCGTCGACGCCTATTCGTCGGATGCGATCCCGATCCATCTCGCCACCCGCGAGGCGATGGCGATCTACAAGGCCAAGCTGGCGCCGCAGGGCGCGGTGCTGATGCACGTTTCCAACCGCCACCTCGAACTGTCGAGCGTCGCGGTCGGCATCGCCGCCGCCAACGGGCTGAAGAGCTGGACCGCATCGCAGGATCCCGGCCGCGATGCCGACTACATCTTCGCCACCTCGGTGGTGATCTCGGCACGCGACGAGGCCGACGTCGGTGCGCTCGGCGGCGACGACGACTGGACCATGACCGAGCCGCGGCCCGGCCAGCGGGTGTGGACCGACGATTACTCCAACGTGCTCGGCGCGGTGTGGCGCCGGCTGCGCGAAGGCGAGGAGTGACCCAGGAAAAACGCGCGGCCGGGGAGGCCGCGCGTTGCAATCGGATCTTGGCTCGGCTTCAGTAGGCCGAGTAGCCGCCATAGCCGTCGTCGAAGAAGCCGCGCGGCTGATAACGCCGCCGCGGCGCGTAATCCTGGGCGTAGGAGTCGTTCTCGACGTAGCCGTATTGCGGCGGGGCGACGCGGCGATAGCCGGGCGGGGCCGGGTAGCGGCGGTCGCCGTAGCTGCCGTCGGCCGGATAGATGTAGCCGTCGTCGGCAACCTGCGGACGTCCCACCCGTGGCTGGCTCGGCGCCAGCTCGACCGGCTCGCCGGCAGCATCATAAGTCGGGTTGGGCGCCGGTTCGGCACGGGCGACGGCACTGCCGGCCTTGGTCTTCAGCCGCGCCAGCGCGACCTGCGACGAGCCGGTCAGCGTCACCGTGGTGTTGAGCACGCCTTCCTTCTCGACCAGCGCGTACAGCGTCGCGGCGTTGTCGCGCGACAGACGGACACAGCCGTGCGACACCGGCACGCCGAGCTTGCCGGCCGCGTCGGTGCCGTGGATGGCGTGGCCGCGCTTGGTGAAAAAGATCGAGTGCGGCATCGGCGCGTCGTCGAACTCCTTCGAATAATGGTCGGCTTCCATCCTGAAGGTCTGGAATTTGCCGTTCGGGGTTTCGTGCGACGGATTGCCGGTCGACACCGGCCAGCGGTAGCGTTCGACGCCGTCGACCGCGACGGTGAGCTGCTGATTGTCCTTGTCGACGGTAATGGCGACTTTCGCCTGTGCGGTGGCGGAGAGCGCCAGCAGGATCAGGCCGGTGAGAGATACGAGATACGATCGCATGGTGCCGGCCTCCTGGCCCGATCCTTTCACTTCCTTGCCCGCCCGAAGGTAATATGCATAGCGGCTGCGACGGTTTCCAGTCGCCGCCGCGTCGCGGCAGCAAAACCTTCGGCATCGTTAAGAGCACTTCCGCGACGCCGGCGGCAGCATCAAGACACCGACGCGGCGGAATCTCGGCGAAACGGGAACCCGGGACGCGCCGCGGTGTTAATGTGACGCAGAGTCCGCGCCCGGCGTTCTGTCGGGCGTTTCAATCCGGAGGGACATCGATGAAGATCACTGCCAAGGCGTTCGCCGCTCGCGCCGAGCAAACCCCATTCAAAGCGCTGTTCGCGGCTGCCGCCCTGGCGCTCGCGGTGCTGACGATTCCGACTGCCGGTCATTCGCAAGGCATCGTCCGCGGCGCCGAGCAGGGCGCCCGCGAAGGCAATCGTGCGGCCGGTCCGATCGGTGGGGCGGTAGGCGGCGCGATCGGCGCCGGCGTCGGCGGCGCGGTCGGTGCGGTGAACGGCGTGCTGGGCCTGCCCAACCACGGCCCGCGCTATCGCTATCACCGCGGCCATCGCTGCAAGGGCTATTACACCCGCAGCGGCAAATTCCGCTGCTATCGCCGCCGCTGAGGGAGCGGGTCCGATCCGACGGGGCGCGGCCGTTCGGCCGCGCCTTTTCTTTTATAAAGCCATTGTGGTTGGTGAAATCAGCGTGATCAGGACTTCAGCCGATAGCCGGTCTTGAAGATCCACCACACCACGGCGAGGCAGGCCAGCAGGAAGCCGAAGGTGGCGGCGAGGCTGACGCCGACATTGACGTCGGAGATCTCGTAGAAGCTCCAGCGGAAGCCGGAGACCAGATACACCACCGGATTGAACAGCGCGACCGTCTGCCAGACCGGCGGCAGCATCGAGATCGAATAGAAGCTGCCGCCGAGGAAGGTCAGCGGCGTGATGATCAACAGCGGCACCACCTGCAGCTTTTCGAACCCGTCGGCCCAGATGCCGATGATGAAGCCGAGCAGGCTGAACGCCACCGAGGTCAGCACCAGGAAGCCGAACATCCATACCGGATGGGCGATGTGCAGCGGCACGAACAGGCCGGCGGTCGCCAGGATGATCAGGCCGAGGATGATCGACTTGCTGGCGGCGGCGCCGACATAGCCGACCGCGATCTCCAGGAACGACACCGGCGCCGACAGGATCTCGTAGATGGTGCCGGTGAATTTCGGAAAATAGATGCCGAACGAGGCGTTGGCGACGCTCTGAGTCAGCACGCTCAGCATGATCAGGCCCGGCACGATGAAGCTGCCGTAGCCGACGCCTTCGACCTGGTCGATGCGCGAGCCGATCGCTGCGCCGAACACGATGAAATACAGCGAGGTCGAGAGCACCGGCGACACGATGCTCTGCATCAGCGTCCGCCAGGTCCGCGCCATTTCGAACAGATAGATCGCGCGGATTGCTCGCCAATTCATGCTCACGTCCTCACCAGGCTGACGAAGATCTCCTCCAGCGAGCTCTGGCTGGTGTCGAGATCGTGGAAGCGGATGCCGGCGGCGCGGATGTCGCCGAGCAGCGCGGTGATGCCGGTGTGTTCGGCGCGGGTGTCGTAAGTGTAGATCAGCTTGCTGCGGTCGTCCGACAGCGCGAGGTCGTAGGCGGAGAGCTGCGGTGGCACGGTGTCGATCGGGGTGTCGAGATGCAGCTTGAGCTGCTTCTTGCCGAGCTTCTGCATCAGCGCCGACTTCTCGTCGACCAGGATCAATTCGCCGTGGTTGATGACGCCGACGCGGTCGGCCATCTCCTCGGCTTCCTCGATGTAGTGCGTGGTCAGGATGATGGTGACGCCGGTCGCCTTCAGCGCCCGCACCACCTCCCACATCCCCTTGCGCAGCTCGACGTCGACGCCTGCGGTCGGCTCGTCGAGAAACAGGATCTGCGGTTCGTGGCTGAGCGCTTTCGCAATCATCACCCGGCGCTTCATGCCGCCCGACAGGGTGATGATCTTGGAGTCCTTGCGGTCCCACAGCGACAGGTCGCGCAGCACCTTCTCGATATGGGCCGGGTTCTTCGGCTTGCCGAACAGGCCGCGGGAAAAGCTCACCGTGTCCCACACCGATTCGAACGCATCGGTGTGCAGCTCCTGCGGCACCAGCCCGATCAGCTCGCGTGCCGCCCGGTAGTCTGCAATGATGTCGTGGCCGTCGACCGTCACGGTGCCGCCGGTCGGGTTGACCAGCCCGCAGATCGTGCCGATCAGCGTGGTCTTGCCGGCGCCGTTCGGCCCGAGCAGCGCGAAGATCTCGCCGCCCATGATGTCGAGACTGACCCCGTTCAGCGCCTTGCGCCCGGTGCCGTAGGTCTTGCTCAGATTCTGGATGGAAATGATCGGGGCCATGCGGGCTCGGTAAGCTTCGGGCGCGGGGAAGGGCGGAACGCAGCCGGAACGTGCGGACGGATTACATAAGGACGGGCGAGGGGCGGTGCAACCGACAGCACGAACAGGCCGGGGAGGGGAAAATTCGTGTCGCGGCTTCCTGACACCGAACCTCAGCGCGTCGTCGCTTCATGGCACCGACCCTCACCGCGTCATTGCTGTGCGAGTTCACTAATTCGGTGATCGGATTTTTTTGTCGGCGGCGAAGTCCTTCGGGGTTTTGCCGCCGAGGGCCTGGTGGGGCCTGAAGTTGTTGTAATAGACCATGTATTCGAACAACTCGTTGGCGAAGTGGTCGAGGTTGTCGAAGGTGGCTCCGTCGATCACGTCGTCGTCCAGGGTCCGCCAGAAGCGCTCGATCTTGCCGTTGGTCTGGGGGCGGTAAGGCCGAGTGTAACGGTGCACGATGCCGAGCTCGCGCAGCATTGCCTC
>NZ_UFQQ01000017.1 GCF_900218015.1 Rhodopseudomonas pentothenatexigens | reverse complement strand
GCAACACCGACAGAGGCGCCCGCACCGGGTTACGGCGAGATGATCGGCCGGGAATCTACCGAGCGGCCTCTGTCGTGCTGACTATGCACCAGCACCTCGCAGATACAGGAATCTCGACGCTGTGATAAGGATCACCCCCTATGAGTTTGAACGACGGGCCATGCCGCAGATCGCAGCGCGCTCCCTCTCCCGCTTGCGGGAGAGGGCTGGGGTGAGGGCGACGCGGGCAGTGAGTCTGGCGTGTAGCCGGCACGAGCGTAGCGAAACCCGGGACGAAGCGCCGCTCACAGATCGCGACAGGCCGCTTCGTCGAACTCCGAAAGCCATTCGGAGAATGTCGCGAACGGATCGACGTCACGTACCGGAAGTCTCGTCCGACGCGGCGTAAGTTCGACATCTCGACAAGGCGAGGCCTGCATCGCACCGACCAGATCGCGTCCGGTCCGAGCCATGTCCGGCGCGGGTGTGCCGGCGTCCCTTCGGCGTCCTGAGCGATGCCGGACCGCCTCCGCTCGTTCGTCATAGACGGCGTCCATGCAAAAGACCCGCGGTCGCATTCGCTCGCGCGGGCTAGGCTTGCTGCAAGGCTTGGCCGATAGATAGCGCTCGACCATTCAGGTCCGCATTTAGCGCCTCACCGCTCAAATCGTGAACTCAACTAATTATCAGATGGATTGTGCGAAATAGACAATAGAGCTTCGTCCAATTTCCGATCCCATTCGCTGTTGGAGGCGTGGCTATGTCGATTGATGATAGCGATATCTATGTTTCTGTCGCAAACTCTCGGAATACAGATGCGAATCTCAGGTGGTCCAGGGCTCAACTGTTCCTCTTAGTCAATACTGCGTCGCTGACGGTTATTCCGTTCATTGCGAGTCACCTCACCGAGCTGAAGTCGTTCATGTATTTGGCGATCGTCGGTCTATCCGTGTTCGGCTTCTTGATATCTTTGCTTTGGTATTTGATTACGCAAAGAGCCAACAGATGGATAGATTTTTGGAATGATCGTTTGTGCGAAATCGAAAATGCGGCCTTTGCAGGTCGAAACGCGCCAAGTACTCGGATCTTTTCACATCCATCGTTCGCTTCACATAGTTGGCATGCCCCATCATTTCATCATTCGCTGGTGTGGCTTGCGAGCTCGTTCATGGTTGTCTGGCTCTTGATCTTCTTCTCCGGAGCGACGGGGTTCATCATCGAGATCAAACCGATCGTGGAGAAGTCCTGGAATGGCAAGAAGCAGTGCGTGCTGCTGGATTGTACCTTATAGAAGTCGAATGACGGATTGATTTGTAGGGTGGGCAAAGCGCAGCATGCCCACCCTTGAGCACGTGATGCCAGTTCGTGTGACGTGGCCGCGGCGCTCGGCGCCTTTGCTCACCTTACGCGTGCTCTTTCGTCCTACGGCGTGCTCGATATGGACCGAGTGCGCGAGGCCTTCAAGACATCTGCGATCTCGTCCGGGCCAAATCGCAGGCCATCCGAGGTCACGAGCCACGTCTCGCCCGATGCGGTGACGCTCAACGTATAACTGCCGCCACAGCGATTGATTTGCGCGGCTGCGAGCTTCATTCCCACGGAAAATCCGTGTTGCTCGATCGCCTCCAGCGCCCGTTGTGAGCATGTCGGATTGAAAAGACAGGTCCGGTTGGTATGCCGAGACAGCGATCGGCGGTACAGTCGGATTGTCCCAATTGCGAGTCGCGTCGCGGCCGGCTCGATCAGGTGTGGGACTGGCCGACTGGCCGCCGCTCTGACTGCCCAGCAGCAGACCTTAGCGATCAATGTCATCCGATCATTCTGATCGCCGTACCCCAACCGTACACCTCGAACACCGGCTGAGTGTTGTTGCATCCGAGATTGGCGCTCGACATGCGGTAGTCGTAGCCGACGTGAATGACACCGTCACCACCGGACGCAAGAGCTGCATCGTAGAGCGCTTGTGTCACCTCTTCGTAGGCTTCCTGGATCGGAAGTCTGCCGGAATTGCCGCAGCCGCCGGCTGTCGGTGTCCGGCTGACGGTGGCATGAACGACTCCCAGCACCTCATAAGGATAATTGATATTTCCGGTTGCGATCAGCGCCATCTTATCCTCTGAAAAACAATTGCAGAAATCTCAGCATTGATCCGTGCTCTATCGCGTCGTTCGTCGCTCGATCGGAGTTCCGGAAGAGCGATAGAGCCGCAGCAGATCGAAACTGCGGACGTATCATGCGGGATTGAGCTACTGCTGCGGCTGCCGGCAAGAATTGCGAATAGCCCTGACGTCGCCGACCAATTGGCCGAACGCGAACAGTGCAACGCCGGGAATCGACAGCAGGACCGCGATCAGGAACAGCGCGATCGTCGCGCTTCCCATCGGCATTTGTAGTTCGCGCTCAAGCGGCGATTGCAGCCCGATGAAGAACGACAGCCACACCAGGATGAGGTAGGCACCTGAAACGATCTTGAGAAATACCGCCATGCTCAAACTCCAAATCAATGGGCTCAGGCTGACACGCAATGGAGCAGAGCTGCAACTCGACGTTGGATTGAATGTTGGTTGAGTGGACCGCGCCGCCGTGTCGAGCGCAGCACGTAGGGCAGTCAGCCGAATGCGTAACCCGCCGATGTGCGACGTCAATGAAAGCGACGGATTACGCTATGTTAATGTGCTCTACGGGCTAACGATTTGCCTGAATCGCATCCTCAAAGACGACTTTGCTGTGGGATGGATTCTTGAACAGAACAGCGAGGAATTTGTCCGGGAACTTTTTCTCGATCGCGGAGGTCATTCGCGCGTGCACATCATTGCAGAGTCGATAGATTGGCGCCGGATCGTTGATCTCGCTTCTGAAATCGCTGATTGGCTTTGACAGTCGGTTCAAGCCGTATAGTCGGAAGACAGCAGTCGAGAGAATGCGGTTTCCGTGAACTAGAACGCCCCAGGCCGCACCATTCTTCTTTGATGAGCTTTTCTTTTTGCGTTCGATCCATCCATCAATATGACGGTTCATGGCCGTTGCATTGAAGGCACGAGCTCCGCTTGTCGAGGGATTGTAGATCGTCCGATACGGAGCTTTCTGAAGATCGTTAAAGAATTTCCCGATTCCGCTCTTTACCTGCACCGCGAGAACTGGGTCTCCGGACGCGCATGCAAGAGCGACAGTGACTTCGATCAGCTCACAACTGCTAGCCGAGGGGCTGACCTCCTCGCTGCGCAAGAATTGATAGTCGACGCCTTCGACCGCCATCTCTTCTTTGAGGCGCTTCTGTTCGGGGTCCTGTGCAACGAAGTCTCGTGATTCTATTCGGTTCTGAAGGTTGTTGGTTCGTGTGACCTCTTTTCCGAAGCCTACGGGCGCCGACTCTAGGAGGATGACTCGGATTGGTACTCGAACTAGTCCGAGGTTCGTATCGTTCTCGATGCGCCCGAGAGAGCTGACGGTTTGGGCGCCATTAACGATCGACGCCCCTCGAAAACGAAACTGTCCGGCGGATTGGGTTGCGGCCTTGGCTGGAGCAACGACGGCCTCCTCGGCGATCAAGGTGATTCCGTTGTTGAAATACCAGAATTTCTCGGGCGAATTGAGTGCGGTCTGTCTAATTTCGTTGTTTACGTCGGTTCCGCCGAGGGAGTGACGAATATTGGAGACTACTAAGCTCTTCCCGTGGCGTTTCCACCATGTCTTTAACTGATACCCATCAACGATGCCGAAATACGCGGCATAAGGAGAATTGACGCGAGACCAATCGAGTATTTGCGCCTCTAACGTGACGCGGCCGCCTTCTGGATCGCTTGCGAGGCGAGTGTAGACTTCGTTCAAACCCAAGAGTTCCCACGAGACCAGCTCGTGCGGGTCGTTGCCGTTGAGTTCTGATAGCAGTCGTTCAAAATGCAAAGTGCTCGGCTTCGCAAGTTGACTCACGCCGGTGGTGACGACTGCCAGGTGGACGGAGGTGCCGGGCGTATTGATTTGAGCGAAGATGTCTTGAAGACTGGCGTGCAGTCGGCTGTGGAATGCATCGACGTTCTGTTCGATCGCATCGCGAACGCCGGTGACAAAGGTCCCGATGTCTTTCGCCTCCGGCTCGCCTGTCCCGGCGTTGATCCATTTCGATTGGACAAAGACCACGGATTGGTCCGATGGATCATAGTAGGCTGCATCGATTCCGTTGTCGCCGCTCCCGTCCCATACCGACTCTGCGGCTTGTTTCGGTGTGCAACCGGCGACCGTGGAGACGGCGAGGGCCGCTAAGCATCTCGTTAATACCTTCTGATCCCTTTCCGCGTCTCGCGGCGAAATGTCAGAAACATTCAGGTGCGGCTCAAACAGTTCACGTAGTCGAACTTTGATTTGATTGACTTTTAGAGATGACATTGCGTCTTGCTCGGTTTCTAAGCTTCGAACCGAACGCTAGCGGTGCATATATCGATCTTCAATTATTAGTTGTGATAAGAGGCTGTCGTCGAGAATGGTATTTTCGGAGGCGCTCAAGGGGCGTGTTCGGTTGATGGGGCGGACTACGCTGAGCTAATCCGTCCTACGGGCTTCTTTGGAGTCTGTTCTTTGTTCGCCTCTTAAGATGGTGCGCTGAAACGTCGCCCGAATGGCAGCGCCGCACGGGAATGCGAGTGAATTCGGCGGGTGGGCGCTTAAGGAGACGCAAAAGCAATGGACGAAGTACGCGCAATCACAGGCGGAATTTGCTTCCGCGAAATGTGAAGGCGGTTCAATGGCTCCTGTCATTTTCGCAGGTGAGTTGGAATCCATAACTGTGAGTCGGACGGGCGAGTTGAGGCGTCTGCTGGAGGAGATGCGCGAGCACGATGCGGCCTAACGCAGGGACATGCGGATTGTGTCCCGTGAATGCGGTGCAGTAACCTACAAATTTGAAGTTGACATCCTATCGAGATAGGAATAAAAGCGCATTCATCCCGCCCCATCGAGGGGCGCGTTGCCGGGACGCTGGTCGTCGCGGGGCGGGGTGTGGCGCCTGCGGGTGTGGGGTGGACGTCGCCCTGTACCTCCGGGAGGCTGAGGGTCGCCGTCCGCCGCTACTACGAGCGGCCGCCGCGACAGAGGCTGGACGGGTACGGTAGAGGCCGGGGAAAGCCCGCAAGCTCGCCGTGTCCCGGAAGCACGGTCCTTCAGCCAAAAGTCGCCACGGTGGAGCGTCGAAAGACGTTTCCGCGGCGCTCGCGCTTCGGCGATCCGAGGCATGAGGCCGCGGGTACTACCAAAGGCGCGTCTTTCGGCGCTCCACCTCCCTCGGCCCGATGGCCGACCGGAGGCCCCCTGAACCCACCACTCACGCAAGGCTTTTGCGGGCAACGCCGCCGCATGCGCGCGCGCCCGCTGGTATCAGCATCAGGAGGGAGCGATGCCGACTTGGCCGACCGAACACCTCAGTTGGGATCACGCGCGGCTGGATGCGCTCGAGCAGCAAGCCAGCGCCGAGCGGGCGCAGCTTCGGCTCGACGTCGACATGCTGGCGGCACGCCGCGCGCTGCAGCGCGCGCTGGCAGATGAAGCGCAGGCGCACAAGCGCTGCCCGGTGAAGGACTGCCGCCGGGCGCGCGGCTGCCGCACCCCGATGCTCTGCGCCGTCGTGCCGATGGACCCGCCGACCGAGCCGCAGTGGAAGATCATCGACACGCTGTACACCAACCTGCAGCGCCGCCGCCGCGATCAGGCGCTGGCGTGGCGGCAGCACGGCGAGCCGATGCGCGATGGGCGCAAGGCGGGGAGCGGGCGATGACGGCGATGATGGGGCGGGCGCTTTGCGCTGATGCCAGCCGCGGAGCCGCAACGCGCTCGGTCCGTCATCCTCCGCGCAAGCGGAGGATCGAGTATTGCAGAGAGCTTGCGATCAGCAACGCGCGCTCTGGGATACTGGGTCGCCCGCCTGCGCGGGCGATGACGGGGAGGGTGGGGAGGGCGCTTTGCGCTGATGCCGGCCGCGGGGTCGCAACGCGCTGGGTCCGTCATCCTCCGCGCAGGCGGAGGATCGAGTATTCCAGAGAGTTTGCGGTCGGCAATTCACGCTCTGGGATACTGGGTCGCCCGCCTGCGCGGGCGATGACGGTGAGGGTGGGGAGGGCGCTTTGCGCGGATGCCGGCCGCGGGGTCGCAACGCGCTGGGTCCGTCATCCTCCACGCAGGCGGAGGATCGAGTATTGCAGAGAGTCTGCGGTCGGCAATTCACGCTCTGGAATACTGGGTCGCCCGCCTGCGCGGGCGATGACGGGGAGGGTCGGCGGCTCAGAAGCCGCCTTCTTCGTCTTCGTCCTCGGGCTTCTTGCCGCCGATGGTCTTGAGCTTGGCGAACACCGCGTCGACGTCGAGATCCTCCTGGCTCTTGCCGGAGGACGCCGCTTCGAACTCGGCTTCCTTGCGGGTGGTCTCGGAGGCCGGCAGCAGCGTGGCGCCGCCGTACTGCTGGTCGGTCGGCTTCTCCTTGGCGGCGCGCTGCACCTCGAAGTCGAGGTCGAGCTGCGAGCACAGGCCGAGCGTCACCGGGTCCATCGGGGTCAGGGTCGCGGCGTTCCAGTGGGTGCGGTCGCGCACCGAAGCGATCGTGGTCTTGGTGGTGCCGACCAGCCGCATGATCTGCGCGTCCTTCAGCTCGGGGTGGTTTCGCACCAGCCACAGGATCGCGCTCGGCCGCTCGTGGCGGCGCGACACCGGGGTGTAGCGCGGGCCCTTCTTCTTGGCGGCCTGCGGCAGCACCACCTTGCTCTCGGCGAGCTTGAGGCGGTAGTCCGGATCGCCTTCGCCCTTTTCGATCTCGTCGCGGGTGAGCTGGCCGGTCGAGATCGGGTCCATGCCCTTGATGCCCTGGGCGGCGTCGCCGTCGGCGATCGCCTTGACCTCCAGCACGTGCATCTTGGTGAAGTCGGCGACCTGATCGAACGTCAACGCCGTGTTGTCGAGCAGCCAGACGGCGGTGGCCTTCGGCATCAGCGGTGCGTTGCTCATGGCAAATCTCCTTTGTCCCTTGCCCCTCCGGAATCGTCCTGAGGCAAGGCGGGTCGTCGGGGATGACGGGAATTGCCGCTTATATATGCCGTTCGGGGCTCGCCGCGCAAGGAGCCTTGCTAAAGTGCAGGGCCCGCGGCCTTGACAGTGCCGCAAACCCGGCCCAATTCCTACCACGTTCGACCCATGCGCAACGCCGTTGGCGTGCGCCTGTTTTCCGCCGGTTCTGCTCGGCGCCCAGGCCCCCGGATCGCTGCCAATGCTCGCCAAACCCCCGCTGAAAATCGTTCTCTGCTCGCCGCGCGGGTTCTGCGCCGGCGTGGTGCGGGCGATCGATACCGTCGAGCGGGCGCTCGCGATGTACGGCGCCCCGGTCTATGTCCGGCACGAAATCGTCCATAACAAATACGTGGTCGACAGCCTGCGCGCCAAGGGCGCGATCTTCGTCGAGGAACTGGAGGAGATCCCCAACACCCGGGCTCCGGTGGTGTTCTCCGCCCACGGGGTGCCGAAGTCGGTGCCGGAAGACGCGCTGTCGCGGAATTTCTTCTCGATCGACGCTACCTGCCCGCTGGTCACCAAGGTGCACCGCGAGGCGGCGATCCATTTCAAGCGCGGCCGCGAGATCCTGCTGATCGGCCATTCCCACCACCCCGAAGTGGTCGGCACCCTCGGCCAGCTCCCCGAGGGCGCGGTGACGCTGATCGAGACCGCGGCCGATGCCGAGGCGTATCAGCCCAAGGACCCCAACAACCTCGCCTTCGTCACCCAGACCACGCTGTCGATCGACGACACCGCCGGCATCGTCGCGGTGCTGCGCGAGCGCTTCCCGAACATCTCCGGGCCGCACAAGGAAGACATCTGCTACGCCACCACCAACCGCCAGGCCGCGGTGAAGAAGGTGGCGCCGGTGGTCGACGCCATGATCGTGGTCGGCGCGCCGAATTCGTCGAACTCGCAGCGGCTGCGCGAAGTCGCCGAGCGCGAGGGCTGCAAGGTCGCGGTGCTGGTGCAGCGCGCCTCGGATCTCGACTGGAGCCAGTTCGAGGGCATCAAGGTGCTCGGCCTCACCGCCGGGGCCTCCGCCCCCGAGGTGATCGTCGAGGAGATCATGGGCGCCTTCGCCGAGCGCTTCGACCTGTCGGTCGAGACCGTGTCGGCGGCCGAGGAAAACGAGTTCTTCCCGGTGCCGCGGGTGCTGCGCCCCGACGCCGCGGAATAACCGCGGCGAGACCCGGGGGGCCTCCCCCGGGGGCGGCCTTTCATCGCGCCCCGTCTTGGTCTAGGAAGCCGCCAGCTTTTTTCCTTCTGATCGGATCACGCCATGGCGGTCTACACCGACGTCGCCGCCGACGAGCTCGCGGATTTTCTCGGCTCCTACGATATCGGCGAGTTGTTGTCCTACAAGGGCATCGCCGAAGGCGTCGAGAACTCCAACTTCCTGCTGCACACCTCGCGCGGCTATTTCATCCTGACGCTGTATGAAAAGCGCGTCGCCCGCGACGATCTGCCGTTCTTCCTGTCGCTGATGACGCACCTGGCCGAAAGCGGCATCAACTGCCCGCAGCCGGTCGCCGATCGCCAAGGCCGCACGCTGGCGACGCTTGCCGGTCGCCCGGCGGCGATCATCAGTTTTCTCGATGGGGTGTGGCCGCGCAAGCCGAGCGTGGTGCATTGCGCCGGCGTCGGCCAGTCGCTCGCCAAGATGCATCTGGCCGGCCGCGACTTTGCGATGAAGCGGGCGAACGCGCTGTCGGTCGCCGGCTGGCGGCCGTTGTTCGCCGCAGCCGAAGCGCGCGCCGACGAGGTGCAGCCGGGCCTGCGCGACTTTCTCGCCGCCGAGCTGGACTATCTGGAAAGCGGGGTGTGGCCTTCCGATCTGCCGCAGGGGCTGATCCACGCCGACCTGTTTCCGGACAACGTGTTCTTCATCGGCGACGAGGTCTCCGGCATCATCGACTTCACCTTCGCCTGCACCGACCTGCTGGCCTACGACGTCGCGATCTGCCTGAACGCCTGGTGCTTCGAGGCCGACCACGCCTTCAACGTCACCAAGGCGCAGGCGCTGCTCAGCGCCTATACGCGCGTACGCCCGCTCGATGCCGCCGAGCAGGCCGCGCTGCCGCTGCTCGCCCGCGGCGCCGCGCTGCGCTTCCTGCTGACCCGGCTGGTCGACTGGCTGAACGTGCCCGAGGGCGCGCTGGTCAAGCCGAAGGACCCGATGGAATACGTCCGCAAGCTGCGCTTCCAGCAAAATGTCGCCAGCATTCGCGACTATGGAGTCGAGATCGCAGGGGCGGTGGCGTGAGCGAGGCCGACCAGAAGCCGGTGATCATCCACACCGACGGCGCCTGCTCCGGCAACCCCGGCCCGGGGGGGTGGGGCGCCATCCTCAAGTTCGGCGACGTCGAAAAAGAGCTGAAGGGCGGGGAGCCCCATACCACCAACAACCGGATGGAGCTGCTCGCGGCGATCTCTGCGCTCGAAGCGCTGACGCGGCCGTGCTCGGTGGATCTCTATACCGACAGCCAATACGTCAAGAACGGCATCGGCAGCTGGATTCACAACTGGAAGCGCAACGGCTGGAAGACCGCCGACAAGAAGCCGGTGAAGAACGTCGATTTGTGGCAGCGCCTCGATGCCGCGCTGAAGACCCACAGCATCCGCTGGCACTGGGTCAAAGGCCACGCCGGCCACGCCGAAAACGAACGCGCCGATCAGCTCGCGCGGGATGGCCTGGCGGAAAACCGGATGAAATCTCGGGTGAAGTAACCGCTTCACTGTCGTCGTCACCCGCGCATGCGGGTGACCCAGTATCCCAGAGAGCCAGTTAGTTCGGCACGAACGCCCTGGAATACGAGATCGCCCGGACAAGCCGGGCGATGACGTTGGTCGTTGGAGCGAAGTGTGCCCGCAATCAGCTCACAGCTGCCCGAGCAGCGTGTCGCCGCCGGAGACTTCGACCTTGCCGGGGTTCGGCTCGAGGTTGAGGGTCTTGACCACGCCATCATCGATCAGCATCGAGTAGCGCAGCGAGCGGGTGCCGAGGCCAAAGCCCGAACCGTCCATTTCCATGCCGATCGCCTTGGTGAACTCGGCATTGCCATCGGCCAGGAAGATCGCTTCGTCGCGCTGGTCGGTGTCGCGCTTCCAGGCGTTCATCACGAAGGCGTCGTTGACCGAGACGATCGCGATGGTGTCGACGCCCTTGTCCTTGATCGCATAGGCGTTGAGGAAGATGCTCGGCAGATGCATCTTGTGGCAGGTCCCGGTGTAGGCGCCCGGAACCGCGAACAGCGCCACCTTCTTGCCCTTGAAGATCTCGTCGGTGGTTTTCACCTGCGGGCCTTCCTCGGTCATCACGCGAAACTGGACGTCGGGCAGCCGGTCGCCAACCTTGATGGTCATCGGTATCTCTCCCTGTTGTGCGGATGATTTCTAGCCCGCGCGTATGACAGTGACAATGTCGCGGGATCGGTGAGGTTTGTGCGGGTAGGCGGCGGCACGCCGTCCAAGCACACCGCCGTCATTCCGGGGCGCTCGCAAAGCGAGCGAACCCGGAATCCGAAACGGGCACGATAACTGCGGGATTCCGGGTTCGCGGCCTGACGGCCGCGCCCCGGAATGACATGGCGGGGCAAGAGGAGAGCAGGCGTTTACGCCGCCGCCTGATTGCTCTTCTTCTCGTCGCGCAGTTCGCGGCGGAGGATCTTGCCGACATTGGTCTTCGGCAGCGTGGTGCGGAATTCGATCTGCCGCGGCACTTTGTAGTTGGTCAGTTCGCCGTGGCAGAACTTGATGATGTCCTCGGCGGTGACGTCGGGATCCTTCTTCACCACGAAGGCCTTGACGGCTTCGCCGGTGCGGGAATCCGGCACGCCGATCACTGCGCATTCCAGCACGCCCGGATGGCTGGCGACCACTTCCTCGACCTCGTTCGGATAGACGTTGAAGCCCGAGACCAGGATCATGTCCTTCTTGCGGTCGACGATCTTGGTGAAGCCGTCCGGGCTCATCACGCCGATGTCGCCGGTGCGGAAGAAGCCGTCGGCGGTCATCACCAGCGCGGTCTCGTCCGGCCGATTCCAGTAGCCGCTCATCACCTGCGGCCCCTTGGCGCAGATTTCGCCAGGGGTCCCGAACGGCACCTCGTTGCCTTCTTCGTCGCGGATCGAGAGCAGGGTGGACGGCATCGGAAGTCCGATGGTGCCGTTGAATTCGGTAACGGTCGCCGGGTTGCAGGTCAGCACCGGCGCGGTCTCCGACAGGCCGTAGCCTTCGGCGATCGGGCAGCCGGTCATCTTCAGCCAGGCTTCGGCCACCGGACGCTGCACCGCCATGCCGCCGCCGTTGGAGATCTTCAGCTTCGAGAAGTCGACCTTGTCGAAGCCCGGCGCGTGCAGCAGGCCGTTGTACAGCGTGTTGACCGCCGGGAAGCTGTTGACCTGATACTTCATCAGTTCCTTGATGAAGCCCGGAATATCGCGCGGGTTCGGGATCAACAGGTTGACGCCGCCGGCGCGCATGCCGAGCAGGTAGCAGGCGGTCAGCGCGAAGATGTGATACAGCGGCAGCGCGCAGACGATGAACAGCTGGTCGACATGCGGCGGCTTGGCCAGCGCCGGCTGCAGCCAGGCGTCGTTCTGCAGCACGTTGGCGACGACGTTGCGGTGGAGCAGCGTGGCGCCCTTGGAAACGCCGGTGGTGCCGCCGGTGTATTGCAGGAAGGCGACGTCGTCCGGTCCGATCGGCGGCTTGGTGAACTTCTGGCCGCGACCGGCCGACACCGCGTCGTTGAACGAGACCGCGCCGGGTAGCGAAAACGCCGGCACCATCTTCTTGATCTTGCGTACCACCAGATTGACGATCACGCCCTTGAAGCCCAGCATGTCGCCCATCGCGCCGACGATGACGTGCTTGACCGGGGTGCGGGCGATCACCTGCTCGACGGTGTGGGCGAAGTTCTCCAGCACGATGATCGCTTCGGCGCCGGAATCCTTGAGCTGATGCTCGAGTTCACGCGGGGTGTACAGCGGGTTGACGTTGACCACCGCGAAGCCGGCGCGCAGCACCGCGGCGATCGCCACCGGATACTGCAGCACGTTCGGCATCATCAGCGCGACGCGCGCGCCCTTCTGCAGGCCCTTGCCCTGGAGATAGGCGCCGAGCGCGGCCGACATCTCGTCGAGCTCGCGATAGGTGATCGCCTTGTCCATGCAGATGAAGGCCTTGCGGTCGCCGAACTTGCGGAAGCTCTCCTCGAACAGGTCGACCAGCGAGGGGTACTGCGTCACGTCGATGTCGGCAGGTACGCCTGCCGGGTAGTGCTTGAGCCAGGTCCGCTCCATGGTGTGTTCCTCGTGTCGCCTGCACGTAGCGCACCGCTCCGTGCATTATGATTGTTGCATATCGGTCGGGGGCGGCGAATTGGCAGAAAGACGCCGCGGGTCGTTTGCTGCGCTGCGAAAGAAATACGCCAAGACCGCGTCCGACGCCCGTTGTGGCGAGTATTGAGCGAAGCGATCAGCGAACGCAAGCGGCCTCACGCCGCAGCAGGGCGACGTCGCCAACGCCCGCTATGACAGCGGCCGACGCACAGGCAGAGGACTCACCGCCGGTTGTCGGCGGCGGTATCAGGATTTCGGTTTTGTCTCGCCGGTGGCGCTCTTCGGCGCCGGCTTCGCAGCGGCCTTCGGCTTCGGCTTGGCCGCAGCGGGCTTATCGGCGGCGGCGTCGGGCTTGGCGGTCGTATGCTTGGGACCGGCCGGCTTGCTGGTATCGACGATCACCGCGGTACGCGGCTTCGGCTTTTTCCCGTCCTTGGCGGCACTGGCTTCGTCGCTGGCCGGCGCGGCATCCTTCTTCTTGGCCGCCCGGGCCTTCTTCTTCGCCGGCTTGGCAGTGTGCTGCTCGGCGTCGTTGCTCTCGGCCGCGATCAGCGCCGGTCCGCTCCGGGTCGGTCCGGTATAAACCAGCACTGGCTGGGTCGGTTCGGGCTCGGCGGCAATCATGTCGACCGGCCGCAGCGTCGGCGGCTGGAACATCGACATCACCGGATTGCCGGACAGCGCGTTGGCGACGGTCTCGTCGTCGTCGCTGGCCGGGCGCTTGCGCTTCGGCCCGCACATCTCGTCGCGCAGGTCTGGCGGCGTGGCGGCGATCGGAGCGAGATTGTCGACGGTGCCGAGCGACGGGGTCAGCCAGGCCAGCGTGTTGGTGGAGAAGCCGCGCTCCAGCAGCTGCGCCGCCTTCACCGCGCGGTCCTGGCCGGAATTGGCGCCGAGCACCACGGCGATCAGTCTCCGTCCGTTGCGGGTGGCGCTCGCCACCAAGTTGTAGCCTGAGGCGCAGATGAAGCCGGTCTTGAAGCCGTCGGCGCCGGGATAGCGGCCGATCAGCTTGTTGAAGTTTCGCGTCACCCGCTTGCCGAAGCGGATCGCCGGAATGTGGACGTAATACTCGTATTCGGGCAGGTCGCGGATGATGGCGCGGGCGAGGATCGCCAGATCCCGCGCCGAGGTCACCTGCTCGTCGGCCGGCAGCCCGTTGGGATTGACGTAGTGGGTCTGGGTCATCCCGAGCCGCGCCGCGGTGTCGTTCATCATCGCCGAGAAGCCGTCGACCGATCCGCCGACGCCTTCCGCCAGGACCACGGCCATGTCGTTGGCCGACTTCACCATCATCATCTTCAGCGCGTTGTCGACGGTGATCTGGGTGCCGGCGCGGAAGCCCATTTTCGACGGCGACTGCGCGGCTGCGATCGGCGACACCGTCAGCAGCGAGTCGGTGGTGAGCCGGCCCTGCTTCACCGCCTGCAGCGTCACATACAGCGTCATCAGCTTGGTGACCGACGCCGGATGCCATGGATAGGTGGCGTTGTCCGCCTGCAGCACCTTGCCGGTGTCGGCCTCCACCAGCAGCAGCGCCTCGGCGCTCGCGGCGCGCGGCAGCAGGGCCAGCGACAGCAGTGTTGCCGCGACGAGACACAGAAACAACGATGAGCGGCGAGGCTGTGCGATGATCAAAGGCGCGTTCCGATTCCAGTCCGGTGAGTTCCGTCGCGGCCGGCGAGACGATCGCGGCGCGGTGGCGTTCGGGTTTCAGGCGGTGGCCCCAGCAAACCCGACCCTATACCGGCTCGCGCCCGCAGAACAGGGCCTGGGTCCCGGTAATCGTGGACGAAAAGGGCTGAAATTCGACCGCTCAGAGCTGCGCGTCGGCGGCCGAAGCGACGGCGGCGCGCGTACTTTCGTGCACCATGAACTGCGCCCGCGCCAATTCGGCGAAAGCTCCGCCGCCGGCTACCAGTTCGTCGAACGTTCCGGTCTCGATCACTTTGCCGTTGTCGAACACCAGAATACGGGTCGCGTCGCGGATGGTGGACAGCCGGTGTGCGATCACGAAGGTGGTGCGGCCCTTCATCACCTCGTCGAGCGCGAGATTGAGCTTGGCCTCGGTCACCGCATCGAGCGCCGAGGTGGCTTCGTCGAGGATCAGGATCGGCGGATCCTTCAGCAGCGCCCGGGCGATCGACAGCCGCTGCCGCTCGCCGCCGGACAGCATCCGGCCGCGCTCGCCGGCGTTGGTGTCGAACCCGTGCTCGCTGCGCTCGATGAACTCCAGCGCCTGGGCGCGCTCGGCAGCGAGACGAAGCTCGTCGAGCGTGGCGTCCGGCTTGCCGACCCGCAGATTGTCGGCGATCGAGCGGTCGAACAGCAGCGCCTCCTGAAACACCACGCCGATGTTCCGTCGCAGGCCGGCCAGCGTCAGGCCGCGAATGTCCATGCCGTCGATCTTGACGACGCCGGATTGCGGATCGAACGCCCGGTGCAGCAGCGCGATCGCCGTCGACTTGCCGGCGCCGGTGGCGCCGACCAGCGCGATCGTATCGCCCGGTAAAGCGGTGAAGCTCAGATCCTCCACCGCCGGCCGCTTGCCATCGTACGAGAACGACACGTTCTGGAACTCGACCAGCCCCGACAGCCGGCCGGGGTCGATCGCGTCGGCGCGGTCGTGCACCGCCGGCACGGTGTCGAGGACCGCGATGAATTCACGCAGCCGCGGCGCTTCCATCAGCACGTTGTTGATGAAATTCACCACCTGCTCGAGCCGCTGGATCAGCAGCGTCGCGAACGAGACGAACATCACGATCTCGCCGACGCTGGTGAGGCCCTGCTGATTGAGCCAGATGCCGAGCGTGAAGATCGCCAGCACGGTGATGGTGGTGGAGGCGCGGGTGATCACCGTCACCAGCGCCCACCACGACAGCACCGGCATCTGCGCCGCCAGCAGCCGTCCGGAGACGTTGCGCAGGCTCTGAACCTCCGCGTCGACGCGGACGAAGCTCTGCACCAGCGCGACATTGCCGAGCGCGTCGGAGGCGCGCGCCGACAGGTCACTGTATTGCGCCTCGACCTCGCCCTGCATGCCGTAGGTCTTGTGCACCACCAGCGTGGTGAGCAGCGTGAACAGCACGCACAGCACGAACAGCAGGGTCGCCAGCCGCCAGTTGATGTACAGCGACAGGGGCAGCAGCACGACCAGCGACAGGATCGAGGCGAAGTGCTCGCGGAAGAAGCCGAGCCACATCCGCCACAGCGCGTCGGTGCCTTGCAGCATCACCTTCATCAGCCGGCCCGAATGGGTGCCGGTGTGGAAGCTGATCGGTAGTTGCAGGATGTGTTCGAAATAGCTGGTCAGCACCGCCTGGCGCTGCCGATGCGCGAGCCGGTCGGCCTGCAGCGCGACCACCGCCGAGCACAGAATGGTGAACAGTCCGAAGCAGGCCCATGCGCCGAGCAGCGGCCAGGGCGAACGCGCTTCCGGCACAAGTGCGCCGGTGGCGAGATTGCCGCTCATCACGTCGATGATACGGCCGAACAGTACCGGCTCGGCGAATTGCGCGGTGGCGAGCAGCAGATTGGCGACGGCCAGAACCCAGCCGAGCCGCGCCTCTCCGCCGAGCAGTTGCAGCACCCGGGTGTAAAGACGAAGCAGCGACATCGGCCAGCCCAAACGAGACGATTATGGTTAGATCATTTCCGTTCCCAGCGAAATGCGTCCGCGCGGATGTCCACGCGTCGTTTCGAGGCGGGCGCGTAGCGCATCTCCCGCCGCGCGTTTCGCTGCCATCGAAGCCCAACGTGGCAACGTGCCGCAGACTGACGGCGCTGCCGATTCGCCGCGCCGCACCCGCTCGCAGCGAGGCGTCCAAACGCGGCTTCATCGACCTTTCTGATGGCCGTTTGACGGGTTCCAACTAACGGAAATCACAGCGGGATTCTCACGGTATCGTGGTCGCGGAGTTGATCCGCGTCAACCAGCCTTGACGGGCGGGGTGGCATGGTGACGATGCGTTAACAACCCGACTTCTACACCCTACGTCGGATCGTTTGCGATCCGCTCTTCCGCTTGTTTGTTGGAGCCTTGCCGGTGGGTGATCTGACCCTTCCGATCAATTCGGGCGCCGCACTCGCCATCCACGTCGCGCTGTCGGCCGGGATCGTCGCGGCGATCATCGTGGTCGCGGCCTGGCTGCGCGAGAAGCGCTCCGGTGCGCGGCCCGACGTGCCCTATGAAGGCGGCGTGCTGCCGGCGCAGCCGCAGCAGGGCCCGCTGAACGCGCCGTATTTCCTGATCGCCGCGCTGTTCGTGATCTTCGACATGGAAGCCGCGATCCTGTTCGCCTGGGCGGTCGCGGCGCGCGACACCGGCTGGCTCGGTCTGATCGAGGCCGCGGTGTTCATCGGTGTGCTGCTTTTGGCGCTGGTGTATCTGTGGCTCGACGGCGCCCTCGACTGGGTCAAGGGGCGGCGCCGATGACGATGACGCCGCAACATCCGTCGCAGCCCGCCGAGGACGTCTCGGTCGAAGAACATATGGCGCTGTCGAGCCTGTTCACCACGCTCGAAGACCTCACCGCCTGGTCGCGCAAGCACAGCCTGTGGCCCTTCAATTTCGGGCTGTCGTGCTGCTACGTCGAACAGGTCACGGTGCTGACGCCGGTGTACGATCAGGCGCGGTTCGGCGCCGAGGTGATCCGCGCTTCGCCGCGTCAGGCGGACCTGCTGGTCGTCTCGGGCACCGTGTTTCACAAGATGGCGGCGCCGCTGCTGCGCCTGTACGAGCAGATGCGCGCGCCGCGCTGGGTGATCGCGATGGGCGCCTGCGCCTGCTCGGGCGGCATGTACGACATCTATTCGGTGGTGCAGGGCGTCGACCGCTTCATTCCGGTCGACGTCTACATCCCCGGCTGCCCGCCGCGCCCCGAGGCGGTGCTCGACGCGCTGATCATGCTGCAGCAGCAGGTCGGCAGCGAGCGGCGGCCGCTCGGCGTCACCGTCGGCAATACCGCCGGTCTCGGTTTCGATGCGCCGCGCCGGCGCGACCAGCGCCGCGACGAACGCATGGCGCAGACCCTGCTCGATCCGCCGGAGTCATTGTGAGCGCATCCGAACTCGTCACCGAGCTCAGCACGCGCTTCAAGGATGCGGTGCTGGGCCAGCAGGTTACTGCCGATCGGTTTCCGACCGTCTGGATTCGGCCGGACGCGACGATCGACGTGCATCGCTTCCTGAAGCAGGAGATCGACCGGCCGTTCAGGATGCTGGTCGACCTGTGGGCGATCGACGAGACCGCGCGCAAGCATCGCGACGGCCTGCCGCCGTCCGGCATCACCATCGCCAGCCATCTGATGTCGCACGAGCGCAATGCCGACATCCGGATCAAGATCGCGCTCGATGCCGAGTATCCGCGCGCCAAGTCGATCGGCTCGGTGTATCCCAACGCGCCGTGGTACGAGCGCGAAGCCTACGACATGTTCGGGGTCGAGTTCGAAGCCCAGCCGCACTCGCTGCGCATCCTGCTGCCGCCGGGCTGGGAAGGCCACCCGATGCGCAAGACCCAGCCGGGCCGCGCCACCGAGCGGCCGCTGTTCAACATGACGGCGTCGCTGTTCGACGCCAAGGAACATGCGCTCGCCGCCGATCCGGAGAAGTTCGGCCTGCCGACGCATCGCGACGGCGTCGAGCTGATGATCCTGAACTACGGGCCGCATTCGATGGCGACCCACGGCGTGTTCCGGATCGTGCTGGCGCTCGACGGCGAGGAAATCGTCGCGGCGCGTCCCGATATCGGCTTCCATCATCGCGGCGCCGAGAAGATGGCCGAGCGCCAGACCTGGCACAACTTCCTGCCCTACACCGACCGGGTCGACTATCTCGGCGGGGTGATGGGCGAGATGCCTTATTTGCAGGCGGTCGAGAAGGCCTGCGGCATCAAGGTGCCGGACCGCGCGCTGACGGTGCGGATCATGCTGTCGGAGATGTTCCGCATCATGAACCACCTGCTGTTCTACGGCACCATGGCCCAGGATACGGGCGCGATGTCGCCGGTGTTCTACATGTTCACCGACCGCGAGCGCGGCTACCGGGTGATCGAGTCGATCACCGGCGCCCGGATGCATCCCGGCTATTTCCGCATCGGCGGACTGTCGATGGATCTGCCGGACGGCTGGGACAAGCTGGTTCGCGAGTTTCTGGACTGGATGCCGTCGCGGCTCGACGATTACGAAGGCATGGTGCTGCGCAACGAGATTTTCCGCGCCCGCACCAAGGGCATTGCGGCCTACGACACCGCGATGGCGCTCGACTGGGGCGTCACCGGTCCGGGGCTGCGCGCCACCGGCTATGCCTGGGACGTGCGCAAGGCGCGGCCCTATGCGGGCTTCGAGAACTTCGACTTCGAGATTCCGGTCGGCCATACGGGCGATTGCTACGACCGCACCGTGGTACGGGTCGAAGAGATCCGGCAGTCGCTGAAGATCATCCGGCAGTGCGTCGACAACATGCCGTCCGGCCCGATCAAGGCCGATCATCCGCTGACGACGCCGCCGCCGCGCGAGCGGATGCTGCACGACATCGAGACCATGATCCATCACTTCGTCAGCACCAGTTGGGGGCCGGTGCTGCCGCCGGGTGAATACACCGGCCAGGTCGAGACGGTGCGTGGTCTGACGCAGTTCGCGCTGATCTCGGACGGCGAGCCGTCGAGCTATCGCACCCGGATTCGCACGCCGTCGTTCGCGCATCTGCAGATGATTTCCGCGGTCGCCCCCGGCATGATGGTGGCCGATCTCGTCGCCTATCTCGGCAGCATTGACTACGTGATGTCGGACGTCGACCGATGAGCCTCAGTCCCGCCCTCAAGACCGCGATCCAGCACGCCGCCGCGACTCATGGCGGCGCGAAGGCTGCGATGGTGGAAGCGCTGAAGCTGGTGCAGGAAGCCGAAGGCTGGGTGTCCGACGCGCACCTGAAGGAAGCCGCCGACGTACTCGGCGTCACGCCTGCCGAGATCGACGCGCTGGCGACCTTCTACAGCCAGATCTTCCGCTCACCGGTCGGCGACACGGTGATCCTCTTGTGCGACGGGCTGAGCTGCTATCTGTGCGGCGGCGATGCGGTGCGCGATGCGGTGATGAGCAAGCTCGGCATCGGCTTCGGCGAAACCACGCCGGACGGCAAGTTCACCCTGATCAACATCTGCTGCGTCGGCGGCTGCGATCGTGCGCCGGTGGCGCTGGTCGGCCCGGAGCGCAAGCTGGTCGGTCCGCTGACGCCGGACGATCTCGATGCGCTGATCGGCGGCCTCTCGGTTGGAGGCTCGCCATGAGCGACAAGCCGCTCACCGGCCGCGCCCGCGCCGACCGTCAGCCGCACAGCCTCGCCGCCTGGCGCGGGCTCGGTGGCTACGCGGCGCTGTCGCTGGCGCTCAAGCGCCACAGCCCGGAGGCGATCATCGCGATGGTCGAAGCTGCGGGCCTGCGCGGCCGCGGCGGCGCCGGCTTCCCGACCGCCAACAAATGGCGCTTCATGCGCACCGGCAGCGAGAAGGCCGGTCCGGGCGCGCGCTATCTCTGCGTCAACGGCGACGAGACCGAGCCGGGCTCGTTCAAGGACCGGCTGTTGATGGAGGCGCTGCCGCATCAGCTGATCGAGGGCGCGACCATCGCGGCCTATGCGATCGGCGCCACCGAAGTGATCATCCTGGTGCGCGACGAATATCGCGCCGCCACCGCTGCGCTGAGCCGCGCGATTGCGGAGGCGGAAGCGAGCGGCCTGCTCGGACGCGACATTCTCGGCTCCGGTTTCGATTTGACGATGCGGGTGCATGCCTCCGCCGGCCGCTACATCGTCGGTGAAGAGACCGCTCTGATCGCAGCGATCGAGGGCGAGCGTCCGGTGCCGCGGCATCGTCCGCCTTATCCGGCGGTCAGCGGCCTGTGGGGACGGCCAACCACGGTCAACAACGTCGAGACGCTGTCGTCGGTGCCGTCGATCATCGAGAACGGCGCCGACTGGTATCGGTCGCTGTCGTTCACCGACGAAGGCGGCACCAAGCTGTACGGTGTCTCCGGCTGCGTCGAGCGCCCGCAACTGATCGAAGCGCCGATGGGCTCGACCGCGCGCGAGCTGCTGCATCGCGCCGGCGGCATTCGCAATGGCCGCGCGCTGCTGGCGTTCCAGCCCGGCGGCGGCGCCACCGCGTTCTTCGAGAAGGCCGAACTCGACGTACCGCTCGATTTCACCAGCACCAAGAAGGCGGGCTCCTCGCTCGGCACCGGAGCGTTGATCGTGCTCGACGATCGCGCCTGTCCGGTGGCGGCGATCGGGCGTCATATGCGGTTCTATGCGCGCGAGAGCTGCGGGCTGTGCACGCCGTGCCGCGACGGTCTGCCGTGGGTGTCGAAGCTGCTCGATACGCTCGAAGCCGGCAAGGGCACGCGCGGCGATATCGAGGTGCTGCACCAGCACGTCGCGCTGTCCGGCCCGTCCGGCCGCTCCTATTGCGATCTCAACACCGGCGCGCTGACGCCGCTGCGCAGCGGCCTCGAGCGTTTCGGCGACATCTTCACGGCCCACCTGCAGGGCTTCTGTCCGGTGGGCCGCCCATGACCAAGAAGAAGATCGAGATCGACGGCCGCGTCATTGAAGCCAAGGACGGCGAGGACCTTCTGTCGGCGTGCCTGACCCATGGCATCGACGTGCCGTATTTCTGCTGGCACGGCGCGCTCGGCTCGGTCGGCGCCTGCCGGCAATGCGCCGTGAAGGTGTATTCCGGCCCGGACGACACCGAAGGCCGCATCGTCATGAGCTGCATGACGCCGGTCGCCGATGTCGAGCGGGTGTCCGTGTCCGATCCGGAAGCCGTGGCGTTCCGCGCCCAGGTGATCGAATGGCTGATGGTCAACCATCCGCACGATTGCCCGGTGTGCGAAGAGGCCGGCTCCTGCCATCTGCAGGACATGACGATCGCCACCGGCCATATCGATCGCCGTTACAAATTCACCAAGCGCACTCATCGCAACCAGGATCTCGGGCCGCTGGTGACGCACGAGATGAATCGCTGCATCGCCTGCTATCGCTGCACCCGGTTCTATCGCGACTATGCGGGCGGGCGCGATCTCGACGTGTTCGGCGCCCACGACAACGTGTATTTCGGTCGCGCCGAGGACGGCGCGCTGGAAAGCCCGTTTGCCGGCAATCTCGCCGAAGTCTGTCCGACCGGCGTGTTCAACGACAAAGGCTGGTCGCGCGATTACGCGCGCAAATGGGACATGCGGGCGACGCCGTCGATTTGCCCGCATTGCTCGCTCGGCTGCAACATCCTGGTCGACCAGCGCGACGGCCGGGTGAAGCGGGTGCAGAACCGCTACCACGGTGCCCTCAACGGCTACTTCATCTGCGATCGCGGTCGCTATGGCCCGCTGCACGTCATCTCCGAACACCGGCTGCGGCAGCCGCTGATCGGCGGCGCGCCCGCCAGCGACCACGACGCCGCCTCCGCCGCCCATGCCATCGTGGCCGAAGGCGCGATCGGGATCGGCTCGCCGCGCGCCTCGCTGGAAGCCAACTACGCGCTGCAGCGTCTCGTAGGGCCGGAGCGGTTCTTTGCCGGAGTGTCCGACGTCGAAGCCGGCCTGGTGCGCCGCATTGTCGAAATCCTGCGCGCTGGGCCTGCCAAGATCGCCTCGCTGCACGAGGTCGAGCATGCCGACGCCGTCCTGGTGCTTGGCGAGAATCTCACCGGCACCGCGCCGCGGCTGGCCTTGGCGCTGCGGCAGACCGCACGGGGCGCCGAGCGGGAGCTCGCCGCGCAGAAGGGCGTGCACGCCTTCCTCGATCCGGCGGTCCGTACCGCCGGTGAAGGACGACGCTCGCCGATCGTGCTGGCGACGCCGCTGCCCGATGCGCTCGACGATCTCGCCGCGCTGTCGCTACGGCTCGATCCGCAGGGCATCGCCGCATTTGGCGTTGGCGTTGCGGCTGCGCTCGGCGCAGGTGGCGCCGAGGAGGTCGAGGAGCATTCCGAAGCCGCAAGAGTTGCCGAGATTTTGGCGAACGCCGAGCGGCCGCTGATCGTCGCCGGCTGTGCGTTGATGTCGCCCGAGATCATCGAAGCCGCGGCGCGCATTGTCGTTGCGCTCGGTGCCAAGGCGCGGATCGTGCTGCTGGCGCCGGAGGCCAACAGCATCGGTCTGGCGCTGCTCGGCGGCGACGGCCTCGACAGCGCTGCTGCGCTGCTCGAACACGGCGGAGCCAAGACCGCGATCGTGCTCGAAAACGATCTGTTCGACCGTGCTCCGCGCGCTAGTGTCGAGCGGCTGTTCGCCGCGGCCAAGGGCGTGGTCGCGCTGGATTCGATGGCCACCGAGACGACGGCGCGTGCGGCAGTCGCGCTGCCGGTGGCGCCGTTCACCGAGGCGACCGGCACTTTCGTCAACTACGAAGGCCGGGCACAGCGGTTCTTCGCCGCGGTGGCGCCGCAGGAGTCCGCACCGGCGAGCTGGCGCCGGCTCGATGCGTTCGGTGCCGGCGACTGGCACGGGCTCGACGCGCTGATCGGCGATCTGATCGTCGAGCGTCCTGATCTCGTGGCGGTGGCCGATGCCGCGCCTGGCGAAGATTTCGGAATGGCCGACGGCAAGGTCACTCGCGCGCCGCGGCCCTATACCGGGCGCACCGCCGACGATCGCGCCGGACAGTTTGCCGATGCGGTGATCCCGGTCGATCACGACGGACCGCTGACGTTCGGCATCAAGGGCGCACGCGGCACTGCGGTGCCGCCGGCCCTGATCACCAGCTACAAGACCTCCGGCCTGCACTCGGCCAATAACGTCACGCGCTTCCTCGAAGAAGTCGGCGGGCCGCTGCGCGGCGGCGATCCCGGCGCGTCGCTGATCAGACCGGGCGAGGCGTCGCTGCCCGAGGCCGTGCCGCAGCCGGCCCTCGCCGGCGAGGGACTGTGGCTGATCCCGCTGCACGACGCCTTCACCGGCGGCGAGCTGAGCCGCGCCAGCGCGCTACTTGCTGCGCGCCGGCCGGCGCCACGATTGCTGCTGCATCCTGATGATGCGGCGCTGCACGGTTTCCGTGACGGCACAGCGGTGCAGGTCGACGGCAATCCCTGCGCGCCGGTGGTGACGCTGGACGCCATGGTGCCGCGCGGCACCGTGGTGATCAGCGCCGGCTCTTGCCAGCCGCGCGGCCCGCTGCGCCGGGTCAAGGTCGAGGCGGCGCCATGATCGGGATGATCATCACCGCCACCATTTCGGTCGCGCTGATCATGGCGCTGCTGGTGCTCGCCGGCACTTTCACCTGGGTGGAGCGACGGCTGCTCGGCTTCGTCCAAGAACGCTACGGGCCGAACCGCGTCGGCCCGTTCGGCTCGCTGCAATGGGTCGCCGACACGGTGAAGATCCTCACCAAGGAGGATCGGCCGCCGCCCGGTGCCGACAAGCTGTCCTACATCCTTGCGCCCGCCGTGGCGGCGACGCCGGTGCTCGCCGGCTTCGGCGTCGTGGCGATCGGCGACGGGTGGGCGCTGGCGTCGGTGGATGTCGGGCTGTTGTTCCTGCTCGGGATGCTGGGGCTGACGGCCTATGCCGCCGTACTCGGCGCCTGGGCGTCGCACAACCGGTTCTCGCTGCTCGGCGGCATGCGCGCCGCGGCGCAGATGCTGGCCTATGAGGTGTTTCTCGGCCTGTCGCTGATGGGCGTGGTGATGATCGCCGGCTCGTTCTCCATGGCGGAGATCGTCGAGGCGCAGCGCGGCGTCTGGTTCGTGGTGCTGCAGCCGCTCGGCATGGCGCTGTTCACCATCGCCGGGATCGCCGCCGCGCACCGGCTGCCGTTCGACCTGCCGGAATCCGAGAACGATCTCGTCGCCGGCTTCATCACCGAATATACCGGCATGTCGTTCGGCCTGTTCTTCCTCGGCGAATATCTCGCGGTGCTGCTGGTGTCGGCGCTGGCGGTGACGCTGTTCTTCGGCGGCTGGCTCGGGCCTTGGCTGCCCGGCCCGGTGTGGTTCGGGCTGAAGACCGCGGCGATCGCGGTCGCGTTCGTCTGGATCCGCGCGACGCTGCCGCGACCGCGCTACGATCAGTTGCTCGGCTTCGCCTGGAAGGTGGCGCTGCCGCTGTCGCTGCTCAATCTGATGCTGACCGGTGTCGTCGTGGTGGCGAGGAGCGCGTCATGATCGGATTCGGATGGCTCGAAGCCCTGCTGCGGGTCGGCCGCAAGCTGTTCGTCAAGCCGGAAACCCAGCTCTATCCGGAACAGAAGCCGAAGCTGTATCCGCGCGCCCGCGGCCGGATCGTGCTGACCCGCGATCCGGACGGCCAGGAGCGCTGCGTCGCCTGCAATCTGTGCGCGACGGTGTGCCCGGTCGGCTGCATCGATCTTTCCAAGGCGGTGGCCGACGACGGCCGCTGGTACCCGGAACACTTCCGCGTCAACTTCGCCCGCTGCATCTTCTGCGGCTTCTGCGAGGATGCCTGCCCGACCGCAGCGATCCAGCTCACGCCGGACTACGAATTGTCCGAGTGGCGCCGCGACGCGCTGGTGTACGAGAAGCACGATCTTCTGATCTCCGGCGAAGGCAAGGTCCGCGGCTATCGCTACTGGTCGTTCGCCGGCAAGGCGATCCCCGGCAAGGACAAGGGCGAGGCCGAACACGAGGCGCCGCCGGTGAACCTGAAGGGGCTGCTGCCATGAGTTCGCTGCTTGCGATCTATGCCGGCGCCTTCGCGCTGATCTCGGCGGCGCTGTCAGTGACGCGGCCGAACGCGGTGCATGCGCTGCTGTATCTGGTGGTGACGCTGCTGGCGCTGGCGGTGTGCTTCTTCGCGCTCGGCGCGGCATTCGCGGCGGTTCTGCTGATCATGATCTACGCCGGCGCCATCGTGGTGCTGTTCGTCTTCGTGGTGATGACGCTGCCGATTTCGCCGGAGGCGATCACCCGCGAGCGTGCGCTGCTGCGCCGCGCCTGGCCGTTACCGGTTCTGATGTCGGTGCTGATCGTCGCGCCCTTCGTATTCGGCGAATTCGGTCTCACCTCCACCGGACAGCCCGCGCCGGTGTCGGCCCAGGAGGTCGGCAGGCTGCTGTTCGGGCCGTGGGCGCTGGCGGTCGAGCTCGCCTCGCTGCTGCTGCTCGCCGGCCTGATCGGCGTTCGCCACATTGGTCGCAGCGATCGCAGCCCGAGGAGCGGATCATGACCGGGTCCGACCTGATCGGCATCATGATCCTCGCCGCCGGCCTGTTCGCGGTCGGCGTGTTCGGCGTGCTGGCGCGCCGCGGCATGCTGTTCCAGCTCGTCGCGCTGGAAGTCGCGCTCAGCGGCCCGGCGCTGGGCTTCATCGCCGCCGGCGCCTATCACGCCGATCCCGAAGGGCAGGGGATGTTCATCCTGGTGCTGACGCTCGCCGCCGCCGAGGTCGCGGTCGGGCTGGCGCTGTTCCTGCGGCTGCGCCGCCTCACCGGCACCGACGACAGCGATGCCATCAGCGGGCTGAAGGGCTGAGCATGGCGCATCTGCTTCCCTTCGTCCCGGTGCCGGCGCTGCTCGGCTTCGTGATTTTGTCGCTGGTCCCGGTGCCGCTGTCGCGCGCCGCGGTGATCGCGCTCGGCGTCGGCGCCGCTGTGCTGCCGGCGATCCTGTTCTTCCCGGTGGCGCTGTCCTGCATCGAGGGCGTCTGTGTCGCCGGCGCGACGGTGCCGATCCTGTCGATCGATACCGGGGTGTTCGTCGCCCAGATCGCGATGTCGATGGATCCGCTCAGCATGGTCACCGGCGGGACGGTGGTGCTGGTCGGTGCGCTGGTGCTGGTCTATTCCGGCGCCTATATGGCGTCCGAGCCGCTGCCGGATCTGCGCCGGTTCTTCGCCGTGATGAACCTGTTCCTGGCCGGGATGCTGGCGGTGGTGTTCGCCGCCGACGTCATCCTGCTGTTCCTGGGCTGGGAAACCATCGGCCTGTGCAGCTTCATGCTGATCGCGTTCTACGACAAGCTGCCGAAGGCGGTGGCGTCGGGACGCAAGGCGCTGATCACCACCCGCGTCGCCGACAGCCTGCTGCTCGCCGGCCTGATGATGCTGTTCCTGAACGCCGGTACCACGCGGCTCGACGGCATGCTCGCGGCGGTGCCGGGAATCGATCCGTGGCGGCTGGCGCCGATCGCCGGACTGATCGCGCTCGGCGCGCTCGGCAAGTCGGCGCAGTTTCCGTTCCACACCTGGCTGCCGAGTGCGATGGCCGGCCCGACGCCGGTGTCGGCGCTGCTGCACTCCGCCACCATGGTGGCGGCTGGCGTGATCCTGCTGGCGCGGCTGGCGCCGCTGTTCGCCGCCGCGCCGGAAATCTCCGCCATGGTGGCGATGCTCGGCATCCTCACCGCCGCGCTCGGCGCGCTGGTCGCGCTGATCCAGACCGACGTCAAGAAGCTGCTGGCGTTTTCGACCATGAGCCAGATCGGTTTCATGGTGCTGGCGCTCGGACTCGGCGCGCCGGCGGTGGCGCTGTCGCATTTCGCCATCCACGCGGTGTTCAAGTCGCTGCTCTTCCTCAGTGCCGGCGTGATGAGCCACGCCGCCGGCGGCTCGACCGCGATCGAGGCGCTGCGCGGCTCGCGCTATCGCCAGCCGCTGGCGTTCTGGAGCTTCGCGGTCGGCGCCGCTTCGCTCGCCGGCCTGCCGGTGATCACCGCAGGCTGGTACTCGAAGGAAGCCGTGCTCGCCGCGGTGTGGAGCAGCGGACCTTGGGGCGTGCCGCTATGGCTGCTGGCTGCGACCGCTGCGGTTCTGACCGGCGCTTACGCATTCCGCGTGGTGTTCGTCGCGGCCAGCCAGACGGCCGATCTCGCAGCTCCCGCTTGGGGCGGTCTCGCCGTGGTGGTGCCGCTGACGGTGCTGACGCTGGTGGCGGTGATCGGTGGCCTGTCGGTCGGCGCGCTGATCCAATTCACCGGCGGCGCGCCGGTGCATACGCCGTTGCTGCCGACGCTGCTCGGCGCCGCCGCGCCGATCCTCGGCGTGCTGCTGGCGCGGCAATTGGTCAAGCACCCGCAGGAGCTCGAAGCGCTGGCGAAGCGGATGCGCCACGTCCGCATCTTCCGCTTCGAGGTGCTGTACTACTATTACTTCGTCCGGCGCTTCCGCCGCGTCGCAACCGTGCTCGGCAATGCCGAAGGCACCGAGGCGGTGGCCGACGCCGTCGCGCTGCGCCGTGAGGGCGTTGACGTGCCGGGACTCGTCACCGACGATCCGCTCGGCCGCGGCGCCAGCCAGGTTCGCGGCATTCGCACCGACCTGATCACCCGCGCCACCGACGGTCAGACCCCGGTGGTGCGGATGGTGGCCGGCGACCCGGTCGGCCGATTGCTGATCGTCGCCGCCCGGCTGTTCGTCGGATTCTTCGTGGCGCGGTTCAATCCGGACCGGATCGATCGCGCCTGGATGGGCCTGGCCGGCGGTGCCGGTCACGCCTGGGCGCTGGCGCGGCGGACGCAAACCGGCCGCGTCCGCGATCACTCGCTGTGGATCGCGCTCGGGTGCGCGGGACTTCTGTTGTTTGCCTGGGGGACGTCATGGCGTTGATTGCGCTCATCCTGCTGCCTGCGATCGGCGGCCTCGTCGCATTCCTCGTCGCCGGCCAGGGCGAGCGTGAGCGCTGGGTCACGATCGCGACCTTCGCGCTGATGCTGGTGCTGCTGTTCGTCGTCGTCGCCACCGGGGGCGATGGCCGCTGGTACGACAAGGTGTCGTATCCGTGGGTGCCTTCGTTCGGCATCTCGCTGGAATTCGCGATCGATGGCCTGTCGGCGACGATGATCGCACTCGCCGCCGGACTCGGCATCATCTCGGTGATGGCGTCGTGGAGCGAGATCCGCACCCAGTCGGGGCTGTTTCACGCCAGCCTGTGCTGGACGGTCGCCGCCACCGTCGGCGTGTTCCTGTCGTTCGACCTGCTGATCTTCGCGTTCTTCTGGGAAGCGATGCTGGTGCCGGCGTTCACACTGATCGCGGTGTGGGGCCACGGCGACAAGGAAGGCGCCGCGCTGAAATTCCTGATCTTCAACGCGGCCGCCGGGTTCGGCCTGCTGGCGGCGTCGTTCGCGCTGGCGGCGATGGCCGATCACATGACCTTCAGCGCGTTCGAACTCGCCGAGATGAAGCTCTCGACCCACGTCCAGGTGTGGATGCTGCTCGGCTTCTCGCTCGCCTTCATGGTCAAGCTGTCGGTGCCGCCGTTCCACGCCTGGCTGCCGGAGGCGCACACGCTGGCGCCGACCGCCGGCTCGATCCTGCTCGCCGGCCTCTTGCTGAAGACCGGCGCCTACGGCCTGTTCCGGTTCGCCCCGATGCTGTTTCCGGACGGTCTCGCCGCGGTGGCGCCCTACGGCATCGCGCTCGGCGCCGCCGGCGCGCTGTATGGCGGTCTGGTCGCCTGCGGCCAGAACGACGCCAAGCGGCTGGTCGCCTATACGTCGATCGCCCACATGTCGATCGTGCTGATGGGCATCTCCGCCGGCGTGCACTACGCGCTGGCCGGCGCCGCGGTCGAGATGATCGCGCACTCGTTCTCGGCCTCGGCGCTGTTCCTGCTGATCGGTGCGCTGTACGAACGCACCCATACCCGCGACCTGCGCCAGCTCGGCGGCCTGCAGCAGACCGCGCCGAAATTCGCCGCGGCGTTCGCGCTGTTCTGTTCGGCGCTGCTGGCGCTGCCCGGCACCGCCAACTTCGTCGGCGAGGCGCTGGTGGTGGTCGGCATCTTCCAGGTCAATTGGGTGTTCGCGCTGCTCGCGCTGTCGACGCTGATCGTCTCGGTGATCTACGCGACGCGGCTGCTCAAGGGCCTGGTGTTCGGCCTGCCGCAGCCGAAGCCGCCGCTCGCCGACATGACCTGGCGGGAATATTGGCCGATCCTGGTGATGGGCATCGGCACGCTGATCGTCGGCCTGTATCCGCAGAGCCTGCTGGCGCTGCTCGAGCCGGCGATCAAGGCCGCGCTGATCCAAACGCCGTGATCGCCGCGCCATGACCGCAGCCCAATTCGCCGCGCTTTCGCCACTCGTGGTGCTGGCCATCGCCGCCGTTGCGGCGATGATGCTGGTGCCGCTGGCGCGGCTGCAGATCGTGCAGGCCGCCGCCGCGGCGGGGCTGGCGCTGGCCGCCGCGCTGGTGCTGCTGCGGATCGGCGCGCCGGCCGCGCCGATGGGGGCGCTGTTCACCGACGACGGTCCGGCGCGGTTCGGCATCGCGTTCGCCTGCCTGGTGTCGCTCGGCGCGCTCGTCTTCCTGCGCACCGGCGGACCGGCCAAGGAAGCGCCGTCGCTGCTGGTGCTGGTGGCGATCGGCGCCGCGACATTAGCGGGTGCCGGCCACGCCGCGACGCTGTTTCTCGGCGTCGAGATTCTGAGCCTGTCGCTGATCGCGCTGTTCGCATTTCGCCTCACCCGACAGGGGCTGGAGGCGGCCTACAAGTTTCTGGTGATGAGCGGGCTGGCGTCCTCGGCGCTGCTGCTCGGCATTGCCCTGATCTTCGCCGAGACCGGCGCGCTGGATTTCGCCGGTTGGGGCGGCCGCGGTGCGCTGACCGCATTCGGCACCGCGCTGCTGCTGGCCGGTCTCGCGTTCAAGTTCTCGCTGGTGCCGTTCCACATGTGGACGCCGGACGCGTTCGAGGCGGCGCCGGCCAGTGCCGCCACGCTGGCGGGAGTGGTGTCGAAATCGGCGGTGGCGATCGTGATCCTGCGGCTGGCGCTGAGCGGCCATCTGCCTGAGCCGGTTTGGAGCCAGGGGCTCGCCGCACTCGGCGGCGCCTCGGTGCTGATCGGCAACCTGTTGGCGCTGCGGCAGCCGCAACTGCCGCGGATGCTCGGCTATTCGACGATCGCGCATTCCGGCTACATCGCGCTGATCATCGCCTCCGGCACGCCGCATGCCGGCGAGGCGGTGCTGTTCTATCTGGCGATCTATGCGCCGGCGATGCTGGGTGCGCTGTGCGTGTCCGCCGCGCTCGGCCGCGCCCCGACGCTGCCGGATCTGCACGGGCTGATGAAGCGGCGCCCGCTGGAGGCGATCGCGCTGTCGCTGTCGCTGCTATCGCTCGCCGGCCTGCCGGCGGCGGGCGGCTTCATCGCCAAACTGTTCCTGCTGCGGGTCCTGATCGATGGCGGGCTGTGGGTGCTGGTCGGGATCGTGGTCGCCGGCTCGTCGCTCGGCTTCTTCTACTACGCGAAGTTCTTCACCGCGCCGTTCGTCGGCCACACTCACGACGAATCCGAGCCGCTGCCGCAGCTCGATCGCGGCCTGCTGATCGTCTGCATCGCCTTGATCGTGATCTTCGGCGTCGCTCCGGCCGGGCTGCTGAACGTGGTCGCCGCGACGATGACGCCGTAGCTGCGCTCACCTCTCCCCGCGCGCGGGGAGAGGTCGGATGGCGCAGCCTTCCGGGGGAGGGAGCGTCTCCGCGAGGCAGAGAGTCAGTGCTCGCGTCAGCCCTCACCCCAGCCCTCTCCCGCAAGCGGGAGAGGGAGCCGGCCGTGCTTGGGGCTACGCCGCGCTCGCCAGGCGTCCCGCGGCGAGGCCGCGGTCGAGGTCGGCGAGGATGTCGTCGATGTGTTCCAGGCCGATCGACAGCCGCACATAGCCGTCCGACACGCCGGTCGCGAGCTGCTCTTCGGTCGAGAGCTGCGAGTGAGTGGTCGAGGCCGGATGGATCGCCAGGCTGCGGGCGTCGCCGATATTGGCGACGTGATACAGCAGTTCGAGCGCGTCGATGAACTTACGACCGGCCTCACGGCCGCCGGCGAGTTCGAAGCCGACCAAACCGCCGAACTTGCCCTTCAGATACTTCTCGGCGCGCTCGCGGGCGACGCCGCTCTGCTTCGACGGATGGATCACCTTCACGACTTCGGGGCGCTTCTCCAGATAGTCGGCGACCTTCTGGGCGTTCTGGACATGGCGCTCGATCCGCAGCGGCAGCGTCTCCAAACCCTGGATGATCTGGAAGGCGTTGAACGGCGACAGCGCCGCACCGAGGTCGCGCAGCAGCGTGGTGCGCGCCTTGATGATATAGGCGACCGGGCCGATTGGCTTCACCGCCTCGACCCACACCGCGCCGTGATAGCTCGGGTCCGGGGTGTTGAGCGCCGGCTGGCGCTGCGGAAACTGCTCCCAGGGGAAGTTGCCGCCATCGACGATGATGCCGCCGATCGAGGTGCCGTGGCCGCCGAGATATTTGGTCGCCGAATACACCACGATCGCGGCGCCGTGTTCGAGCGGCTTCACCAGCAGCGGCGCGGCGGTGTTGTCGACGATCAGCGGAATGCCGTGCCGGCGGCCGATCGCGGCGACCTCCTCGATCGGAAACACCGCCAGCTTCGGATTCGGCAGCGTCTCGGCATAGTAGGCGCGGGTGCGCTCGTCGGTGGCGCGCTCGAATGCCTGCGGATCGGACGGATCGACGAAGCGGACCTCGATGCCCTGGTCCTTCAGGGTGTTGGCGAACAGATTCCAGGTGCCGCCATACAGGTCGGTCGACGACACGATGTTGTCGCCGACCCGGGCGAGGTTCTGAATCGCGTAGGCCGAAGCGGCCTGACCTGACGCCACCGCGAGCGCGGCGACACCGCCTTCCAGCGCGGCGACGCGCTGCTCCAGCACATCGGTCGTGGGATTGCCGAGCCGGGTATAGATGTTGCCGAGCTCCTTCAGCGCGAACAGGTTCGCGGCGTGCTCGGTATCGCGGAACTGATACGAGGTGGTCTGGAACAGCGGCACCGCCACCGAGCCGGTCGAAGGGTCGGCGCGCCAGCCGGCATGCAGCAGGAGAGTTTCGGGGTGGAGCTTCTGGGTCATGGCGACATCCTTCGGGCAATGAAAACCGGCTGTGACCGCGCGCCGACAACGGCGATGCAGGTCCACGAGTGTTCATCAGGACGGCGCAAGTCCCTCGAGTCAATCGCGCGTGCGAAATAAAAATCTCCGTCTCGGCGATATGGCGATGGCGGTGAGTTCGTTCTTTGCTGATCGCGGGATGAAAGAGAAAAATCTTCCGATTGGCGGGGCGGGCGCCCGCGGGTGATCCCAGCCCATAACAGAAAAGGCCACCATCGCTGGCGGCCTGTCTGTCCGATCCGATTGCAGGAAGATGCGGCGGCAGGGAAGCCGCCGAAGCCGGCCTCAGGCGTCGAGATTGCGAAGCTGGGCGCGATTGCGCAGTTCGATCTGGCGGGCGCCGGAGAAGCCGAGAATGCCCTTGCTCTGCAGCTGCGACAGCGCGCGGGAGACGGTTTCGAGGGTCAGGCCGAGATAGTCGCCGATGTCGCGGCGGCACATCGGCAGCGCCATCATGCCGGCGACGGCGAGGCGGCGGTCCATTTCCAGCAGGAAGTTGGCGACCCGCTCCATCGCGTTCTTGCGGCCGAGCAGCAGCATGTGGTCTTCGGCGTGGCGCAGCTCGCCGGCGGTCATCGACCACAGGCCGCGGGCGATGTTGACGTCGGTGGCGGCGGCCTGTTCGAGGCTGCGGCGCTTGATCAGGCGGACGGTGGTGTCGACGATGGCTTCGGCGGTCAGGCGATGGGTCGGTCCCGACTCCAGCCCGAACACGTCGCCCGGAAGATAGAAGGCGCCGATCTGACGGCGGCCGTCGGACAGCAGCTTGTAGCTGCGCACCGCGCCGGACACGACCTGATAAACATATTCGGACGGCTCGTCCTCGCCGTAGATTTCCTCTTCCTTCTTGTAGGTGAATTCGGAGGCGATCAGACCGGCATGGCCGGTGGTGGCGAAGAACTGCTCAGCCGGAGAACAGGAAGGATCAATCGGGGCGTTGGCGGCGGTGGCGGGGGTCCTGAGCGACTGGTTCAGCATCTGGCCATCTCCTGGTGGGATCGGATGGCCAGCGTTGTACGGAAGATTGCGCGGACGAGGTATTTCGCTCCATATCTTAAGTGGGTTCCCCTAAGTAGATTTACGGAGTTTTGGGCGCGTGTCTGTCGCCGCTCTCGCAGAAAAAATGATGTATTGACAATGTCTTAAATCCGGCGGCGAAGGCCGGCTGGCGGCACGCTCAGGCCGGCGCGCCGTTTTCCTGCAATGCGGCCCGGATGTGCCACACCAGACTCTCTTCGAGGTGCGGTTTGACCACCACGTGCTGGACCCCGACCACGCTGGCGCGGCTGGAGATCGTCTCATCGGGATAGCCGGTGATCATCACGATCGGGGCGTGCACCTTGCGGTCGCGCAGCCCGCGGGCCAGATCGATGCCGTTCATGCCGGGCATCTTGTAGTCGATCACGATGCAGTCGACGGGGCCCTGGTCGATGGCATCCAGCAGGGCCGGTCCGCTGCGGAACGTGCGCACCGCAAAGCCGTCGGTTTCAAGCAGGAACCGCAGCGATCCGAGCACGCCCTGATCGTCGTCGACGACATAAACGATGGTTTTTGCCGACGCGCCCGGCATCATCAACCTCAGCACCGATCAAGGCTGCGACAGTTTCGTAACGGCACCATAGAGGCAGGCTGCGGCGGCAGTTTGATCTGTCTCAATCCTTGATGACGCCGCCGCGCATCGCCATTCGCACGAGTTCCGACAGGCTCGAAGCCTGCATCTTAGTCATCACGTTGGCGCGATAGACCTCGATCGTTCGCGGGCTGATATCGAATTCGCGGGCGATCACCTTGTTGGACATGCCGGCGATCAGTCCGTCCATCACCTGGCGTTCGCGCGGACTGAGCGAGGCGATCCGCGCCGCAATGTCCTGGGTCACCGCTTCGCTGCGGGCACCTTCCTGCGCCTGCCTCAATGCGAGCTCGATCAGTCCGATCAGGCGGTCGTCGTCGAACGGCTTTTCGATGAAGTCGGAAGCGCCGAGCTTCATCGCTTCGACCGCGAGCGGCACGTCGCCGTGACCGGTCATGATCAGCACCGGCAGCTTGCTGCCCGCCGCCTTCTGCCGTTTCAACAGGTCGAGACCGTCGATTCCCGGCATTCGCACGTCGGACAGGATGCAACCGAACTCCACGTCCGATGCGTCGAGAAACGACTGCGCGGACTCGTACAGTTTGACCTCGTAGCCGGCCGAGCTCAGCAGGAAATCGATCGATTCCCGCATCGCCAGATCGTCGTCGATCACATGCACGGTACCTTTAGGCATCAGTCAAATCCCCGACCGGAGCCAGCGGCAGCGTGAAACGAAACGTCGCGCCGCCGGCGCTGTTGGTTTCCGCCCACATTCGGCCGCCATGAGCCTCGATGATCGAACGGCTGATCGAAAGTCCGACCCCCATCCCGGTTTCCTTGGTGGTGAAGAACGTCTGAAACAGCTTGGCTTTGACCTGCTCCGGCAAGCCACTGCCGGTGTCCGAAACGTTGACCTCGACCATATCGTCCGCGACCCGCGCATTGCCTGCACAGAGTTCCTTCTTATCCGAATTCGCCATCGCTTCCAGCGCATTGCGAAACAGATTGACCAGCACCTGCTGAATCTGGACCCGGTCGACCAGCACCAGGTCGTTTGCCGGATCCAGGTTGAACCGCAGCACCACGCCCTGTTCCCGAGCCCCGGTGAGCCCGAGCGCGCCGGCCTCCTCGATCAGCTTGGCGAGGCTCTCGACCCGCTTTTCAGATTCGCCCCGCGCGACGAAATCGCGCAGCCGACGGATGATCTGCCCGGCGCGGAGCGCCTGCTCGGCGGCGCGCTCCATCGCGCTTTCGATCTTGGCGGTGTTCGGATCGGTACTGCCGGCGAGCAGCCGGCGCGAGCCCTTCATGTAGTTGCTGATCGCAGACAGAGGCTGGTTCAGTTCGTGGGCCAGCGCCGAAGCCATTTCACCCATCGCCGTGAGCCGCGAGACGTGGACCAGCTCGGCCTGCAGCTCGTGCAGGCGCGCCTGGGTCTGCTGATACTCGGTGAGGTCGCGGATGAAGCCGGTGAAGTAGCGCTCGCCGCCGGATTCCATTTCACCGATCGACAGATGGATCGGGAAGGTGCTGCCGTCCTTGCGGCGGCCGGTGACGATCCGGCCGATGCCGATGATGTGGCGTTCGCCGGTGTTGTTGTATCGGTCGATATACTGGTCGTGGCGAGTGGCGTCGGGCCGCGGCATCAGGACGCTGATGTTCTGGCCGATCGCCTCGCGTTCGGTCATGCCGAACATCCGCTCCGCCGCCCGCGAGAAAAACCGCATGATGCCGCGGCCGTCGATCAGGATCATTGCGTCCGGGACGGTGTCCAGGATCGAGCGCAACTGGCCCTGCTGCAGCCGCAACTCCTGCTCGAGCACCTTCTGCTGATCGATGTCGAGCACGATCCCGCACAGATAGGAGATGCCCTCCTCGTGAACGAGGCCCCCCCTGCAGCGGAGCCAGTGGCGGGGCAGGTCGTTCTCCGCAACCCTGAAGGTCACGTCGATCTGGTCGCCGTGCTCGATCGATCGCTGCATTGCACGCGCAACCTGCTCCCGGTCCTCGGGGTCGATCAGCGACAGGAACAGGTTGTAGGTGACGGGAGCGTCGGGAGCCACGCCGAACAGTTTCCGCGTGGTCGCGGACCAAGCCAAATCCCGCGTCGCGAGATTGAAGTCCCAGGTACCGACGCCGTACCCGTCGATGCCCTGCTGCAACCGGCGTTCGCGCGCAAGGAGTTCGGTCGACGGTGTGGTTCGTTCGGTCACGCGACGCCTGAAATGCTCTCTTTGCCGCTCTTAACACAACGGCATTCTGGTCCGCAACACGGCGAACCGGCGCAGACTCACCAGCGTCGGAGCGTGGACGACCGGCTTCGCTCAGGAATAAAGTAACATCTCGGCAGGCAGAATTTCAGCTCGCCTTCTTGGCCGCCCGATCGTCCTCCGGTGAGTTCAGATAGAACCCGGACATGGTGTCGACCCAGCACAGGTGGTCGTGCACTTCGCGCACGCCGCAGACGTTTTCCGCAACCACGATCGCGGCCTGGCGCGAGCGCTCCTCGGTGATCACGCCATTGAGGTGAACCACGCCGTCACGCACCAAGACGCTGAGGCCGAACGGCCGCCAGTCGTTGCGTTCGATCTCGGCGATGATCTTGTCGCGGATCTTGTCGTCGGCGGCGTTCGGCTCGGGCGCCTGGCGCGCCAGATCGGCGACCGCGCGCAGCAGGTTCTTGCGGGTGACGATGCCGACCAAGAGGTCGCCGCGCATCACCGGGAAGCGCTTGACGTGGTGCTTCTCCATCAGCCTGACGATGGTCTCGATCGAGGTGTCATCGGAGACCGTGTAGGGATGGTGCGTCATCACCTCGCCGACCTTGCGTCCGTGCTCGTGGACGAAGTCGCCGGCGCAGGTGCCGGGCCCGAGCAGCATCCGCAACCACCGTCCGCGCTTGCGCTCGGTGCCGATTTCGGCGCGGCGGATGAAGTCGCCCTCGGAGATGATACCGATCAGCTTGCCGTCGGCGTCGAGTACCGGCAGGCCGCTGACGTGATTGTCGATCATCGCATTGGCGGCGTCGACGATCGAGGCCTCGGGGCCGATCGTGACCACCTGCCGGGTCATGATTTGATGAGCGCGCATCTTCCGTCTCCCCTTCGCCGCGACCGATGCCGGAACGCCACGCCGGTCGCGCCGTGGCTTGTTGTGTCGCTGCCCCGGCGGGGCGTCAATGCGAGATCAGCGCAGGCAGCGTCAGCGATCTGAAGATACCTCGGGTGACGCCGCCGAGGATGAACTCGCGCAGCCGCGAATGACCGTAGCCGCCCATCACCAGCAGATTGGCGCCGGTATCGGCTGCGAACGACAGGATGGTGTTGTGAATGTTGCTCGGCGGCGCGGTGAGATGGTGGCCTGTCGCCGCGAGATCGTGGCGAAGCAGATGCGCCAGCAGCGCGTTCGCGGACGCCTGTCCGACCACGTCCTCGTCCTCGTTGACAGCTACGACATCGATGGTCTTCGCCCGCGCCAGGAACGGCATGGCGTCGTGCACCGCCCGCGCCGCAGGCCGTCCGCCGTCCCAGCAGACCAGGACGCGATCCAGGGCCAGCGGTCCGGTGTGGATGTACGGCACCATCAGCATCGGCTTGCCGGAATTGAACAGCACGGCTTCGGGCAGCGGATCCTGATGGCCCGGTCGGGCTCGGTCGGGCTGAGCGAGGATCGTGAGGTCGTACAGCCGCGAGATTTCCGCCAGCGCCTGATTGGCCAGTACCGGCGTATCGCAGATCGAGCGGGCGCCGTGGGTCACCCCGGCGGCGCGCGCGGCGATTTCGAATTGATCGAGTCTGGCCGCGGCGTCGTCGGCATCGGTGTTGTATTGTGTGGCGGCGGCGTAGTACGCGGCAGAGGCGCCGACCATGATAGCCGGATTGATCGGCTGGTAGGTGCAGACAATGCCGTCGAGATGCGCGTCGAACGCCTTGGCTACGGAAACGGCGCAGGCGACGACGCCGTCGGCCGGTCGATCGGCCGGAATGTGGACGACGATGTCACTCGGCATTGCAAGCTCTCCCCGCTGCATCCATCGCTGATCGGTGCGGAATATATGGCCGCGCCCACCGGTCGCTTTGATCTAGCTCATCGTATCGAGGCGGTTTGTTGCGGGATCATAAATCGACTACGGTGGCCGCAAGCGCCGAGCGGTGGCTTCGGGGTGTTGTTGCCGCGGCGGTGTCGGGGAGGTGCCGATGACATACTCGACGGTGATGGTCGCGCTTGCGTTCGACCAGCCCAACGCGTGTCGGCTCGCCATCGCCGCGGAGCTGGCCGAGCGTTTCGAATCGCGACTGATCGGCATTGCGGCTTCGGAACTGAGCCCGCCGGTCTACTACATGAGCGGCTCGCAGGCCGAGCGGCTGATGGTGGAGGGGCTCGCCACTATCAAGCAGCGACTCGGCGAACTGGAGGTCGAGTTCCGTCAGGCGATGAACGGCCACGCCCGCGAGGCGGAATGGCGCAGCGCGATCGAGCAACCGTCGCGATATCTGGTGCAGCAGGCCCGTGCCGCAGATCTCGTGGTGTGCGGCGCCGGCACACCGGGCATTCTGACCGATCCGTTTGCCTTGGCCGATCCGGCCGATCTGGTGATGGAGATCGGGCGGCCGCTGCTGGTGGTGCCGCCGAACGTCTGCCGGATCGATCTGTCGAGTGTGCTGGTGGCCTGGAAGGACAATCCGGAAGCGCGGCGCGCGATCGTCGACGCATTGCCGTTGTTGCGGCAGGCGACCCGGGTCACCGTGATCGAGATCGTCGAAAGCGAGGAGGACGACGGCCGCGCGACCGCGCTCGCGGGCGTTCACGACGTCGTCGATTGGCTGTCTCGCCACCACATCCGCGCAACCGGCGAAGTGCCCGAGCCGGTCGGCGACGTGTCGCGGCAGATCACCGATGTCGCCCGCCGTGTCGGTGCCGGGATCGTGGTCGCGGGCGCCTACGGCCGCTCGCGCTTCCGCGAATGGATCCTCGGCGGTGTCACCCAGCATCTGTTGGAGCAAACCTCGCGTTGCGCGCTGCTGGCTCGCTAGGGACACAGGCCGGCTTGACTGCCGTCCGGTCCCGCCTGGCTGCTACCACGGCTTAACCATCTTCGCCGCCCCCGGTCCGGACCTCGTGGATGACCGCAAGATGACGTTCTGGTCGTCCTATATATGGAGATAGCACGGACCTGACGGATCGCCGTTCGGCGGGTGTATATGTCCGGCATGCTGCGATGGCCGTTCAGCACCGCAGCGCCGACGAGGTGGACCATGTTGCAGACTCCTTTGCTGGCGGCGCCGAGCGGCGCGCCGCAGTCGGACCGGGCCCCGGCTCCGTTCAGCCGCGCCAGCGACAGTGACCGCACGTTGCACGCCACGCTGGCCCCGCTGACCGGCGGGTTGTCGCCGACGGCGCTGGCACTGGCCTATTCCGACTGGCTGTCGCATCTGTTCTGGGCACCGACCCGGCGGATGGATCTCGCCAACGACGCGATGCGACGGGCGACGCAACTGGCGGAGGCCGCGCTCGATCAGAGCGCGCCGTGGTCGCTGATCGCGCCGCAGCCGCAGGATCGCCGGTTCACCGCATCGGAATGGCGCGAACCGCCGTTCAACCTGATGGCCCAGGCGTTTCTGCTGACCGAGCAGTGGTGGCACGATGCCACCACCGAGATTCGCGGCGTATCCGAGCAGAACGAAAAGATCGTCGAATTCGCCACCCGACAGATGCTCGATGTCTGGGCGCCGTCGAACTTCGCTCTCACCAATCCGGAAGTGCTTCGCCGCACCGCGGCCACCGAAGGTCGCAATCTCGCCGATGGCTTTCGCAACTGGTGGGAGGACCTGCTCGAACTGATGGCGCACGAGCCGAAGCACGATTTCGTCGTCGGCAGGGACGTCGCGGTCACGCCCGGCAAGGTGGTGTACAGCGACAGGCTGATCGAGCTGATCCAATACGCGCCGGCGACCGAAACGGTGCGGCCCGAGCCGATCCTGATCGTGCCGGCCTGGATCATGAAATACTACATCCTCGATCTGTCGCCGCACAACTCGCTGGTGAAATACCTGACCGAGCAGGGCTACACGGTGTTCATGATCTCGTGGCGCAATCCGACCGCCGCGGACCGCGACGTGTCGCTCGAGGATTATCGCAGGCTCGGGGTGATGGCGGCGCTCGACGTCATCGGCGGGATTCTGCCGGGGCGGCAGATCCATGCCGCCGGCTATTGCCTCGGCGGCACGTTGCTGTCGATCGCGGCGGCGGCGATGGACCGTGACGACGACGAACGTCTGAAGTCGATCACGCTGTTTGCGGCGCAGACCGACTTCACCGAAGCCGGCGAATTGACGCTGTTCATCAACGAGAGCCAGGTCGCGTTTCTCGAAGACATGATGTGGAATCGCGGCGTGCTCGACACCACCCAGATGGCCGGCGCGTTCCAGATGCTCCGCTCCAACGATCTGGTCTGGTCGCGGCTGGTGCACGACTACCTGATGGGCGTGCGGTCCGAGCCGAACGATCTGATGGCGTGGAATGCCGATGCCACCCGGATGCCGTATCGGATGCACTCCGAATATCTGCGCAAGCTGTTTCTCGACAACGATCTCGCCGAAGGCCGCTATGTGGTCGACGGGCGCCCGATCGCGCTGTCCGACATTCACACGCCGGTGTTCGTGGTCGGGACCCAGCGCGATCACGTCGCGCCGTGGCGTTCGGCCTTCAAGATCCATCTGCTCGCGGACGCAGAGATCACCTTCTGCCTGACCGGCGGTGGCCACAACGCCGGGATCGTCTCGCCGCCGTCGCCGAAGGCGCACGGCTACCAGGTGATGACCAAAGAGGCCGACGGCCCGTATGTCGGGCCGGACGATTGGCTGCAGCAGGCGCCGCACGCCGAAGGCTCGTGGTGGACCGAATGGGTGCAGTGGCTCGGCGCCCGCTCCGGCGAACCGGTGGCGCCGCCGCGGATGGGCTTGCCGGACGTCGATCCCGGGGCCCTGCCGGATGCGCCGGGCAGCTACGTGCTGCAGACCTGAGCGGCCCGCGGCAACGCCGCCAGACTCCGCGACAGCGTCTCGGCCGGAGCGCCGCCGGCGTCGATCACGGTCCAGCCGATCACGCCCTGCGCGTAGCTGTGCTGCTGCCGGACGATCTCCGGCGTCGCGTCCGACGCGTCGCCGCTGCGGCCGGCGACCCGCGCGATCCGGGTGTCGAGATCGGCGCTGAGAAACAGGCCGTGGAACGGCGCGCCGAACCTGGTCGCGATCGCTTCGATCGCCTGGCGTTCCTCGGGCCTGGAGAACACCGCGTCGACGATCACCGAGTGGCCTTGCTGCAGGACGTGGGCGGCGCGGTCGGCGAGGCCGCGATACACCTTGTCGGTGACGTCCGGCGCATAGGCGGTGACGGGCAGCCGGTCGGTGTCGGCGACGCCGTATAGTCGTTTGCGGGCCACATCCGAGCGCAGCACCACGGCACCCGGCAGCGGCGGAATGTGGCCGGACAGCGCCCGTGCCAGCACGGATTTTCCGGTACCCGACAGCCCGCCGACGGCGATCAGCCGGGGCGGCGGCGGCGCGATCAGCCGGACCGCCAGAGCGAAATAGGATTCGGCGATTGCCCGATTGGAATGCCTGATCGAGTCGTCGGCAGCCGGCCGCGCCAGCATCACCTTGGCGCGGATCGCGGCGCGCATCGACAGCAGCAGCGGCAGCGCCGACAGCGCATCGAAATTGTCGTCCGCCGTCACCGCCAGATAGCGGTTCAGAAGTTGTGCGGAGTCGCTGCCACGGCCGTAATGCAGCAGGTCCATCAGCGGGAAGGCCAGGTCGTACAGCACGTCGACCGACGCCATGATCGGATCGAACTCGATGGCGTCGAACAGCGTCGGCTTGCCGTCGATCATCACGATGTTGGCGAGATGCAGATCGCCGTGACACCAGCGCACGAAGCCGCCCGCGCCGCGCTGCTGCAACAGCGGCCGCAACCGCGCAACCGCAGCGTGGCTGCCCTGATCGAGCGCCGCGACGTCGGTCGCCGCCAACCCGCCGGCGGCAAGCTCGGTCGTGTCGTCGGTCAGGATCGGTTCGATCGACGTCAGCCACGGCGCGGTCGCCGCCAAGGGTGCAGCGCGGTGAGAAGCCGCGATCGCATCGGCGACGGCGTCGATCAACTCGGGTCCGAGCGCTCCGGCGCTGGCGAGGTGATCGAGCGTCGCGCTGTCGTCGAAGCGCGCCATCTCGACGGCCCATTCCACCACCGGCCCGTCGCCGCCGATCTGTAAGGCTCCCTTGGCAGTGCGTGTGATCGGGACGACACGGCGATAGATCGTCGGCGCGAATCGGCGGCCGATCTCGAGTTCCTGCTCGCAGGCCGTCTTGCGTTTAGCGAGCGTCGAATAATCCAAAAATGGGAATTTAACGGCACGTTTGATCTTCAGAGCACGGTTTCCCTGAAGAAAAACCGCTGCGCCGTGGGTGTCGATCTGCTTCGTCGGGGACGGATCGCCACCGCCGCGGCCGAGGAAGTCGAAGACTTCCCGCTGCGAGGATCCGTCGGGCGAGAGAGCGGTCTCGGACATCGGGATTACTACTTAGGGGGGCGAGGAACCGCCCGGGATCGATCACGTTGCATTCCGAATATGCAAGCCGGGCGGCAGATCATGAGCATTGTTGTACGAAAAACAAGCGGTGCCGCGAATTGCTGCTGGTTTGACCTTGATCAATTCAATTCGCCGGAGCTGCGGTCAATTTGCACGGCAACGACGATTAGCAGGGCCGCCATTGGGTCGCCGGAAGTCGTCGGTGAAAATTCCGAGTGATTGGGTCCGGTCTTGTACAAGTTTCTAGAGGCAACTGTTGCCGATCATATGACGCGAACGGTGAAGACCGTGTCGCGCGAATTGACCATGCGCGAGTTGGAGGACAAGTTCGAGCACGACGACTTCAACGCCTATCCGGTGGTGGAGGATCAGCGTGTCATCGGCATGGTGACCAAGTACGATTTCCTGAGTTGCTTCGCATTCCATCCGACCCAGATGCTGCCGCATTACGACGATCTGATGAATCGGACCGTCGGCGACATCATGTCGCCAGACTTCCTCTACGTGCACTCCGATACCAAGCTCACCCGGGTGTTGCAGTTGATGGTCGAGCACCAGACCCGCAGCATTCCGGTGCTGGATGCCGATCGCAAGCTCGACGGTATCATCTCGCGCGAGGACGTCATCAAGGCGCTGGCGGGCTTCACCAAGGTCCGCTGACGGCGCGAGCGGTACGCGTCTCTCCGCCGCGCCGGCCCGACATTGGCTTGTTGCAGCAACTGTCGTACACATCTCGCGCGCGAAGTCCGGATCGTGCGTCGGCTGCCGTTCGCGGCCAGCCGACCGGTGTCGAGGTGAGATGTCGACTTATCGATTGAGCACCCTGCTGTCGCCCGGAGCCGTGGCGGTCGTCGGCGCCAGTCCGCGGCCGGCCTCTCTCGGTCGCGCCGTCCTCACCAATTTGCGCGAGGCGGGATTCAAAGGGCAGGTCGGCGTCGTCAATCCGCGCTACCCGGAGATCGGCGGGTTCAAGACCGTCGGGTCGTTGGCGGAGCTCTCCTTCGTTCCGGACCTGATCGTCATCACCGCGCCGCCGCGTTCGGTGGCGAAGGTCGTGGCCGAAGCCGGCGAGCTCGGCGTCGCCGGCGCGATCATCATCAGTTCGGAGATGGGGCGCGGCAAAGGCTCCTATGCGGAAGCCGCTAATCGTGCCGCGCGGAAATCCGGCATCCGGCTGATCGGCCCCAACTGTCTCGGCATCATGATTCCCGGCGCCAATCTCAACGCCAGTTTCGCCGCCCATATGCCGCGTCGGGGCAGCCTGGCACTGATCTCGCAGTCCGGCGCGATCGCGGCCGGCATGGTGGACTGGGCGGCGGTGAAGGAGATCGGGTTCTCAGGCATCGTGTCGATCGGCGATCAGCTCGACGTCGACATCGCCGACATGCTCGACTTCTACGCCGCCGATCTCGAGACCCGCGCGATCCTGCTCTACATCGAAGCCGTCACCGACGCCCGCAAGTTCATGTCGGCGGCGCGCGCCGCCGCGCGGGTCAAGCCGGTGGTGGTGGTGAAGTCAGGGCGGATGGCGCACGGCGCCAAGGCCGCGGCGACCCACACCGGCGCGTTCGCCGGCGCCGATGCGGTGTACGAAGCCGCGTTCCGCCGCGCCGGGATGTTGCGGGTGTACGATCTGCGCGAGCTGTTCGATTGCGCCGAGACGCTCGGCCGCGTCAGCGCGCCGCGCGGCAAGCGGGTCGCGATCCTCACCAATGGCGGCGGCATCGGCATCCTCGCGGTCGACCGGCTGGTCGAACTCGGCGGCGAACCCGCGGCGCTGTCGCCCGAGCTGCACAAGAAGCTCGATGCGGTGCTGCCGACCTCGTGGTCCGGCTTCAATCCGATCGACATCACCGGCGACGCCGATGCCGAGCGTTATTCGGCGGCGCTGTCGATGCTGCTCGCCGATCCCGACAACGACGCCGTTCTGGTGATGAACGTGCAGACCGCGGTCGCCTCGCCGGGCGACATCGCCCGCGAGGTGATCCGCGTAGTCGGCGAGGAGCGCGTCCGCCGCACGCTGTTCAAGCCGGTATTCGCGGTCTGGGTCGGCGCCGAGGAGGCGGTCACCCACGGCTTCGACGCCGCCTCGATCCCGAACTATCCGACCGAGGACGACGCGGTCCGCAGCATCATGAACATGGTGCGCTACCGCGAGGCGGTGCAGCTGCTCACCGAGGTGCCGCCCAGCCTGCCGAAGGATTTCGACCCCGACACCGAAACCGCCCGCGCGATCGTCGAGAAGGCGCTGCGCGAGGGCCGCTCCTGGCTCGATCCGCTGGAGATCAGCGGGCTGTTTGCCGCCTATCAGATCCCGATGATTCCGACGCTCGCTGCCACCAATGCCGAAGAGGCGGTGTCGTGGGCGAGCTCGTTCCTGTCGCAGGGCGTCACCGTGGTGGTGAAGGTGCTGTCCCGCGACATTCCGCACAAGTCCGACATCGGCGGCGTGGTGCTCAACCTCACCAGCGCCGAAGCGGTGCGCGTTGCGGTCGACGAGATTCTGGCGCGTGCCGCCAGGCTGCGCCCCGATGCGAAGCTCGACGGCGTGATGGTGCAGCCGATGATCCTGCGGCCGAAGGCGCGCGAACTGACCATCGGCATCGCCGACGATCCGACCTTCGGGCCGGTGATCGCGTTCGGGCAGGGCGGCACCGGGGTCGAACTGATCGACGACCGCTCGCTGGCGCTGCCGCCGCTCGATCTGCCGCTCGCGGAATCGCTGATCGGGCGCACCCGGGTCTCCAAGCTGTTGTGTGCCTATCGCGACGTGCCGGAGGTCAAGCGCAGCGCGGTGGCGCTGACTCTGGTCAAGCTGTCGCAGATGGCCGCCGACCTGCCGGAAATCCGCGAACTCGACGTCAACCCGCTGCTCGCCGACGACAGCGGCGTGGTGGCGATCGATGCCCGCGTCGTGGTGCGGCCGCCGGAGCGCAAATTCGCCGGCCGCGGCAACACGCATTTTGCCGTGAAGCCATACCCGACCGAATGGGAGCGGCATCTGTCCGTGAAGGACGGCTGGCGGGTGCTGGCGCGGCCGATCCGCCCCGACGACGAGCCGGCGATCCACGACTTCCTCAAGCACGTCACGCCGGAGGATCTGCGGCTGCGGTTCTTTGCGGCGATGAAGGAGTTCAGCCACGCCTTCATCGCGCGGCTGTCGCAGATCGACTACGCCCGCGCGATGGCGTTCGTGGCGTTCGACGAGATCACCGGCGAAATGCTCGGCGTGGTCCGCATCCACTCCGACTCGATTTACGAGAGCGGCGAATACGCGATCCTGCTGCGCTCGGATCTCAAGGGCAAAGGACTGGGGTGGGCGCTGATGAAGCTGATCATCGAATACGCCCGCTCCGAAGGCCTGCACTATGTCTGCGGCCAGGTCCTGCGCGAAAACTCCGCAATGCTGCGGATGTGCCGCGATCTCGGCTTCGAAACCAAGACCGATGCGTCCGAGCCGGATATTCTCAACGTTCGGTTACCGCTGACCGAAGAAGCGGCCCGCGCCGCCAAGTCGGCATGACGACGGTGACGCACCGCACCGGTGCCGCTGTCCTGCTGGTCGCTACAGCCGGCTGACCGAGACCACACGGAAGGTGTGCATGTCGCCTTCCTCGCGGAGCGACACGTACTCACCCTGGACGAATCGTTCGTCGGCGAAGTGATAGCCGGCTTCGTCGGGCAACTTCGTGGAGCTGTCATATTGAAATGCCCATGATCCGCCCGGACGGTGCACCAGATGGCCGAGGCTGTCCGGCTGATGCGGCCGCTGCCGCGCGACGCGGCAGGCTTCGCGGTGCTTCTTCCAGATCTCGGCGTCGATCCGGTCGTCGCTGTCGAGCGGCGCGACGATCACATAGGCGATATTGGCTTCGCCTTCGGGATGGCCGGGCTCGCGCGCGAGCTCGAGTCGGATCTGGCGAAAGCACGCCGGCAAGGAGGTATTGAGAATGGCGGAGGGCGTGGCCTTGGTCATTGTTTCGCTCCTGGCGTTGTTTGCAATGCTGGCGCAGAGCAGATGGACCATAATTGATTTGCATCAATCGCGGTGCGCGACGCAAACTGTGCACCGCAATGCCTCGGCGCGAATCGAAACGGAGCAGCGCATGCTGACCTTCGAGACCGGATTGGACCAGCCGTGAGTTCGGTGCCCGCGCTGAGTGCCAAGACCGACGGCGACACGCTGGAGCTCAAGCCGGCAGGGGCCTGGACGGCGACGAACAGCAAGTTCATGGAGCGGCTCTCCGACGACGTCGCGCCGCAGATCGCCGCGGCGAAGTCGCTGACCATCGACATGGCCGAGATCGGCGAGATCGACACCATCGGCGCCTGGGTGCTGGAGCGACTGTCGCGCAGCGCCGTGCAAGCCGGCCGCACCGCCCGGTTCGAGGGCATCGACGCGAGCTACGCAGAGCTGATCGACGAGGTGCGCCAGCTCAACCGCCGCGGACCGACGCCGCACCCCAAGCCCAATCCGATCGTCGCCAAGCTCGACGAGATCGGCCGCTCCGCATGGAGCGCGACCGCCGATGTCGCGGTATTCCTGCAGATGATGGGTGCGCTCGGCGCTGCGCTGCTCGGCGTGCTGCGCCGGCCGCGCTCGCTGCGGCTGACCTCGTTGACCTACCAGGTGTACAGAGTCGGCTGGCAGGCGATCCCGATCATGGTGCTGATCACTTTCCTGATCGGCGCCATCATCGCGCAGCAGGGCATTTTCCATTTCCGCAAATTCGGAGCGGACTCGTACGTCGTCGACATGGTCGGCATTCTGGTGCTGCGCGAAATCGGCGTGCTGATCGTGGCGATCATGGTCGCCGGCCGCTCCGGCAGCGCCTACACCGCCGAGCTCGGCTCGATGAAAATGCGCGAGGAGATCGATGCGCTCTCGACCATGGGGCTCGATCCGGTCGAGGTGCTGATCCTGCCCCGGATCATCGCGCTGGTGATCGCGCTGCCGATCCTCGCCTTCATCGGCTCGATGTCGGCGCTGTATGGCGGCCTGCTGACGGCGTGGTTCTACGGCGGGATGCAGCCGTCGGTGTTCATCGCCCGGCTGCACGAGGCGGTGTCGCTGAATTCGTTCGAGGTCGGGATGTGGAAGGCGCCGTTCATGGCGCTGGTGATCGGCATCGTCGCCTGCAGCGAAGGCTTGCGGGTCAAGGGCAGCGCCGAGTCGCTCGGCCTGCAGACCACCACGTCGGTGGTGAAGTCGATCTTCCTGGTGATCGTGCTCGACGGGCTGTTCGCCGTGTTCTTCGCCTCGATCGGGATGTAGCGATGGACGCGCTCGCCGAGATCTACGCCATCCGCGTCGCCGACCTCGTGGTCGGATTCGGCCGGCAGACCGTGCTCGATCATCTGTCGCTCGATGTCCGCCGCGGCGAAATCCTCGGGCTGGTCGGCGCCTCGGGCGGCGGCAAGTCGGTGCTGATGCGTACCATCATCGGTCTGATCCCGAAGCAGAGCGGCCATATCGAAGTGATGGGCCACGACACCGAGCGCGGCTTCGGCCGCGCCCGCGCGTCGGTGGCGGCGACCTGGGGCATCCTGTTCCAGCAGGGCGCATTGTTCTCCTCGCTCACCGCGCGGCAGAACGTCAAGTTTCCGCTGCGCGAGATGCTCGAGATGTCGGAGCAGCTGCAGGACGAGATCGCCACCGCCAAGCTGGAGATGGTCGGCATCGCGCCGGACGATTGGGACAAGTACCCGTCACAGCTCTCCGGCGGCATGACCAAGCGCGTGGCGCTGGCACGCGCGCTGGCGCTCGATCCCTCGATCGTGTTTCTCGACGAGCCGACCAGCGGCCTCGATCCGATCGCCGCCGGCGACTTCGATCAGTTGATCAAAACCCTGCAGACCACGCTCGGACTCACCGTGTTCATGGTGACGCACGATCTCGCCAGCCTCAATGTCGTCTGCGACCGCGTCGCGGCGCTGGCCGACGGCAAGATCGTGGCGGTGGGGCCGATGAGCGAACTGCTGCAATCCGACCATCCCTGGGTGCGGGCCTATTTCCACGGCAAACGCTCGGCGATGCTCCAGCCCAGACAGAACTAGGACGCCACGCCCATGGAAACTCGTGCTCCCTTTGTGATCGTCGGCGCGTTCGTGCTCGCGGCGATCTTCGCGGTGTTCGGCTTCGTGTTCTGGCTGCACAACACCTCCGGTGTCGGCGCGCGCACCAGCTACCACATCCAGTTCCGCGACCCGGTGCCCGGTCTGCTGGTCGGTGCGGCGGTGCTGTTCAACGGCATCCGGGTCGGCGAGGTCACCGCGCTGGCGCTGGCGCCGGACGATCCGCGGCGGGTCGATGCGACGATCGCGGTGGCGCCGTCGACACCGATACGGCCGGACACCAAGGTCGGGCTGGATTTTCAGGGCCTGACCGGTGTGCCGGTCGTGGCGCTCGAGGGCGGCAAGCAGCTCACCGGCTCGGCGATCGCCACCACGCTGGTGGCCGAGCCGGGCGCCGGGATGAGCATGACCCAGGCGGCCCGCGAGGCGCTGCGCAAGGTCGACAGCGTGCTCGGCGAGAACGCCGGTCCGCTGAAGGACACCATCGCAAATTTCAGGACGTTCTCGGAGTGGCTGTCGAGCAAGACCGGCAAGCTCGATGGAATTCTCGGCGGCGTGGAGCGGATGACCGGGGCCAACGAGCCGGAGGTGAAGAAGGTCGTCTATGACCTGTCCGCCGCAGCCGGCTTCCCGCCGCCGTCGCCGCCGCTGAAGGGACAGCTCGTCATTCCGGAATCCAACACCGTGATCCTGTTCGACAGCCAGAAGGTGCTGCTGTCGCCCGGGCTGGAGATCCCGGCCTTCGCCGGCGCGCAGTGGAGCGACAGCATTCCGAAGATGCTGCAGGAGAAATTGATCCAGAGCTTCGAGAATTACGACATCGCCCACGCCCCGATGCGTCCCAACGACTCCGTGCAGCCGGACTATCAATTGCTGACCGATATCCGCAGCTTCCAGGTCGTGGGTGAGGGCACCGACCTCACGGCGGAGATCGCCTTCAGCGCCAAGATCATCGACAAGGACGGCAAGCTGATCGGAGCCAAGCTGTTTCAGCACGCGACGCCGCTCGACAAGCCGGAGCCGGCTGCGGCCGTCACCGCGTTCGACAAATCGTTCGATGCGATTGCCAAGGAGCTGGTGCCGTGGGCCGCGCAGGCGCTCGCATCCGGCCATAGCGAGGCCGAGCCGGCAGCCGCGAGGCCGACGACGGCTCCGGCGCCTACCGCTCCAAGGTCTTCAGGTACGACAAAAGGTCGTTGATCTGGTCGGGATCGAGTTCAAATTCCGGCATCCGCGGGTGCCCGGTATAGATGCCCTCGGCAAACGCCTCTGCCAGCGTCTCAACCGGATACCGCTTGTGCAGGGTGCGGAACGGCGGCGCCTGCTTGAGCCGGCTTTTGCCCGAATATCCGATCGCATGACAGCGCGCGCAATGCGATTTCGCGAAGTTCAGGCCGCGCCTTTCCGACGACGTCGCCGCCGCTTGGCCTACCATCATCAAGAGGATCGCCGCACCGGCGAAAAGACGTCGCATCAAGCCGCCCGGTCGGTATCACAGTTCATCATAGAACAACTTGCACGATGCATCCAGGGCGTGGCATCACCTTGATCTGTGTCAAGCTGTCTTGACGATTTGGCGACATATTGGCCCTCCTGGCGCAGAGGGGCGGTCGGTCGACGGCGACACGCGCCGGAAGAGTTCAGTCTCGCGACCGAATGGAGTGATGAATGCCGCATCTCGCTTATCCGACGACGACTTGCGAGGGATTTCGGTGTGAGACGCATTGTGCGGTCCGTGGGCTGGCCATTTGCGGCGAACTCGGACCGGCCGAACACGAGGAGTTCGAGCGGCTTGCTCAGCACGTCCGGTATGGGCCGAAGGAGGCACTGTTCTCCGAGGATGAAGTCGCCGATTCGGTGTACAGCCTGATCGAGGGCATCGCCCGCCTCTACAAGCTGCTGCCCGATGGCCGTCGCCAGATCATCGGCTTCGCGCTTCCGGGCGATTTCCTCGGCATGGCTCCCGGTAACCGCTACTCGTTCTCGGCCGATTCGATCGGCGGCGTTACCGTCTGCAAGTTCTTCCGCGGTCCGTTCCTGCGGTTCATCGAAAATCGCCCGCAGATGCTGCTCCGCATGAACGATTTCGCCACCCGCGAACTCAGCCTCGCGCAGGATCAGATGCTGCTGCTCGGCCGCCGCTCGGCCGAAGAAAAGGTCGCCGCCTTCCTGGTCGGTTGGCGGGAGCGGCTCGCGCGCCTGGAAGGCGTCACCAAAACCGTCAGCCTGCCGATGGGTCGTCAGGACATCGCCGACTTCCTCGGCCTGACGATCGAAACCGTCAGCCGCACCTTCACCAAGCTGGAGCGGGAGAAGCTGATCGTGATCGTCCCGGACGGCGTTCGCGTGCTCGACCCGAAACGTTTCGACGCGCTCGCCGCGGCCTGATGCTGCCGCTGGTGATCGGACCTTCTGCCGGACCACTCTGATCCCCTGGACGCGCGACGTGCTGCGGCACGCCCTTGCGTTCGACGATCCGGCCCGATTCTCACTCCGCCGCGACAGCGAATCGCTCGCGACCGAGCCCAAGCTCGCGGGAGCGCCGCTTCGGGAAATCGCTCGGACGGCCCAGCGACCGCTGCGCTGCAAGAAACGCCATTACCTTGTTTCCGGCGTCGGCGAACGAGGCGCCAGCCGGCAGGCCGAATCTGCGGCAGTCTTCGGGCGACAGCGGCTGCTTGGCATGGCGAAGTGCCATCGCTGGCCCCCACCACCAGCCCGGAGCCGGTGCGCGATCGTCCGACGGAACTGCGCGCCAAGCCTCCATCTCGGTGGCCAAGCGATTGAATTCGATCTGCCGCGCTTGATGCATTTGCCACGTCCATCCCTGCTGTCTCGTCCGCCACAACGAACCAGACGGGCAAAGGTTGCAGCTCGGCTGATCGCGCCCGAGCCAGAACGCGAAGTCATTCTCAGCCGGCAAAACTCATGATAACGATTCGCATATGAACCAGCGTGCCGCGATCGACATCCGTCACTCGACCTGCCCGCACGATTGCCCGTCGGCCTGCGCGCTCGACGTCGAAGTGATCGACGGTTCGACCATCGGACGGCTTCGCGGCTCCAAACGGCAGACTTACACGGCGGGCGTGATCTGCGCCAAAGTCGCTCGCTACGCGGAGCGCATTCATCATCCCGATCGGCTGACCTACCCGATGCGCCGCACCGGGCCGAAGGGCTCCGGCGCCTTTGCACGGATCGGCTGGGACGAAGCCTTGGACGAAATCGCAGCGCGGTTCGATGCCGCGGAGGCGGAGTACGGCGCGGAGGCGGTGTGGCCGTATTACTATGCGGGCACCATGGGCCTGGTGATGCGCGACGGCATCAACCGGCTCGCCAACGTCAAGAAATACTCGCGGTTCTACTCGACGATCTGCGCCAACGTCGCCTGGGCGGGCTATGCGGCGGGCGTCGGCAAGGTCGCCGGTGTCGATCCGCGCGAAATGGCGAGGTCGGATCTGATCGTGATCTGGGGTACCAATCCGGTCTCGACCCAGGTCAACGTGATGACCCACGCGGCCCGCGCCCGCAAAGAGCGCGGCGCCAGGATCGCGGCGGTCGACATCTACGACAACGAAACGATGCAGCAGGCCGATATCCGCATCATCCTGCGTCCGGGGACCGACGGCGCCTTCGCCTGCGGCGTGATGCACGTGCTGTTTCGTGACGGCCTCGCCGATCGTGCGTATCTGGCGCGCTACACCGATTGTCCGGACGATCTCGAAGCCCATCTGGCGGCGCGAAGCCCGGCCTGGGCGTCGGCGATCTGCGGCGTGCCGGAGGCCGAGATCGAAGCTTTCGCGCATGCGGTCGGCCACACCAACCGCAGTTTCTTCCGGCTCGGTTACGGCTTCACCCGCAGCCGCAACGGCGCTGCGCAGATGCACGCCGCACTTTGTATTCCGGCGGTGACCGGTGCGTGGCAGTACGAGGGCGGCGGCGCGTTCTTCAACAACGGCGCGATCTTCGGCTTCGACAAGACGCTGATCGAGGGGCTCGATCAGCTCGATCCGGCGACGCGCGCGCTGGATCAGTCCCAGATCGGCCGCATCCTGACCGGGGACGCCGAGGCGCTGTACGGCGGCGCTCCGATCAAGGCGATGCTGATCCAGAACACCAATCCGATGACCGTCGCGCCGGAGCAGGAGCTGGTTCGCGCCGGCTTCGCCCGCGAAGACCTGTTCGTTGCGGTGCACGAGCAGTTCATGACCGAGACTGCGCTGATGGCCGACATCGTGCTGCCGGCGACGATGTTCCTGGAGCACGACGACCTGTATTATGGCGGCGGCCATCAGCACATTTCGGTCGGCGCCCGGCTGGTGGATCCGCCGGGTGAATGCCGGTCCAATCACGAGGTGCTGCAGGGCCTGGCGCAGCGGCTCGGCGTCGATCATCCGGCGTTCGCCATGTCGCCGCGCGAAGTGATCGACGCGACGCTGAAATCCAGCGGCCACGGCGGCATCGACCAGCTCGAGGCCGAGCTGTGGCGCGATCTGCAGCCGGATTTCCGCGCATCTCACTTCCTCGACGGCTTCGGGCACCCGGACGGCAAGTTTCATTTCCGGGTCGACTGGGGCAACGTCGACCTCGCGCGCAAGCTGAGGCTCGGGCCGTGGCAGGCGATGCCGAGCCTGCCGGACCATTGGGCTGTGACCGAACAGGCGGACGCCGAGCATCCGTTCCGGCTCGCCACCAGTCCGGCCCGCAGCTTCCTCAACTCCACCTTCAACGAAACGCCGTCGTCGCGAGCGCGCGAGGGCGAACCGAACGTGCTGATGCATCCGGACGACGCCGCCGAGATCGGCGTCGGTGACGGAGAAGTCGTGATGCTGGGGAATATCCGGGGGGAGACGTTGCTCACCGTCCGGCTGAGCAGCGGGCTGCGCCGCGGCGTTCTGGTCGCCGAATCAGTGTTTCCGAACCGGGCTCATCGCGGAGGGCGCGGAATCAACGTGCTGACCAGCGCAGAAACAGTCGCGCCGCACGGCGGTGCGGCGTTCCACGACAACAAAGTCTGGGTGAAGAAAGTGACTGCGCCGCTCGCGAAGCGCGACTGAGAGGGCCGAATTTGCGGTCCTGACCGGCGTTCGGTCGTCGTTTTCGCTTCGCGAGCTGCGCGTCTAGTCTCAGCGCTGGTGGCCGAGGCCGATACCGAGCTTCAGCGCCTTCTGGCGCAGCGAGCCGACGGTCCGATTGGTCAGACGGGCGATTTCCGCCACCGGAGTGCGCGCCTTGGAATGCGCCTTCAGCTCCTTGATGTCTTCCTTGGTGTACTCGCGGCGAGTGATCTTGCCCTTCTTGGCGGCCTTGGCCTTGGTAGCGGTCTTCGCCGCAGCCTTGGTCACCACCTTCTTGGCCTTCTTCGACTTCGCTGCGGTCTTCGCAGTCTTTGCTTTCGCTTTCTTTGCCACGCGTAGGCTCCTTTAGTGAAGCGCCCTTCTACTACACTCATTTCGTGCCGACAATTGAGAATTTCGAATCTTCGAAGTGATCAAGGCGGCTTCGGTTAGCATTCGTTAAGTGTGTGTAGTTTCGATTTTGGCCAAAATAGGTAGATGGCGCGTAGTGGCAATCGTCGTTTGGTCGATAGTGATGAGTGTCGCGCAGGCTGGACAGTGCGTTACGTCGTGGTCGGCCTGAGGACTGCCGTGTTTTCCCGCAATGTGGAAGCGTGCCGCGGATTGGTGCAAATCACCGGTCATGGGGCGTGTATTTCGCAGCGAGCGGCGGCGATGGAGACGATTTGTCGCGAGTGAGGGGGGCTACCCGGCCCGGAGCGCTGGTTAGCGCGAGCCCGTGCCCGGTGTCATCCAACCAAAGACGTAGCGAGCGGAGGGCCGATCAGCGTGCGGCGCTGCGCGGAAGGCGTGATTGCTCAGCGTGCTGATTTCGCGTCGGACGCGAGTGCAGCGCGGGTGCGGGCGAGAGTCCGCTCGTAATAATCCTCGCGCTCGCGCTTCAGACTGATCTGCAAATTCCGGAAGGCTGCAATGCGTTTTGCGATCTCATCGCGTTCGGCGGACGATTCGCGCCGGTTCGGCGGTCGGCCTGCGGCCGGGAGGGGATGCGGAGGAATCGGTCCGTTCGCCGCGGCCTGGAACTTTGGGTCCATCGCAGTTTGCACGACAGCAATAGCCGACGTCGCCGCCGAACTCCGAGCCTGTTGCTCCGAACCTTCGTCGGCATTCTCGGCGAATGCGTTGCCTGGCAATTGCGATGATGTCATTGCGGTCCCTCATCGCATCATTGGAGCGCTGATCAGATGCGTCAATCGAAATGCACCGGCTACGTACTGCAATGGTGGATAAATCGCCGCCAGGTTGCGGTCCGAGAGGTAGCCGGCAGCGCGACTCGCAGACAGCAGATCGGCTCTGCTCACCGCCGAATTCTTGCGGCCGATCCTTGGGACATCTGCCGCGTTGCGGGACGAGCCGACGGAGAGGCCGCGAGGGCTGCGCCGGCCGAACCCACCTCGCATCCCAGCTTTGATGCTACCGCGTTAGGGGAAGCGGGACGAAGGCGCCCGGCACCGGGACATCAAGACGAAGAGAGATGCGGGCGAGAGGAGCTGGCAGGACGGCAAGATCGGGCTGTGACGATCGCGTAGTCCGAGGATCGCGGTCCATCCCTGCGGCTTTCCGTCCAAACTAGCCGAGAATCCACCCGACCCCGCCTGACGGCTTGCAATATCTGGCCACATCGTTCTTAGTCGCAGCGCGATATAAGCGCATAGTCGACCTGCCGGTTGCCGCCTCGCGTCGAGGACTAGCGGAAAATCCATCATGTCTGATCGTCATGGCCCACTTCGTGTCGGTATCGGCGGCCCGGTTGGCTCGGGCAAGACCGCGCTGATGGACCTGCTCTGCAAATCGATGCGCGAGCGCTACGATATCGCCGCGATCACCAACGACATTTATACCAAATGGGATGCTGAATTCCTGGTGCGCTCGGGATCGCTGACGCCCGATCGAATCGCCGGGGTCGAGACCGGCGGCTGTCCGCACACCGCCATTCGCGAGGATGCGTCGATGAACCTCGCCGCCGTCGCGGAGATGCGCAGCAAGTTTCCCGGCCTCGACCTGGTGCTGATCGAATCCGGCGGCGACAATCTCGCGGCGACGTTCTCGCCGGAACTCGCCGATATCACGATCTACGTCATCGATGTCGCTGCCGGCGACAAGATTCCCTCCAAGGGCGGGCCGGGTATCACCCGGTCCGATCTGCTGGTGATCAACAAGATCGACCTGGCGCCTTTTGTCGGCGCCTCGCTGGACAAGATGGACACCGACGCGAGGCGGATGCGGGGGACGCGGCCGTTCGTGATGACCAATTTGAAGAAAAGCGACGGCCTGGATCGGATCGTGGCGTTTATCGAGCAGAAGGGCGGGTTGATACCCAGCAGCCCCTCCGCCTGATCCTACGCGGGGCCTCGGGGCATCCCGACATAGCCGCGTGCGCCACTGTACGATAAGGTCGGCCGGTGGCTTGGGAACCAACGCCTTTATCTTGAGTTATACCGCTCTTGGATTAGAGCCCGCCGCGCGGTCTTCATGGATCGTTGAATTGCGCTGCAGTCGATGCTTCCGCATGGTGGAGCGGGCCTCGGTGCGATCAATACGAGAGGCGGACGCTCGCTCCGCTTCCCACAACGAGTAAGAGCGTGGTTAGGCTTGGCTTCATCATCGGCTTGATCGCCGTTATCGGGGTGGTGCTGTCGGGCTTTTCCGCATCCCGCGTTTACGAACAGGAAGCGGCGATCCAGCGGATCGCGCTCAGCAGGGCGATCGACGTCCACGCCAGCCAGGTCCAGGATCGTCTGACCGAGCGGGAGTTGCTCGGGCGCGTTGCATCCGGGCTGTTTCGCAAGCCGTCGGTGATCAAGGCCGACATGCTGCAGCCGCTGCGATCGTCGATCTACACCTTCAAGACCGATTTCGTGCTGGCGACCTGGGTGGCGCGGCTGAAGCCGGAGGAAATCCCGGCGGCGGAAGCGGAGCTGGCGACGGCCGGCTTCCCCGACCCCATCGTGCGCGACTACGACGGCAAGCCGCTGGATCTGAGCGGCGATGCGATTCCCTTGGACGTCGTGATGGACGTCGAGCCGCGCAATTCCGAAACCATGGTGCTGACCGGGCGGATGCTCGACAGCGATCCGATACTCGGCCGCACCTTCGCTCAGGCGCTGGCGGAGGGACAACCCCACGTCTCGGACCCGATACCGCTGACGCGAAACGGCCCGGTTGGCGTGGTGCTGGCGGCGCCGGTGAAGAATACCGACAGCTCCGACACCGTCGGTTTCGTCACCTTCTCCTACAAGCTCGCCACGCTGATGCTGACCAACGACGATTTGTCGTTGTTTTCAGTGGTGCTGAAGGATCCGAGCCGGGACGGCTACGAGTTGGTCGCTGACGAAAGCGGCGAGATCACCTCGCGAGCGGGGCACCCGGAAGGTGCCACGCCGATGATCGTGCGCACCGTGACTTTCGGGAACCGGGACTGGTCGCTCGCTTATTATCCCCGGATCGATCCTTACGAGCGCGCTCAGAAGGTCGCTTTGATCATCGGTCTGGCCGGTCTGGCGCTGACGCTGATCGTCTGCGGACTGTTCGGCTACGTCAGCTACAGCAATATTCGCCTGCGCCGCGAGATCCAGATGCGGATCGGCTTCGAGCGGCGGTTGACCGCGGTGATCGACGAGCTGAATCACCGGGTCAAGAACATCCTGGCGGTGATCCAATCGATCGTCACCCGCACGCTGCGCCACGGTTCGGATCTCGACGTCGCCCGCGAGCTGCTGATCGGCCGGATTCATGCGATGTCGAACGTGGTCTCGCTGCTCAGCGACAGCCAGTGGCAGGGCGTGATGCTGAAGGGGCTGCTTGAAAGCCGCGCGATCCCGCATGCCGACCGGATCGAGGTCGAAGGTCCGGACATCGCGGTCAGCGCCCGCGCCGCGCAGAGCCTGTCGCTGCTGTTTTTCGAACTGGCATCGCATTCCGACGAAGGCCTGGCGGTGGTCGGCAAGCATCCGAGGGTAACGGCGCACTGGTCGGTGACCGGTGAGGGCAAGGATGCGACGTTCTACTTCCGCTGGGAAGAGTTCAACACCAGCGCCGCGACCCGGCGTCCCGACAGTGAGTTCGGCATCATCCTGCTCGACCGGGTCGCACCGGAAGCGCTCGGCGGCACGTCGAAGCGTTACTTCACCGACGTCAGCTACGTCTATGAGCTGTCCGCGCCGCTGGAGACGGTGGTGGACGTCAACGAGCGCGACCGCACCGGACAGTTCAGCGCGCCGGTGCGGCCGGTTGGTAAGCCGCGCAAACCGTAAAACACCGCAAGTCTCAGATACTTTCGTCCACGCCGGTCGAAAAGGCCTGCGTCGGGGCCGAGGCATCGGCCCCCTCTCGCACTTGGGGAAGGGAATGGGGTCGGCCGGTTGCTCGATCCCGTCATCGGATGGAGCAACCGCACCGGTGGGGGCGTAATCAGCCGTTGCCGCCGATCACGGCACGGACGGTGTCGTCCGGACCGAAATCCTCTGCGCCGTCGACATACAGCAAGGCGCTTAGCTTGGACCTGGCTCGGTTGACGCGGCTCTTGATGGTGCCGACCGCGCAGCCGCAGATCGCCGCGGCGTCTTCGTAGGAGAAGCCGGAGGCGCCGACCAGGATCAGAGCTTCGCGTTGGTCTTGCGGCAGCTTGTCCAGCGCGGCGCGAAACTCCTCGAACTCCAGATGGGCGGTCTGCCCGGGCTGCGATTTCAGCGTCTTGGCATAGCTGCCATCGGCGTCTTCGACTTCGCGGCGTCGCTTCCGGTAATCCGACCGAAACAGATTGCGCAGGATGGTGAACAACCAGGCGGGAAGGTTTGAGCCAGGCTGGAAGGAGTCGATGTTGGCGAGCGCGCGCAACAAGGTCTCCTGAACGAGGTCATCGGCCCGATCGGCATTGCCGCTCAGCGAGATCGCAAAAGCGCGCAGGCTCGGCACCGCGGCGAGAATGTCGTCTCGAAGGGAATCGGTCAGAGGCATCAATCCCTCCCCTCGCTCGGGGTGGAATCCGCAGCCTGGGTGGCTTCCGCGGCGCGCTGCGGATCATCCAGTTTCTTGATCAGATCTGTGAACCGATCAGGAACGCCCTGGCGAACCACGTCGTCGTACATCGCGCGCAATTGATGTCCGATCCGGGCCTGGATTTCAGCGTTGAGACCTCCCTTGGTGCCTGGAGCCGACTTCTTCATGGTTTGAGCCTTGAATTCTTGCATGACTGATCCAATGTTTTCCCCATGGTCAAGTCCCCTGAACTTCGAGGGTTTTCCTTGATCTGTCGCCATTCACCGGAGCCTAATGCGATCCCGCCATGAAAGTTCCACGGTGGAATGGAACTTTTGCCCCGCTCGGGCGTAGTTGCCTCGCAGAGGTGCCGGCCCGCCTTAGGCGTTGCCGAGATGACTGATGGAGTGGGGATGTCGAGATCACAGGTTGTTGCTGAGCATTTGCCATTGCTGCGCCGCTATGCGCGCGCCCTGACCGGAAGCCAGACCTCTGGTGACGCCTATGTCGGCGCCATGCTGGAGGCATTGCTCCAGGATCCCGCCCTGCTCGATGAACGGCACGGCCCTCGCGTCGGCCTTTTTCGGCTGTTCACCCAGATATGGAATTCGGTGGCGCTGAACGACGACGCCGAGGTGCGGACCCTTCCGATGCCGTCGGAGCGCCGCCTGTCCGCGATCACGCCGCTGCCGCGCCAGGCGTTCCTGCTGCTGTCGCTGGAGGGCTTTTCCGAAGAGGAAGTGGCGTTCGTGCTGCAGATCGACGTCGGGGAGGTCCGGCAACTGGTCGATGCCGCCGGCCGCGAAATGGCCGAAGAGATCGCCACCGACGTGCTGATCATCGAGGACGAGACCTTCATCGCGATGGACCTCGAAAGCCTGGTGAAAGGCCTCGGTCACAACGTGATCGGCGTGGCTCGCACCCACGCGGACGCGATCGCTCTGGCGCGGACCAAGAAGCCCGGCCTGATCCTCGCCGACATTCAGCTCGCCGACGGCAGTTCCGGCCTCGATGCGGTCAACGAACTGCTGCGGACGTTTGAAGTGCCGGTGGTGTTCATCACCGCCTATCCCGAGCGTTTTCTCACCGGCGAGCGGCCGGAGCCCGCCTTCCTGATTTCGAAGCCGTTCCAGCCGGCGATGGTGTCGGCGGTGGCGAGCCAGGCACTTTTCTTCCAACGCAACTCGCGCAATCGGAAGCCGAACGCCGTCGCATCCTGACATTCGCCTCCCGACAATCGCCTTGCGAACAACGACGAACGCCGTCCGGTCCGGGCGGCGTTTTTCGTCGTGACGACAAGCTGATCACTCACTGCAGATCGGAGTCGACAGGATCTCCGCAATAGAACAGGGCGCGGCTGGCATCACACAGCCGCGCCCTGTATCGCCGGTTCGGGGCAGGGGGGACTTGACCGGCGTCGGAGCAACACCGGTAAGCTCGAACCGTTCCCGTCAACTGATAAAATCGTTAACACGCTCAGTTGATCACTGGTCGTCGAACCGCTTCGGCGCCCGCGCGATTAACTATTGCGGGCGCTGCAGAGACGAAGTCGGCGACCGCACCAGGGAAGCGGCACAACGCCGGCTTACAACACAGCGGCAAGATACCATGTCACAGATCGTGCGGGGAATTTTGGGCGCCCTTGCTATCACCGGGACGCTCGGCGCGGCGCAACTGGCGGTCGGCGAGGACCTCGGCCGCGCAAATCTGCTCCGGCAAGCTTCGGTCGCGCCGCTGGTCCAAGACGTCAACCGGTCCGGGAAGGCCGACCGCGCGTCGATCGCCCGGGACGCGGAGCCGGGTCAAACGGTCGCCGTCACCCTGATCGGCCAGTCGGTGCTGGTGCGTATCCCGCAAGCTCAGATCGGCGGCGCTCTCCGCGCGCCGGGAGCTCACAAACCGGCGGTCGCTCCCCGTTCGATCGTGGCCTGCGAGCCGGTGGTCAGCGTGCTGACTGAAGTCGCCAAGCAGCTTCAACCCGGCCGCTGCGTCGCCTGATACCCCCGGCTGACAATCAGCACACGCCATTCCTGAGCACGCGGCGTTTCGATGTCTTGTCGACCGACATCCGCCCAAAGGGCGGATGTTTGCGTTTGGGGGGCACGGAGTTTCCCGGGGAGGCTGACGCTGCGCGCCTGATCACCGTGAGCCTGTGGCGCCCGGGAGCATTCCCGAGTGCGTGGTATCAGACCCGATTCAGTGGCTGTCAGGAAGCTGCGGAGCATTGTCGGGCAACAGGTGCTCTTTCAACACCAGCCCGACGATCAGCAGCGGTGAGGCGAGGAAGGCGCCCATCGGCCCCCACAACCAGGTCCAGAACGCGATCGCGATGAAGACTGCCAGCGCGTTCAGCGCCAGCCGGCGTCCGATAATGGCCGGGGTGATGAAATGGCCTTCGATGAAGGTCAGGCAGGCGAACCCGAGCGCGGCGAGCAGTCCGGTGCCCAGCGTGGGCATGGTGACGATCCCGACCACACACAGGATCAAGAACATCACGAACGGGCCGATGATCGGGATGAAGTTCAGCGCCGCAGCGAGCGCGCCGAGGCCGGCAGGATTCGGCATGCCTGCCAAGGCACAGATCAGGCCGGTTGCGGCGCCATACACCAGATTGATCACCGTCACCGTCAGCAGATAGGCACCGAGGCTGTCTTCGATTTCGTTGAGGATCCGCAGCGTGCGCAGCCTCGCGTCGCGGCCGGCAAACAGCATCACCAGCGCGCGCCGCAGCCCGCGCCAACTCGCCACGAACAGCACCAGCGTCACCAGAAAAAGCATGATCTCGGTGAGCGTGGGGGAAAGGAATTCGAACGTCGGCTGCATCCAGTCGATTTTCGGCATTTGGATCGTGGCCGGCGCCAGAGTTTCGGCGCCGCCCAGGGCGGACTGCACCTGCCGCCACATCGCGACCGGCTTGTCCAGCACGTGCAGCTTATCGCGTAGCACAGAGCCCAGCTCCGGCAGTCGGTTGGTCCACTCGATCAACGGTACAGAAATCAGCCCGATCATAAAGGTGACGCCGGCCAGTCCGGCCAGCACGATCAGCACCGCGCTGACTCCGCGCGGGACGCGCCAGCGCTCGAATAGGCTCGCCACCGGCGACAGCATGGTGCCGACGACGAAGGCGGTGACGATCGGAAGGAAGAATGGTTTTCCGACATAGAGCAGGCCGATCAGAAAGATCAGCAGCAGCGACACCAGCGCGAACGCAACGACCTCGGTACGTCTGATCAGCGGTGGCCGATCATCGGGACTTTCGGGGAGAGGTGTACCTGGCGGTTCGGCTGGAAGAACGCGCAAGAGACCCCCCAGCGACTGGACGAATGAAGCCGGCGATGCGACGCGGGCGTGCGCCTTCAACCGATCCCTTGCAGGAAAGTTCCCCGGCCTTGATGCGGGGCCGGCGACGTGCTCCGCGGAACGGTTTTGGATCGGACGACGTTTGTTAGCTGCTCGCATCGAGACGGTGCAACTAACAGCGGGGACGGGATCATGACTGCTGCTTCGAGGACATTTGCGGATCGCAAACCGGTGTCGCGCCGGCTTCGTCCGTGGCTCGTCGGTGTCGCCGGTGTGCTGCTCGCTGCCGCCGTGCCCAACGTGGCGTCGGCGCAGACGCTGGGCTATGCGCCGGCGCCGCAGGCCGGACCGTTCTCGGTCGACGACGAGATCCTGATGCCGGCGGAGCGTGAACCGGCCGCGACCGAGGCCGACGAGGATGCGCAACTTCCCGACCGGCTGCGCCGGACCGTGGTGTCGTACCCGACCGATCAGCCCGCCGGGACGATCGTGATCGATACCGCAAATACTTACCTGTATTACGTGCTGGGCGGCAACCGGGCGATCCGCTACGGCGTCGGGGTGGGACGCGAAGGCTTCACCTGGTCGGGCGTGCAGACCATCACCCGCAAGGCCGAATGGCCGGACTGGCGGCCGCCGGCGGAGATGATCGCGCGTCAGCCTTATCTGCCTCGCTTCATGGCCGGCGGTCCCGGCAACCCGCTGGGCGCCCGGGCGATGTACCTCGGTTCCACCGCTTACCGAATCCACGGCACCAATGATCCGTCCACGATCGGCAAGTTCGTGTCGTCGGGCTGCATCCGGCTGACCAACGAGGACGTCGAGGACCTGTTCGGCCGGGTCGGAGTCGGCACCCGCGTCGTGGTGCTGCCGAAGTCTGCATCGCGGCCGGTCGAGGCGCGTAGCAAACCGCAGCAGCCCAGCCGGCACGCCATGAACATTTCGATCTCGTCGATCGACTAAGTCAAGACAGCCTGGAGAAACCCGATGCGCAAACGCTTGTCAGGCCGGATGCTCCTCGGCGCCACGGCGATCGCCACGGCCGCCGCGATGGCCACTCCGGCGGCGGCACAGGACTTCTTCCAGGCGCTGTTCGGCGGCTTCCACGCGCCGCGGCCGTCATATCATCAGCCCCGCATGCCGGCATTGCCGTTCGCCGACGAGGGCTACATGCGCGAGCGCGAACGGGTATCCCGTCCGAGCCAGCGCAGCTATTCGAGCGGCGGCCAGGCTTATTGCGTGCGCACCTGCGACGGGCGCTACTTCCCGATTTCGGCGACCGGCGGCGAGAGCAAGGCGGAGACCTGCAACAGTTTCTGTCCGGCGAGCGACACCAAGGTTGTGTACGGCTCTTCGATCGACAATGCGCGGACCCCGGGGGGCAAGCCGTATTCCGAGCTTCCGAACGCCTTCAAGTACCGGACCGAGATCGTGGCCGGCTGCACCTGCAACGGCAAGGACCAGTTCGGCCTCGCCAAGATCCGGGTCGAGGACGATCCGACCGTCCGCAAGGGCGATATTATCGCCGGCAAGGACGGCCTGATGGTAGCGGCGCGCAATGCGTCGGGCAGCGACGGCAAGCTGGCCCTGGCGCCGGCACCGGGCTCCGACCACGTCCGCGCCGGCTATTCCAAGGTGCCGGTCCTGGCCCAGGACTGATCGTATAAGGACTGATCGCGCCGGAGAGAGCCGCGCGCAACGCCGCGACACGTTCGATCACGACGATGACCTGAAATTGCCTCGTCCAGGAAAGCGCTGCTCGCTCGACGCTTATGACCGGCTCCCAGCCATACTGGGTTCCCCGCATTCGCGGGGGGACGACGGGCGGAAAAGCTGCCCGTGCGAGCAAATGGCGTACTCAGCAAGAACACCCGATCGAATCCTCCGCTCATCCGCTGAGTCCTGCTCATGCTGGACGAAGGGCACAACGCACACCCACACCTTCCCGTCATCGCCCGCGCATGCGGGCGACCTAGTATCCCAGAGCGCTCGTGGTTCGCTCGGCGGTTACCAGCTCAGTGCGATACCGGAGTCTCTTACCTTTGCGATGGGCCCGGTGGGCAGGACGGCTGAAGAGGGGCTCCCGGTTAAGTCAGCCGCCGCTTGGTCGGGCGGATTGCCGCGCTCCAGTGATGCCGCCAGTTCCGATGCGGGAACCGATCGGCATCTCGGGGATTGACCCAACGGAATCAATCTTGGGTTGGAGCCAGACAGAATGAGCGTCCTGATCGGAATTCTGATTACGTTTCTCGTCGTTATATTGGTGCTGTACCTGATCAACATGCTGCCGCTCGACGGCCGCGCCAAGCAGATCGCACGGATCGTCGTCATCATCATCGGCGTGGTATCGTTGCTGAAATATCTGGCGGTGTTCTAAGCGAGCAATCCGGCCGGGCAGATTGCCCGGCCGTTCTTTTTGCCGTGTACTTCGGCGATAATTTTGGCGTCTGGGCAGGCTGCTCAAAACAAAAGCCCCGGCTTTCGCCGGGGCTCTGATCGTCGATCAGCGTGGCCGATTACTTCAAGCCCGAGAACCAGTCGTCGACATCCTTGCGGACCTGATCCTTGGCGTAACCGTAGCGCTCCTGCAGCTTGCCTTCGAGCTGGTCGCGGCGGCCGTCGATCACGTTCAGGTCGTCGTCGGTGAGTTTGCCCCACTTCTCCTTCACGTTGCCCTTGAACTGCTTCCAGTTACCTTCAACGCGATTCCAATCCATCTCGTCCTCCAGTGTTTGGATGCCGGTCAACGGGTAGATCGGAGGATGGTTCCGGCGTGCGCTGCGGCAAGCGGTCACCCGAACTTTCCGCCTGCGGGCTTGAAACGAGTGACAAGTAACGAGCTGCGGAATCAAAAGACCTCCCCCTTGCGGGGGAGGTCTCGTGACTGCGAAGTAACAGTATCGCCGATCAGCGCAGCGTTTCGAGATGCGCCGCCTTCGCCTCGCGGCGGCGTTCGTGCAGGATGAACTCGGTGTAGCCGTTCGGCTGCGCCCGGCCCTTGAAGATCAGGTCGCAGGCGGCCTCGAACGCGACGCCGTCGAAATCCGGCGCCATCGGGCGATACAGCGCATCGCCTGCGTTCTGCTTGTCGACCACCACCGCCATCCGCTTCAGCGACTCCATCACCTGCTCCTTGGTGACGACGCCGTGATGCAGCCAGTTGGCGAGATGCTGGCTGGAGATGCGCAGCGTGGCGCGGTCTTCCATCAGGCCGACATCGTGGATGTCCGGCACCTTGGAGCAGCCGACGCCCTGGTCGATCCAGCGCACCACGTAGCCGAGGATGCCCTGACAGTTGTTGTCGATCTCCTGGCGGACGTCGTCCGGCGCCCAGTTCGAGTTCGACACCGGAATGGTGAGGATGTCCTCGAGCTTGGCGCGCGGGCCGCCCTTGGTCAGCTCCTGCTGGCGGGCGATGACGTCGACCTGGTGATAGTGCAGCGCGTGCAGCGTCGCGGCGGTCGGCGACGGCACCCAGGCGGTAGTGGCGCCGGCCTGCGGATGGCCGATCTTCTGCGCGATCATGTCGGCCATCTTGTCGGGCGCGGCCCACATGCCCTTGCCGATCTGGGCATGACCGGGCAGACCGTCGACCAGACCGGTGTCGACGTTCCAATCCTCGTAGGCCTTGATCCAGGGCTGCGCCTTCATCTCGTTCTTGCGGATCATCGGACCCGCTTCCATCGAGGTGTGGATCTCGTCGCCGGTGCGGTCCAGGAATCCCGTGTTGATGAAGCAGATCCGCTTGGACGCGTTCTGGATGCAGGCCTTGAGGTTCACCGTGGTGCGGCGCTCCTCGTCCATGATGCCGACCTTCAGCGTGTTCTCGGTCAGGCCCAGCATCTTCTCGACACGGCCGAACAGCTCGACCGTGAGGGCGACTTCATCCGGACCGTGCATCTTCGGCTTGACGATGTAGACCGAGCCGGTGCGGCTGTTGCGGGTGTTGCCGAGATGCTTGAGATCGTGGATCGCGATCAGGCCCGACACCGCGGCGTCGAGGAAGCCTTCCGGGATCTCCTGCCCTTCGCTGTCGAGCACCGCATCGGTCCACATATGATGGCCGACGTTGCGCATCAGCAGCAGGCTGCGGCCGTGCAGCGAAATTTCCTTGCCGTCCGGCGCGGTATAGCTGCGGTCGCCGTTGAGCGCGCGGGTGACGGTCTTGCCGCCCTTCTCGAAGCTCTCCGACAGGGTGCCGTCCATCAGGCCGAGGGTGTTGCGATAGATCAGCACCTTGTCGTCGGCATCGACAGCCGCGACCGAGTCTTCCATATCGAGAATGGTCGACACCGCCGACTCGATGATCAGGTCGGCGACGCCTGCCGGATCGTCCTTGCCGATGGTGTTGGCGCGGTCGATCTTGATCTCGATGTGCAGGCCGTTGTTGACCAGCAGCACGGCGCTCGGATTGGCGGTCTCGCCGCGGTAGCCCGCGAACTGCGCCGGCTTCTTCAGGCCGGTGGCGTTGCCGTCCTTCAACTTGGCGGAGAACTGCCCGGCGATCACGCTGTAGCCGGTGACGTCGCTGTGGCTGCCGGCGGCGAGCGGCGCGGCCTGGTCGAGGAACGCCTTGGCCTTGGCGATCACCTTGTCGCCGCGCGCCTTGTCGTAGCCCTTGGCCTGGGTGGCTTCTTGCGGGATCGCGTCGGTGCCGTAGAACGCATCATACAGCGAGCCCCAGCGCGCGTTGGCGGCGTTCAGCGCGTAGCGCGCGTTCGACAGCGGCACCACGAGCTGCGGGCCGCACAGCTTGCCGATTTCTTCATCGACATTGGCGGTCTCGACCGGAGCGGTGGCGGGCTCCGGCAGCAGGTAGCCGATCTCCTTCAGGAACGCGGTGTAGGCCGCCATGTCCTGCTTCTTGCCCTTGTTGGCGAGATGCCACGCGTCGATCTTGGCCTGCAGCTCGTCGCGGGTCTTCAGCAGCGCGCGGGTCTTCGGCGCCAGATCACGAACGATCGCAGCGAGCCCGGCCCAGAATACGTCGGGAGCGATGCCGGTTTTCGGCGCGGCCTCCTTGGCGATGAAGTCGAACAGCACAGGCGCGATTTTCAGTCCGTGGGCGTCAATACGATTCATTTTTGGATGTCTCGCGAGAAAACGGCGCGCTGGCGCCTTTTCAGGGGTCAAAATGACCGATCGCCGCGTGGCGGCGCCGGGTGCTCCTTTTAGCGTCAAAGGTCGCCAAAAGAGAAGGCCCGGCCGAATCGGCCGGGCCGCAGCGGCCCCCAGGATTCCGGTGCCTCGCCCGCATTGCTCGCGGTCCCGGGTCTCCGATCCGCCTTCATCAAAGGGCGGCACGGCGTTTGCTCCATGGATTCCAGAACGCGGCCGAGAAAGACCGCCTCCGCAACGAAGCGGCAAGGGGCGAAATTTCTCTGCGGATCGGCGGTGATGGAATGGAATGATTTTCTTCCTTGGTCGCTTGTGTCGCGGCGTCGGAGAAAATAATTCTAAACAGCCTGATTGGCGACGGAGCGGACATGCGATTTCTTCCAGTGTTTCTGGATCTGGCGACGGGACCCGTGGTGCTGGTCGGTGCCGGCGAGATGGCGCGGGCCAAGCTGCGGCTGCTGCTCGGCGCCGGTGCGTCGGTCCGCTGGTACGTCACCGATGGCGATCGCGATCTGGCCGGCCTCACCGAGGCGGAGCTGGCGCGGGTGAGTTTCCCGGACGGCGATCCGCTGCACGCCGATCTCACCGGCGCGATCGCGCTGCTGTGCGCCGGCGCCGGCGAGATCGCCGCGCCGCTGGCCGCAAAGGCGCGGGCGCTCGGCGTGCCGGTCAACGTCATGGACGAGCTGTCGCATTCGACCTTCATCTTCCCGGCGATCGTCGATCGCGGTGACGTCGTGGTGGCGATCGGTACCGGTGGGTCTTCGCCGGTAGTGGCGCGCCGCCTTCGCGAACTGATCGAGACCGTGGTGCCGGCGCGGATCGGCGAGCTGGCCGCGCTGATCGGCCGTTGGCGCACGCCGATCAAGGCAAGGATTCCTGAATTCCCGCTGCGTCGCCGGTTCTGGGAGCGCGTCGTCGACGGCCCGATCGGCCGCGCCGTGCTCGACGGGCGGCTGAGCGATGCCGAGACCGAGCTGAAAAAGATCGACGACGCCACCGACTACGCGCGGCATTCGCTCGGCCGCCGCGCCGATGGTCACGTCAGCATCGTCGGCGCCGGTCCCGGTGATCCCGATCTGCTCACCTTGAAGGCGCTGCGGGCGCTGTCGGACGCCGACGTGGTGTTCTACGACGAGCTGGTTTCGCCCGACATTCTCGACCGCATCCGCCGCGACGCCAAACGCGTGCCGGTCGGCCGCCGCGTCGGCCAGCCGGGTATCGGCCAGGACGCGATCAACAAGCTGTTGATCGAGGCTGCGCAGTCCGGTCAGCGCGCGGTGCGGCTGAAGGGCGGCGATCCGTTCGTGTTCGGCCGCGGCGGCGAAGAGGTCGAAGCGCTGCGCGAAGCCGGCGTGTCCTATTCGGTGGTGCCCGGCATCAGCGCCGCGCTCGGTGCGGCGTCGCAGTTCGAGGTGCCGCTGACCTATCGCCACGAGGCGCTGCGCATCACCTTCCTGACCGCGCACAAGGCGAAGGATGCCGAGGCTGTCGACTGGTCGGCGCTGACCGACCAGAAGATGACGGTCGTGGTCTATATGGGCATGAGCGCGGCGCCGACGATCCGCGAAGGTCTGCTCGCCGCCGGCCGCGCCGCCGATACGCCGGTCGGCGTGTTCGCGCGGGTGACGCGGCCGGACGCCGCCTCCGCAGTCGGCTCGCTCGGTGATCTGCCGGCGCTGGTCGCGCAGGTCGACGGCGGTCCGGCTCTCCTGGTGATCGGCGACGTCGTCGCGCATTCGGCGCCGTGGCGCCAGCAACACCTCCTGCAACTCGTCTCGACCTATCAGATGGCCGCCGAATGACCTCGCCACTGCAGCAGAAGATCAAGATCACCGGTCCGTCGGTGGTGACCGCAAACCGCACCATCGACGGCGTGGTGATCTACCGGACCGCGCAGGGCGGCTGGTCGACCGATCTGGCCGACGCCGCGATCGTGCGCGAGGCCGAGCCGGCGCGCGCGCTGCTCGCCGCCGCGGCAGCCGACGACGTCGGTGCCGTCGGCGCCTACATCGCGCCGGTGGAGATCCGCGGGGACGGCACGGTCCGCCCCGGCAATCTGCGCGAAAAAATCCGGCGCAACGGCGTCACCATCGCGCTGCCGGTCCAGGCTTGAGGACTGCTCCATGTATGCTTACGACGAGATCGACCGCGCCATCGTCCACGAACGCGTCGACGAATTCCGCGATCAGGTGCGCCGACGCCTGTCGGGCGAACTGACCGAAGACGAGTTCAAGCCGCTGCGCCTGATGAACGGCGTGTATCTGCAGCTCCACGCCTACATGTTCCGCGTCGCGATTCCGTACGGCACGCTGTCGTCGGACCAGCTCCGCAAACTGGCACACGTGGCGCGAACCTACGACCGCGGCTACGGCCATTTCACCACCCGGCAGAACATCCAGTTCAATTGGATCGCGCTGAAGGATCTGCCCGACGCGCTCGCCGATCTCGCCGAAGTCGGCATCCATGCGATGCAGACCTCGGGCAATTGCACCCGCAACGTCACCGCCGATCAGTGGGCCGGCGTCGCGCCGGGCGAGATCGAGGATCCGCGGGTCTGGGCCGAGATCCTGCGCCAGCACACCGCGCTGCATCCGGAGTTCTCGTTCCTCCCGCGCAAGTTTAAGTTCGCCATCACCGCGTCCGATCACGACCGTGCGGCGATCAAGATCCACGACATCGGCCTGAAGCTGGTCAGAAACGACGCCGGCGACACCGGCTTCGAAGTGCTGGTCGGCGGCGGGCTCGGCCGCAGCCCGTTCATCGGCCGGACCATCAAGCCGTTCGTCGCCGGCCGCGACATCCTCAGCTATATCGAGGCGATCCTGCGCGTCTACAATCAGTACGGCCGCCGCGACAACATCTACAAGGCCCGGATCAAGATCCTGGTGCACGAGCTCGGCATCGAGAAGTTCGCCGCCGAGGTCGAGCTGGCGTGGCGCGAGATCGCCGACGGTCCGCTGACGCTCGACGACGAGATGATCGAGGACATCCGCTCGCGCTTCATCTATCCCGCCTATGAAGAGCTGCCCGCCGAGCCCGACGAGCTTCGCGCCGCGGCCGGTGATGCGCGGTTCGAAGCGTGGCGCACCAACGCGGTCGCGCCGCATCGCCAGGACGGCTACGCCATCGTCACGCTGTCGCTGAAACCGGCGGGCGGACCGCCCGGCGATGCGACCGCCGAGCAGATGGATGCGGTCGCCGACCTTGCCGACAGATACTCGTTCGGCGAGATCCGGGTCGGCCACGAACAGAATCTGGTGCTGCCACATGTCGCGAAGCGCGATCTGCCGGCGCTGTGGGCGGCGCTCGACAAGCTCGGCCTCGCCACCCCGAACGTTGGTCTCGTCAGCGACATCATCGCCTGCCCGGGGCTCGATTACTGCTCGCTGGCGAATGCGCGCTCGATCCCGATCGCCCAGGAGCTGTCGCGCCGCTTCGCCAATCCCGATATCGCGGCGCTGATCGGGCGGCTGCACATCAACATCTCCGGCTGCATCAATGCCTGCGGCCACCACCATGTCGGCCACATCGGCATTCTCGGCGTCGAGAAGAACGGCGAGGAGTTCTATCAGATCACCATCGGCGGCCGCGCCGACGAGGGGGCCGAGCTCGGCGCGCTGATCGGCCCCGCAGTGCCCTACGGCGAAGTCGCCGACGTGATCGAGGACATCGTCGAGGCGTATCTCAGCCTACGGCAACGGCCGGACGAATTGTTCGTCGACACCGTCAAGCGGCTCGGCGTCGAGCCCTTCAAGGAGCGGGTCTATGCCACTCGTTAAGAACGGACAGATCACGGCCGATGAGTTCGTGGCCGTGGCCGACGACGCGGAGCTGCCGGCCGAGGGGGCGGTGCTGATTTCGGCGACGCGATTCCTGGCCGATCCAGACAGCTTGGCGGCGCGCAACAGCCCGCTCGGCGTGATCTGGCCGAACAACCGCGATGTCGCCGAGCTGAAGCCGTGGCTCGACCGGCTGGCGCTGATCGCGCTGGTGTTCCCGACCTACAAGGACGGCCGCGCTCACAGCCAGGCGCGACGGCTGCGCGAAATCTTCGGCTATCGCGGCGAATTGCGTGCGACCGGCCAGGTGCTGCGCGATCAGTTCACCTTCCTGGTCCGCAACGGTTTCGACGCGTTCGACGTCAAGAAAGAAGCCGACGCGCACGCCTTCGGCGAAGCGACGCATCGCTACACTGAATTCTATCAGCCGACCGGCGACGGCCACCGCAGCGCCTTGCAGCGGCGGCGGCAGCGGCATTTGACGTCGGCGAGTTAGTAGCCCTGGGAAATAGCGTGGCCTAACCTCTCCCCGCGTGCGGGGAGAGGTCGGCCCGGCGGAGTGGAGCGAAGCCGGGTCGGGTGAGGGGGCATCTCCACGAGTCAGAGCGTCAGCTTAGCTGGCTGGATTGGGTAACATCGACGGCGGGCACTCGGCTTCGGTGCGACGCCCCCTCATCCCACCCTTCTCCCCGCGCGCGGGGAGAAGGAGCCGGCTTTGCTCGCGGCGATGTCCCTGCCTATACGCAATCCTGCTTCCTCTTTGGCCTTGCGTTCCTGCCGGGCTTGTCCTTCTCTCCGCCGCCATGAGCAATCAGCTTCTCGACCGTGTCGTTGCCGAAATCGCCGACGAGATGGCGCAGCGGGCGGACCGCGGCGCGGTCGCGAGCTACATCCCCGAGCTGGCGCGGGTCGATCCGCGGCGCTTCGGGCTGGTGGTGATCGACGCCGCCGGCCACGTCGCCGCCGCCGGCGATGCCGACGTGCCGTTCTCGATTCAGAGCATTTCGAAAGTGTTCACGCTGACGCTGGCGCTCGGCAAGGCCGGCGACCGGCTGTGGCGGCGCGTCGGCCGTGAGCCGTCGGGCTCGGCGTTCAATTCGATCGTGCAGCTCGAGCACGAGCGCGGCATTCCGCGCAATCCGTTCATCAACGCCGGCGCCATCGCGGTCACCGATCTGATCCTGTCAGGCCACCAACCGCGCGAGGCGCTGGGCGAAATCCTGCGCTTCCTGCAGTTCCTCGCCGGCGATTCCTCGATTGTGATCGACGACGCGGTCGCGAAGTCCGAGCAGCGCACCGGCTTTCGCAATGCCGCGCTCGCCAACTACATGAAGTCGTTCGGTGTGCTGGACAATCCGGTCGAATACACGCTCGGCGTCTATTTCCATCACTGCGCGATCGCGATGAGCTGCCGGCAGCTGGCGATGGCCGGGCGATTCCTGGCGCACAACGGGCAGAACCCGTCGACCGGCCACAATGTGGTGTCGAGCGAGCGCGCCCGACGCATCAACGCGCTGATGCTGACCTGCGGCCATTACGACGGCTCTGGCGAGTTCGCCTACCGGGTCGGCCTGCCGGGCAAGAGCGGCGTTGGCGGCGGGGTGCTGGCGGTGGCGCCGGGCAACGCTTCGATCGCGGTGTGGGCGCCCGGGCTCGATGCCGCCGGCAATTCCCATCTCGGCCGGGTCGCACTGGAAGCCCTCACCAAGCGGATGGGCTGGTCGATCTTCGGCGTCTGACGCGCCTCACAGGCAGCGCGCAGCAAAAAGGGCCGCACGCGTACGCCGGCCCTTCGTCACTGGCTGCGAAGATCGCGGCGGCGTCGCCGCGCGGGTCGCGGCGTCATGGCCGCTTGGTAGCTTGCTCTTCGAGCATCGCGACTTCGTGATACCAGCTCGAGCAGGTCAGGATGTTGGCCGGATTCGACGCGGCCTCGCCGCTCGGCAGCGCCGCGCGGTTGGCTCCATCCCGGCCACCGACCGGGAACTGGTAGATCTTGGCGGAGGTCTGATTCAGGCTGCTCACGCGATCTCTCCTTTCTCTCCTTCAGGTCGATAGGCTGGCTCGACGTGCGTTCGATCGCGCGTCGCAACGGATGATACGCGATTGCTTCGCGTTCGGGCAGAATGATCAACAACGAACCAGCCAGTGGCGATTCTTTGCGCATTCGCCCATCTGCTGGCGAACTCGGCAGTCTTTGGTGCAACGCGGCCGTCATGGCTTGGTTGCGAGTCACGAGAATCGTGCGCCTGACCGGTTAATTTTGTTCGCGACGGCGGATGCGGAAAAATACGGAGCCGTCGACGGTTTTGCGTGCCGCGGGGCGGCGTGACCGCCCTGTGCTCTCGACATCGGGTGTGGTGCCGTCGACGCGGTCTTGCCTGCGGCGATTTGGCCCAATCTGGCATATTAAATGCTTCATGATCGCCGGACCGACGGCCGCCGGGAGCGGTTCCGCGTCCGCCAGCGGCCGAACGCCGATGGCATCTCCAACGAGAGGACCGCATGACCAAGTACAAGCTCGAGTACATCTGGCTCGACGGCTACAAGCCGACGCCGAACCTGCGCGGCAAGACGACCATCAAGGAATTCGAAATCTACCCGACGCTGGAGCAGCTTCCGCTGTGGGGATTCGACGGCTCGTCGACGTTGCAGGCCGAAGGCCACAGCTCGGACTGCGTGCTGAAGCCGGTCGCGATGTACCCGGACGCCGCGCGCAAGAACGGCATTCTGGTTCTGTGCGAAGTGATGATGCCGGACGGCGTCACTCCGCATCCGACCAACACCCGCGCCACCATCCTGGACGACGAAGGCGCCTGGTTCGGCTTCGAGCAGGAATACTTCTTCTACAAAAACGGCCGTCCGCTCGGTTTCCCCGATTCCGGCTATCCGGCGCCGCAGGGCCCGTATTACACCGGCGTCGGCTACAAGCATGTCGGTGACATCGCCCGCCAGATCGTCGAAGAGCATCTCGACCTCTGCCTCGCCGCCGGCATCAACCACGAAGGCATCAACGCCGAGGTGGCGAAGGGCCAGTGGGAATTCCAGGTGTTCGGCAAGGGATCGCGGACCGCCGCCGACCAGATGTGGATGGCGCGCTACCTGATGCTGCGTCTCACCGAGAAATACGGCATCGACATCGAGTTCCATTGCAAGCCGCTCGGCGACACCGACTGGAACGGCTCGGGCATGCACTGCAACTTCTCCACCGCCTACATGCGTGAAGTCGGCGGCAAGGAGTATTTCGAAGCGATGATGAAGGCGTTCGAGGCCAATCTCGACGACCACATCGCGGTGTACGGCCCCGACAACCACATGCGGCTGACCGGCAAGCACGAGACCGCGCCGTGGAACAAGTTCTCCTACGGCATCGCTGACCGCGGCGCGTCGATCCGCGTGCCGCACTCCTTCGTCAACAACGGCTACAAGGGCTATCTGGAAGACCGCCGCCCGAATTCGCAGGGCGACCCCTACCAGATCGCGTCCCAGGTTCTGAAGACGATTTCGTCGGTCCCCACCTCGAAGTCGGCGGCCGCCGCCTGAACCTCCACGGCGACTGCTCGCGGCCCGGACGCAAGTCCGGGCCGTTGCCGTTTTGGTGCCCTGCGCCCCTCCGGTCGTCATGACCTGTTTCCTTCGCGCGAATTGCAGGTCCCCTCGGCCGCAAGCGCGGGCGCGTCATCTTCACCTTTCAGCCACTGTTGACGTGCAACAACTGCCCGGCGCGCCGTGAGCCGGTGACGGGGCCGGCGGTTCGCGCGCGAATGGGGAAGCTGGACAATGTTTCGCGGGGTGATGGCCGTTCTCGGCCTGTTGGTGCTGGCGGGCTGTGCCGGCGATGTCGCACCGTCGGTCGAGACGCCGTCGATGTATCAGAGCATGGCGCGCGAAGGCGCCCGGGTCGACGTCGCGGCGGCGGCCATCATGATCTCGCAATATCGCCAGAACAACGGCCTCGGCCCGGTGACGGTCGATCCGGCGCTGACCAAGCTCGCCGAGGACCAGTCCTCGACCATGGCGAGGCGCAACAAGCTCGACCACGACGTCAAGGCGCCTCTGGCGCAGCGGCTGAACGCCTCCGGCTATCCGGCGGTGGTCGCGGTCGAGAACGTCTCGGCCGGCTATCACACGCTGGCCGAAGCGTTTTCGGGCTGGCGGGATTCGCCGCCGCACCGTGCCAACATGCTGAAGGCCGGCGTCGACCGGATCGGCATCGCCGCCAGCTATGCGCCGGGCACCAAATACAAGGTGTTCTGGACCATGATTCTCGCCTCCACCGATACGCCGCGATAAACCGGGCGTGATCGCGCTCAGCCGTTGGCGCAATTGACGCTGGTGCCCCGCACCGCCAAGTATCCGACGTCATTGCTCGAGGTGTGATCGACCTGATGGACCCGACCCCGCACAGGAAGGCTGCCAGGCCCTGCGACGCACGCCGCGTGCTGGTGCTGCAAGGCGGCGGCGCGCTCGGCGCGTATCAGGCCGGTGCCTATCAGGCGCTGTGCCATCACGATTTCGAGCCGCAATGGCTCGCCGGCATTTCGATCGGTGCCATCAACGCCGCGATCATCGCCGGCAATCCGCGCGAGCAGCGCGTCGACAAGCTGAAGCAGTTCTGGGAGATGGCGTCGTCGCCGGTGCCGTGGCAGCCGCTGCTGCACGACGATCACGTGCATTCGCTGTTCAACGAGACATCGGCGGCGGTGATTGCGACCTTCGGGGTGCCGGGCTTCTTCACGCCGCGGTTTCCGCCGACGCACCTCTTGCCTTCGGGCAAGCCGAGCAATCTCAGCTATTACGACACCACGCCGCTGCGTTCGACGCTGGAGCGGCTGGTCGACTTCGACCGCCTCAACACCAACGGCATTCGTCTCAGCGTCGGTGCGGTCAACATCGCCACCGGCAACTTCGTGTATTTCGACACCACCAAGCAGACCATCGGCCCCGAGCACATCATGGCGTCGGCCGCGCTGCCGCCGGGCTTTCCGGCGATCGAAATCGACGGTGAGCATTATTGGGACGGCGGCGTCGCCTCCAACACCCCGCTCGACTACGTGCTCGACTGCGAGCAGCGGGACGATCTCTTGATCTTCCAGGTCGATCTGTTCAGCGCCCGCGGCCGGTTGCCGGAGACGCTGCTGGAGGCCGCCGAGCGCGAGAAGGACATCCGCTATTCCAGCCGGACCAGGCTGAATACCGACAAGAACAAGATGATCCACAATACCCGCAAGGCGTTGCGCGACCTGATCGAGCGGCTGCCCGCGGAACTGCGCGACGATCCCGCCTACACGATCCTGCATCAGGCGGCCAAGGAGAACACCGTCACGGTGGTGCATCTGATCTATCGTAAACGGGATTACGAAGCGTCGTCGAAGGACTACGATTTCTCCCGGCTGAATATGGCCGAGCACTGGAAGGCCGGCGAGCAGGACGTCTACGTCTCGATGCGCGACCAGAGCTGGCAGCGGGCGCCGCAGGACGGCGAAACCATGGTGACCTGGGACCTCACCCGGGATGCTTTCGAATAAGCGGCCTGTACTGCGCCGCTTTCTCAACTTCGCGAACAGGAGCGGATAATGACGAATCTGACAGGCAAGACCGCGGTCGTGACCGGCTCGACCTCGGGCATCGGGCTCAGCTACGCGCGCGCCTTCGCCAAGGCCGGCGCCAACGTCGTGATCAACGGCATGGGCGAAGCTGACGCGATCGAGAAGGAGCGCAAGGCGATCGAGAGCGACTTCGCCGTCAAGGCGGTGTACTCGCCGGCCGACATGCTGAAGCCGGCCGAGATCGCCGAGATGATCAAGCTCGGCGAGACCACCTTCGGCTCGGTCGACATTCTGGTCAACAACGCCGGCATCCAGTTCGTCTCGCCGGTCGAAGACTTCCCGATCGAGAAGTGGGACGCGATCATCGGCATCAACCTGTCGTCGGCGTTCCACGGCATCCGCGCCGCGGTGCCGGGGATGAAGAAGCGCGGCTGGGGTCGCATCATCAACACCGCCTCGGCGCATTCGCTGGTCGCGTCGCCGTTCAAGTCGGCCTATGTGGCTGCCAAGCACGGCATCGCCGGCCTGACCAAGACCGTGGCGCTGGAGCTCGCCACCCACAAGATCACCTGCAACTGCATCTCGCCCGGCTACGTTTGGACGCCGCTGGTCGAGAAGCAGATCCCCGACACCATGAAGGCGCGCGGTCTGACCAAGGAGCAGGTGATCAACGACGTCCTGCTGGCCGCCCAGCCGACCAAACAGTTCGTCACGCCAGAGCAGGTCGCCGCCCTCGCGGTCTATCTCTGCGGCGACGACGCCAGCCAGATCACCGGCGCCAACCTGTCGATGGACGGCGGCTGGACTGCGGCGTAAGCCGCACCAGCAGCTTCAGTGCCTGTGCGGGTCGTAAGCGTCCGCCCCACCACCGACGTCATCCTCCGCGAAAGCGGAGGAACCAGTATTGCAGAGCATTTCGTCTCTGGGATACTTGGTCGCCCGGTCAAGCCGGGCGACGACGTGAGTGTGATGAAATAAGTCTCGCTCACCCCGTCTTCCCGAACGCCAGCACGTGCGGGCCGAGGCGGTTGCGGACGATCCGGGACAGCAGCAGGGTCTCGAAGGTCAGCGCCGCCGATGCTTGCGACTATCTCTTCGCTTGCTTTTGCACCGCTTGCTCCAGAGCCATCCGGATGTAGCGCTGATAGGGGACACCCGCGGCCTTCGCCTGCTGGCGCACCGCGGAGAGCAGTTGTTCCGGCAGCCTGAGGTTGACCGACTTGTCTTTCGGTTTCATCTCGAACTGCATGGTGACCATGCCCGACAGGTCGTAATCACCGAGGTCGGCCTTCGCGACGAAGGCTTCCGCTTGGGCGTCACTTTCCAGCTTTGGCAACTTCTTCTTCATAGGCGGCGATTTCCTTGGCGTGCATATAGCGGGCGCTGATCGGGCGAATGAGTGTTCGATCGGAACGGCTCCTGAGCGTGAACACCACAAACACCATCCGTCCCGTTTCGGTCCGGCCGATGGCCTTGAAGCGCTCCTCGGATGAGGAATGCGCCGGATCGGGAAACACGCTGATCGGCCCGCGGAATAGGCCTTCGATCTCTGCAACGGTCACGCCATGTCTGGCGCACTTGGCGCGATTGCCGAGGTCCCAATCAAAGCCGGCAACTTCCATCGGCTGCCTCTATCTAAAATAGGCATTTGTATAGACAAATGTCAATCTGTCGCCCCTCCGGGGCGGCGGAAACGGCTCAGACTGTCTTCAGCGCGCCTTCGCGCCAAACGCCAGCACGTGCAGGCCGAGGCGTTTGCGGACGATCCAGAACAGCAGCACGGTTTCGAAAGTGAGCGCCGCGGAGGTGGCGGCGGCAGCGCCGTAGCCGCCGAAGCGGGGCACCAGGATCAGGCACAGCGCCAGATTGACCGCGAACGCCAGCGCATAGGCCAGCGCGCAGACGTGCTGGTGGCCGAGCATGTTGAGCAACCGCTCGACCGGGCCGATCGCGGCGCGGACCATCAGGCCGATCGCGGCGACGAACATGATGCCGTAGCCGGCGGTGAACTGCGGGCCGAACAGCCACAGCAGCGGCTTGCCGAGCGCCAGCAGCGCCAGGGTCGCCGCCAGCGACGGCCAGAACGTCCACACGATCGCGTGACGGACATAGGCGGCGAGCCGCACATTGTCGCCGGCGACGCTGTATTCGGTGAAGCGGTGGGCGGTGCTCGCCGACATCGCGTAGTGAATGAACGACACCAGCGCCAGCGTTTTGACCACCGCATAGTAGATGCCGACCTCTTCAGGCGTGCTGAACTGCTGCAGCACCAGCACGTCGGTGTAGGACAACAGCAGATAGAAGCTCTCGACCAGCAGGATCGGCAGCGAAGTCGCGAGCCAGCCGCGGATGTCGTAGGCGCGGGGACCGGCCGGGACATGACCGGCGAGTCGGCGATTGAGCGCGATCATCTGCCCGAGCATCGCGATCCACACCGCCGCGCAGCTCGCCGCCATCGCTGCGACCGCGCCGAGATCGAAGCCGAGCACGAACAATCCGGCGGTGAAGCCGATGATCAGCGCCTGCCGGATGATGAATTGCGGCATCAGGCCGAGCCGCATCCAGTCGTGCGAACGGGCGATGCCGTCCTGGGTGTTGGCGACCACGAAGGCGGGCAGCGTCAGACAGCCGAGATACAGCGGCACCACGGTCGCATCGCCGACCAGCGGCGATAGTGCCCACACCACCGCGGCCAGCAGGAGCGACACCAAGCTGGAAGCTGCCAGCGTGCCCCAGCGGCTGCCGGACAGAAAGCCCCGCAGCCGGTCGAGCTCGCCGCGCGCGCGGTATTCCGGGATGATCTTCTGCGCCGAGGCGGAGATGCCGAAATCCAGCATCGAGCCAAGCAGCAGCACCCAGGTCCAGACATAGACGTAGATGCCGTAGTCAGACGCCCCCATCCATCGCGCCAGCAGGATCTGGGCGCCGTAAGCCAACCCCGCGCTGACCACGCGGATCAGAAAGATGGTGCCGGCGAGCCGGTTGGTGAGCGAAGCTTCGTTCGAGCCGCCGAACAGCGCGGCGAGGCGGGCCTTCAGCGCTGCCAAAGGCGTTGCTGGTGGAGAATCCATGACAGCCAAAGCGCTTCCCCGAAACCGCCGTATCCGGCATCGGCATGATCTAGCAACCGGATGTTAAGAATCGGTTGGGCGGGGGCTCGCGCAGCTCTCGGTGGCGACAGGATCGGTTTCGGTTTTGGAACCGGGCCGGATGGCGCGCGTTGGGGAGTGCGGCCGGTTCCCTTTGCCCGGCGGTGCCGGCCGCCTCGGTGGCGAACCGAGCCCGAGCCCTCGAATGAGGACGTCCACAGATGCCGAAATGGCCGATGCCGAAGCTGTCGCGCAAGAACGCCGGACGCCTCGCCGGGGCCGGTGTGGTAGCGGTCGCGGTCGCCGCCGTTGTCAGCGTGACGATGGTGAGCGGCATCGGATTGTCCGGTGCATCGGTGCGCGAGTGGGCGTTGAACCTCGCCAGCCTGGTCGTCGCATTTCTTCTGATCGCAGGCGTCGGGCGCCGCCAGAACGACAAGCGGTAAAGCCTGGACAGATGTCGCGGCCTTGTCAGGAAAAGCACTACAACTCGAGTTGGTAGTGCGACGATTGATCGATCGGTCGATCGTAGCGCCTCGCTATCCGTTGCCGGCGCCGGACGGTTCGGTCGTTACTTGGGCGAACTAACTGTTAAGACCTGCCTCGTAGCTTTGCGTAGCCGGACCGGGGCGTCGATCAGCGTCCGCGCAACACGTTTCCAGTCGCCGAATCGGAATTCGCCGTGATCTCTTCCGTCAAGCCCACTGGCGTTGAAGTGTTCTTCGACGCCGACGATATCATCGTGTCCAAGACCGACCTCAAAGGGCGGATCACCTACGCCAACCGCGTGTTCACCGACATCTGCGGATACAGCGAAGCCGAACTGCTCGGCCAGCCGCACTCGATCGTGCGGCATCCTGACATGCCGCGCTGCGTGTTCAAGCTGCTGTGGGACACGCTCGCCGAAGGCCGCGAGATCTTTGCCTACGTCAAGAACATGACCAAGTACGGCGATCACTATTGGGTGTTCGCGCACGTCACCCCGTCGTTCGACGCCGCCGGCACGGTGGTCGGCTATCACTCCAATCGCCGCGTGCCGGAGCGCCGGATCGTCGCTGCGCTGGAGCCGGTCTACGCCGAGTTGCTGGCGCAGGAAGCGCGGCACCGCAACGGCAAGGACGCGCTGGCCGCCGGCTATCGGCACATGATCGATTTCGTCAAATCGAAGAACATTTCCTATGACCAGCTCGTCTTCTCTCTCTAAGGCCGGGATTTGCCTCGGCGTCGTCGTCGCCGGGACGTTCGCCGCGGTTGCGGGGCTGGCGCTCGGCGTGCCGCTGCTGCAGCAGGCCGGCCTCGGCCTCGCGCTGCTCGGCGCCGCCGGCGCTGCCGCGATGCTGCTGCGGCTGAATCGGATGCTCTCGCAGATCGACCAGGTTTGCGGCCGGATCGCCGACGGCGACTTCGAGGCCCGGCTGATCGGATATCGCGACGGCGGGCGCCTGCTCGAGCTGCAGAGCCGCTTCAACGACATGATCGACCGCTGCGACGCTTTCGTGCGCGAGTCCAGCGCCGCGATGGCGGCGATCCGCGACGACAAATACTATCGCCACATTTTGCCGCAGGGGCTGCGCGGGTCGCTGCTGATCGCGAGCCGCACCATCAATGAAGCAATGCAGGCGATCGAGACGCGGGTGGCGGCGTTCAACGCCAACACCGCCGAATTCGAGACCGCGATCGGCACGGTGATCGACGCGGTCGGCGCCGCCTCCAGCAACATGGGCGTGACAGCTACCAGCCTCAACCGCGGCGTGATCGCGACGCGCGACCGCACCTTGGCGGTATCTGCCGCCAGCGAACAGGCGTCGACCAACATGGAGACGGTGGCGGCGGCAACAGCCGAACTGACCGCCTCTGCCAACGAGATCCTCAGCAGCGTCAACCGCTCGGCGACGATCGCGCAGGCGGCGGTCGCTGCGTCCGACCATGCCCGCGACACCGTCGGCAGCCTGTCGACCGCGACCGAACGGATCGGCGCGATCGTGCAGTTGATCGAAGAGATCGCCTCCCAGACCAATCTCCTGGCGCTCAACGCCACGATCGAGGCGGCACGCGCCGGAGAGGCCGGTCGCGGCTTCTCGGTGGTGGCGCAGGAGGTGAAGTCGCTCGCTGAGCAGACCGCCAACGCCACCCGCGACATCTCGCGCAGCATCGCCGAGGTGCAGGACACCACCCGCGCCGCGGTCGACGCGATCTCCGGGATCGGCCGCTCGATCGGCGAAGTCGACGACATCACCCATCAGGTGGCACTTGCGGTCGAGGCGCAGACCGCGGCGACCGGCGAGGTCGCCCGCAACATCGAAGAGGCGTTCGCCGGCATTCGCGACATCTCGGGGAATATCCAAAGTGTCGGCAGCAACATCAGCGAGACCGAACAGCACGCCGAGGTGACGCTGTCGGCATCCGGCACATTGGCGCAGCAAGCCCGCTCGCTCGGCGATGCGGTGCGCGACTTCCTGCGCACGCTGCACCGCGATGGTGCCGAGTCGCGCAAGGCCGCGTGAGGCGGCTGCGGCGATCCGAGTTTGGCCATACACCTTAACGCGAATTCATCTAGATGAATTCGCTCGTCAGCGGTTGTTCAGCTGCAACTTCATAGGCTCGGGCCGGTTTGATGGTTCCCGATCCGAAGGAGGTTGTTCGATGAAGCTGAAACTTGCCGTTGCCGCCGCTGCCGCCTTGAGCGCCGTCGCGCTCGCGCCGGGTGTCGCTTCCGCGGCGATGCCGAACGGTCTTCCCGGGGCCGCCCAGGCCGCCGGCAGCCCATCCGCGAACGTCGATCAGGTGCGCTACGTCTGCAACGAATGGGGTCGGTGCTGGTGGCGGCCGAACTACTACGGAGCCTACGGCTACTACGGCCCGCGGTTCTATGGTCCGCGCTATTATGGGCCCCGCTTCTACGGCCCGCGTCCGTACTGGCGGCATCACGGCTGGCGCCGCTGGTGAGCGAACCGCGCGTTCCTGGCCCAGATGCAGCAAGGGCGGCCTTCGCAAAGGCCGCCCTTTCGCATAGGTCAGCGCAGCAAGCCGTTCTGCGTTACTTCTTCACCCCGAAGGTCGCCGGGTCGAGCTTGGCGTAGACCTCGTTGTAGAACATGTCGCTGAGCTTCTTCGGATCGTTCTCGATCGGGCCGATCAGCTTTTCGTATTTCGCCAGCAGCTCCTTGTATTTGTCGACGAATTCCTGGGCATTCTCGATGCCCTTCTTCTTGGCGGCCTCGACGATGCCGGGCAGATCCTTTTCGACGAAGTCCTTGCGCGCGGCGAGCAGTCCCGGATCCGGCTGCACTACCGGCACCTTCTTCTCCTTGGCGAGTTCGAGCGCGGCCTTGTCGCCAGCGTGATATTCGTTGACGGTCTTGACCACCGCCACCGGGATCGCCTTGAGGATGCCGGCGCGCTGCGGCGTCGTCATCTTCGACCAGGTGTCGAGGTTGATCGAATACAGATTGCCGGAGCGGAATGAGCCGAGATTGAGCAACACCACTTGGCCCGCTGTATCGGCGAGGCCGTGGGTCTTGAGCCCGCCGACCGCATAGACCGCGGCGTCGATGATGCCGCGCGACAGCGTCTCGTACATTTCGGACGACGGCACGTTGACGCCGGTGGCGCCGACCGATTTGGCGAAGCGGTCCCACAGCGCGCCGCCGGCGCGCAGCTTCTTGCCCTTGATCTTCTCCAGCGAATTGATGTCGCCCTTGGCGATCAGCACATAGGGCGCGGTGCTCATGCCGCTGCCGAACAGTTGGTTCTGCTTGGTGTATTCGGCGAGACACGGCTGGCAATGCAGGTTGAACAGCTCGGTGATCGCCATCGCGGCCGCCATGTCGTTCTCGCCGACCATCGCCAGATCGTTGAGCATCACGCCGTAGGGATAATACGACGGGGTGTAGCTCATGGTGGCGAAGCCGACGTCGGCGACCTGGTCGCGGATGCCGTCGGAGATCGCCTTGGCGCCGAGCAGCGATTCGGCCGGGAAGATCCGGACGGTGACTTCGCCGTTGGTGTTCTTCTTCACCTCTTCGGCGAAGGTCTCGTAGCCGAGACCGACCGGGTGCTTCGGCGACAGATAATGCACCGCCTTCAGCGTCGTCGCCGAGGCGCTGCCCGAGGCGCCGAGTGCGAGCGCGAACGCCAGTGCGGTCGCGGCCATCCATTTTGCCTTCATGTCGTTTCTCCCTGTGCTTGGTATGCGGCTTTTCGCCGTCCTCGGTGTGTCCTCGAGTTGCTCCGATCAGTTGACCAGCGTGGTCAGGTAGGTGGCGATCTGCGGGAACGCGACCAGCAGCGCGACGCAGATCAGGTCGGCGACCAGGAACCAGAGAATCCCGCGGAAGATCGTCTCGATCGGAATCGTGTCGCCGACGATGCCTTTAATGACGAAGACATTGAGCCCGACCGGCGGCGTGATCAGCCCTATCTCCAGCAGCTTGGTCAGCAGGATGCCGTACCAGATCAGGTCGACATGCAGCTTCTCGACCGCCGGCAGGAACACCGGCAGCGTCAGCAGCATGATGCCGATCGGGTCGAGAAAGCAGCCGAGGAACAGCAGCACCGCCATGGTGCCGAGCACCAGCATCAGCGGCGAGATCTGGCCCTCGATCACGATGCTGGAGATGAAGTCGGTGAAGCCGGACAGCGCCAGGAACCGGGTCAGCAGCAGCGCTCCGATGGCGATGATGAAGATCGAGCCGGTGGTCACCAGCGTCTCGGTGATGGCGAGCTTGATCTTGTCCCAGGTCAAAGTGCGCTGCGCGAAGCCGATCACGAACGCCAGCAGCGCGCCGATGCCGCCGGCTTCGGTCGGGGTGAACACGCCGCCGAACAGCCCGCCGAACACGCCGAAGATCAGCACCAGCACCGGCCAGGTGCCGCGGAACGCGCCGAAGCGGTCGGCCCAGGTGACGCGCTCGGTGATCCGCGGCGCCAGCGACGGGTTCAGCTTGACGCGGGTGACGATCATCGCGGCGTACAGCACGGCGGTGAGCAGCCCCGGCACCACGCCGGCGATGAACAGCTTGCTGATCGGCAGCTCGGCGTAGATGCCGTAGACCAGCAGCAGGATGCTGGGCGGGATCATCGAGCCGATGGTGCCGGCGACCGCGACAGTGCCGGCGGCGAGGCCGGGATGATACTTGCTGCGCAGCATCTCGGGGATCGCGATCCGGCCCATCGCGGCGGCGCAGGCCAGCGACGACCCGGTGACCGCCGAAAACCCGGCGGCGGCGCCGACCGAGGCCACCGCGAGGCCGCCCGGCATCCACGACAGCCAGGCGCGGGCCACCCGGAACAGGCCGTCGGTGAGCTGCGAGTGGAAGCAGATGTAGCCCATCAGCAGGAACATCGGCACCGAACTCAGCGTCCAGTGCGAGATGAAATCGTACGGCATCGACGTCAGCGTGCCCCACGCCACGCGCGGGCCGAGCATCGCCCAGATGCCGGCGAACGACAGTCCGCCCAGTGCGACGCCGACCGGCACCCGCAGCAGCATCGCCACGATCAGCAGGCCGAGCACGACCCCGCTCAGCGTCAGATCATCCATCGTCGGCGCCTCCCCCTGCGCTCGGCTTTTTTTTATTCGATCGCTTCGCGCGCGACGTGAGGTTGCAGCACCTTGCGGTCGCCTCTGAACAGTCGGACCGCCTTGTAGACCAGCACCAGCGCGATCATGCCGCAGCCGATCGGCAGGAAGAATCGCGTCGGCCACACCGTCACCGCGACGGTGCCGAGGGCCTGTTCGCCGATCTCGTATTTCTTGATGGCGTCACCGCCGGTCTGCCAGGCGAAGGCGCCGAAATACGCCGCCGACAGCAGCGCCACCACGCCGATCAGCGCGTCCTGGATCCGCCGCGGGAAATGCTGGGTGGCGAGTTCGACGACGATGTGGCCGTTGGCGCGCTCGATCATCGCCAGCGGCAGGAACACCACGGCGACCATGTAGTAGGCGGAGACGATCTCAACCGTCCCGTGCAGCGGCGCATTGAAGACATAGCGGGCGACGACGTCGGCTGCGATGTGCAGCATCATCAGCACCAGCGCGACGCCGCCGATCCAAGCCAGCAACGCCGACGCGTAACCGAGCAGTTTGCCCAGCATGTGTCCCCCCGGATGGATCGCATCGCCCGCGGGTTTTCCCGTCTGTTGCGTGCTGCGATCCTGTTTTCGTTGGCGACAGGGTCCAGCGCGAGGCGCTCGATGTCAAGCCCGTCGGCGCAGTGCATTTTTGAGGGAGCCGAAACGGCACGTCGCGGACCGGCAGCGTCACGGCCTGGCACCGCGTCTTGATCTGCGCTGCTGCCGGTCGCAGCAGCATCGCGATCAGTCGCGCACCTCGCAGACGTCGACCCATTCGGCGCCGACCAGCTCGGCCATCCGCTGCGGCGCGATCCGCACCGCGCTGTGGGTCGAGCCGGCTGCCGGCACCACGACGTCGAACGCCTGCAGCGACACGTCGCAATAGATCGGCAGCGGTTCCTTCAGGCCGAACGGACAGACGCCGCCGACTTCATGGCCGGTGAGATCGGCGACTTCGTGGACGCCGAGCATCTTCGGCTTGCCGCCGAGCAGCGCCTTCGCCTTCTTGTTGTCGAGCCGCATCGTGCCGCTGGTGACGATCAGCACCACGCGCTCGCCGACGCGCAACGACAGCGTCTTGGCGATCTGCGCCGGCGGCACGCCGTACGCTTCGGCGGCGAGCGGCACGGTCGCCGAACTCATCGCCGATTCCTCGACGGCGATGTCGGGGGCGTGGTGGGCGAACCAGGTGCGGACGGATTCCAGACTCATGCGGCTCCTCGAGGCCGGCGCTTCGTGCCGGCAACCGAGCAGCCGATATGCCGCAAAGCCTGCGGCGGTGCAAACTCAGCGGCTCGCGACGATCTCCGCCAGCGCCGCCAGTGAGCCGATGCGGTGGTCGGGCTCGAAGCCGAGCACGTCCATCTGGGTGCGCAGCGCCTTGAACAGCGTCTGCGGCGGCAGCGGCCCGGGGCGCCGCAGTTCGCGCGCCATCGCCTCGCGGCTGACGCGCTCGATCCAGGCGACGGTGAAGCCGAACGCCTTGGCGCCGGCGACGTCCCATGGGTTCGACGAGACGAACAGCATTTCGCGCGGCGGCACGCCGAGCCGGGCTTCGGCGAGCGCATAGGCGCGCGGATGCGGTTTGAAGACCTTGGCGGCATCGACGCTGATCACGTCGTCGAGCACGCGGTCGAGCCCGGTGTTGCGGGTGAGGGCGCCGAGCATCTCCGGGCTTCCGTTGGACAGGATCGCGCGCTTGCAGGGCGCGAGCGCATCGAGCGCCGCCAGCGCTTCGGGATACAGCGCGAGGTCGAGATATTTGGCGAAGATCCGCTCGAATGCGCCGCCACCGGCCTCGATGCCGAGACAGTCGAGCGTGTAGGCGAGCGAATCCCGGGTGACGACGGCGAAGTCCTCGTAGGTCCCCATCTGCGAGCGCAGCCAGGTGTATTCGAGCTGCTTGATCCGCCAGAGCTGAGTGATCACCTCGCCGTAGCCCGGAAACTCCGTCTCGGTCACCGCCGCCACCGACTGGATGTCGTACAGCGTGCCGTAGGCATCGAACACGACGGCCTTGATGGTCATGGGGTGGGTCTCAGTCTTTGCTGCCAATTTCGTTGGTACGGCGACGCTATCTCAGTGGCCGCGCGATGAGAAGCGCGGGCGCGGTTGCTTCGCTAAGCGGTGCAAGAATTGCGGCGGGCTCCCTCGCCCCGCCCTTGCGGGGAGAGGGTTGGGGTGAGGGGCGACGCGGGGCGCTGCGGCTCGGCTGCGGGGAAGCGCCCCCTCACCCGGCATGCATCTGACGATGCCTGCCGACCTCTCCCCGCGCGCGGGGAGAGGTGACCAGCTTAGATCCCCAGCAGCTTGCGGGCGTTGTGCTTCAGCACTTTCGGCCGGACCTCGTCGCGGATCTCGAGCTTGGCGAAATCCGACAGCCAGCGGTCCGGGGTGATCACCGGCCAATCCGAGCCGAACAGCATCTTGTCCTGCAGGATGGTGTTGATGTAGCGCACCAGGATCGGCGGGAAGTACTTCGGCGACCAGCCCGACAGGTCGATATAGACGTTGGGCTTGTGGGTGGCGACCGACAGCGCCTCTTCCTGCCAGGGGAAGGACGGGTGCGCCAGGATGATCTTCATGTCCGGGAAGTCGGCCGCGACGTCGTCCATGTACATCGGGTTGGAGTATTTCAGCCGCATGCCCATGCCGCCCGGCATGCCGGAGCCGACGCCGGTCTGGCCGGTGTGAAACAGAGCGATCGCGCCTCCTTCCTGGATCGCCTCGTACAGCGGATAGGCGAGCCGGTCGTTCGGATAGAAGCCCTGCATCGTCGGGTGGAATTTGAAGCCCTTGATGCCGTAGTCGGCGATCAGGCGCCGCGCCTCGCGCACGCCGAGCTTGCCCTTGTGCGGATCGATCGAGGCGAACGGAATCAGCACGTCGGAGTTCTGCCGCGTGATTTCGATCATCTCGTCGTTGTTGTAGCGGCGGAAGCCGGTCTCGCGCTCGGCGTCGACCGGGAAAATCACCGCGGCGATCTTCTTGGCGCGATAATACGCGGCGGTCTCCGGCACGGTCGGCGGATGCTTGTTGGGCGAGCCGAAATACTCGGCCATCCGCGCCTGGAAATCGTCGTAGCCGTCGTCGGCGTGGCAGCCGCAGGGCTCCTCGGCGTGGGTGTGGATGTCGATGGCGACGAGATCGTCGGGATTCAGCATCGGGCGTTTCCTTCGGGCGTTTGCTCGCCTTCTTGGCGGCGGCGAATTGATTATGGTCTATAATTATTTTGCGGAACTGTGAAGCGGCTCGGCGCACAGGATTTCTGCCCTGCGCCGGCTTGCGACCCCCTTGGTCCGGGGTTTTCCGCAAGTCACGGACCGGTTCCGGGGCAGGATCGATTGACAGGCCGGGAGTCGCTGGATAGATAGACACCGTCCCGGGCGGGCCTCCCGCCATCGGGCCGTTTTTCTGTTGCATTCCGGCCAGTTGTCACGGCCTTTCAAACAGTCAGGATAGACCCATGAAGGTCCGTAACTCGCTGAAGTCGCTGCTCACCCGCCACCGCGAAAACCGCCTGGTGCGCCGCAAGGGCCGGCTCTACGTCATCAACAAGACCCAGCGCCGTTTCAAGGCCCGCCAGGGCTGATCGGCCGGGCCGGCATCGGCCTCGCTGTTCGTTCTCACGCCGCTGTGACGCGCGCGCTGCTTTGCAGCGCGCTTTGTCGTGTCTAGACTGTAGCGATGGCCTTCCGCATTCGATATCGGCACGGCATCGGCGGCGCTCTGGCGCTCGCGGCTTTGCTGCTGACTGCTCCCGATCTCGCGCGGGCGCAGGCTCCCGATGCGCCGAAGCACCCGCTGGAAAAATCACTGGATCAGCCGCCCGCGCCGCCGGAGAAGCTGCCGCGGGTGCCGGCCGACCGCACCAAGGGGCTGGATTTCCTGTTCGGGGCCCTGAAGGCTGCGCCCGATGAAGCCAGCGCCAAGCATGTCGAGGGCCGGATCTGGGCGCTGTGGAGCCAGACCGCCAGCGACACCACCGCGCTGCTGATGGCGCGTTCCAAGGTCGCGATGGATGCCAAGCAGTTCGACGTCGCGCTGAAGCTGCTCGATGCCGTCGTCAAGCTGAAGCCGGACTACGTCGAGGGCTGGAACCGGCGCGCGACGATCTACTATCTGCAGAACGACTACATGCATTCGCTCGAAAATATCGAGCAGGTGCTGGCGCGCGAACCGCGCCATTTCGGCGCGCTCGCCGGCCTCGGCATGATCATGCAGGAACTCGGCGACGACAAACGCGCGCTCGACGCGTTCCGCAGGGCGCTGGCGCTCAATCCGCATCTCGACAAGGTGCCGGACCTCGTCAAGACGCTGTCGGAGAAGGTCGAAGGCCGCGACATCTGAGGCGCTTCTGCGCCGGTCGCGCTTTGATTCCGGCCGAGCCACCCCACATCCAAGGTCCACCGCAAGCATCGCCGCCGGCCGATGGGCCGAGCGGACGATCATCGACATCAGCACGGGAGATCCCAATGAGCACGACATCCGGTTCGGCGAAGTGGCAGGGCGGCATCAAGGACGGCAAGGGCGCGATCTCGACCAAGAGCGGCGCGCTGTCCGATTATCCCTACGGCTTCGCCAGCCGGTTCGAAGGCAAGCCAGGCTCCAATCCCGAAGAGCTGATCGGCGCGGCTCATGCTGCCTGCTTCACCATGGCGCTGTCGCTGATCCTCGGCGAAGCCAAGCTCACCGCCGAGCAGATGGAAACCAAGGCCGACGTCACCCTGGAGAAGCAGGGCGACGGCTTTGCCATCACGGCGGTGCATCTGACCCTCACCGCCAAGATCCCCGGCGCCGACGACGCCACCTTCCAGGACTGCGCCGCCACGGCCAAGGCCGGCTGCCCGGTGTCGAAGCTGCTCAACACCAAGATCACGATGGACGCCAAGCTGGTGAGCTGAGCCAGCAACATCCTCTCCTTTGTCATTCCGGGGCGCTCACGAAGTGAGCGAGCCCGGAATCCATATGCGCCGTGCTAGCTGTGAAGCACAGGGGCCGGGGGATTAGCGCAACAACTCATTCGGTGGTTATGGATTCCGGGCTCGCGCTACGCGCGCCCCGGAATGACACGGCTGCCCGTAATTTTGACAATCGGACAAAAATGTCCGATGTTGGTCCGGTCGAGGTCTCGGCATGGACAAGCGTGATCGGTTCATCGCGGAGTTGCGCGAAGAGGCCCAGGCTCGCGGGCTGCGCTTTCGCGTCGACTATCGCAAAGGCAAAGGCGGTCACGCGATGGTGTTCGTCGGCGATCGCCTGACGACATTGCCGAGTCGTGAGATCGATCCCAAGACCGCGAGGAAGATACGAAAACATCTGGGTCTTGCAGACCAATCGGCCGACTGTGGCCACCGAATGAGGATTTGCCTATGAAAACCTACGCCTACGCGGCAGAATTCGAGCCGGGAGATCGGCGCGGCGTCGTCGTGGTGAGTTTTCCCGATGTACCCGAGGCGATCACTCAGGGTGACGATATGGCTGACGCCCGCGTGCAGGCGGAGGAAGCTCTCGGTCTGGCGCTTCTGAGCTATCCGCAGCGCGGTCTTCCGCTGCCGAAAGCGAAGACCAAGACCAAGGGGCTTATCATGATCGCAGTTGCCCCCGAGGTCGCTGCGAAACTGGCAGTCCTGGAGGCCTTCGCGGAGGCTGGTATCAACAAAAGCGAATTGGCGCGCCGGATGGGCAAAGACGAGAAGGAGGTTCGCCGAATCCTCGATCCACGGCACCCGACCAAATTGCCGGCAATGGTCGAGGCGTTACGTGCGCTCGGCAAGCGGCTAGTCATCGGAGTCGAAGTGGCGGCCTGACCCGCCATAATTTGTGTCTCCGCTCAACCCAGGCGACCAGCCCCGACGTAAGCCTCTCCTTTGTCATTCCGGGGCGCTCACGAAGTGAGCGAGCCCGGAATCCATATGTCCCGTGCAAGCTGTGATGCACTGGGCGAGGGTGATTGGCGCAACAACTCATTCGGTGGTTATGGATTCCGGGCTCGCGCTACGCGCGCCCCGGAATGACGAACGTGAGATTGAACGAGGGAGGGCTTGCCTCTCCGTGCCCCTCACACGTCCGTATCGCTCGGTCCGACATAGGCGATGCGGACCATGTTGGTGGCGCCGGGGGTGCCGAGCGGGACGCCGGCGACGATGATCACGCGCTGGCCGGACTTGGCGAAGCCGTCGCGGAAGGCGATGCGGCCGGCGCGCTCGACCATGTCGTCCTGATCCTTGGCGTCTTCGGCCACGACGCAATGCACGCCCCACACCGCCGACAGCTTGCGTCCGGTGTTGATGCTCGGCGTGATCGCCACCACCGGCACCTTCGGCCGCTCGCGTGCCACCCGCAGTGCGGTCGAGCCCGACGAGGTCCAGCAGATGATCGCCGACAAGTCGAGCGTCTCGGCGATCTGCCGTGCGGCGCCGGCGATGGCATCGCCGGCGGTCGCTTCGGGATCGGGACGCTGCGCCGTCACCACGGTGCGATAGGTGGCGTCGCGCTCCACCTCCTCGCCGATCCGGTTCATCGTCGACACCGCTTCGATTGGATATTTGCCGGCGGCGGATTCGGCCGACAGCATGATCGCGTCGGCGCCCTCATAGACCGCGGTGGCGACGTCGGAGACTTCGGCGCGGGTCGGCACCGGGCTGGAGATCATCGATTCCAGCATCTGGGTCGCGACCACCACCGGCTTGCCGGCGCGCCGCGCCATGCGGGTCATCTGTTTCTGCAGGCTCGGCACCCGCTCGAGCGGCATCTCGACGCCGAGATCGCCGCGCGCCACCATCAGTGCGTCGGACACGTCGAGAATGTCCTGCAGCCGGTCGATCGCCTGCGGCTTTTCGATCTTGGCCATTACCGCGGCGCGGCCGCGGATCAGTCGCTTGGCCTCGACCACGTCTTCGGCGCGCTGCACGAAGCTCAACGCCACCCAGTCGATTCCGGTCTCGCAGGCGGCTTCGAGGTCGGCACGGTCCTTGTTGGTCATCGCCGACATCGGCAGGTCGGTGTCGGGCAGGCTGACGCCCTTGCGATCGCTCATCTTGCCGCCGATCGCCACGCGGGTGACCGCGCGGTCGCCCGCGGTCTCTTCGCAGATCAGCCGCACCTTGCCGTCGTCGAGCAGCAGCGCATCGCCGACCTTCAGGGCGGCTAGAATCTCCGGATGCGGCAGATGCACCCGCGTGGCGTCGCCCGGCTCCTTGATGGAATCCAGTACGAAGCTGGCACCGTTGTTGAGTTGCACCGGCCCGTTCGCGAACGAGCCCAGCCGCAGTTTGGGTCCCTGCAGATCGACCAGGATGCCGATCGGGCGGCCGTAGCTGCTCTCGACGTTGCGGATGGTCTTCACCAGCTCGCGCATCTTGTCGTGCGCGGTGTGGCTCATGTTGATCCGGAACACGTCGGCACCGGCCTCGAACAGCTTGCGGATCATGGTGCTGTCGGAGGAGGCGGGGCCGAGCGTGGCGAGGATCTTGATCCGGCGCAGACGTCTCATGGCTTGGTCCCGGCATCGCCCGGCGCGCCGGGCGTGGCGGGTGCGGTGCGACCAGGCGTCGGGGGAATGCCCGGCAGTCCGGTTCCGGGCGCTCCGGGCAGTCCCGGCAGCTTCTGCGTGTTCTGTTCGTTGCTTTCGGTCAATTGCACGGTCCAGGCCCGTTGGTCGCCGGTGTCGACCTCGAAGAAGCCGGTGCGATCGAAGCCGCGCGCCAGGCAGTTCTCGGTCCCTTTGATGGTGAATTCCTTGTCGCGCGAGCACATGAAGGCTTGGCCGGACCACTCGCCGCCGCGATCGTAGTCGAGCGCGTAGATGTAGTAGTAGCGCGCCACCAGCGCTCCGCGCAGCAGCGTCTCGCAGCTGCGCGACGACACGTTCCACCAGCCTTCGGTGGTCCAGCCGTCGACGTCCTTGTAGCCCAGTGCGATCCCCACCCGGCTCGAGGTGTTGTTGCACAGCCGGAAGTCGGCAGCGGCGGGGGCGCTGCCGCACAGCAGCACGGCCAACGCGAGCGTCGCCGTCACGGCTGCCGCGGGGCGGGCCCAGATGTGCCGGAAGGGGAGGGAATCTATGATGATCATGCAGCCAAGCTATACCAATTTGCTGATGATTTCGCGTGACAGGGCCGGCCTGTCAACGGTCGCCCTGCCGCGGGCGGGCCGCCCGGAGCGGGGGCCGCCGCGTGGCGGAGTCGGCTGTAACCCCCAGATGTGGCAAAATCTCAGCCCGTCCCCATCTGGGAAGAACCACAGGCGCAGCACAAGGTGATCGCATGGACGACAGCACCCGAACAGAACTGGAAGCGGCGGCGTTTCGTCGTCTGGTCACGCATCTGCGCGAGCGCACCGACGTCCAGAACATCGATCTGATGAACCTCGCCGGGTTCTGTCGCAATTGTCTGTCGAACTGGCTGAAGGACGCCGCAGACGCGCAAGGCGTGGCGATGAGCCGGGACGAGAGCCGCGAGGCGGTGTACGGCATGCCGTACGAGACCTGGAAGGCGAAGTACCAGAGCGCCGCCACGCCGGATCAGGTCGAAGCCTTCAAGAAATCGCACCCGCACAGCCACTGACCGCGGCGCCGTCAGACCGCGCATCAAGGCGCAATTTCGGCGCCGGCGTTTTCCGCTGTGGGTCGCTGTGGATGGGCGTGATGCCCCTTGACGGGAGGCGTCGCGGCGAAGAGTGTCCGGCGCAGATGCGGCGCGCGAGGCGACCGCCCCGCCGCTTTTCCCAATCATTATCTGCCAGGAGTGCACGATGGCCACCTCCGCTGCCGCCGTCCAGGACGATCCCGCGACCAATTTCGCCAAGGACCAGCTTCGGGCGATCATCGAGCGGATCGAGCGTCTCGAGGAAGAGAAGAAGACGATCTCCGACGACATCCGTGACGTCTATGCGGAGGCCAAGGGCAACGGCTTCGACGTCAAGGCGCTGCGCACCATCGTGCGGATGCGCAAGCAGGACGCCAACGAGCGCGCCGAGCAGGAGACGATCCTCGAGACCTACATGCAGGCGCTCGGGATGCTCTGAGGCCGGTACCCGGCCTAGAGCAGTTCTGTTTTTGATAGAATCAGAGTTGATCGGCACCGCCTGCCACACGCACAACCTCATGGTGAGGAGGCGCGTAGCGCCGTCTCGAACCATGTGACGCAGGGAACGCGTTACCCCATCCTTCGAGACGCCCGGCTTCGCCGGGCTCCTCAGGATGAGGACTCAGTGCCTTCGGAAACGTCGGATCGTTTCAATCAAACGATGAGCCGCTCTAATGCCTGCACCGCGCCGGATTTGCCCCGCCGGCCGGCGCGAACCGCCTTCGACAGACCAAGGCCCGGGACCAGCCCGGGCCTTCAAGTCGAAGACGAATTGGACCGAAGACGCGCTCAGCGCGATGAATCGCCCGGGAACGAGGTGGTTGTCAGCGTCGCGACCGCCGTGCCGCTGAAGGCGTCGGCATACAGACCCGGCTGCGGGTCGTCGGCAAAACCCATTGCCAGGGTGGCCTCCGGCTTGACGAAATATCCGGTCAGCAGCGTCATGTCGGGATCGCCGATCACGGTGGCGGCGGTGCGCATCGCCCGCGGCATCAGGATCATCGCGCGAATCCACACGTCGTTGTCACGGCTGCCGGCGGCGGCGAGCCGTGCCGAGGTCGCGATCACCGTCTTGCCCTGACCGGACGACTTGCCGATCACGCTGTCGATCTTGCCCGACACTGCCGCATGGCGCGAGTTCTGCGAACGGAAGCTGTGCGGGATCGGCGCGCTGGCTGTCACCACCCGCGCATGCCGGCTTCGCGGATGCTGCGAGCTGTTGTCCTGCACCGGCGCCGCGTAGGCCAGCGCATTCATTGCCGCCTCGTCCGATTTGTCGGCGGCGGCCAACGCCTCGCGCGCGCTGATGGCGGCGACCTGCGGCCGCTTTGCCTGCTCGGAGGCCACCGGGAAATCGTCCCAGAAGCCCCGGGCGTTGATGATGTCGGCCGGGGTCTGCAGCTTCGGCTCGGCGGATTTGGCGTCGGCCGGTTTGGCTTCCGCCTTCGCGGCCTGTGCCGGACGCGGCGCCGGCAGCACCACATCGCCAGCGGAAGCGAGCTGGATCGCAGCGGCGGGCTTGGCGCGCGGCATCGGCACCGGATCGGTGGCGGGCGCCTCGGTCGGTTTCAGGCCGGCGGCGGCCGCCACGGCGTCGGCGGCGGCGACCTTGATGTCGGCCATCGGCTTGGCACCGGACGGCTTGGCCGCGGTCGCGGCTTCATCCTCGTCGTCACGCGACTTGCCGCCGAACAGCGACGCGAGGAAATTGGTCTTGGCCGGCGCGGCGCTGCTGCCGTCGCGGCGGCTTTCGATGTCGGCCAGCGCCAGCTCGTAGCCCCGCAGCGGCTTGCCGTTGGACGGGACGTGCACGGTGCGGCCGTCCGGGAACACGCGGGCGAGCTGATCGGCGGTCATCCTCGGCCAGTGCCGGACTCCGCCGGTATCGAGGTGTACGAACGGCGAGCCGGAGGTCGGATAGAAGCCGACGCCGCCACGCTGCAGCCGCAGTCCGGCAAACCGGATCTGCTCCAGCGCCACGCCGGGAATGAAGAAGTCCATCGCGTGCCCCAGCGTATGCTGGCTGTGGCGCGCCACGCCTGAGGAGCGGCGGCGGAGCATCGCATTGGTGGCGGGGGAGCGGTAGGCGGAGATGATCTGGATCGGCTGTTTGGCGTCGACGTCCCGGTACACCTCCCACAGGATGTCGAACAATCGGCGGTCCATCTCCGTCTTTTCCTGGGAGCGCCAGTCGCGCAGGAAATGATTGAGCTGCTTCAGCGCGTCTTCGTCGTAACGGCCGCTGCGCTTGAAGGTGACGGTGAGGCTTTCGCCGGAATGGGTGTGGTGGAACGACAGGGTGCGGCTGTCACCGACGGCGGACGCGTCGTGGACCGAGCCTGCACCGGCCAGCAACAGCACCGAGGTCAGCACCGCGCCGTAGCCGGCTCTGGGCATCGACAGTGATTTGAGACGGCGCGAGAGTGCAGCCAGCACGAAAACAGCCCCACCAATGGTCGACCAACGAACCCTGCCCGCGAACCCCAGTCAGCGTGACAGGGTGAACGCGCCATTTACCGAAGTTACCGATCCGGAAACGGCGCCCGTGACCCCAAGTCGATCGTCAACCCTAACCCTCTGACTATGGCGAAATCGAGCCCGGTGCCGCAATCTAGATGGAGGATGGTTAATCTGGGTTAACGACAAAGGGCCCGCCTTGCGGCGAGCCCTTGAAATCGTTCGCTAACTTTGGGCGCCGGAAGACGCGAAAGCTGTTCAGCGGGTGTAGACCCGGCGCTGATTGCGCGCAGCCGGCTGCTGCGGGCGCGGCTGCGGCCCGCCGAACAGGTTCTCGAAGAATGAGAACGGGTTGGAGGAGGCCCCCGAGGAGCCGGTGTAGTCGCCGGCGACGCTGACGCCGTCGGGCAGCCGGGTCGGCCGCGTGTAGTTCGGCTGCGAATGCGCCACCACGGCCTCGAGGTTCTTGCTCTTGACGTTCTTCAGCAGCGCCAGCATCTGGGCGTCGCGGCCGTAGATGTCCTTGCGGAGCTGCAGCTTGCCGGCGTCATCGACGAACGCGGTCTGGTAGGTGATGTTGACCGGGATCGGCGTCGGGAAGTTGAGGTTGACCTCGCTGCGGCCGTACATCGACCGGACCTTGGTCGGAGTATAGGACTTGTCGGGCATCGCGATATTGAGCAGCGTCGCCGCGTATTGATCCGGATTCTGCACCCGCATGCAGCCGTGGCTGTAGGCGCGCTCGTCCCGGCCGAACAGGTTCTTGTCCGGGGTGTCGTGCTGATACACCAGGAATTTGTTCGGGAAGTTGAAGCGGATACGGCCGAGCGCGTTGGCTTCGCCGGGCGGCTGCGAAATGTGGATCGAGCCGTCGCGGTTGCGCGACAGCTTCAGTCCCATGCGGTCGAGCACCGTCGGATCCTGCTGCAGCGCCGGCAGATATTCGTTGTAGATGATCGACGGCGGCACATTCCACGTCGGATTGACGGTAATGTACTTCATCGTCTCCGTCAGCAGCGGCGTCGCGTGCTTGCCCGGCTTGCCGACGACAACGCGGGTCGACCACACTTCGGCGCCGTGCTGCATCACCTTCAGCGTATAGTCCGGAATGTTCAGGATGACGTAAGCGTCGCCGAGCGCCGGCACGCCGAGGTCGCGCGGCAGCCAGCGCCAGCGCTCCATATTGACGATGATGGTGTCGATGGCGCGGTCGCGCTTCGGCGTGTTCATCGCCTGCACAGTGCGGTCGCCGAGGACGCCGTCGGCATTCAGGCCGGCGCTGTGCTGGAATTTGAGCACTGCCTCCGCGACGGTGGCGTCGTAGGCGGTGCTGTCGGCGTTCTCGGTGACGCCGAGCCGGGCGCGCAGTTGCGGCACGCGCGGATCGTCCATCGTCGCCTCGGCGCGGCGCTTCTGCGCCGGCACGTAGCGCAGCGTGGCGCCCTCCGCGATCTTGACCACCGGCCGGTCGCCTTCGCCGCGCAGTTCGGCGAGCTTCTTCTTCAGCTCGCGGTACAGCTTGTGCGGCGGGTTGTAGCTGTCGAGCGCCGCCGAAGCATCGGCCGCGGTCGTGACCTTGGCCAGCACCTGCGCCGGATCGATCGGATGCTCGGGATACTGGATGTCGCCCGACACCTGTGACCAGTGCATACGCCCGCTTTGGGCCTGGCGCGCATAGTCCATCATGCTCTCGGTCAGCCGCAGTTCGGCCTCGGCGAGCGTCTCCGGCGAGGTCGCGGCCGTGAAGTTCGGCACCGGATAGTCGTCGGGATCGAGGCCGTCGGCGGCGGCATCCTTCAGCCGCGCGATCACGCCCTTGGCGGGGGCGGTCAGCGCGCCGGCGCTGGTCCACACCGGCGCGTAGTCGCGAGCCTCGTAGAACTTCTCCACTGCGCTGCGTTCGACCTTGCGTTCGAAATAGCGCGACGCGCTCTTGGCCAGCAGATCGCGGAGCTGGTCGGCGACCGGCTGATCGGCCGCCGCCACCTTGCTGACGGGCTGCTGCGGCTCCGCCGGCTTTGGAGAAGCCGCCTGTTCGGTGGCCGGCTTTGCAGGCTCGGCCGCCGGAGCTGCAGCGGTCGCGGGCGGTGCCTCGGTTTTCGGCGCGTCGGTAGCCGGTGTGGTTGCCGCGGTGTCATTGCTCGGACCGGCCGCGGAAGGCGCGGCGGCGGTGGCATCCTTCCGATCCTCGGCCTTGGCCGGGGCGGCGGCGTTCTTGGTGGGGTCGGTGACGGACGGCGGCGCCGAGTCGAGCTTGAAATCGCCGATCGATGGCGGCGGCAGGTCGACCGGGGTCGGAACCGGCACGGCGGCGTCGATTGCGAGATCCGCGGGCGACCGCGTCGGCGACTGCGCCGGCGCTGAGGTCGCCGATACGGTGAGGAAGGTCGCCGCGACGGCCATCAGCACGCCTTCGAAGCCGCGGCGTCCAGTCGAGTGATCTCGCATTCATCTACCCCTTGGGAAGCTGCCGCCGGCCGGCAGTTGTGCTAGCGGTTCGGTGTCGTGGATCGCGACCATGACAGGCGCATGTCCGATCCCTCGTTCAGTCTGAGGATACACAGGCCCGGTTCGAGCGGCCAGCACCGGCCGGGCGGACTCACGACAAACTGACCAAATGCTCAATTCGCTGAGGCGGTTCGGCGTTCTGCCACGGGTCGCCTCGGTTGTCTGTCACTCGCGCGCCACGGTTCAAAACCATCCGCGAATCAGTCGCCGCACGCGTCCGCCTCTGCCATTGTCCGCCACGTCCGGTTCCAAATACCCTGAAACCGTACCGCGGTCGTGACCAACCGCGGCTAGCCGGAATCCACCTGGGCGGCGCGTTCGGCCTCGATCTCGTCGAGCTTGCGATACAGCGTCGAACGGCCGATCTTCAGCCGCCGCGCCACTTCGGACATCTGGCCGCGATAGTGCGATATCGCGAACCGGATGATTTCGCGTTCCATTTCGTCGAGCGGTCGCACGTCGTCATCGGCCGTCAGCATCGACAGGGTCCCGACGCTCGGCAGCGGCGCGATCGGTACTTCGTGCCCGGCGACGAACTGCGGCTCGCTGCGTTCGATCACCAGCGGCGCGACCTCGGCCGCCGCGGCGGGGACCACGGACGGGGCCGTTGCCAGCGGAAAGTCGTCGAGTCCGAGCTGATCGCCGTCGCTCATCACCACGGCGCGATACACCGCGTTTTCGAGCTGGCGGATGTTGCCCGGCCAGTCGAGTTGCGCCAGCCGCGCCATCGCCTCGCCGCTGATTCCGCCGATGCTTCGATTCTCTTCGGCGCAGAATCGCATCAGGAAGTGGCGAAGCAGCGGCGGAATGTCTTCGCGGCGGGTGCGCAGCGGCGGGATCGTCAGCGGCAAGACGTGCAGCCGATAGAACAGGTCTTCGCGGAACTGGCCGGCCTTCACCCGGTCGAGCAGCCGGCGGTTGGTCGCCGAAATGATCCTGACGTCGACCTTGACCGGCCGGCGTCCGCCGACCGCTTCGACGGCGCCTTCCTGCAGCGCGCGCAGCAGCTTGACCTGGGCCGTCAGCGGCAGTTCGCTGACCTCATCGAGAAACAGCGTGCCGCCGGAGGCTTCGACGAATTTGCCCTCGTGGCGTTCGGTGGCGCCGGTGAACGCGCCCTTTTCGTGGCCGAACAGAATCGATTCGACGAGATTGTCGGGGATCGCACCGCAGTTCACCGCGACGAACGGCTTGGCGCGGCGGTCGCTGGAGCCGTGGATGGCGCGCGCGAAAAGTTCCTTGCCGACACCGGAATCGCCTTCGATCAGCACCGGGATCGCCGAACCGGCGGCCTTTTCGGCGGCGCGCAGCACCGGCGCCATCGCCTCGCTGCGGGTGATGATGTCGGAAAACGTCAGCCGGCCCTCGCGGACATGGCGGATGCGCTGCAACTCGCCCTTCATCGCGCTGGCGTTGAGCGCGTTGCGCAACGACACCTGCAGCCGTTCGATCCCGACCGGCTTGACGACGAAATCGTGGGCACCGGCGCGCATCGCCGACACCACGTTGTCGATGCCGCCATGTGCGGTCTGCACGATCACCGGCACGTCGAGACCGATGGTGCGAATCTTCGACAGCACGCCGAGTCCGTCGAGGCCGGGCATCACCAGGTCGAGCACCACGGCGTCGATCGCCGGCGCATCGGGCGCGGTCAGCATCTCCACCGCGGCATCGCCGCTATCGACCGTGATCGCCTCGTAGCCGCACTTCTGCACCATGTTCTCGACCAGCCGACGCTGCACTGCATCGTCGTCGGCGATCAGAATACGCTCGACCATTACTCGCTACTGCCCCAACCCGCACTGTCCCGAATTGGTGCAGGATTGCGACGAATGCGTTAACGCTTGATGAAAGTCGCGGAAATTATCCGCGCTTATCCGAACGCGTGCGGCCAGACCTCGAGCGCGCCGCGGTAGATCATGTCGAGCGCGACGTAGAGGATGATGGCGAGGCCGACATAGGCGATCCAGCGGTGCTTGTGCAGCAGCCTCGCGATGAAGGTCGCCGCCATGCCCATCAGCGCGATCGACAGGCCGAGGCCGAATACCAGGATGATCGGATGCTCGCGCGCCGCGCCGGCGACGGCGAGCACGTTGTCGAGCGACATCGACACGTCGGCCAGCGTGATCTGCCACACCGCCTGCGCCATTGTCTTGGTCGGCGCGCCGCTCGCGGCGCCGTTCTCGCCGTCGATCTCGTCGGCGTCGGGCGGGTTGCGCAGCTCCCGCCACATCTTCCAGCACACCCACAGCAGCAGCACGCCGCCGGCGAGCAGCAGCCCGATGATCTGCAGGAGCTGCACGGTGACGCTGGCGAACAGGATGCGCAGACCGGTCGCGACCAGAATGCCGATCAGGATCGCCTTGCCGCGCTGCGCCTTCGGCAGGCCGGCCGCTGCGAGCCCGATCACCACGGCGTTGTCGCCGGCCAGCACCAGGTCGATCATCACGACCTGGGCGAGAGCTGCGAGACCTTCGGGAGTGAAAATCGAGAGAATGTCGGCCATCGGGCGCTCCGTGAGCGTCCAGTCCGACATCACAGTTCGAACGAACTGCCAGAGGGGCCCGGTCCAGGACGTGGTGACAACGATGCGCGATCGCGACCGATCGCGGGAGAAGGCTTGTGCTGCGGCGGACATCACCACCGGAACGCCCCGCGGTCAATCACCTATGACAGCAACCACGGGGCAGGAACGAATGCCGCGTGATGGTGTCGTAATCTTGCCGCCGACGCCAACCAGGCTGGCGGTCGCCGCTGCGGACCGCGCGGCCCAGTGGCAGGGCGGTTCCGCCGAAGGAAACTGTGACTTGCGGAGCCGGTGACGGAGCTAGTAGCGTTTCGCAAGGCAAATCGGACGCGATCTGAAAGCATCATGTCGAAAACTGCGACCTCCCGTACCGCGAAGACCTCCCGCAAGTCCTCCTCCGCCAAGCCAGCACTGCGCAAGTCGGCGCCGGGCAAGGCCAAGGCCGCCAAGCCGTCCGCGCCTACGGCGCGTAAGTCGGCCGCGAAGCCGGCGAAGCTGCCGGAGTGGAATCTGACGGACCTGTATCCGGCGATCGACGCGCCGGAGGTCGCTGCCGATCTCGACCGGCTCGATGCCGAATGCGCGTCGTTCGAAGCCGACTTCAAGGGCCGGCTCGCCGAGGAGACTGCGAAGGAGGGCGGGGCGGTCTGGCTCGCCGGCGCGGTCAAGCGCTACGAGGCGATCGAGGATCTCGCCGGCCGGCTCGGCTCCTATGCGGGTCTGGTTCACGCCGGCGACAGCGTCGATCCGGTGAAATCGAAATTCTACGGCGACGTCTCCGAGCGGCTGACCGCGGCGTCGGTGCATCTGTTGTTCTTCACCCTCGAGCTCAACCGGGTCGACGACGCCGTGCTGGAGCGCGCGATGCAGACCCCGGAGCTCGGCCACTACCGGCCGTGGATCGAGGATCTGCGCAAGGACAAGCCGTATCAGCTCGAGGATCGCATCGAGCAGCTGTTTCATGAGAAGTCGCAGACCGGCTACGGCGCTTTCAACCGGCTGTTTGACCAGACTATTTCGTCGCTGCGCTTCAAGGTCGGCGGCAAGGAGCTGGCGATCGAGCCGACGCTCAATCTGATGCAGGATCGGGCGCCGGCCAAACGCAAGGCCGCGGCCGAAGCGCTGGCCAAAACCTTCAAGGCCAACGAGCGCACGTTTGCGCTGATTACCAACACGCTGGCCAAGGACAAGGAAATCTCCGACCGTTGGCGCGGCTTTGAAGATGTTGCCGACTCTCGCCACCTTGCTAACCGGGTCGAGCGCGAGGTCGTCGATGCGCTGGTCGCCTCGGTGCGCGGTGCCTATCCGAAGCTGTCGCACCGCTACTACAAGCTCAAGGCCGGCTGGTTCAAAAAGAAGAAGCTGCCGTATTGGGACCGCAACGCGCCGCTGCCGTTCGCCGCGACCGGCACCATCGCTTGGCCGGACGCACGCAGCATGGTGCTGACCGCCTACAAGGCGTTCTCGCCGGAGATGGCGCAGATCGCCGAACGGTTCTTCACCGATCGCTGGATCGATGCCCCGGTGCGGCCCGGCAAGGCGCCCGGCGCGTTCTCGCACCCGACCACGCCGTCGGCGCATCCCTACGTGCTGATGAATTATCAGGGCAAGCCGCGCGACGTGATGACGCTCGCCCATGAGCTCGGCCACGGCGTGCACCAGGTGCTCGCCGCCAAGAACGGCGCGCTGATGGCGCCGACGCCGCTGACGCTGGCCGAGACCGCCAGCGTGTTCGGCGAGATGCTCACCTTCCGGCGGCTGCTGGCCCAGACCAAGGACCGCAAGCAGCGTCAGGCGCTGCTCGCCGGCAAGGTCGAGGACATGATCAACACCGTGGTGCGGCAGATCGCGTTCTATTCGTTCGAGCGCGCGATCCACACCGAGCGCCGCAGCGGCGAGCTCACCGCGCAGCGGATCGGCGAGATCTGGCTGTCGGTGCAGGGCGAGAGCCTGGGGCCGGCGATCGAGATCAAGCCGGGCTACGAGAGCTTCTGGATGTACATTCCGCACTTCATCCATTCGCCGTTCTACGTCTACGCCTACGCGTTTGGCGACTGCCTGGTGAACTCGCTGTATGCGGTCTACGAGCACGCCCAGGAAGGCTTCGCCGAGCGTTATCTGGCGATGCTGTCGGCCGGTGGCACCAAGCATTATTCGGAGCTGCTCGCCCCGTTCGGCCTCGACGCCAAGAACCCCAGCTTCTGGGAGGGCGGCCTGTCGGTGATCGCCGGCATGATCGACGAGCTGGAGGCGATGGGGTAGGGCGACCGACCGCCGTAAAACATTTGTTGAACGCAGCTTATTCCTTTGTTAAACGTTTGTATAACAGAGGATCGGCAGATGAACGAACAGACCCGCGATCTTGAAATCGAAGCGACTGCCCTTCAGATCCGGAAGATCGGCAACTCGGTCGGGGTCATCCTGCCGAAAGAACTTCTTGCGCGGCTCAATCTGAAAGAGGGCGACAAATTCTACCCGGTCGAGCAGCCGGATGGCAGCTTGAGATTGACGCCGTACAATCCGAAGCATGCCCGGACGATGAAGATCGCCCGCGATGTCATGCGCGAATATCGGGATACGCTCGCGGCGCTCGCCAAATGACCGAGCCGGTTGAACCGGTCTGGCTCGATGTCGACGAAGTCATCGACATGCATGCCGAGCAACTCTCGATTTTTGGCGGCCCAGAGGGAATCCGGGATCGAGGGATGCTCGAGTCGGCGCTGATGCGGCCGGTCAACCAATGGCACTATGGCGAAACCGATATGGCGGCGCTTGCCGCCGCCTATGCGTTCGGCCTCGCGCGCAATCATCCGTTCGTCGACGGAAACAAGCGGATCGCGTTTTTGGCCATGATCGCTTTTCTTCGGATCAACGAGATCAAGTTCGCACCGCTGCCCGGCGAAGCAACGGAGATCATCCTTGCCCTCGCTGCCGGCGAGGTCAGCGAGGCCAGCCTGACGCGTTGGATCCGGGACAACTGGCCGGCCTGAGGCGCGCGGTCGGATGATCGCTCCGTCCCTCCGGTCCGCAATCATCTAATGCGCGGCTGCTCCGCGATGCGGAATAACCAGTCGGCACTTGTTGCAATCGCTTCGTAAGAGCTTGTTCTAATCGTTTGTTGCGATCACACTGTGCGGGCGATCGGTGACGGCGTCCTAGACTTTCGAATGAACCCAAACTGGCTAGGCTGACAATTGCTGCAGTGCCGTTGCCCTCGCAATAAGATTGCGCTAATTGCATCCCCCACTTCTCGAAGATGTCGGAGAGACGAATGGCAGAGCAACACGAGTTTGCCTACACGACCGCCGATGGCAACGACTACGCCGCGCATGAGCAGACCTATGAAGGGTTCATCAAGCTGGTGAAGTACGGCACCGCCGCCGTCATCGTGATCGTCGCCCTCATGGGCATTTTCCTGACTTGATCTGTGCCGGAGTGCGCCGTTACACGCGGCGCTCTCTCGGAGAACGTCCCGGCAAAGTGGAGTCCGGTTTGCCCCCGGACGTTCTCCAAACAAACAAGTAAGCGCGCATCCCGGTCGCAAAACCGGTCCCACTTTTGCGGGGTGCGCGCGCATCTCGCTCGCTCACGCGCGTGCTTCGCGCCGCCGGAGGCTCCATGAAGATTGCTGTTGCCAAAGAACAAGATCCCGCCGAGCCGCGCGTCGCGGCGACGCCCGACACGGTCAAGAAGCTGAAAGCTCTCGGTGCCGAAGTCGCGGTCGAGCCGGGAGCCGGCGTCAAGTCCGGTCTGCCGGATTCCGATTTCACCGCCGCCGGGGCCACCGTGGCCGCCGACGCCCTGAAGGACGCCGACGTCGTCCTGAAGGTGAAGCGTCCGGAGGCGCCCGAACTCGCCGGCTACAAGCGTGGCGCGCTGGTGCTGGCGATCATGGACCCGTACGGCAACGAAGCCGCGCTGAAGAGCATGGCGGATGCCGGTATCACGGCCTTCGCGATGGAGCTGATGCCGCGCATCACCCGCGCCCAGGTCATGGACGTGCTGTCGAGCCAGGCCAACTTGGCCGGCTATCGTGCTGTGATCGACGGTGCCGAGCAGTTCGGCCGGGTATTTCCGATGATGATGACCGCGGCCGGCACCGTGCCGGCGGCGAAGGTGTTCATCATGGGCGTCGGCGTCGCCGGTCTGCAGGCGATCGCCACCGCGCGCCGTCTCGGCGCCATCGTCACCGCGACCGACGTGCGCCCCGCCACCAAGGAGCAGGTCGAGAGCTTGGGCGCCAAGTTCCTCGCGGTCGAGGACGAGGAGTTCAAGAACGCCCAGACCGCCGGCGGCTACGCCAAGGAAATGTCGAAAGAGTATCAGGCCAAGCAGGCCGCACTCACCGCCGAACACATCAAGAAGCAGGACATCGTCATCACCACCGCGCTGATTCCGGGCCGGCCCGCGCCGCGTCTGGTCACCGCCGAAATGGTGAAGTCGATGAAGCCCGGCTCGGTGCTGGTCGACCTCGCGGTCGAGCGCGGCGGCAACGTCGAAGGCGCGCAGCCCGGTCAGGTCGTCGAAATCGGCGGCGTCAAGATCGTCGGCTACACCAACGTCGCCGGCCGCGTCGCGGCGTCGGCTTCGGCCCTGTATGCGCGCAATCTGCTGAGCTTCTTCGAGACCATGGTCAACAAGGAGAAGGCGCTGGCGGTGAATTGGGACGACGAACTGGTGAAGGCCACCGCGCTGACGCGCGATGGCGCCGTCGTTCATCCGAACTTCCAGCCCAAGTCGGCGTGAGCGCGACCGCTTAAGGAGAGTTGCTATGGAGCATATGGTTCAAGCGGTCGATCCGTTCGTGTTTCGGCTGTCGATTTTCGTCCTCGCCGTGTTCGTCGGCTACTTCGTGGTGTGGTCGGTGACCCCCGCGCTGCACACGCCGCTGATGTCGGTGACCAACGCGATCTCGTCGGTGATCGTGGTCGGTGCACTGCTCGCGGTCGGCGTGTCGCTGGTCGGCGACGACAACGGCCCGCTGTGGGCGCGCGGCTTCGGCTTCGTCGCGCTGATCTTCGCAAGTATCAACATTTTCGGCGGCTTCCTTGTCACCCAGCGCATGCTGGCGATGTACAAGAAGAAGCAGAAGTGAGTAGGGGCCGTCGATGAGTGCCAATCTTTCCGCATTTCTGTATCTGATCGCAGGCGTCCTGTTCATTCTGGCGCTGCGCGGTCTGTCGTCTCCGGCCACCAGCCGTCAGGGCAACCTGATGGGCATGAGCGGCATGGCGATCGCGATCGTCACCACGCTTGCCGGCCATCCGCCGGCCGACCTGCTCGGCTGGGTGCTGGTGATCGCCGGCATCGGGATCGGCGGCGGCATCGGCGCGGTGATCGCCAAGAAGGTGCCGATGACCTCGATGCCCGAGCTGGTCGCCGCCTTCCACTCGCTGGTCGGCATGGCCGCGGTGCTGGTCGCCGCCGGTGCATTCTATGCGCCAGGTGCGTTCGATATCGGCGAGCCGGGCAACATCCACGCCCAGAGCCTGGTCGAAATGTCGCTCGGCGTCGCCATCGGCGCGCTGACCTTCACCGGCTCGGTGATCGCGTTCCTGAAGCTGTCGGGCCGGATGAGCGGCGCGCCGATCATCCTGCCGGCGCGTCACGTGGTGAACATCGCGCTCGGCGTGATCATGTTCGCGGCGATCATCTACATGGTGATCACGCAGAGCGAAGTCGCGTTCTGGGTGATCACCGGCGTCGCGCTGCTGCTCGGCATCCTGATCATCATCCCGATCGGCGGCGCCGACATGCCGGTGGTGATTTCGATGCTCAACTCCTACTCGGGGTGGGCCGCGGCCGGCATCGGCTTCACGCTCGGCAATTCGGCGCTGATCATCACCGGCGCGCTGGTCGGCTCCTCCGGTGCGATCCTGTCCTACATCATGTGCAAGGGCATGAACCGGTCGTTCATCTCGGTGATCCTCGGCGGCTTCGGCGGCGAGACCGCCGCGGCCGGCGGCGGCGGCGGCGAACAGCGCCCGGCCAAGCTCGGCTCGGCGGACGACGCGGCCTTCATCATGAAGAACGCGCAGAAGGTCATCATCGTGCCGGGTTACGGCATGGCGGTGGCGCAGGCCCAGCACGCGCTGCGTGAAATGGCCGACTCGCTGAAGAAGGAAGGCGTCGAGGTGAAGTACGCAATTCACCCGGTCGCCGGTCGTATGCCTGGTCATATGAACGTGCTGCTCGCCGAAGCCAACGTGCCGTACGACGAGGTGTTCGAGCTCGAGGACATCAATTCGGAGTTCGCGCAGGCCGACGTCGCGTTCGTGATCGGCGCCAACGACGTCACCAACCCGGCGGCCGAAGAGGATCCGACCTCGCCGATCTACGGCATGCCGGTGCTGCAGGTCTGGAAGGCCGGCACCGTGATGTTCATCAAGCGGTCGCTCGCTTCCGGTTACGCCGGCATCGACAACCCGCTGTTCTATCGTGACAACACCATGATGCTGCTCGGCGACGCCAAGAAGATGACCGAGAACATCGTCAAGGCGATGGCGCACTAAGCGCCGACGCCCTGCCAGAAACGAAACGCCCGGCCGCAAGGCCGGGCGTTTTTGTTTGGTCCAGACCCGCTATCCACGTCATGGCCGGGCTCGTCCCGGCCATCCACGTCTTGCTGCGCGTCGACGCCGAAAGACGTGGATGCCCGGCACAGGGCCGGGCATCACGGAGATTGGTGTAAGCCTCACATCCGGTGCATCACGCAGAGCTTGTTGCCGTCGGGATCGCGCAGGTAGGCGAGGTAGAGCTTCATGTCGCCCATCGCGCGGATGCCGGGCGGGTCTTCGCAACTCGTGGCGCCATTGGCGACGCCGGTGGCGTGCCAGGCGTCGGCCTCTTCCTGGGACTTCGCCACGAAGCCGATCGTGCCGCCGTTGGCGGCGGTCGCCGGCTCGCCGTTGATCGGCTTGCTGACTGCGAAAGTGCCGGTCTTGGTGCGATAGAAGATGCGATGACGGTCGACCATCGCCGGCGCGATGCCGAGCGTGCCGAGCAGCTTGTCGTAGAAATCCTTCGCCGCTTCGAGATTGTTGGTGCCGATCATGACGTGTGAAAACATGGCGTTTCCCGTGTGCTCCTTGGCGTTTTCACCCTGAGGGTGCGCGCCGACTATACCGTCAGCCGCCCATCTGGCGATACCGTCCGCACATCGCCGCGCTGATCGTGCGCATGGCCCCGGCGTCGGATCGCCGGATGTCGGGCCGGCCGATCAGTGGTATCGGTCGATTGGTTGGCAGTGCTCTCGCCCGGAGAAAGAACGTCATGACGGTTGCGGCAAAATCCGAAATTCAGATCGATAACGCCGAAGTGCGGGTCACCGAGTGGCGGCTGCCGCCGGGGTCGGCGACTGGCCATCACACTCACGGCATGGACTACGTCGTGGTGCCGATGGCCGATGGCGAGATGACCATCGTGGCGCCGGATGGCACGCGGTCGATCGCTCAGCTCAAGGCCGGCCGGTCCTACGCTCGCAAGGCCGGTGTCGAGCACGACGTTCGCAACGAATCCGCCGCCGAAATCGTGTTTCTCGAGATCGAACTGAAAGCTTGAACTCTCGAAAAGTGGCCGCCCCCGCGGCCCCGTAAACCGCTTGGTGGCGCTCGAGTATACGCGCTCCGGTGCCACCGATCGGTCGCAGTTGATCCCTCAATCAGCCTCAAAGTTCCAGCATCACCTTTGCTGGTAAGAGGCCCGCCATGCTCAAATTCATCACCGAAAAACTTCTCGGGCAGATTCTGCCGTCGGTGGTCGCCACCGTGATCGGCGCCTACGTCGTCAATCAGTACATCGTCGCCAGGCCCGACGCGCCGCCCCCGGCTGCCCCCGCTGCGCAGCTCGATGCCGGCAAGGCCGCCAAGCCCGTCGAGCCGGTCGCGGCTGCGATCTCGCCCGAGCCCGCCAAGAGCGAACTGGTTCGGAGTGAGCCGCCAAAGCTCAAGCCCAGCGTCGACAAGGAGAAATCCGCCGACAAGCCGGTCGGCCGGCATCAGATCTCGGTGCACGACAAGGCGCCCGCGGCGAAGCCGGCCAGCGCGCCGGTCAGCACCGCCTCGGCGGCGCCGGAGCCGGTCAAGCCGCCGGAAGAGCGCACCGAGCCGGCCCGTGATCCCAATCAGGTGCTGCGCGCTGCGGTCGAACGGCTGCGTGCCTCCGCCGAGACGCCGCGGGCTGCCGACACGACCGTGCGGGCTCAGGAGCCGTTGAAAGTGTTCGAGACACCGCGTGCGCAGGAGCCGCCACGGCTGCAGGAAACGGCACGCGCCACCGCCCCGGCGCTGCCGCCGGCGGTCAATCTGGCGCCGAGCCATGTGTCGATCGAGCCCTATCCGAGTTCGCCGGCCACCACCGCTTCGGTCCCGGTCAACATCCGTCCGGCCGACACGGCCGATCTGAGCGACAGCGATCCACACCGGCCGACTCCGCCGGCCGATATCCCGGAGGCTCGCGCCGCCGCGTCCGGCGAGAGCACGACGCCGGCGCGCAAGCCGTCCGTTGCCGAGGACGTGCTGTTTACCGCGAAGTCGGTGATCCACTCGGTGCTGCCGCGGTAGGACAAAACATCATCTCCACGGCGTCGATGCCCGGGTTTAGCACCCGGGCATTTCGTTGCCCGGCGTCGGCGGCGGTGTGCACGCCTCGGTAAGATGATCGACAACGAAAAACGCGGGCCCCGGGGGCCCGCGCCAGACCGCTGACAAACCCCGTCGATTTTCGGCGGGGTTTTATTTTTGGCGAGTGGCGCAGCGCCCGGTGTCTCAGGCTGGCGCTGGGATCGGCTT
>NZ_UFQQ01000012.1 GCF_900218015.1 Rhodopseudomonas pentothenatexigens | reverse complement strand
CCGTTGATTGACACCATCAGTTTGAGGGACGACCACCCTTCCGCCAATTCGCCAAGCGACCTGCTCGGCCTGGCCGGCCCGTTACCCCATCTACGGCGCTGCATGCGCTGCAGCGGGCAAAGGCGGCGCGAAACGCGGTGAGCGCAGCGGCGTCGTAAACCCGCAATGACCGTAGCCCGCATGAGCGCAGCGACATGCGGGAAGCGTTTCTCACGCAACTCCCCGGGTATCGCTTCGCTTACCCGGGCTACGCTTGCTCAGTCGCCGGTCGTCCAAGGATCAATGACCGTCAGGCCTGCGGCGTCGAACGCGCTCGCGTCGCGCGATGCCACGGCGAACCCGTGTGCGGCGGCGATCGCGGCGACATAGCCGTCGGGCGTGGGAAAGCCCTTGCCGGCAGCGCGTGCCTTCACGGCGAGATCGGCATAGCGCCGCGCTGCAGGTGTATCGAAGGACAGGACGCGGCGGTCGAACTGATCCAGCAAGCTGTCGATCCGAACTGCCAGCAAGTCCTTTCGCTTGCCGTCAGGCATCGCGCCGACGCCGTAGAGAAGTTCGGCCACAGTGATGCTGGATAGGAACAGGGTCTCGGCTGCCTGAACGTCGAGCCAGGCGCGGACCGACGGGTGAGGTTCGGGTTTGATCGCTTCGGAGACGACATTGGTGTCGAGCAGGATCATTCGAAGCACCAATTCACGAGCATCAAGTCATTCGAACTTCATCGGCTGCGCCGGACGCGTATCGCGGACCTGTTCGAGCGCCTCGATATCGGCGTTGGTGAGACCCATCTTTCGACTTATCTCAGACAAGGCGGTGCCGAGCAGCACGCGGCCCTCGGGGCGGACCGCGGCCTCCAGAATGGCCCGCATCTCCGCTTCCGCGCTGCGATTATGCTGCGCCGCGCGAACCTTCAGGGCCCGATGCGCCTCCTCCGAGAGGTTGCGAATGGTGACGGCGACCATGATGGCGTCCTCCGCAGGAATAAAAGCGATGCTATCAAAGTAGGAAAGATGATGGCGTTGTTCAAGAGAAGTAGCGGTGAGCATGCGCGGCCGCGGGAGTTCTCCCGGCGGAAGCGGGGCGGAGTGCGATAGCGCAGAGTGGATCCGTGGGCGGATCAACGCAGAGATCGTAGGGTGGGTTATCCGAAGGTGTAACCCGTCAGTTAGCGGACAATTTCGGCGGACGAGTTGGCGGGTTACGCTTCGCTAAGCCGCCCCTACGGGCTGGCCGGTTTCGCGACCCGGATCACCTCGCCAAGCAGAACGTCCAGATCGGCAGCGAAATCCACCTGTACGGCTGATGGAATGTCTTCACGCGTTCGGATCGCGGAGTGCAATTGCATGTCAGCGATATTGCGTAGGGACGTTTCTAGCCTCTGCATGTTGCCTTTGAAAGACTTGTTCGTCTTAGGCCCTCCATAGTTGCTTGCAATTTCCGTAAACGTTGCAAATCCCAGCACAGGAGGAACGTGGTTGAGGATAGTGCGCAGCAGCATCGCTGTGGACATATAGCAACGGTTCGCCGCTGCTACGTTGATTTCCCTGCAGAGTTCGACAAGTCGAGAAAAATCCCAGTTGCCCGCTCCGATGTTTTGGAGTGCTACGATCCGGGCATGATCCACGTAGGGTTTCGCGCCGGGCGGTGAGGGCGAGGGCTTGGCCAGCTTACGCTGAATAGCCCGGACGGCGGCGCGGATGATTCCTGATGCCTCTTGAACCGAAGCATACGAAGGCCCGCTGACGAAGCCGCCAGCGCCAGCGTTGACGGCTTGAACAAGGTTCAAGGAAAATTCGTTTGCGTGGTTCAACTCACCGTCGATGATCGATTTCGCTTCAATAGCCAATACCTTGAAGGTCGCCGAATGCTCCGTTGGCAGAATCAGGCCCGAAATGCTTCCTGCATCTCGAAACAAGGGAAGCAAAGCGTCCATCCTGTCAGCAATTGCGGTGAGATCTTCGATCATTGTGGCTCAGCTACAGTTCTGTATTCGAACAATTAATGACATGCCATGACTCACGTATCAGTGCACGGTACTTCCTTAGAAATTCTAGCCCTATACTCCTAAAATCATGGGTGAGGGCGATAATGAAGATAGAGCTCGCTCTTGACAAAATTCCTATAGGATCATATACCTATTCGCGTTCCGTCCGCGAGGGGCGCTTCTAGAGGCGTCTTGGAGTGGGGCGGGGTGTGGCGCCTGCGGGCGGGGGAGGACGTATCCCCGCGCCTCCGGGAGGCTGAGGGCGACCGTCCGCCGCTACTACGAGCGGCCGCCGCTTTCGTGGCTGGACGGGGGCAGCAGAACGCGGAGAAATCCCGCGCACTCCCTGTCCCCGGAAGAACGGTCCGAAGCCTGACAGAACGCCACGGTGGAGCGCCGGAAGGCGTTTCCGCGGCCTCTGATTGCCGGCGATCCGGTGATCACGCTGCGGCAACCACCACCAAGGTGCGCCTTTCGGCGCTCCGCCGCCCCTCATCGTCGCGAGGGGCGGAACGTCCGCAAAGCTCGGGCGCAACGCGCCGCGAGAACGCGGATGTTCGGCCGGGGCTGCCGTTGAGGCGGTTGTTCCGGTCCGCAGTCCAGCCGGCGCAAGCCGCGCCGGGCTGTGCGCTCCGAGCCGCGGCTCCGCGCCGCGCGGCGGTCCCGGATGTCGCTGCGCTCATCCGGGCGACCGGGCAGGCCACGCGCGGAGCGCGCCGCATTCCGGCCGTGACCCGATGGCGCTTTTGCGCTAGGCACAGCCTCAACCCCGGAGCTTTCATCCTATGAGCCGTCGTACCAAGAAACCCCTCGCCAAACGCGGTCCCGGCGACGATCGCCCCAAAGGCGCCAGCCGACCGGCGAAGGCGGGTGCGGCCAAGGCAGGGCCGGTGCGCGGCAATCGCGGGGAGGACGGGCGGCCGCTGTCGGCGCGGCCGGTGCGCAAGCGTGAGCGGCCTTCGGCAGAGCGGCCGGACGAGCGGTTTGCCGAGCGGTCCGGCGCGGCGTCGCGTTCGCGGCCCGAATCCACGGCAACGGAGCCGCAAAAGGCCGCCAAGCCCGACGCGCCGCTGCCGACCAAGGTCGAGACCGTCACCGTCACGGCGGACGAGAACGGCATGCGGGTCGATCGCTTCCTCGAGGCGCGGTATCCCGGGCTGTCGTTTTCCCACATCCAGCGCATCGTCCGCAAAGGCGAGCTGCGGGTGAACGGCAAGCGTGCCGATTCGAAGGACCGGCTCGAAGAAGGCCAGAGCGTGCGGATTCCGCCGCTCAAGCTCGATACGCCGAAGCTGCCGGGGCATCTGTCCGAGGCCGAGCAGAAGACCCTTCAGACCCTGAAGGACATGACGCTGTTCGAAGACGCCGACGTGCTGGTGCTGAACAAGCCGGCCGGGCTCGCGGTGCAGGGCGGCTCGGGCACGACGCGGCACATCGACCAGATGCTCGAAGTGCTGCGCGACGCCAAGGGCCAGAAGCCGCGGCTGGTGCATCGGATCGACAAGGAGACCGCCGGCTGTCTGCTGGTGGCCAAGACCCGGTTCGCCGCCACCGCGCTGACCGGTTCGTTCCGCCACCGCTCGGCGCGCAAGATCTATTGGGCGCTGGTCGCCGGTGTGCCGAAGCCGAAGCAGGGGCGGATCTCGACCTATCTCGCCAAGGACGAGAGCGAGGAGGATTCGATCATGCGCGTCGCCAAGCATGGCGACGACGGCGCCAGCCATGCGGTGACGTACTACGCGGTGGTCGAGACATCGGGGCAGAAGCTGGCCTGGGTGTCGCTGAAGCCGGTGACCGGGCGAACCCATCAGCTCCGCGCCCACATGGCGCATATCGGCCACGCCATCGTCGGCGATCCGAAGTACTTCAACATCGAGAACTGGCAGCTGCCCGGCGGCCTGCAGAACCGGCTGCATCTGCTCGCGCGCCGGATCGTGATCCCTCATCCGCGCGGCGGCGTGATCGACGTCTCGGCGCCGCTGCCGCCGCACATGCTGCAGAGCTGGAACCTGCTCGGCCTCGAGCACGACCGGTTCGATCCGATCGAACATGCGCCGGAAGAATGAGGGCGTGCGCCGGCTTGCGGCGGCGCGCGGCGATGCCGACATGGCCAAGATGGCAACGCTTCCTCTCCACTCACTCTCCCGTCATGCCCGGGCTTGCCCCGCATGCGCGGCCGAAGCCGCTTCGGCGCGGCGAAGGCCCGGGCATCCACGTCTTGCAGCGTGTCTGCCGAACAAGGCGTGGATGGCCGGGACAAGCCCGGCCATGACGAACCGAAGTCTGAAGCCTCTGGTACTCGGATTGATGGCCAGTGCGCTGCTGATCGCAGCGCTCGCCGGCCCCGCCGCCGCGCAGGTGGTGCTGCCGGGCGCGATGCCGTCGGCGATTCCGCCGATGGCGCCGCCGCCATCGGCGCCGCCGCCGGTGATCACCGTGCCGAAGGTACCGCAACTCGCCGCGCCGCCGCCGCTCACCCACGAGCGGATCCAGCCGGCGCCGGATCTGCCGAAGGCGCAGCTGCAGCAGCGCGGTCATTTCGGCGACCGGATCTCGCGCTGCCTCGACGAGGGCGCGGCGATGGGGCTCAACGCCAGCGAGCGCGCCGCCTATTCGCGCGCCTGTGCCAATCAGTGAGTTAGTCGAGAAACCAGGATGCGTGATCTGTTCGACGAGGTGGCCGGCAAGTCGCCGCTCGATCCCAACGAAGCGGTGCGGCGTACCAGCCGGGCGCAACTGCCGAAGCGGTTCTACAAGCAGGCCAGCGTCACCGAGGAGGACGGTGGCTTTGCGGTGCGGCTCGACGGCCGCGCGGTGAAGACGCCTTCGCGCAACGCGCTGGCCGCGCCGGACCCCGTGCTCGCCGAGGCGATCGCTGCCGAATGGCAGGCGCAAGGCGAGACCATCGATCCGTCGATGATGCCGCTGACCCGGCTCGCCAACAGCGTGATCGACGGCGTTGCCGGCCGCATTGAAGCGGTGACCGACGACATCGCCAAGTATTTCGCCTCGGATCTTCTGTTCTATCGCGCCGAGCACCCCGAGGAGCTGATCGCGCGCGAAGCCGAGCATTGGGATCCGGTGCTGTATTGGGCCGCGGAGGCGTTCGGCGCGCATTTCATCCTGGCGCAGGGCATCATCCATGCGGTGCAGCCGGACACCGCGATCGCGGCGGCGCGCGCCGCGCTGCCGCAGGGTCCGTGGTCGATCGGCGCGCTGCATGTCGTCACCACCATCACCGGCTCGGCGCTGCTGGCGCTGGCGCTGGCGCATGGCCGGCTCGATGCCGATCAGGTGTGGGCGGCGGCGCATGTCGACGAGGATTGGAACATCGAGCAATGGGGCCTCGACGAAGAGGTCGCCGCACGCCGCGCCGCCAAGCAGGCGGAGTTCACGGCCGCCGCCCGGGTGATTGCGGCGCTGGGTTCCCGGAGAAGTTAACGACGGGTTTACGACCCTCGCTTAGTCTGATCGGATCGCGCTTTCAGCAGCCGCCCGCAAAGGACAGCGATGGCGATTTCGGTCAATCCGAACCTTCCTTTGGTCGCGCTGCAGGGCGTGACCGCGGACGTGCTGCTGCAGCCCGGCGCGGTGCTGCAGGCCAAGGTGCTGTCGGTCCTCGATAACAACCAGGTTCGGATCGCGATCGGCGGCCAGACCGTCGAAGCCACCACCCAGGTTCCGCTGCAGGCCGGGCAGACGTTGCAGGTGTCGGTGTCGCAGACCGACGCCGGGATTCGACTGGCGATCGTCAATCAGCCGGTTACCACCACGACCGCGCAGGCGGCGCTGGCGGCGTCCGGCCCGGCGGTCGACCGCGTCACGCTCGGGCCGCAGGCGATCGTGGTCACTTCAGCGCAGGCGGCGCCGAGCATCGTGCCGGCCGCAACTCCGGCGCTGACCCCGCAGCAGGCTGCCGCGGTGGCGACCGCAGCCCAGACCGCGGTGACGCAGCAGACCGGGCTGTCGGCGCTGTTCGCCAATCTCGACGCGGCGGCGAAGTCCGGCGGGATGCCGGCGGCGGTGCGCGAGGCCGCGACGCAGGTGCTGGCGCAGCAGCTGCCGACCGGAGGCGGCGTCTCCGGTGCCGACATCCAGAAGGCGTTTCAGAATTCCGGGATCTTCCTCGAAGCGGCGCTGGCGCGCGGTGCGGCAAGCACCGGCGCGGCCACCGATCTGAAGGCGGCGCTGCTGGTGCTGCGCCAGGTGCTCACCACCGCGCTCGGGGCCGCGACCGCGCAGGCCGGCAGCCCGGTGACCACGCCGGTGCTGCAGAACGGGCAGGGCACTTCGCTGCTGGCGCTCACCGCGCAGATGAAAGCCGAAGCCGACCTGCTCGGGCTCAGCGGGCGGGCGGCGGCGACCGCTGCGAACGGCGCGACGCCCGCGCTGCCGCTGACCGCGTCGCCGACGCTGGCCTCGCTGGCGGGCTCGACCGCCGCGGGCGCAGCCGCGTCCACCGCCGAGCAGTCGCTGGTGCAGAACGTCATCGCCCAGCTCACCGGCACCGCGACCGCGGCGACCGCGCAGGCCGAGACCGCCGCCGGCAGCGCGGCGACGCTGAGCGCATTGCAGCGGGCGCTGCAGGCCGATCCGCAGACCGCCGCGGTGCTGGCCAAGGCCGGGCTCAGCAATCCGGTGCTGCTGTCGCTGCTGCCGGCGCTGACCGGCACCCGGATCGTCAAGGACGACAGCAGTATCGCCCGCACCAACACCCCGCCGCCGCCGTTTCCCGGCGCGCTGCCGGCCGCCCAGCCGGTGATGCCGGCCAATCTCGATCCGCGCGCCGCGCCGGATGCCAATTTGCGCCGGATTCTGACCGAGACCGAGGGCGCGCTGGCGCGGCAGACGCTGCTGCAGGTCGCCTCGCTGCCGGACCGTGTCGACGCCGCCGCGGCCCGGGTCGAGGCCGCTCCGCCGCGCTGGAGCTTCGAGATCCCGCTCGCCACCCCGCACGGGACCGCCGTGGCGCAGTTCGAGATTTCGCGCGACCGCGACGAGGCGGCCCAGCCCGGCGACACCGGCGGTACGGTATGGCAGGCGCGGTTCTCGCTCGATGTCGAGCCCGCCGGGCCGGTGCACGCGCTGATCTCGCTGCGCGGGGAGAAGACCACGGTGCGGCTGTGGGCGGAGCGCCCCGCCACCACCGCCCAATTGCGCGCCGGCGCCGCCGACCTCGGCCGCGCGCTGGCCCGCGCCGATCTGGTGCCCGGCGACATCGTGGTGCGCGACGGCACGCCGCCCGCGCCACGCCCGGCCGCAGCCGGCCATTTCCTGGACCGTGCGCTGTGACCACAACAGACACCAAGAATCCGCTCGCGATCGCCCTGCACTACGATTATGCCGGCGCCCCCCGGGTGGTCGCCAAGGGCAAAGGCGCGCTCGGCGCCAAGATCATCGAAGTCGCCAAACAGCACGACATTCCGATCGAAGAGAACGAAATGCTCGCCGGCGCGCTGTCGCACGTCGAGCTCGGCGACGAGATCCCCGAGGAGCTGTACAAGGCGGTGGCCGAAGTTCTGGCCTTCGTGCTGCGGCTGTCGGGGCGCGGTCCGGTGCGCTGACTCAGGGCTGGCCGGCCGGCGCCCGGCCGATCCCGCCGAGATGGGTGAAGCGGAAGCCGGTCTTGTACTTCAGGCCGAAGCCGAGCGCGCGGTCGAAGCCGATATGCGCCAGCCAGATCATCGCCACCGTACCGGCGTAAGGCACCACCAGCACGATCCCGGCGATTGCCAGCAGCAGCGGCCCGATGGTCGAATGCAGCGCGTTGTAGACCACGGCGCCGACCTTCGGTCCGGCTAGATAGCCGAGAAAGCTCAAGTCGGGCGCGAAGAACAGCAGCGCATACAGCTCCCAGGGCGCCTCCGAGATCACGTAGAACAGCGAGCAGCCGACGAACAGCGCCAGCCCCTCGGCGCGCAGCACAGTCAGGACGCCGCCGCTGGCCACCGCCAGATCAGCCATGCTCGGATCGGCAATGGTTGGATCGGCCGCGGTCGGATCGGCGGTGGGCGGGACGGGGGCCATCGGGCGGCTCCGTGTGGCGGCCCCGCGATATAGGAGGGTTCGGGGCAAGGCGCCATCACGGTTTCGCATCCGGCCGATGCAGATTCGGCGCCGGTGTCCGGCTGCCGGCCGCAAAGCGTGCAGAACCGGGTTCGGACACGCCGAAAGGGCTAGGCCAGTTCGGCCCAAGGCGGTTTCCTCGCGCCGGGCGCCCTGCTAGAAGGCCTTGATTGTTGCGGTGAAAAGGGCAAAACCTCCGCACGCCCAACCAAGAAAAGAAAACCGGCTTATTCATCATGAAGCACATCCTGGAAGCATTGGACGAACGGCGCACGGCAGCCAAGCTCGGCGGCGGCGAAAAGCGCATCAACGCGCAGCACGCCCGCGGCCGGCTCACCGCACGCGAACGGATCGACCTGCTGCTCGACAAGCATTCGTTCGAGGAGATGGACATGTTCGTCCAGCACCGCTCGACCGAATTCGGGATGGAGAAGACCAAGATCCCCGGCGACGGCGTCGTCACCGGCTGGGGCACGGTCAACGGCCGCAAGGTGTTCGTGTTCGCCAAGGACTTCACCGTGTTCGGCGGCTCGCTGTCCGAGACCCACGCGGCGAAGATCACCAAGATCCAGGACATGGCGCTGAAGGCGCGCGCCCCGATCATCGGCCTGTACGACGCCGGCGGCGCCCGCATCCAGGAGGGCGTCGCGGCGCTCGCCGGTTACTCCTACGTGTTCCGCCGCGTGGTGCAGGCCTCCGGCGTGATTCCGCAGATCAGCGTCATCATGGGCCCGTGCGCCGGCGGCGACGTCTATGCGCCGGCGATGACCGACTTCATCTTCATGGTGAAGAACACCAGCTACATGTTCGTCACCGGCCCCGACGTCGTGAAGACGGTGACCAACGAAGTCGTCACCCCGGAAGAACTCGGCGGCGCCTCGGTGCACGCCACCAAATCGTCGATCGCCGACGGCGCGTTCGAGAACGACGTCGAGACGCTGCTGCAGATGCGCCGGCTGCTCGACTTCCTGCCGGCGAACTCCTCCGAAGGCGTGCCGGAATGGCCGAGCTTCGACGATATCGAGCGCGAGGACTTCTCGCTCGACACGCTGATCCCCGACAATCCGAACAAGCCCTACGACATGAAGGAGCTGATCCTCAAAGTCGTGGACGAAGGCGATTTTTTCGAGCTGCAGGACACCTTCGCCAAGAACATCATCACCGGCTTCGGCCGCATCGCCGGCCGCACGGTGGGCTTCGTCGCCAATCAGCCGATGGTGCTGGCGGGCGTGCTGGACAGCGACGCGTCGCGCAAAGCGGCGCGGTTCGTGCGGTTCTGCGACAGCTTCAACATCCCGATTGTCACCTTCGTCGACGTGCCGGGCTTCCTGCCGGGCACCGCGCAAGAGTACGGCGGCCTGATCAAGCACGGCGCCAAGCTGCTGTTCGCGTTCTCGCAGTGCACCGTGCCGCTGGTCACCGTGATCACCCGCAAGGCCTATGGCGGCGCCTTCGACGTGATGGCGTCGAAGGAGATCGGCGCCGACATCAACTACGCCTGGCCGTCGGCGCAGATCGCCGTGATGGGCGCCAAGGGCGCGGTCGAGATCATCTTCCGCCAGGACATGGACGATCCGGACAAGATCGCGGCGCGGACCAAGGAATACGAGGACCGCTTCCTGTCGCCGTTCATCGCCGCCGAGCGCGGCTATATCGACGACGTGATCATGCCGCACGCCACCCGCCGCCGCATCGCCCGCGCGCTGGCGATGCTGCGCGACAAGAAGATGGAAATCCCGGCGAAGAAGCACGACAACATGCCGCTGTAACGGCATCGGCTCGTTTGAGTTGGAAAGGGCGGTGGTCGCGATGCGATCACCGCCCTTTGTGTTTTTGAGCTGACGCGAAGCTCCTGGCCCGGCCCATTTGATGGTCCAACCATGGTAGAGACTCATAAGGACACAGCTATCGGCTCAGATGTCTGGTATCCGTGCGTATCGTCATGCCCAGATGGAATGATGTCCCGATGAAGTTATTGATTTTCGGCTTGGGCTATTCGGCCAGCTACATCGCGCAGCATTTGCAGGGCGCCGGGATCGAGGTAACTGCAACCGTCAGAACAACCGCCAAGGCTGAAGAGTTGGGCCGGCGCGGGATCGCCGCACGGGTGTTTTCATCCTCTTATGTCGATCCACTGATCGCTGATGATATCAAGTCGAGCGACGCCATTCTGTCGTCGGTCCCGCCAACTGAATCCGGCGATCCGGTTCTCGGGTCCTTTGCCTGCGCGATCACCAGTGAGTCCAAGTCGCGCTGGATCGGCTATCTTTCGACGATCGGCGTGTACGGTGACCACCTCGGCAATTGGGTCGATGAAACAACGCCTGCGACGTCGGAAAAACCCCGCTCGCAGCTCCGGATCGCCGCTGAGCAGCGCTGGCTGGTGTTAGGCGCGCACGTTTTTCGTCTGTCAGGGATCTACGGCCCGGGCCGAAACCAACTGGAGAAGCTCGCAGCCGGAACGGCGACGCGTATCATCAAGCCCGGCCAGGTCTTCAATCGAATTCACGTTGCCGATATCGCCGCGGTGGTCGCTGCGTCACTTTCGCGACCGCTACCCGGCGCCATTTACAATGTCACCGACAATGAGCCGGCGCCGCCGCAGCAGGTCGTCGAATTCGCCGCTGAACTCTGCGGACGAACACCGCCTCCTGAAATTGCTTTCGAGCACGCCGAGCTGTCTGCGATGGCGCGCAGCTTCTATCTGGAGAATTGCCGGGTCCGCAACGATCTGATCCGCACGGAGTTGGGAGTTACGTTGGCCTATCCATCCTATCGGGAAGGGCTCTCGGCCTTGCGAGCGCTCGGCGAGGGGCCAGCCTAGCGGTCGGAGAGCTTTGATACACAGATGAAGCTGATTGCAGGCACTGGGACAATTAGTTGCGTCGATGAAGTCGTGAGCGCCATCCTCCACAGCCGATACGTTGCAAAACTTGCGATTCAAGGAATAAATCTCGACGTCTAATTTTAGGGAATGCCATGGCTGCCGGAACATGTCAGACATCTAAAATGCACGCGGGTGGACGGGCGACCGAAGCCGGGATGGCTTTTCAAGCGGAAGTTGGGACATGGCTCGCCGCCCATCTGCTCGCACGGATGCCGGTCGGCGGGCGGTTCGGCCTCGCCAACGCACCATTGCCGGTCTCGATCCAGCTCGAAACCGGCGACGGGCTCGACGACATCCGCGTGGATCAGGACGATTGCAGCCGTATCGACTTGCAGAGCAAGACCAGCGCCGGGCTGGCCACCAGTCTCAAGAGCCCGCTCGGCAAGACTATCAGCCAGCTTGTTCGCGTCATGATCGACGCCCGCGCCGCCGGCGTCGCGGTCGATCCAGCGAAAGCGCGCGCCGTGCTAGCGGTTGCCGCCGACGCACCGCGCACGCTCGATGTGCTGGAGCGCGGGTGCCGAGCGTTCGATCTAGGCGGCAGCTGGGCAACTACGAAGGCTGGGCGGTCTTCGGCCGAGCGCGACGCGCTCGATCTCTTCGAGACCCATGCGCGGGCAGCATGGGCGACGCATTCGGCCACGCCGCCGACCGACGAAGAACTCGCGGCGATGGCACGGCTGTTCCGCATTGTGCGCTTCTCGATGACCGAGGGCGAAGACAATTGGCGCGAAGTCTCGCGTCTGCTCGGCGCACGTCTCTATGGTGCCGAAGCTGCCGGCGATGCGCCGTTGCGCGAGTTGAAGGGCATCATCCGGGGCATGATCGGCAGCGGCGCGCCCGCGAATCGCGCCGGACTGCTGCGCGAGCTTCGCCGGCTAGGGCACAATGACGTCGGCGCCGCCGACTACACCGCCGACCTGGAGCGTCTGTCGGCCGCGACCGAGGTCGAGCTTGCGCGCCTCGAAGGACATACGCGCCTGCCGATCGGCGGGGGCGTTCCCATCGCGCGGGCCAGCGATGGTCCCCTCAGTGCGGCTGTCAATACCGGCTCGTTGATCGTCATCGGTGAACCCGGTGCGGGCAAGACCGGCGCGCTCGTGGCACTCGCGCAGGCCCGCCGCGCAGCGGGCGATAAGGTTGTATTCCTCTCGGTCGATCGCTTACCCGGCGTGGCCATTGCCGCCGATCTCCAGTCCGAGCTGAAGTTGGCGCATCCGCTGACCGAGGTGCTTGCCGCCGCGCCCGGTTCAGGGCGCAAGCTGCTTATCATCGATGCTCTTGACGCCGCGCGTGGCGGTCCGGCTGAAGGCGTCTTCGCCCAGCTGATTGAGGTGCTGCGTGCCTCGGCGCCAGATTGGACCGTGATCGCCTCGATCCGCACGTTCGATCTGCGCAACGGTCGGCGATTCCGTGACGCCATGCCCGGCTCGCCGCCTGATCCGACCTTTGCGGAGTCGGGTCTTGCCACAGTGCGACATTTCCAGGTGCCGCGGCTTGCGGACGCGGATCTTGAGGCTGCGGCCGTGGCCGCCGCCGATGTGGGCGCTTTGCTTGCCGCCGCGCCGGACAAGCTGCGGGATCTGCTGCGCAATGTCTTCAACCTCTCGCTTGCCGCGCAACTGCTCGCCGATGGCGCGAGCCCCGACAGCATTCGGACCGTCGCCACCCAGGCCGACCTGATCGACGCCTATGAGGATCGCCGCCTCGTCGGCACCGCAGTGCATCAGGCCGCGGCTGCTACCGTCCGCGCCATGGTTGATCGGCGCCGGCTTGCGGTGCGCAAGATTGTCGTTGGGCACGATCAGCTCGACGCAATCATCCGGACCGGCGTGCTTGCTGAATCCGGCGATCTCGTCAGCTTCGCCCATCACGTGCTGTTCGACCATGTCGCCGGCCGTTTCTTCCTCGAATGGGACGATCCCGAGCGGCTGATCCCCCAGCTCGGCGGCGACAGCTCCATTGCGCTCATGCTGGCCCCGGCGCTCCGCTTCGCGATCGAGCGGCTGTGGCGGCAGGATGATGAGGGCAAGGCGCATGTCTGGCGCCTGATCGCAGATATCTACGCCGATCCGGTAGTTGATCCAGTGCTAGCCAATGTCGCGCTGCGCACCGCGATCGAGCGGGTGGGCGCGAAGGCCGATGTCGCCGGGCTGGTCGCGCTGATCGCGGCCCGCCCGAATGACGCAGCGCTGGCCACCATGCTTTCGCGGCTTGCCCGCTTCGTCGGTCTGGCGGTCGATACCGCCGGCACCGTCGCACCGGGGGAAGCACTCGCCTGGGCGTCGCTCGCCGACGCTGCGATTAGAGCGGGTTCGCGCGACCTTTCCGACGCCACGCGTGTTCTGCTCCACACCCTGTTCGACAAGGCCGATCTTGCCGAAGCTGAATTGCTCGGCGTGTTCAACCGCGCGGCGCGGGCGCTGCTCGCCTTTGCCTGGGCCGCCGATCCGCCGATGCAGCAGACGGCGACCAACTCGATCCGCTTCGTTGGCAAGAGCTTCGCGGCCGATCCCACCGAGTCGCGGGCATTGCTCGACCGGATACTCCGCGACCCGCATTTCTCGGCCCATGCCGATAGGGAAGCGGCCTGGCTTTCTGAGCAGATCATGCCGATTGCGCGGGCCGACGCCGATTTCGCGATCGAGATTTACCGCGTCCTCTATTCGCGCGACATCACCGATGACAGCACCTCGTTCATGGGCGGGCGGGCGAGCCGGATTTTGCCGCTCTCGTCCAACCGCAGCCAGGATTACCGTCTCTGCCGCTACGATCTGGGCCGGCAGGTCACTCGCCTCCTCGAGTTTTCGGTGCCACTGGGCACGCGCGCGATCGTCGAGGCATCGCTCGGTGATACCGATCGCGCGATGCCCTTGGGCGACAATCGCAAACAGGTCGTGGTGCCGGGTCGCGCGCCGTTCGACCTGCTCGGCCACGACCATGCCTATAAGGCCTGGGACGACACTGAGGATTGTCACGGCACGCAAGACGACGATGTGCTCCAGCAACTCGTCGCCCATCTGCGTAGCTGCTCGTCTGCCGCCTTTGCCGCGACAGTCGACGCGGCCGCAACCGACTATGCCGGGCCGGCGGTGTGGACGCGTCTCTTGGGCGTCGGCGCCCAGCGTCTCGGCGAGGTCGCCGACCTGTTGTGGCCGTTCGCGTGCAACATCACGATCTTGGCGCACGGCGACATCGTGCGCGACGCCGTCCGCTTTTTGGCCGCGGCCTACCCGTCGCGTTCGCTTTCCGAGCGGACGGCATTCGAGGACGAAGCGTTGCGGGCCGGTCTATTATTCAAGGACGAAGCCGAGCAGCGCTGGTGGCGCCGCACGCTCAGCCGGTTCCTGTCGCTGGTCGATGCGGACGCGATCGCGACCGATCCGATGCGTGCGCTGCGCGAGGAACTCGTCGCGGCGAACGAGCTGGTCGGCAATCCGCCGGCGCGCTCGGAGTCGATCCGCTGGGGATCGTCGCGCGGGGTCACGCGCAGCCTGCTCGCCGGCGAAGGCGTCAATGTTGATGAAGGCGTGGACGCGCAGATGTTGTCGCAGTCCGAGGTGCTCTACGAGTTGGTGCAGACGACGTCCCCGGCCAGCGACGCGGCTGCGCTTGGCGCCTTGTGGACGGTAACGCTCGCGACGATCGGCATGTACGACGCCAATGCGGCCGTGCTTCACGAAAAGGTCGAGCAGCCCATCTGGGGGGCTATCAGCAATGCTGTCAAGCGCATTGTCGATGCCGACGCTTATGTGCCCGGCACCGAAGGCCTGCCGTCGCTCGATGAGTTGCTCGGCGTTCTCGAACGCTTGTGGGCCAGTCGCTTTCCCGAACAGAGGCGGAAGGACGAGGATTCAAGCCTGAGCTGGGGCGATTGGGATGTGCGCGTCTATGCCGCCCAGGCCTATGCCGAACTCGCCAGGCGCTTCGGCGAAACGCATAGCGAACTCGTCCGCAAGTTCGATGTGATGCTGGCCGATCCCGTGCCCCAAGTCCGCCTCCAAGCCGCGCAACGATTGTTGGTTCTTTGGAATGTCGCACGGGAAAAGATGTGGGTCCTCGCCGAACAGGTGGCGCGTGACGAGCCGCATATCGGAGTATTGACGTTTTTCCTCCACTCGGTCGTGTGGCGCGTCACTTGGCAGGACGTTGAAAAGTGCAAGGCGATCATCGAGATCGTTCGTGCCCGTCGCGAGGCGGTCGAGCGCGACAACAAGGCGGACCGCGACAAGGTCGCCGAGCAACTCGGCAGACTGACCGCGCAGCTCTGGTGCCGGCAGGAAGAGGCCATCGCGCTCGAATGGCTCAAGGCCTGGGTCAACGACCCCGCCGCGCATCGCGAGTTCTTTACGTCCTTCCTGTCGATGCTGCGCGATGCCTTCTTCGCCCGCTATGCGAACGGTAAGGAGCGCGGTGCTGGGCTTGCCGATCGCTCACAGCAAGCGGCGATGGTCATCCTGGCGGCTTGCTCGGCGGCCGCGGACGCCAGCCATGCTGCGGTCATGCGCAAAACGGTTGAGGGCGCCGAGCGTGAGGCCGCCATCGCCACCTACCAGGCGGCGGAGTCGGTGATCGGCCACCTGATGAACCAGGTCTATTTCGGCTCGGGCGCGCACGCCGACGATCACGAGGCGAAAGTCGGCCTCACGTCCCCCGAGTCGATGCACCGGTTCCTTGTCGATTATCGCCCGATGCTCGCTCTGCTGGCGGCGTCACACGAACCTTCGACACACCATCATCTCGTCGAACTCTACGAGTTTCTGATCCCCGGCGATCCAGCTGGGGTGTTCGACGCGCTCCATGCGCTGCTGACAGGCCCTGCCGCGCGAGAGGGCTATCATCACGAAGGCCTCGCCGCGCCGGTTATCGTGCGGATGATCACCCGTTACATCGCCGATCACCGTTCGATATTTGAGGACGACAAGCGGCGCGCCGCGCTCGTAGAGATCCTGCGCTTGTTTTCGGACGTTGGTTGGTCAGACGCGCTAAAGCTGCTCTACGAACTTCCGGATCTGCTTCGCTGACGTGACCCTACTTTGCGCCGCCTGTCGCTATGCTTTTCCCGTGGCTCGCTCCAGGCAACCTTCGATCTGATCGATTGAGCCTCTTCAGTTCGTCGGCGTTGTCGTCTTTCGCGACTTCCAGCAAGCGTAGCCAGGATGAGCGAAGCGACTTCCAGGTTTGGCGCTCCCGCATGTCGCTACGCTCATGCGGTCTACTGATTCAAACTACGCTTTTCCAGATTTGCACGACAGGCCAGACCTCATCATGAGGAAAACGCGAATTGCCGTCTTGAACTATGTGCCGCGGGCCCATGCGTGGCCGCATCCTTCGAGACCTCGGCTCCTTGTATTAGTGCGATCTGCTCAGGATGAGGACCAAGTAGCCAGCGAAGGTCCAGATCGGCGCCCACCATCGAGAGGCGCTGGAGGGGCCCCCGGGGCAGATTGGGACGTTGCCTCAAATGCGAGCTATGCGCAGGCCGGTTGCGCAGACTCTGGGCATCGGCGCAGCCCAGCGGCGGGGCCGGTGCAGCGTGATCTGAGGAATTTCTCGGGGAAATGCGCGTAACCCCAGTCATCAGGCACTGGCACGGCGATTGCTTAGTAAGTTCCGGTCAACGACGACCGCCGTCCGAGAATTGCCCAAGCCGCCTGCCGGCAGACAGCAATGGGACAGCTCTCCATCAGGAGAGCCGCGGCGTCGCCCAGGCTCCGCACCCTTGTTGCTCCCGTCGCTTGTGCGTTCCGACGCGGCCTTTTCAGCAGCAAACGGAGCACGGAGCAGATGTCCTACCTCGCGCCTTCTGAATTCGTCACCAAGATGGTCGACGCCGGCGAGTCAAAGATCCTGATGTCCACCCGCGACACGGTGATCCGCGCCTACATGGCCGGCGCCATCCTGGCGCTCGCCGCCTGGTTCGCGGTGACCATCAACGTCAACACCGGCCAGCCGCTGATCGGCGCGCTGCTGTTTCCGGTCGGCTTCACGATGTTGTATCTGCTCGGCTTCGACCTGCTCACCGGCGTGTTCGTGCTGGCGCCGCTGGCCTGGCTCGACAAGCGGCCTGGCTGCACGATCGGCGGCGTGCTGCGCAACTGGGGCCTGGTGTTCATCGGCAATTTCGCCGGAGCGGTGACGGTGGCGTTCCTGATGGCGTTCGTCACCACTTTCGGCTTCAGCCAGGCGCCCGACAAGGTCGGCACCGCGCTCGGCAATATCGGCGAGGGCCGCACGCTCGGCTACGCGGCGCATGGTGCCGCCGGCATGGCGACGCTGTTCTTCCGCGGCGTGCTGTGCAACTGGATGGTCTCCACCGGCGTGGTGATGGCGATGATCTCGACCACGGTGCCGGGCAAGGTGCTGGCGATGTGGATGCCGATCCTGGTGTTCTTCTACATGGTGTTCGAGCATTCGGTGGTGAACATGTTCCTGTTCCCGTCGGGCCTGATGCTGCACGCCAAGTTCTCGATCCTCGACTATCTGATCTGGAACGAAATCCCGACCGTGCTCGGCAATCTGGTCGGCGGGCTCGCCTTCACCGGGCTGACGCTCTACACCACCCACGTCCGCACCGCGGCGAAGCGCAGCATCGCGCCGGTCTCGTCGCCGCGCATTGCGGCGTAATCCGCTCGGGTTCGGGAGCTTCGCCCCTGGGGGTGAAGCTCCCGTTGTTCGTTTCGCAGCAGGGCGTATGGCGCAGCAGCTCACAGTCTCGATCGGGCAGGCGTCGTCGCCGGGGCGCAAGCCCGTCAATCAGGATTTCTATGGTGCGCTGATCCCGGCCGAGCCGCTGCTCACCACCAAGGGCATCGCGATCGCGCTCGCCGACGGCATTTCGTCGAGCGACGTCAGCCAGGTCGCCAGCGAGTCCGCGGTGAAGAGCTTTCTCACCGACTACTACTGCACGTCCGAGGCGTGGTCGGTGAAATCCTCGGCACAGCGGGTGATCGCCGCGACCAATTCATGGCTGCACGCCGAGACCCGGCGCAGCGACTATCGCTACGATCGTGACAAGGGCTATGTCTGCACGTTGAGCGCGCTGGTGCTCAAAGGTGCGGCAGCGCATCTGTTTCACATCGGCGACAGCCGGATCTATCGGCTGGCCGGCGCCGCGCTGGAGCAGCTCACCGAGGATCATCGGGTGCGGCTGTCCGCCGAGCAGAGCTATCTCGGCCGCGCGCTCGGCGTCAATCCTCAGGTCGAGATCGACTACCAGTCGGTGCCGGTCGCGCCCGGCGACGTGTTCGTGTTGGCGACCGACGGCGTCTACGACCACGTCGCGCACCGCTTCATCGTCAAGGCGCTGGACGAGCACGCCCGAGACCTCGACGCCGCGGCGCGCGCGATCGTCAGCGAGGCCTTCAACAACGGCAGCGACGACAATCTCACCGTGCAGGTGGTTCGGATCGACGCAGTGCCGAATGCGGAGGCCGCCGATCTGTTCGGCCGGGCCGCGGAATTGCCGTTGCCGCCGCAGTTCGAACCGCGCGCCGAGTTCGACGGCTACCGCATCCTCCGCGAGCTTCACGCCACCAGCCGCAGCCATATCTATCTGGCGGCCGATATCGCGACCGGCGAACTGGTGGCGCTGAAGACGCCGTCCGTGGATCTGCGGGAAGATGCCGACTTTCGCAGGCGCTTCCTGCTGGAGGAATGGATCGCGCGGCGGATCGACAGCCCGCATGTGCTGAAGCCGCGCGCGGTGCAGCGGCCGCGCAGCTCTCTCTACGTCGCCTTCGAATACATCGACGGCCAGACCCTGGCGCAGTGGATGATCGACCATCCGCGCGCCGAGCTCGAAACCGTCCGCGCCCTGATCGAGCAGATCGCCAAGGGGCTGTATGCGTTCCACCGCAAGGAAATGGTGCATCAGGATCTGCGCCCCGCAAACGTGCTGATCGACCGCAGCGGCACGGTGAAGATCATCGACTTCGGCTCGGTGCGGGTCGCCGGCGTCGCCGAGCTGGGGCCGTCGGGCGGCGACGAATTCCTGGGCACGGTGCAATACATGGCGCCGGAATATTTCGCCGGGCAGGGCGGCACGCCCCTGGCGGATCAGTTCTCGCTTGGGGTGATCGCCTATCAGATGCTGACCGGCCGGCTGCCCTATGGCGCCGAGCTGGCGCGCGCCAACCAGGCGCTGAAGCCGCGCAAGCTGCGCTACAGCCCGGCCGCGGACCATAATGCCAAAGTGCCGGTGTGGGTCGACCGCGCGCTGCAACGCGCCGTCAGCCTGGATCCGGCCAAGCGCTATCCGGCACTGTCTGAATTCGTTCACGACCTGCGGCATCCGCGGGCCGACTATCTCGACGCCCGGCCGCAGCCGCTGGCCGCGCGAAATCCGCTACTGTTCTGGCAGTTGTTGTCGGCGCTGCTGGCCTTGATCGTCGTCGGGCTGCTGGCGCGTCTGCATGGCGGACTTTGATCGGCGGCCGACTGCGCCGAGCGATATTGAACAGGCTGCGGTTCTCGGGCAAGCTTCGCCGCCTTCAACCATCCGGGCTCACCGTTCATGCTCCGCATTGCCGTTATGTGCCTGATCGCGTCCCTCGCAACCGCCGGCAGCGTGCGCGCCGCGGACACCGAAAGGCTGCTGCTGCAATCGCCAAAGGGCTTCAAGCTCGCCGCCGATACGGCCAACGACAAGGAGAGCACCACGGTGCTGGTGCCGGGTGGAGAGAACATCGCCAACGCGACGACGCGGATCACCGCCCAGACGCTGTTCAGGCAGGCCGAGCAGTCGCCGGAGGCCTATCGCGCTGCCAGGCAGAAGGCGGCGATCGCGGCGTGTCCCGGCGCCAGGTTCGAAGACCTCCGGCACGGCAACGAGAACTTGTATCCGATGGTGATGTGGAGCGAGAGCTGCCCGAGCGCCAAGGACGACGGCAAACCCTCGCTGAGCTGGTGGAAGGCGGTGCAGGGCCGCGAGAACTTCTACGTGCTGCGGCTCGCCGCCGACGCCGAGCCGGCCCCGAAGCAGCGCAAGCTGTGGACCAAATTCTTCGAGCTGTCCCGGGTGTGCGACAGCCGGGTGCCCGGCCAGCGCTGCAAGACCAAATAGCCGCCGCCGCGGGCTGGCTCGCGCGCCGCTTTGATGCGGCACATGGCGGCTGTCGGCCGATCGGTCTATAAGCCCGGCAACCGGGGCAACAACGATCGGCTTCGACATGACGATACCGTGGCATCTCGTTTCGCTGGCGTTCGCCGTCTGCCTTGTGGTCGCTGCGCCCGGCTTCCGGCGGGTCTATTACTTCGTCAGCCTGTGCTATGCGGGTGCGATTGCGGCGCAGAGTCTGGTGTTCGCGCTGCTGTTCTCCAACACCATCTCCGGCTGGGTGACGCTGCAGCTTGTGCTGCTGCTGGCCTACGGCGTTCGGCTCGGCGCGTTCCTGGCGATCCGCGAACGCAATCCGGCCTACGCGGCGGAGCTGGCGCGTGCCGAGCGCCGGACTGCAGACCTGAAGCTGTGGCACAGGATCGCGATCTGGCTCGGCGTCAGCCTGCTGTTCACGCTGCTGTTCCTGCCGGCGCTGCTGACGCTGTCGCTGCAGGCCGAGGGCGTGTGGCCGGTGTCGGTGCCGCTCGGGGTGATGATCATGGTCGCCGGGCTGTGGGTCGAGAGCCTCGCCGACTGGCAGAAGTATCGCTACAAGGCTGAGCACCCGTCGCATTATTGCGACGTCGGGCTGTATCGCACGGTGCGTTGCCCGAATTACTTCGGCGAGATGCTGTTCTGGTTCGGCGTCTGGTTTTCCGGCCTGTCGGCCTATGGCTCCGGCTGGGCCTGGGCGCTCTCGCTGCTCGGCCTGGTGTATATCGAAGCGCTGATGACGGCCGCTGCCGCCGGTCTCGAGCGCAAGCAGGATGAGCGCTACGGCGATCGGGCCGACTATCAGGACTACGTCCGCAGCGTGCCGATCCTGTTTCCGTGGGTGCCGCTCTACAGCTTGCGCAAGCTGCTCGTGCGCTTCCGTTGAAGCTGTCGAACGCAAAAAAGCCCCGCGCGAAGCGGGGCTTTTGGAGACCAGTTGCCGGAGCGATCAGAACCGGCGGAAGCAGCGGCCGTGACGCCAGGCGTAGCCGGGCGGGCAGACGCGCGGCGCGACCACGCGCGGCGGAACGACGACCGGGCGGCCGTAGACCGGACGGCGCGCCATCGGACGGCAACGGCCCATCGGACCGCGCGCCCAACCCGGACCGCAACCCTGCGCGACCTGGATCACGTCGCCGATGGTGGCGGAGCCGAGCGGCGCCAGCGGCATCGCATTGGCTGCACCGGCTCCCACCAGCGTCGCGGCGAAAATGGCTGCGGCAAAGATCTTCTTCATTTGTCGGTTCTTCCCTTCACTGGCCGTCGATCGGCTCTGTGACCCTCGCGACGCGTCCTTCGATCCGAAGTCGGCGTGCGTTCTATTTGTCCCCAGAATGCGTGTATCCGATTCGGTCTGAACACGGCATGAATGCGGCAGGCCGCAGTCGCGGGCAGGCGACAAGACAATACGGCGGAAGGCACGCGCCATCCGCCGCATCATCAAATCGTCGCTGCAGTTCGCAGGCGGGCTGTTAGTTCTGTGAGCCGCTGCTCGGGGCGGCGCGCGGCGCGGGCGCCGCGCCGGTGGTCACGCCGTCGGCGTTCGGATCGCTGCTGCGCGGCGTGACGTCGCGAACGCCGGGCGGCACCGGCGGCGCATTGTGCGCATCGGTCTGGCCGGGCGGCGGCGGCGAGGTCTGGGTTGCGACCGATGGATTGTCCGGAGCGATCGCGGTGCTGTTCATGCCGTAGAACACGGCGGCGAACACCAGCACGATCGCCAGCGCCACCAGGATCAGCCGACCCGACGTCACCGGACCTTCGCGCAGTTCCGGATCGGCCTGCAACTCCGCATCGAGTTGCGAGGGCGTGCGGGGATCACCGGTCGGTGCATCGGGCCGGTACGGCCCGGTCGGTGCATCGGGCCGGTACGGATCATCTGGATTGCGTGCCATTGAGTCCTCCTTGCGGCTTCTTCACTAATCCATCGCCCATCCTTACGTTCCGCCCGTGTCCGGTTCCGCAGGTCGGATCTCGTTTGGTCGACGCCATGCGTGTTGCGGTGCGGCGGATACGATTGTTCGTCCGGGGCCCGTTCCGCGGCACTTTCTTGAACGCCCGCGCATGTTCCGAGACATCAAAATGCGAATAGCCGTGCAGCGTTTGCAGAGCTGCTTTTTGTGATGCGCGGGGCGGAAAAACCAGCTTAGACTGGTTCGAAACAGACCGCGTCAGCGGCCGAATGGCCCTTGCGGTCCAATGCCTTGCGAGGGCCGGATGGGAATCGACCAGGGACCGATCAGTCTCGATCAGAAATACACGCAGCACTCAGGACACGTCTTCCTTACCGGCATTCAGGCGCTGGTGCGGCTGCCGATGGCGCAGGTTCGGCGCGACCGCGCGGCGGGCCTCAACACCGCCGGCTTCGTCACCGGCTATCGCGGCTCGCCGCTCGGCGGCTACGATCAGCAGCTCGTCGCCGCGCGCCGTCATCTCGAACAGTACAACGTCAAATTCCAGCCCGGCGTGAACGAAGATCTCGCCGCTACCGCAATCTGGGGCACCCAGCAGCTCAATCTGTCGCCGGGCGCGAAGTACGACGGCATTACCGGCATCTGGTACGGCAAGGGTCCGGGCGTCGATCGCTGCGGCGACGTGTTCCGCCACGCCAACGCCGCGGGCTCGGCCAAGCACGGCGGCGTGCTGTGTCTCGCCGGCGACGATCACGGCGCCAAGTCCTCGACCGTACCGCATCAGTCCGACCACGCCTTCATCGCCGCCTTGATGCCGTATCTGTATCCGTCGTCGATCCACGAGATGATCGAGATGGGGCTGCTCGGCATCGCGATGTCGCGCTATTCCGGCTGCTGGGTCGGCATGAAGGTGATCACCGAGACGGTGGAGACCACCGCGGAGATCAATCTCGCCGACGAGATGAAGCCGTTCGTGATCCCGACCGACTTCGAGATGCCGCCCGGCGGACTCAATTTGCGCTGGCCGGACGACCGTTACGATCAGGACCGCCGGCTGCAGGACTACAAGGGCTTCGCCGCGATCGCCTTCGCCCGCGCCAACAAGGTCAACCGCATCACCATGGATTCGCCGAACGCCAGGTTCGGCATCATGGCCTCGGGCAAGAGCTACGAGGACGTGCGCCAGGCGCTGCGCGAGCTCGGCATCGACGAGCAGGTCGCCGCCCGGATCGGCCTGCGGCTGTACAAGATCGGCATGCCGTGGCCGCTGGAGCCGGAAGGCGTGCAGGAATTCGCCCGCGGGCTGGAGGAGATCTTCGTGGTCGAAGAGCGCCGCGAGATCGTCGAGAACCAGGTCAAGCAACTGCTGTTCGGGATGCGCGACCGGCCGCGCGTGATCGGCAAGATGGACGATCACAACCATCGCTTTCTGCCGTTCGCCGAGGAGCTGAGCGTCGCCAAGGTCGCGACCTCGATGGTCGACCGGCTGCTGGCGATGGAGATCGATCCGACGGTCGCCGAGATGCTGCGCGCCAAGGCCGACTGGTTCCACGGCCGCGACGCGTCGCAGGTGCAGTCGGTGGTGCCGATCGCGCGCACGCCGTATTTCTGCTCGGGCTGTCCGCACAACACCTCGACCAAGGTGCCGGAAGGCAGCCGCGCGCTCGCCGGCATCGGCTGTCACTTCATGTCGCTGTGGATGGACCGCTCGACCGAGACCTTCACCCACATGGGCGGCGAGGGCGTGCCGTGGGTCGGCATCGCGCCGTTCACCGACGAGAAGCACATCTTCGCCAATATCGGCGACGGCACCTATTTCCATTCCGGCAGCCTCGCGATCCGGCAGTCGATCGCCTCGAAGGCGAACATCACCTACAAGATCCTCTACAACGACGCGGTGGCGATGACCGGCGGTCAGCGCCACGACGGCGATCTGTCGCCGCAGCAGATCACTTACCAGCTGCATTCCGAGGGCATCCGCGAGATCTATCTGGTCTCCGAAAATCCCGACGCCTATCCGGCCGACACCATCGCGCCGGGCGTGCATCTGCGCCACCGCGACGAGCTCGATGCGGTGATGAAGGAATGCCGGGAGATCAAGGGCGCCTCCGCGATCGTGTTCGTGCAGACCTGCGCGGCCGAGAAGCGCCGCCGCCGCAAGCGCGGCCTGATGGAAGATCCGGCGCGCCGGGTGATGATCAACGCCGCGGTGTGCGAAGGCTGCGGCGATTGCTCGGTGCAGTCGAACTGCATCTCGGTCGAGCCGCTGGAGACCGAGCTGGGCCGCAAGCGCGCCATCAACCAGTCGACCTGCAACAAGGACTATTCCTGCCTCAAGGGCTTCTGCCCGTCCTTCATCACCATCGACGGCGGCAAGCTGCGCAAGCGCGCGGCGGTCGATCTCGGCGATCTCGGCTCGTTGCCCGAGCCGGCGACGCGGCCCGGGCTGGATAAGCCGTACAACGTCGCGGTCGGCGGCGTCGGCGGCACCGGCGTGCTGACGATCGGTGCGCTGCTCGGTATGGCGGCGCATATCGAAGGCAAGGCGTCGATGATCCTCGACATGTCGGGCCTGGCGCAGAAGGGCGGCGCGGTGCTCAGCCACGTCCGGCTGTCGGACAAGCCGGAGGACGTCACCTGTTCGCGGATCGTCACCGGCACCGCCGACGTGCTGATCGTCGCCGACGAAGTGATGGCGATCTCCAAGGAGACGCTGTCGCTGTGCGAAGCCGGCCGCACCCACGGCGTCGTCAACACCCATCTGATCCCGATCGCCGACTTCATCCGCAACCGCGACTTCGATTTCCAGACCCGCAAGGTCAACAACGTGCTCGAAGCCGCTCTGCGCAGGGACTCCGCGTTCCTGGACTTCACCAAGGCGGCCGAGACGCTGCTCGGCGACTCGATCGCCACCAACATGATGATGATGGGCTTCGCCTATCAACAGGGTCTGTTGCCGCTGTCGGCGAAAGCGATCGAGCAGGCGATCGAACTCAACGGTGTGTCGATCAAGATGAACACCCAGGCGTTCCGGCTCGGCCGACTCGCCGCCGCCGATCCGGCGCGGCTGGCCTCGCTGCTGCACGGCGCCGATCATGCCACGGTCGGCAAGACCCAGGGCGAGATGTCGCTCGACGAGATCATCGCGCATCGCAGCGCGCTGCTCACCTCGTATCAGGGTAAGCGGCTGGCCAAGCGCTACGCCGATCTGGTCGCCAAGGTGCGCAGCGCCGCGGATGCCGGCGGCTACGGCGAGGCGCTGCCGCGTGCGGTGGCGCTGAACTACGCCAAGCTGCTCGCCTACAAGGACGAGTACGAGGTGGCACGGCTGCTGACCGAGCCGGGCTTCGAACAGCAGATCCGCGACCAGTTCGAAGGCGACTACAAGATCAGCTTCAACCTCGCGCCGCCGATTCTGCCTGGTGTCGATCTCACCGGCCGGCCGAAGAAGCGGCAGTTCGGCGAGGCGATGCGCCCGGTGTTCCGGACGATGGCGAAGCTCAGCTTCCTGCGCGGCACGCCGCTCGATCCGTTCGGCTATCACCCCGAGCGCAAGCTGGAGCGGAAGCTGATTGCCGACCACGAGGCGGATGTCGCGAGCGTGCTGCAGCATCTGTCGCCGGCGACGATCGACACCGCGGTCGAGCTGCTGTCGATGCCCGACCGGATTCGCGGCTACGGCCCGATCAAGCAGAAGTCGGTCGACGACACCGCGCCGCGCTTCGCCGAACTCCGTGCTAATCTGCGCGACCCGCAACCCGCTCCGCCGCGGCAGATGGCGGCGGAGTAGATCTGCCGATAGTTTCCACGTCCTTGCGAGCCGAAGGCGAAGCAATCCAGAAGCTCAGTGCACCGGGCTCTGGATTGCTTCGCTTCGCTCGCAATGACGGGGAGGTCTTTCCCTCTGACTCTCTGTGACGATGTGATCTCAGGACATTCCGCGACGTGGTAATTGTCCCCGCGCGCGGAACACGCTTGCCAAGGTCGCGTGGAGCGGTCACAAAAACCGTCCGACCAAACGCCAGCGGAGAACTGCGTTGACAATAAGAGGCAAGGCTTACATTGCCGGCATCTACGAACATCCCACGCGCCACGCGCCTGATAAATCCATCGCCCAGCTCCACGCCGAAGTCGCCAAGGGTGCGCTCGACGACGCCGGTCTGACCAAGGCCGACATCGACGGCTACTTCTGCGCCGGCGACGCGCCCGGTGGCGTGATGGCGATGGTCGATTATCTCGGCCTCAAGGTTCGCCATTTCGATTCGACCGACACCGGCGGCTGCTCCTATCTGGTGCATCTCGGCCATGCCGCCGAGGCGATCGCCGCCGGCCGTTGCTCGATCGCGCTGATCACGCTGGCGGGCAAGCCTCGCACCGGCGCGCTGCCGCCGCGCCCGGTCGGCGCCGAAGGCGACTTCGAACTGGCCTATGGCGCCACCACGCACAACGTCTATGCGATGTGCGCTGCGCGCCACATGCACCAATACGGCACCACGTCCGAACAACTCGCCTGGATCAAGGTCGCGGCCTCGCATCATGCGCAGTACAACGAGCACGCGATGCTGCGCGACGTCGTCACCGTCGAGGACGTGCTGAACTCGCCGCTGATCGCCGATCCGCTGCACCGGATGGATTGCTGCGTCGTCACCGACGGCGGCGGTGCGCTGATCGTCACCACCGAGGAGATCGCGCGCAGCCTGAAGAAGCCGCTGGTGCGGATGATCGGCGCCGGCGAGGCGATCAAGGGGCCGCGCGGCGGCCACAACCTCGATCTGACCTATTCGGCCGGCGTGTGGTCCGCGCCGCCGGCGTTCGAGATGGCTGGCGTCACGCCGAAGGACATCAAGTACGCCTCGATCTACGACAGCTTCACCATCACGGTGCTGATGCAGCTCGAAGATCTCGGCTTCTGCGAAAAGGGGCAGGGCGGCAAGTTCGTCGCCGACGGCAACCTGATCTCGGGCGTTGGCAAGCTGCCGTTCAACACCGACGGTGGCGGTCTGTGCAGCAACCACCCGGTCAATCGCGGCGGCATGACCAAGCTGCTCGAAGCGGTGCGTCAGCTCCGTGGTGAGGCGCATCCCAAGGTGCAGGTGCCGAACTGCGACCTCGCGATCGCCCATGGCACCGGCGGCATGCTCGGCATCCGCCACGCCGCCTCGACCTGCATTCTGGAGCGCGTGTGATGAACAGCCCCGTGAAATATCCCGCGCCTCAGGGCAACGCCGAAACCAAGCCGTTCTGGGATGCGGCGACCGAAGGCAAGCTGCTGATCAAGCGGTGCACCGCTTGCGGCGAAGCGCATTACTTCCCGCGCGCGCTGTGCCCGTTCTGCTTCTCCGACCAGACGGTGTGGGAAGAGAGCAAGGGCGAGGGCGAGATCTACAGCTACAGCCTGATGCGCAAGTCGCCGACCGGTCCGTATGCGATCGGCTACGTCACGCTGAAGGAAGGCCCGTCGGTGCTGACCAACTTCGTCGACTGCGATTTCGGTGCATTGAAGATCGGCACCAAGGTCAAGGTGGTGTTCAAGCCCAGCGACGGCGGCGCGCCAATTCCGTTCTTCACGGCTGTCTGAGCCTCGTCCTGAGGAGCGCGCGCAAGCGCGCGCCTCGAAGGATGTGACTGGAGAGTTGCTTCTATCCTCATGGTTCGAGACGCGCGCAAGGCGCGCTCCTCACCATGAGGATCACGATAAGAACGACAAGAACAAGGGGAGAAGCCGATGTCGGCCCGCTACGACGAACTGATGGGATTGAAGGCCACCGGGCAAAAATACGCCTACACCGATCGCGACGTGATGCTCTACGCCTACGGCATCGGCATGGGCGCTGATCCGATGGACGAGAAGGAACTCGCCTTCGTCAACGAGGCGACCTACACCGAGCGCCCCTTGAAAGTGGTCCCGACGTTCGCGTCGGTCGCGGCGTGGGGCGCTGGCCCGGGCGAGATGAATCTCAACCGCCTGCTGGTGGTCGACGGCGAGCGCGACATCACCTTTCACCGCCCGATGCCGGTGGCGGCGAACATCACCGCGGATTCCAGCGTGGTGCAGGTCTACGACAAGGGCAAGGACAAGGGCGTGGTGATCCGTCACCAGACCATCCTGCGCGACGACAAGGGAGAGGCCTTGGCGACTCTGCTGGCGTCGCGCTTCGCGCGCGGCGACGGTGGCTTCGGCGGCCCGGCGCTGGAGCAGCCCGAGCCGCACAAGATGCCCGACCGCGCGCCCGACCGCAGCGTCGATATTTCGACCCGGCCGGATCAGGCGCTGATCTACCGGCTGTGCGGCGACCGCAATCCGCTGCATTCGGATCCGGAATTCGCGCAGAAGGCCGGTTTCCCGCGTCCGATTTTGCACGGCATGTGCACCTACGGCATGACCTGCCGCGGCGTGCTGCAGACCTACGCCGATTACGATGCATCGGCCTTTAGGCAGCATGCGGTGCGGTTCTCTTCGCCGGTGTATCCGGGCGAGACCGTCACCATGGACATGTGGAAGGACGGCGACGTGATCTCGTTGGAAGCGCGGGTGAAGTCGCGCAACGTCACGGTGATCAAGAGCGGCCGGACGGTGCTGGGCTGAGTGGAAAAAGACGCTTATTTCGAGTGATGTGTCATGCCCGGACTTGATCCGGGCATCCATCGCTTCGAACAAGATGGATTGCCGGGTCGAGCCCGGCAATGACGACAACAGACGCGGTCAGCGCGCAGCAAAAACGGGAGGACGCGATGGGATTGCTCGAGGGCAAGGTGGCGTTGATCTCCGGAGCGGGCGGGGGGCTCGGTGAGGCTTACGCCAAGCTGTTTGCGCGCGAAGGCGCTGCGGTGGTGGTCAACGATCTCGGCGGACCGCGGGACGGTTCGGGCTCCGACGCCGGCATGGCTCAGCAGGTGGTCGACGCCATCAAGGCCGCGGGCGGCCGCGCCGTCGCCAACACCGCCGACATCTCGACCATGGCCGGCGGGCAATCGGTGTTCGACGACGCCATCAAGCATTTCGGCCGCGCCGATATCCTGGTCAACAACGCCGGCATCCTGCTCGACCAGACCTTCGCCAAGGTCTCGGAGGCGAACTGGGACAGGGTGATGAAGGTGCACCTGAAGGGCACGTTCTGTGTCACCCAGCCGGTGTTCAAATGGATGAAGGACAATGGCGGCGGCGTCATCGTCAATACCTCGTCGACCTCGGGCCTGCTCGGCAATTTCGGCCAGAGCAATTACGGCGCGGCGAAGGGCGGCATCTGGGGCCTCTCCAACGTGCTGGCGATCGAAGGCCGCAAATACAACATCCGGATCTGGACGTTGGCGCCGGGCGCGCTGACCCGGATGACCGAAGACCTGCCGCGCTATCGCGAGAATCCGGGCGCGGCGCTGACGCCGGAGGGGATCGCGCCCGCGGTGCTGTACATGGTCTCCGGCCTGTCCGGCGACCAGACCGGCAAGGTGCTCGGCGTTTCCGGCCCGCGCGGGGTGCGTGAGATGAAGCTGATGGAAATGGACGGCTGGAAGCCGCCCCATAACGGCTGGTCCGCGGAGGAGATTGCGGCCCACGCCGGCGAGATTTTCTTCTCGGAAGAGGCTATCAAGGCGGCCGGACGCCCGCGCTGAGCGGGTGCCGAAAGGTGTCGCCGCCGCCGAACCGGTGCGGTGGCGACGGCCGGTGCTGAACCAGCAGGTCGACCTGCCGGCGCCGGCGCAACCGAAAGGCCTACGCGATGAAGCTCACCCCGGAAGCCGCAGGCACCTTTGCCATTGCGCCGACCCCGTTCCACGACGACGGCAAGATCGACGACGTGTCGATCGACCGTCTGACCGATTTCTACGCGGAGGTCGGCTGCGAGGGCGTCACCGTGCTCGGCATCCTCGGCGAAGCGCCGAAGCTCGATGCGGCCGAGGCCGAGGCGGTGGCAACCCGCTTCATCAAGCGCGCCAAGTCGATGCAGACGATCGTCGGCGTGTCGGCGCCGGGCTTCGCCGCGATGCGCCGGCTGGCACGGCTGTCGATGGACGCTGGCGCCGCCGGCGTGATGATCGCGCCGCCGCCGTCGCTGCGCACCGACGAGCAGATCACCAGCTATTTCCGGCAGGCGACCGAGGCGATCGGCGACGATGTGCCCTGGGTGCTGCAAGATTATCCGCTGACGCTGTCGGTGGTGATGACGCCGAAGGTGATCCGGCAGATCGTGATGGACAGCGCGTCCTGCGTGATGCTGAAGCACGAGGACTGGCCGGGGCTCGAGAAGATCACCACGCTGCGCGGCTTCCAGAAGGACGGATCGCTGCGCCCGCTGTCGATCCTGTGCGGCAATGGCGGCCTGTTCCTGGATTTCGAGATGGAGCGCGGCGCCGACGGCGCGATGACCGGCTACTGCTTCCCGGACATGCTGGTGGACGTCGTCAAGCTGTCGAAGGCCGGCCAGCGCGATCTCGCGCACAACCTGTTCGACGCGCATCTGCCGCTGATCCGTTACGAGCATCAGCAGGGCGTCGGCCTGTCGGTTCGCAAATACGTGCTGAAGAAGCGCGGGCTGCTGTCGTCGAGCGCGCAGCGCAAGCCGGGCGCGAGCCTGACCGACACGACACGCGAAGAGGTCGATTATCTGTTGTCGCGGCTGGCGCGGGTCGACAAACGCGCCGATCTCGAACCGCGCAGCAAAGCTGCGGAGTAACACCATGACTGTTGAAGCCGCCGCGCGTCCCGCATCGACCATCGTGCTGCTGCGCCAGGCCGCGGCCGGCTTCGACGTTTTCATGATGGTCCGGAATTATCAGGTCGAGTTCGCCTCCGGGGCGCTGGTGTTCCCCGGCGGCAGCGTCGATGCCGGCGATCGCGACATCGTCGGGCGGCCGGAGCTGTATGCTGGGGTCGACGGATCGGTCGGCCCCGCGCTGGAATTCCGGATCGCGGCGATCCGGGAGACCTTCGAGGAAAGCGGCATCCTGCTGGCGCGGCCGCGCGGCAGCGACGCGCTCGTCGCCGCCAGCCGCGCCGCCGAAATCGAGGCGGCGCACCGCAAGGCGCTGTGCGACGGCAACATCGCGTTTGCGCAGATCCTGGCCGACAACGAGCTGGTGCTCGCGCTCGATCTGCTGGTGCCTTACGCGCACTGGATCACGCCGGAGAAACTGCCGAAGCGGTTCGACACCTGGTTCTTCCTTGCTGAAGCGCCGCCCGAACAGCTCGGCATGCACGACGGCTGGGAGACCACCGATTCGATCTGGCTGTCGCCCCGCGAGGCACTGGACGGTGGCGACAGCGGTCGCTTCACGCTCCCGTTTCCGACCACCCGCAATCTGATCCGGCTCGGCCAGCAGCCGAGCGTGGCGGCGGCGCTCGATCACGCACGTGCACAGAGCATCGTCACCGTGCTGCCGATCATGTCGAAGGACGGCGACAAGCGTTTGCTGCGGATTCCGGCCGAGGCCGGTTACGACGGCGAGCTGTTCGAGTTTTCCGGCGCTTAGTTCGCAGCCGCGGCATCGCAATGCAGCGCGTTGCGCATTGCATTGCGAGATAATAACTGCGTCTGCATCGCGTCCGCATTCTGGTTGACGCTGTTCCCACCGCGAGCAACACTTCCGCTCGGCCCGGCAAGAGGCCGAGTAGGGAGCGAATGCATGAGGAAGCCTGCTGACGCGGTGCGGACTGCGCACCAACCTGTCCATCAATCCGCAACACGATTAGTTGCGAAGCGGCTCGGCGCCGCGGCGCTGATGGCCGCGTTGCTGTCGCCGGCGGTCGCCGCCGCACAAGATGCCAAGGGCTCCGCCGCGCACATTCGCGCGGTCACCGGCGCGGTCGACAGTGCCGCGATCGTCGCCAACGCCAAGACCACCAAGGACTGGCCGAGCTACGGCCTCGACTACGCCGAGACCCGCTTCAGCAAGCTCGACCAGATCAACACCGACAACGTCAAACAACTCGGGCTGCAATGGAGTTACAGCCTCGGTTCGGAGCGCGGCGTCGAAGCGACCCCGGTGGTGGTCGACGGCATCATGTACGTCACCGCGTCGTGGAGCGTGGTGCACGCGATCGACACCCGCACCGGCAAGAAGCTGTGGACCTTCGATCCCAAGGTCGATCGCGCCAAAGGCTATCGTGGCTGCTGCGACGTCGTGAACCGCGGCGTCGCGCTGTACAAGGGCAAGGTGTTTGTCGGCGCCTATGACGGCCGGCTGATCGCGCTCGATGCTGCGACCGGCAGCAAGGCGTGGGAAATCGACACCCTGATCGACCACGAGCATTCCTACACCATCACCGGCGCGCCGCGGGTGTTCAACGGCAAGGTGGTGATCGGCAATGGCGGTGCCGAATACGGCGCGCGCGGCTACGTCACCGCTTATGATGCGGAGACCGGCAAGCAGGCGTGGCGATGGTTCACGGTGCCGGGCGATCCGAGCAAGCCGTTCGAGGACGAGTCGATGGAGAGGGCGGCCAAGACCTGGGATCCGGCCGGCAAATGGTGGATCAACGGCGGTGGCGGCACCGCCTGGGACACCATCACCTTCGATCCCGAGCTGAACCTGATCTATGTCGGAACCGGCAACGGCTCGCCCTGGGCGCGTCACCTTCGGAGCCCGTCCGGCGGCGATAATCTGTACCTCGCCTCGATCGTGGCGTTGAACGCCGACACCGGCAAATACGCCTGGCACTATCAGGAGACGCCCGGCGACAACTGGGACTACACCTCGACCCAGCCGATGATTCTCGCCGACCTGACGATCGACGGCAAGCCGCGCAAGGTGATCCTGCACGCGCCGAAGAACGGGTTCTTCTTCGTGATCGACCGCACCGACGGGAAGTTCATCTCGGCGAAGAACTTCGTCGAGGTGAACTGGGCGACCGGCTACGACGCCAATGGACGTCCGATCGAGAATCCGGAGGCACGCTCGCCGGACAAATCGTTCGACGCGATCCCGGGACCGTACGGTGCGCACAACTGGCACCCGATGTCGTTCAATCCGCAGACCGGTCTGGTTTATCTGCCGGCGCAGGGCGTGCCGGTCAATCTCACCGGCGAGAAGGCGCTGACCCAGAACAAGATGGAGCCGTTCAAGTTCGGCTCGACTACCGGCTGGAACGTCGGCTTCACGCTGAACGCGACACCGCCGAAGAACCTGCCGTTCGGCCGGCTGGTGGCGTGGGATCCGGTGCAGCAGAAGGAAGCCTGGCGCGCCGAATATGTGTCGCCGTGGAACGGCGGCACGCTGACAACGGCGGGCAATCTGGTTTTCCAGGGCACGGCTGACGGCCGGCTGGTGGCCTACAACGCCAAGACCGGCGAGAAGCTGTGGGAGAGCCCGCTCGGCACCGGCGCGGTCGCGGCGCCTGCGACCTACATGGTCGACGGCGTGCAATACGTCTCGATCGCGGTCGGCTGGGGCGGCGTGTTCGGCATCAGCGCCCGCGCCACCGAGACCGAGACGCCCGGCACGGTGTACACCTTCGCGGTCGGCGGCAAGGCCAAGATGCCGGAATTCGCCAAGTACCAGATGGGCAATCTGCTCACCGGCGTCAAATACGATCCCAAGGACGTGCCGGAGGGTACGGCGATCTACGTCGCCGCCTGCGCCACCTGCCACGGCGTGCCGGGCGTCGACCGCGGCGGCAACGTCAAGAATCTCGGCTACTCCACCACGGATCGGATCGAGCACCTGAAGGACATCGTGTTCAAGGGCCCGTTCCGCGACAAGGGCATGCCGGACTTCACCGGCAAGCTGACCGAGGCCGACGTGGTCAAGATCCAGGCCTTCATCCAAGGCACCGCGGACGCAATCCGGCCGAAGAACTAGCGGCCCAAATCTGCCGCCGCCCGGCTCGCCCCCGGCGGCGGTCGCGTCCGTCACAACCTGGACGTCGCCGTCTCCGTTAGGGGGGCCTTCGACGATTGTTGCGGGCGCACCGACGCTGTACCCTTTGCGGCGCAAGTGTGGGAGGATCAGGCCCGCACAGGGAGCGCCGGTCTCGTCCGCATGCCAAACGCTGTTTCATCGTTCATCCAGAGCGTGAAGACACGCACGCTCTCGATCGGGCAGATGACGTTCGGCAGCTTCCTGTTGCTGCTGGCGATCATCGCCGCCACCTCGATCGGCAGCGTGGTGGCGATCCGGCACATCGACCGCACCTTCGGCGAGTTGCAGCGATTGCAGAGCGTCGGCGACCTCGCCGAAGAGATCGAGCGGCGGATGAGCGATCTGCGCTTCGCTGCCCGCCAGGCGGTGACCGAGCCGGCCGCGCAGCCGGCCGGCAGGGTGTTTGCAGCCGCATCGGCGCTCACCGAGCTGTTGAAGAAGACCCGGCTCGAACTGGCGCCGGATCAGCAGGAGATGCTCGACGGCGTCACCGAGCGCCTGACCAACTATCGCGACGGGCTGCAGCGCATCACCGAGCTGATGCAGCGCCGCGGCGAGCTGGTGGCGAAGATTCCGGCGCTGCGCGAGCGGTTCGAGACCACCATCGCTGGGCTGTCCGACCGCAGGCTCGCCGGCGAGCTGCATTCGGCGCAGATCAAGGTCGCGGCGGCGCTGCTGTCGCGCGATCTGATGGGCGCCAGCGACGCCGCCCGGCGGATGCGCGCGCTGCGGATCGGCGATGGCGGTGCGGCCGGCTCGGTTCGCGACTATGCCGACGTGATCGCGGCGACCGCGGCGGTGGAGCAGGAGATCGCCGATCTTGATCGCGACGTGCTCGGCACCGAGGGGCGCCTGATCGGCAAGGTGACGGAACTGTTGCGCGACGCCGCCGCACGCCGCGGCCGGGTGCTGTCGCGCGATCTCGGCCGCACCCTGACCGAAGACAAGTGGCAGAGCATCGTACTCGGCATTGCCGGCGTGCTGGTCGGCTGGATGGCGGCGGCCTTCGTAGTCCGCCGCACCGTCGGTCCGCTGACGGCGATCACCCGCGCGATCCGCTCGCTGGCGGCGGGCCAGCAATACACCGCGATCCCGGCCACCGACGTCAAGAACGAGATCGGCGACATCGCCCGAGCCGCCGAAGTGTTCCGCCGCACCCTGGTCGAAGCCGACAATGCCCGCGAGGCGGCGGTGCGGGCGCTCGCCGAACAGCGGCTCGCCGAAGAGAGCTACCGCAAGCTGTTCGAGGGCTCGATCGACGGCATCTACGTCACCACGCCGGACGGCGCGCTGCTCAACGCCAACCCGGCGCTGGCGCGGATGATGGGCTACGACGATCCCGCCGAGCTGATCCGCGCCACCGCCGACGTCACCACCACCATCTATCTCGATCCGGCCAAGCGCGAGGAATACCGCGCGCTGATGCAGCGCGACGGCATGGTGCGCGAGTTCGAATATCAGGCGCGCAAGCGCAATGGTGAGGTGCTGTGGCTGTCGGACAGCGCCGGTGCGGTCCGCGACGAGGCCGGCAACGTCATCCGCTACGAGGGCGCGGTACGCGACATCACCGACCAGAAGCGCGCCGAGCAGGCGGTGGCTGAAAGCCGGCTGCTGCTGCAGCAGGTGATCGACACGGTGCCGGCGGTGATCAACGTCAAGGACACCGAGCTGTGCTACGTACTGATGAACCGCTACATGGCAGGCGTGTTCGGGATCGATCCGCACGACGCGATCGGGCGCACCACCGCCGAGCTGATGTCGCGGTTCGGCTCGCACAAGACCGACGCCAACGACAAGCGCGTGCTGGAAACCGGCGAGGGGCTCGGCTTCTACGAGGAGGAGTATCGCGACGCGACCGGTTCGATGCGGCAGTGGCTGGTCAACAAGATGCCGCTGAAGGACGCCGAGGGCCGGATCGAACGGATCGTCACGGTGGCGCTGGATATCGGCGAGCGCAAGCGCGGCGAACTCGAGATGCGCCAGGCCAAGGACGCGGCGGAAGCGGCGCTGCGCAACCTGCGCGAAACCCAGCAGTCGCTGATCGAGGCGGAAAAGCTCGCCGCGCTCGGCCGCCTGGTGGCGGGCGTCGCCCACGAGGTCAACAATCCGGTCGGCATCAGCCTGACGGTGGCCTCCGCGCTGGAGCGCAAGGCCGCGGTGTTCGCCACCGAAGTCGCCCGCGGCGAGTTGAAGCGCTCGCGCCTCAACGAGTTTCTCGACACCACGCGCGATGCCTCGTCGCAGCTCGTCGCCAATCTCAATCGCGCCGCCGAGCTGATCCAGTCGTTCAAGCAGGTCGCGGCCGACCGCAACTACTCCGATCAGCGGCTGTTCGACCTCGGCGACCTCACCGAGCAGGTGGTGATGAGCCTGCGGCCGGGCCTGCGCAAACACAATCTGACGCTGAACGTCGAGTGCCAGCCCGGACTGACGATGAACTCCTATCCGGGCCCCTACGGCCAGGTGCTGACCAACCTGTTTCTGAATTCGGTGGCGCACGCGTTCCCGAACGGCCGCGCCGGCACGGTCGAGATCAAGGTCCGCGCGGCCGGCAACGACCACGTCGTGGTGGCGTATTCCGACGACGGCTGCGGCATGAGCCTCGACGTGCGCCGCCGCGCCTTCGATCCGTTCTTCACCACCCGGCGCGACCAGGGCGGCACCGGGCTCGGCTTGCACATCGTCTACAACATCGTCACCAACCGGCTCGGCGGGCGGCTCGAACTCGACTCCGAGCCCGGCAACGGCACGCGCATCCTGATGACGCTGCCGCGGAGCGCGCCGCAGGAGCGTGCCGAACTGGCGGCGGCTTCGGCGTCGTAGCAAACGAGGTCGGGCAGGCCGTTGCAGCGCGGATGTCGGAGCGTCGTCGCCCGTCGGGTCGTCACTCGGCGTCCGCCAGCCACCGCAGCGTCGCGCGGAAAATCTGGCTGGATTTGCCGACCAGCGCGGTGCCGTTCATCACCGCCGCGGTGCCGGTCGAGGTGCCGGTGACGCCGATCCCGACCGGCTCCTTCTGGCCGCCGAACAGCGGGTTGGCGTCCGGGCTCGGGGTGTGCTGGGTGACGGTGACCTCGCCCTTGAAGCTGTCGCCGGTGCTGACATAGCTGCCGACGTAGAACAGATACGCGTCGCCGCCGAGGATCTTGCCGTCGCGAAATAGCACTACCCCGCTGCCCTTGCCGGAGCGGCCGTCGAGCAGGTCGACATGAATCGAATACAGCCCGTTTTGCATCGCACCCCCCAGCCGCGCCCCGGCCGATCGCGCAATTCCAAATAGCGCGGTACTTTTATGCCAAGACGGCGGACACGGCGTCAACGTGACGAGGTGCGGCGGATCGGAGCGGGAAGTTCCGGTGGGGAGTCTGGTAAAGTTCAATTGTCAGCCGGTCGGCCGCGGTTGGACCGTTGGAGATGGCGCACCGGCGGGGGATGCCTGGTCGGAGAGGATCCGACTAACCAGCAGCGCCAGTTGCGCGTGGTCTTCGGCGCCGTTCCATCGGCTGCACCCGTGGAGAATTTATGTATGAATGCGATACGCGCGATCCCGGATGTCCTGTTCGGTGTCACCCCGCAGCGCTTCTGCATGAGCCAGTATTTCGTCTGTCGCAAGATAGGTACCGACAAGCACCCCCATTGCTGCATATCGCATTCGAGCATCGGAGGAGTTCAGCAAGCTCCGAATGCGGGTAAGCTGCTCACTGGAGAAGGGAACGTGCTCACGAAGCGCAGCGGTAAGGAGGTTCGGCTTCACGCTGCCGCTTTCAAGCTTATTTAGAAAGTCATTCCGAACATCATTCGATTTGGTTAGGCGGCAAATGAGCCATTTTTCAGACATCCCGCGAATGTCGGAGCGGTCGTCTGCGATGAGTTCGAATAGCCTGTCGTCTGAAACAGGCTCGATCTTCTGGATCGCCTCAAGCAAGAGTGCCCTTGGACTATCGGGGACCACGCCTCCCCCCTTTGGATAGGGCTTCTCGTGCTCAAGCCAAAATCCATAGGCGGAAGTCAGCAGAGGCACGAGCTGACGATCCGCCGTGTCGGACAATCGCAACGCAGCTCTTGCTGCCTCAATAGCCAAGAACACATTATCCGCCGCCAGACAAACACTCAGGAGATTGTATGCCTCGTCATCGGAAGCAAGGTCGTCCGCCAGCGCGGACATCAGATATTCGCATCCGCTACACAGCGATTCACTCAAGCGTCCCCCGAGGAGTTCAAGGCGACGCCGACCGTCTAGCGTTGCTGCAATGGCTGCTGCCGCCCACAGCGTAATTCCCCTGCCGTTTTTCAGAACTCTTTTGACAATGCCCAAGCGCGTCTCAGTGTCAGTTGTTCTGATCAGGCTTACCGCGACCTGAATGGTCCACTGGCAACGCTGGTAGAGCGCGGTCTCCAACTTTCTAACGTCAAGAATGGCCGGATCAACCTTCGTGTAGTCCATCTCCCAAACGTCCACAGTCGGTAGATGACTGAAGGCGGTTATCTTGCCAGTACACCTTTCGCCCAATGACTGCGCGGCTATAAGCCGGTGGGCATCGCGTGCGATCAAGTCTTCAGGTAGGCTGCTGGATTTCAAAGCTCCGGTAACAACTTCCCTTACGGATTCACGATCGAAATGCTGGGTCCAAGCCCAAGCATTGCTCGCGGGCAACTCCCAAAATGATGTCATCTGCAAGAATGCGCTGACATAGGGAAGATGCTCCGAAGCCCCAACTGGGGTGACGTTCCTCGCCTTGCTCGCTTCACCGATGATCGCGAATAGATGGTGGAAGAAGGTTTCCCATGCTTCACTGTACCCGTCGATATTCCAGTCAAGCCCCTTCGAGAACACCGAGCGGCTTCCTCCGACATCGTAGTCTTTCCCAAACTCCCGTAAGAGAGGCTCGATCCTTTCGTAGAAGCCAAGCGTATGTAGATCCTTTGCCGCCAGAATTTCCGGCACGATCTCATCGCTTTCCTCCGGAGAGCAGCGCTCTAGAATTAGGCGGCACCCAGCGATTATCAACGACACAAGCAGCTCACGGCCGTCATCATTCGCCAGTCTAAACCCACCGAGCGAATTCCACGATTGCAACTCGACCGACTTAGGCAGTTGACGCAAGGCATCGACGAGGGCGGCAAATTCAATGGGATGGCTTCCGCAATTAACAAGACAGGCCCATGCGACCAAACGTGTCCAGGGCAGGCTTGCGTTTACGCAGGCGTTCGCTGTGTTAAAGATCGCCTCCGGGTAACGTCTGCTTACTCGTTCCAACAGCACCCCGACTGCTTGCGCTTGGTCTCGCCGTTCTCCCTTAACGTGATGAAACCCACGATTTGCTAGAAGTTCTAGCCGACCCTCCGAAACTTCTGCATCCGACTCTGCCGCGAGCGAGAGCGCACGTTTTAGTGATTCAATATCCGCTAGATCGCATGCATCGATAATCTCATTCACCAATCCGCCGGATGCTGCGAAGTTCAAGACTTCTTGCCATGACGGCTGATTGATCTTGCTCCGGAATTCTTTGGCGCGGTCCGCTTCGAGGAGGGTGCTTAAGAGGCCGGCTGCCGCATACTCAGCAAATGACCTGTGAATGAATGTGATTGTCTCAGCATTGGCATGCGATACTCGCTCGAGCAGGCCGACCTGCTGCCAATAGGTCAGGCAATCCGCTGCGGTCGATTTCGCTTTCAATGAAGAGTATTCCAATTCCGACGCCAGCACGGCCGCCGCGGCATCAACCACTACTGAACTGGACGGGATCGTCTCCGTCAGGATCGTCCATGCTGCTACTTGCAGGAACCTGTCAAGAACGGGACGTGTAATGGCTGCGGTCACCGGTTTTCTAGGCGAGGCCATGTCGATCAGTTCAAAGAAGCTCTCGTAGAGGCGCGATTTCGTGGTACCGATGGATGTTCCGTTTGCAGCGAGCGCCGCTATCATGCTCAGGAGTAGAGGGCTCCTGGCAACGAGCTTTGCCGTATCGTTGTTCTTGATCTGGCTGCGGGCAAATGCGATCGCCGCGGCTGCTTTCTGCTGATCCCTTGGGAACAGGCCGGAGATCAAGGTGGCCGTGTGCTCGGGCACAGAAGTGGTTGCGAGCGGGAGCAGTTCGTAGTGTCGCCATTTGTGCAGCAATGACCGGCGATAGCCGACTGGGCGGGTCGCAACGACAATCTTGCATCCGGGATTGCTGGCTGCAAATTTGCTTAGCCCGTCCGTCACGCTCTCTTGGTCATGGCCGCACTCATCAAGACTGTCGCATATCAAGATCCAGTTTTGTCCCCTGCGCTCAAAGTCTCCCGCCGAGAGTCCGGAACCGTCGAGCCCCAAAGAGAATAAGCCTTCCTCGAATCCGCTGCCATGGTGCTTCATACGGGCATGCAAGGCCGGAAGATTGATTCTCAGGACCGGGTTGGATCTTTTCGCGTACTCGCGTGCAAGTCGCTTCAGCAGAAGACTCTTGCCCATACCGGGTCCGCCAACGACCACGCAATGAGGATAGAACAGACCCAACGTATCTGGTTCAATCAGCGAGCGGTTGTTTTCCGGCCGCTTCTTCTCATACCAGCCGTGGTATTCTTCAAGAACCGTGGCCAAGTCACGATCGTTGGCAACGTCTTTGTCCGATACTTGTACGCTGATCTTTATCCAGTCCGTGTCGAGGGAGAGTGAGGTGTCGGAACCAACCACGAAGAACTCTGCCGTTGTCGAAAGAATCCACTTCGTCAAAGCCTCGATCGCGGTAACAGGGCCTGCGTTTGATGGCGTTGCGACCTCGATCGCTGTCGATCGCAGAATCTGCAGGACCGATACCGCAGTTCTCCGACCCTTTAATTCAATCAGGGAGTGAGCATCCCGGTACAGTCGGTCCCATGATTGTTGAACTTGGTCTTTGCGTGCGCAAATGTGAGCGAGTTCTGCCTGTGCAGCCTTGATGGAGGAGTCGTCGTTTCTCAGGCAATGCATACGAACGATACGAAGCCGTTTGCATACCGTCTGTGTGTCGAGGCTAATCTCCTTAAGTTTTGCGACGAATTTGACGCCCGTTTGTGAAAGACGGTCAATGGCGCCGGAGCCAAGTCTAACAATGTCCTGCGAGAGTTGGGTCGCTATGGTTTGACTGCTTGCCGGACAGACAACGAGCACGCCGAAACTAATCTTATTGGCAGATATTGCCTGCGAGAGCGCGATGAGTGCCTCCCACAATCGTGGCCCGACGGACAATCCCCGTTTCACCTGTGCTTCTACGATTTCGCCGTCGATGCATTCGATTTGGATATCATCACCTGCACCGGCCGTCTCGGCCCGCACTGCGACAGGAACATCGTTAATCAATCCGTCGAGCCAGCCAACCGCTGTGCCACGCGCCATGTGGATGACTGCAACGGCAGTGACGGCGGCCTGAAAATTCATGCCAGACGCCGTTGCTGCTCCGCCGGCGCGCGTTTCAGCTTTTGCTGAATCCTGCGGGGCCGTTTCCTTGTTCTTGTGCTTCGTTTTCTTCATGGATTAACTTAAGATCATGGACCGATTTGAATAGGCAAGCAGTCGTCTATAGCGGCCTTGGAGCTGGTGTCATGGACGACTTGTTTCTGCCGCGTCACGGCAACGTTCCGAAGGCCCCGGCGCGCGTTGCACCTCCCAGCATTGGGGCTCTGTTTTCGCCTGCACTAAAATGTTTTCTGAAACGATCATGTTTGAAATACCTCGGTAAGGGCGTCTAACCGGTAACATGCGGCCGCTTTTCGTCTGCTTCCGATTTGAGGGGAGCCAGGCGGTTCTTCGCTTCCTTGGGGGGTAAGCAGCGCACCGTATTCCGGCGCCAGCGGCGAAATGCCGATGTCTTGAAAAGTCTTATCTGCCGTTACTAAGCTCTGTTGGGCGAGTGCGGCCTCTGCCACATACAGAGGCGTACGGTCAACGACGATGACTTAGAGCAGAGTGCAATCGGCGGAATTTGGCGCGCTCGGAAGGATTCGAACCTCCGACCCTCGGAATCGAAATCCGATGCTCTATCCAGCTGAGCTACGAGCGCGGGGCCGGGGGAGGGTGCCCCCGGCGAGGGCCTTCCGAATACCCCACTTTTGCAGGCGCTTACAAGGGGGAGGTCGGATCCCATGATTTCGCCGGAATGTGCGCATTAACGTCGCGCAAACCAAACTCGGCCAATGTGACGGTGCCGGCGGCTGCCGGCCCGCTCCCCCTGCCGCCACGGGTTTCGACCGAACCATGCGTACCCTGTTCTCGTCGCTGCTGCTGTCGCTGATCGTACTGGCGTCGCCGGCCCGCGCCGACCTCCACATCAGGCGGGATCACGGCGGCTACGTCGAGGAGTACAAGGCCAAGTACCAGCGCATCCGCGATCGCCGCGAGCGGGTCATCATCGACGGCATCTGCAATTCGGCCTGCACCCTGGTGTTCGGGATCGTGCCGCTGAACAAGATCTGCGTCACCCCGCGCGCCAGCGTCGGCTTCCACCAGGCCTATTACGACAAGGCGTTCACCTTCGGCATCAAGGTCACCAGCCTCGAGGGCACATCGGAGCTGATGTCGTATTATCCGCGTCCGGTGAAGGACTGGCTCGCCCGCAATGGCGGCCTGACCACCGAGATGAAGAAGATCAAGAACGGCGTCGATCTGTGGAAGATCGTCGATCCCTGTCCGGAAGAGTATTGAGCGCACCGCCGGCTGAGCCGCCCGGATCGGAGCCGGGCGCGCGCGTCGGCAAACCCTCAATTCAGCTCGATCGTCCCCGCCATCACCGGAACGCAGTGTCCGCCGATCGACGTCGCGATCACCTCGCCGCCGCGCTTCTCGGCGCTGGCGAGCAGCAGGCTGGGGCGTCCCATCTCGACCCCCTGCAGGATGGTCTTGGAAAGCGTCAGATCCGGCTCGGCGCGCAGCTTCGCCAATAGCCCGATCAGCGCGACGTTGGCGCTGCCGGTCGCCGGGTCTTCGGGGATCTTGTGCAGCGGCGCGAACATCCGGGCGCGGATGTCGATGGCGTCCTCGCCGGTCGGCACGTAGAGCAGGATCTTGGACGTCGTATAGCCGGCGATGCGGTCGCGGAACACGTCGGCGCTGGGGCTGGCGGCGGCGAGGGCGCTCCGGCTCTTCACCTCGACGATGATGAAGCCGGTGCCGCAGGACGCGATGCACGGCCGGTGGTTGGCCGTCTCGATGTCGCCTTCACCGAGCGAGCAGGCCGCCGCGATGACATCGGGCGCGACCTCGTCGGCGAGCGACAGGAGCTGCGGCGAGGTCAGGCGCGCGCCGGTGACAGCGCCGCCGTCTTTGATCAGCTCGATCGGCACCAGCCCGGCCTTCTCTTCGAACACCACATGGTCGCCGTCGATGCCACGGCCGTAGCTCTGGCCGATCCGGGCCAGCACGAAGGCGGTGCCGACATTCGGATGGCCGGCGAACGGCAGCTCGCCGTTGGGTGTGTAGATCCGCACCTGCGCGGTGTGGGTGGGATCCTGCGGCGGCAACACGAAGGTCGTTTCCGACAGATTGAACTCGCCGGCGATCGCCTGCATCTGCGCGCTCGACAGACCTTCGGCGTTGAGCACCACGGCCAGCGGATTGCCGCTGAACTGATCGGAGGTGAACACGTCGACGGTTTCGAACTGCAGGCGCATGGCGGCTCCAGAGATGACGAACGCGCCGCAGGGAAGGCGGCACCGCACAGAAAGACGACGATCCGTGCTGGCCGCCGCGGTTGCGGCATGGCATGGACGTGGCGCCATCGGGCAGCTGCCCGTCACCATACGATCGGGTCCCCGGGGAGACAATGAACCGTCACGCAGAGCATCTCGCCGGCCGGGCCGCGCCGGCCGTGTTCGTCGTGCTGTGGAGCACCGGCTTCATCGGCACCAAATATGCGCTGGCCGGTGCGGAGCCGCTGACCTATCTGTCGATCCGGATGGTGGCGGTGGTGGCGCTGATGGCGGTGATCGCCGCAATCGCCCGGCCACGCTGGCCGAACCTCGCCGGTGTCGGCCACAGCGTCGTCGCCGGGCTGCTGGTGCACGGCGTGTACCTGGCCGGCACCTCGATCGCGATCGCGCATTCGGTGCCCGCCGGGCTGTCGGCGCTGATCCCCGGCCTGCAGCCGATCCTGACATCGACGCTGGCCAATCGCTGGCTCGGCGAGCGGGTCACACCGCTGCAATGGCTGGGACTCGGGCTCGGCCTCGGTGGCACGCTGTTGATCCTGCACAGCCGCAGCCTGACCGGCGACATCGGCTGGGGCTGGCTGGCTTCAGCCTGTGCGCTGATCGGCATCACCATCGGGACGCTGTATCAGAAGCGGTTCTGCACCGGCATCGACTGGCGCGCCGGCAACATCATCCAATTCCTCGCCGCGCTGGGCTTGTTCGCCGTCGGCGCCGCGCTGTTCGAGACCCGGGTGGTGACCTGGACCACGGAGTTCGTGCTGGCGGTGGGCTGGCTGGTGGTGGTGCTGTCGATCGGCTCGATCGGGCTGCTGTACTGGCTGATCCGGCATTCCGCCGCGACCTCGGTGGCCAGCCTGTTCTACCTGGTGCCCGGCGTCACCGCGCTGATGGCCTATGTGCTGTTCGGCGAGACGCTGGATGCGGTCTCGATCCTCGGCATGGCGGTGTGTGCGGCCGCGGTGTTCCTGGTCAACCGCGCCAAGGCGTGAGGGCGGGCGGCTGTCCGCGGGCGTAGTTCGCGGGCAGCAAAAAGCCTCCGGCGCGGTGTTTCCGGAGGCTCTTGCCGGCCGATGCGATCACTCGCTCAGCGCTTGGATTTCTTGGCCTTCTTCACGGTTTTCTTGGCGGTCTTTTTCGCGGCCTTCTTGGCCTTCTTCGGAGCCTTCTTCGGAGCCTTCTTGGCGGCTTTCTTGGCAGCCTTCTTCGGGGCTTTCTTAGCGGCCTTCTTGCCCGCCTTCTTGGATGCCTTCTTGGCGCCGGCCTTCACCTTCTTGGCGACCTTCTTGGCCGCCTTGCGGGCCTTCTTGACGGTGGTCTTGGCCGCCTCGGTGACCTCGGCGATCACCTCGCCCACCTGATCGATCATCGGCTTGTCGTCGTCCATGTTGATCCCCCAAGGGTTTGCAGATAACCCCGACGATAGCCGATTCGCGCAATTAGTAACGCTGTCAACCGCAGTTGTTCAACGTTGACGCAGTTCGGCGTAGGCCGAAAGCGCGCGCTGCCGGCCGGCCTTGTGGTCGACGATCGGCCGCGGGTAGTTGCCGCCGAGCTCGACCCCCGCCGCGGCGAGTTCGAGCGGCGTCGCGGTCCACGGCTGGTGCAGCAGGTTGTTCGGCAGCCCGGCGAGTTCGGGTACCCAGCGGCGGACGTAGCGGCCGTCGACGTCGAACTTCTCGCCCTGCAGCACCGGATTGAAGACGCGAAAATACGGCGCCGCATCGGCGCCGCAGCCCGCCACCCACTGCCAGTTGCCCGGATTGCTGCCGGGGTCGGCGTCGACCAGCGTGTCCCAGAACCATTGCTCGCCGAGCCGCCAGTCGACCAGCAGGTGTTTGACCAGGAACGAGCCGACGACCATGCGGACGCGATTGTGCATCACGCCGGAATGCCACAGCTCGCGCATCCCGGCGTCGACGATCGGGTAGCCGGTGAGGCCGCGCTGCCAGGCGATCAGCGCGGCATCGTCGCTCCGCCACGGAAAGGCGTCGAACGCCGGCTGTAGATTGCTGGCGGCAAGATCCGGATGTTCGGCCAGCAGATGCCGGCAGAACTCGCGCCAGCCGAGTTCGCTGAGGAATTTGTCGATGTCGGGCGCGATCGCTGGCCGTTCGGCAGCGGCGAAGCGCGCCGCGTACCAGACCTGGCGCGGACTGATTTCGCCGAAGCGCAAATGCGGCGACAGCCTGGAGGTGACGTGCCGATCCGGATAGTCGCGGCCCTCGGCGTAGCCGGGCTGCCGGGCGAGGAAGTCGGCGAGCAGCCTCTGCGCTGCAGCTTCACCCGGCATCCAGGTGGCGCGGAGGCCGCCGGCCCAGTCCGGCGTGGTCGGCTCGAGTTGCCAGTCGCTGAGCTGATCGCTCGGCTGCGCCGGTGCCGCCCGCAGCGTCGTCGGACGGGGCAGGGGCTCGGGCGGGTCGCCGAGGCTGAGGACCCGCCGCCAGAACGGGGTGAACACCCGCATGCCGCGGCCGTCCTTGCTGCGGATCGCATTCGGCTGCACCAGGGTGTCGCCGCGATGGCGGTGATAGGCGATGCCCGCCACAGTGAGGGCGTCGGCGAGCGAGTCCGCGACGGCGCGATGCGGCGCGATTTCGATCTCGTTCCAATGCACGGCCGCTGCATCGCTGTGCTGCGCCAGCTCGGCCAGCACCGCGGCCGCCGGCCCACGCCGCAGGATCAGCGTCGCGCTCAACGTGCGCAGTTCAGCCTCCAGCGCGCGAAGCGATTGCGCCAGCCACCATCGCGCGGCTGCCCCGAGCGGTCGCACGCCGTCGCTGTCGTCGTCACGCACATAGACGCACAGCACCGGCGCGCCGGATTGCGCGGCCGCGTGTAGCGCCGGATGGTCGGTCAGACGGAGGTCGTCACGAAACCAGACGATGACGGGGCGGGCAGTGGTCATCAGCATGGATGCTCCTCCAAGATCTCAGGCTGCGATCCCGCACCGCGGCGCCGCCGCCTGTGCAACCATCGACGAGACGCTTCGTATTTGACAGGATGCAATCTGATTTGTTCGGGAGGACGATTTGAAGCGATACGGTGTGCTCTATCTGGCAACATTCATTGTCCTGATTCCGCTCGACTTTCTGTTCCTCGGCACGATCGCGAAGAGCTTCTTCCAGTCGCAGGTCGGGGAGATGCTCGGCGAGGTGAGGATGCTGCCGGCTGTGCTGTTCTACCTGCTCTACGTCGTCGGCATCATCATCTTCGTCAACGGGTCGGCGCAGGCGACCTGGCAATCCTCGTTGTTGTACGGGGCTCTGTTCGGCTTCTTCTGCTACTCGACCTTCGAGCTGACCTCGCTGGCGCTGCTGAAGCACTGGACCTGGCCGGTGGTCGCCGTCGACATCTCCTGGGGAGTGTTCGTGACGGCGGTGTCGGGCACCCTCGGACTGCTGCTTGCCGACTGGTGGTCGCCGCGCTGACGCGGCGCGCGGCTCGACGCCTGAAACGCTGAAGGACGGATGAATGACCGGTGCGGCCAAATGGCCGCCCGGCAAGTCCGCTTTGCCGCAATTGCGCCGCCACTGCGCCTAATCGCCGCCGGAGCGGCTTGCGAATTGAGCCGGCGAGACCGCTGCTGCGACAAATCGGCAACCCTGTTTCGAAACTTCGTGGGTAATTCCGATCGAATCGAGCGCAGGGGTGAAGTCTTAACCAAGCGTTTACGCCAGCGTGGAAATGCTGGGCCAGAGCCAGAAAAACGAGTGAAAGCAATGACTGCCGTCGCCACCGCCGAACTGATCGGCATCGACCCTCTCAAGGTTTCGGATCGTTATACCGCCGCGCAGGCGCTCGGGATCGTGCGGGATGGGATCATCACCGGCGAAGGCCCGACCACCCAGGGTCGGGTGCATTTCTCCCGAACCCTCGACGCCGGCGATACCGCCTGGTGCATGGGAATCCTGACGGCGGCTGCCGTCGACCATCAGCCGATCAGCCGCGCCGAAGCCGAGGCGCTGTTCGAGATCAACGACGCCGCGGCCGAGCGTACCGACGGCGGGCGGTTCGACGATCTGTTCGCCAAGGCGGTGGCGCATCATGCCGCAGCCGCCTCGGGTCTGCCGGTGCCGGCCCGCAGTGTCGCGCTGTCGCCTGACGTTGCGATCGAATCCTGGGCTCCGACCCAGGCGGTCGGCGTCAACACCGAGGTGCTGGAGTGGATCTCGCGCCAGATGCGCAGCACGCGGCGCAGCAATCACACCCTGATGCGGCTGGTGGCGACTCTGGTCGGTGTCGCGACCCTGCCGCTGATCACGCAGGTGCCGCAGATTTTCGACCTCGGCGTCTGATCGATCCGATTGCAGGGCGGCAATCCGGTGGCGGGGGAGGTCTTCCCCGCCGCTTTTGTTTGTGCGGTCAGGTGCGGCGGCGGCCGCAAGAGTTCAACCCGGACGGCGAAATCCGCCGTTAGGCCGCTGAAAAAGCACGGAATTCGATTGCGGAGCGGGGATTTTTGCGCGACAGCGGACGCAGCTTGCGGATGTCGCGGCGGGCGGCGCGGGCGCAGACTTGATTTAATCGGTCGTCGCGCGGGCCCCCTGCGCAATATCTAGTTTTCCGCGGCGACAGAATTGTTACAAGCACATCCGCAATGCCGATTGCCATCCCGGCCGGGACGGCAGAACCACCCCCAAGGTTGCAAGCAAGAAGAGCATGTTCAAACGTATTCTGATCGCCAACCGCGGCGAGATCGCCTGCCGGGTCATCAAGACCGCGCGTCGTATGGGTATCGAGACGGTCGCCGTCTATTCCGAGGCGGACCGCGACGCGCTGCACGTCGAAATGGCCGACGAGGCGGTGCTGATCGGCCCGCCGGCGGCTGCCGAGAGCTATCTGGTGATCGAGAAGATCGTCGAAGCCTGCAAGAAGACCGGCGCCGAGGCGGTGCACCCCGGCTACGGCTTCCTGTCCGAGCGCGAGGCGTTCGCCAAGGCGCTGGCCGACGCCGGCATCGTGTTCATCGGTCCGAACCCCGGCGCGATCGCCGCGATGGGCGACAAGATCGAGTCGAAGAAGGCCGCCGCGCAGGCCAAGGTCTCGACTGTGCCCGGCTTCCTCGGCGTGATCGAGGACGACAAGCACGCGGTCAAGATCGCCGACGAGATCGGCTATCCGGTGATGATCAAGGCCTCCGCCGGCGGTGGCGGCAAGGGCATGCGCATCGCGCATTCGACCGCCGAGGTCGCCGAGGGCTTCAACCTCGCCAAGGCCGAGGCCAAGGCGTCGTTCGGCGACGACCGCGTCTTCATCGAGAAATTCATCGTCGATCCGCGCCACATCGAAATCCAGGTGCTCGGCGACAAACACGGCAACGTCATCTATCTCGGCGAGCGCGAATGCTCGATCCAGCGCCGCAATCAGAAGGTGATCGAAGAGGCGCCGTCGCCGCTGCTCGACGAAGTCACCCGCCGCAAGATGGGCGAGCAGGCGGTCGCGCTGGCCAAGGCGGTGAACTACGACAGCGCCGGCACCGTCGAGTTCGTCGCCGGCCAGGACAAGAGCTTCTACTTCCTCGAAATGAACACCCGCCTGCAGGTCGAACATCCGGTCACCGAAATGGTCACCGGCATCGATCTGGTCGAGCAGATGATCCGTGTGGCCGCCGGCGAGAAGCTGGCGCTGGCGCAGAAGGACATCACGCTGAAGGGCTGGGCGGTCGAGTCCCGGGTCTATGCGGAAGATCCGTTCCGTAACTTCCTGCCGTCGATCGGCCGCTTGGTGAAGTACCGGCCGCCGGCCGAGAGCGCGGCCTCGGGCATTACGGTGCGCAACGACACCGGCGTGCAGGAGGGCGGCGAGATCTCGATGTTCTACGACCCGATGATCGCCAAGCTGGTGACCCACGGGCCGTCGCGCGCCGCGGCGATCGAGGCGCAGACCCATGCGCTGGATGCGTTCTACGTCGACGGCATCCGCCACAACATCCCGTTCCTGTCGGCGCTGATGACGCATCCGCGCTGGCGCGAGGGCAACCTGTCGACCGGCTTCATCGCCGAAGAGTTCCCGCAGGGCTTCCACCCGCGGGTGCCGGAGGGCGAAGTCGCCCGCCGCATCGCGGCGGTCGGCGCGGCGATCGACCGGGTGATCGGCGAACGCAAGCGCAAGATCTCGGGCCAGATGATCGGCCGCGCGGTGATCCGCGAGCGCCGCCGCTGCGTCTGGCTGGAGCGCAGCGAAGTGCCGCTCGACGTGATCCGCGAGGGTGAGGCGTTCGTGGTCCGCTTCGCCAACCCCGACGGTTCGCTCGGTCAGCCGCATCAGTTGCTGTCGTCGTGGATGCCGGGCGATCCGGTGTGGGAAGGCACCATCGACGGCCATCCGGTCGCGGTGCAGGTCCGCTCGATCCCGAACGGCTTCAAGCTGGCGCATCACGGCTACGAGGTCGCGGTCAACGTCTTCACCGAGCGCGAAGCGGCGGCGGCGCGGTGGATGAAGGAAGTCGACAAGGCCGACACCGGCAAGAAGGTGCTGTGCCCGATGCCGGGGCTGATCGTGTCGATCGCAGTGGCCGAGGGCCAGGAGGTCAAGGCCGGCGAGACGCTCGCCGTGGTCGAGGCGATGAAGATGCAGAACGTGCTGCGCGCCGAGCGCGACGGCCAGATCAAGAAGATCCACGCCGCCGCCGGCGCCACGCTCGCGGTCGACGCGGTGATCATGGAGTTCGCGTAAGGCCATGGCCTGGCGTGACCGCCGCGGCGCATTGCGGGCGATCCTTGCTGGATCGGCCTGCGTGCGCCCGGCGTCGGTGTACGACGCGATCTCGATCCGGATCGCCGACGATCTCGGCTTTCCGTTCGGGATGTTCGGCGGCTCGGTGGCGTCGCTGGCGATCCTCGGCGATCCCGACATCGCGCTGATCACGCTCACCGAACTCGCCGAGCAGGTGCGGCGGATGAGCCGTGCCGCTGCGTTGCCGGTGGTGGTCGATGCCGACCACGGTTACGGCAATGCCCTCAGCGTTCGCCGCACCGTCGAAGAATTGGAGGCGGCAGGCGCCGCCGGTCTCACCATCGAAGACACGCTGCTGCCGCAGGCCTACGGCGAAGCCAAGCCGCAGCTGGTGTCGCGCGAAGAGGGGCTCGGCAAGATCAAGGCCGCGCTCGATGCCCGCCGTGATCCGAACCTCGTCATTATTGGTCGCACCGGCGCGTGTTCGATCACGTCGCTCGATGATGCGATCGAACGCGCACTGGCCTACGAGGCCGCCGGCGTCGACGCATTGTTCTTCACCGGCGTGAAGACCCGCGCGCAGCTCGAAGCGATCAGTGCCGCGACCACGCTGCCGCTGGCGCTCGGCAGTCCGCCGGCTGAACTCGGCGACTTCGATCATCTCGCGGGCAGGCGAGTCCGCATCGCCGTGCAGGGCCATGCGCCGATCGCGGCTGCGACTGAGGCCGTCTTCAAAACGCTGTCGGCGATCAAGGACGGCGCCACGCCGAAGCAACTGACCGGGCTCGCCGGGGCCGACCTGATGGACAAGGTCACGCGCGCCGACGTTGTGGCCGACCGCGGCGAGCATTTCCTCGGTGTGAAACGCTGATGGCCGAGATCATCCGGCAGGTGACGATCCGCGGCCGGGTGCAGGGCGTCGGCTATCGGGCCTGGCTGGCCCACACCGCCGAGGCGGTGGGACTGCACGGCTGGGTGCGCAATCGCCGCGACGGCAGCGTCGAGGCGGTGCTGGCCGGCCGCGATGAAGTCGTCAGCGAGATGATCGAACGCTGCCGGCGCGGGCCGACGGCGGCGCGGGTCGAAGCGGTGATCGCAGAGACCGCCGCGCCCGATGTGCTCGATCTGCGCCAGCCGGGCGAGCGGTTTTCGATCCTATCGACGCTGTGAGGCCGGCCAACTCTAGCGAAGATCACGTCGGCAAGCGGCGGGGATGATCGCTGCGGCGGAGGCGGCGTCGTGCGCGCCCGGGATTATTGCCGCTGTCGCGTGGTGATGCGGAACGGCGGACGTCCGTCGTTCGCGGCGGCGCCGATCCGGTCGCTCATGCTGCCGGCGCGGGAGGCGCTGTAGCCGAGCAGCCAGTGCTCGAACGCGTCCGGCGCCAGTGCTGGAGCGTACAGGAATCCCTGGACGACATCGCAGCCGAGCGCATTCAGCAGTTGCAGCTGCGCCGAAGTCTCGACCCCTTCGGCGACCACGCTGAGGCCGAGGCTCTGGCCGACGCGCACGATGGTGGTGACGACGGCGCGAGCGGTGTCGCTGGTGTCGAGATCGCGCATGAAGTCGCGGTCGATCTTCAGTTCGCGGATCGGCATTTGCGCCAGTCGGTTGAGATTGGAGTAACCGGTGCCGAAGTCGTCCAGTGACAATCCGACCCCGAGCCGCCGCAGCGCCGCCATGGTGTCTTGCGCGACAGAGCGGTCGGATTGCGCGACGCCTTCGGTGACTTCGAGCATCAAGGTGTCGGGCGCCAGACGATGGGCGGCGAGAATGTCCGCCACGGTCGGGGCGAGGACGGGATTCTCGAAATTGATCGGCGACAGGTTGACCGAGACACAGAGCACGTCGACTCCCTGGTCGTGCCAGACCCGCATCTGGCGGCAGGCTTCATTGATCGACCAGATCGCGATCTGATCGATCAATCCGCATTCTTCGGCCAGGGGAATGAACCTGCCCGGCGGCACGGTGCCGAGCGCCGGGTCGTGCCAGCGTGCCATGGCTTCGACGCCGTGCAGCGCGCCGTCCGCGGTTCGGATCTGCGGCTGATAGTGCAGTCGTAGGCCACCGTTCGCCACCGCCGTCCGCAGCGCCGCGGCGTAGGACATGCGCTGCTCCGCCGCGCCGTTCATGTCGGCGTGAAACAGCCGGTAGGTCGAGCGGCCCGCGCACTTCGCCCGATACATCGCGGTGTCGGCCTGATTGATCAGCGCGTCGATGTCAGTCGCGTTGTCCGGATAGAGGCTGACGCCGATGCTGGCCGACATCGAGATCTGGCTGCTGCACAGGCTGAACGGCAGCGTCAGCGCCTCGTTGATCCGTGCGATCACCCGCTCGACCTCGGCCTGCTCCCGGTTCGGCAGCACGATCAGGAATTCGTCGCCGCCGAGCCGTCCGAGCACGTCGCGGGGCTGGACCTGCTCGCGCAGCCTGCGAGCGAACTCGACGAGAAACTCGTCGCCTGCCGCGTGGCCGAGCGTGTCGTTGACGTCCTTGAAATTGTCGACGTCGAGAAATGCGAGCCCCAGCGTTCGCCCTGGCGGGCAGGCCGCCGTCGCTTCGGCGATCAGATCTCGCAGCCGCGCCCGATTTGGCAGGCCGGTCAGCATATCGAAATAAGCCAGCTTCGCGATCTGGGCATGTGACTCCATGCGTTCGATCGCCAGCGCTCCGAGATGCACACAGGAGTCGACGATGCGCTGGTGCCATCGGCTGGGCGGCCGGCTCGCGCGGAAATAGAACGCGAAGGTGCCGATCACGCGGCCGTCCTTGGCCTTGATCGGTGACGACCAGCAGGCGCGCAGCCCGAGCTCGAGCGGCCGCTGCTTGAACGGCCGCCAGCGCGGATCGCTTTCGATGTCGAGCGCCAGCACCGGTTCGCCGAAATACGCCGCGGAGCCGCATGAGCCGACCAGCGGTCCGATCGACACGCCGTCGAGCGCGCGGGAGTAGTCATCGGGCAGGCTCGGGCCGCCGAGCGGATGCAGCAGGCCCTGCGCGTCGACATGCAGAATCGAAGACACCACGTCCGGGGCGATCTTCTCGACGAAACAGCACATCCGATGGATGACGTCGGTGATCGGGATGTCGTCGGCGAGCGCGCTCAGCGTCACTTGCTGCAGCAGGTGCAATTGTCTGGTCTCGGAGATATCGGAGAGCAGCGCGAACACCTGCGTGGTTCGGCCTTGCGCGTCCCGCAACGCCTTGACGTCGGCGGAGATCCAGATCTCGCCGCCGCTTTTGTCATAGACCAGGATCTCTTCTTCGCCGCCTTCGTCCTCGGCGATCCAACGCCGCAATCGGATCATCGTCCGGCGGTCTGTGTGGCGGCCGGCGAGCAGGTCGGCGATGTTGCGGCCTTTGGCCTCGTCGGCGCTGTAGCCGAACATGGCTGCGAAGGCCGCGTTGGTATATGCGATCCTCAGCTCAGGATCGGTGACGAGTACCGCACGGGTGGTGCGGTCGGCGATCGACGTGAGCAGCGTCAGCTTTTGGCCGTTCTCCCGGCTCGGGGTGATGTCGCGCGCGGTCACGAGTGCATGATTGCTGCCCTCGGCGATGATCGTCGACCGCGTCAGTTCGACATGGATCGAGCGGCCATCACGGCGGACCAGATCGACCACCACCGGGAGGTCAGCTCCCCCGTCCCGAGGCTGCGAACTGGCACCGACGTCTGACGCGATCGCGTCGAGTCCGACGCAATCGGCATGGCGCCCCACGACTTCCTCACTCGAGATGCCCCAGATCTGTTCGGCCGCCTGGTTGAAAAAGCCGATGCGGCCGTTGTCGTCGATGATGACAACGGCATCGCGCGTCCGCTCCAGGGCGACGCGCCAGAGCGACTGATCATCGAAATGGCTGGTGTGTCGATGCATCGTCCAGACGGATACTTTGGAAACTACGAACCGGTTCGCCGCAGCAAGCGAATGCCCTGGCCGATCTACCCATTTTAACGTGACGAAAGCGTTGTCGGTCCCGCGCGCGCGGAACCGAGCGGTTTCATCCTTAGAATTCCGTTGCCGCGATCTCCGACCCTGTAGCGACAGCGCCCGGTTCATCACGATGGTGACGGATGCTCTGTCCCCGTGCGAGCGCACACGATCGCGCCGTCGGTGCTGCGGTCCAGGCAGGATCAGCAGGTCAGGCTCCTGCAGGAACCGCAGCGCGGGTTTCGCCGAAGATCTCCCCGAACGCGGTGCGCAGAGCGATATCGACGTCGGTCATCACCACCGGCAGGCCGAGGTCAACGAGGCTGGTGACCCCATAGCGCGGGTCGCTGATCCCGCACGGCACGATCGCCTTGAAGTGCGACAGGTCGGGTTCGACGTTGATGGCGATGCCGTGCAGCGACACCCAGCGTTTCAGCCGGACACCGATCGCCGCGATCTTGTCCTCGCAGCCGTCGCCTTTATCCGGGCGGCGGACCCAGACGCCGACCCGATCTTCCCGGCGCTCGCCGCGGATGTTAAAGGCGTCGAGCGTGGCGATGATCCATTGTTCGAGCGCAGCCACATAGGCGCGCACGTCCGGGCGCCGGCGCTTCAGGTCGAGCATCACATAGGCCACGCGCTGGCCGGGGCCATGATAGGTGAGCTGGCCGCCGCGGCCGGTGGTGAACAGCGGGAAGCGTTTCTCCAGCAGGTCGGAGGCATGGCCGCTAGTGCCTGAAGTGTAGAGCGGCGGATGCTCCAGCAGCCAGACCAGCTCGGGCGCGTCGCCCGCTGCGATCGCCGCGGCCCGTGCCTCCATGGTCGCCACCGCCTCCGGATAGGGCACGAGCGAATCGGAAATCCGCCATTCCACCGCCGGCGAGCCGTCGGCGGGCTTCAGGACGGTCCAATCCAGCGTCTGTCTCGGGGAAAGCGGGGCGTTAATCATTGGATAACCATAACGTGGTGTCGTCGACCACGTCTTCGTTCCTCAGGCAAGGCAGTCCGGGTTCCAGTGCCGACACTCGATAAAGTTTCCGTCGATCTGATGGTGGTTCTCGGGACCACCTCAATGCCGATCCACCAGGTGCTGCGGCTGAGCCGCGGCGCCATCATCGAACTGGATGCCACCGAGGCCGACGAGGTCAAGATCCTCGCCAACAACATGCCGATCGCTTCCGGCATGGTTTTGGTCGATCGCAACCGAATTGCGGTCGAGGTCAAACAGATGTTGCCGCGATCCCCAGATCGAAGGTGATCTGGCCTTGTGGCCTCATCATTGTTTTGTTAAATGGGCGCCGTCGATCCGGTCGGCGATGCCCGAAACCGGTCCCAAGCGCTCGTGGCGGAATTGGTAGACGCGCTGCCTTGAGGTGGCAGTGAGTAAAATCGTGGGGGTTCGAGTCCCTCCGAGCGCACCACTTCCGCGCCTTTGCTGTTCGGCGCAATCCTTCAGAACAATCCGATAGAACGGCCTCGACGCGAGATCGGCTCGTTTTGGACGCTCGTCAGTGATTGAGCGGGCGAGGGCGACTACCGGCATCGAGCGGGCCGCGCTGCAGGCCTTCCGGTGCGATCCGGACGCTGCCGGCGATCGGCCGCGCTGCGGCACTGATGTCGATTGAGACGTTTCGGTCGTTGACGAGCTGCGGGGCATCGCTGGCGGCGCGATCCGCTTTCACCGGGACCATTGCCCGGATCACCGGAGCGCTGCGCTCGGGCAGAGCGAACAGGCTCTGTGACGGCACCGGCAGGGCGATCATGTTGGCAGGCGATTCGACCAGAGTGTGCCGCGGCCATGGCGAACTCTGCGGCGTCGGCACCTGGCCTCGCGCCAGGCGATTCGAGCGGATCGGCACGCTGCCCGGAATCAGCCGGTCGCGATCGAGGCCGATATCGGCGATCGCCGGGGCCGGCAGCATCTCCGCAGTGGCGAACACAAAGCGCGGCACCCTGGGCCAGCGAGCGCTCGCCACGGCTTCCGGCGCCGGATGCAGGCGCCACTCCTGTGGCGTGGTCGCCGTCTTCGGCAGGTCCTGCGTCGCCGCGACCACGTGGACGATCTTGTAGCCGCCGGCTTTCAACGCCTGAAGAATGCGCGGCAGCGCCGCCACGGTGCGCGGCTGGATGTCATGTAGCAGCAAGATACCTTTGCCCTTGGCGGCCAACCGGCTCATTGCCAGGTGAAACACGGTATCGGGCGAGACATGACGCCAGTCGTCGGCCGGAAAGTCTGCGCTCCAGGCCTGAATGCCACGGGACGCAAGGTATCCTTCGACCGCTTCGGCCCGCAGCAGGCCCGGGATGCGGAAGAACGGCGACAGAGCCGCCCGGTCGCCGCCGAGTGCCGCAAGGGTCGAGGCGATGCCCTCGTCGACCTCCTGCTGGGCCTGCTCCACCGACATCCGGTTGAAGCTCAGCGGATGATTCTGGCTGTGGGTGCCGATGGTGTGGCCGGCGTCGCGCAGCTTGCGGACGCCTTCGGGGAATGTCTTCGCCATCCGCCCGACCACGAAGAACGTCGCCTTGACGCACTCCTTGGCCAGAATGTCGAGCACCTGATTGCTCTCGCGCGGCAGCGGGCCGTCGTCGAACGTCAGCACCACCTCGCGGTCGCGCAGCGGCAGGGTCTCGCCATACTGCATCGTTCCGATCCGCGGATGCTCGCGCGGGTCGACGACCAGTGTTCGGGAGGTGCCGAGGGCATCCGGATTGCCGGGACAGCTCGCCGCGCGGGCCTGAAGAGGCTGGAGGGTGAGTGAGGCGGCGACGCAGGCCGCACCAATGAGAAGGGAGTTTCGCAACGAACGTTCAGACAACACTGCACCGCCTTCACGCGACCGACAGCGCGGTTCGCGACGCCCGAATCCCGACCCGGACCGAAAATAAAACCGCGTCGTGAACGGCTGCTTAACCGTTCAAAGTTCCATGGCGATTCTGGGACACAGGGCCGGCTCAGCGCGCAGTGCGGCCATGCGTATCCGACGCCACCGCGTGCTCCTGTTCGTCTGACGGTACCACATGCACGACGCGGTAGTTGTTCTCGCGCAGCCAACGCAGGAATGCCGGCATCATCTCGGCAGTCTGCTTGCGCGGGTCGTGAAACAGGATGATGCCGCGGCCGGCCGCCTTGAGGCGCTCGATGATCAACTTGAGCTGTTCGTCGGGAGTCATCGGATTCCAGTCGCTGGCCCATAGATCGGCCCCGAACACCGGAATCCCGCGCGCCTGAAGAACGTCGAGTAGCGCCGGGGTGGATTCGAAATACGGGAAGCGGAAGAACCGCGTCGTTGAGACCGGAATGCCCTTGGCGCGCATCACCGCTTCATCGGCCGCGATGCCGCGGTCGATCTCGGTCAGCGCATCGGCGTGACTGAGCGCTGCGAGATGCTGATGGGTGTAGGTGTGATGGCCGATGGTGTGGCCGCCGGCCGCGATCCGCCGCACCATCTCGCCCATCTCGGAGGCCGGCTTGCCGACCAGGAAGAACGTGGCGCGGACGCATTCGTCGGCGAGCGCCTTCAGCACCGCAGGAGTAGTCGCGGCCGGGCCGTCATCGAACGTCAGCACGACTTCGTGGTCGGCCAGCGGCAGTGTCTGCGGGAAACTCTTCAGGCCGACGCGCGGATAGGTCGCCGGATCGACAGTGAGCACACGCGAGGTGCCCAGCGTTCCCGGTCGCGGGCATGCCGCAGCATGGGCCGTTCCTCCGAGCGCGGCGATGGCGATCAGTGCAGCGGCGGTGCGCGCGACGATCACGACACCCTCCGGACCAGCGGATTGTTGCAGGGTGTCACGATTATCATTGCGCTTTGCTTCACCGATTGGTTATTGCCACGAGCATTCGAGCCGCCGCTCGACAGTGCATCTTGCCCGACGGCGCCCGATATCTGCAACCAGTAAAACCCGCAGGGGGCCCCCATGACCGAAAACGTCGCTGCGGTCGTGCGACCCGAATTCGACTATGACGCGATGCGGGACGACCACGGCGATCTGCGGGCGGAGTTCGTCGACGCGGTGTCAAAAGCCATCGCCGCCGAGGATGCGGTCTGGCTCCGCGGGCTGGTGTCCGAGCTGCACGAGGCCGACCTCGGTGATCTGATCGAGGCGCTGGATTCCGACGAGCGCGTCCGGCTGGTGGAACTGACCGGGGCGGATTTCGACTTCTCGGCGCTCAATGAGGTCGACGAAACCGTCCGCGAGGAGATCCTCGAAGAGCTGGAGCCGGCGGCCGTGGCCGAGGGCGTCCGAGAACTGGACGCCGACGATGCCGTCGAACTGCTGCAAGTGCTCGACGAGGAGGATCAGGAGGAGATCCTCGACAAGCTGCCGCCGTCGGAGCGCGACGCTCTCGAACGCAGCCTGGACTATCCGGAGAACTCCGCCGGCCGGCGGATGCAGACGGATTTCATCGCGGTGCCGCGCGACTGGACGGTCGGCGAAGCGATCGATTTCATGCGCGAGACCGCGGAACTGCCGGAGCGTTTCTACGAGATCTACGTCGTCGATGGGGTCAACCACTGGCAGGGGGCGGTGTCGCTGGACCGGCTGCTACGGTCGCACCGCAACGTGCCGCTGACCGACCTGGTCGACGAGGACCGCCGCAAGGTGTCGGTGGACGACGACCAGGAGGAAGTGGCGCGGCTGTTCGGCAAGTACAACCTCGTCGCCGCGCCGGTGGTCGACAGCCAGAACCGGCTGGTCGGCGTGATCACCATCGACGACGTCGTCGACGTCATCGAAGAGGAGGCCGACGAGGACCTCAAGGCGCTCGGCGGCGTCACCAGCGACGAAGAACTGTCCGACCGGGTGTGGACGATCGCGCGCGGCCGGTTCAACTGGTTGCTGGTCAACCTCGCCACCGCGTTCCTGGCGTCGTCGGTGCTCGGGCTGTTCGAGGATCAGCTGCAGCAGATGGTGGCGCTGGCGGTGCTGGCGCCGATCGTCGCGAGCCAGGGCGGCAATGCGGCGACCCAGACCATGACGGTGGCGGTGCGGGCGCTCGCCACCCGCGAATTGGGCGCCTGGAACGCCGTCCGGGTGGTGATGCGCGAGGCGCTGGTCGGTTTGGTGAACGGCGTCGCCTTCGCGCTGATCACCGGGATCGCCGCCTATGCCTGGTTCAAGGTGCCGGGCCTCGGCGTGGTGATCGGGCTGGCGATGATCTGCAATCTGATTGCGGGCGCGCTCGGCGGCATTCTGATACCAATGGCGCTCGAACGAATGCGCGCCGACCCGGCGGTGGCATCGGGCACCTTTGTCACGACGGTGACCGATGTCGTTGGCTTCTTCGCCTTCCTGGGGATCGCGACCGCATGGTTCGGGCTGAAATAAACCGGCGCCGCTGGGAGCCGAGTTCCCGCGGCACGCGTCGACTATGCAGTTCCGCGCGCCCCTGGCGGCCCGTGACATCGGACGCGGCGATCCAAGGTGGGCGACGCTCAACCTCGGGAAGGAATTGGTAAGTTCGTCGGCGTGCAGCGATTGGCAGCGGAGGTCGATCGGTTCATACTACTAAAGATCAGTCTGCGTCATCGAGAATGCGGGACGATCACCATGCAGACGGCGGAAGCGCATTTCGTCGAGGCCCACGGAGCGCGGATTCCCGCCCTCGGGCTAGGCACCTGGGAGCTCAGCAAGCGCGTCTGCTCGCGCGCGGTCGAGCAGGCGATCCGGCTCGGCTATCGCCATATCGACACCGCGCAGATCTACGCCAACGAACGCGACGTCGGCGAGGGCATCCGCAATTCCCATATCCGCCGCGACCAGATCTTCGTCACCACCAAGGTCTGGACGACGCATTTTGCGCCCAACGATCTGCTCCGCTCGGCCAAGGAAAGCCTGGTCAAACTGCGGCTGTCCGAAGTCGATTTGTTGCTGCTGCACTGGCCGAATCCGCACGTGCCGCTGACTGAAACGCTCGGCGCGCTTGCCCAGGCGCGCGCGCTCGGCCTCACGCGCCACATCGGGGTTTCGAACTTCACCGTCGCGCTGATCAACGAAGCGGTGTCTGCCTGTCCGGCGCCGCTGGTGTGCAATCAGGTCGAGTACCATCCGTTTCTCGATCAGCAGAAGGTTCTGGCCGCCTGCGCCGCGCACGGCATGGCGCTGGTCGCCTACAGCCCGATTGCGCGCGGCAACGCCAAGTCGAGCGAGATCCTGACCCGGATCGGCGCGGCCCACGGCAAGAGCGCGGCCCAAGTCTGCCTGCGCTGGCTGATTCAGCAGAACGTCGCCGCGATTCCGCGCAGTTCGCGGCTGGAGCGGCTGGCGCAGAACATCGAGGTGTTCGACTTCGAACTGTCGGACGCTGAGATGAACGAGATCTTCGCGCTCGGCAGCCCGAAGGGGCGACTGACCACCACGGCGACCGCGCCGGCGTGGGACTGACAATCGTCGGACCGACACCGCCGGCTGTTGACCCCGCGGCTGAAATCCCGCACCTCGCGCAGACGATGTTTCGCGCGCCGGTGACCGATGTTCTTCCTGCTCTCCAAGATCCTCGGCTTCTTCGTCCACCCCTCGAATACGATCGCGATGATCTGCGTCGCGGGTCTTGTGCTGGTGCTGACGCGGTGGTGGCGGGCAGGGCGCGCGCTGCTGGTCGCCGGCGTCGTGCTGCTGCTGATTGCCGGCTACTCGCCGCTCGCCAACGTGCTGCTGCTGTCGCTGTCGGAACGGTTTCCGCCATGGTCGGAGTCGGGCCGGGCGCCGGACGGAATCATCGTGCTCGGCGGCGCGATCAACTCTGAAGTCAGCGCCGCGCGCGGTGTGCTGGAGCTCGACGCATCGGCCGAACGGGTTCTGGCCGCGCTCGACCTGGCGCGGCGTTACCCGCAGGCGCGGATCGTCTACACCGGCGGCAGCGGCAATCTGATCCAGCGTTCGGCCGCCGAAGCTCCGCTGGCCGGTGAACTGCTGAAGCGTTTCGGCGTCGGCGCCGATCGCGTGGTGCTGGAGGACAAATCACGCACCACGGCGGAGAACGCCGCCTATACGCGTGCCCTGGTCGCACCGAAGCCGGGAGAGCTGTGGCTGCTGGTGACCTCGTCGTTTCACATGCCGCGGTCGATCGTCGCGTTCCGCGCCGCCGGCTTCGACGTCGTCGCCTATCCGGTCGACTGGCGGACCAGGGGCCCCGAAGACTGGCGGCTGCCGTTCGCGACCTTGGCGGCGGGCCTGGCGCGCACCGACGTCGCCGTCCACGAATGGGCGGGCCTGCTGGCGTATCGGCTCGGCGGCAAAACCTCGGCGCTGCTGCCGTCGCCGTAGCCGTTCGACGCCGTCTTGTCCGGGCGCCTGCTGCGACGCTCAATCGTGCCGGGGCAGGCCGAGCCGATACACGCCGCGAAAGTCGTTCGGGTCGGCCGGTTTGCCCTTGCGATAGATCACCAGCCGCCCGGCGAGCGCCAGGCTCACCGCGGCGCGGCGGATCGGCATCAACAGCCCGTGCCAGTCGCCATCCGGACGTAGCGCATGGGCGATCTCCGGAGCGCTGAGCGTGCCGGGGCCGGCTTTGTTCAGCACCGCCAGGATGCCGTCTTCCAATGCCGGGTCGTGAGAGGCAGGGGCGGGCGCGGACGCGGGCGCCGAATCGTCACAGGTCATTTGCAATGCAGTGCCGTATCGATCCGCGTGCTGCAACCCGACCGATTGACAGCCACTGCGCCCGTGGATTGATTGCCGGAGAAGATAGCTGCGGGACAACAGGAGTTCGGGATGGCGCGCACGCTGGTCGTCGGCAACAAGAACTATTCATCGTGGTCGATGCGGCCGTGGATCGCGCTGAAGGCGACCGGCATCGCGTTCGACGAGGTCGTGATCCCGCTCTACACCGGCGATGCCGACAAGCGGCGCATCCTCGCCTTCACGCCGTCCGGCAAGGTCCCAGTGTTGGTCGATGGCGACGTCACGATCTGGGATTCGCTGGCGATCATCGAATACGCCGCCGAACGCTTTCCGAAGGCGCAGCTCTGGCCGGACGACGTCGCCGCGCGGGCGCACGCACGCTCGGTGTCGGCGGAGATGCATGCGAGCTTCGCGGCGCTGCGCAACGAGTGTGGCATGAACATCCATCGTCCGGTCGGAGCAAAACCGCTGTCGGACGCGGCGCGGGCCGACATCGCCCGGATCCAGGAGATCTGGGTCGATTGTCGGCAGCGTTATGGCCGGTTCGGTCCATATCTGTTCGGCCGGTTCTCCGCGGCGGATGCAATGTACGCTCCTGTGGTGCACCGCTTCCGGTCCTATGCGGTGGAGGTCGATCCGATTGCCCGCGGCTACATGGAGGTCATGATGGCGCTGCCGGCGTTCCAGGAGTGGACGCAGGCGGCCCTCGCCGAAAGCTGGATCATCGACAAATTCGAGACCGCGTAAGTCGGCATCGGGGATTCATTCCCAAGCTCCGGCCCGGCGGCGGCATTTTCGCCTAGATCGCTGAAAAACCAGCAAAATCGCGTCAGCAGCCATGCGTGAAGCACTGGCCAGAGAGGCCGTCCGCGTGCTATAAGCGCGCGGGGCTCGGGGGGAACCGATCACACCCGGCGACAGGGACGGATCGGTATTCAAGTGGCGCAGGAGTTGAGCGTTGAAGCACAAGTTCGTGGTAGGTGACTCGGTCTATTTTACCGCCAGCAACGTTGCCCGTCCGGCGGCCAGCGGCATGTACGAAATCGTCAGGCTGCTCCCGACCGACGGGTCCGATTGCCAGTACCGGATCAAGAATATCTCCGAGGCGTTCGAGCGGGTCGCCAAAGAGAGCCAGCTCAGCGTCTGCTGAGTTCCCGCCTCGTCTTTTCTTCCCAAGACTAAGACATAGCAGGCTCTGAGATCATCATCGCTGTCCCGGTGCCTCGTTTTGCGGGCAGGGGCAGCGATCTCGGAGACGCTTTCCGCCAAGCCGCGTTTCGGCAGGTGTCGTTTCGCCGGGCCCTGCGCCAATTTTCGTCGTAAAGCCGGTGTTGACTGGCCGGATCGGCGCTCAGGGGACAACGCGCATGGATTGGGCTGCTTGGTCGGCTTCGCTCGACCGGATTCTGCATTCACCGAATTTCTCGATGTGGGCCACCGTCGCTGTCGCGGCATTCGTGGCGCTGCTGGTGATGATCACGCTGCTGCGGGCGGACAAATCGGTCGCCAACGGCGCGCTGGTGGTGATCACCCTCGGTGCGATCGGGCTCGCCGGCTACATCGTGTTCCGGACTCCCAGCACCACTGTGACCGGTGCAACGATGGTCGCGCTCGATGGCAGCGGACCCACGGCAAAAGCGATGCCGGCGCTGGCCTGTGTCGACGACCTCGCCGGCGATCTGGTGCTCTCGGCCTGCGAGAAAGCCCTGTTCAGCTCGCCCGAGACGGTCGCGGCCGCGGTGTCCTACGCCGCGGCGCAATTGGGACGGCTGACCGCCCTCGGCGACGTCGCCGCCGCCGACAAGCGGATGACGCCGCAACTCGCCCGGCTGCGCCGCGCGGTGGAGCGCGACCGCTATGGCCTGATCGCCTATGTGCTGGCGTCGCAGGACCGCTGCCAGACCAGCGACTGCCCCGCCTTCCGGTCGCTCACCGACACCACCCGGATCGTGGCGAATATGGGCGACCACCTCTACGAGACCACCCTGACGCGCTACGCGCCGAGCTGGGGGATGCCGACCGCCGCGAGTGCCGCAACCGCGACCACGTCCACCGCCGTGGTGCCGGGGCCGGCTCCGACACCCGGTCTTGCGGGCGTCACCGAGGCGCCGAGCGGCAAGCCGACCGACATCGATTTCCCGACCTCGGCCTCGATTCCTCCGGTCAGCATCATGACGCCGGAGCCGGGGCCAGCCGGCGCGGCTCCGGCCAAGCCGGCGGCTGCCGCCGGCCATGGTGCCGCGGCCAACGCCAAGGCCGCTCCGTCTGCCCCGGCCAAGAGGCCACCGGCTGCTGCGCAGGCGTCCGCCAACCACAATGGTGGCGGCGCCGCCGCGGCGAACCCGCCACCGGCCAAGCGACCGCCGGCGCCGCCGAGGCCCAAGCCGGCTGCGCCGGTGCAGCTTGCACCGGAAGCCGCGAATTCGGATAACTGAGCGGCGGCGTTCGCCGTATCGGGATATTCCAAAGCGATGGCACTGCATCTGATCAAGCTCGCGGTCGGCTGCGACTCGGTGAGCGATCTGACCGAGCGGGTCGCCGATCGCGCCCGGCGCGCCGGCCGCCACATTCACGTCACCCGGATGGTGCCGAAGCGCGACGCCGAGCTGCTGGCGGGCGGTTCGCTGTACTGGGTGATCCGCGGCGAGATCTCGGCACGGCAAAAACTGCTGGCGATCGAGCCGTTCCGCGACGGCGAGGGGATCGGCCGCTGCCGGCTGGTGCTGGAGCCGCAGGTCCATGCGGTCAGCCCGCGGCCGATGCGGCCGTTTCAGGGATGGCGCTATCTCAAAGGTCCCGACGCGCCGGCCGATCTCGGCAAGGCGGCCGACGGCATTGCGGCGATGCCCGAGCCGATGCGCCGGGAGCTGCGCGAGCTGGGGCTGCTTTAGGCGTTTTCGCCGCCATCGCGCCGCGGGCGCGACGGCGCGGCTCACACCGCGATATTGTCGATCAGCCGGGTCTTGCCGAGCTTGGCGGCCACCAGCAGCCGGATCGGGCCGTTTTTGATCGACTTGATCGGGGCCAGCGTGTCGGCGTGCCTGGCCTCCAGGTAGTCGAGCACGAAACCGGCCTCGGCAATCAGCTCGGCGCCGGCCGCCAGCGACGATTCGATGCTCTTGCCGGCCTTGATCCGCTTGGCGACCTCTTTCAGCGCCCGGTACAGCGTCGGCGCGACGGCACGTTCCTCGGCCGACAGATAGACGTTGCGCGACGACATCGCGAGGCCGTCGCGCTCGCGCACCGTCGGGGCGCCGATCACCTTCACGCCCATGTCGAGATCGGCGGCCATCCGGGTGACCACACGGAGCTGCTGGAAGTCCTTCGAGCCGAAGATTGCGACGTCCGGCCTGCACTGGTTGAACAGCTTGCCGACCACCGTGGCGACCCCGCCGAAAAAATGCGGACGGAACCGGTCTTCCAGACCGGCCAGCGCGGGCCCCTCGGTGAGGATCTTGGAGGCGAAACCATCCGGGTACATCGCCTTGATGTCGGGGTTCCAGATCAGATCGACGCTCTCGCCGGCGAGCTTGGCGGCGTCCGTCTTGAAGGTTCGCGGGTACGAACCGAAGTCCTCATGCGGCGCGAACTGGGTCGGGTTGACGAACACCGACACCACTACCTTGTCGGCGCGACGCTTCGCCAGCCGAACCAGCGACAGGTGGCCGTCGTGCAGGGCGCCCATGGTCGGCACCAGCGCGACGCTGGCATCGCGGCGGCGCAGCTCGGCGAGGGCGCGGCGGAGGGCGGGAAAGGTGCGGGCGACGACGGGAGGACGGGACATCGAAAGCTCGATCGCGGTCAGGAGACAAGCCGCACCGGGCGGCAGCAGGAAGGAATCCGATCTTATCAAGTCCCGGAGCGTGCCGCCACCACGGCGCCGGCTGTCAGGCTCGATGGCGACGCAGCGGCTGCGGATTCATGATTAAGCGCAAAGCCTCTTCCGTTCGGATCGATCCGGCGCAATTTGCTTGACCCTCGGCATCGCCGATTTGATGATTAGTGGCGAAAGGGAGATCGATGCTGATTGAGGGGCCCCAAGACACGTCCGGTTCGGCGCGCGTCATCGTGCTCGGCAACGAGAAGGGCGGCTCCGGCAAATCGACGCTGGCGCTCCACATCGCCGTGGCGCTGCTGAAGGCCGGGCAACGGGTTGCGACGATCGATCTCGACTGCCGGCAGCAGAGCTTCACCCGCTACGTCGCCAATCGCCGCGCCTGGTCGGAGCATTGCGGGCTCGGACTGGCATCACCGCGGCATTGCTGTCTCCGTCTCGGCGACACCATGCAGGTCGCCGACAACGAGGCCGCCGAATTCCAGCAGTTCGCCGAAGTGATCGCTGCTGTCGAGCACGATCACGATTTCATCGTGATCGATACGCCGGGGTCGGACAGTTATCTGATGCGGCTGGCCCACTCGATGGCCGATACGTTGATCACGCCGATCAATGACAGCTTTCTCGACTTCGACGTGCTCGGCAGCGTCGACCCGACCACGTTCGAAGTCACCGGTGCGAGTCACTACGCGGCGATGGTGATGGACGCGCGGCGCCGGCGGCGCCAGCTCGACGGCGTCGATACCGACTGGATCGTGGTCCGCAATCGGCTGTCGACGATGAGTTCGCGGAACAATCAGACGGTGGCGGCCGGTCTGAAGGAACTGGCGATGCGGATCGGCTTCCGGCCGCTCGACGGTTTTGCCGAACGCGTGGTGTATCGCGAGTTCTTCCCGCGAGGACTGACGGCACTCGACGATCTCGACCAGACGACGCTCGGCACCCGGCCCAGCATGGGCCACGTCGCCGCGCGCGAGGAGGTCACCGATCTGCTGCGCCGTCTGAAGCTGCCGCTGGACGAACGCGGCCGTCGTCGCGCCGCCGCCCGTGCCGAATGGTTCGCACAGTCCGGCGTGCCGCTCGAACTGCACGACATCGTCGGCGCGTAGTTGCGGAGCCGGCAATCACCACGTCTTTCGTCGTAGCCGAGCCGTCGCGCCGAGTATGTCTTGCCAAGCTGTCGGCTGTTCCGGAGAAGATTCCGCTGTTTGCAACCGGTGAAGAGCGTTTTGCGTGCGCCCTGGCGGGGCGTTGTGCAGTTGCACAACGGCGAAGCGCAAAACTGCTAATCTTTGATCTTTCTGTCATATGGCAGTGATTTATAGTCCTGGTGTCGGTCGTTTCGGGCGTGGGGCCGCTGACAGACACGGGATGGATGATGACCCGCGGAATCACAGTTCTGCTGTCGCTGTGCGTGTTAACAGCTGTCGCTTACTTCACGGCCTCGAAGTGGGCGATCCGCCACCAGACCCTGACCTTCTTCGATGCGTCGCGGCAGCGGCCGGTCGAGATCGCGATCGCGATCCGCCGTGACAGGGAGATGCAGGCCGAAGCCGGACTCGCCGAGCTTCCCGTCGTGGTTCTCAACCACGGCAACACCGTCAAATTCACTGAGTACTCGTTCCTCTCCAATCTGTTTGCGGTGCGCGGCTATCTGGCGGTGAGTATCCAACACGATCTGCCGACCGATGCGCCGCTGGTGACCAAAGTCGGCGAGCCTTATGTCGGTCGCCTGCCGGTGTACGAGAAAGGCGTCGCCAACATCGAATTCGCCGTCGCCCAACTGCAGACCGTGATCCCGAACGCCGACTATCGGCACCTGACGATGGTCGGACATTCCAACGGCGGCGACATCTCGATGTACTACGCTCAGTTGCATCCGGAGCGGATCAGGCGGGTGGTCACGCTGGACAATCTGCGGGTGCCGTTCATGATCGACGGCAAGTTCAAGACGCTGACGTTCCGTTCCCACGATCCGGTCTTCAAGACCGATCCTGGGGTGATTCCGGCGCAGGACGTCTGCGACAAGGCCGGCATCACGGTCGTCAATACCGGCTTCCAGCACACCGAGATGAGCGATCGCGGACCCGAGTCGGTAAAGAGCGCGATCGCAGCCTCGCTCGACAAGTTCCTCGACGACAATTTGCCAGGCAGCGACGCACCTAAAGCCGGGCCGCGCGGCAGGCGCCCGGCCGATACCTTGGCGGCGGCGAGCCGTTGAGCCGCGCCGTCGCGAAGCGGGCGCATTGACCGTCGATCGGGCCGTCGCCACATAGGTCTCGCACAGCCGAAGCGAGCCCGATGTCCCGCGACCCCACCCGATCGCCCGTCGATCCGTCCCTCCGTGCGGGGGAGAGGGCCGCGCGCACGCCGGTGGCCTCGTCGTCGGACGAGATCGCCGCCTTCGTCGCCAAGGCGCGGGCGATGTCGCCCGATGCCGCCGGCGCCCGCGGCCGCCTCGTGTTCGCGCTCGACGCCACGATGAGTCGGCAGCCGACCTGGGACATGGCCTGCGCGCTGCAGGCCGACATGTTCCGCGAAGCCGAAGCGATCGGCAGCCTGGACATCCGCCTGGTGTATTATCGTGGCTTCAACGAGTGCCGCGCGTCGGGCTGGATCTCGTCGAGCACGGAACTGGCCCGGCTGATGGGCAAGATCGATTGCCGCGGCGGCCATACCCAGATCGGCCGGGTGTTGTCGGACGCGCGGAAAGAGGCGGTCAGCGCCGGCGTGCGGGCGGTGGTGTTCGTCGGCGACGCGATGGAGGAGGCGGCGGACGAGCTCTGCGCGCGGGCCGGTGAGCTCGGCATGCTCAAGGTGCCGGTCTTCCTGTTCCAGGAGGGCGTCGATCCGGTCGCCGAGCAGACCTTCCGCGAGATGGCGCGGCTGAGCGGCGGCGCGTGGTGCCGCTTCGATCCGGGCGCCGCGGCGCAGCTCCGCGAGCTGCTGCGTGCCGCGGCGGCCTATGCGGCGGGTGGCCGCGCGGCCCTGCAGCGGCTTGCCGCTGCGGGCGGGGGCGCGGCTCTCCTGCTCGGCCAGATGCGCTGACCGCGCGAGCTGGAGTGCCGGTGCTTTTTCCGACCCACAGACCTATATTGTCGCCATGCCTACGTTGATTGCCGGCGCTATCGCCGTTTTCGTGCTGTACACGCTGCTGCAGATGATGCGCTCGGCGAACCCGGCGGTGCTCGCCCGCGCGCTGAAGATCGCCGGCGGCATCGTGACCCTGGCGGCGGCGCTGTTCACCGGCGTCAAAGGTGAACTGGCGGTGGCGATTCCGCTCGGCCTGTTCGGCGCCGGGCTGCTCGGCTGGACGCCGCTGCAGAATGCCGGCTTCGGCAACCTCGGCGGCATTTTCGGCGGCGGGGCGCGGTCGCGCGGGCAGGCCTCGACGGTGCGCTCGCAATACCTGGAGATGGTGCTGGATCACGACAGTGGCGCGATCACCGGCCGAGTCATAAAGGGCCCGAATGCCGGCCGTTCGCTCGACGAATTCGACCTCGGCGAACTTGCAGCGATGCTGGCCGGCTTCGACGCCGAGAGCTGTGCGCTACTTGAAAGCTATCTGGACCGCCGGTTTCCCGCCTGGCGTCAGAACGCGGATGGAGACACGGCAGGGCGGCAGCGAAGCCAGGCGTCGGGCAGCAAAATGACGGCCGAGGAAGCCTATCAGATCCTTGGCCTGCAGCCGGGAGCGGGGCCGGACGACATCGGACGCGCCCACCGCACCCTGATGAAGAAACTCCATCCCGACCAAGGGGGGTCGACGTACCTGGCCGCCCGGGTAAACGCGGCCAAGGATACCTTGCTTCGAACGCATCGCAGCTAACTCCAGCAACGCAACTTCACGCTACAGACTGCGAGTGCCCTGATCCCGAATTGACGCCCGGGTCGCCCGCCGGTTCGGCGTGGCTGTTGGTTCAACTTTTAACGATCAATCCTTGACGAGTGGTTTCGCGCCGTTCCCGCCGCGCGACGTCGCGCGCTGCGATTCTCGGCACCGCCAGATGAACACGCCCCATATGCAAAACGCGACCGGGAGGTCCCGGTCGCGTTCGGCCGTGCGACGATTGGAAAGATCAGTTCTTGATGGTGAAGCAGGAGATGTCGGAGCGCTTCAGCTTACGACACACCGCTTCGGCTTCGTCGCGCTCCAGCCCGGCAAAGCGTGCGCGGTAGAGCTTGCGATCGCCCTTGGTGGTGACGGTCTCGGTGAACGGATCGGCCTTGCCGAGCAGGCCGCTGGCGTGCTCGCGCGCCGCTTCGAGCCGTTTGCGCGCTTCGGTCTCGCTTTCCAGCGCGCCGACCTGGACGATCCAGCCGGTGTGGTTCACCGTCTTGATCGCGCCTTGCTGCTGGACGGAGGGGGGCGGCGCAGCGGCGGGTTCGGCGTAGGCCAAGGCCTGGGAATTCTTCGACGGCAGGCTCGAGGCAGGCAGGACGCCAAGCACGCCTTGGCCGGTGCCGTGTCCGGCCGGCTGCGGGATCGATTCCGGCCTGGCCTCGACCCGGGCAATCGCGGCGTTGGAGGTCTCGGCAGGGTCGCGGCGGGCCGGCGGAATCGCGCTGGTGACCGGAGGAGCGGCGACCGCGGATGCGAGCTTGATCGGAGCGGATTTCACCTGAACCGTCTTGACCCGGACCGGCTTCATCGGTTCGGCCGAGCCCGGAATGATCACCAGCGGCTTGGTCTCGATGGTGCCGCTGTTGAACGGGCCCGGCTCCGGCTTGGTTTCAGCGCGCTGTTCCGGCGCGGCCGAGCGGGTCAACGGGGCGGCGGGTCGGGGAGTCGGAAGCACCGCTTCGGGGGCGGCGGAGGCGACCTGAACCGCGCCTTGGACCTGGACGGCCGGCGCGGAGCGGTTGGTTTCGGCCACCTCGGTATCGTCCGATCCGGACGAACGTTCGGTAATGGCCGCGACCGTGCGGCGCGTCGCGCCTTTCTCCAGATTTTCCGCCAGCAGATTGCGCATGATCGCGTCGCGGGATCCGCCGCTGCGGCCGCCGAGCACGACGCCGACCAGGAACCGGTTGCCGCGGTGCATCGAGGTGACGAGGTTGAAACCGGAGGCGCGAGTGTAACCGGTCTTGATGCCGTCGACGCCTTCGACGTTTCCGAGGAGGCGGTTGTGGTTGCGGATCGCCTGACCGCGATAGGTGAAGACGCTGGTCGAGAAGTAGCGATAGTAGCGCGGGAAGCGATCCTGAATGGCGCGCCCGAGGATCGACTGGTCGCGGGCGGTGGTGACCTGTTCGTTGTTCGGCAGGCCGGAGGCGTTGCGGTACACCGTCCGCGACATGCCGAGCGCACGCGCCTTGCGGGTCATCATTTTGGCGAAGTCGCTCTCGCTGCCGGCGATGGTCTCGGCAATCACCACGGCGGCGTCGTTGGCCGAGCGGGTCACCAGCCCCTTGATGGCGTCCTCGACCCGCAGCGTCTGGCCGGGGCGCAGGCCGAGCTTGGTCGGCGCCTGCCCGGAGGCGAAATCAGAAACCTCCATCTCGCTGTCCAGCGACAGCTTGCCCTGCTCGAGGCGTTCGAACAGCAGGTACAGCGTCATGATCTTGGTCAGCGACGCCGGATGCCGCAGGCTGTCGGGATTGTTGGCTGTCAGCACCGCGCCGGTGTTGCCGTCGACGATGATCGAAGCGAAGGCGGGATTGTAGGCGTTGCGCTCGACGTGATGGCGGGCGTGATGACCCCGGTGGCGCCGCCGGGCATCGGCCGTATCTGTCGTGAAAACCACCGCAGCGGAGATCGTGGCCAAGCCGAGCACGCAAACTCGCAGCGCGCGCGAGCTGAAGGAAATATTGCGGTGCATGAACGTCCCCGTCCGATGTTTCATCATTCACCGGGCCGTGAGGCAAAATTAAGCCCATGCGGTCCGGTAACGTTGGAATCCAGCGTTGGAATCACTCGCATGCCCGGCACCAGCGGCAGCTCCCGATCGGTCGGGTAAACGGCTGAATTGGCGCGGCTTTTCGAGGCGAGCGCAAATGTTTAGGGATTCAGGTTAGGAGCGGGCGGTTTCGAAAAGGTTAAGCATCTATTGCGGCGATGCCGAGGATTCGCCCAATCGGTATCGCGGTGCAGCAATGGCGTTCGGCCGGCGCGGAGGCGATCGGGCCGAGCCGCGCTCCGGGAAGCGGCGCTCCGTGCGTCGCGGGACTGCCGCTTTCGCGCAGGGCGCCTCGTGCCGGTCTATTTCGACAGTCGAAGCTTCGACAGCGAGGTGCCGATCTGGGCGAAGGCGGTCCCGATGCCGCTCGCGGTGGTGGTCGCAAAGAAGTTGCCGGTATCTGCGCAATACTTCAGAACGGCAGACTCCGGGTCGCCGTCGGTATTGACCTGAATGGTGTAGATGGTGATGGGGTTGGTGTTGGTGGACGACGCCCTGATGTTGTCGCACAGGATCTTCTGCCTGGCGTCGACCTGCTGCGACCAGCTCGAACCATTGCCGTACCAGCGGTCGATCGTATTCATACCGTCCGACAGCAGGATGATCGCGTCCGTGTACTTGTAATTGGTGTCCTTCGAGGGCGTGTTGAGGGGATCGCCGGTGAGCAGCGACATCCACGCCCAATGCATGCCGATCGCCTGGTTGGTACCTCCGTTGGGCGACAGCGCGTCGATCTTGTTCTTGATCGTGGTGGCATTGGACGATGAGTAGGCCGACGTCATCCCCAGGATCTGCGCGGGGCAGGCGTCGTAATCAGCCGCGGGAAACTTGGTCGCGTTGGACGTCGGAGCGTCCTTTGTCGTATCGGCCGGTTGGTCACGGTCGGTCACACAACCGGTCCACTGATTTCGGTTGGCCGAGCTCCAGGTCCTGCCGGCATTCTCGCAGCTCGCCTTGCTGGTAAGCCACCACCAGCTGCAGCTGCCCGTGGTTTCCTCCCAGACATCCCATTTGATCCAGCTGGCGTTCCTGTTGCTGCTGCCGACATTGACCATCTGAGCGAACGGCACGACCGAGATATACACGTCGTCCGCACTCTGAGCGCTGGCGCGCAGCGTATCGACCAGCCCCTTGGCGGCGGTCTTCATCGCCGACATCTTGCCGGCCGAGGCCATCGATCCGGTGACGTCGAGCGCCATCGCGACGCGCAGGCGGGTGCCGCCCCACGTGGTGGTGGTGGTCGAACCGATCGCCACTGTGTCCTGGCCGACAATCTTCATGAAATCGGTGGCGACCGTGCCCTGGCCCTTCAGGACGATGGTGGACGAGCCGGAACTGTCCTTCGCCGTGTAGGTCGCCGTGACCTTGATCGCGCCCGACTCCGTGCCGGTGTAGAGGCTGTCGAAATAGCTCTGCGATTTGCTGGCCACCTGATCGGCCGTGATCGCCCCGGAGGAGAGGTCTCTCGACACCATCAGTGCGGCCGAATCGAGGGCGGACTGCATCGCGGTGCGCGCGCTGTTGGCGCGGGAATAATCCACCGCGACGCCCACGAACCCGAGCAGCGGCACCAGGGCGAGGGCGAAGATCACGGCGATGTTCCCGTCGGTCGCCGTCCGGAAGCGACGGGCGCTGCGCATCGTTTGAGCGGCGAGGGGGGCAAGGGACATGGCGATTACCGATCCTGATTCTGCGGGCAGGATCGGGCGGTATGGATAAACGGCGCGTAAAATGAACCTCCGAAACTCGCTAAACTGCGGCACAAATGCCCACGAGCGCTGCGGATGCTTGCCGGCGGGTCAACGGCGTCATCGGATTCCGTCTCGACCGGGCAAGCTGTGGTTAACCCTGGCTGGGGTCGGCGCGACGCCCGTCATGGTGTCCGTTGGATCGCTTAAGGAATTTCGGCGCTTGCAGCCAATCCGCACTCGACCCATATTTACCGTATTCCGCCGCCGCGTCGTGCCGGGAGCCGTTGCGCTGCGGGCGTCGTCGGCCTTTGCGCGTTGACCGCACGTCGCGGTTCCGGTGTCTGGGAAGTTCCCTGGGGTCTAAATACCGAAAGCCATGCTGCAACCGTCTGAGAGCCACGACATTTCCGGCGCTGCCGGCGATCCGACGACCGCACCCGTCCGCCTGGCCGGCGACGGCGGCCGCTCCGGCCCGAACCCGCCATCAACCTCCGTCATCACCAAGACCAAGCCGCGGACCAAGCGGCCGAACCTGTATCGCGTGCTGATCCTGAACGACGACTACACGCCGATGGAGTTCGTGGTCCATGTGCTGGAGAAGTTCTTCCAGATGGACGTCGAAGCCGCCACCAAGGTGATGCTGCACGTGCATCACCACGGCATCGGCGAATGCGGGGTGTTCACCTATGAAATCGCCGAAACCAAAGTGACGCAGGTGATGGATTTCGCGCGCAAGCACCAGCATCCCCTGCAATGCGTGATGGAGAAGAAATAGCGCGGCGCGTGCGGCCGGACTCGGAACGGGTTTTGCATCGGTCCAAGCTGGCGGGTTTTCCCGGACTTGCTGGTGGACGGACTGATACGAGGAACCAGTCTTTCGCGATCAGGTTTGGACACTATATCTGGAAAGGTTGTTGTTGCGTCACGGTGCAGCGGCGATCATGATCAGCGGGGGACACAGAGGACGCAATGCCGACATTTTCCCAAAGCCTTGAGCAATCCCTCCACCGCGCGCTCGCCATCGCCAACGAGCGTCATCACCAATACGCAACCCTCGAACATCTGCTGCTGTCCCTGGTCGACGATTCCGACGCCGCCGCGGTGATGCGCGCCTGCAGCGTCGATCTCGACAAGCTGCGCACCAGTCTGGTCAACTATCTCGAAACCGAATTCGAGAACCTGGTCACTGACGGCTCCGAAGACGCCAAGCCGACCGCCGGCTTCCAGCGCGTGATTCAGCGCGCCGTGATCCACGTACAATCCTCAGGCCGCGAAGAAGTGACCGGCGCCAACGTGCTGGTGGCGATCTTCGCCGAGCGCGAGAGTCACGCCGCGTATTTCCTGCAGGAGCAGGATATGACGCGCTACGACGCGGTGAACTACATCAGCCACGGCATCGCCAAGCGGCCCGGCGTGTCCGAAGCGCGGCCTGTGCGCGGCGTCGATGAAGAAACCGAGGCCAAGAGCGGCGACGACGCCAAGAAGAAGGGCGATGCGCTCGAGACCTATTGCGTCAACCTCAACAAGAAGGCGCGGGACGGCAAGATCGATCCGGTGATCGGCCGCAATGCCGAGATCAGCCGGGCGATCCAGGTGCTGTGCCGCCGGCAGAAGAATAATCCGCTGTTCGTCGGCGAAGCCGGCGTCGGCAAGACCGCGATCGCCGAAGGTCTCGCCAAGCGGATCGTCGACGGCGATGTGCCGGAGGTGCTGTCCGCCGCCACCGTGTTCTCGCTCGACATGGGCACGCTGCTCGCCGGAACGCGCTATCGCGGCGACTTCGAGGAGCGCCTCAAGCAGGTCTTGAAGGAGCTCGAGGCGCACCCGAACGCGATCCTGTTCATCGACGAGATCCACACCGTGATCGGCGCCGGTGCCACTTCCGGCGGGGCGATGGATGCCTCGAATTTGCTCAAGCCTGCCTTGGCGTCGGGCACCATTCGCTGCATGGGCTCGACCACCTACAAGGAATACCGTCAGCACTTCGAGAAGGACCGTGCGCTGGTGCGTCGCTTCCAGAAGATCGACGTCAACGAGCCGACGGTCGAAGACGCGATCGCGATCCTCAAGGGGCTGAAGCCGTACTTCGAGGACTATCACAAGCTGAAGTACACCAACGAGGCGATCGAATCCGCGGTGCAGCTGTCGTCGCGCTACATCCATGACCGGAAGCTGCCGGACAAGGCGATCGACGTGATCGACGAATCCGGCGCGGCGCAGATGCTGCTGTCCGAGAACAAGCGCAAGAAGACGATCGGCATCAAGGAGATCGAAGCCACCGTCGCGACCATGGCGCGGATCCCGCCGAAGAGCGTGTCGAAGGACGACGCCGAGGTGCTGAAGCACCTCGAGCAGACCCTGAAGCGCGTGGTGTTCGGTCAGGACAAGGCGATCGAGGCGCTGTCGGCGTCGATCAAGCTGGCGCGCGCCGGCCTGCGCGAACCGGAGAAGCCGATCGGCTGCTACCTGTTCTCCGGCCCGACCGGCGTCGGCAAGACCGAGGTGGCCAAGCAGCTCGCGTCGTCGCTCGGCGTCGAACTGCTGCGCTTCGACATGTCGGAGTACATGGAGCGCCACACCGTGTCGCGTCTGATCGGCGCGCCTCCCGGCTATGTCGGCTTCGACCAGGGCGGTCTGCTCACCGACGGCGTCGACCAGCATCCCCACTGCGTGGTACTGCTCGACGAAATCGAGAAGGCGCATCCGGATCTGTACAACGTGCTGCTGCAGATCATGGATCACGGCCGTCTCACCGACCACAACGGCAAGCAGGTCAACTTCCGCAACGTGATCCTGATCATGACCACCAACGCGGGCGCCGCGGATCTGGCGCGCCAGGCGTTCGGCTTCACCCGCAGCAAGCGGGAAGGCGACGACCACGAGGCGATCAACCGGCAGTTCGCGCCGGAATTCCGCAACCGTCTCGACGCGATCGTGTCGTTCGCGCATCTGCAGGCCGACGTCATCGGCATGGTGGTGGAGAAGTTCGTCCTCCAGCTCGAAGCTCAGCTTGCGGACCGCGACGTCACCATCGAGCTGAGCGAGCCCGCCAAGGCCTGGCTGGTGCAGCACGGCTACGACGAGCAGATGGGCGCGCGGCCGATGGCCCGCGTGATCCAGGAGCACATCAAGAAGCCGCTGGCCGACGAGGTGCTGTTCGGCAAGCTGAAGGGCGGCGGCCACGTCAAGGTGGTGCTGGTCAAGGACGAAGGCGTCGCCGGCGTCGAGCTGGAGAAGATCGGCTTCGAATTCCTCGACGGCCCGGTCACGCCGAAGCCGGAGAACCTGCCCGGCGGCGCCAAGAAGCGCGGCTCGTCGCGTAAGGCCAAGATCAAGGATCAGGTCGAGAAGGCCTGACCGGAAGCCAGACGATCAAAATCAGCGAGGCCGGCGAGCGATCGCCGGCCTCGTCGTTTGTGGAGCTGCTTGCTCGCCTTCACTGCGACGGCCGTGCGGGTGGGGGGCCCGCCGGCGACGGCCGCTCGTCCGCCGGCATGGGGGCTGGAGTCGTTGGGGCCGGCGTCGTCGGGGCGGCCGGAGCGGGGGACGGCTCGGCGGCCGGAATCGGCGAGGCCGATGTCGGCGCTGCAGGCTGCGGCGCTGCTGGCGCCGGCGCAGCAGCCGACGGTGCGGCAGCGGGCGGCGGAGGCAGCGCTGGAACAGGTGTCGGCGGAGCCGGCGGCGGTGGTGCGGCCTGCGCAGGCGGTGTCGGCGACGCCGGGGCCGGCACCACCACGCCTTCCGGCGCGATCATCGCCCAGCCATAGGCCTTCAGCTTTCCACCGCCGAGCGGCAGCACCATGGTGCCAATCAGCGGCGGGGTGTCGCCGAGCGCGGCGCGATACGGTGGGGGCAGCACGTCGGTTCGGCTGAACTCGTCGGTGGTCCACACCACCAGCGTTCCGGACTGTTTCAGACGCTGCGGCGTGATCCAGGGGCTCTTGGCGAAATCGGCGTCGATGAACACCGAGGGGCGCGGTGACGCGTAGGCGGCGACGAACCCGGCCTCACGGGTGCTGCCGGTCACGATGTCGAGCGGACGTGTGGTCCGGCTCTTCCAGACCGATTGCATCGCGGTGGACAGCGCCCGCGCCGGGTACAGCTCGGTCGGCACCGGGCCGCTGCCATAAGCACGCGAGTAGGTCGAGGTCGCGTAGCCGATCGGTACCCCGAACAGCACCAGCAGCCACGCCGCGACCGCCAGCCGTGGCGCCCGGATGGTCAGATGCGCCGGCAACAGCGCGACCAGCGCCAGGCCGGAGAATGCAATCAGCGCGCTGCCGGTATAGGCGCCGATGCTGAACCAGCCGAACACGCTGCCGATCGCGACCAGCAACGACGGCAGCACCGCCACCGACAGCAACAGCGACCGGTCGAAGCGGCTCGGCGCCGTGAGGTCGAGGCCCGCCGGTTCGCCCTGCAGCGGCAAGCGCGGGATCAACGCCAGCCCCGCGATCACGATCAGTCCGAGATTGAGGCCAACCTGTCCGAACACGAACGCAAAGGCGGTTCCAACCCGTGGCCACAGCGGACCAGCGGCGTCGCCGGGAACAGCTGAGGCGGTGTTGGCCTGCGCCAGCCACATCAGATGCGGCAGCAGAACGACGAAGCAGGCGGCTGCGGCGATGCCTGGTCCGGCCGACAGCAGCCTGCGGCGGCCATCGGCGGTCAGCAAAAGATGTCCGGCGAGCACCAGGATCAGCGCCGCGCCGGCATGATTGGCGGCGATCAACAGCGCGGAGGTGACGCCGAGCGCGATCCAGTTCGATCGGGCTTCCTGGAAAATGGCCTTGCGGTAGAGTAAGACCACCGCCACTCCGAACGGCAGGCTGGCGATCGCAGGATCGTAGGCGGTGACCTGCGGCCCGAAACAGCCGATCAGGATCGTCAGCGCCACCGCGAGGGTGGCTCCGGTGCCGCCGACGATCGCGGCGCCGAGGCGCCACAGCAGCGCCAGCGTCATCAGCGCCGAGCCGAGCGCGAGCAGAAGCTGCGCGCCGTTCCATCGCCCGGTCGCGAGCGAGGCGAGCTCTGTCAGCCATGGCGCGAGCGGCGGATACTTCCAGTAGCCGCCCTGCAACTCGTTGCCGAACAGCGCCATCTCGTAGCCGACCGCCGGCAGGCCGGTGAAGCTGACGGCACTGACGAACCACAATGTGCCGTACAGGCCGAGCACCCACAGCAGCAGTCGCTGCGGCCGGTTGCGCAGCATCTCCATCAGACTGTCGCAGGCTCCCAGCAGCAGCGTCAGCGGCAGGAAACCGGCGCGTGCCGCCCCCAGTCGCGAAGCTGCGGGAGCAGCGGCGGCAGCGGCCGGTGCTGCTTGTCCGGTACCCCGAACCGGCTTTACTGCCTTACTCGCCGGTTGGACCGGTCTAGGGCCCGGCTGCGGTCTGGATGCGACCGGCGGTTTGGCGGCAGGCGACGCCGGACGCGCGTCAGCGGGTGCCGGCGCAGGCTTGGCCGGTGTCGCTGCTGCCGGCGCCGGTGCAGTATCGGTGCCCGGAGAGGCGGCAGCGTCCTCGCCTGGCTCCTGCGCGCGCGCGGCGGCAGACGGGCGCGGCGCGCTTTGGCCGCCGTGGTGCTTTTTCTTCGGCCGACGCTGTTTGGGTTGCTTGCGCTTGATGGTCGTCGTCCTCTGCAGATCGGCGACGCAGCCGCAGGCGCGGGCCGGATCGTGGTGTCAGGCCCGACGTTTTAGTGCATCCAAGCGATGTGGCAATTGCCGGAAAGGTGACTTGCGGAGAATGGGATACTGCGGCGCGTGCCGACTAATATGTCGGCCTGCCGTGCCGGTAGTCGCGGGGTGAAACACCGTAGCGCTCGCGGAACACTCGGCCGAAATGCGACAGGTCATTGAAGCCCCAGGCGAACGCGATCTCGCCGATCCGGCGGCCGGCCAGACGCGGCGCGACAAGGTCGCGCGCGCATCGCTCCAGCCGCTGCGCCAGCACGTAGCGCTGGAACGAGGTGGCGTCGCCGGCGAACAGATCGCTGACGTAGCGGGGTGACATGCCGAGCGCCGCTGCCACCCCGGCCGCCGACAATTCCGGATCGTGCAGCCGGCTGTGGATATGTGCCTTGAGGCGATACAGCATTGCGGCACGGTGCGACGTCGCGGGCCGCCTCCCGTCGAGACGGTCGGCGATCACCATCGCCACCAGGTCGACGGCCTGTTCGGTGAGCCGGTCGGCGGTGTCGTGATCGACCCGGTCGGCGAGCGCGCAGATCGAGGCGATGAAGTCGTAAGCGAGCTTGTCGAGCGGACGCGCGGAGCTGAAGGTCGTCGCGGTCAGTTCCTCGGTGCGGATCCGGCGAGCGATCATCTCGCGCGGCACCTGCAGGATGCGCTGCGAAAAGTCGCCGTCGAACTGCAGCTCGTAGGGGCGCGTCGTATCGTAGAACGCGAACTCGCCTGGACGGATCACGGCTTCGCGTCCGTCCTGAACGACGCCGCCGTGTCCCGTCGTGCCGAGCGCGAACAGCACTGACTCTTCCCGGGCGCAGGCGATCCGCGCCGGCGTACGGGCGACGCGCTGCGCGCAGGACGACACGGTCGAGCACAGAGCGCGGCCGAGCGCGCCGCTCGACACCGAGCCGTGAAACGAACTCCCGAGATTCGACGAGCAGTCGAGCTGAACATAGACGTCGCAGATGATGTCCTGCCACAGCGCGAGCCGCCTGTGGGGCGCCGCATCGTCCGCCGAGAACAGGGTCGGCATCGTCGTTCTCCCTGAGCTGGCTCGCCTGCTACCGGAACGAGTCGAGTTTTCCTTCCGTCTCGAACGAGTATCGCCGCCCGAGCCTCGATAGGATGCACGGATCGAATTCGATGATCAACCGTGCAGTGCATGACGAGGAGGTTGCAGTGGGACTTCAGCATCCGAAATACAAAGTAGCAGTCGTCCAGGCGGCGCCGGTGTGGCTCGACCTCGATGCGACGGTCGACAAGACCATCGCGTTGATCGAAGAAGCGGCAGCCAATGGCGCGAAACTGATCGCGTTTCCCGAAGTCTTCATCCCGGGCTATCCCTGGTACATCTGGCTGGACTCGCCGGCCTGGGCGATCGGCCGCGGCTTCGTCCAGCGCTACTTCGACAACTCGCTGAGCTACGACTCGCCGCAGGCCGACAAGCTGCGCGCCGCGGTCGAGCGCGCCGGACTGACCGCGGTGCTCGGCCTGTCGGAGCGCGACGGCGGCAGCCTCTACATCGCGCAATGGATCATCGGGCCCGACGGCGAGACCGTCGCCAAGCGCCGCAAGCTGCGCCCCACCCATGCCGAGCGCACGGTGTATGGCGAGGGCGACGGCAGCGATCTGGCGGTGTTCGATCGCCCGGACATCGGCCGGCTCGGGGCGCTGTGCTGCTGGGAGCATCTGCAGCCGCTGTCGAAATACGCGATGTACGCCCAGAACGAACAGGTCCATGTCGCGTCGTGGCCGAGCTTCTCGCTGTACGATCCGTTCGCGCCGGCTCTCGGCTGGGAAGTGAACAACGCCGCGTCGCGGGTCTATGCGGTGGAAGGCTCGTGCTTCGTGCTGGCGCCGTGCGCCACCGTCTCGCCGGCGATGATCGAGGACATGTGCGATCGCGAAGCCAAGCACGGATTGCTGCACGCCGGCGGTGGCCATGCCACGATCTTCGGGCCGGACGGCAGCATGTTGGCGGCGAAGCTGCCGCCGGATCAGGAAGGGCTGCTGTATGCCGACATCGATCTTGCGGCGATCGGGGTCGCCAAGAATGCCGCCGATCCCGCCGGCCACTACTCGCGGCCGGACGTGACGCGGTTGCTGCTCAATCGCAAGCCGGCCCGTCGCGTCGAGCACTTCGCGCTGCCGGTGGACGGCGAGGTGGAAGTCGACCACCGAGCCGGCTCCGGCGTCGTGACAGCCCAAACATCCTGATCAGTCCACACGGACGGCCGGGCTGAGACGATTTCCCCGTCAGTCCGAGGCTGATGAATCGACGCCCTCGCGCAGCGCGCGGGCGCGTTGTTTTTGGGCGTCGAATTCGGCGCGTCGCCGCGCCAGTTCCTCGGCGCCGAGATTGGCGACGTTGTTGTAGTCGCGCTTCCACGACGGATCGTCGCGCCAGCGCAGCGGCGACTGCACCGTCGTCTGCGCCGCCGGCGCGGACTCGAGAAGGCGCAGCGCCAGATCCAGCGTGAACGCCTGCGATGCGTCGTCGTGTGGCTTGCCGGCCGAATTGCCGAGCGGGAAATCGCTGAACAGAAACCGCGGCGCGGCGGCGTGCTCGACGATGTCCTTGGCGCAGCCCATCACCACGGTGGCGATGCCGCCCGCCTCGAGATGCCGCGCCACCAGAGACACGGTCTGATGGCAGACCGGACAATTCGGCACCAGCACCGCGGCCTCGACGCCGTCGGCCTTGCAGCGCGCCAGGATCTCCGGCGCGTCGGTTTCGATGGTGACGCGATGGCTGCGGTTGGTCGGCGCACCGAAGAAGCGCGGTGCCAGGACCAGCCGGCCTTCGTTCGCCAGCCGGCGAAGCTGCGGCAGCGGAAACCAGGTGCCGCTGTCGGTGGCGGTGGTGTGGGTGCGGTCATAGGCGATGTGAGAGATGCGCAGGTCGTGATCGCGCGAAGTGTCGCCGTCATAGACCTGATAGAACTTGGCGCCGCCGTTATAGGCCGCGCCGGGCCCCTGATCGCCTTTATCGGGATCGTAAGGCGCAGCGGTGGTGATCAGCGCGACGCGGGATTGCGCCAGCGGCTTGGACAATGGAGCGAACGGCGAGCCGGTATAGTGCGCCCAGCGATACGGCACGTCGTAGCCGATCGCCTGATAGTAAGCGCGGGTGCGAGCCATATATTGGATCGGCACGTCGTCGTCGGCCGCGAAGCCGGCGAGGGGATCGGTTTCCGCCATCCTGCGTTCCCGTTTGTGCAAGTGTTTTCGAATTGCTAGCCGGTTGACCGGGTGAGTCAAGGAGCGCGCATGTGATGGGGAAGCCGCGCATGACGAAGTGGCGATGGCGCATCGGTGTCGCTGCCGTCGTCGCCGTTGCGCTGCTCGCGCTTCCGGCGGCGCGAGCCGCGGAGACATCGACGGCTGAGCCGGATACCGGGGCTCCGGCAACCTCCGAGCCGGCCGAGTCCCGACCGGCGGCAGAGGTTGCGAAGCCCGCCGTCCAAGCCGACCCGGCTGCGCCGACCGGCCAGCCGAAGGATGCGGCGGACAAGCCCACCGACGCCGGCACCAGGGATTCGATCTGCCTGATGATCGAGTCGGCGGCCAAGGCCCACGATCTGCCGCTCGAGTTTTTCGCCCGGGTGATCTGGCAGGAGAGCCGATTCCAGCCCGACGCGGTTGGGCCGGTGACGCGGAGCGGCAAGCGCGCGCAAGGCATTGCGCAATTCATGCCCGGCACTGCGGATGAGCGCCGGTTGCTCGATCCGTTCGATCCGGTGCAGGCCTTGCCGAAGTCGGCGGAGTTCTTGAAGGAGCTGCGCGGCCAGTTCGGCAATCTCGGGCTTGCCGCGGCGGCCTACAATGCCGGGCCGCGGCGGGTGCAGGAATGGCTCGCCGGCACCGGCGGCATGCCGGCGCAGACCCGCGACTATGTGCTGGCGATCACCGGCAGCACGGTCGAGGAATGGTCGGCAGCGGGCCGAGCCGCGAAGCTGCCGGAGACCAGGGCCGACACCGACTGCCGCACCTTGATGGCGCTGCTGAAGCGCGCACCGAATCCGTTCGTCCGCGAACTCGAACAGCGCGTCAAACTCGGCGCCGACCGGCCGTGGGGCGTGCAGCTCGCCGCCGGCTTCAATCGCGATCGCGCGCTGGCGAGCTATGCACGGGCGATGACACGCTTGAGCGGGGTGATCGGCGAACGTGACCCGACGCTGCTGAGGGCGGTATTCCGCAGCCGTGGCACGCGGCCGTTCTACCAGGTACGGATCGGTGCCGACACGCGCGGCGAGGCCGACGATCTGTGCAGGCAGATCCGCCGGGCAGGGCAGGCCTGTCTGGTGCTGCGCAACAGAGGCTGACGGCGCGACGCTTGTGTCAGAACACGGATCGGAGCCGGATCAGTTCGGCGCGGAGTTGCCGATTGATGCGCTCGGTCGCTCGCAGCCGCAGGGCGATGTCCAGCGGCAGCGACGCCACGTGACGCCGCGGCCCGTTCAAAGCGAGGCCCGCCAGGTTCTCGAGCCGCCAGACGATCCGCCCGAAATAGGCGACGCCCTGGCGCGCGATCAGCAGCTCGACCGTGTCCGGGACGGCCGCTGGATTGCCGATCTCGATCTTGGCGCCGCCCGCGGAGAAATTGCGGACGATGCAGTCGAAGGTCGAGGTTCGCTCGTGAAAGGCCAGGCGGCCGCCGTAGTAGACACGCTGGCGGCATGTGCTCCGTCGATCGACCATCCCAGCCTCCTATCGCGATGGTTGTGTTGTTCTATCAGAGGTGGTGGCGTCGCCTGAATTCGACTGGGGCATAAACCGGTCGTTAACGTAAACGTCGCGCCTTGACCGCGGCCCAGCGATGGCGCGTATGGTCGCAAAGCTCGCAGAGACCGCATGCCCATTCCCCCTTCGACCTCACCGCATTGGCGCAGCGCCGGACGCGCCTTCCTGCGCGGCCTGATCGCCGCCGGCACCACGGTGCTGACGCTGGTGCTGTTCGCCACCTTCATCGGGATCGGCGCGCTCGCGCACGACAGCCAATTCAGCCTCGGCTGGGTGCTGCTGAGCACGGTCCTGGTGTGGGCCGGTCCGGCGCAGATCATCCTGATCTCCTCGCTCGGCTCCGGGGCGACGCCGGTGCAGGCGGCGATCGCGGTGACGGTCAGCGCGATCCGGCTGTTTCCGATGGTGGTGTCGGTGCTGCCGATGCTGAAGACGCCGACCACCAAGCTGCGGCAGCTCGTGCTTCCGGCGCATTTCATCGCGGTGACGATGTGGGTCGAGTGTTTCCGGCTGTTGCCGCAGGTGCCGCGCGAGCGTCGGATCGCCTTCGCCAACGGGCTCGGCACCGGCCTGATTGCGGTGTGCCTGATCGCCAATGTGATCGGCTATCTGCTGGCGGCCAACCTGCCGCGGTCGTTCGGCGCCGCGATCCTGCTGCTGACGCCGCTGGCGTTTCTGCTGTCCACCGCGCGCAATTGCCGTGAACTGTCCGACGTCGTCGCACTGATGCTCGGGCTGGCGCTGTTTCCGCTGGTGGCGCTGCTGCACACCGGCGTCGACGTGCTGATCAGCGGCGTCTCCGCCGGCACCATCGCCTACGGCGTCCACCGGCTGCGGCGGCGGAGGCGGGCATGAGCGATTTCATCGGCGACTGGCAGGCACTGCTGGTGCTGGTGCTGGCCGGCGTGCTGCCGAACGAAGTCTGGCGGATGCTCGGACTGTGGCTTGGCGGCGGCATCGACGAAGGCTCCGAGCTGCTGATCTGGGTCCGCGCGGTCGCCACCGCGATCCTCGCCGGCGTGATCGCCCAGATTCTGTTCCTGCCGCCCGGCGCATTGGCCAGCGTGTCTCCGCTGTTGCGCTACGGATCTGTTGCGGCCGGCTTCGCGGTGTTTTTGGTGGCGCGCCGCTCGATCTTCGCCGGCGTGGTCGCAGGCGAGGTGGTGCTGCTGCTCGGCCAACTTTGGTGGCGGTGAAACCGAAGCGGTTTCGCGCTACACCGGGCCGTCAGGCAGAAGGCGAACCAAGATGACCGACAGAGGCGAGATCCGCGAGGGCGAAGTCGTGGTCGAGGCGCCGCCGCCCACCGACGCCGGCCTGATCTTCATCGGCCGCATCCGCACGCCCTGGACCTCGCGCGGCGAGACGCCGCGGCAGGGCAGCCCCGATGGACCGGTGTGCCGGCTCGAGATCTACGAGCCGTGGACCCGGGCGCTGCAGGGACTCGACAGGTTCGCCCAGGCGCAGGTGGTGTACTGGCTGCATCTGTCGCGCCGCGATCTGGTGATCCAGCGCGGCCACGGTATCGACGGGCCGCGCGGCACCTTCGCGCTGCGCTCGCCGCTGCGGCCGAACCCGATCGGAATTTCATCGGTGGCGGTGGTCGGGATCGAGGGCGCGACCGTGCTGGTGCGCGGGCTCGACTGCCTCGACGGCACGCCGCTGATCGACCTGAAGCCGGACCGCTGCGTGCACTCGATGGTGAAGTAGCAGGACGGGCGCGCGGCGTGAACGCTGCGACGTCGCCCCCGGCGATGGTCAATGCATTCGTCGCCTTGCGCGCCACTCGCGCCAGGTGATGACCGCGATGGTCAGCGCGCACAGCGGAAGAACGACGGTTCCGAGCACGAAGCCGTAGGTCGACAAGGCGTCGTGCTGTTGGGCGGCCATCACCAGATAGATCGTGTAGACGACATACAGCGCCAGAAACAGGGCGCCCTCCCACCGGGCGATCAGGTTGCCGGTGAAGAAGATCGGCAGACAGGCGATCGCCACCGCGACCATCACCGGGATGTCGAACGCCGTCAGTGCCGGAGCGATCGACAGCCCGCCCGGCACCACCGCGGCGGACACGCCGAGCACGCCGAGCAGATTGAAGGTGTTGCTGCCGACCACATTGCCGACGGCGATGTCGCGCTGGCCGCGGATCGCCGCCATGATCGAGGTCGCGACCTCCGGTAGCGAGGTGCCTGCCGCGACGATGGTCAGGCCGATCACCATCTCACTGACGCCGAACAGCCGTGCGAACGTGATCGCCGCCTCGACCAGCCAGGTAGCGCCGAACACCAGCATCACCAGGCCGACGAGGATCAGCGCGATCTGCACCGGCAGCTTGGAGTCCCAGCGCGATGCGGACTCCGCCGCGGTCGGTTCGTCCGCATCCGAGGCGGCCTCCTGACGCCGGCTCTGCACGATCAGAAAGACGGTATAGGCCGCCAGCAGGCAGATCAGCAGCAATCCGTCGAGAAGCGACAGGCTGCCGTCCCAGGCCAGCGCGGCCACCAGCAGGGACGTCCCGACCATGATCGGGACCTCCTGGCGGATCAGCTGCCGGTTGATGATCAGGGGAGTGATCAGTGCCGACAGGCCGAGGATGAACAGTACATTGAAGATGTTGCTGCCGACCACGTTGCCGACGGTGATGTCGGCCTGGCCGGAGATCGCCGCTTGAATCGCGACCGCCAGTTCCGGCGATCCGGTGCCGAACGCCACCACCGTCAGCCCGACCACCAGTGGCGAGATCCCGAACGACAGCGCCAGTTTCGAGGCGCCCCGGACCAGGAGTTCAGCTCCGACGACGAGGGCGACCAGTCCCGACACAAAACTGACCAGCGCGATCATCTCTGTTGCCTCGTTTGCGGATGGCGCCATCGCGGCGGCCGATCTCAACCATCACCTGCAACGGAGATCGGGCGGCGCGGTTGCGGAGGCAACCTGTGCTGGTCGCGGCGGACTGCCGCGGAGGCGGGCAGAGGCCGGGCATCCCGGTCGCCGTGTCGTCCGGCCTGATGTCGCTGCGCCGTCGCGGTCGGCGCAGCGATAGGACGGACGCCTAGCCCTGCGTCAGCGCCGCCTTCAGTTGTGCGGCATGCTGTTCGAGGACGGCGGGCTCCTCCTTGCGCGAGGCCGGCGGCAGCAGCGGCACGCCGTCGTGCCGCGGCATCACGTGCATGTGCAGATGGTAGACCACCTGTCCGGCGGCCGGTTCGCTGAACTGCTGCACCACGATGCCGTCGGCCTTGAACGCCTTCATCGCCGCATGCGCGATCTTGTGCGCGCCGCGCGCCACATGGGCGAAGTCCTCCGGCGTGATGTCGAGGATGTTGCGCGCCGGTGCTTTCGGGATCACCAGCGTGTGGCCGGTCGAACGCGGCATGATGTCGAGGAAGGCGAAGACGTGATCGTCTTCATAGATTTTGTGACACGGGATTTCGCCGCGCAGGATCTTGGCGAAAATATTCTCGGGATCGTAAGCGGTCATGGGGGCTCCGGGCTTGGCGGCGCGATTGTCGTCCGCCGTGCACGGGCCGGTCAAGCCGGATCGGCAGGGTTACCTTTTCTGAACGGGGCGGCTTCGCTCAATTCGCGGCCCATCTCGTCGACATACATTCGTTCGCGCTTGAGATAATCGGCGATCGCGCGGCGCAGCGCCGGATCGGCGATGAAATGCGCCGAGTAGGTGGTCTGCGGCAGATAGCCACGCGCGATCTTGTGTTCGCCCTGTGCGCCGGCTTCGACGACCTTGAGGCCGCGCGTGATCGCGAAATCGATCGCCTGATAATAGCAGACCTCGAAATGCAGAAACGGGTGATGCTCGATCGCGCCCCAGTGCCGGCCGAACAGCGTGTCGCCGCCGATGAAGTTGATCGCGCCGGCGATCCAGCGGCCGTTGCGCTTGGCCATCACCAGCAGCACGTCCTGGCTCATGCTCTGGCCGATCAGGGAATAGAACTCCCTATTCAGGTACGGCCGCCCCCATTTGCGCGAGCCGGTCTCCATGTAGAAGTCGAAGAAGGCGTCCCAGGCGTCTTCGGTGATGTCGGGGCCGGTGAGGTGGTGGATGGTGATGCCGTTTCCCACCGCGTCGCGTCGCTCGCGCTTGATGCCCTTTCGATGGCGAGAGTTCAGCGTCGCGAGGAAATCGTCGAAGCTGGCGTAGCCGGCATTGTGCCAGTGAAATTGCTGATCGGTGCGTTGCAGGAAACCGCGTTCGGCGAGGAAACGCCACTCGCTTTCGCGCGCGAAGGTGACGTGTACCGACGACGCCTTGCTGAGGTCGCACAGCGCCATCAGGCCGTTCGCCAACGCGCCGCCGACGCGCGCCGGATCGGTACCGCCGCGGATCAGCAGCCGCGGCCCGGTCGCGGGGGTGAACGGCACCGACACCTGTAGCTTCGGATAGTAGCTGCCGCCGGCGCGCTCATAGGCGTCGGCCCAGCCGCGGTCGAACACGTATTCGCCTTGCGAGTGCGCTTTCAGATAGCACGGCACGACGCCGACGATCGCACCATCCTGCCGCGCGATCAGATGCCGCGGTCCCCAGCCGGTGCGGGCACTGGCCGACCGCGATTGTTCGAGCGCGGTGAAGAACGCATGGCTGAGAAAGGGATTGTACGCGGCTTGCGCTGCGGTGCAGGCGCTGCCGGAGGCGCCGGTTGCATCAGGAGGAGGAACGATCGTTCCTGAACGCGCGCAGGCGTCCCAATCGGCGGCCGCGACGGCTTCCACCGACGACACCGCTTCGAGCGTGATGTCCGACGAGCTCTTCAAACGGCTGAACCAGCAATGCAAGCGCAGGCGATCATGGCCACAGATTGGGCATTTCCCGATCGCGCTTCAAGACCGGCCGCGGTCACGTTTGTGGAACAAAGCCCTCGAAGATCACCTGGTCGGCATAGCGGGCCGCGTGCGCCCGTTGTTCCGGCGTCCGCACCGTCCAGCCCAGCAGCGCGCAGCCGAACAGGTTGCGGGCGATCCATGGCGCCGGTGCCGGAAGGTCGTCGACCCGATAAGCGACGAAATGCGGCTGGGTCCTGAGCCCGTGCTTCAGCGCGACCATCGGCTCGCGCTGCGCCTCGTCGAGCTTGGCCCAATAGGAGTCGTCGTAGCGGCGCTCGGCGGTGATGCCGCGCGTCAGCTTCGGCGCGAGCTGGCGCAGCGCCAGCACCTGGTCGGGATCGAACGACATCGCGGCGACCGGTCCCTGATAGCTCTCCAACACCTGAAGCAAGCGCCGTGCGAGCTTGCGGTCGCCGTCGAAATGGCTCTTCAGCTCGATCACCAGCGCCACGCGACCGGCGACGAGATCGCACAGCTCGCCGACCGACATCATCCGCTCTGGCGTGTCCTTGAACGGCACCTGCCGGAGCTGCGCGGCGGTCATCCGGAGCAGGGCGCCGTCGCCATCGGTCAGCCTGCCGAGATCGTCGTCGTGGTGGACCATCGCCTCGCCGTCGGCGGTGAGCTGGATGTCGACCTCGATGCTGAACCGGCCGGCGATCGCGGCGTTGATCGCGCCGGGCATGTTCTCGACAATGCCGCGGGCGCGATCGTGCAGGCCGCGATGCGCGACCGGTCGGGCGGTCAGCCAGTCGGGCGCGCGCATCGCAATGCTTCCTGATCAGGCGACTTCGAACAGGCCCTCGACCTCGACCGCGGCGTCGGCGGGCAGCGAGGCGACGCCGACGGTGGTGCGGGCGTGGCGGCCCTTGTCGCCGAACACGGCGACCATCAGGTCGGAGGCGCCGTTCATCACCTTCGGCCCGTCGAGGAAATCCGGCGTCGAGTTGATGAAGCCGCCGAGCCGCACCACGCGCACCACCTTGTCGAGATCACCGAGCGCCGCCTTGAGCTGCGCCAGCAGGTTGATCGCACAGGCGCGCGCGGCGGCGTTGCCCTGTTCGATCGACACGTCGGCCCCGAGCTTGCCCTTGGCGACCAGCTTGCCCTCGGCATCGAAGCAGACTTGGCCGGAGACTACCAACAGATTGCCGGTGCGGACGAAGCCGACATAATTGGCGACCGGGCTCGCCGGCTCGTGCAACACGATGCCCTGCGCGGTCAGTTTCTGCTCGATCACCCCAGTCATGCCGATCCCCATTGCTTTTGCCGTTTTGCCGGCGCGCCGCGCCGGGCGGTTCTGTTTGGCCGATTGCGCCGGCCGTTGCAAGCAAGCCGCCAAGCTGCAGGCAGGGGGAGGAGGGCGGGCCGGTTCCGTTCGCGCGGGTCCGAGGCGGGCGCTCCGTGATTTCACCGCAATCCGGTGGTCCAGAAGGCTCCGGCCGTTGCGGTGAATCCGGCCACCACCTATTCTAGCGGTCACCGCTATCAGGGAGACGACATGCCCGTGTCACGACAGACGACGCGACCGAGCCGGGGGCTGCTGGCAATCGTGGCGGCCTTCGCCGTGTCGACCGGATCGGCGGCGGTCGCCGGGCCCGCGATCAACTTCCTGCCGCACCAGGCGCTGTACGATCTCAGCCTGCTGAAAACCCGCAACAACGCCTCGATCAGCACAGTGCGCGGCCGCATCCTGTACAACTTTTCTGGCAATGCCTGCGAAGGCTACACGTCGGACTTTCGCCAGGTGTCGGAAATCGAGAGCGGCGAAGGCAAGAACACGCTGAGCGATCTGCGCTCGTCGAGCTGGGAGGACGCGGCCGGCAAGAGCTATCGCTTCAAGATCGGCACCCGGATGGACGACTCCAAAGAGAGCGACGTCGACGGCATGGCCGAGCGCACCGGCGATCATATCACGGTGAAGCTGAAGCAGCCGGTGCAGAAGACCTTCCAGCTCGACGGCGCCACGGTGTTCCCGACCGAGCAGATCGAACGCATCATCGAAGCCGCGCGCGCCGGCAAATCGCTGCTCAACCTGTCGGTCTATGACGGTTCGGACAATGGCGAGAAGGTCTACAACACGCTGACGGTGATCGGACAGCCGATCAAGGGCAGCGGCGCGGTCGCGTCGCCCGATCCGTCCACAAGCGACGACGCAATGAAGTCGCTGACGCGCTGGCCGGTGACGGTGAGCTATTACGATCGCGACGCCAAGGCCAATGCCGGCGAACAGACGCCGGTGTATGCGATGTCGTTCGAGCTTTACGAGAACGGTGTGTCGCGCTCGCTGGTGCTCGACTACAACGACTTCGTTCTCGCCGGCGCGATGGGCAAGCTCGAGGTCAAGACCGCCGGCAAGCCGTGTAAGTAACAGAGGCCTTGCATTTCGTCATTGCGAGGCGTCGCGCGACGAAACAGTCCAGCGTCAACGCTTGGCGCTATTTGGATTGCTTCGCTTCGCTCGCCATGACGGCGGGACGATATCCGATCACTAGCGCGGCGGCTTCTGCACCCGATCGAACGCGATGCCGCGGATGACGGCGGCGTCGCCGAATTTCTTGCGCAGGTCGTCGATCGCGCGTTCGGCGTGAGCGGAGCGGCGATCGAGCATGTCGTCCTCAATCGGCCCGGTCTGTTCGGTGAGGGCGCTGACCCCGGTTCCGATCAGCCGGAACGCGGTGCCGTCGACTTCCTTGCTCAGCATCTCGCGCGACACCGCGAAGATCCGGCTCGCCATCTGGGTCGGCGCATGGATCGTCTGCGCCCTGGTGCGCTGGCGGAAGTCGGCGGTTTTCAGCTTCAAGGTGATAGTCGAGCCGGAGAGGGCGGCGCTCTTCAGCCGCGACGACACTTTCTCCGACAGCCGCCACAGGATCTTCTCCAGCGTCGCGAGGTCGCGGATGTCGTCCTCGAAGGTGGTCTCGTTCGAAATCGATTTGGCGCCGCGATCCGGCACCACCTTGCGGTGGTCGATGCCGCGCGCCAGACGCCACAGCCGCCGGCCTTCGTCGCCGAACTGCCGCATCAGCTCGATTTCGTCGGCGCGCTGCAGATCGGCGATGGTCCGGAAGCCGCGGCCCGCCAGCCGCGATGCCGTCGCCGGCCCGACGCCGAAGATGAAGCCGACCGGCCGCGGCGCCAGCATGTCGCGGGCTTCGTCCTGATCGAGCGCGGCGAAGCCCCGCGGCTTATCGAGATCCGACGCTATCTTGGCGAGGAACTTGTTGCACGACAGCCCGACCGACACGGTGACGCCGATGTCGCGCTCGACCTCGCGGGCGAATTTCGCCAGCACCTTGGCGGGGATCATGCCGTGCATCCGCTCGGTGCCGGCCAGATCGAGAAACGCCTCGTCGATCGACAGCGGCTCGACCAGCGGCGTCAGCGCCCGCATCGCCTGCCGCACCTCGCGGCCGACCCGGACGTACTTCGCCATGTCGGGCCGCACCACGGTCGCCGATGGGCACAGCGCCAGCGCCTTGAACATCGGCATCGCCGAGCGCACCCCGAAGGTGCGGGCGATGTAGCAGGCCGCCGACACCACGCCGCGCTTGCCGCCGCCGACGATCACCGGCTTGTCGGCGAGGTCGGGATCGTCGCGCTTTTCCACGGTCGCGTAGAACGCGTCGCAATCGACATGAGCGAGCGACAGCGACCCGAGCGACCGGTGCCGGACCAGACGCGGCGACCCGCAGGCCATGCAGCGCCGTGCCTCGGCGCGCTGGTCGGCGAGGCAGTCCCGGCAGAAGCCGGGTGCATTCCGCGGGCCCGGGTCGTCGCCACTCACGGCGTGTCGCGCTCCCATGGCTTGTCTTCGAGGACCTGAAGCGCTGCTGCGACGTTGGTGGGGTGGAGTTCGACCGAGTCGGCGAAGGCCTTGGCGGTGGCGTCGTCGCGCAGCACGAAGCTCAACACGCTGATTAGGAACTGCGGATCGGCGGCCGAGCTTCGCAGCGTCTCCGGGCCGATTCCGGTCTCGGCCAGGAACAGGCCGAGCCGCTCGGGATCTCCGGCGATGAAGGAAAGCGCCTGAATCGCCACGATTTCAGCCGCTTGGCGGGGGTCTTGAAGCCGCTTTCGCATCGGTTGTGTTTGCCTTTCCGTAACTTCTCGTCTGTATTTTATTCAATCATGCCCGAGTCTTGCGGCTTGTCGAACGATCGCGGGCCGCCGGCCCGGGCATTTTAGTGCGAGTAGTGGAGGGGCGGGATGGCGAAAACCGTCCTGATCGTCGAAGACAACGAGCTCAATATGAAGCTCTTTCGCGACTTGCTGGAGGCCCATGGCTACCAGACGGCCGGAACGAGCAACGGATACGAAGCGCTCGACCTGGTTCGCAAGCTGCGCCCCGATCTGATCCTGATGGACATCCAATTGCCGCAGGTGTCCGGGCTCGAAGTGACGCGCTGGATCAAGGACGATCCCGAACTCCGTCACATTCCGGTGGTAGCCGTCACCGCGTTCGCGATGAAGGGTGACGAGGAGCGAATCCGCGAAGGCGGTTGCGAAGCGTATTTGTCGAAGCCGATTTCGGTCGGCAAGTTCATCGAGACCGTCCGGCGGTTCATCGGCTAGGAGTAGCATCGTGTCAGCGCGTATCTTGGTGGTCGACGATATCCCGGCGAACGTCAAGCTGCTCGAAGACCGGCTGTCGGCGGAATATTTCGACGTGGTCACCGCGTCGAACGGCTTTCAGGCGCTGGAGATCTGCCAGCGCGCCGAATGCGACATCGTGCTGCTCGACGTGATGATGCCGGACATGGACGGCTTCGAAGTCTGCCGCCGGCTGAAGTCGAACCCGAAGACGCATTTCATCCCGGTGGTGATGGTGACGGCGCTCGACAGCCCGGCCGATCGGGTGCGCGGGCTGGAAGCCGGCGCCGACGATTTCCTCACCAAGCCGGTGTCGGACGTGGTGCTGATCGCGCGGGTGCGATCGCTGACCCGGCTGAAGATGATGACCGACGAGCTGCGGATGCGGGCGATCACTTCGCTCGAAATCGGCATGCAGGCGCCCGAGCGCGAGGCGGTGTCGGATCAGGGTAAGGGCGGCCGGATTCTGCTGGTCGACGACCGGCCGTCGTCCTACGAACGGCTGGCGCCGCTGCTCAGCGCTGAACACGATGTCGACGTCGAAACCAATCCATCGGAGGCGCTGTTCCACGCCGCCGAGGGCAATTACGACCTGCTGATCGTGTCGCTGGGACTGGAGAATTTCGACGGGCTGCGGCTGTGCAGCCAGGCGCGTTCGCTGGAGCGCACCCGGCACGTGCCGATCCTGGCGATCGCCGATGCCGAGAACAACGCGCGGCTGCTGCGCGGGCTCGAGATCGGCGTGAACGACTATCTGCTGCGGCCGGTCGACAAGAACGAATTGATGGCGCGGGCGCGGACCCAGATCCGCCGCCGCCGCTACACCGATCATCTGCGCGACAACGTGCAGCATTCGATCGAGATGGCGATCACCGATGGCCTCACCGGGCTGCACAATCGTCGCTACATGGAGAGCCATCTGGCGACGCTGGCGGAGCAGGCCGGGGCGCGCGGCAAGCCGCTGGCGCTGATGATCCTCGACATCGACTTCTTCAAATCGATCAACGACAGCTACGGCCACGATGCCGGCGACGACGTGCTGCGCGAGTTCGCGGTGCGGATCAAGAAGTCGATCCGCGGCATCGATCTCGCCTGCCGCTACGGCGGCGAGGAATTCGTGATCGTGATGCCGGAGACCGATCTGCACGTCGCCCAGATGGTGGCGGAGCGGCTGCGCCGCGCCATCGCCGGCGAACCGTTCGCGATCGAGAAGGGCACCCGGCGCATCGAAGTCACGATCTCGATCGGGCTGTCGACGCTGGAGCGCAAGGGCGAGCCGATCCCGGACCTCTTGAAACGCGCCGACACCGCGCTGTACCGCGCCAAGCACGACGGCCGGAACCGGGTGGTCGCGGCGGCGGCGTAGCCGAGGCAATCTGCACGACTTCACGATCACGTACGGTCGTCATCCCCGCGCAGGCGGGGATCCAGTACGCCGCGGCGCGTGCAATCTATGTTCGGCGCTCTGGAATACTGGGTCGCCCGCCTGCGCGGGCGATGACGTCTGTGGGCGGGGCGAAGGCTGCCGATCATCGCCCAAAATAGAAACGGGGCCCGAAGGCCCCGCGGAAGGAATGCCGTCAGTAGGCCGAAGCGGCTTACTTGATCTTGGCTTCCTTGAACTCGACGTGCTTGCGCGCGACCGGGTCGTACTTCTTCTTGACCATCTTGTCGGTCATGGTGCGCGAGTTCTTCTTCGTCACGTAATAGAACCCGGTGTCGGCCGTCGACACGAGCTTGATCTTGATGGTGACCGCCTTGGCCATGATCTCAAACCTCGAATTTGGGAATAAACAGGCGAGGTCGAACGTCAGGACCCGCGTTTGGCCGGCAAACTAGCCGCGAATGCCCGAAAGTCAAGGTTCTCGGCGGGTATTGCCGCGCGGGAGAGGCGAAATCGCTGTCGAGCGCGGAAATTGGCACCCAAACCAGCCAAAATCCACGCCAATCCGACAAGACGGCAATCTGCGCATCGCTGATCTTCCCGAGCGCGACCTCGATTTCGGGCCATGGCGGCCCATGTTCGGAAACCCGACCCCGATTCTTGTCTTAGGAAGGCCCCAGATGACCGCCAGCGAGCCGGCCCTGCGCGTTGCGGAGGATCCTCGACCCGAACCTTCGCCCAAGCCCGGCCCCGGCCGTGGGGCGGCGGCGCCGGGGCCGGCAATGAGTGCCGGGCTGACGCTGGCGATGGCCGCGGCCGCCGGCATCGGCGTCGCCAACATCTACTACAACCAGCCGATGCTCGGGGTGATCGAGCGCGATCTCGGCAGCCCGGCGCTGACCGGAATGATCCCGACGGCGACCCAGCTCGGCTATGCGGTCGGCCTCTTCTTGCTGGTGCCGCTCGGTGATCTGACCGACCGGCGGCGGCTGATCGCCGGCCAGTTCGTGCTGCTGGCCGTCGCGGCCGCGTTGGTGGCGTTGGCGCCGTCGGCCTGGCTGATCATTGCCGCGTCGCTCGCGCTCGGCGCCTGCGCCACGGTGGCGCAACAGGTGGTGCCGTTCGCTGCCGCGCTGTCGGCGCCGGAGCGGCGCGGCAAGACCATCGGTCTGGTGATGTCCGGGCTGCTCTGCGGCATCCTGCTCAGCCGGACGGTGGCGGGCTTCGTCGCCGGGCATCTCGGCTGGCGCGAGATGTTTTGGCTATCCGTGCCGGCGGCGCTCGCGGCGGCGGCGCTGATGGCGTGGCTGCTGCCGCGGCATCACGGCCACCTCGACATCGGCTACGGCGCCGCGCTGAAGTCGCTGGCGTCGCTGTGGCGCCACCAGCCGGCCCTGCGGCGCGCAACCGCGGTGCAGGCGGCGCTGTTCGCCTCCTTCAGCGTGTTCTGGACGGTGCTGGCGCTGCATCTGCAGGAGCCGCAGTTCGGCCTCGGAGCCCAAGCCGCAGGCTTGTTCGGCCTCGTCGGTGTGGTCGGCGTGCTGGCGGCGCCGATCTCCGGCCGGATTGCGGATCGAAGCGGGCCGGGGCCGGTGATCGCGATCGGCGCCGCGCTGGTGCTGGCATCGTGGGTCGTGTTCGGTCTGTGGGGCAGCGTGGCCGGACTGCTGATCGGCGTGGTGGTGCTGGATTTCGGTCTGCAGAGTGCGCTGATCTCCAACCAGCACATCGTCTACGCGCTGGTGCCGGAGGCGCGCAGCCGGCTCAACACCCTGTTCATGACCGGGATGTTCATCGGCGGATCGATCGGCTCGGCCGGTGCCGCATTCGCCTGGGCGCATGGCGGCTGGACGGTGGTGAGCCTCTATGGCGGCGCGCTGGCTGCAACCGCTTTGCTGCTCGAACTGACGGCGCGGTGGTCACGCCGTTAGGTCGAGGTCGCTCGTGCCGATGCTGGTCGGGGGCTCAGGCCCCCGGCAGCATGTCCTTCTGCATCTTACCGCCATAGAAATGGAAGAACGGCACCGGTGCGTCGTGGCGCAGCGGGCCGGTGGCGAGCCGGCGGTCGAGCTCGCCGAGCACGTTCTTGGTCATCGGATGCAGGTCGGCGAGCGGCTTGGAGCCGAGCTCGACCCACACCAGTTCGACCAGCTCGGCATCGGCATGCACCACGCCGTCGACGCGGTGCGCGATCGCCGAGGCATCGGCGGTGAAGAAACGGGTGTCGAACCGCTTGATCCGGCCGGGCGGGGTGATGGCGCGCGCGATCAGGAACAGGCCGGAGGGATCCGGCAGCAGGCCGGCCTCGGTGAACGGCTGCCACGGGCCGTTCAGTTTCGCCGGTGTACTGGTCCTGCAGCCGAGGCACAGCCCGGTTTCCTCGCAGGCTTCGCGGATCGCCGCGATCGCCAGCGCGCGGGCGCGGGACGGCGTGGTCTTCGGGCTGCCCTTGAGCAGATTGGCTTCGAGCTCCGGCGGGATCGGGGCCGCCACCGGGACGCGGACGTCGCTCTTGTCGACGCGGCCGCCGGGAAACACGAACTTGCCGGGCATGAACACCACGTTGTCGTGGCGCTTGCCGACCAGCACCTTCGGCGTCGAGGCGCTGCGATCGACCAGGATCAGCGTCGCGGCGTCCTTCGGGCGGAAATACGGGTGGTGGCTGGGTTCCTGGTGATCCTGCTCGACCTTCGGCTCGGCCTGCGTCGCAGTTTCGGTCATGTCGCTCCCATTGTCGTTTCTTGTTGGTGTTTGTCGTCGTTGTGCCGCCGCGTGCGTGGGCGTGCCGTCAGCGGTCGGGGTTGGTCTCGTCGAAGCCGTGCATCCGGAATGCCCATTGCAATCCGACCACGGCACCCTTGACCGGCTGCAGCAATAGCAGCGAAGCCAGCAGGGTGAAAGGCAGGTAGATCGCGAGCTGTAGCATCACCGGCGGCGAAAAATGCGTCTCGATCGACAGCGCGATCGGCACTACGATATGGCCGACGATGACGATCACCAGATACGCCGGCAGATCGTCGGCGCGGTGGCCGGTGAAATCCTGGCCGCATTGGTCGCAGCAGTCGGCGGTCTTGAGGAACGCGCGGAACATCCGGCCTTCGCCGCAGTTCGGGCAGCGGCCGCGGAAACCGCGCCACATCGCCTGCCAGACGTTGCGCTGCTGCGACGGAGCGGATTGCGGCGGCCAGACGATCGGCTCGCGTGACAGCGTGGTCATCAGCGTTTTCCTCTCCCGGACTTGGTTTTCTGTTTCGGCTTGGCCGCTTTCCGTGCTTTCGCCCGTCCGGGCTTGGCGCGCGCCGACTTGCCGCTTTCGGTCTTCAGCTTGGCCTTGCTCGTTCCCTTGGTCTTGCGTGCAGTCTTGCGGTGCGTGAATTCGACGCTGGCATTGCTCACCAGCTCGAACCGCAGCGCACCGGCCACCGGAGCAGCTTCCACCAGCTTGACGTCGACCACATCCCCCAGCCGGTGCATGGCCCCGCTGCGCGAGCCGATGAGCGCGTGGCGGGTTTCGTCGTAGTTGTAATACTCGTCACCGAGCGAGCGGATCGGGATCAGCCCGTCGGCGCCGGTGTCGCTCAGCTTGACGAACAGTCCGGCCTTGGTGACGCCGGAGACGCGTCCCTGGAAGGTGGCGCCGATCCGGTCCGCGAGATGGTGCGCGATCAGGCGGTCGACGGTCTCGCGCTCGGCCTTCATCGCGCGGCGTTCGGTGAGCGAGATCTGCGCCGCAACCTCCGCCAGCGTCTCGACCGTCTCGGACGGCGGCAGCGCACCGTCGCCGAGATCGAGCGCGCGGATCAACGCGCGATGCACGACGAGATCGGCGTAGCGCCGGATCGGCGAAGTGAAATGCGCATAGCGGCGCAGGTTCAGGCCGAAATGGCCATAGTTCTCGGAGCTGTATTCCGCCTGCGCCTGCGAGCGCAGCACCACCTCGTTGACCAGCGGCTCGGAGTCTTCGCCTTTGACCATCGCCAGGATGCGGTTGAACTGCGCCGGCCGCAGCGCGCCCTGCTTGGCGAACGACAGATCGAGCGTCTTGAGGAAGTCGACGAGGTTATGGACCTTCTCGACGCTGGGTTCGTCGTGCACCCGGTAGATCAGCGGCAGCGCCTTCTTCTCCAGCATCTCGGCGGCGGCGACATTGGCGAGGATCATGAATTCTTCGATCAGCCGGTGCGCATCGAGCCGCTCCGGCACGATGACGCGGTCGACGGTGCCGTCCGGCTTCAGGATGATCTTGCGCTCGGGCAGATCGAGGTCGAGCGGGTCGCGCTCGTCGCGGCCGCGCTTGACCACCGCATAGGCGTCGTACAGCGGCTTCAGGATCGTCTCGAGCAGCGGGCCGGTGACGTCGTCGGGCCGGCCGTCGATCGCCGCCTGGGCCTGGGCGTAGTTCAGTTTCGCCGCCGAGCGCATCAGCACGCGGTGGAACGAATGCGAGCGCTTGCGGCCCTGCGCGTCGATCACCATGCGGACCGCGAGGGCGCCGCGCGGCTCGCCCGGTTTGAGCGAACACAGATCGTTGGAGATCCGCTCCGGCAGCATCGGCACGACGCGGTCGGGGAAGTACACCGAATTACCGCGGCGCAGCGCGTCGCGATCCAGCGCCGAGCCCGGCCGCACGTAGTAGGCGACATCGGCGATCGCCACATAGACGATGACGCCGCCTTTGTTCGCAGGATCGGAGTCCGGCTCGGCGTAGACCGCGTCGTCGTGGTCTTTCGCGTCGGGCGGATCGATCGTCACCAGCGGCAGGTCGCGCCAATCTTCGCGCCCTTTGAGCGTGGCCGGCTGCGCGGCTTCGGACTCGCGGATCGCGGCCGAGGAAAAGTCCTGCGGGATGTCGTGGGTGTGGATCGCGATCAGGCTGACCGCCTTTTCGCTGGCGAGCGAGCCGAGCCGTTCCTTGACCCGGCCGGAGGCGAGGCCGAAGCCGCGGGTGCGGATCAGATCGACGCTGACGAGATCGCCATCCTCCGCACCGCCGGCATCGTGCGCCGCGATGTTGAGTTCGCGCCCGGCCTGCTTCTTGTCGACCGGGACCATCCGGCCGCCGCCTTGCGGCAGCGCGCGGAAGATGCCGAGGATGCGGGCCTTGCCGCGTTCCAGCACACGAATGACGCGGCCGACATAAGCGGGGCCGGCGTCGCGCGGATCGGCGGTCTCGACATGCAGCAGCGCGCGGTCACCGACGCCGGCTGCGGTGCCGGGCTTGATCCGGCGTGGGGTGTGGATGCGGATCTTCGGCGCGTCGCCGTCCTGCTCGTCCCATTCGGACGGGGTGGCGATCAGTTCGCCGTCGGCATCGCGCGAGACGATGTCGGCCAGCAGCGTCGGCGGCAGCGTGGCTGGCTCAGATACCTTGCGGCGGCCGCTCTTGCGGATGCTGCCGCCGTCGGCGAGCTCACGCAGCATTCGCTTCAGTTCGGCGCGATCGGCGTTCTTCAGGCCGTATTCGCGCGCGATCTCCCGGGTGCCGACCTTGCCGGGGTGGGCGCGGATGAAGGCGAGGAGAGTGGCCTTGTCCGGAAACTTCGCGTCGCGCGTCTTGCTCACATCTATCCGTTCTTGGCGGCGCTGCTCTTGGCCGCGTCTTTGGGCTTGGCGGCCTTCTTCGGCACCGCCGTCTTCGCCGCCACCGGCGCGCGCGCCTTGCTGGCGGCGGCGCTTTCGGCCTTCGGCTTGGCCTTCTTGGCGGCGGCCTTCTTCACCGGCTTGGCCTCACCACCGGCGGACGCCTTCTTGGCAGCGGCCTTTTTGGCCGGTGCCTTCTTGGCCTTGCCGCCGCCCTTGGCGGCGCGCTCGTCGAGCAGCGCGATCGCTTCGGGCAGGGTGATGGTGTCTTCGGTCTTGTCGTTCGGAATCGTGGCGTTGACGCCGCCGGCGGTGACGTAGGCGCCGTAGCGACCCTTCTTCACCGCGACCGCGCCGAGGCTCGGATGGTCGCCCAGCGCCTTGCCGGGATCGGAACCGAAGCGGCCCTTGCTCGGGCCCTTGGCGACCTTCTCGGCAATCAGCGTCACCGCGCGGTTCAGGCCGATGGTGTGGACGTCGTCGCCGGCTTCGAGGCTGGCATAGGTCTTTTCGTGCTGCACGTAAGGTCCGAACCGGCCGATGCCCGCCTTGATCGGCTGCCCGGTCTCCGGGTGCTTGCCGACTTCGCGCGGCAGCGCCAGCAGCTTCAGCGCCATTTCGAGATCGACATCGGACGGCGAGGTACCCTTCGGAATGCCGGCCCTCTTCGGCTTTTCGCCTTCGCCGTAATCCTTGGCCTCGCCGAGCTGGATGTAGGGGCCGAACCGGCCGGACTTCACCGCGACCTCGAGGCCGCTGTCGGGATCGGTGCCGAGCACGCGGTCGGCATCGCCGGCGCTGTCGGAGGCGAGCGGCCGGGTGTAGCGGCATTCCGGATAGTTCGAGCAGCCGACGAAGGCGCCGAACTTGCCGGCTTTCAGGTTGAGCTTGCCGGTGCCGCAGCTCGGGCACTGCCTCGGATCGCCGCCGTCCTCGCGCGCCGGATAGATGTGCGGTCCGAGCATCTCGTCGAGTACGTCGAGCACCTGGGCGACGCGCAGATCCTTGATCTCGTCGACCGCGCCGATGAAGTCGCGCCAGAAGTCGCTCAGCACCTGTTTCCAGGACACTTCGTTATTGGAGATCCGGTCGAGATCTTCCTCGAGCCCGGCGGTGAAGTCGTATTCGACGTAGCGGGTGAAGAAGCTCTCCAGGAACGCGACCACGACGCGACCCTTGTCCTCGCCGTGCAGCCGCTTCTTCTCCAGCCGGACGTAGCCGCGATCCTTCAGCACCTGCAGAATGGAGGCGTAGGTCGAGGGCCGGCCGATGCCGAGCTCTTCCATCCGCTTCACCAGCGAGGCTTCGGAAAACCGCGGCGGCGGCTCGGTGAAGTGCTGGGTGACGGCGAGCGCCTCGCGCTTCAGCGCCTCGTTCTCGCTCATCGCGGGGAGGCGGCGGCTGTCTTCGTCCTCGGAATCGTCGTCGCGGCCTTCCTGATAGGCGGCGAGGAAGCCGTCGAACTTCACCACCTGGCCGGTGGCGCGCAGTTCCAGCAGGCGTGACCCGGCCTTCGCCTCGATGTCGACCGTGGTGCGCTCGAGCTCGGCGGATTCCATCTGGCTGGCGACGGTGCGGATCCAGATCAACTCGTACAGCCGGGCCTGGTCGGATTCGAGCCGGCGACTGACGTCGGCCGGGCGGCGCGACAGGTCGGTCGGGCGGATCGCTTCGTGGGCTTCCTGCGCGTTCTTGGCCTTGGCGGTGTATTGCCGCGGCGCATCCGGCACATAGGCATTGCCGAAATCCTCGGCGATCACCTTGCGCGCCTGAGTGATGGCGGACGGGTCGATCTGCACGCCGTCTGTTCGCATATAAGTAATGAGACCGACGGTCTCGCCGCCGATGTCGACGCCTTCATACAGCCGCTGCGCCACCCGCATGGTGTGCGCCGGGGCGAAGCCGAGCTTGCGGCTGGCTTCCTGCTGCAGCGTCGAGGTGGTGAACGGGGCGTAGGGGTTTCGGCGTGCCGGCTTGGCTTCGACGGTGGCGACCCGGAAGTTCGCCGCTTCGATTGCCTTCTTGAAGTCCTCGGCTTCGGCGCCGGTGCCGATATCGAGCCGCTGGATCTTCTTGCCGTCGGCGCCGACCAGCCGCGCCTCGAAGGTATCGCCGCGCGGCGTCGCCAAAGTGGCGATCAGCGACCAATACTCGCGCGGGACGAATTTCTCGATCTCGGTTTCGCGGTCGCACACCAGCCGCAGCGCCACCGACTGCACCCGGCCGGCGGAGCGGGCGCCGGGCAGCTTGCGCCACAGCACCGGGGAGAGGGTGAAGCCGACCAGATAGTCGAGCGCCCGGCGCGCCATATAGGCGTCGACCAGCGCACCGTCGATCTGGCGCGGATGCTTCATCGCGTCGGTGACCGACTGCTTGGTGATGGCATTGAACACCACGCGCTCGACCTGTTGGTCCTTCAGCGCACGCTTCTGCTTCATCACCTCCAGCACGTGCCAGGAGATCGCCTCGCCCTCGCGGTCAGGGTCGGTGGCGAGGATCAGCTTGTCTGCATTCTTCAGAGCTTTGGCGATGTCGTTGAGCCGGCTCGCGGCTTTTGGGTCGACCTCCCAGATCATCTGAAAGTCGGCATCCGGGTCGACCGATCCGTTCTTGGCCGGCAAGTCGCGCACGTGCCCGAACGAGGCCAGCACCTCGTAGGACGAGCCGAGATATTTGTTGATCGTCTTGGCCTTCGCCGGCGACTCGACAATGACGAGGTTCATCGCATTCCAGGCGTCAGAATGAAGAGAAAAAGGCCGGACTGCGAGACTCGCGCCGGCCGGATTGCCCGGAACATGGGTGGTGACGGGGGCGCTGTCAAATCGCCGGCCAGGGCGATCGAGCGAAACCAGACCTACTTACGATCGAAGTTCGCAAAACATTAACCTGGAGCTGTACAACTTATACGTGTATATAATCGGAATACGCTCCATTGTGGAGCGGTTCGCATCTGCCGCAGATTGGTGCCTGATGTCGCCACCCTCCGAGAGCCACCGCGACTCCCACTATTCCCGCCCCAGAGATGGCGGGCCAGTCGAAGCAGCCCAATACCTGTCGGAAGCGACCGGAGAGCTGATCCAGGTCGCCCGAGCGCACCGCCTCGACATGCTCTGTTACCTGCTGGACATGGCGCGGATGGAGGCCAGGGAGATCGTCCGTCGCCGGCGCAATTCCAGTGCCGAATGAGCTGATTCCTTCATCCGGTTGATTCAAAAAGGATGTTTATGACGACCTTCAAGTTTCGGGTGAGCCTGCAGGCAAGCGGCAAGGTCCCCGGCGTCCCAACGGGGCCCTGCTGTCACGAAGCGGTTGCGATTTACGTTTAATTAACCGAACCAGTTCACGATTCGAACGTCGGGGCGGGCCGGATGTACGTCTGCTCCTGGACAATGGCTCGAAGCTCACCGCTTCGGGCCGTTGGCTTTTTGGGAGCCGTTCGCGCCTAGCTCAGCGATACCAGCGATCCGCCATGGCGCTCCAGCCGCCCGGCGAGTTCGAGCTCCAGCAGCACCGTCCGGACCACAGCCGGCGCAATGCCGGAGAGGCGGATCAGGTCGTCGATTCCGATTGGGCTCGGTCCCAGCAGCGCGAGGATTTGGGTGCGATCACCGGTATCGGGCTCGCCAGCGATCGGGGCGTGATCCGGCTCCCGGCTCGGGATCTCGATCGGCCGATCCAGGATCGGCGCAACCGCCTGCACGATGTCGGCCGCCGAGGTGATCAGGGTAGCGCCCTGCTTGATCAGGTCGTTGGTGCCGGCGGCGCGCGGGTCGAGCGGCGAGCCGGGCACGGCGAACACCTCGCGGCCCTGGTCGGCGGCGCGGCGGGCGGTGATCAGCGAGCCGGAGCGATAGGCGGCCTCGATGACCGCGACCCCGACCGCAGCGCCCGAGATCAGCCGGTTGCGGCGGGGAAAATCCTTGCCGCGCGGTATATGGCCGAGCGGCATCTCGGAGATCGCGGCGCCGCGGGCCTGGATGATGTCGAGCAGCAGGTCCTCGTGCTCGGCCGGATAGATCTTGTCGTGGCCGCCGGCCAGCACCGCAACGGTGCCGCTTTGCAGGCTGGCGCGATGCGCCGCCTGGTCGATGCCGCGGGCGAGGCCGGAGATCACCACGAAGCCGGCCGCGCCGAGATCGGCGGCGAGCTGGCCGGCGAATTTCAGTCCGGCGCCAGAGGCGTTGCGCGAGCCGACGATTCCGATCATCGGCCGTGCCATCACGGCGAGCGCATCAGGCAGGGCGTGGACTCCGAGCAGCGGCGGTGCATCGTCGATGGTCGCAAGTCGAAGCGGATATCCGGCCTCGCCCGGTGCCACCAGCTCGACGCCGATCCGGCGGCCGCCCTCGATCTCGCGCCGCGCTTCGTCCTCGGATGGGATGCGTCCGGCCCGCGCCGCACCACCCCGCCGCGCCAGCTCCGGCAACCGCTCCAGCGCCACACGCGCCGAGCCGAAATGATTGATCAGCGACCGAAAGGTGCGAGGGCCGACATTGTCGGCGCGGATCAGCCGCAGCCAGTCGATCCGCTGCGCCTCGGTGAGGACGGTCGTCCCCTGATCGCTGCCACGCTCACCCACATCCACCCCCGCGAGCGGGAGTGTTGCGCAACTTTAACGTGTGGACAAGGTCGACGAAGGCGGAAGCTGGCGATCCAGCCTTACTTCTTCTGCCCGATCTTGCTCTCGGTGCCGGCCTGCAGCCGCTTGATGTTCTCGCGGTGCATCCAGAACAGCAGCAGGGTGAGCACCGCGAACAGCGAGGCGAGGGCGGCATGGCCGAACCACCACAGGAAGATCGGGGTGACGAAGCTCGCCACCAGCGCCGACAGCGACGAATAGCGCGAGGTGAAGGCGGTCGCCAGCCACATCAGGCAGAACACGATCGCGGCCGGCCAGAACAGGCCGATCAGCACGCCGATATAGACGGCGACGCCCTTGCCGCCCTTGAACTTCAGCCACACCGGAAACAGGTGGCCGACGAAGGCGCCGAGCGCCGCCAGCATCGCGGCATTGGCGGCGATCGCGTCGGTGCCGGCGGCGAGATAGGCGGCGAGGATCACCGCGGCGGTGCCCTTCAGCGCGTCGAGCAGCAGCGTCGCCGCGGCGAGGCCCTTGCGGCCGGTGCGCAGCACGTTGGTGGCGCCGATATTGCCGGAGCCGATCGAGCGCAGATCCTGGGTGCCGGCGAGCCTGGTGAGGATCAGGCCGAACGGAATCGAGCCGAACAGATAACCGATCACCAGCGCGGCGATGTAGATCCCGATCATCACAACTCTCCAAACACTCTAGCGCGGCAATAAAGTCAGACTCTCCCCGTCATTGCGAGGAGCGAAGCGACGAAGCAATCCAATTCCGTGCTCGGCATCTCTGGATTGCTTCGCTGCGCTCGCAATGACGGATCGAAAGGCCTAGTTCAAGCGGCTGACTCAACCAGCCTTCAAATCTCACACATGCTCATAGACCGTCCGACCGCCGACGATGGTGCGGGTCACCCGGCCGGAGAACCGCGCCTCGTCGAACGGGGTGTTCTTGCACTTCGATTTCAATTCGTCCGGATCGACCAGCCACGGTACCTCGGGATCGATCACGATCAGGTCGGCCGGGCTGCCGGCGCGCAGCGTGCCACCGGGCAGGCCGAGCAGTTCGGCCGGACGGGTCGACATCGCGCGGATCAGCGTCAGCAGATCGAGCTCGCCGGCGTGCACCAGCCGCAGGCCGGCCGGCAGCATCGTCTCCAGCCCGATCGCGCCGGCGGCAGCCTCGGCGAACGGCAGTCGCTTGACCTCGACGTCCTGCGGATTGTGGTCCGACATCACCACGTCGATCAGCCCTGAGGCCAGCGCCGCGATCAGCGCCTTGCGGTCGTCCTCGGTGCGCAGCGGCGGCGCCAGCTTCAGGAAGGTGCGATACGGCCCGATGTCGTTCTCGTTCAGCGCGACGTGGTTGATCGACACCGACGCCGACACCGGCAGGCCGAGATCGCGGGCGCGCCGCATGATCTCCAGCGACTCGATGCAGGTCAGTGACGCGGCGTGGTAGCGGCCGCCGGTCAGCATCACCAGGCGGATGTCGCGCTCCAGCATCACCGTTTCGGCGGCGTTGGGAATCCCGGCGAGGCCGAGCCGGGTGGCGAATTCGCCCTCGTTCATCACGCCTTCGCCGACCAGATCGGGGTCCTCGGTGTGATGCACGATCAGCGCGTCGAAGTCGCGGGCGTAGGTCAGCGCCCGGCGCATCACCTGGGCGTTGGTGATGCTGAGGTCGCCGTCGCTGAACGCCACCGCGCCGGCGGCCTTGAGCAGGCCGATCTCGGTCATTTCGGCGCCGCCCAGTCCCTTGGTGATCGCCGCCATCGGCTGGATGTTGACGATCGCGGTGTCGCGGGCGCGGCGCATCACGAAGTCGACCGTCGCCGAATTGTCGATCACCGGGCTGGTGTTGGGCTGGCAGACGATGGTGGTGATGCCGCCGGCGGCCGCGGCCTGGCTGGCCGATGCAAAGGTCTCGCGGTGGCTGGCACCGGGCTCGCCGACGAAGGCGCGCATGTCGACCAGGCCGGGGGCGACGACCATGCCGGCGCAATTGACGATGTCGGTGCCTTCGGGGACGCCGGCGGCGCCGATGCCGCGGCGGGCATCGCGGATCACGCCATCGGCGATCAGCACGTCGCCGATCCCGTCGAAGTCGCGCGAGGGGTCGATCAGGCGGGCATTGGCGAGCAGGATCGGGCGGGGGTCGGTCAGCATGGTGTTTCCCGTTCCGGCATCAGGCGTTCGGCAGGTTGCGGGCGAGCGCTTCGAGCACCGCCATCCGCACCGCCACGCCCATTTCGACTTGTTCGCGGATCACCGACTGGGCGCCGTCGGCGACGATCGAGTCGATCTCGACGCCGCGGTTCATCGGGCCCGGATGCATCACCAGCGCGTCCGGCTTGGCGTAGGACAGCTTTTTCTGGTCGAGCCCAAAATAGTTGAAATACTCGGCCGAGGACGGCACGAACGAGCCGTTCATGCGCTCGCGCTGCAGCCGCAGCATCATCACGATGTCGGCGCCGTCGAGCCCTTCGCGCATGTCGCGCGCGACCTCGACGCCCATCCGCTCGATCCCGGCCGGCAGCAGCGTGGAGGGGGCGACGACGCGGACGCGGGCGCCCATCGTGTTCAGCAGCAGGATGTTGGAGCGGGCAACGCGCGAATGCATCACGTCGCCGCAGATCGCGATCACCAGACCGTCGAGCCGGCCCTTGTTGCGGCGGATCGTCAGCGCGTCGAGCAGCGCCTGGGTCGGATGCTCGTGGGCGCCGTCGCCGGCGTTGATCACCGAGCCGTCGACCTTGCGGGCCAGCAGTTCCACCGCGCCGGAGGCGTGATGCCGGACCACCAGGATGTCCGGGTGCATCGCGTTCAGCGTCACCGCGGTGTCCATCAGGGTCTCGCCCTTGCGCATCGACGATGACGACACGCTCATGTTCATCACGTCGGCGCCGAGCCGCTTGCCGGCGATCTCGAACGACGATTGCGTCCGGGTCGAGGCCTCGAAGAACAGGTTGACCTGGGTACGGCCGCGCAAACTGGTGCGCTTCTTGTCGACCTGCCGGTTGAGCTCGACATACTCCTCGGAGAGGTCGAGCAGGCCGGTGATGTCGGCGGCGGAAAGCCCTTCGATTCCCAGCAGATGCCGGTGACCGAGGACGAAAGTCGATTTTGGGGCGGGGGTCATTAAAGCAAGAGCTATAGGGAGAGTTGGATAGCCGGGCAAGCGACAACGGGGCTGGGCCTGGAATAATCCCCCGGCGTTATCGAACCGCCGGCATTTCCGCTGTGCCGGGCGTGATCATGGCGTGCGGTTGGTCGAAAGTCGCAAGCTCTGGTAAATCGGTCCGGCCCCTTTGTGCCCATCCAGGAGCTGCCATGCCGACGCTTGCGACCGCGCTGCTCGACGCCCTCGAGGATCATGGTGCCCGGGAGATTTTCGGGATCCCCGGCGACTTCGTGCTGCCGTTCTTCAAGGTGATCGAGGAAAGCGGCACCCTGCCGTATTTCACGCTGAGCCACGAGCCGGCGGTCGGGTTCGCGGCGGATGCGGCCTCACGCTATCGCGGCAGCATCGGCGTCGCGGTGGTGACCTACGGCGCCGGCGCCTTCAATCTCGTCAACTCGATCGCCGGCGCCTATGCGGAGCGCTCGCCGGTGGTGGTGATCGCCGGCGCGCCGGGGGCGCGCGAGCGCACCAGCGGCTATCTGCTGCATCATCAGGTGCGGACCGTCGACACCCAGCTTGCGGTATTCAAGGAGGTCACCTGCGATCAGGCGGTGCTGACCGACCCGGCGACCGCGCCGGCCGAGATCGCCCGGGTGCTGCGCAGCGCGCTGGAACTGTCGCTGCCGGTGTACATCGAGTTTCCCCGCGACATGGTCGACGCCAAGGTCGACCCGGTGCCGAAGCTGCCGCGGCGCGAGGCCGATGCCGGCGCGCGCGACGAATGCGCCGAGGAGATTCTGGCGCGGATCGCCAAGGCGAAGTCGCCGGTGATGGTGGTCGACGTCGAGATCCGCCGCTACGGCGTCGAGCAGCAGGTGGGGGCGCTCGCCCGGAAGCTCGGCCTGCCGGTGGTGACGACATTCATGGGCCGCGGCCTGCTCGAAGGCGACGACGACGTGGTGGCCGGCACCTATCTCGGCGCCGCCGGCGATCCCGACTTGTCGGCGCTGGTCGAGGGCGCCGACCTGGTGCTGATGTTCGGCGTCATCCTGTCCGATACCAATTTCGCGCTGTCTTCGAACATGACCGATCCGCGCCGGACCGTGCTGGCGACCGGGCGCGAGGTGCAGATCGGCCACCACGTCTATCGCGACCTGCCGCTGGCCGATCTGATCTCAGGGCTCGACGCCCACGCCGATCAGCATCCGCCGCGGCCGCGCAACGCCGGCAAGGGCATGGCCTATCCGCGCGGGCTCGCGGCCGATGCCTCGCCGATCGCGCCGTCCGATATCGCCACCGCGATCAACGATCTGTTCGACCGCCACGGCAAGATGCCGATGACGGCCGACATCGGCGATTGCCTGTTCACCGCGATGGAGATCGACAACACCGCGTTGGCGGCCCCGGGATACTACGCAGGCATGGGGTTCGGCGTGCCCGCCGGCATCGGCGTCGCCGCGACCGGGCTGCGGCCGCTGGTGCTGGTCGGCGACGGCGCGTTCCAGATGACCGGCTGGGAACTCGGCAATTGCAAGCGCTACGGGCTCGATCCGATCGTGGTGCTGTTCAACAATTGCAGCTGGGAAATGCTGCGGGTGTTCCAGCCGGAGTCGAAGTTCAACGATCTCGACGACTGGCATTTCGCCGATATCGCCAAGTCGATCGGCGGCGTCGGCGAGCGGGTCACGACGCGCGCCGAACTCGCCGCCGCGCTGCAGCGCGCGGTCGAGCGGCGAGGGGTATTTTCGTTGATCGAAGTGATGCTGCCGCGCGGCGCCACCTCGCAGACGCTGGCGCGGTTCGTCACCGGCTTCAAGGCGGCGCGCGAACGGATGAAGTGAGGCGGCGGCGATCCGGCGTGTCCTCGGGGCGGTTTTCTGCGTAACATGCGCGCGAATCCGCATCGCTCCAGGACCGACATGACGCAGCCTTCCTTCGCCACCCACGAGGTGTTCAACCAGTCGCCGCCGCTCCCGGATCTCGACCTGTTTGGCGCCGACCGGCCGCTGCTCGAGGCGGTGACCTTCAATCAGGGCGCCAACGCCCATGTCGAACTCGAAGCCTTCGGCAAGGCATGGGGCACCACCGAGATGGCCGAGCGCGGCCGCCTCGCCAACGAATACACCCCGAGGCTGAAGACCTTCGACGCCAAGGGCGTCCGCCGCGATCAGGTCGAATTCCATCCGTCGTATCACGAACTGATGGCCGAGAGCTTCAAGGCCGGCCTGCACAACTCCACCTGGGACGCGCACGGCAAGTCCGCCGGCAACGCCTCGGAAGTGGTGCGCGCGGCGAAGTTTTACATGGCTGCTCAGGTGGAGACCGGCCATCTCTGCCCGGTGACGATGACCCGCGCTTCGGTCGCAGCGCTCGGCGCCCAGCCGGACCTGCTGGCGCGGGTGATGCCGGTGCTCGGCACCCGTCAGTACGATCCGAGCTTCGCGCCATGGAACGCCAAGCGCGGCATGAGCATCGGCATGGGCATGACCGAGAAGCAGGGCGGCACTGACGTGCGTACCAACGCCACGCGCGCGTTCCGCGACGGCGACGCCTATCGCATCGTCGGCCACAAATGGTTCATGTCGGCGCCGATGTGCGACGCGTTTCTGGTGCTGGCACAGGCAGACGAGGGCCTGAGCTGTTTCTTCATGCCGCGCTTTGCGCCCGACGGTTCGGTCAACGAGATCCGCTTCCAACGGCTCAAGGACAAGCTCGGCAACCGCTCCAACGCGTCGTCGGAAGTCGAGTTCACCGGCGCCTATGCGCTGCCGGTCGGCGATCCCGGCCGTGGCGTGCGCACCATCATCCAGATGGTGCAGCTCACGCGCCAGGATTGCGCCATCGCCTCCGCCGGACTGATGCGGTCGTCCTTGGCGCATGCGTTGCATCACACCCGCCATCGCACCGTGTTCCAGAAGCGTCTCGCAGATCATTCGCTGATGGTGTCGGTGCTCGCCGACATGGCGCTGCAGGTCGAGGCTTCGGTGGCGCTGGTGATGCGGCTGTGCCGCGCTTTCGACGAGGCGCCGAACGATCCGCTCGAAGCCGCCTATATGCGGCTGCTGACGCCGGCGGTGAAATACTGGATCTGCAAGTCGGCGCCGCCGTTCGTCTACGAAGCGATGGAGTGCCTCGGCGGCAACGGCTATGTCGAAGACGGCATCCTGGCGCGGCACTATCGCGAGGCGCCGGTCAATGCGATCTGGGAAGGCTCCGGCAACGTGATGTGCCTCGACGTGCTGCGGGCGATGTCGCGCGAGAGCGACGCCGGCACCGAGGTGTTGCAGGCGCTGATCCAGGATACCTCGGGGCTGACCGGCGGTCCGGCCGCCGCCGGCCTGATCGCCCGTGCGCTGCTGCAGGTCGACAACGAGCGGACCGCACGGCTCGCCGTGGAAATGCTGGCCAAGCTCGCCGCCGCGGCAGCGCTCAACGAAATCCACCCGCCGCACGCCGAACTGTTCGCCCGGACCCGCCTGGTGCCGGAGCCGGCGAGCCTTTACGGCGCCGCCGATATCCCGACCGAGATTGCCAAGGGATTGTTGGGGCGCGTACTGCCGGAGATGTGAGGCGGCTGGTGCATCAATCACGTCATTGCGAGCAAAGCGAAGCAATCCAGAGACACCGTGCACTGAGTTTCTGAATCGCTTCGTCGCTTCGCTCGTCCCGATGACGGAGTTCGACGCTCACTCAGCCGACCGCTTCGCCTTCCGAGAAGTACCAGCGGCCCCGAACCTTGCGGAATTGCGAGCGTTCATGATGGCTCTGCTCCGGGGCGCCGCCGCGGCGGAAGCGGGCGATGAACTCGACGGTGCCGCGGCTGCCTTTCTCGCTGCTGCCGAGCACCCGCAATTCGAGGAAGCTCGACTCCTCCATCCAGGCGCGGTTGACGTCGTGGTCGATCAGATCGCGCCGATCCGGATCGGTGGTCTCGACGATGTAGTCGAAATCCTTCAGCGCATAGGCCGCGTAGCGCGAGCGCATCAGCGCTTCCGGCGAGGTAGCAGGCCGGGTACGGGCGAGCAGGGGACCGCAGCAGTCGTCGTAAGTCTTTCCCGAGCCGCACACGCAATTCATCGGATCGTTCCCGTCGCTGGTCACTCGGTGCGGCGCAGCGCCGCGAGACGGTCGAGCGCGCCCTGCAGGATGAAGATCGCCGCGTGCTCGTCAATGACCTTGGCTCGTTTCGCGCGGCTGACGTCGTTGGCGATCAGCTCGCGCTCGACCGCGGCGGTCGACAGTCGTTCGTCCCATAGTCCGATCGGTAGCTCGGTGAGCTTGGCGAGGTTGCGGGCGAAGGCGCGGGTCGACTGCGCCCGCGGGCCTTCGCTGCCGTCCATGTTGAGCGGCAGGCCGAGCACGAAGCCGCAGGCGGTGCGTTCGGCCGCGAGCGTCAGCAGCCGGGCCGCATCGGCGGTGAACGCCTTGCGGGCGATGGTCTCGACGCCGGTGGCGAGCCTGCGGTCGGGATCGGACGCCGCGACGCCGATGGTCTTGGTGCCGAGGTCGAGACCGAGCAGGGCGCCGCGCGCCGGCCAATGCGCGGCGGCTTCGATCAGGGGAAGGATCAGGGCTGGCATGAGGCCCGCATAGCATGCGGGATCGAGCCGGCGCAAAGCCGGGTGCGGCGCGGCTTTGGTCTAAGGCCGCGCCGCTCTCTTCAGTTCACCGGATCGCGACCGGGTTGATCATGCTCTGCACGGCGCCCTTGAAGCGGGGCTGGCCGAGCACGAACATGAACTCGTAGACCTTGTCCTTGGCGAGATCGGCGGTGTTCATGTTTTCCAGGATGTAGGTGCCGTTCATCGGCAGCAGGATCTGGTGAACCTCGAACACGTTCTTGCTCTCGAACGGAATCACCTCGAGGCCCCAGGTGTCGGCACCGACCGCGACCACGCCCTTCGAGGTCAGATACTTCGCGCCCTCGACCCCGAGACCGGGCTCGCCGCTGTTGTAGCGCTTGTCGTCCTTGCCGATCAGGCTGACCCAGCCGGTGTGAAACAGCACGACGTCGCCCTGGCGGATTTCGACGCCCTGCTTCTTGGCGACCTCCTCGATCTCCTTGACGTTGAAGGCGGTGCCCTCCTTGACCACGTCGGTGCCGAAATGCGCCGCCATGTCGAGCAGCACGCCGCGCGTCACCATCGGCGGCACCTTGTCGATGCCGAGCTTCTTCAGGCCGGTGGGATCGCCGAAATCGGCGATCTTGTTGCCGTTGTAATAGACGTGCTCGACGCCGATATGTCCGAGCCCGTCGATCTGGCTGCCGACGCCGACCCAACCCTCGATGATGTCGTCATTGTAGGTGGTCTTGCTCGGGCCCATGCCGGAATTGCCGGCCTGACCGGGCTGCACCACGGTGATCTTGAAGCCGCGCGGCGGATAAGCGGGGGTCTTGGTGTCGACCGGAATGCCGAGAGCGTAGACCTTTCCGTTCTTCACCAGCTGTGCGGCTTTCAGCGCCAATTCGGGTGTCAGATAGTTGGCGGCGCCGATCTCGTCGTCCGGCCCCCATTTCGATTTGGTCCAGTCCTGGGCGACAGCGGGCGACGCAGCAGTAGCGGCTGCGACCGCGCAGCTGAGCAGCATGGCCTTCAGCATGGCGAGTACTCCCTATGTTTTTTTGTATCGTGTTGGTGCGACCGCGGATGTTTCGAGCGCCCGCGACCGACGCGATCATCGGTCTGAAACCGGGTCGGCGCCATTGCCTCGGCGAGGCGCGGGCGAGAACGGCGGCGCTACAAAACGCCGCAGCGCAGATCCGGCCGCCGGGGCGTCCGGGCCGGCGGATTGCGGCCCTGGGAGCGCGGCGGGACGGCGCAACAGACATGGAAGCGGGCCCGACTGCATGTTAAAGGGCCGCTGGCGGGCAACGAGGCTGCGCCAACTCCCTTCCATCGCGAGAGCCTGATCATGTGGCCGGATCGCCGTCTCCTCGACCTGTTCGCTATCGAATGTCCGATTCTGCTCGCCCCGATGGCCGGCGCGATGGATGCGGAGCTCGCCGTCGCGGCGGCGCGGGGCGGAGCGCTGGCGTCGCTGCCGTGCGCGATGCTGACGCCGGAGAAGACACGTGAGCAGGTCGGAACTTTCCGGCAGCAGATTTCCGCCCCGATCAATCTGAATTTCTTCTGCCATCGGCCGGTGACCCCTGATGCGGCGCGCGAGCAGGTCTGGCGCCAGCGCTTGACGCCTTACTTCGCCGAGCTCGGGCTCGACCCGGCGATGCCGGCGCCGGCGGCGAGCCGGGCGCCGTTCGACCCGGCGATGTGCACGCTGGTCGAGGAGCTGAAACCGGAGGTGGTCAGCTTCCATTTCGGCCTGCCGGAGAAAGCCCTGCTCGACCGGGTCAAGGCCAGCGGGGCCAAGGTGATCGCATCGGCGACGATCGTGCGCGAGGCGATCTGGCTGGAGGAGCACGGCGTCGATGCGGTGATCGTGCAGGGCGCCGAGGCCGGCGGCCACCGCGGCATGTTCATGACCGACGCCATTGCGCAGCAGCCGGGATTGTTCGCGCTGCTGCCGCAGGTGGTCGATGCGGTACGGGTGCCGGTGATCGCGGCCGGCGGGATCGCCGATGGCCGCGGCATCACGGCGGCGTTCGCGCTCGGCGCGGCCGGTGTGCAGATCGGCACCGCGTATCTGCGCTGCCCGGAAGCCCGGACCAGCGCGTTGGTTCGGGCGCAATTGGCGCAAGCCACCGATGAGGCGACGGTGATCACCAATGTGATGACCGGGCGGCCGGCGCGGGGCGTCGCCAACCGGCTGATGCGCGAGGTCGGTCCGGTGTCGCCGGACGCGCCGGCGTTTCCGCACGCGTCCTCCGCGCTCGGTCCGCTGAAGGCGGCCGCGGAGCAGCACGGCAAAACCGACTTCACCAATCTGTGGGCCGGGCAGGCGGTGCGGCTCGGCCGCGACATGCCGGCGGCCGAACTCACCCGGGCGCTGGCCGGTGCGGCCGTGGCGCGGCTCAGCCAGCTCGCCGGCTGAGGCAGGGCGGTCGGCGTACCGAGGTTGCGGCGCGAAACCTGGCTCTGCTATACGGCGCGGGTCGATATCTCGCAGAAAGGCCCTATATTATGTCGGTCGATGCCGCCACCGTCCGCCGCATCGCGCACCTGGCGCGGATCGCCGTGACCGACGACGAGGTGCCGCATCTGCAGGGCGAGCTCAACGCGATGCTGGCCTTCGTCGAGCAGCTCTCGGAGGTCGACGTCGACGGCGTCGAGCCGATGACCTCGGTGACGCCGATGCAGATGAAGAAGCGCGCCGACATGGTCAATGACGGCGAGATCGCCGATCAGGTGGTGGCGAATGCCCCGTCGACCGAGGATCACTTCTTCCTGGTGCCGAAGGTGGTCGAATAAAGGACGCGCCGATGTGCCTGTTGTGCGACGACGAGAAGGCCTACCAGGCCTATCTGGACTACCTCGACGCGATGGGGCGGCAGGGCAAGGTCGTCGACGCCGACAAGGCGATGGATGCGGTGCTCGACCAGTTGCAGGCCGCCGACAAGGCCCGCCGGGACGCGCCCGAGAACGACAAGACGCTGTCGCCGTTCTTCTGCAGCCCAGTCAACAAGTAAAGGCTCAGGCCTTCTTGAGCTTCCGCACCCGCCGCAGGTCGGCGTTGATCTGCGACTGCCAGCCGCGGCCGAGAGCACGATAGGCGTCCAGCACGTCGGCATCCAGCCGCAGCGTCACCGAGCTTTTCGGCTGCGCTCCCAGCGGCGGGCGGCCCCGGCGGACGATCTTGCCGTCGACGCGGATTTCACCGGTCCGGAAAAACTCGTCGAGCAGTTCCGGGGCATCGTCAGGATCGTCAGTCAAAGGCTCCCCGAAAGAGCGCGGCCCAGCGGACTTCTTCCTTGGCATGACAGTACCTCATCGAAATCACATGACGGCCGCCGTTGCGAGGCGTCCAGACGATCACGACCATGCGTGAACCGACATATCCGGCCGTGATATAACGGCTCTCGCCGTAGTCGAACCGATCGTCGAGCTTCGTCACGATGCGTCCGGCAAAAGCCGTTGCAGCATCAGTGGCAAAATCGAGACCGCGATGCCGCCGGGTCCAATCGCGTTTCGCCGGATCAAACGTGATCGCCATTGAATTATGTAACTACAATAATCTTGCCGTCAATGGCCCGACTGTAGCTACGGCGGGTAGAGCGGTGCAATCGCTTCATTTCCCGGAGGCGCTGTGCTAGCCAGCGCTGCAACAGAGCCGCACGATCCGCGGCGCCCGTCACCGGCCTGTCGCCGGCTTTTATCCAGGCGTGCCCTGAACCATGACCGATCTGACTTCGCTGACGCTGGCCGAGGCCCGCGATGGCCTCGCAAACAAGTCCTTCACCGCGGTCGAACTGACCGACGCGCATTTGAACGCGATCGAGGCGGCCCGCGTGCTCAACGCCTATGTGCTGGAGACGCCGGATCAGGCGCGGCAGATGGCGCAGGCGGCGGATGCGCAGATCGCCAAGGGCGGGGGCGGCCCGCTGGCCGGCATCCCGCTCGGCATAAAGGACCTATTCGCCACCAAGGGCGAACGCACCACAGCGTGTTCCAAGATCCTCGGCGACTTCACGCCGACCTATGAGTCGACGGTGACGACGCAGCTCTGGCGCGACGGCGCGGTGTTGCTCGGCAAGCTCAACAACGATGAATTCGCCATGGGCTCCTCGAACGAGACTTCGTGCTTCGGCCCGGTGGTCAATCCGTGGCGCCGCGCCGGCTCGGATGCCAAGCTGGTGCCGGGCGGCTCGTCCGGCGGCTCGGCGGCAGCGGTCGCGGCGGGCTTGTGCCTCGGCGCCACCGCGACCGACACCGGCGGCTCGATCCGCCAGCCGGCAGCCTTCACCGGCACGGTCGGCATCAAGCCGACCTATGGCCGCTGCTCGCGCTGGGGCATCGTCGCGTTCGCGTCCTCGCTGGATCAGGCCGGTCCGATCGCCCGCACCGTGCGCGACAGCGCGATCCTGCTGCGCTCGATGGCCGGCCATGATCCGAAAGACACCACCTCGGTCGATCGCCCGGTGCCGAACTACGAGTCCGCGATCGGCGGCTCGGTGAAGGGCATGAAGATCGGCATCCCGAAGGAGTACCGGCTCGACGGCATGCCGGCCGAAATCGAGAAGCTGTGGAGCCAGGGCGCCGAGTGGCTGAAGGCCGCGGGCGCCGAACTGGTCGAGGTGTCGCTGCCGCACACCAAATACGCGCTGCCGGCCTATTACATTGTGGCGCCCGCGGAAGCGTCGTCGAACCTCGCGCGCTATGACGGCGTTCGCTACGGTGCGCGCGTCAGCGGTCGCAACATCGTCGAGATGTACGAAAACACCCGTGCGGCCGGCTTCGGCGCCGAGGTCAAGCGCCGCATCATGATCGGCACCTACGTGCTGTCGGCCGGCTATTACGATGCTTACTATCTGCGCGCCCAGAAGGTTCGCACCTTGATCAAACGCGATTTCGAACAGTGCTTCGATCAGGGCGTCTCCGCGATTCTGACACCGGCGACGCCGTCGGCTGCGTTCGGCGTCGGTGAGAAGGGCGGCGCCGATCCGGTCGAGATGTATCTGAACGACATCTTCACCGTGACGGTGAACATGGCAGGCCTGCCGGGCATCGCGGTTCCGGCGGGGCGGGACTCGCAAGGATTGCCGCTCGGCCTGCAACTGATCGGCCGGCCATTCGACGAGGAGACCCTGTTCTCGCTCGGCGAGGTGATCGAGCAGTCGGCCGGACGGTTCGTTCCGACGAAGTGGTGGGCGTAAGCGCCGTCACCGAGCGGGTTCCAGATTGCGTTTGTCGACCTCGTTAGCCATTGTCGTCAGGGGCAGGGGTGTGGGATGAGTGCTGACGACGGCGAACTTCCACCACAAGGGGTCGATCAGATCCTCGGATCGAGGAAGCTGGTCGCGGCGATCGAGAGCGACCGCTACAAGCACCTGCTCGACAATGTCCCGGTCGCGATCGCGGTCTCGCAGGGCTGGGGCGAAGATCAGCAAATCGTCTATGTCAATCAGGCCTTCGAGGCGCTCACCTCGCTGTCGCAGTCAGGCGTGGACGGACGGGGTTGGGTTTGCCTCGACGGCTTCACCGAGCAGGACCATGCCGACCGCCCGCTCGGCGCGGCGATCCGGGATGGCGAGGATTTCCTCGGCGTCTTCCGCAAAGCCGCGCCGTCCGACCGTCTGCTGATCGTCCAGGCCTATGCGTCCGTGATCGAGAGCGACGACGGCGTTGAGAACTACAGGATCGCGGCGCTGGTCGACGTCGGCGGCCGGGAGCGGGCGCAGATCGAGCGGTTCGAAAGTCAGATTCGCGAGCGCGACACCCTGATGCGTGAGCTGCAGCACCGGGTGAAGAACAATCTGCAATTGATCACCGCGCTGGTGCGGCTGGAGGCGCGCTCCGCCGCGGAGGGCGAGACGGTGGCGCTGGCGCGGCTCGCGAGCCGGATTGATGCGCTGACTGCACTGTACCGGGTATTGTCCGACGACACCCCGAAAGTGGATGGCGGGCAGATCGATCTCGGACAGTATCTGTCCGACATTGCCAACGCGGTGATCCGCGCGAATGCCGCGACCGGCGTCAATTGCGAGGTCAATGCCAGCTATTGTCCGTTGTCGGTGAACGTGGCGATGCCGGCGGGGCTGCTGGTCAACGAGATGCTCACCAACGCGCTGAAATACGCCTTCATCGGGCGCGACGGCGGACGGATCAAGGTGATCTGCAGCGTCGAATCCGGACGCGTGTCGGTGATTGTTTCGGACGACGGCGTCGGACTGGCGGAAGGGCAGCAGTGGCCGTCGCCGCGTAAGCTCGGGGCGCTGATCCTGCAGACTCTCAAAGAGAACGCGCGCAACGTCGCCTTCGAGGTGAAGACCATCCGAGGCCAAGGCACTTGGTTCACACTGACTTTCGAGGTCGCGCAGTCGCCCGCACCGAACTAGGGCTTTCTCGTCGCCGTCTTTCGTTCGCTCGAGCCGCCGCAGCGCGGTCGGTCAGTCCAGCCTCTGCCGCGCGAGCCATTGCCGCGGCGTGATCCGGAGCTCGGCGCGGAACGCCGTGCGTAGCGCGGCGGCATCGGGAAATCCGCATCGCGCGGCGACGTCATCGAGCCCACGCGCGCCGCCGGCGAGCAGATCCTGTGCTCGCGCCAGGCGAACGCGGCGCAGCCAATCGCCGAGACTGCCACCGGTTCGTGCCCGGATGTGGCGGGTGAGGCTGCGGCGGCTCATGCCGGCGCGCAGCGCCAGTTCATCGAGCGAGGGTGTGGACGCCGGATCGGCGCGCAGCCGCTCCAGAATATCGGTGATCCTGCGATCGGCAGACGAACCGATCGCCGGGCGCTCGATCAGCTGCGGCTGCTCACCGGCGCGCTGCGGCGCGACGACGAGATGGCGGGCGATGCGATTGGCTTCGGCCGCGCCTGAGAGTCGGCCGAGCAGGTGCAGGCAGCAATCGAGACCGGAGGCGACACCCGCCGAAGTCAGGATGCGTCCCTCGTCGACGAACAGGGCGCCTGGATCGACGGCGACTTCCGGGTAGCGTGTCGCGAAACTCTCGACGCAGGCCCAGTGCGTGGTCGCGCGGCGCCCGTCGAGCAGCCCCGCTTCGGCGAGGCCGAACGCGCCGAGACAAAGCCCGACCACGATCGCGCCGCGCTCCTCTGCGGCGCGTAGTTCGGAGGTGATCATTGCCGGTACCGGCTCCTCCGCGGCGCGCCAGCCGGGCAGAATGACGACGTCGGCGTTGCGCGCAGCGGCGAGTGGCATCGGTGCTTCGATCGTGAGGCCGCCGGTCGCTGAAAATCGCGGCTGAGCGGCGCAGACATCGACCCGATGGCCGCTGGCGAGGAACGGCTCGCCGAACACCGCAAGCGGCGTCGACAGCATGAACGGGCTGATCTGATCGTAGGCGAGGATGGCCAATCGCATTGGCCCAATTTAACCGAAAAATGTCTATCGGGCCACTGATCCCTGGTGGCATGGCGGCCTAGAGGAAACGGGCACTTCCACGGCCAACAGGGAGATATCGATGGCACGCGCTTTCCTCGTGATCGACATTCAGAACGAGTATTTCGCTGGCGGCGCGTTGCCGCTGTGGCAGGCCGAGGAGACCGAGGCACGCCTGGTTGCGGCGATCGGCAAAGCGCGGACCGCCGGTGATCGCATCATTCTGGTCCAGCACGTCTCGACCGCGGCAACCGGACCGTTCGTTGCAGGGAACGCCGGGGTCGCGATCCGCCCGGCCATTGTCGTCGCCGCCGGTGATGCGCCGATCATCACCAAGCGCGTCGCGGATGCCTTTCAGGATACCGACCTCGCGCAGCATCTGACCGGGATCGATCAACTCCTGGTCGCCGGCATGATGACGCAGAACTGCGTCGTCTTCACCGCGATGTCGCGGAGCGCCGATGGTCTCCGCATCAAGGTCGTCAGTGACCTCTGCACCGCACCGACCGCGGTTGTGCATCAGATCACGCTGAACGCCTTGGCCTCGAAGATCGACGTTGCGACGGCCGCCGAGGTGTGGACGTAGCGTCCGGGTAAGGTTGCTTCGGAGGTGTGGCTTGCGCCGTTTCCGCTGCCAAAATCTAGACTTTCGCCGCTCCAATAGTTACTATGTAATTATTGCGACGGCGGAGGTCACTCATGGGTAAATATGAGCCGCTGACCGAGTTCCTCAAGCAACAGGCCGGCAGTGAAGTGCGGATGAGCTTTGCGCAGATCGAGCGCGTGATCGGCAGCAAGCTGCCGCCGGTCGCGCAGCGCCATCGTGCGTGGTGGAGCAACTCGCCGACCAACAATGTGATGACCAAGGCCTGGATCGAAGCCGGATTCCGCAGCGAGCAGGTCGATATGGAAAACGGTCGGCTGGTGTTTCGTCGCGATGAGCAAACTGGACGGCCTCGTGCAGTCGTCGGCGCAAAGCCGGGCCAGCATCCGCTGTTTGGATGTATGAAAGGCACAGTTCTCATTCCGGAAGGCGTCGACCTGACGGCGCCGGCGGATCCCGAATGGGGCAAGCTCGCTTATGGCAGCGATCTGCCGGAGCGATTGCGATAACGTGCCGCCGCTTCTTCTCGATACCTGCGCGTTGATATTTTTTGCGACGAGCGATGATGAGGCAGGCGAGGCGGGAGCCGCCGTCCAGCAGGCCCACGAGAGCGGCCAAGCGGTGGTGGTCTCGCCGATCTCAGCATGGGAAATCGGCATGCTGGTAGCGCGTGGCCGGCTCAATCTGCTCATGTCGCCGCTGCGCTGGTTCGATCAGGTGATGGAGCGCTCTGGGCTGTCGCTGGCGGCGCTAACGCCGGACGTGCTGGTCGCCTCCTCATTCCTGCCGGGCTTCCCGCACCGCGATCCGGCGGACCGGATCATCGCCGCGACTGCCCGCGAATACGGCTATCGGCTGATCACGCGCGATCGGTCGTTGTTGGCATATGCCCGGGAAGGGCATATTCAGGCGCTGGCTTGTTGAAACTGCGCCCGTCGAAAGGCTTCTCCCATGAACGCACCCGTCAAACCGTCCCAGCTCATCAAGGGCGCCACCGGCGATTGGGAAGTCGTGATCGGGCTGGAGATCCATGCCCAGGTCTCGTCGAGCGCCAAGCTGTTCTCGGGCGCGGCGACCGAATTCGGCGGCGCGCCGAACAGCCATGTCTCGCTGGTCGATGCCGCGATGCCGGGGATGCTGCCGGTGATCAACGAGGAGTGCGTGCGTCAGGCGATCCGCTCCGGGCTCGGGCTGAACGCCAGGATCCATCTGCGCTCGGTGTTCGACCGCAAGAACTATTTCTATCCGGACCTGCCGCAGGGCTACCAGATCAGCCAGTACAAGTCGCCGATCGTCGGTGAGGGCGAGGTCGTGGTCGATCTGCCGGACGGCGGCAGCGTCACCGTCGGCATCGAGCGGCTGCACCTCGAACAGGACGCTGGCAAGCTGCTGCACGACCAGCATCCGACATCGACCTTCGTCGACCTCAACCGCTCCGGCGTCGCGCTGATGGAGATCGTCTCCAAGCCGGATCTGCGCTCGTCCGAACAGGCCAAGGCCTATGTGTCGAAGCTGCGCACCATCCTGCGCTATCTCGGCACCTGCGACGGCGACATGGAGAAGGGCAGCTTGCGCGCCGACGTCAACGTCTCGGTCCGCCGTCCCGGCGAGCCTTACGGCACCCGCTGCGAGATCAAGAACGTGAACTCGATCCGCTTCATCGGTCAGGCGATCGACTACGAAGCGCGCCGCCAGATCGGCATCCTGGAAGACGGTGGAACGATCGACCAGGAAACCCGGCTGTTCGACGCCAACAAGGGCGAGACCCGGTCGATGCGGTCGAAGGAGGAGGCGCACGATTATCGCTACTTCCCCGATCCCGACCTGCTGCCGCTGGAATTCACCCAAGCCTATGTCGACGAACTGAAGGCGCAGCTGCCGGAACTGCCCGATGCCAAAAAGGCCCGGTTCATCCGCGACTTCGGCCTGTCGGCCGAAGACGCCGGCGTGCTGGTCAGCGAGCGCGAGAGCGCCGAATTCTACGAGGCGGTGCTGGCGGAGCTGAAGGATCAGGGCCGCGACGGCAAGCTCGCCGCCAATTGGGTGATCAACGAACTGTTCGGCCGCCTCAACAAGGACGGTCAGTCGATCGAGTCCTCGCCGGTGTCGGCGGCGCAGCTCGCCGCGATCGTCGCGCTGATCGGCGACGGCACCATCTCCGGCAAGATCGCCAAGGAGCTGTTCGAGATCGTCTGGACTGAAGGCGGCGATCCGCGCGTGCTGGTCGAACAGCGCGGCATGAAGCAGGTCACCGATCTGTCGGCGATCGAGAAGGTGGTCGACGACATCGTCGCCGCCAATCCCGACAAGGCGGCGCAGGTCGTCGCCAAGCCGGCGATGCTCGGCTGGTTCGTCGGCCAGGTGATGAAATCCTCGGGCGGCAAGGCCAATCCGCAAGCCGTCAACGACCTGCTGAAGCGCAAGCTCGGCCTCTGAGGCGCCGCTGTCGTCGTCGCGCGCGGTCGCCGCGGCGACATGCGCGGCGCCGCCGCGCCCTCGGCATTCGCGAATCAGCCGCAGCCCGTGGTGCAGGAAACCCTTGTGCCGGTGGGTCTGAGCGCGCCGGAGCGGCGTCGCACGCGAAAATTTTTTCATTGCCAAACATTGCGACTCAGAGTCCTCGGCGCGTCGAGATCGCCCGACTCGGCGCTTCGCGCGCTCGGCCGAAGTAGTTAGTTAGTTCGATTTTCGATTTGTAAAAGACGCTGCGGCACAGGCATTTCTTGCGATCTTGACAAATGTCGATGCAGGTTTTTCGCGCATAAGTCGGTTCGCTCGATCGATCCGGCGGCGCCTCGTTCGCCGAGACCGCCTGTGCGCGAGGGACAACTCCCATCAACTCTTCCTTAAGCGGGACACTGTTTTTTTCAAAGCGTTGGTGTATTCGGGAATTAGTGCATCTCGATTCCCGAGTGCACGCAGCAGCAATCAGCCATCTCACTTATCGGAGGGCAACATGGCCAAGAAAGCAGCGAAGAAGGCGGCGACCAAGAAAGCGGCGCCGAAGAAGGCGAAGACCGCGAAGAGCGCGGTGAAGAAGACCGCGAAGAAGACCACCAAGAAGGTCGCCAAGAAGGCCGCCAAGAAGAAGTAAGCTCGCTTACGAGCGAGTGCCGGCAGCATCACTGCCGGCCGCGTCACTGGACGGGCTCCTCGCACCGCGACACGAGCCAGGGCCTAGTCGACGAGAGGGTGTCGGCGAGACATCAGGTCAGACGACCGGATCCGACCATGGCAGGGGATCACCCGACCAGAGGCGGACCGGTAGAAGAAACGGTTTTTCTTCGAACGGTGCGGACGCAAGGTCCGCAGTTTCACGAGCGGCGAGCCGCATGTGAGATCTGAGCCTGACGTGTTCGCCGACGCCCTCGTTGTTTGTGGGGCGCCTCGTCCCACGCCGGCGCGATCCGGCATCCCTGCTTCATTCCGACATCGACACGAGTTCCCGCGCCGCCTCCCGGCAGCGCGACCGCCGCCGTCCACGCGCCGGTTTCCCCGGGCGGTTGCGGCGATGGTTATCGGTTCGCCAAACCGGACGGTAAACCGTCTCTCACCGAATTCAAAAAGTGACTGCGGCGCAGGCGTTTCTCGAATCGGCCGGGACCGAGCGCGGCGCTGCGTTCAGAAATCGTTCAGCGCATCGCTTAAACTGCTCTTCAAATTTGATCGGTCATCATCACCCCATAACGCGCCGGGTCACGGCGGTGGGGACGACAGACAGAGGACAGGAGCCGCCCTCCGGTTCGGCGGCCAAAGATGGAGAGCAAACATGCTGCAGGGACATCTGAATATCGAAACCGCGATGCCGATCGAAGCCGGGGAGAACCCCGATGCGCTGTTCGACCTCGGCCTGCTGTTCGCGTCGGGCCGCGGTGCGCCGGTCGATCTGGTGGCGGCGCACAAGTGGTTCAATCTGGCGGCGTTGAAGGGCCGGACCGACGCGATCGCCTATCGCCGTGAGCTCGCCGAACTGATGTCGGCCGACGAGATCGCGGTCGCCCAGCGCGAAGCCCGCGCCTGGATCGCCTCACACTAAGCTCACCGCTTCGGCTTCGCGCGGTCGCAGGCGACCGCGCTGGGATTCAGCGAATCTCGATGCCGGCCTCCCGGATCACGTCCGCCCATGTCCGTTTCTCGTCGGTGATCTTCTGCCGCAGCGCCTCGGGCGTCGACGGTTCGGGCAGCATCATCTGAGCTTTCAGTTTCGCGATCACCGCCGGATCGGCGAGTGCGGCCGCGACCTCGTGGTTGATTGCGGCGATCAGCGCGTCCGAGGTGCCGCCCGGCGCGACCAGCGCATTCCAGGCGTCCGACTGCACGTCGATGCCGCTCTCCTTCAGCGTCGGCACGTCGGCCAGGAACGGCGAGCGCTCTGGCGTCGTCACCGCCAGGATCTTCACCGACCCCGCCGCCTGCTGCGGCGCGACCGAGATCGCCGGCAGGCAGGCCGCCTGTACGTCGCCGCGGATCAGCGCGGTCACCGCGTTGGGCGAGCCTGCATAGGGGATGTGTACCATCCTGCTGCCCGCCTTCCGGGCAATCGCCTCCATGCACAGCTGCGACAGCGATCCCGCTCCGATCGACGCATAGGCCAGCCCATTGGCATCGGCCTTCGCTCTGGCGACAAACTCCGCCACGCTGCCGACGCCGGAATTCGTCGGCACCGCCAGAACGCTCGGCATCCTGGTCAGCAGCGTCACCGGCGCGAGGTCGCGTGCGGGATCGTAAGGCAGTTTCGGAAACAGCAACGTGTTGATGGCGAGCGGTCCCGGGATCGAAATCCCGAGCGTGGCGCCGTCGGGGGACGCCTTGGCGACCGCGTCCGTCCCGATGTTGCCGGAGGCGCCGGGCTTGTTCTCGATCACGAACGTCGAGCCGGGATGTCGCACATGGAGTTGGTCGGCCAGCACACGGCCGACCAGGTCGGGCGTCGATCCCGCCGCGAACGGGACGATGATCCGCACCGTCTTCGGCGGCCACGTCACGGCAGCCGGTTCGGCGCCGCCGGACCCGGTGGATCCCGCCAGCGCCAGCACCGCGAGTGCGGCCAGCCAGGGGCGCCGGAATGTCGTTCGCGTCATTTGCATCGATCCTAAAAACAATGATACCCGAACAAGTCCCGCGGTGCCGGCGATGTTGGCTCGGCGCGACCGGGCGGACCATAGTGGGATCCAAAGGCTGCGGATACCGCCGCATGCGTGCGGGCGAGGGGGGCGTGATGGGACTTGCGTTGATGATCGTCGGCCTGGTGCTGTTCGTCGGCACTCACGTGGTCACCACCCGACGTGATCTGCGCACACGATTGATCGGCATCGGCGGAGAGGCGGTCTACAAGCTGGCCTACGCGGTCCTGGCGATCGTCGGCATCGGCCTGATCGCCTACGGCTTCGGTGCCTACCGCTCGGCGGGCATGATCGACATCTGGTATCCGCCGCATTGGACCAAGCACGTCACCGCGCTGCTGATGCTGCCGATGGCGATCCTGCTGGTCGCCGCCTACGCCCGCGGGCGCATCTATCGCGCCGTCAAGCATCCGATGATCACGGCGGTCAAGCTCTGGGCGGTCGCGCATCTGATCAGCAACGGTGACCTCGGTTCGATCATCCTGTTCGGCTCGCTGCTGGCCTGGGCGGTGTACGACCGCATCTCGCTCAAGCATCGCCGCGATCCCGGCGGTCCGCCGATCCCCGTCGGTGGTGCGAAGAACGATGCGATCGCGGTCGGCGTCGGCATCGTGCTGTATGCGGCGCTCGCCTTCCTGTTCCACCCTTACGTGATCGGCGTCCCGGTCTTCGGAGCCTGACCCTATGTCTGTCCAGTCGCAAATCCGGCGGAAGACCGCCCCGGAGATCCGTGCCCGCAAGGGCGGCGATCCGATCGTGATGCTGACCTCGTACCACGCGCATACCGCGTCGCTGGTCGATCGCTATTGCGATGTCATTCTGGTCGGCGACTCGCTCGGCAACGTCATGCACGGCTTCGAGACCACGGTGCCGGTGACGCTGGAGATGATGATCCTGCAAGGCCACGCGGTGATGCGCGGCTCGCAGCATGCGCTGGTGGTGGTCGACATGCCGTTCGGCTCCTACGAGGCGTCGAAGGAGCAGGCGTTCCATTCCGCCGCGCGTATCCTCAAGGAGACGCATTGCGGTGCGGTCAAGCTCGAGGGTGGGGTCCGGATGGCCGAGACCATCGCCTTCCTGACCGAGCGCGGCATCCCGGTGATGGGCCACATTGGTCTGACGCCGCAGTCGATCAACACGCTCGGCACCTTCAGGGCCCAGGGCCGCGAGGAGGGGAGCTGGGAGCCGATCGAGGCCGATGCGCGCGCCGTCGCGGATGCCGGGGCCTTTTCGGTGGTGGTCGAAGCGGTTGCCGAACCGCTCGGACGCAAGATTACCGAGGCGATCCCGATCCCGACCATCGGCATCGGCGCCAGCGCCGCTTGCGACGGCCAGGTTCTGGTGCTCGAAGACATGCTCGGGCTGTCGCCGCGCGTGCCGAAATTCGTCAAGCGCTTCGGCAATCTCGGGCCGGGGATTGAAGAGGCAATCAAGGGCTATGCCGAAGAGGTGCGCTCGCGCGCCTTCCCCGGGCCCGAGCACGTTTACGGCATGAAGTCGAAGGTGTGAGGTCGGCGGCGAAGCGCGCCGGGCGCTCGAGGTATCCCCTTGATCAGGCTCGCTTTGCCTTGCCAGCGCCATAACGCTAGGGTATCGCCCCGCGACCGCGAGGGACGGGCGAGCGGCGGCATCGATCAGGATGCTGCGCTGTCGGGACAGGAAGTATCTCCAAGTGTCTGAATTATTTAATGAAGTCGACGAGGAGCTGCGTCGCGAACGGCTCAAGAAGCTGTGGGACAAATACTCGCTCTACATCATTGCCGCTGCGGTGTTGGTCATCGTCGGGGTCGGTGCATGGCGCGGCTATGAGTATTACGCGGCCAAGCAGGCGGCCGAGGCCGGCGCCGCGTTTGCCGCCGCCGCAGAACTCGCCGAGCAGAACAAGCATGCCGAAGCGGAGGCCGCCTTCGACAAGATCGCCGCGTCTGCGCCGTCCGGCTACCGGATGCTGGCGCGGCTGCGCGCCGCAGCCGAAGTCGCCACGCGCGATCCGGGGCTGGCGGTGAAGCGTTACGACGAGATTGCCGCGGATCGCCGGCTGCCGGCGCCGTATCGTGATCTCGCCAGCATCCGCGCTGCGGGGTTGGTGATGGACACAGCGAACTACAACGATCTGGTCCAGCGGCTCGAGCCGATCGCCACCGCCGACAGTGCGTTCCGGCACACCGCGCGGGAGCTGCTGGCGCTGTCGGCTTGGCGCGCCAACAACGTCGCCGCGACCCGGCAATGGATCGACAAGATCACTACCGATGCGGAAACGCCGGGCAGCCTGCGCAGCCGTGCCGACGTGCTGCAGGCGCTGCTGCCGCCGGCTGCCACCAAGAGCTGAAGCTGTTCGAGCGACCGCGACACCGAAGACTGTGAGAGATAATCCATGCGCCTGTCGCACCGCCTGATTCCCCTCGCCGTGCTGGTCGCTCTGTCCAGCGCCTTGGCCGGTTGCGGCAGCATGAGCGGGTTCGATCCGACCGACATGTTCGACTTCCTCGATCAGAAGAAGAAGCTGGCCGGCGAGCGGAAGCCGGTCTTTCCAGAGGGCGTGCCGGGCCTCGAACAGGGCGTTCCGAGGAGCCTGTATAAGGACGAAGTCGAGCAGCAGCAGCGCGAGCAGGCCGCCGCCGTGGCCCCTGCGCCGATCGAAGACAAGCCGAAGCCGGCCGCGCGGACGCGGACTCGGCATAATTCGGCAGCCCGACGTCCGGCTGCGCCGGCCGCTGAGCCCGCCGCCGACCCGGCCGCCGAGGAAGAGGGCGGGGCCGCCGCGGTACCGCCGGCGCCGAAACCGGCCAAGCAGTCCCGCCGTCGCATCACCGCGCCACCGGCGGAAGATCAGTCCTCCGCACCTGCGCCGGCCCAGTCGCAGTCCTCCGGAACGGCGCCTGCCTTCCCGGCACCGCTGCCGAGCGGCAGCTTCCAGCGCTGACGGGGCGCGCGACCTCGAAGGTCTGAGCCGGGCGACATTGACAGGCCGCCGCTTCTCGGCGACGGATCAGCATGTCTTTCACCCTCGCAATCATCGGCCGACCCAATGTCGGCAAATCGACGCTGTTCAACCGCCTGGTCGGCCAGAAGCTGGCGCTGGTCGACGATGCGCCGGGCGTCACCCGCGATCGTCGTGAGGGCGAGGGCCGGCTCGGCGATCTCAGCTTCACGCTGATCGACACCGCCGGCCTCGACGAGGGGCCGAAGGGCTCGCTGACCGCGCGGATGCAGGAGCAGACCGAGACGGCGATCGAACTCGCCGACGCGCTGCTGTTCGTCATCGACGCCCGCGCCGGTCTGACGCCGAACGACCGCGCCTTCGCCGATTTCGCCCGCCGGGCCAACAAGCCGGTGGTGCTGGTCGCCAACAAGAGCGAGGGCAAGCACGGCGAGATCGGCGCAATGGAATCCTACGCCCTCGGACTCGGCGATCCGGTGCAGATTTCCGCCGAACACGGCGAGGGGATGGGCGAACTCTACGACGCGCTGCGACCGCTGTTGCCCGAGCCGGTCGAAGAAGAGGACGACGATCAGCCGTTCGACGACAGCGACGAAGCGATCGCGACGCGCCCGATCCGGGTGGCGATCGTCGGCCGCCCGAACGCCGGCAAGTCGACCTTCATCAATCGCCTGCTCGGCGAAGAGCGGCTGCTGACCAGCCCCGAGGCGGGCACCACCCGCGACTCGATCGCCGTCGAGGTCGAATGGAAGGGCCGCGACTTCCGGGTGTTCGATACCGCCGGGCTGCGGCGCCGGTCGCGGATCGAAGAAAAGCTGGAGAAGCTGTCGGTCGCGGACGCGCTGCGCGCGGTGCGGTTCGCCGAAGTCGTGGTGCTGATGATGGACGCGCAGCATCGCTTCGAAGAGCAGGATCTGCGGATCGCCGACCTGGTCGAGCGCGAGGGCCGGGCGCTGGTGATCGCGGTCAACAAATGGGATCTGATCGAGCGCCAGGGCGGCCAGATCGCGCAGCTTCGCGCCGATGCCGACCACTGGCTGCCGCAGATCAAGGGCGTGCCGATCGTCGCCACCTCCGGCATGCTCGGCGAGGGCGTCGACCGCCTGATGCAGGCGATCCAGGATGCCTACAAGGTCTGGAACCGGCGGGTGCCGACCGCGGCGCTGAACCGCTGGTTCGAACAGGCGATTTCGCAGAACCCGCCGCCGGCGGTGTCCGGCCGCCGCCTGAAGCTCAACTACGTCACCCAGGCCAAGGCGCGTCCGCCGAGCTTCGTGGTGTTCTGTTCGCGTGCCGACGCGGTGCCGGAATCGTACCTGCGCTATCTGGTCAACAGCCTGCGCGGCGCATTCGAACTGCCCGGCACGCCGGTGCGGATCACGCTGCGTGAAAAGGCCAATCCGTTCGCCCACAAGCGCAAGCGGAAGTCATGACCGAGCAGGCCGCCGCGCAACACCCGCCGGTGCCCGGCATGACCGGGCCGCGCCGGGCCGCCGTCGGCTTCATCTTCATCACCATCGCGCTCGACATGCTCAGCCTCGGCATGATCCTGCCGATCCTGCCGAAGCTGATCGAGAGTTTCTCCAACGACAACACCGCGGACGCGGCGCGGATCTACGGGCTGTTCGGCACCGCCTGGGCGCTGATGCAGTTGTTCGCCTCGCCGATTCTCGGCGGGCTGTCGGATCGGTTCGGCCGCCGGCCGGTGATCCTGCTGTCGAATGTCGGCCTCGGTCTCGACTACATCCTGATGGCGCTGGCGCCGTCATTGTGGTGGCTGTTCGTCGGCCGGGTGCTGTCGGGCATCACTTCGGCCAGCATCTCGACCTCGTTCGCTTATATTGCCGACGTCACGCCGGCGGAGAAGCGGGCCGCGGTGTTCGGCATGGTCGGCGCGGCATTCGGACTGGGCTTCACCTTCGGGCCGGCGATCGGCGGCCTGCTCGGCGGCGTCGATCCGCGGCTGCCGTTCTGGGTGGCGGCGGCGCTCAGCCTGGCCAATGCGCTGTACGGACTGTTCGTGCTGCCGGAGTCGCTGCCGCGCGACCGGCGGTCGCCGTTCCGCTGGAAGTCCGCCAATCCGATCGGCGCCGTGCGGCTGCTCGGCTCGAACGCCACGCTCGCCGCGCTGGCAGTGGTCGAGTTCTGCGCCGAGGTGGCGCATGTCGCGCTGCCGGCGACCTTCGTGCTCTACACCGGCTATCGCTACGGTTGGGACCAGACCACGATCGGTCTGGCGCTGGCGTTCGTCGGCGTCTGCACCACCATCGTGCAGGGCGGCCTGGTCGGCCCCGCGGTGAAGCTGCTCGGCGAGCGCAACGCGCAGATCATCGGCTATGGCGGCGGCGCGCTCGGCTTCCTGATCTATGCGCTGGCGCCGAGCGGCGCGCTGTTCTGGATCGGGATTCCGGTGATGACGCTGTGGGGCATCGCCGGGCCGGCGACGTCCGGGATGATGACGCGACTGGTCTCGCCGGCTCAGCAGGGCCAGTTGCAGGGCGCCACCACCAGCGTCAAGAGCGTTGCCGAACTGATCGGCCCGTTCATGTTCACAATGATCTTCGCGTACTTCATCGACGTCGGCGCGCCGCTGCATCTGCCGGGCGCGCCGTTCCTGGTCGCCGGCGCGCTGCTGCTGGTGTCGGTGATGATCGTGGCGATCGCCTCGCGGAAAGCCGACAGCAAACAGGCGCCGCAAGCGGCGCCTGAATGCTGAACGGACCGATGGTTCGCCGGCTTACTTCTTGACCAGCGGGCACTCGCTCTCGGACAGCGGGCGGGCCGCGTCCTCGGCGGAGATCATCGAGATCTTCTTGTAGTAGTCCCACGGCCCCTTCGACTCGGCCGGGGTCTTCACCTCGAACAGATAGGCGGGGACCATCCGCCGTCCGTCGGCGCGAATGACCGACTTGCCGAACAGCGTGTCGTCGGCGGGCATCTCCTTCATCTTGGCGACCACCGCCTTGCCGTCGTGCGGATTGCCGCCCATCGCTTCCAGCGTCTTCAGATAGTGCAGCACCGCCGCGTAGACGCCGGCCTGAGTCATCGACGGCTTGGCGTTGTTCTTGGCCTGCTCCTGGAAACGCTTCGACCAGGCGCGGGTGTCGTCGTTGAGATCCCAGTAGAACGACTCGGTGAAGGTCAGGCCCTGCGCGGTCTTCAGCCCGAGCGAGTGCACGTCGTTGATGAACAGCAGCAGCGCGGCGAGCTTCTGGCCACCCTGGACGATGCCGAATTCGGCGGCCTGCTTGATCGCGTTGGTGGTGTCGCCGCCGGCGTTGGCGAGACCGATGACGTTGGCCTTGGAGGCTTGCGCCTGCAGCAGGAACGAGGAGAAGTCGGGAGTGTTCAGCGGATGCTTGACGCTGCCCAGCACCTTGCCGCCGCTGGCGGTCACCACCGCGGACGTGTCGCGTTCCAGCGCGTGGCCGAACGCGTAGTCAGACGTCAGAAAGAACCATGTCTTGCCGCCCGCCTTGGTCAGCGCCTGACCGGTGCCGTGCGCCAGCATGTAGGTGTCGTAGGTGATCGAGATGGTGTTGGGGTTGCACGCCTTGCCGGTCAGGTCGGCGCTGGCGCCGCCCGAATTCATCAGGATGATGTTCTTTTCCTTGGCGAGATTGCTGATCGCCAGCGCGACGCCGGAGTTCGGCGTATCGGTGATCATGTCGACCTTGTCGACGTCGACCCACTGCCGCGCGACGTTGACACCAATGTCCGGCTTGTTCTGGTGATCGCCGGAGACCAGTTCGATCTTCCAGCCCTTCTTCTCGAGACCGGAATCGGCGATCGCCAATTTGGCGGCGACCACCGAATTCGGCCCGCCGATGTCGGCGTACAGGCTCGACATGTCGTTGAGCACGCCGATCTTGGCGGTCTTGTCGCCCGACTGCGCCCAGGCCGGCGCGGCCAGCGCTGCACTCATCAGCGCAGCCGAAATGGCGTGCGTGAACACTGCTCTCATCATTTCCCCCTTTGTGTGGATAGCTGATTGACTGCGGATGTTGTCCCCGCTTGCAGTCAGTCAATCGCGCTGCCGGGCCGAAGTCAATCGGCGGAGGGGTCTTTCACGGTGCGGGAGGGGCCGTCGAACAGCTTGCCGGTCTCGGAAAAGGACGGCAGGCACAGCGGCAGCAGCAGCTCTGCGACCTGGTCGGGCGTCGGCAAGGTTTCCGGATCTTCGCCCGGCATGATGTTGGCGCGCAGCTTGGTGCGGGTGGGGCCTGGATCGAACAGGTTGATCCGGATCGGCGTGGTGTTGGCCACTTCCTTGGCCCACACTTGGACCAGCGTCTCCAGCGCGGCTTTCGAAGCTGCGTAGGGGCCGCGATAGGCCGGAGCGCGGCCGCCGGCGCGGGAAGTCAGGAATACCGCCCGGCCGGCGTCGGAGACCCGCAGCAGCGGCTCCATGCAGCGGACGAGCTGGAAGTTCACGTTCAGGTTGATGCCGATGACGTCGAGCCACGGCTTGAGATCGATATGGCCCAGCGGCGAGGACGGTCCGGCGATGCCGGCATTGCCGACCAGCACGTCGAGCTTGCCATGGCGTTCGTAGATCGTGCCGCCGAGCCGGCCGATCGCCTGATAGTCGGTGAGGTCGAGCGGGACCAGCGTCAGCGGGTGCCCGCCGTCCTTGCGAACCTCGTCGTCGAGCTCTTCGAGCCCGCCCTGGGTGCGGGCGACGGCGATCACGTGCGCACCGGCCCTGGCAAGTGCCTTGGCGGTGGCGTAGCCGATGCCGCGCGAGGCGCCGGTGACGAGAGCAATGCGGGAAGCGAGAGGTTGGGTCATGGAGAGGTCCGGCTCAAGATATATCGCGCATTCTCATACGCGGATGAGACCGGCGTATCCATCCTCTAAAAGAGGTATCTTCAAATGCTGGCTGCAAAGCAAACGCCGCCACCGGCGAAGCCGGTGACGGCGCTTGGGAAGATCGCAGCTCAGCTCGCTTCGGCCAGCAGTGACAATTGCCGTGGCGTCGCTTCGGTCTGGTTGAGATCGGTGAGGCCGGTCGGATAGTCGCCGGTAAAGCAGTGATCGGTGAACTTCGGCAGCGCCGGATCACGGCCCGGTTCGCCCATCGCGCGATAGATGCCGTCGACCGACAGGAAGGCGAGCGTGTCGGCGCCGATCAGGTCGCGCATCTCGTCGAGCGAATGCGTCGCGGCGAGCAGGCCGGCGCGATCCGGGGTGTCGATGCCGTAATAGTCCGGGTGGGTGATCGGCGGCGAGGCGATGCGGAAGTGCACCTCGCGGGCGCCGGCATCGCGCATCATCTTCACGATCTTCTTCGAGGTGGTGCCGCGGACCAGGCTGTCGTCGATCAGCACGATCCGCTTGCCTTCGATCGCGGCACGATTGGCCGAATGCTTCATCCGCACGCCGAGCTCGCGCACGCTCTGGGTCGGCTGGATGAAGGTGCGACCGACATAGTGGTTGCGGATGATGCCGAGCTCGAACGGCACGCCGGACTGGCGCGAGTAGCCGATCGCCGCCGGCACGCCGGAATCCGGCACCGGCACCACCACGTCGGATTCGACGTGACTCTCGAGCGCGAGCTGCGCGCCGAACGCCTTGCGAACGTCGTACACCGAGCGGCCGCCGACGATGGAATCCGGACGCGCGAAGTAGATGTACTCGAAGATGCAGGGGCGGGCCGGCTGCGGCGGGAACGGCTTATGGCTGGTGACGCCGTGGCGGTCGAACACGATGACCTCGCCGGGCTCGACGTCGCGGACGTAGCGCGCGCCGATGATGTCGAGCGCACAGGTCTCGGAGGCGAGGATCGGACAGCCGTCGAGTTCGCCGAGCACCAACGGGCGGATGCCGAGCGGATCGCGGGCGCCGACCAGCTTCTTGTTGGTCAGCGACACCAGCGAGTAGGCGCCTTCCAGCGCGCGCAGCGACTCGATGAAGCGTTCGATGAAGCGCGTCTTCTTGGAGTGTGCGACCAGATGCAGGATCACCTCGGTATCGGTGGTCGACTGCATGATCGCGCCGCTGCGGATCAGCTCCCGGCGCAGCGTCAGGCCGTTGGTGAGATTGCCGTTGTGGCCGACCGCGAAGCCGCCGGCGTTGAGCTCGGCGAACAGCGGCTGGACGTTGCGCAAGATGGTCTCGCCGGTGGTCGAGTAGCGGACGTGGCCGATCGCCGAATTGCCCGGCAGCCGCGCGATCACGTCGGCGCGGGAGAAGGTGTCGCCGACCAGACCGAGCCGGCGCTCGGAATGAAACCGGCCGTTGTCGAACGACACGATACCGGCGGCTTCCTGGCCGCGGTGCTGCAGCGCATGCAGGCCGAGCGCGGTGATCGCCGCCGCATCGGGGTGCCCGAAAATGCCGAACACGCCGCACTCTTCGCGCAGCGTGTCACCATCGGTATCGAAAACGGTATCGTCGAGGATGTGTTGGTCGCGAGCGTCCGAAGCGGGCGTTGCGGCGTCGTCGGAAGAGCTGGGCATCGCGTCCATCGCGCCTTTCCTGTGGGACACGCTCAGCGCGTGGCCGGTTTGCCCTCTATCAGGTTTTTCAGGCCGTCACGGGCGGGTTTGCTGTAGCCGTCATTTGTCCCGGGAGCAGCCGAATCGTCGGTCTGCTGCTGGTCGTCCTCAGGCTTGTTCTTCTTGAACCGCTTCAAAATGGTATTTTCAGGGTCGTCCGGCAAGAGCGTCATCAGCCAATCGCCGGTTCCCTGCAGCACGGTGCGTGATTTCGCGTTGGTGACCCAGTCGGGGCGCTGCTTGTCCGGCACCAGCCAGTTGAAGAACAGATACGCCACCACCACGATCAGCAGCCCGCGGGCGAGGCCGAACAGAAAGCCGAGGGTCCGATCCAGCGCACCGATGCGCGAATCCAGGATCATGTCCGAGATCCGCACGGTGATGATCGACACGATGATCAGCGTGCCCAGGAACACGCCCGCGATCACCACGACGGCGGCGACGGTCTCGGACGAGAAGTAGGTCCGAGCCATCGGCATCAGTTTCTGAAACGCGTACAGCGTCACCAGCGCAGCCGCGCCCCACGCCGCGATCGACAGCACTTCGCGCATGAAGCCGCGCACCATCGCCAGCAGGCCCGAAACCAACATCACCGCGAGAACAATGAGATCGAGGATGGTAATCGGCATCGGCAGGTCAGGTCCGCTCGGTCAGCACAACGGCGAATCGGCGTGCACGGGCTCGGCACAGGTGACGGTGGTATGGCACGCGGCGCAAGGCGAGAAAACCACCCGCGTCCGCCTCGCCACAGCAATGTTCCGCTGGGTTAAGGCTTGGTGGCCGGATATGTTCAGCTTGCGCGGGCGTTGTATAGCGGCGCGCCCTGCAAACGTCACGCCGCTTCAACCCTCCTGGCGCCGGAATCGCGCCGGTGTTGCATTTGAGGCAGCTTTCGCCCGCGGCGCACCGTCATCGTCGCCCCGCCGGGTGCCGCGCGCGGCAATGTCCGCCACCAGGCTGGACAGCCCGCCGACCGATTGCAGCGCCAGGCCGGCATCGGCGGGCGCGTCACCACGGGTCTGTTCCGGCAGCACCGCGCGGGCGAAGCCGAGCTTGGCGGCCTCCTTCAGCCGCGCCGGGGTCTGAGCCACCGGCCGCACCGCACCCGACAGCGAGATCTCGCCGAAATACACCGCATCGGTCGGCAGCGGCGCGTTCGCCAGCGACGACACCAGCGCCGCGGCGGCGGCGAGGTCGGCGGCGGGCTCGTTGATGCGCAGGCCGCCAGCCACGTTGAAATACACGTCGTAGCCGCTCAGCTTGACGCCGCAATGCGCCTCCAGCACCGCCAGCACCATCGACAGCCGCGCCGAGTCCCAGCCGACCACCGCGCGCCGCGGGGTGCCGAGCGTCGATGGCGCCACCAGCGCCTGCAGTTCGACCAGTACCGGACGGGTGCCTTCGATGCCGGCGAACACCGCGGTGCCCGGCGAGCCGAGGTCGCGCTCCGACAGGAACAGCTCCGACGGATTGCCGACTTCGCGCAGGCCCAGCCCAGTCATCTCGAACACGCCGATCTCGTCGGTCGGGCCGAACCGGTTCTTGACCGAGCGCAGGATGCGGAACTGCTGCGAGCCTTCGCCTTCGAACGACAGCACCGCGTCGACCATGTGCTCGACCACGCGCGGGCCGGCGATCTGGCCGTCCTTGGTGACGTGGCCGACCAGGATGATCGCCGCCCCGGTCTTCTTGGCGAAGCGGATCAGCGCCTGCGCCGAGGCCCGGACCTGCGTCACCGTGCCGGGCGCGGACTCGACGGTGTCGGTCCACATCGTCTGGATCGAGTCGATCACGATCAGCTTCGGCGTCGCGCCTTCGGACAGCGTCGCGATGATATCTTCGACCGAAGTCTCGGCGGCGAGTTCGACCGGCGCCGCGGCGAGGCCGAGCCGTTCGGCGCGCAGCCGCACCTGGGCGATGGCTTCTTCGCCGGAGATGTAGACGGTGCGGTGGCCGGCTTTGGCCATCAGGCTGGTGGCCTGGGTTAGCAGCGTCGATTTGCCGATGCCGGGATCACCGCCGACCAGCAGCACCGAGCCGCGCACGAAGCCGCCGCCGGTGACGCGGTCGAGTTCGGCCATGCCGGAGGGCAGGCGCGGCGCGTCGTTGCTCTTGCCGGCCAGCGACTCCAGCTTGAACGTCCGGCCGCGCCGCTTGGCGCGGATCGACACCGGCACGGCGTTGTCGCCGGCTTCCTCGACCAGCGTGTTCCACTCGCCGCAAGCCTCGCACTTGCCCTGCCAGCGGTTGAACGCGGCGCCGCAGTTTTGACAGACGAAAGAGGAGGAGGCTTTGGCCATGAGGTCCACGGGGCGCTGAAAGTCTCGATCGCGTGGTGCGTGAATCGAGCCGCCGGGGGCACCCGGCGGGCACCCAATATGTTCGCTCTTTGTTCTGAATGCAAGCGGAGCCGAACGCCGTCGCGGCGGATCCGAGCGATGTTCGCGGATCGCGTTGACCTGGTGCTAACCCGCGGTGGCGATGATCCCGCCGCGAATTCATGCCGGCGAGGGGACATCGCGCGATGATCAAGGCTGCCGATGCCGCCCCAAGCGGCGCACCGACGCTCGGCTGGTGGGCGGCTGCGGCTGCGCTGCTGATCGTCCTGCTGGCGCCGTTCCTGACCATCGACGTTCCGCCGGTGCTCGACTATCCGAACCATCTGGCGCGCTATTTCGTGCTGGCGCATCCGGACGATCCGATGCTGTCGCAGATCTATGCGCCGCATTGGCGGATCCTGCCCAATCTCGGCATGGACGTGCTCGGCGCCGCGCTGCTGAAAGTCACCAGCGTCCATGTCGGCGGCCGCATCCTGCTCGCGTTGAGCCTGCTGATGCCGGTGATCGGCGCGGTGACCTATCACCGCGTGGTGTTCGGCCGGTTCTCGTATTGGCCGCTGGCCGCCGGCGCGATCGCCTTCAACGCGGTGTTCTTTCTCGGCTTCATGAACTTCCTGCTGTCGCTCGGCCTGGCGCTGATCGGCGCCGCGGCGTGGATCGCCCTGCGCCGGCGCGATCGAAACCTCGCGGCCGTCGTGGTCGGTGCGGCGTTCGCCGCACTGGTGTTCTTCGCTCACATCTTCGGCGTGGCGCTGTTCGCGCTGCTGATCGGCAGCGAGGAGCTGGCGCGCATCGTGCGCGCCCGCCGCGAAGGCGCGTCGCTGATCCGTGAGCTTGCGGTGTCGGCCTTGCTGCTGGCATTGGCGCTCGCTCCCGCGGTCGCGCTGTATCTGGCGAGTCCCTTGTCGGACGCCAATGCCGAGACCGGGATCTGGCGCGGCTTTGCCAAATTGTGGGATCTGCTGGCGCCGGTGATGACCACCAGCGATGCGGTCACCGCGCTCAGCGGCGGCGCGCTGTTTGTCGTGCTGGTGCTGGCGGCACGCGGCGTCCAGTTGGCGCCGGCGCTGCCGTGGACCCTGGCGGTGCTGGCAGTCGTCTTCGTCGCCGTGCCGGCGATGTACAAAGGCGGCAGCTTTCTCGATATCCGCCTGGCGGTGATGGCGGCGGTGCTGCTGTTCGCCGGCCTGCTGCCGCGGCTGTCGCCGCGCCGCGCGATCGCCGTCGCGGCGCTGGTGATCGCGGTGATCGTCGGCCGCTCCGCGTTCGTCGCCCACGGCTGGTACGACCATCGGCGCGATCTCGCCGAGCTGCGCGCGGCGATCGCGCAGGTCGAGCCCGGCGAGCGGGTGCTGATGGCCCGCGGCCGCAACATCGATATCGTCGCGTCGGCGCAGGCGGGGCGGGCGCTCGCCGGCTACTTTCCGCTCGACAATCATCTTGGCGCCTTGTTGACGATCGAGCGCCGGGCGTTCTGGCCGTTGATGTTCGCCGACGCATCGCAGCAGCCGCTGGTGCTCAAGCCGGCGTTCGCGCCCTATGCCGGACCGCTGTGCGAGCCGGTCGAACCGGCGCTGCTGCTGCGCATGGCGTCGGCGCAGGCTGGGGCCGTACCCCGCTGCAAGAGCTATCTGGCCGATTGGCCGCACCGCTTCGACGCGGTGCTGATGCTCGAGCCGCCGGCAACGCCGCCCTTGCCGGAACTCGCGCCGGCCTATCAGGGCGACTACGTGGCGCTGTATCGCGTGGTCCCGCCGAAACCGGCGCCCGGTTCCGCTGGCCGCGTCCACGCCGGTGAGGTAACCTCGCCGGCACAATGACCCCGCATCGTCACGGCAACGACTACGAACGGCGGAAATGGCGTCAGGTCGCCGCTCATTTCGGCATGGGGGCGGCGTTCGGGGCGCTGTTTGCCGCGATCGTGCTGTACAACAATTACTTCGGACTGTCGGGCGTGATCGCCACCAGCGAAGCGCCGACCTTGGTGCGGATCATCTTCGTGGTCGGCGTGTCCGGGTCGTTCGCCTTCATGGCGGCGATCACCGGATTTCTGTTTTTGGTCCACGAGGATTGAGCGTTTCGCGGAGCCGCATTCGCGCGCGACAGCGTGGGAAGGTTGGGCTCGGGTAGTGAGCGATCAGCTCGCCGGGGCGACGGGCTCCGCCGTGGCGGCCGGCTCCGCCACCGGCTCGGCGTTGCCGCCTTTGTAGATCCGGGTGTAGCGTCGGCCGAGGCTGGTCAGCACCTCGTAGCCGATCGTGCCGAAATGATGCCCGGCCTCGTCGACGGTGATGCCGTCGCCGATCAGCGTCGCCAGCATGCCGCGGCGCGCGGCGTTGGCGGGCAGGTCGGTGACGTCGACCGCGAGCAGGTCCATCGAGATGCGGCCGGCGATCGGACAGCGCTGGCCGGCGATGATCACATCGGCGCCGCGGGTGCCGTCGCTCGAGCCGGCGGCGCGGAAGTAACCGTCGGCATAGCCCGCCGACAGCACCGCGATCTTGCTCGGCCGCCGAGCGCTCCAGGTCGCGCCGTAGCCGACGGTGTCGCCGCGCTCGACGCCGCGGACCTGCACGATCCGGGCTTTCAGCTCGACCACCGGCTGCATCGGATTGTCGGCTTCCGGGGTGGGATTGATGCCGTACAGCGCCGCGCCCGGACGGACCATGTCGAAGCCGAATTGTGGCCCGAGGAAGATGCCCGACGATGCCGACAGCGACGCCGGCACTCCGGAGAACTGACTGGCGATCTCGCGAAATGCGGTCACCTGCTTGGCGTTCAGCGGATGGTTGACGAGATCGGAGCAGGCGAGATGGCTCATCACCAGGGTGATGCCGTGGTCGCCGGCGACGATCCGCGGCACGATGCCTTGCGCCTCGACCACGGTCAGGCCGAGTCGGCTCATCCCGGTGTCGATGTGCAGTGCGGCGCCGCCGCGCCAGCCGGTGCGGCGGCAGAACACGTCCCATTCGGCCAGCTCGTACAGATCCCCGATCACCGGCTGGCAGTTCAGCTTGGCGAATTCGTCGCCGGTGTTCGGAAAGAACCCGTCGAGCACGTAGATCGTGGCCTCGGTGACGGTCTCGCGCAACGCGCGTGCCTCTCCCAGCGTGGCGACGAAGAAGGTCTTGCATCCGGCGCCGAGCAGCGCCTTGGCGATCTGGCCGGCTCCGCAGCCATAGCCGTCGCCCTTGACCACGCCGGCGCATTCCGCCGGCACCGCGGTCTTCTCCAGCTTGCGCCAGTTGGCGACGACGGCGTCGAGATCGATCGTCAGCACACCGGACGACGTTGCGGTCGCAGCGGCGAACTCGGCGGCTTTGGCGGCCTCCGGGGTCAACAGGTCGGCGACGGTGGCGTTCGGATCGGGAAGGATGTGCATGGCGCACCTTATGCATTGCCTGCGGGCCGTTCAACGGCGGCCGGCGCGGCTCAGATCCGCTCCGGCCTCAAATCCGCTCCGGCAGATGGCTGTCGTCGGTGAGGTCGCTGAAGCGGGTGAACTGGCCCTCGAACTGCAGATCGACGGTGCCGGTCGGACCGTGGCGCTGCTTGGCGATGATCACTTCGGCCTTGCCGTGGACCAGCTCCATGTCTGTCGCCCATTTCTCGTGCTCGGGCGTGCCCGGACGCGGCTCCTTGTTCTGCAGATAGTATTCTTCGCGGAACACGAACATCACCACGTCGGCGTCCTGCTCGATCGAACCGGATTCACGCAAGTCGGCGAGCTGCGGCCGCTTGTCGTCGCGGGATTCCACCTGACGCGACAGCTGCGACAGCGCGATGATCGGGATGTTCAGTTCCTTCGCCAGCGCCTTCAGGCTGGTGGTGATCTCGGTGACTTCCTGGACGCGGTTGTCGCCCTTCTTGCTGGAGCCCTGCAGCAGCTGGATATAGTCGACCACCAGCATGTCGAGGCCCTTCTGCCGCTTCAGGCGGCGGGCGCGGGCGGTGAGCTGGGCGATCGACAGGCCGCCGGTTTCGTCGACGAACAGCGGCAGCGACTGCAGCTCGATCGAGACGTCGCGGATCTTGTCGAAGTCGGCATCCGAGATGCCGCCGCGGCGGATCTTGCTCGACGCGATCTCGGCCTGCTCGGCGAGAATACGTGTGGCGAGCTGTTCGGCCGACATTTCGCAACTGAAGAACCCGACGATGCCGCCGTTGACGGTCTTGGTCGAACCGTCCGGCTGCACTTCGCCGCGATAGGCCTTGGCGACATTGTAGGCGATGTTGGTGGCGAGCGCAGTCTTGCCCATGCCGGGACGGCCGGCGAGCACGATCAAGTCGGAGTGCTGCAGCCCGCCCATCCGGGTGTCGAGATCGCGCAGCCCGGTGGCGATGCCCGACAGCTTTCCGTCGCGCTGGAACGCCTTGGCCGCCATGTCGACGGCGGTGGTCAGCGCCTGGGAGAATTTCTGGAAGCCGCCTTCGTAGCGGCCGGATTCGGCCAGTTCATACAGCCGTCGCTCGGCGTCTTCGATCTGGTTCTTCGGTGCGAAATCGACCGGGGCATCGTATGCGACGTTGACCATGTCGGTGCCGATGCCGATCAGATCGCGGCGCAGCGACAGCTCGTAGATCGTCCGCCCATAGTCCTGAGCGTTGATGATGGTGGTGGCTTCGGCGGCGAGGCGGGCCAGATATTGCGCCACGGTCAGGCCGCCGAGATCGAGGTCGGCCGCCAGAAACGTCTTGAGCGTGACCGGGGTCGCGATCTTGCCGGCGCGGATGATGCTGGCCGCGGTTTCGAAGATGGTCTGGTGGATCGGTTCGAAGAAGTGCTTGGATTCGAGAAAGTCCGACACCCGGTAGAACGCATCGTTGTTGACCAGGACCGCGCCCAGCAGGGCCTGTTCGGCCTCGATGTTGTGCGGGGCGGTCCGGTACGCCGGCGCGCCCGGCTCCGGCGCGAGCTTCAGAACGTTCGAATCGGTGGCGGCCATAGCTCTCGAATATCGGATCGAATTTGTCGGATGCGGGGCGCGACTAAAGCGCCGATTTTCTCGGGAGCGAAAGTCGCAATCGCGCGTTATGCACCAGCGCGACAAGGATGTGGATGACGGCTGAAGCCGCCGTAACGCGTGCTTGACGCGTTCCGGCGTGACCCGAGGCGCATTGAACCTCCGGTCGCGGTCGGACGACAGTTCAAAATGGACGGTCGAGACAGATCGATCCGCTGCAGTCGGGGATTCGTAAGGATTTCCGGCCAAGATGGCGGCAAACGCGATCACCGAGGCTCCCTGGCGGGATGCACTCGAACAAGGTGACGCGCACAGGGCATGAGCGTCGGGAGACTTCGCGGTGGTTCGCGAGGTGTCTCGGATGATGGATAAAGCAGATGGCACAGCAATTTTGCCACGATCATTCCGACCGCGATTGGCTGAATGCGCTGATCGACTCGTTCGAGCGCGCCGCGGTCGAAGAGGCCGAGCATCGGCCGTGCGATCGCGAACTGCTATGCGCCGCCCAAGCCCATCTGGCGCGACCGCTGGAGCCGGCAGCGGATCAGGAACTGGCGATCCGTCTCGTCGGCTGAGAATTGCGGTGGCCGCCGGCTGATCACTCGCCGGCGAGTTGCATCCGCGGACGATGGCGGGTTTCGAGGTCGCGCAGCCTTCGGTCCTCGGCCGCGATATAGTCGCGGACAATTGGCACCACCCCTTGGCGGCGGGTGAGCTGGATCTGGAACACCATCGTGTTCTGCTTGCGGAAGGACATCTCCGACGCCGCCAGATAGAACTCCCACATCCGGACGAAGCGAGCGTCGTACAGCCGTTCGGCTTGTTCGCTGTGCGCAAGGAAGCGCTCGCGCCAGGCTTTCAGCGTCTCGGCGTAGTGCAGCCGCAGGATTTCGATGTCGCAGACCAGGAGTCCGGCGCGTTCGATCGCCGGCAGCACCTCGGACAGCGCCGGCAGATAGCCGCCGGGAAAGATGTACTTGGCGATCCACGGATTTGTGAAGCCGGGCCCTTCGGAGCGGCCGATCGAATGCAGCAGCATCACGCCGTCGTGTTTGAGCAGTTCGGCACAGCGCCGGAAGTAAGTGTCGTAATGTGCGACGCCGACGTGCTCGAACATGCCGACTGAGACGATGCGGTCGAACGGGCCGGGCACGTCGCGATAGTCCTGCAGCAGGAAGCGCGCCCGTTCGGATAGACCGTGCTCGGAGGCGCGCGCGTTCGACTGTTCAAGCTGCTCCTGCGACAGCGTCACGCCGGTGACGTCGGCGCCGCAGGTCCCGGCCAGATACAGGCCGAGACCGCCCCAGCCCGAGCCGATGTCGAGCACCCGTTGCCCCGGGGCGATGAGCAGCTTGGCGGCGATGTGCCGCTTCTTTGCGAGCTGGGCGTCGTCGAGGCTGGTGTCGGGCGTCTCGAAATAGGCACAGCTGTATTGCCGATCTGAGTCCAGAAACAACGCGTACAGCCGGCCGTCGAGATCGTAGTGGTGGGCGACGTTGTGACGTGAGCGGCGGCGCGGGTTGAACTGGTGCAGCGTCCGGATCCAGTAGCGGATCAGCCCGTGCAGTTTGGCCCAGCGCGGGGTCCAATCCGGTTGGTCCATCGCGACCGCCAGCAGGTCCGCGATCGAGCCGCGCTGCATCACCAGGCCGCCGTCCATATAGAGCTCGCCCAAGGCGAGCTCAGGGTCGCGCAGCAGACGGCGTTGGGCTTGGGCGCTGGTGAAATGTGCGCGCACCGGCTCGCCGGTACCGTCCCCGCAGGCGAACGTGGTGCCGCTCGCGGTGGTGAAGACGATGGTGCCGCGTCTGATGAAGCGGCTCAGCAGCAGACGAAATAATCCGTCCATCGGTAAGCCTCGGCATCGGGCGCCGACCATTCGGCAGCGCCTCGACCGCTACAACACCGGCCTTGCGGCTTGGTTCTTAGAGCATCGCCGCATGGCAACGACCAAAAGTATAGTCAAGATTTGAGATACCATCACTGACAGGAGCGTGAGGCTGGTATGCTGCCTCGATCATGCGCGGTGATGTTCCATCTCTCCGCTTCCAATCATCTCACAATTCGCTAAAAGGTCACCCGCCGCAGCTGCGGTGATTTTTTGCATCGGAGGGCTAGATGGTAGGCCGATTGCTCAGTTCGGTAGCGGTGTTGCTCGTGCTCGGCGCTGCCGTCGCACAGCCCGCCCGAGCCCAGAATTTGGAAGCTGGCAAGAGCGCGGCGCAGATCTTCTCGAGCACCTGCTCGGTCTGCCACAAGAGCCCGCGCGGCCTGCTGCGGTCGGTGCCGCCTAATGCGGTCGCGTCGTTTCTGAGGCAGCACTACACCACCAGCAGCGATATGGCCGGCATGCTTGCCGGCTACTTGGTCGCAAACGGCGGCGCGGATGCACGCAGCAGGCAGGACGCCCGCCCGGAAGCCAAGTCCCGCCGCCAACGGCGCGGTGCCGAGGAAGCCGCCACGCCGGAGGAGGGGGCTCCTTCTCCCCAGGCCGTGGAAGACAATCTGCCGCGTGGCCGGAAGAGCAAGCGCCGCGCGGCGCCGATCGAATCCGAAAAGCCTTCGCAGGCTGCCGCTCCGGCCACAGAGGCCGAACCGGCGGTGGCTCCCGAGCCGGAAGCCAAGCCGCAGAAGAAGCGTCGCACCAAGCGCACCCGCGAGAAGCCGGCCGAGCCTGCTGCGACCAAACCGGATGCTCCGGTCGCCGAACCGGGCAAACAGGATGGCGGCGCTCCGGCTCAGCCGGCGGCCGGCAAACCGGCTGCGACCGCCCCTGCCGCCGACACTCCGGTACGGTCCGATCCGGTGCCGGCAGTGACCCCGGCGCCCAAAGCGGCAGAGCCAGAAGCCCCGAAGCCGGCCGCTCCGCCGCCGGAGGCCAAATCGCCTGAGCCGGCCACACCAGCGGTCGCGGCGGAGCCGAAGCCCACGCCGCCGCCGTCGCCGGCCGGCCCGCCGGTCAAGAGGCCGGCCGAGACGCCGCCGACTGCGCCGTCGACCGACGTGGTGCCGCCTCCGCCGAAGCCGCCGTCCGGCTCCGCCGACGTGCCGGTCTCGCGATAGCGCCCACGACGTCTCTCATCCCGACCTGACAAATGCGCGGCCGCCTCGGCCGCGCATCTTGCGTTTTGGAGCCCTGGTGGGCCGGCGGGACAGCAGTCGCGGGCCGAACCTGGTCCCCATGCGACTGTTGCAGCGGCCAGGCTTCTTTGGCGGTGGCGTCAGCGCCGTCCGGGTCGACAACGCCATCCCCATCGCCGCCGCGACGCCGTACGGGCAGGCGGCGCTGACCGCCGAGTTCAAGCTGAACGATCTGGCGCCGGCGGTAGGCGACAGGCTGATCTGCCGCGCCTGGGGTGCTCAAACCCGGCCGCCGGATCACCAGCGTCGCCGCCGACGTGTTTTACGTCAGCGACGGTGTCGAGACTCACACCGCCGCGGTGCTGGCGTCGATCGCGATGATGCTCAAGGCACACCAGCGGAGCGAAAAGTCCGTCATCAACGGGCGCTTCTTAGCGGCCCAAGCCTATTCCTGACTCCCTGAACCCGAGCCGGGCGCCTCAAAGAGTCGGCGGAATCAAGATACTGATACTCGCCGGTCAACAAAAAGCCCGGCCAATGAGCCGGGCTGCTGGGGTCAGACGCGGGGACCACCTTTGTTCATGAAGCTCTCCCATTGAATTTGAGCCTAGAGGCCTGCCGCTTGGCTTCCTCCTCTTTGCGAAGTTTAGCATCATCCCAGCGTTTTTTTAACTCGAAAAGATGCTGAAAGTCCTCAGGCTTCGCCTCCAGCCCATCCAACAGCTTCAGCGTTATCGTTTCCTCAACGTGGAACGAAATGATCGGTTCCATGTAGTCTTCGATTAACGCCTTGATATATAGACCTTGTTCCATGCCCATAGCCATGGATTCAAGGTAGTTTAGTAGCGCTACGATATCAAGGCGGTACGCTTTAACATTGGTTGCCAGATCTCCCTTGTCTCTGGCTCGGGCCATCCGCCGCAGGCATCGTTCTAAGACTGGGCACTCTTCATAGCGGGCGATGATTTCCATCGTCCGGTTGGTGCGGGTCTCCCGTCTTGCTTCGCTGATCTGATATCCTGCAACGAACGCCAAAATGAGGGTCGCGATCACCAGTACGTTGGTGCCTATTGCGGTCAGTGCCACCCACTGGACCTCCGTCAATCCCCAGGTTTCCATGGTTGCCCCCTGCAAGAGTAGGTTGTTGCAGGATAACCCAGGGTTGTTTCTTCGAGTAGCGCTATCGTACCTGTGAGCCTGTTCTGCGATCTTTCTTAAATCTGCTGGACGCAAACGCGGGGATCAACGAAACGGCCAGCACTTGGCGGTATTTCATCTCGAAGAGAACGGCACATTTCGGATCGGTGGCGACGCAGAGAGGCAGCCCGCGTTGCCCCCTGAATCAGCCAGTGCACTCTGTGTCTACGTTGATCGCCAACCCGATCATGAGAACCGCGCGCTCATTGCACCAACGCAAGAACGGCCCGGCCTGATCGCTCAGGCCGGGCCGTCTCACGGATTGGAACGGATCGGGCTTACTGCTCGGCCGGCTGCTCTTCGCCGAACTGCGCGTCCGGATCGAAGAATTCGCCGGCGGCGGCGAGCGCCTCGGCGGCGGCGTCTTCGTCTTCGCGGCGCGTGGAGATGTCTTCACCGCGATTGATCCGCTCGGCTTCCTCGGCGCTGCGCGCCACGGTGACGGAGACCTCGACCTCGACTTCCGGATGCACCGCGACCTGGATCGCGTGCTTACCGATGGTCTTGATCGGCGCGTCGAGCAGCACCTGGCTGCGGTTGATCTTGACGCCTTCGGCATCGAAGCTCACGACGATGTCGCGCACCGACACCGAGCCGAACAACTGGCCGCCTTCCGACGCCTGGCGGATCACCACCACGTTCTGACCGTCGATCTTCTCGGCGACCTTGGCGGCTTCGGCCTTGGCGGCGATGTTGCGCGCCTCGAGGTCGGCCTTCATGTGCTCGTACTTCTCGCGGTTGGCGGCGGTGGCCCGCAGCGCCTTGCCGCGCGGCAGCAGGAAGTTGCGCGCATAACCGTCCTTGACGCGCACCAGCTCGCCCATCTGTCCGAGCTTGGCGACGCGTTCCAGCAGAATGACTTCCATGATGATCTCCTTGTCGTGTGTTGGTGAATGTCGTGTCAGTGAGAAGGCGGAGGCGGCATCGAGCGGCGCTGGAAGTAGCGCTGCCGAAGATTGAGAAAGGCGTCGCCGAGGCCGAGCGCGATCAGGCCGACGGCGGGCCACAGGAAGATCAGCACCAGCGCGTAGGCCGAGCTGAGCAGGAACAGGCGGTTGCGCGATGCCATCGTCAGGGTGTGCAGGGTCGCGGCGCCGGTCAGCCCGTAGGCGACGAACAGCGCCGCGCTCACGGTCTTGCCGACCATCGAGGTCAGGCCGCCGACGAAGCTCAGCGCCAGGGCCAGTGACAACACCGCCAGCGTCATCGGCGGCAGCGTGACCGTGCGCAGATCGGGCCATGGCCGGCTCAACCGGCTCGACGCGGAGGTAATTCGCGCAGCGAGCCAGATATTGAGCGTCAGGGTCAGCATGGCCACCGTGGCGGCCGCCGGCGGGGCGATCGAGACCAAGGCATCGACCAACGCGGCGTCGCTGCCGGGCGTGCTGCGCGGGCCAAGCGCGCGCTGCAGGCCGCTGCGCAGGCCGTCGGCGATGGCGGCGCTGTCGGTGCCGAGCGTGAACAAGGCGGCCATCGTCGTGGTTGCCGCGAAGCCGGCCATCCAGACGACCAGACGGCCGACCGGATACCATTCCAGCGTCGGGGCCTCGCCCTGCGGTGCATCCGCGGCCCGCGCCAGCAGCGCGAGATGGCCGAGCCAGCACGCCGGAACGGCGATAGTGACGACGAAGGCGATCGCGTAAGGGAGGCTGACCAGCGCGGCGAGGCCGACGGCGGCGATCAGGCCGCCGATAGCGGCGGCGAGCACGCCCCAGCCCAGAGCGGCCACCATCAGCGGCAGCGGCGCAAGATAGAACAGCAGCAACGCAATCAGTGCGCCCGAAACGATCGAGGCGAACATGACCGCCGAGGCACAGCCGGCGGCGAGCGCGATCAGAACTGGCATCATCATCAGCTGTCCCGCTCCCTTCGAGCGGTTAGGAGCGTTCGCCCCAACCATCGGCGACCGGACGACCCGGAAGCCTTATGAGAAAAAGAAGAGCGTCCCGCGGCGCGAACGCCGCGGGGCTGCTTCGATCAGCGGATCACGTAGGGCAGCAGACCGAGGAAGCGGGCGCGCTTGATGGCGCGCGCGAGCTCGCGCTGCTTCTTGGCGGACACCGCGGTGATGCGGCTCGGCACGATCTTGCCGCGCTCCGAGACGTAACGCATCAGCAGCTTGGAATCCTTGTAGTCGATCTTCGGCGCATTCGCTCCCGTGAACGGGCAGGTCTTGCGGCGGCGGAAGAACGGACGGCGTGCACCTGCTTCAGCCATGATGCTTACTCCTCGACTGCTGCTGCGGGGGCGTCGGCGTCTTCACGCGGACGGCGCGGACCACGATCGCCGCGGAAGCCGTCGCGGTCGCCACGGCCTTCGCGGTCACCACGGAAGCCGCCTTCGCGGGGGCCACGGTCGTCGCGTTCGCGGTCGCGATCGGCCTTGCGCATCATCGCCGAGGGGCCTTCCTCGTGTTCATCGACGCGTACCGTCAGATAACGGATGACGTCTTCGTTGATCCGCTCCTGGCGCTCGATCTCGGCGACCACCGCGGCCGGGCCGTCGATGTTCAGCAGCACGAAATGCGCCTTGCGATTCTTGTTCATGCGGTAGGTCAGGGAGCGCAGGCCCCACGACTCGGTCTTGGCGACCTTGCCGCCGAGACTTTCGATCACGCCGGTGATCTGGGTGGTGAGCTCTTCGACCTGCTGGGCGCTGGCATCCTGGCGCGCCAAAAATACATGCTCATAAAGAGGCATGGCTGTCCTTTCTCATGTTGGCGCAGAACCGGCGGCAAGCCCTTCGAACCCTTCGGAAAGGACTCGACTGCTCAGAAGGCGGAAGCACGGGACGACGGGCCGACTGGCCCTGCCGCATCAAAATCGCCGAGGGAATGGCCCAGGGGAGATCATGGTGAGACCGTCCGTTCAGCTCCCGGCCGGGATCTGCGGATGCGCCCTTATACGGATTTCGCCTGCCTTGGCAAGTCGCCGACCGACTGTTCGGGCAGGTTGCAATTCAACGCCGGCGGCGGGACGACCTGCTGGTCGGGGGCCGCACCGGGAACCAGCGGAACCGATTCGACCTCGTCGCGCGCCACGAACACTCCCTTACCACGGCGTTTGGCCTCGTACATCGCGCTGTCGGCGGAGCGCAGCAGGTCGTCCACGGTGAGCCCGTCTCGGGGGAAGGTGGCGCTGCCGATGCTGACGCCGATTCGCAGACGGCCGTGCTGCTCCAGGTCGAACGGCCGATCGATCGCGGCGATGATCCGCCCCGCCACCGCGTCGGCCTCGCTCACCGACGTGCCGGGCAGCAGGATCACGAATTCGTCGCCCCCGGTCCGAAAAATCAGGTCCTGCTCGCGCACGCTGTTGCGCAGGCGGGCCGCGACCTGGACGAGCACTGCGTCTCCGGCCGCGTGGCCGTAGCGGTCGTTGGCGTCCTTGAAGCCGTCGAGATCCAGGCACAGCGTGGTCAGCGGCCGATATCCGGCATCGGCGTCATCGGTCGAACCGCGCAGCAATTGCTCGAACTGCCGCCGCTTCATGACGCGGTTGGGCAGACCGGTCAGCGGATCGTGGTTCGCCAGCCATCTGTTCTCGCGTTCGGACAAAAACAGATTGAGCAGCACCTCGTAGTTCTCGATCAGGATGTAGGCGACGCCGAACCCCCAGATCGGCACCAGCAGGCCGATCAGATACATGTGCGGGATCGGCGAGAAGATCATCGCCCAGGTATAGGGAGTCCCGAGAATGTAGATCAGGGTGATGCCGTAGCGCGGCGTGCCGGCGTTGCGCGACGAGATTCCGCCCGAGAGGCCGGCGATGACGATGCCGGCCAGCAGGATCAACGGCGCTTCGCCCGACAACACGCAGATTCCGCAGCCGATGGCGTAGCTGCATCCCCAGCACAGCCCGATATAGAGCGGGCGGATCGCATTGCCGCGGCGCCCCGCAGCCTCGTCCCGCCGCAGCGAGGCGAGCGCCGCATAGCGCGCCACCCCGAACGCGATTTCGACGGCGAGCCAGATATACGCCCACGCCGCGCCGGTGATCGCCGCCGCGACCGCGGTCATCAGCGTGGTCGACAGGATCGCAAGGAGCAGGGTCCGCTTCTTGGTTTGGGTGTGCAGCAGCAGCCTGCGCACGATCGGCGCCGGCTGCGGCTGGGGACCGCTGATCAACCAATCCATCATTCGCACCGACCAGATCGGCGAACGGCATTCGGTGCCGTCGGCCCGGACGATGCTGCGGGAGGGAGATGACTGCATTACACGACACTGCCTTGCTCAGACCGGCTTTACGGCCGCAACCGTTGACGGGACGCTTAAAGTTTCCCGCGGGTTTCCAGCACGGTAAAAATTGTTCTGACGAGCCGGGACGACCGGCCCCCCGCCAGTGCCGCCGAAACGCGTCGGTCGGCGGGAAAGCGGCCGCTCCGCGGCGCGCTTCATGGGCATGAAGTCGGATGGCAGTCGCCTTGACATGACCCGCTCCGGCGGTGTCTTACGGCCCCGACTTCAGATGCAGCTTCAGGAATCCAGATGACCACAGCATTTACCTTTCCGGGGCAGGGATCCCAGGCCGTGGGCATGGGCAAGACACTGGCCGACGCCTTTCCGGCGGCGCAGGCGGTGTTCGACGAGGTCGACGCCGCGCTCGGCGAAAAGCTGACCGCGATCATCTGGGAAGGGCCGGCCGAGAAGCTTCAGCTCACCGAGAACGCGCAGCCGGCGCTGATGGCGGTGTCGCTGGCGACGATCCGGGTGCTGGAAGCGGAGGCCGGGGTCTCGGTCGGCAGGGATGCCGCGTTCGTGGCCGGCCATTCGCTCGGCGAATATTCCGCGCTGGCGGCGGCCGGCAGCCTGACCGTGAGCGACACGGCGCGGCTGCTGCGAATCCGCGGCCAGGCGATGCAGAAGGCGGTGCCGGTCGGCATCGGCGCGATGGCGGCACTGCTCGGGCTCGATTACGACACCGCCGTCGCGGTGGCAGCCGAAGCCGCGCAGGGCCAGGTCTGCCAGGCCGCCAATGATAATGGCGGCGGGCAGGTCGTCGTCTCCGGTCATAAGGATGCGGTGGAGCGCGCGGTCGAAATCGCCAAGGGCAAGGGCGCCAAGCGCGCGATGCTGCTGCCTGTGTCCGCGCCGTTCCATTGTTCGCTGATGCAGCCGGCCGCCGAAGCGATGGCCGAGGCGCTCGCAGGCGTCACCATCAAGGCGCCGGCGGCGCCGCTGGTCGCCAACGTTCTGGCGTCGCCGATCACCGACCCCGACGACATCCGCCGCCGGCTGGTCGAGCAGGTCACCGGCACCGTGCGCTGGCGCGAGTCGGTCGCCTTCATGGCGTCGCAGGGCGTCACCCAGTTCCTGGAAATCGGCGCCGGCAAGGTGCTGAGTGGTCTGGTCAAGCGCATCGCCGACGGCGCCATTGGTATTTCAGTAGGCGGCCCCAACGACATCGCCGCGGCGAAGGACGCGCTGGCGGCCGGACGCTCGGCGTAAGCCGGCACAAGGAGGCGACATGTTCGATCTGACAGGCAGGACCGCGCTGGTCACCGGCGCAACCGGCGGCATCGGCGGCGCGATCGCGCAGGCGCTGCACGGCCAGGGCGCCACCGTGGCGATCTCCGGCACGCGCCGCGAGGCGCTGGATGCGTTGGCCGGCAAGCTCGGCGAGCGCGTTCACGTGCTGCCGTGCAATCTGTCGGATGCGGCGGACGTCGAGGCGCTGGTGCCGGCTGCGGCCGAGGCGATGGGCGGGCTCGACATCCTGGTGTGCAACGCAGGTATCACCCGCGACAATCTGTTCGTGCAGCTGCGCGACGAGGATTGGGACGAGGTGATCAAGGTCAACCTCACCGCGACCTTCCGGCTGACCCGTGCCGCGACCAAGCTGATGATGCGCAAGAAGTTCGGCCGTATCATCGCCATCACTTCGGTGGTCGGTGTCACCGGCAATCCGGGGCAGGGCAACTACACGGCGTCGAAGGCCGGACTGATCGGCATGATCAAAACCCTCGGCGCCGAATACGCCAAGCGCAACATCACGGCGAACTGCATCGCACCGGGCTTCATCGCCACGCCGATGACCGATGTTCTCAACGACAAGCAACGCGAAGCGATTCTCGGCAAGGTGCCGGCCGGCAGGCTCGGCACGCCGGAGGACATCGCCGCTGCGGCGGTCTATCTCAGCTCGAACGAGGCCGCCTACGTCACCGGACAGACGATTCACGTCAATGGCGGGATGGCGATGATCTGAGACGATCTGCGAGCCTGTGGCGGCGCACGCGGCCTACCGCGCGCCGTCCCGGACTTGTGGTCAATGCATCGGAAGTATGATAACCGAAGCACCGGCGGACAGGCAAAAGAAGGCCATTGCAGGATGTCCAAACCCTGTATATTGGCGATGGGGAGCCTGCCGCCCTTGTGGTCGGCTTCGACCCGGGGACGGGGGCAAAATCAACACACTTCGCGATGCGACGGGAACTTAGCGAGTTGACGCACCACGATGGCTCGTATCGTCTGTCGGTCGGGTCGAAACGGAACAGCACGGGGTTAAATACATGAGTGAGATTGGCGAGCGGGTTAAGAAGATCGTGGTCGAACACCTTGGTGTCGAGCCCGAGAAAGTGGTCGATAGCGCCAGCTTCATCGACGATCTCGGCGCCGACAGCCTCGACACCGTCGAACTCGTGATGGCGTTCGAAGAAGAGTTCGGCTGCGAAATTCCGGACGATGCCGCCGAGACGATTCTCACCGTCGGCGACGCCACCAAGTTTCTCGAAAAGAACGCGAAGAGCTGACGCTCCGCGCGATGTGATGGAAGCCGGCCGGACCGCATCACGGCGGTCCACCGGCTTCTTGCTTTGCATTGCGCATTGGACGCCGGAGTGCTGGAGATGAGACGGGTTGTCGTCACGGGCCTTGGCATGGTCTCGCCGCTGGGCTGCGGCGTCGAAACGACCTGGAGGCGTGTTCTCGCCGGCGAGAGCGGCGCACGCAAGATCGAGGCGTTCGAGGTCTCCGATCTCGCCAGCCAGATCGCCTGCATCATTCCGCGCGGCGACGGCACCGAAGGCACTTTCAATCCCGACCAGTGGATGGAGCCGAAAGACCAGCGCAAGGTCGACGACTTCATCGTCTATGCGATGGCCGCGGCGCGGCAGGCGCTCGACGACGCCGGCTGGCATCCTTCGACCGAGGAAGAGCGCTGCGCGTCCGGCGTGCTGATCGGCTCCGGCATCGGCGGCCTGCAGGGGATCGCCGAGACCGCGCTGCTGCTGGAGCAACGCGGACCGCGCCGGATCTCTCCCTTCTTCATTCCCGGCCGCCTGATCAATCTCGCTTCGGGCTACGTCTCGATCGAGTTCGGCCTCAAGGGTCCGAACCATGCGGTGGTCACGGCGTGTTCGACCGGCGCGCACGCGATCGGTGACGCGTCGCGGCTGATCGCACTCGGCGACGCCGACGTGATGGTGGCCGGCGGCACCGAGTCTCCGATCAGCCGGCTGGCGATGGCCGGGTTCTCCGCCGCGCGGGCGCTGTCGACCGGTTTCAACGACGCGCCGACCAAGGCGTCGCGGCCCTACGACAAGGATCGCGACGGCTTCGTGATGGGCGAGGGCGCCGGCATCGTGGTGCTCGAGGAGTACGAACACGCCAAGGCGCGCGGCGCGCGGATCTACGCCGAAGTGATCGGCTACGGTCTGTCGGGCGACGCTTATCACATCACCGCGCCGAGTGCGGACGGCGATGGCGCGTTTCGCTGCATGAGCGCCGCGATCAAGCGCGGCGGCATCGCGGTGTCCGACGTCGATTACATCAACGCGCACGGCACCTCGACTCCGCTCGGAGACGAGATCGAACTCGGCGCCGCGCAACGGCTGCTCGGTAACGCCGCCTCGCGCGTCTCGATGTCGTCGACCAAGTCGTCGATCGGGCATCTGCTCGGCGCCGCCGGTGCGGTGGAAGCGATCTTCAGCGTGCTGGCGATTCGCGACAACGTCGCGCCGCCGACGATCAATCTCGACAACCCGTCGGTGGAAACCGCGATCGATCTGGTGCCGTGGAAGCCGCGGTCCCGCGAGATCAACGTTGCGCTGTCGAACTCCTTCGGGTTCGGTGGCACCAACGCGTCGCTGCTATTGCAGCGCGTGCCGAACTAGGCGCACGCCTCGTCATCCACCGTTTCGCCGCAATCGCTGCTAAACGCTACGCGGTCCATCAGTTTCGGAGTATGATCGGTTGCAGCCCTCATCGGTCCGGATAGACTCCGGACCGGACATTGCATCGACGTCGTGATCCCGAATGTCGCCGGCGCAGATTGCGCGGGCCCCAATGCGAGCCGACAGGATTCAGGTTGCACCGATGAGTGAAAGGCCGCCGATTTCGCCCAAGAGCCCACGCGCGGCACTCGAACCGGAGCAGCTTCCGCCGCCGCCGAAGCGGTCCGACCACGCGCGCAATCCGCTGGTGATTGTCGGCAATGCCATCATCACGTTCATCGTGGTGGTGATGATCGGTGCCGGTGGCTTGTATGTGTACGGCAAGAACAAGCTCGAAGCGCCGGGACCGCTGGCGCAGGACAAAACCGTCAACATCCCGCAGCGTGCCGGTCTCGACGACATCGCGCAGATTCTGAAACGCGAAGGCGTGATCGAAGACGGCTGGTTGGTGTTCGCCGGAGGCGTGATGGCCTTGCGCGCGCGCACCGAGCTCAAGCCGGGTGAGTATCTGTTCCAGAAGAACGCCAGCCTGCGCAGCGTGATCGGCACCATCGTCGAGGGCAAGGTGGTGCAGCATGCGGTGACGATTCCCGAGGGGCTGACGTCGGAGCAGATCGTCGAGCGGCTGTCGGAGAACCCGATCTTCACCGGCAGCATCCGTGAAATTCCGCGTGAAGGAACGTTGCTGCCGGAGACCTACAAGTTTCCTCGCGGTACTCTCCGTGAGCAGGTATTGAATCGACTGCAGCAGGCGCAGAAGCGGGTGCTGAGCGAGATCTGGGAGCGACGCAACCCGGATGTGCCGGTCAGGACGCCCGAGCAGTTGGTCACCTTGGCGTCGCTGGTCGAAAAGGAGACCGGCAAGCCCGACGAGCGCACCCGGGTGGCTGCCGTGTTCGTCAATCGCCTGCAGAAGAAGATGCGGCTGCAGTCCGACCCGACGATCATCTATGGTCTGGTCGGCGGCAAGGGCACGCTCGGCCGTCCGATCAAGCGCAGCGAGATCACCCAGCCGTCGCCCTACAACACCTACGTGATCGACGGACTGCCGCCCGGGCCGATCGCTAATCCGGGGCGGGCGTCGCTGGAAGCCGCCGCCAATCCGGCACGCACCCGCGACCTGTATTTCGTCGCCGACGGCAGCGGCGGTCACGCGTTCAGTGACAGCTACGAGGCGCATCAGAAGAACGTGGCCAAGCTGCGGGCGCTGGAAAAGCAGATCCAGAACGATACCGTCGAGCCGGCGGAGGAGGCCTCGTCGCCGTCGGCCGCCGCGGCGACCGATACCGCTGCCGATCCCGCCGCCACCGCGACGACCACCGGATCCCCCAAGGCCAAGAGCGGCGCCCAGAAGCGCCGCACGCGCAACGGCGCGGCCGAGTAGTCCGGCAGTTCACATTGCGGCGGCGTTTGCGGTAAGTTCCGCCTGCCGTTCGACGCGATTCTCAACCCCGCGATCCGGAGACACTGACGCGATGTCGTTATCGAGCATGACCGGATTTGCACGCAGCCACGGCGCCAGCGGGCCCTATGTGTTCGAATGGGAATTGAAGTCGGTCAATGCCAAGGGATTCGACTTCCGGATGCGGCTCCCGCCCGGATGGGACGACATCGAGCCGCCGGTGCGCAAGCGCGCCGCCGAACTGCTCACGCGCGGCACCGTCTACGCCAATCTCACCGTGAAGCGCGCCAACGCGCTGTCCACCGTGCGGATCAACGAGGACGTACTCAACTCGGTGCTGAAGGTCGCGGCGGAGGTCGCGGGCAAGGTTGACGCCGTCGCACCGAGCATCGACGGACTTCTCGCCATCAAGGGCGTGATCGAAGTGGTCGAGCCCGAGGCCGACGAGGCCGAGGACAAGGCCGCACGCGCTGCTGTCGAGACCGCTTTCGCCGAGGCCTTGAACAGTCTGATCGAGATGCGCAAGCGCGAAGGCGCAAGCCTCGGCGCAGTGCTGGCCCAGCGGCTCGGCGAACTCGAGGGGCTCGCCAAGCAGGCCGAAGCGGCGCCGGGGAGAAAGCCCGAGGCGATCAAGGCCCGGCTCGCCGAACAGATCGCGGCGCTGCTCGACACCTCGGATCGGTTCGATGCCGATCGGCTGCACCAGGAAGCGATCATGATGGCCACCAAGGCCGACATCCGCGAGGAACTCGATCGCATCGCCTCGCACATCGCGCAGAGCCGCGAGATTCTCGCCAAGGGCGGCGCCGTCGGGCGGCGGCTCGATTTTCTCGCGCAGGAGTTCAACCGCGAGGTCAACACCTGCTGCTCCAAGTCGATCGACCTGGAGCTCACCAATGCCGGGCTGGCGATGAAGAACGTCGTCGAGCAGTTCCGCGAACAGGTTCAGAATCTGGAGTAACCATGAGCGACGGAGCGGCGGGCGGACACAATGGTGTCGAGCGGCGCGGCGTGATGTTCGTGCTGTCGTCGCCGTCCGGTGCCGGCAAGACGACTCTGTCGCGGATGCTGGTGAAGGAAGCGGCCGGTCTGCAGATGTCGGTATCTGCCACCACGCGGCCGATGCGGCCGGGCGAAGTCGAAGGGCGCGATTACTTTTTTGTCGATCGTGCGAAATTCGACCAGATGGTCGCTGCAGGAGAGTTCCTCGAATGGGCGAACGTCTTCGACAATTGCTATGGCACGCCGCGCGCGCCGGTCGAAGCGGCGCTGGCCTCTGGTCGTGACGTGCTGTTCGACATCGATTGGCAGGGTACACAGCAACTGCGCAGCCATGCTCCCAACGACGTGGTCAGCGTGTTCGTGCTGCCGCCCTCGGTGCAGGCGCTGGAGCACCGCCTGCATACTCGCGCGCAGGACAGCCACGACGTCATCCAGGGCCGGATGAAGAAGGCCGGCGACGAGATGAGTCACTACGACGCTTACGACTACATCGTCGTCAACGACAATGTCGGCATCGCATTCGAGTCGGTGAAGGCGATCCTGCGGGCCGAGCAGCTCAAGCGTGAGCGCCAAATCGGCATCGACGCCTTCGTCCGCGATATGCGCCAGCAGCTCGAAGGCTGACGGTTACGCCGCCGAGCGCTTCTGAGCCAGCGCCAGCAACTGCTCGATTTCGTCGGTCACCGGGGCCGGTTCACGCGCAGGCGCGCGCGACGCTTCGGGGGCGCGCGACGGCTGCGCGTTGTCGCCTGCCGGGCGCTGTGCGGGCGCATCGCTCGGGCGCGTGGTGTCGTTGGCGACGTGGCGCTCGCGCGCCGCCCGGATCCACGCCGGCGGCTCGCTCTCCTGCACCGGTACCGGACGCTGGTCCGGCGCGATCGCCGCGTCGGCAGGGGCGTCGAGGTCGATCGGGCTCGCGCGGAAATCATCGGCATACATACCGGTGTCGATCGGCTCGGAATGCCCCGCCCACAGATCGGGCCGCTCGCTCGCATCGCGTCGGACGACCGGCTCGGAGCGGCCGAACTTCACCAGTGCAGCGACGATGCCGCCGGCGACAGCCAGAGCCGCCAGCAGCGCACCGATCAGGGTGGCGATCGTACCCGCGCTCATTGCTGCGTCTGTCGAGGAGGTCGGGGCTGCCTTTGCCGTCACCTTGGCGGCCTTGCGCAATCTGTCGGTTGCGTCCGTCGCGCCCGGCATGTTCGCTGCCGCTGGTTCCGACCATCGTTCCTTCATCGTCACCGGCGGCGCCGCGGGCGCAGTTTGCGGAGCCGGTGCTGCGGTCTGCTGAGGGGCTTCGGCGGGCGCCGCCAGAACCGGATCGGGGAACGGTGAATTCGCTGCGGCGGGAGCGGCGTTGCGCGGCTGTGGCGGCGCCGCGTATTCCGCCCGCGCATCGGCGACCGAGGGCGAAAGCGGAGACGGCGTCGGCTGCGAGACCGCCGCCGGTTGCGCTGCGCCGGTCGCAGTCACCGTTTTCGTCTTCGCGACCGACGGAGCGGGGGCTGCTTCCACCGAAGCGCCGTCCGCCGCATCTGCATCCGCCGGCGCGGCGGCGGGGGTGGCGTCGACCTTGCGCAAGTACCAGCACTTGCGCTTGTTGGCGTGATCAGTCCGGTAGAACCAATGGCTGCCGGCCGGAGTCGGCGCGTTCGGAGCCGACAGGCAGGTGTCTGCACGCGCCGGGGCGGGCACCACCGCTACGACGGCCAGGCTTGCAATCACGCCGGCGCCCGCAGCGGACAGCAACTTCGCGGATCGGTTGTGCATGGCTTTCCCCATTCTGACGCGGACAACGAACCTCTGTTCGTCCGTTTTTTCCGCGACAAATGGGGTCGCAATATGCCGACAATCCGGTGAGGGTGAGACAAATCAAAACCGCAGCATTGCGGGTGCTGGAACCCGAAATGCTGCGGTTCTCAGAACAGCCGGGCCGATTAGTTCGTCAGCATGATGCGGCCGACGACCTTACCGGCACGAAGCTGATCGATCCATTTCTGCACGTCCTGCATCGGCTCCTCCTTCATCGGAGTCGCCTTGACCTTGCCGGCGCGTGCCAGCGCCATCAGCTCCTTGGTCTCTTCGAGTGTGCCGGTCATAAAGCCTTCGACCGTCATGCGCTTGTAGATCCACTGCACCATCGGCAGCGAGAACTGGCCGCCCATCAGGCCGGACACCACGATCTTGCCGCCGCGTGCGACGGAGCTGACTGCGAAGTTCATCGACTTGTCGTTGCCGGCGAAGTCGACAATGCCGTCGAAGCCGCCGTCGGTTTCCTTGAAGATGCGCTTGGCGACGTCGGGCTCGGACGGATCGTAAGCGACCGCCGCGCCGTTCTTCAGCGCGGTCTCGCGCGCCGCCGGGCTGAGATCGGCGACCGCGATCGGCTGCTTGAACATCGCCTGGGCGAGCGACAGTCCCATCATGCCGACGCCGCCCAATCCGATCAGCAACAGATTGCGCTGGCGCGGCCGATCGACCAGGCGCTTCAGCGCGCCGTAGGCGGTGATACCCGAGCACATCAGCGTCGCCGCGACATTGGTCGGCAGCGGATCGTAGTCGAGCAGATACTTGGCGTCCGGCACCAGAACGTGGGTCGCGAAGCCGCCGTCGATCGAGACGCCGAGGAAGCGATTCCTGGCGCACAGGTTCTCGTCGCCGGCGAGGCAGTCGCGGCATTTGCCGCAGCCGATCCAGGGAAATACCGCCTTCTTGGTGCCGACAAGATCCTGCGGCGCGTCGGGGCCGACTTCGGCGACCACGCCGGCGATCTCGTGACCGAGGGTGAACGGCAAGGTCATGCCGCGCGTGGTGTCGAGCTTCTTGCCACCGCCGAGATCGGCATAGCCGTCCTGGATGTGCAGGTCGGAATGGCACAGCCCGCAGCGCTCGATCTTCACCAGCACCTCGCGGCCCTGCGGCTTGGGCGCGTCGATGATGGTCTCGCACAGCGGCGCGTCGAATTTCACCAGCGATTGGCGACGCATCTGCGTCATGTCGGGTCTCTCCCTTCAGGCGTGTTTTTTGTGGCGCGACTATTGGACAATTCGTTCGCCATGGCAACAAAACCCGATAGCGGCACGGTCTCGGCGCGGCGGGCGGGATCGATGCCGGCCGCAGCGGCGAGCCGAGCCGGATCGACACCGAGCGACTTCAAACTCTGCCGCAGCATCTTGCGGCGCTGGCCGAACGCCGCGGCTGCGACTTGTTCGAGCGCTACGCGATCACAAGGCTCAGGGTGCGCGCGGGGCACCAAGCGAACCACCGAAGAGGTCACTTTCGGCGGCGGCACGAAGGCGGACGGCGAAATGTCGAACAGCATCTGAGTCTCGGCACGCCAGTTCGACAGCACAGCGAGCCGGCCGTAGGCGTCGTCGGTCTCGCGCGCGACGATGCGCTGCGCCACCTCGCGCTGAAACATCAGCACCATCATCTCGTACCACGGCGGCCACGGCTCGGCGCACAGCCAGCCGATCAGCAGCGGCGTGGCGATGTTGTAGGGCAGGTTGGCGACGATCCGGGCGCGTTCGCCGTTGAGCATCGGGCGCGGATCGAACTGCATGGCGTCGCCGCTGACGATGTCGAGTCGGCCGGGATAGTGCGCCGCGATCTCCTCGAGCGCGCCGAGCGCGCGTTCATCGCGTTCGATCGCGATCACGCGCCGGGCGCCGGTCGCGAGCAGCGCCCGGGTCAGACCGCCGGGGCCGGGGCCGATTTCCACCACCGTCACTTCGTCGAGCGGGCCGGCCGCGCGGGCGATGCGGGCGGTGAGATTGAGATCGAGCAGGAAGTTCTGACCGAGCGATTTCCGCGCGGCGAGATCGTGTCGCCGGATCACCTCGCGCAGCGGCGGCAGGTCGTCGATCGCGCTCATGTGGGGGCGGCCGATGCCATTCGCGCAGCGAGCTTCAATGCCGCGATCAGGCTCGACGGATCGGCGCGGCCGGTCCCGGCGATGTCGAATGCGGTGCCGTGATCCGGCGAGGTGCGGACGAAGGGCAGGCCGAGCGTGACGTTGACGCCTTCGTCGAAGGCGATAGTCTTGATCGGGATCAGCGCCTGGTCGTGATACATGCCGAGCGCGCAGTCGTAAGTCTTGCGTGCGGCGGCGTGAAACATGGTGTCGGCGGGCAGAGGTCCCCGTGCATCGACGCCTTCGCCGCGCAGGATCTCCACCGCGGGCGCGACGATGGCCCGGTCCTCGCGGCCGAGCGAGCCGTCCTCGCCGGCGTGCGGATTAAGGCCGGCGAGCGCCAGCCGCGGCTGCGCGATTCCAAACCGGCTGCGCAGGTCCTGTACCACGATCCGCGCGGTGGACACGATCAGCTCGGTGCTGAGCTGCGCGATCGCGTCGCGCAGCGACACATGGATCGTGACCGGCACCACGGCGAGCGACGGGCACCACAGCATCATCACCGGCTGCGGCACGACGCCGTCGCGTTTCGCCAACTCGGCGAGAAATTCGGTATGGCCAGGATGATGGAAGCCGGCCTTGTACAGCACGCTCTTGGCGATCGGATTGGTGACAACGGCGGCCGCGCGATGCTCCCGGACGTCGGCGACGGCGTGTTCGATCGACGCGATCGCCGCCGCCGCGCTGGACTCGTCGGGCTGGCCCGGCGCGGCCGTCGCGATCCGCCCGGTCGGGACGACGGGAAGGGCGTGCGCAAACGCGGGTGCGGCTTCGTCGGCTCCGACCTCGGCGACCCTGACGTCGAGGCCGAGGACCTTGGCGCGGCGGGTCAGACAAGCGGCATCGCCGCGGATGTAGAAGGGGGGCAGGTCGTGCTGCGCGCGCTGCAGCCAGGCCGCGAGCGTGACGTCGGGGCCGATTCCGGCGGGTTCGCCGAGCGTCAGAACCAGGGGTCTTGCCATTCCGGTCAACATCGGCTCCGCGGCCCGCCTGTCGGCGCTGATCGCTGCGAGAGGGGCCGCCAGGCGGTCAGCGATATTCGATCATCGCGGCCTTGCGGACTTCCTGCAGGTATTCCTTCGACTTCGCCTGGAATTTGTCGGCGAACATCTTCTCGCGGATCTCGCGCTTGCGCGGCGTATCCGCGGTCGATTGCTTGCGCCCGCACAGCGCCACCATCTCGATCCCCTGCTTGGTGACTTCGGGGGCGGTGAGATGACCGACCGGGGTCTTGTCGAGAATGTCACGGAGCGCCGGCGGAAGGTCGGCGGAGGTCTTGACCACGGTGCCGCGGATCGCCGCATTCGGCAGCGCTTTGAACAGCCGGTCGGCCTCTGCACAGCTCGTGACGCGGCCGCGCAGCTGCTCGGCCTCCCGACGGCGAGCATCGACCGAATCCGAACCGCGCGCGACGATCATCACGATCGGACGAAGCTGATACTCGTAGCTTTCGACGGCCTTGGAGTCGTCGCCGCCCTTGAGCTGCGCCTGAATCTCCCGCTCGCTGACCTGCAGGCTGTCCTTGAAGCGCCCGCGCACCAGGCTGCCCCAGACCATCTCCGCCTTGATCCGCGACTTCAGCGTATCGGGGCGAATCCCTTGCGCTGCGAGCATTTTCGTCATCTGGGCAGAGTTCATCCGCATCCGCGAGGCCATCGTGGCGTAGGACGAATCGATGTCGGAATCGGTCGGGTTGACGCCGTACTTCTTGCCTTCTTTGATCTTGACCTTCTCGTCGATCAGATCGTCCAGCACTTGCTGCCGGCTGTCGTTCTTGTGCGACATCCGGTTCAGCTTGGAGCGCTGCTCGATGTCGAAATTGGTGATCGGCTCTCCATTCACCATCACGACCACCGACTGGGCTCGCGCCGCAACGGTGCCGAGACCCGGGATGGCCGCGGCACAGCACAGCACCAGGCCGAGGATGCGAAGGGAGAGCTTGCTCGTCATGGATCGCGTTTGCCTCACAGCCGTTGGGATGTCGGGTCGTGGCTAGCGGGAAAATGGCAGGCCCGCGCCGCGCGCGCTATTGGCCGAACACGCCGCTCGATGCTGCAGACACACTCTGCTGCATCGACGTCATCCCGATCGTCCGCAGCCCGAGCTGCAGCATGACCGAGTGGTTGAGCGTCGGCGTCGTACCGTAATTGGTGTACGAATAGCCGGTGACGTAGTTCACCGCCAACACGAAGCAATCGTCCACGTAACCGGCGCCGACGATATATTGGTTGATTTTGTTCGCTTCAAGATCCCAGCGCGCGCCGCCGGAAACCACCCAGTTGGAGGCGAGCTTCAGCGTTCCGGTTCCCAGAATGCCCTGACGGCGCGTCAGGAACCCGAGATCCGGCTGCTCAGCGTAGTTGCCGTAGATCATGCTCACCGACCAGCGATTGAAGCTGGCGCTCGCCTCGGCCTCGAACCGCTCGACGTTGAACGTCGCTTCGTTGAAGCGGGCGCGGGTGGTGAACTTGTAGGTCGAGTTCGGCGAGTACGACACCCGGCCGACATAGTCGGACTTCGGCTTGGCCAGACCGGAGTCGAGGCCGGTGTTGGTGATGTCCGCCACCGCGAAAGAGTTCAGGCCGAACAGTTGATAGGACTGGCCGAACAGCACATTGACCGAGCCGCCCTGATCGAACTGAGTCGTCGCCTGAATGCCGACATTGGCGCGACCGCCACCTTCGACCCGGTCGTAACCGGAGAACTTGTCGACGCTGAACAGGTTGCTGGTGTCGAACACCATGGTCTGAGCGTCTTCGTTCGGCAGCTTGCCGGCGTAAGACTCGTTGGGGCGAATGATCACTTGCGCGATCGGCTCGATCGTCGTGGTGCCCCACGGCTGCACGTTGATGAACGGATAGCGATATTCCAGACCGACGGTCGGCATCAGCCGCATCGTCTGGGTGTCGCCGGGGGTCAAGTAATTCGACACGCCCGGCTGGTTCGAGATCGAGGCGTCGATCGCATCGGCGCGCAGCGACGCGAACGGCGTCCAGATCTGGCCGTAGGGATCGGTGAAGGAGCGCCGCCAGTCGGCCTGCGCGGTCAGCCGCGTGTAGGTGCCGGGAACGCCGCGCAGCAGGCAGCTCGACGGCAGTCGGGCCGCAGGATCGGCAGATGTGTTGAGGCACAGCCCGGTGGTGTTGGCGATCGTCGTGACCGGATCGAACTGCGCGGTCTGCCGGCTCAGGCTGGTCAGGTTGAACTTGTAGCTGAACTCACCGCCGAAGATGTTCTGATCGAGCGTCTTCGAATAGTCGAGCACCGGGTGGATCACCGGGATCTGGCCCTGAATGTCCGCCGCCGCCCAGCCGAGATAATGGATCGCCCGGATGTCGAAATACGACCGGTTGCCGACGCCGGTCAGATAGATCTGCGACGTCGCCTCGGTGCTTTGGTTGAGGAAGGTGCCCCAACTGTCGCGATACTGCGCCAGCCGATAGTCGAGGAAGAACGCGCGATCCGACATCAGCACGCCTTCCCAGCCCCACACCCACTTGTCGTTGAGGGCGAACTGGCCCTGGGTGTCGACGGCGCCGCGGAGATCGCGGTTGCCGGGAGCGCTGCCGAACGCGGCGGGATCGGACTGGTTGATGCCGTAGGCGCGGATCTGATAGGCGCCGTCGAGCAGGCGCTGTCGGAATTCGCCCTGCATCAGCACGCCCTGCTTGGTGGTGATGCGCGGCGTCAGCGTCAGGTCGTAGTCGGGCGCCAGAGCCCAGTAGAACGGAATCTCGAAGCCGGAACCGAACGTGGTGTTGCTGGTGTAGAACGGCATCAGGAAGCCGGTCTTGCGCTTCACCGTCGGATCGGGAGTCGACAGATACGGCATGTACGCCAGCGGGACGCCGAAAAACTCGATCCGGGCATCCTCGAAATACAGCATCTTGTCGGTCTGGTCGTGGATGATCCGGGCGCCCTTGACCTGCCACAGCGGCGGCTTCTTCGGATCGTCCTTGCAGGGCGCGCAGGCGGTGTACACGCCGTTCTGAAACACGTTGTAGTTGCCGCCGGTGCGGTCGGCCCGCGACGCGGCGATTCGGGTGTCCTGTGCGGTGTCGACGCGCAGCGAGTCGACGAAGCCGTCGCGATAGTCGTCCGACAGGTCCAGGAAATTGGCGTAGGTGATCTTGCCGTCCGCATCGGTCATGCGGACGTTGCCTTCGGCGCGCAGCCGTTTGGTGTCCTGGTCGTAGACCAGCCGATCGGCCTCGACCGTGGTGCCGTTGTAGTACATCTGCACGTTGCCGACCGCAGCGACGCGCTTGTTGTTGTAGTCGTAATTGACCTCGGTGGCCTGCACCAGCATCTGGCCGTTGTTCGCCGCCGGCGGCGGCGGCTTCGGCCGCGCCGGGCGCGGATTGTAGTTGTAGCCCTGGGCCGAGGCGGAATCGATCGCGGCCGTCTGCACCGCGCCCGCGAGCGCGAACACGGCGAACGGCGTCAGCAGGGCGGCCGCGACCGCGCGTTCCCGGCGCATCTTCATGCGCCGACGCCGGGTCGACAGCTTTCCTCGGAGGGCGGCCATCGCAGCCACTATCCGTCCTCCTGATAGAGCAAGGCCAAAAATCCGGCGAGGCCGCCCACGCACACGGGCAACCATGCCGCAGCAAGCGGATGCATCAGTTCAGCCTTACTCAAATCCTCGGTCACTTTCGACAGGATATAGAGCAGAAAGCCTGCCGCCACGCCACTCAAAACCATCTTTTGCACGCCGCCGAAACGGAAGAATCGCAAGCTGACAGAAGCAGCTAGCATGACCATTGCGGCCAACAAAAACGGCTTTGCCAGCAGCTTGTGGTACTGCAGCCGGTAGCCCGCCGTCGCAAATCCGGAGTTCTCCGAGGATTTGATGTAGGCCGGGAGTTGCCAAAAAGACACACTCTCGGGGGTGGCAAAACTGTTGCGGACCTGCGCCAGCGTCAGCGAAGTCGGCAGCTCCATGGTGTCTTGATCTACCGGAGCACCGTCCAGCGTATACCGGCGCACATTCTTCAGCAGCCAATGGCCTGGCTCCAGCACCGCTTCGCGCGCTTCGATTCGGTCCTTGAACTGGAAATCGGGCTCGAACCGGAACACGGTGATGCCGGTCAGGACCGCGCCTTGCTGCTGGCTGCGCGCGGCGTTGATGATCGCCTGTCCGTCGGCATTGACCTGATTCATCCAGAAGCCATTGGCGTCCTGCAGCCCGCCGGTGTTCTCGCCGAACATTTCGGCTTCCATCTGCTTGGCGCGCTCCTGCATGTGCGCGGACAGGGGGTTGAACACCGTGGTGGCGAAGAGGCCGATCGCAATCGCGCTCCACAGCGCCGGAGAGATGAATTCCCACGCCGACAGCCCGGCGGCACGCGCCACCACCAGCTCGAGGCTGCGCGACAACGCCAGGTAGCAGGTCATGCCGCCGATCAGGATGCAGAACGGCAGCAATCGTTCGAGCAGTTGCGGCACCCGGCAGAACGACGCCTGTGCGACGTAGAACGCCGAGACGGCAAGGCCGCCGGCCCGCCGCAGCAGGTCGACGTAGTCGACGAACACCAGCAGCACGAACAGCCCGAAGAACACCCCGAGCGAGGCGATCACGAACCGGCGGGCGAAATAGCGTCCGAGCGTGTTGACGACCATCATGCGCCCCGCATCAGGCCGTCGCCGGGCGCCGGATCAACCGGAGCAGCGAGGCATTGACGGCATTCAGCGCTTCGGTCAGCCGCGCCGGCGGCTCGAGCACCACGTTGCGCTTGATCAGCCACAGGCAGAGCGCGATCGCCACCGCCAGCAGCAGGTATTGCAGCCCAGCGACGTAAGGCGTCTTGTTGGCGATCACCGACAGTGCAAATCCGGCCAGCCGGACTACGAACGCGACCAGCACCGCGCCGAACATCGAGAAGTTGCGGCTCTGCCGGGTGGTGCGGGCAAGCCCGAGGAAGGCGAACGCCACGGTCGCGAAGAAGAACGGATAGATCGGCGCCAGCAGGCGGTCGTGCATCTCCGACCGGAATTCCGTCGGCAGCCGCGCCAGCAACGGATCGTTCGCCGGCGGCCACAGCAACTCCCACAGGTAGCGTTCGCGGATTCCGTAGGACACGTCGCGGGCACGGGAGAATTTCGACATGTCGAAGGCATAGCGGCTGAACGCCACCAGCGCGGGCTCCTGCTTGCCGGTCTGGAAGCGTTCGAGGTGACCGTCTTCCAGCACCAGGAACGAGCCTTTGTCGTTTTTGAGGACGGTGCCGTGGTCGGCGATGATGCTGATGCGCTCGTTGGGCGCGCGGGCGTCGTCGATGAACACGCCGACCAGCATACCGCCGGGCTGGCGCTCCCGCACCCGGATCGTCAGCCCCGGCTCGAGCTGGGCGAACCGCCCCGGCTGCAGCACGTTGGCGAGCACGTCGGCGGTAATCTCGCTGTCCCAGCGCGCGATCCGCCGCAGCCCGTCCGGCGCGATATAGGCGCCGATGATGATCACGAGCGCCGCCACAACCATGGTCGCGTAGAAGAACGGCCGAAACAGCCGAATCGGCGACAGGCCGGCGGCGTTCATCACGATGATCTCGGAATCGGTGGCGAGGCGGTTCAGCGTATGCGCCACCGCGATCATCAAGGCGATCGGCGCGATCACCAGCACCAGCACCGGAACGGCGAGGCCGGTCAGCCCGAGAAAGGTGATGATGGTCTGGCCCTGGCTGGTCATCAAATCGATGCCGCGCAGCGCCTGGGTGATCCAGATCACACCTGTCAGGCTACCCATCACCACCGCGAACGACACCAGGGTCGTACGGAAGATATATCGGTCGATGGAGCCCATCGCTCAGTACGATCCCCTCACGTTCGGATCTGGTCGCCGCCCGGATTCATGATGAATCCTCCCCAGGGCGAAAACATCCGACGCTGTCCCAGACTCCCACTACCATCTGTCTGATCTGTCAACAAAATGGCCGGGCCGCGGCGCGCTGGGGATATGGTTAATGATGCGCCACTGTCGCTCGGCGGCCACAGCGAGAGGCCGCGGAACGACCCGGTCGCGGGCGTTGCGGTCGGGGCGCCGCCGTTGGTCTGCTTCAATCCGAGGGGCGACTCCGGCGCAATCCACTTTCCCGTGAAAGGAGTAAGGCTTCAGATGTTGTCTTGACTCGACGCCTCAACACTCCAAAACAACGGTTTTGGACCCGCGCCTGCCGGATCGTTCTGCCGCCGACAGCCTGCTTGAGGAGGAATGCCAATGCCCGACGCCGTCAAGGTCGGATTCGTCCCGTTTTCTGCGCCTGCGCGCGGCACGTTGATCGTGTTCTGCGACGACGCTCTGAAGTTCGGCGCGACGGCGACCAAGGCCTTGGGTGTGGCGATCGCCACCGTGAAGCGGGCAGCCGCCGCCAGCCAGTTCAAAGGCAAGTCCGGTTCCGCGCTCGATCTGCTGGCGCCGGAGGGGCTCAAGGTCGACCGGCTGATCGTGGTCGGCGCCGGCAAAGCCACGGCGATCAAGGACTACGATCTGCTGAAGCTCGGGGGCGCGGTGGCCGGCAAGATCGGCGCCGGCGATCAGACCGTGACCGTGATCGGTGAACTGCCCGGCGGTGCGATGAAGCCGGAGCAGGCGGCTGCGCTCGCATCGGGAATCCGGCTGCGCGCCTACAAGTTCGACCGCTACAAGACCAAGAAGAAGGACGACGAGGCGGGTTCGGTCAATGCCAGCGTCTCGATCGCGGTGGCCGATCCGGCGGCGGCGAAGAAGGCGTTCACCCCCGACGGCCATGTCGTCGACGGCGTGATCCTGGCGCGCGAACTCGTCAACGAGCCGCCGAACGTCTTGTACCCGGAGGAGTTCGCCAAGCGTGCGGCGCAGCTCAAAAAGCTCGGCGTCGAAGTGCAGATCCTCGACGTCAAGGCGATGACCCAGCTCAAGATGGGCGCGCTGCTCGGCGTGTCGCAGGGCTCGGCGCATCCCGGCCGCACCGTGATCATGCGCTGGAACGGCGGCAAGAAGAACGAGCAGCCGCTCGCCTTCGTCGGCAAGGGCGTCTGCTTCGACACCGGCGGCATCTCGATCAAGCCGTCGGCCAGCATGGAAGACATGAAGGGCGACATGGGCGGCGCGGCCTGCGTCGTCGGCCTGATGCACGCGCTCGCCGCACGCAAGGCCAAGGTCAACGTGGTCGGCGCGATCGGTCTGGTCGAGAACATGCCGGACGGGAACGCGCAGCGCCCCGGCGACATCGTCACCTCGATGTCGGGTCAGACCATCGAGATCATCAACACCGACGCCGAAGGCCGCCTGGTGCTCGCCGATGTGCTCTGGTACGTGGCGCAGAAGCACAAGCCGAAATTCATGGTCGATCTGGCGACGCTGACCGGCGCCATCATGGTGGCGCTCGGCACCGAATATGCCGGGCTGTTCTCCAACAACGATCAGCTCGCCGAGCGGCTGACCACCGTCGGCGAGGCCACCGGCGAGAAGGTGTGGCGAATGCCGCTCGGCCCGGAATACGACAAGCAGATCGACTCCCAGTTCGCCGACATGAAGAACACCGGATCGCGCAACGGCGGCTCGATCACCGCGGCGCAGTTCCTGCAGCGCTTTGTCGATGGAACGCCCTGGGCGCATCTCGATATCGCCGGCACCGCGATGGGCGCGCCGAAGAACGATATCAATCAGAGCTGGGGCTCGGGCTACGGCGTGCGGCTGCTCAATCAGCTCGTGGCGGAGTACTACGAAGCCAAGAAGTGATCGGCTCGCGATGACCGAAGTGCTGTTCTATCACCTCCAGGGCAGGACCATCGAGCAGGTCCTGCCGCCGCTGCTCGAGAAATCACTCGCGCGCGGCTGGCGGGTGGTGGTGCAGTCGACTTCGGAGGAGCGAACCGATGCGCTCGATTCGCATCTGTGGACGTATCGTGACGATTCGTTTCTGCCGCATGCCACCTGGCGTGTGGCGGATGCGGCGCATCAGCCGATCCTGCTGACCGCGGGCGAGGGCAATCCGAACGGCGCCAAGGTCAGGTTCCTGGTCGACAATGCCGCACTGCCGGACGATGCCGACAGCTACGAACGGATGGTGTTGCTGTTCAACGGAGACGATGACGAAGCGGTGGCGATGGCCCGCGCAACCTGGAAGCAGTGCAGGGCTCTTGCGTTCGAAGTCACCTACTGGCAGGCCGACGAGAACGGCCGCTGGCAGCGGCGGGACTAGCCCGGCCGTGGCCGCTATCAGCGCCTCTCTGAAGGTTGCGGTTGGACGGTCACGGTGACGCCGTAAATCGATGATTGGACAAGTGCTTAAGATCTCTATCGGGGCGCGATCGATCGTGTATCAGAAGTTTTCCGTGCGGCCGCTGTTCATCACGCTGGCCCTCACCACGACCCTGCTCGCAGGCTGTTCCGGCACACCGGAATTCCTGTCGCGCGATGCCGAATGGTTCTCGAAGCCGGGCCGAGTGTTCATCAAGAACATTTCGATCGAGACGCCGCCTCTCACGCCGGACAAGCCGATCACCCCGGACGATCTCATCAGTGCCGACGGCCGCTGCCCCGGCATGGCGCCTGCGCCGGGTGACCCCAATGCACCGCAGGACGGTCAGGTAGCGCCTCTTTCCCAAGGCGGAACGGTCGCTCTCGGCCACACCGAATGCGACGTTGCGCGCGGCCTGGGGGCGCCGGATCACGTCAGTCTCTCGACCAACGAACGCGGCGACCGGTCGACTGTTCTGACCTACAATCGCGGCCCCCGTCCCGGCATTTACGCCTTCACCGCAGGCCGGTTGACCTCGATCGAGCGCGTCCAGGAGGCTGCGCCGGAGCGCAGGCCGGCGCGAGGTAAGCGCCGCAGCGCTCAATCGGGTTAGCGCGCTCCATCGATTGATTGAAGCGGACTTGGCCTTTTCCAAGGGTCCTAGAGCGGTTCATCGTTCGATTGAAACGACCCGACCTTTCCGAAGGCGCTGAGTCCTCATCCTGAGGAGCCCGGCGAAGCCGGGCGTCTCGAAGGATGGGGCAACGCGTTGCCTGCGTTACATGGTTCGAGACGGCGCTTTGCGCCTCCTCACCATGAGGTTGTGCCTGTGGTGAGCACTCCGAAGCGCATTGGCGATTCTATTAGAGCGGTTCATCGTTTGATTGAAACGATCCGACCTTTCCGAAGGCACTGCGTCCTCATCCTGAGGAGCCCGGCGAAGCCGGGCGTCTCGAAGGATGGAACAACGCATTGCCTGCGTCACATGGTTCGAGACGGCGCTACGCGCCTCCTCACCATGAGGCCGTGCGTGTGGCGGGAGGTGCGGATCAGCTCTGATTCGATGAAAAACAGAAGTGCTCTAAGATAAGAATAGAACTGCTGTAGCGGCGTTCAACTCTGCGCGGCGTCCTGCGCCGCGCTCGCTTCCAGCCACTTCTCTTCAGCCGCCTGCAGGGCAGTCTGCGCGTTGGCGCGGGCCGTGCTGAGCTGAGCGGCCTGTTTCGGATCGCGGGTAAAGAGGTCCGGAATCGCCAGCGCCGCATCGATTTTCTCGATGATCGCGGTGATGCGATCGATCTCCGCTTCGGCATCTGCAATCTGTTGCTTCAGCGAAATCGTCTTCCTGGCGCGCGGTGCCGACGCCCTGGCGGCGCCATCATCGGCCTTGCGTTCCTTCGGCTCCGCCGACGTACTTCGGCCGCCGCGAGACGACAGCACCGCTCGACGATACTCGTCGAGGTCGCCGTCGAACGGCTTCACCTTGTGATCGGCCACCACCCACAACCGGTCGGCACAGGCGTCGATCAGGTAGCGGTCGTGCGACACCATGATCACCGCGCCGGGATAGTCGTTGATCGCTTCCGCCAGCGCAGCACGGCTGTCGATGTCGAGGTGGTTGGTCGGCTCGTCGAGGATGATCATGTTCGGGCCGAAGAAGGTGGCGAGGCCGAGCAGCAGTCGCGCCTTCTCGCCGCCGGACAGGCTCTTGACCAGGGTGTCGGCCGCCTTGCCGGAGAAGCCCATGGCGCCGGCGCGCGCTCTGATTTTGCTTTCCGGCGCATCCGGCATCAGCCTGCGGACGTGATCGTAGGTCGAGCCGTCCTCGTTCAGCTCGTCGAGCTGATGCTGTGCGAAGTAAGCGATCGACAGCTTGTCCGCCCGGGTCACCGATCCCGAGAACGGCGCCAGCCGGTTCGCCAGCAGCTTGACCAGCGTCGATTTGCCGTTGCCGTTGGCGCCGAGCAGCGCAATCCGATCGTCGGGATCGATACGCAAGGTGACGTGCCGGAGCACCGGATGCTTCGGATCGTAACCGACCGCCACGTTGTCGGCTGCGATGATCGGCGGCGACAACGTCCTCTCGGGAGCCGGGAAATTGATCTCGGGAGTATCGTCGGCGACCAGCGGCGCGGTCGGCTTCATCTTCTCCAGCATTTTGACGCGCGATTGCGCCTGCCGCGCCTTGGTCGCCTTCGCCTTGAAGCGGTTGATGAAGTCCTGCAGATGCGCGCGCCGCGCTTCATCGCGCTTGGCGTTCTTGGCGTCCAGCGCCAGCTTGTTGGCGCGGAATTCGGCGTAAGCCGAGTAGGTGCCGCGGAAATGCACCAGCCGGCCGCGGTCGAGATGCAGGATCTCGTTGACCGAGGTGTCGAGCAGGTCGCGATCATGGCTGATCACGATCACGGTCCGCGGATAGTTGGCGAGATGATCCTCGAGCCACAGCGTCCCTTCGAGGTCGAGGTAGTTGGTCGGCTCGTCGAGCAGCAGCAGGTCGGGCGCGGCGAACAGCGTCGCCGCCAGCGCGACCCGCATCCGCCACCCGCCGGAGAACTCCGAGCAGGAGCGGGCCTGGTCGGCGGCCGAGAAGCCGAGGCCGCCGAGGATGGCGCTGGCACGCGCCGGCGCCGAGTGCGCATCGATATCCACCAGACGGGTCTGGATATCGGCGATGCGGTGCGGATCTTGTGCGGTCTCCGCCTCTTGCAGCAGCGCGGCGCGTTCGACGTCTGCAGCCAGCACCACCTCCAGCAGCGTCTCGGGCCCGTTCGGTGCCTCCTGGGCGAGGCTGCCGATCCGCCAGCGCGGGGGCAGGGTGATGCGGCCGGTCTCGGTGGCGAGTTCGCCGCGGATGGCGCGAAACAGGGTCGATTTGCCGGCGCCGTTACGGCCGATGAAGCCGACGCGCGCGCCGGGGGCGATCTGGACCGAACTCTGGTCGATCAACAGCCGTCCGGCGAGCCGGATCGAAATGTCGGTGAGCGTGAGCATGGCGCGTTTTGGCCGGGTCGGGCCGCAAAGGCAACCGGCCGGAGCAGGGGCGGCCGATGAATCTGGAGCCGCAGCTTGCCCGAGCGCGACGGCGTCGATATAAGCCCGGCAACTTCTCCCACCCTAAGCTGTCAAGGACCTTCCATGGCGATCGAACGGACTTTCTCGATTCTCAAGCCCGATGCGACCGAGCGCAACATCACCGGCGCGATCAACGCGCTGATCGAACAGGCCGGTCTGCGGATCGTGGCCCAGAAGCGCATCCGCATGACCCGCGAGCAGGCGGAGACCTTCTATGCGGTGCACAAGGAGCGCCCGTTCTTCGGCGAACTGGTCGACTTCATGACCTCCGGCCCGGTGGTGGTTCAGGTGCTCGAAGGCGAGGGCGCGATCGCCAAGTATCGCGACGTGATGGGCGCCACCGATCCGTCGAAGGCGGCTGACGGCACGATCCGTAAGCTGCACGCCAAGTCGATCGGCGAGAACTCGGTGCACGGCTCGGACGCTGCGGAAACCGCCAAGATCGAGATCGCGCAGTTCTTCTCCGGCAACGAAATCGTCGGATAAGCATTACGGCGTCGAAGCTTCCCGGTCGCCGAACTCGGCGGTCGGGAGGCCTCGGCGAAATCGGGAAAAGACAGTGGACTGGGTGCTGCACGTCTTCGATCCCGCGACCTTCTGGTCGGTCGTCGCGCAGTTCAAGGCCGACGTTCAGCAGCCCGAATTCTGGATCTCCGTCGCAAAGATCATCTGGATCAACGTGCTGTTGTCGGGCGACAACGCGCTGGTGATTGCGCTCGCTTGCCGCGGGTTGAAGCCGCAGCACCGGCTGTGGGGCATGGTGCTCGGCGCCGGCGCCGCCGTTCTGCTGCGCATCGTCTTCACCGGCATCGTCGCCACCCTGATGGAATGGCCGTATCTCAAGCTGGCCGGAGGACTGGCGCTGCTGGTGATCGCCGCGAAGCTGGTGGTGCCCGAGACCGAAGACGAAGACAGCGTCCAAGCCGCATCGCATCTCCTGCGCGCGGTGCAGATCGTCGTCGTCGCCGACGTCATCATGAGCCTCGACAACGTCATCGCAGTGGCCGCGGCCGCGGATGGCGACGTCCCGCTGCTGATCCTGGGACTTGCGATGAGCGTACCACTGATCGTGGCGGGAGCCGCGCTGATCCTGATGGTCCTGGAGAAGTTGCCGATCCTGGTATGGGCCGGCGCAGCGCTGCTCGGCTGGATCGCCGGGCAGGTGATCGCGACCGATCCGGCTACGCTTCCATTCGTTCACCAGCTCGATGCGCCGCTCGGCGCCCAGCTCGACGCTCTGTTCGGCCTGATCGGTCTGTACACCGATCTGGCGACGAGCGTCAGGGTCGGAGAAGATCTGTTCGCGCTGGCCGGCGCCGCGGTGGTGCTGGTTGCAGGATCGCTGTGGCGCAAGCGCCGATCCGCAGGGCAGGGGGTTGCGTGAGGCGTCAAGGCCCGTCCTGCGCAAGTCACGCGGGCCGCGGCGCGGCCCGGTTTCGTGAGGACTCTGGACGGCGGGCGGTCGTCAGGCGGTGCCGGCGATCATGCCGTGGCCTGGATCGTGGTGATGACCGTCGCATTCCGGCACGCGGGTGCGATCATAGGCGTCGCGCACGATATGGTAGCAATCGCAGGTGCGGTTCTCCAGAGCCGGCCGATCGACGATACGCACCGCGCCGCGTCGCTTTTCCACGACGCCGTCGGCTTCGAGCTGCAGCAGCGCGTTGGTGATGCTGGCACGGCGGACGCCCATGCTGGCGGCCAGCAGTTCGTGCGTGACGTACAGAACGTCGCTCTGGATCCGGTCATTCGCCAGCAGCAGCCAGCGCGCCAGGCGCTGATTGATCTCGTGACGGGCGGCGCACAGCACGCTCTGGGTGTTTTGCGCGATCAGGGCCGGCACATAGCGCAGCATCTCTTCGCGAATTCTCGGCCGATCGGCGAGCACCCGCGCCAGATCATCGGCGTCGATCCGGAGAGCCGTGCCGGGCATGCACACCACCGACCGCTGCGACGACACGTCGGTACCGAGCACCAGCGGAACGCCGACATAGCCGAAATAGCCGACCATGGCGGTTTCGACGAAATCGGTGCGGGAGCCCGACAGATGCGACACCAGACCGTCTTCGATGAAGTGAACGTACTCCACGCGCCGATTGGCTTCCTGCAACACGGCGCGGCCGCGGAACTCGATCGGTCGCAACAACGGTTTCAACGCCTCGAAATCGTCCGGCGCGAGTTGAGACAGCACCCGATTGCGGACCGGAGATGAGGTTGTTTGCAGATCGTTCGCCAAAATCGGATCGGCTCCTTGGTGATTGGTTTCTGCATTGGAACCGGCGCCGCCGATTCAGGCGGCAGCTTAGCGAAGCTTGGTCGAGGTGGCCACGGTTCAATTTGTCCTAAATTGTCGCATCCGCGCCGCACTTGTGGCGCGGTTCGGCGCTGCAGCATAGGACCGTCGGTGCGCAGATTGTGAGCAGATGACTCGTCGAGCAGCAGCGGGTTCCGGAACGCCGGGCCGTAACTAGCAAGTCCGCTGCGAGGCGGAGAGTGCGACGCCGGACTGATCGGCGCAGCTACGTACTACGCGGCGAGCTGTCGGGAAGATCGCGCAAGACTTGCTATACCACAAAAATCGTGTTGCAATTGATGCGCAATCGGATCTGGCCCTTCGGCTTCATGTTTCGCGACTGGGAAAACGATAACGCATTGGGTTCGCCGTTTGTGGCGTGGCACGCGGGCAGCGTGCCGCGTCTTTTTTGTATCTAGATCGGGAGACAGGCGATGCAAAAGGGCACCGTCAAGTGGTTCAACCCCACAAAGGGGTACGGCTTCATTCGTCCGACCACCGGCGACAAGGACGTCTTCGTGCATATTTCTGCGGTCGAGCGTGCGGGGCTGAGCACACTCAATGAGAACCAGGCGATCGAGTACGATCTGGTCGAGAACCGCGGCCGGACGTCGGCGGAGAACCTGAAGATCTCCTGAGTTCGCAGGGCTTTTCCTACGACCCCCGGTCGGCAAGCCGGGGGAACTCTGTGCAGCCTGTCACTCCGCCGCGGGGACGATGAGTGAACGCTCGGGCGCAGCCGAGGTGACCGACCTGCACAGATCGCCGTCGAACCGCAGCAGGCCGGCCGCCAGCATCCGTAGCGCTTCGGGATAGATCCGGTGCTCGACGGCGAGTACACGCGCAGCCAAGGTTTCGGGCGTGTCGTCGTCCGCGACAGGAACCGCGCCCTGCACCACGATCGGTCCTGCATCGGTGTCCGGCGTCACGAAATGCACGGTGGCGCCTGAAATCTTGACGCCGGCGCGTAGCGCCTGACCGTGCGGATCGAGCCCGGGAAACGACGGTAGCAGCGACGGATGGATGTTCAGCATCCGGCCGTACCAGCGTTGTGCGAATTCGGCCGTGAACAGCCGCATGAAACCGCCGAGGCAGATCAGTTCGACCCCGTGCGCATCGAGTTCGCCCTGCAGCTTGGCTTCGAAGCCGGCGCGGTCCTTGCCGAACGGCCTGCTTTCGATCACCGCGGTGGCGATGCCGCTGCGCTCGGCGATCGCCAGCCCCCCGGCGGTCGCGACGTTGGAGATCACCACCGCGATCTCGGCCGGGAATCCGTCCTCGGCGGCGGCTTCGATCAGTGCGGCCATGTTCGAGCCGCGCCCGGAAATCAGGATTGCAACGCGCCGTTTCATCGGCTCACCGGGTGAGGTCGAGGTGGCCGTCATAGACGACGCGCTGGTCGCCCTTGGCGGCGATCACCTGGCCGAGCAGGTGCACGCTTTCGCCGCTCGTGGTCAGGCTCTCGGTGACCTGATCGACCGCATCGGCCTTGACGATGACCACCATGCCGATGCCGCAGTTGAAAGTGCGCAGCAGCTCGAGTTCGGCGATCCCGCCTTGCTCGGCGAGCCATTTGAACACTGGTAGTACCGGAATCCGCGGCAGGTCGATGCCGACGCCGAGATGCTTCGGCAGCACGCGCGGGATGTTCTCGGTGAAGCCGCCGCCGGTGATGTGGGCGAGGCCCTTGACCGCGCCGGTGTCGCGGATCGCCTGCAGGCACGACTTCACATAGAGCTTGGTCGGGGCCAGCAGCGCACCGCCGAGCGTCATCACCGGCGAGAACGGCGCCTGGGCGTCATAGGGCAGGCCGGACTTCTCGACGATCTTGCGGACCAGCGAGAAGCCGTTGGAATGCACGCCGGACGACGCCAGCCCGATCACAGCATCGCCCTCGGCGATGTCCTTCGACGGCAGCAACGTGCCGCGCTCGGCGGCGCCGACCGCGAAGCCGGCGAGGTCGTAGTCGCCGTCCTTGTACAGGCCGGGCATTTCGGCGGTCTCGCCGCCGATCAATGCGCACCCGGACTCGCGGCAGGCTTCCGCCACGCCGGCGACGATTTCGGCGGCCGCGTCCGGATCGAGCTTGCCGCAGGCGAAGTAATCGAGAAAGAACAGCGGCTCGGCGCCCTGCACGACGAGATCGTTGACCGACATCGCCACCAGGTCGATGCCGATCCCCGCATGCAGGCCGGCGTCGATCGCGACCTTGATCTTGGTGCCGACGCCGTCGGTCGCCGCCACCAGCACCGGATCCTTGAACCCAGCCGCCTTCAGATCGAACAAACCACCGAAGCCGCCGATCTCGGAATCGGCGCCGGCGCGCGCGGTGGCGCGCACCATCGGCTTGAGCAGATCGACGAGCCGGTTGCCGGCGTCGATGTCGACGCCGGAGTCGGCGTAGGTGAGGCCGTGCTTCCGCTCGGTCATGCCCGGTTTTCCAATCAATGCTGTGCGGCACCCCAAGCGACGTCGCCTTGGCGAAGCCGCCCTCGATCCACCGGGGGCGTCGACGCTAGACCTAAGTCCCGCTTGTCCGCGCCCGGCCGATGTTTTGGGGTGGTTACGTCGGATTCCGCCAGCGTGCAATGGCTCGCAAGGGGACCCAGCATGGTCTATGTAGAAAACCAGCCCGCGCCACCGACGAAAGTCGAGATTATGCGGCGGATTTGGGCCGGAACTCGGGAACGTCGCGTGAGCATTCCGAACATCATTACGCTCTGCCGCATCCTGCTGGTGCCGGTCGTGGTCTGGGCGATTGCGTCGAACGAAATGGCGATCGCCTTCGCGGTGTTCGTGGTGGCCGGTGTCAGCGATGCGGTCGACGGTTTTCTGGCCAAGCGGTTCAACATGGCGAGCGAACTCGGTGCGCTGCTCGATCCGCTCGCCGACAAGGCGCTGCTGGTCTCGATCTACGTTTCGCTCGGGATCTGGGGCGCGATCCCGCGCTGGCTGGTCATCCTGGTTGTGTCGCGCGACATCATGATCGTCGGCGCGGTGCTGATCTCCTGGGTGTTCGGCCGGCCGATCCCGATGAAGCCGCTGATGGTGTCGAAATTGAACACGGTGGCGCAGGTGTCGTTTGCGGCGCTGGTGCTCGGCGCGCTCGCGTTCGGCTTCGAGCCGGCGCCTTACGACCTGTTGCTGATGGGGGCGGTGACCGTCTTGACCTTGCTTTCGGTCTCCTTCTATCTCGTCGAGTGGATGCGGCACATGAGCACGATCGAGCCCGGCCGTTGACCGCGTCGGCCGGCCGCGTTTTCGGGCCGGCATGGAGCGCCCCGTGGCAGTTCGCGTTGAACCCCGACAATTGGCCCTCGACCTGCCGCATGCCGAAAGCCTGTCGCGCGAGGATTTCCTCGAAGGCTCGGCCAATACCGCTGCGCTGTCGCTGATCGAGAGCTGGCCGGACTGGCCCAACCGCATCATGATGCTGGTGGGGCCGGAGGGCAGCGGCAAGAGCCATCTGGCGGCGATCTGGGCCGAGCTCGCGGGGGCGCGGTCGACGGCGGCGCAGGCGTTGAGCGCGTCCGCCGTGCCCGGGGCGCTGGCGACCGGGGCGCTGGTGGTCGAGGATCTGGTGCCGGGCAGCTTCGACGAGCGGGCGCTGTTTCACCTGATCAATCTGGCCCGGGAAGACGATGCCTATGTGCTGTTCACCGGACGGCTGGCACCCTCGGCGTTTGCGGTCGAATTGCGCGACCTGCGCTCGCGGCTGCGGGCCGTGCCCGTGGTGTCGCTGCTGCCGCCGGACGACGCGCTGTTTCGGGCGCTGATCGTCAAGTTCTGCGCCGACCGGCAGATGTGCATCGACGCCGGGCTGGTCGGCTATCTGGCCAACCGGATCGACCGTTCGTTCGTCGCCGCCCGCCAGGCGGTGGAGAAGCTCGACACCATGGCGCTGCGGCTGGGGCGCCCCGTGACCAGGGCACTCGCATCAGAAGTGCTGCGCGCCGACTGACCGCGGCCGCGGCGGGCGGCTTGACGGCCGCGGCGGCTCGCTTCTCAATGTCATGGAAACGTCGTGTAGCGTCCGCATTGTCTTGCCGCGCTGCGGCCGCAGCGCGCCCATCCCGGACTGGATCGATTCCTCATGGACTCCGAGCAAGTGATTGCTATTGAAGAAAAAAAGGGCGAGGCCGAACCGGCGTCGATGATCGCCGCGGGCCCCGAGCGATTCATCAATCGCGAGCTGTCGTGGCTGCACTTCAACCGTCGGGTGCTCGAAGAATCGGTCAATGCGCACCATCCGGTGCTGGAGCGGGTGCGGTTTCTGTCGATCTCGGCGAACAATCTCGACGAATTTTTCATGGTCCGCGTCGCGGGCATCAAGGCGCAGATCCGCGAGGGTATTACCGAGCGCAGCCCGGATGGTTTGACGCCGTCGGAGCAGCTTGCGCTGATCAACGAGGCCGTTTCGAAGCTCGCCAGCGACCAGCAGGCGATCTGGCGCGACCTGCGCGGGGTGCTGGCGGACGATGGTATCGTGCTATTGGACGGCAAGGACGCCACCAAGGCCGAGCGCGCCTGGATCGAGGATCATTTCCTCCATAACATCTTCCCGCTGCTGACCCCGCTGGCGATCGACCCGGCGCATCCGTTTCCGTTCATTCCGAGTTTGGGCTTCACCATCGGCCTGCAGCTCGCTCGCGTCACCGACGGCCGGCCGATGAATGCGTTGATCCGGATGCCGGCGCGGATCGACCGTTTCATCCGTCTGCCCGGGAATGGGCGCGACCAGACCGTCCGGGTGATGACGCTGGAGCAGGCGACCTCGCTGTTCATCGGGCGGCTGTTCCCGGGCTACCACGTCAAGGGGCAGGGCTCGTTCCGGATCATCCGCGACAGCGAACTGGAAATCGAGGAAGAGGCCGAGGATCTGGTCCGGCTGTTCGAGACCGCGCTGAAGCGGCGCCGCCGCGGTTCGGTGATCCGGCTGGAAGTTGATTCCGCGATGCCCGAAGAGCTGCGGGTGTTCGTGCAGCGCGCGCTCGGCGCTGCCGACGACGAAGTGTTCCTGGTCGACGGCGTGCTGGCGATGAACGAGCTGTCCCAGCTCACCCGGGTCGATCGTCCCGACCTCGAATTCGTGCCCTACGTGCCGCGGCATCCGGAGCGGGTCCGCGACCATGGTGGCGACATCTTCGCGGCGATCCGGCAGAAGGACCTGATCGTCCATCACCCCTATGAATCGTTCGACGTCGTCGTCCAGTTCCTGCAGCAGGCGGCGCGCGATCCCGACGTGGTCGCGATCAAGCAGACGCTGTACCGCACCTCGAACAACTCGCCGATCGTGCGGGCGCTGGCCGAAGCCGCCGAGGCCGGCAAGTCGGTCACCGCGCTGGTCGAACTGAAAGCGCGGTTCGACGAGGAGGCCAATATCCGCTGGGCCCGCGACCTCGAGCGCGCCGGCGTGCAGGTGGTGTACGGCTTCCTGCAGCTCAAGACCCACGCCAAGCTGTCGCTGGTGGTCCGCCGCGAGGGCGGCAGCCTGACCACCTACATCCACACCGGCACTGGCAACTACCATCCGGTGACGGCACGTATTTATACCGACCTGTCGTACTTCACCTCGGATCCGATCCTCGGCCGCGACGCCGCGCGGGTGTTCAATTACATCACCGGCTACGCCGAGCCGAGCGACATCGAAAAGATGGCGGTGTCGCCGATCACGCTGCGCAAGACCATGCTGGAGCACATTCGCGGCGAGACCACGTTCGCCAAGCACGGCAAGCCGGCGGCGATCTGGCTGAAGATGAATGCGCTGGTCGATCCGGACATCATCGATGCGCTGTACGAGGCCTCGCGCGCCGGGGTGACGGTCGAACTCGTGGTACGCGGCATCTGCTGCCTGCGGCCGGGGGTGCCCGGCCTGTCCGATAACATCCGGGTGAAATCGATCATCGGCCGGTTCCTCGAGCACGGCCGCATCTACTGCTTCGGCAACGGCTACGGCCTGCCCAGCGCCAAGGCGGCGGTGTACATCTCCTCGGCCGACATGATGCCGCGCAATCTCGACCGCCGGGTCGAAGTGCTGTGCCCGATGCTGAACCCGACCGTGCATCAGCAGGTGCTGGAACAGATCATGGTCGCCAACCTGAAGGATACCGAGCAGAGCTGGCGGTTGTTGCCGGACGGATCGTCGACGCGTATGAAAGCCGCCAAGGGCGAGGAGCCCTTCAACGTCCACAACTACTTCATGACCAATCCGAGTCTGTCCGGCCGTGGCAAGTCGCTCCAGCAATCCTCGCCCCGCCGGCTCACCCGGCGCGCCGAGCGCCAGCAGTCCCAGCAGTCTTCCTAAGGGACCTCGACGTTGAGCAAGCAGCCGCGCAGGCGCGAACCCAGCGTCGCCGTCATCGACATCGGTTCGAATTCCGTGCGCCTCGTGGTGTACGAGGCGCTGGCGCGCAGCCTGGTCACGGTGTTCAACGAGAAGGCGCTGTGCGGGCTCGGACGCGAGGTCCAGACCACCGGGCTCCTGACCGAAGACGCCGTCGCAAAGGCGCTGGTGGCCCTCAAGCGGTTTCGCGCGCTGATCCGGGTGATGAAGGTCGGCAAGGTGTTCGCGATCGCCACCGCCGCGTGCCGCGACGCCAAGAACGGCCCTGATTTCATCGCCGAGGCGGAGCGGATCTGCGGCGTCACCATCGAAATCCTGTCGGGACCGCGCGAAGCCAAGCTGTCGGCGCTCGGAGTGATCTCCGGCGTGCACAAGCCGAACGGCGTCGTCGGTGATCTCGGCGGCGGCTCGCTCGAACTGATCGACGTCCGCGGCAATGCGGTGCGGAAGGGCGTGACGCTGCCGCTGGGCAGTCTGGCTCTGCAGGACGCTTCGCAGAGATCGCTGAAACGCGCCGAGCGGATCGCTCAGCAATTACTGTCCGAGGCGGGGCCGCTGAAGACCGCCCGCGGCCGCACGTTCTACGCAGTCGGCGGAACCTGGCGAGCGCTCGCGCGCATCCACATCATCCAGAGCGGCCATTCGCTCAAGGTGATGCACGGTTACTCGATCTCTGCGGCGGAGGCGTTGCGGTTCGCGCAGCGGCTGCGCGTCCTGGCGGCCGCCAATCAGCTCGCCGACATCGAGGTCGTCGCCGATGCACGGCGGCCGCTGCTGGCTTATGCGGCGCTCGTGCTCGAATACGTCATCCGCATCGCCAAGCCGAAGACGATCGTGTTCTCGACCTACGGCGTGCGCGAGGGACTGCTGTACGAACAACTTCCGCCGGCCGAGCGCGCCAAGGACGGGCTGCTGTGCGCCGCGCAGAACCTGAACCTGCTGCTGTCGCGGTCGGCGCGTCACGCCGAAGAGCTGATCGAATGGACCGATCGGCTGTTCCGGGTGGTCAAGGTGCGCGAGACCGACGAGGATCGCCGGCTGCGCCGTGCGGCCTGCCTGATGTCGGACGTCGGCTGGCGGGTGCATCCCGATCATCGCGGCGAGCAGACATTGTCGCTGATCGCCAACGCCAATTTCGGCGACGTCACCCATCGCGACCGCGCCTTCATGGGGCTGTCGGTGTACTACCGCTACGCCGGCTTCAGTGAACAGAACGAGCCGCCGATGTCGGCGCGCGAATTGGTGACCGAAGCGCTCGACGAACGTGCCCGGCTGCTCGGCGCGGCGTTCCGGGTGGCGCATCTGATCAGCGCGGCGCGGCCGGGCGTGCTCCCGGCGACGCATTTCCGCACCGAGGGCCGCAAGCTGATGCTGGTGTTCGAGCACAGCCTGGTCGATCTGGTCGCCGACCGCGTCGGCAGCCGGTTCAAGCAGCTCGCCAAGATGGTCGGGCGCTCAGGGACGATCGTGCTGCGCTGAAGGCGCTTAGAGCAGTTCTGCTTTTTATAGAATCAGAGCTGATCTGCACCGCGTGACACACGCACAACCTCATGGTGAGGAGGCGCGTAGCGCCGTCTCGAACCATGTGACGCAGGGAATGCGTTGCCCCATCCTTCGAGACGCCCGGCTTCGCCGGGCTCCTCTGGATGAGGACTCAGTGCCTTCGGAAAGGTCGGATCGTTTCAATCAAACGATGAACCGCTCTGGCTTGCGACGGCTCACACCAGGATGTGGTCGATCGGCTTCGGCAACGGCGGCAGATCGGTTTCGCCGAGCGCTTCGCGCAGATTGATTTCAATCGTGTCGGCCAGCGCAGCGATCGGCAGATCGTTGGGCAACTGGCCGAACGGTTCTTCCAGCTCGGAGCCGAGCGCGTCGAGGCCGAAGAAGGTGTAGGCCGCCAGCGCCGTGGCGAACGGCGTCAGCCAGCCGAGGGTGTTGGCGAAGCCGAACGGCAGCAGGAAGCAGAACACATAAGCGGTTCGGTGCAACAGCAGAGAATAGCCGAACGGCACCGGCGTCGAACGGATGCGTTCGCACGCGGCCTGCACCATCGCCATCTGGCCGACGGTGCGATCGATGATCTGGAACGGGATGTCGCGCAGCTCGCCGCTGCGATGAAGCGCCGCCAGTTCGGTCTGCATCGCCGAGAGGATCACTTCGGGCGCGTTGCGGCTGGCCTCGTAGCGCGCGCGGGTTCCGGCGGTGAGGTGGCGCGTCACCTTGGTGGTGTCGCTTCCGGGGCGAAGATGCAGCACCAGTGCCTGGGCGAATGCCATCGCCAACCTCAGCAGCTTGCGCCGGCTGCGCTCTGGATCTTCGCCGGAGCAGGGCAGGATCTGCGTCTGCCGCGCCAGATTGCGGCTCAGGCAGATCAGTTCGCCCCAATGCCGGCGAGCTTCCCACCAGCGGTCGTAACAGGCGTTGTTGCGGAAACCCATGAAGATCGACAGCGCGATGCCGAGCACCGTGAACGGCGCGCTGTTGAAGTCGGAGACGAGGCCCGGATAGGCGTGATGCGCCCACACTACGGCCACCGACAGGGCGGCGATCAGCAGGGCCTGCGGAAAGATCCGCTGCACCACCGATCCCTGAACCAGAAAGAACAGCTGAAACAGATTAGAGCAGTTCTGTTTTTCATCGAATCAGAGCTGATCCGCACCTCCTGCCACGCGCGCAACCTCATGGTGAGGAGGCGCGTAGCGCCGTCTCGAACCATGTGACGCAGGCAATGCGTTGTTCCATCCTTCGAGACGCCCGGCTTCGCCGGGCTCCTCAGGATGAGGACTCAGTGCCTTCGGAAAGGTCGGATCATTTCAATCAAACGATGAACCGCTCTAGGTGTGAGCTTTCATTAGGTTGTCCATCCGGTCCGGACCGGGGATGCTGAGGTTGCGATGCTTCAGTATCCAGGGAGGGACCGGATGAACATTCACA